>NZ_AUBW01000004.1 GCF_000429445.1 Algoriphagus terrigena DSM 22685
TCGACTTGCATGTATTAGGCCTGCCGCTAGCGTTCATCCTGAGCCAGGATCAAACTCTCCATTGTAAATTATCATTCGTATCAGTCAAACAGGCGCCGAAGCTGCCCTGATGACCCCTGTCGTTTCCTCAGGCTTTCTATCTCTTACAACATTTCAAAGAACTTGCCCAACCGCTTTCAGCTGGACTGTCAAAATCCGGAGTCACCTCCCTGATTTCCGTCTCGTTTTCTCTTTCTGCTTTCCGTTCCTTGCGAACCGGGATGCAAAGGTAAGTGAAGTTTTTCTATTTGCAACCGGATCGGAAAATAAATTTTTTAATTTTTCCGCCTCCCCGGCGCCTGTTCCGGGTTTTTATACCCACCACACTCCCTCATTTCAATTTCCCTCGACACCGTTCGCCTCGACTCGACACCGTTCGCCTCGATTGGGAGTGCAAATATCCCCCTTTTTTTCTCCACAACAATACCCTACTCCAAAAAAAATCTCTCCCAAACCTAACTCCCTGAAAATGATCAAGGAAAAGTTTTTACAATTAAAAAAGCCCTGAGAACTCAATCCCCAGGGCTTAGCATATAGAATATTCTGAATTTTACAGCTCCTCCAATTCAATATTTCGCCAGTAGACTTTAATTCCACCGCCATCATGAATCTGAAGCAAAACTCCTCCCTTTCCTTCGCCGATTTTAGCGTCTGAATAATTGACCATCTCCACTCCGTTTACATAAGAAGTAACATTATCTCCTTTGACAACAATTTTCATTTTGTTCCATTCTCCGAACTTCAACGCCTTGTCTTTTTCTGGATCAGGCTTCACCAACCAGCCTCTGCCGTAAGATTCATAGATCCCACCGGTATCATGACCCGGAGGTGCCACCTCTACTTGCCAGCCCGAAACCTTGGTTCCATCTACGGTAGAACGGATAAAGACCCCGCTGTTTCCATTTGCTTCCTGTTTGAATTCGAGATTGATTTCAAAGTCATCAAACTGTTCCTCTGTTCCCAAATATCCATATCCCTTGTCAGGGCCACTTTCAGAGATCAACAAACCATCTTCTACATACCACTTTTCGGTACCATAGATCACCCAGCCGGTAAGGTCTTTTCCATTAAAGAGTTTTTTCTTCTTTTGGGCAAAAGTCACCTGAGTCACCAAAAGCAAAAGTCCAACGATTACTAATTTTTTCATAAATAGGTTATTTTTAAAGGGGTCTAATTTTAATGTTCTTGAACCAAACTGCGTCGCCATGATCCTGAAGAGCGATCAATCCTTTCTTGGCAATCTTGTAATCAGGGAAGTCATTCCACTTGCCGGAGTTTCTCCTTGTATTCCAATCATCAGAATAAGGAATGAACTCCACCGTCTTTTTACCATTCAGCCAATAGCTGGAGCCCTGCGTAGAGAAGATAATTTTTGAAGTGTTCCACTCTCCGGCAGGTTTTACCACGCCTTCGTAGTCTGGTACATACATGGCGTAGTCAGCACCGATTGACTGCCAGTCTTCCAACGGCTGTGCAAAACCCAGCTGATCGATCACCTGATATTCTGGACCTGTATAATAAGGGGCTTTGTATTTTGGATCTTCAACTACATGGTAAAATACGCCGCTGTTGCCGCCTGGCGAGATCTTCCAGGTGAATTCCATCTCAAACTCTTCAAACTCCATAGGACCAAATACCACATCGCCACCGAAATCTTCTCCGCCTGTTGCACCCAGCCCTTTCATTGCTCCATCCTCAATGATCCAGTTTGGCGGGGTAGAGTCTCCGTTGAAGGCTCTCCAGCCTTCCATTGATGTCCCATCAAAAAGGAGCATCCAGCCGGCCGCTTTCTCTTCTTCCGACAATGAATTATCCGCAACCACGACCACTTCCTCAGTGATTTCGGCTGTTTCTTCGGTTGTTTTTGGGCTGCAAGCCCAGGCCATAGCCAGCATAGCTGCCACGGCGATCGAACTTCTCTTCATAGCTTTAAAGTAATTTCATGATTTATGGGTACTCCTTTTTAGATTTAACAAGTTGGGTAGGTTTAACGTTGCTACGGCTAACGACGCTTTCTAGAAAAGCAGTGTATTTTTCAATCCTTAATAAAACAGATCTAATAATTCAGCGCGTAAAAGTTAATTGAATTTTTTACAAAAGTGGCGCCGCGAAAGCTTATTTTTTATGAGTGGAAAAGGGAAGCAATCCCAGGCTTTATTCATAATCTTTTGAAATATTCCATTGAATGAAGTAGACGACTGCCATACCAGGAAAACATCTCTCCATCGACTAGAAGAATTTTACACTTTGGCAAAAGCATCTGAATCGCTTCCCTGTGCTTTTCCCCAAAAGGAAAAGGCTCAGAACTCAGCAGCACGTACTCCGGGGAAAGCTGAATCAACTCCTGCTCACTGATCGCGGGATAACGGGCCTCCTTGACTACATTTTCAAAACCTGCCAGTGAAAGCATCGAATCGATGAATGTCTGTTTGCCCGCGGCCATCTTGGGCTTTTCCCAAATCAGATAGACGCAAGTACCTTTACACGGTACTTTCTCGCTTAGTGAATTCTGGATTTGGGCAACCATCCCCTCAGCTTCAGTTTCCGTCCCGGTGATTTTCCCCAAATCAGAAATCATCCGCATGGAATCATTCAGATCAAAAATATCACTCATCCAAACCGGATAGCTCAAAGCCAGCTTTTCAATCCCTTCCCGATCGTTTTCCTCTTTATTCCCGATTATCAAGTCCGGTTTTAAACGCTCTATGACGTCAAATCGGTAATTCTTAGTACCGCCTACAATGGTTTTGCTCTTCATCAAATGTCCTGGATGAACGCAGAACTTCGTCACGCCGACAATCTGCTCCTCCAAACCCAAGTCCACCAGCAGCTCGGTCTGCGAGGGAACCAGAGAGATGATCCGCTGGGGTGGCTTTGGGAGAAAAACGCTACGAGAAAGATGATCGGTGAAGTACATTGCGGCAAATAGTTTCTCGCCCATAGCCCATCAGAACGATGGACTATGGGCTGAGAGCTACTTTATATATCTAAAATCAAAACTGGGATCGAAGTCTATTAAAAACTCATACATCAGGTTAATCACCTGCTCGATGTCGTCTTTGCTTGCCGTCTCGACCGTGGTGTGCATGTATTTCAGAGGAAGGGAAATGAGCGCTGAAGGCACTCCCTCATTAGAATAGGCAAATGCATCAGTATCGGTACCGGTGACTCTGGAGGCAGCTGCACGCTGGAATGGAATCTCCTTTTTTCTCGCGGTAGCGATAATTAGGTCGAGCAACTTTTTATGAACCGAAGCGCCATAAGTCAAAACAGGCCCTTTGCCCGCAGTCTGATCCCCACTTGTCACCTTATTATATAGAGGAGCGGTGGTGTCGTGGCAAACGTCGGTAATGATTGCCACGTTCGGCTTGATCCGATGGGCGATCATCTCTGCGCCTCGAAGTCCGATTTCTTCCTGCACCGCGTTGACGACGTATAGCCCGAAAGGCAATTCCGCTCCCGCTTCTTTGATTCTCCGGGCAACCTGCGCAATCATATAGCCCCCAATTCTATTGTCCAAAGCGCGTCCAGACCAGAATTTTCCATTCAATTCCGTCAGCTCGTCTTTGAAAGTGATGACGCAACCGACATGAATGCCCATTTCCTCCACTTCGGCTTTGGCGCGGGCACCCACGTCGATGAAGATATTGTCCAGGGTAGGCGCATCCTCTTTGCCTTCTTTTCTGACATGGATCGCAGGCCAGCCGAAAACACCGGGAACTACGCCCTTGTCGGTGTGTATATTCACCCGCATGGATGGCGCGATCATGTGATCCGAACCGCCATTGCGACGCACATAGATGTAGCCGTCGTCTTTGATGTAGTTTACAAACCAGCTGATTTCGTCGGCGTGCGCTTCGATGACCACTTTGTATTCTGCCTCGGGATTGATCACACCGACAGCCGTCCCATAGTTGTCAGTGAAATAGGTGTCGACAAAAGGTCGGATGTAATCCAGCCAAATCTGTTGGCCGGAGGCTTCGAAACCCGTTGGTGAGGCATTATTAAGGTATTTATGTAAAAAGGTGTTCGAATCCATCTTAGAGATTGTCGTTAATTATTAACAGTTGAATTATTACAAAGGTATATTTCCGTGCTTCTTCCTCGGCAGTTTATCCACCTTGTTTTCGAGCATTTTGAAGGCTTTTATAAGTTTGGTGCGGGTTTCGGAGGGGAAAATCACCTCGTCGATAAAGCCCCGATGGGCAGCGCGATAGGGATTGGCAAACTTGGCCGTGTATTCATCGACCTTTTCCTGAAGTTTCCCTTCCGGATCAGCAGCTTCGGCGATTTCTTTTTTGAAGATGATTTCGGCAGCACCCTTGGCTCCCATCACAGCGATCTCCGCGGTCGGCCATGCGTAATTCAAATCCGCTCCGATGTGTTTGGAGTTCATGACGTCATAAGCTCCGCCGTACGCCTTCCGGGTGATCACTGTGATTCTCGGTACGGTCGCTTCAGAAAACGCATACAGCAACTTCGCCCCGTTGGTGATGATCCCGTTCCATTCCTGATCCGTCCCCGGCAAAAATCCGGGAACATCCACCAATACCAACAGCGGGACATTGAAGCTGTCGCAAAACCTGACAAAGCGGGCGGCCTTGACCGAGGCGTTATTATCCAAGACACCGGCCATCGATTGCGGCTGATTCCCTACGATTCCGATGCTTCGCCCGGCGATTCTCGCAAAACCCACTACGATATTGTCTGCATAATTTTCATGCACTTCCAAGAAAGATTCCTCATCGACAATCCCCCTGACCACGTCGCGGATGTCGTAGGGATGGTTGGCATTTTCGGGAACGATCGCGTCGAGAACTTTCCTCGTTTCATCTTTCTTCAATTCGTAAGGATAGACGGGAGCGGTGTCTTCGCAGTTTTGAGGAATATAGCTTAGCAATCGCTTGATGTGTTTGATCGCTTCCATCTCATTGGCGCAGGCAAAATGCGTCACCCCAGACTTGGTACTGTGCGCCGAAGCTCCTCCCAATTCCTCCGCAGAGACGTTCTCTTGCGTGACGGTTTTGACCACATTTGGGCCAGTCACAAACATATAGGAGGTATTTTCCACCATCAGGATAAAATCCGTAATCGCAGGAGAATACACTGCTCCGCCAGCACACGGGCCCATGATGGCCGAAATCTGCGGAATCACTCCAGACGCTAGCGTATTTCTATAAAATATATCGGCATAGCCCCCGAGGGAATTTACTCCTTCCTGGATTCTTGCTCCGCCTGAATCGTTTAATCCAATCACTGGAGCTCCGTTTTTCATGGCCATATCCATGATTTTGCAGATTTTCTCCGCGTGGGTTTCTGACAAAGATCCTCCAAAAACCGTGAAATCCTGAGAAAAAACATACACCAGTCTTCCATTGATTTCTCCGTAACCCGTGATCACCCCGTCTCCCAGATAATGCTCTTTGTCTAAACCAAAGTCTTTGGATCGATGCATCACAAAGCGGTCAATCTCCTCAAACGTCCCCTCATCCATCAGCAACTCGACCCGTTCGCGGGCCGAAAGCTTGCCTTTTTTATGTTGGGCTGCGATTCGGGAATCCCCGCCGCCTTTTTGGGCTTCGGCGTTTTTCTTTCGAAGGAGTTCAAACTTTTCTGCGCTGTCGGGCAAGGTCGCGGGTTTATGCTGTTCAGACATTTTAGATTTTTTTATCCTGACCAAATATAGCCCGAACAGGGAATTGAAAACCGCAAAAACAGAAAAGTTGTGCGAAGCACTTTTATTCTTACTCAGGCCCCCTTTTTCCTCCTAAAAGAGAGAAGTCTGTACCTGTCAGAGACAATATTTTCGATAAAACCATCGATTTCAAAAGCATCCCAGCATGGAAGGAGCAAAACACCTTTTGCCATTTTTTTGCCTCAAAATTGTACTTATCAAAAACTTTCTATATTCGCCCATCCAAAATTTTGGCAGATTATGAGTATCCGAAAAGCCGCGGTAATAGACATGGGCACCAATACATTTCATTTGTTATTGGTGGAGTTGAATGGGAAAAGTTTCAGGACTATCTACAAGGAAAAAATCCCAGTCAAGATCGGTCAAGGCGGAATCAGTCAAAATCAAATCGCTCCAGACGCCCAGAAAAGGGCCTTTCATACCTTGCGGCACTTCAAAAACCTGATCGATGGCGAGCACATTGATCAGGTTTTTGCTTTTGCTACCAGCGCGGTTCGCAATGCAGAAAACGGTCCCGAATTTGTCTCCAAAGTCAAAAAGGATTTGAACATCGACATCCATGTCATCTCCGGCGACGAGGAAGCCCAGCTTATCTATGAGGGCATCAACTTTTCCGGTTCGCTCAACGGCCGCGTCACGCTGATGATGGACATCGGCGGAGGTTCGGTCGAGTTTATCATCGGCACTTCGCAGGAAGTTTTCTGGAAAAAAAGCTTTGAGATCGGAGGCCAGCGCCTTCTGGACGCCTTCCATTACCATGATCCGATCCTGCCAGAGGAGGTCGAAAAGCTGGAAGCCTACTGTCAGGAAAAACTTCAGCCATTGATTGAGGCAATGCAATTCTATAAACCGACCGGCTTGGTGGGTGCTTCCGGGACCTTTGACACGCTGACCGATATCTATTACGCTTCGATGCTACAGTGCAAACTCACCGGTCAGCATGCCTTTGAGCTCCCAACCGGAGATTTCGAGCGGATCTTTGAGATGCTGAAATCTCTCAATCGGGAGGAGCGCCTCAAAATCCCCGGCATGATCCCAATGCGTGTCGACATGATCGTGGTGGCCAGCTGCCTGATCGAGTTTATCCTGCGCTATGTGCCAGTGGAAGCCATGGTTTGCTCCTATTATTCTTTGAAAGAAGGAGTAGTTTCTCGATTGCTCGCTGCCGAAGCATAAAATTGGCTTTCTCTCCCAAAGACTCGTGTCTCTCTTTTTCATCCTCACTCACCGTTAACTCCTGAAAATCGGTCACGGATCCCTGCTGACTGATACTTATCTTTGCCGAGATTTGGCCTGAATTGAACCCCCGTTACTATGCAAACCTACTCCTACGACCAACTTTTTCACTTTACCTATCACATGCTGGTGAAGATCGGCTGCCCTAAGCACGACGCTAAAACCGCCTCGGAAGTACTTCTTTCTGCAGACTTGCGAGGTGTGGACAGTCACGGCGTGGCGAGGCTTTCTGGCTATGTGAGATTGTGGGAAAAAGGAAGGATCAACCCCACGCCAAACGTGCGAGTGACTTATGAAACTCCCTCGACCGCAGTCGTCGATGGAGACAGTGGTTTGGGTTTGGTAGTGGCGCCATTTGCTATGCAGGTAGCGATTGATAAAGCCAAAAACGTAGGAACAGGCTGGGTTTCGGTAAAAAACTCCAATCACTACGGCATCGCCGGCTATCATGCGATGATGGCACTGGAGCACGATATGATCGGCATCTCGCTGACCAATGCCAGTCCATTGGTAGCCCCTACTTTTTCGCAGGAAAGACTCCTCGGCACCAATCCGATATCAGTGGCAATTCCTGCCAAAGACCAGCCCCCTTTTGTCGCCGACATGGCTACCACGACTGCTGCTAATGGTAAACTGGAAATCCTCCAGCGTAAGGGCCTCGACACGCCAACTGGCTGGGTGCAAGACAAAGATGGCCAACCGACGACCTCGGCAAATGGCGTAAAAGACGGTGGCGCACTACTTCCACTCGGAGGTGATCGTGAGCATGGTTCGCATAAAGGATACGCGTTGGGATCCATCGTGGATATTTTCTCCGCCGTACTTTCCGGAGCTAACTACGGGCCTTGGGTTCCACCTTTTGTGGCATTTCTCGATCCTCTGCCCAATCTGGTGGGAGAAGGAATCGGTCACTTTTTCGGTGCCATGCGTGTTGATGCATTCCGTCCTGCAGACGAGTTCAAATCGCACATGGACAACTGGATCACGCGTTTTCGGTCTGCGACTCCTACTCCAGGAAATGAAAAAGTCCTGATTCCAGGCGATCCCGAGCGGGAACTGGAAGCGATTCGGATGAAAGAAGGTATTCCTTTGCTGGATCCGGTGGTAAAAGATCTCACTGAGTTGGGAGAACGGTTTGGGGTGAAGTTTTAGGAAATGCTAGATGCCGGATGACCGATGTCATGCAAGTCCCTAAGGGAGAATCGATCCATTTTTTTTAAATTAGAAGAGTACTCCAATCTACCCATGGCCGACAATCCAAAAAAATACCGCCTCGACCGAACTGCCTTCCAAGCCAGAAACGCTTCCGAGCAAGTCAATTACGGAAAGGAACATAGCAAACTAACCTGGCAGGAGCGGATGCGGATTCATCAGTACCTGAACAGCATCGCATACGGATATGATTTGGATAATCCTCCAAGGATCGATAAGACCGTCTTCAGCGCAAGATCTAGGGAGTGATGGAAAACATTGGCATCGTGAGTCAGCAAAAGATTGATTAAATGTTGGCCAATCGTCCAAAAGATCAGGATGACTTAGAAAACATTTGAAATTATACCGTTTCCTTTTATCGGGTGACACCATTATTTATCTTCACCCCATGCCTCTCACGCCACTAACCTTTCGCCCTTCTTTCGAAGTCAATCCCAAGCTTGCCAAAGCATTCCACAATCTGAGCTCACTACTCATGGCGGTCGGGCAAAAATCAATTACGCCGGTACATGAGCAAAAGATCAACGAGATCATAGCCGGAGTAAACGACTTTCCCGGACCGGACTCTGAGCTTGTCAAGCAATTCAAATCCGCCCAAGCCGGGATTTTAAAACTTCTTGAGACCGACCTTAAAATCGTGTCCAAAAACCACTACCAACTCCAGTGGCTGGCTCTTGGAATGGCTGCATTTGGTATTCCGTTAGGCGTGGTGTTTGGTACATCACTGGGAAATATGGGTCTTATGGGAATCGGTCTTCCGATAGGAATGGCTATTGGCATCGCAGTTGGGACTGCCAAAGACAAGCAAGCTGCTGATGAAGGACGGCAACTGGATTGGGTCGCGAAGTGAGGGTAGCGCATGTGGATACAACTAGAAAACCCTACAAGGGGTGCAAAGGATTTTTAAATCAGAAAAACAGGGCATTGAAATTATGCTTCTTTACCGTTTTTCTTATTTGTGGGTTTTTCTCTTGCGCTACAAAGCACAATGAATCTGAAATACTCACAATAGATACAATCCGAATCGAATCATCCTATTACCGAAGGGAGAAGCTCATCCGTTTTGATTTTGAGACAGTCATTCAAAAGGTAAAAGGAGATACTACTATCTTTTCTTACTATGATTCTTCCGGAAAAGATTTTACAAATGACCTTATTCTGATAAAAATCGATCAACAAAAGTTTAAAGTTCATAATCAAAAAGATTCCGATTGGGTCTACGTAAAAGACTACGTGCTATTTGACAGTCTTCAAGTTGCAAAATACGAGATTGAAAACCCCGCCATGGATGGTGATAGGGGATATCTAATTAGCCCAAAATATGGACGATTGGGATCATACTCTTGGGAAAGTCAGATTTTTTTGAAAAAATGGGGCGACATTATCTTCCAGGATACTTTACATAGTATGTTAAGGACCGACAGCTTAGCGTTTCCCTACATTTTCTTTCCGGAAGAAGAAACGAAACCCAAATAGTCAGGCTCGAGCCGAAATGCCAAGACGATTGGCTACTATCGGACTTTTTGTATCTTAAAAGTTCCAAACCCTTTGAAACCCTCCTAGCCTCGTGAATCCCCTAAACAGAAGAGAATTTTTAAAAGGAAGTACCGCGATTATGTCGCTGGCGAGTTTTGGCTTACTCGGCATGAACTTCAAAGACCGAAAAGGGCCTCTTCAAGTGGCTTTGATCGGCACGGGCTGGTACGGCAAGTCCGACCTTTTTCGCCTCATTCAAGTAGCAGATGTGGAAGTCGTCGGCCTTTGTGACGTCGACAGCAAGCAATTAGCCGAGGCCGGTAGACTCGTTTCCACACGCCAGAAATCAGGAAAAGTTCCCGCACTCTATGAAGACTACAAGGAGCTTTTGGCCAAAGAAAAACCAGAGTATGTGCTGATCGGAACTCCTGATCACTGGCATGCGCTCATGGCCATCGACGCGGTGAAAAGCGGCGCTCATGTGTATCTGCAAAAGCCAATCTCTGTAGACGTGATCGAAGGAGAGGCAATCTTGGCGGCGGCAAGAAAATACGACCGCAAGGTACAAATCGGCACCCAGCGACGCAGCACGCCGCATTTGGTCAAGGCAAAACAAGAAATCATCGACTCCGGCAAGCTCGGAAAGATCTCTCACGCGGAGGTTTTCTGCTACTACCACATGCGGAATAACAGCACCCCGGCCGTGATTCCAGTTCCTGAAAACGTCAATTATGATCTTTGGGCCGGACCCGCACCGATGCTTCCTTATCGCGGGATCTTGCATCGGGGTTGGCGGGCATTTATGGAATACGGCAATGGCATCGTCGGCGATATGTGCGTCCACATGCTCGACGCCGTGCGCTGGATGTGTGACCTGGGTTGGCCAGTGCAGGTGACATCCACCGGTGGAATCTATGTGCAAAAAGACAGCATTTCGAATATCTCCGACACCCAAACTGCGGTCTTCGAATTTGATGAAATGAACGTCGTCTGGCAGCACCGTACTTGGGGTAATCCGGTGGACAAGGATTATCCTTGGGCGTTTAAGATCTACGGGGAAAAAGGCATGCTGGCCGGAAGTCCGATGCGTGCTGATTTCACTCCGCAGGGAAAGGAAAACGGTGAGCCGATTCACTACGAAGTCTTACTGGAAAAAGAGCAATTTCCGGAGGACACCACCGAAAAAGACATCGAGATCCACGCTGCCCCGGCCACCCGCGAGCAGATGAAAAACTGGCTTCAGGCCATAGACACCAACACTTTACCCATCGCCGATGTGCTCCAAGGGCATATTTCCACGGCTTCCTGCATCTTGGCAAACATGTCCATGGAACTGGACAGCCGCCCACTGCGATATGATCCAAAAACGATGACCGTCATTGGCGACGAGGAAGCTACCGCACTGTTGAGAAGGCCGTACAGGGATGGATATGTCCACCCAGAACCAGACAATGTTTAAAACCTTAATTCTGAGCCCGGACTCCCGCAAACTGTCACATTTCCAGCATTTCCGCTCCCAAAGAAGCGACTGTGGTCAATCGACTGTTGACCGTCCACTTCTTCCTTTCATCCAATTCTAGTTGCTAAGGGTTTGTGTTTTTGTATCTTAAGAGGCACAATAAACCTCAAACCCAATCTCAATGAATACACTTAATCGAAGAGACTTTTTAAAAGGATCGTCAGCACTGGCCACACTTGCCAGTTTTGGACTTTTAGGCATGGACTTCAAAGACCGCGAGGGTCCCCTTCAAGTTGCACTGATCGGAGCAGGCTGGTATGGCAAGTCGGATCTCTTTCGCCTGATCCAGGTGGCAGATGTTGAAGTTGTTGGACTTTGCGATCCGGACAAAAACATGCTGAAAGCCGCTGGTGACATGGTCGCCACCCGTCAAAAATCCGGGAAAATCCCAGCACTTTATGAGGACTACAAAGAGTTACTTGCAAAGGAAAAACCCGAATTTGTCCTGATCGGTTCACCGGATCACTGGCATGCGCTCCAGTGCATCGATGCACTCAAATCCGGCGCGCATGTCTACGTGCAAAAGCCGATTTCGGTGGACGTGATCGAGGGAGAAGCAATGGTGGCCGCTGCGCGAAAGTATAAAAAGACAGTGCAGGTAGGAACCCAGCGAAAAAGTACCCCTCACCTGATCGACGCCAAAGAGCAAATCATTGACACCGGCAAGCTCGGAAAGATTTCTCACGTCGAGGTTTGCTGCTATTATCATATGCGTGCAAACGGCAATCCACCAGTTGAGCCTGTCCCTGACTTTTTCAACTACGAACTCTGGACCGGTCCTGCCCCGCTGAGACCTTACGACGGCATCCCGCACAAGCGATGGTGGAGAACTTTCATCGAATACGGCAACGGCATCACCGGCGACATGTGTGTGCACATGCTGGACACCGTCCGCTGGATGCTGAAGCTCGGCTGGCCCACTCAGATCACCTCCACGGGCGGCATCTACGTCCAAAAAGACGGAAAGTCGAATATCTCTGACACCCAATCAGCGATCTTTGAATACCCCGAGCTCAACGTCGTCTGGCAGCATCGGACTTGGGGCAATCCGGATGATCCGACCTATCCTTGGGCATTCAAGATTTTCGGAGACAAAGGAATGTTGGCTGGAAGCACGATGCAGGCGGACTACACACCACTGAGCAAAGACGAGAAACCGATTCATTTTGAATGTCTCTTCGAGCGGGAGAAATACCCTGAAGATGTGAATGAGCCGGACATTGAGCTGAATGCCGCTCCTGCGACCCGCTTTCACATGAAAAACTGGCTGCAGGCGATTGAGACTGACAAGCTGCCTGTTGCAGACATTGAGGAAGGTCATATCTCTACCGCGGCCTGTATCCTGGCAAATATCTCGATGGATCTCGGTGGCCGAACCTTGAAATATGATCCCAAAACAATGACCGTCATTGGCGACAAGGAAGCAACGGAAAGACTGAGACGCCCTTATCGACAAGGCTACACCCATCCGGAACCCAACAAGGTTTAAGATTTAAGGTTAGAAAATTAAGATTTAAAATCCTGGACAACGAGAAGCTGTCCGGGATTTTCTCTATCTGACTATCAACAACCTATTGATTTCTATCCCTGCATTTCTAAAATCTATTTTTAGAAATGCAGGGATAATTCGCAGATAAACAGAAGACGATTTCATCCTATTGATAACCCGTCCCGCTTTAAAAAGCAGCTGGTTCGCAATAGAACTTATACTTTACACCTGCGCCCTGAGCAACTCCAAAAACTTCCTGTCCAGCTTTTCTCCATACCAATCCTCGTACGCCACGTCTTTTCGCCCAGAGTTAAGCACACCAAAAGATCCTGAAAACTCCCAGATTCCAAAACCTACTTCCATCTCTTTCAATACTTGTAGCACGTCGCCAAACCAAGCTAGAAACACCTCATGGGGCGTTTGATTGTAGCAGCCGCATTCTCCGCAATGCACGCCAACTCCCTGATCGATGAGAGCTTTCCAAGGCGCATAGTATTGCCGGATACTTTCAATATCAAGCACTTTCTCGCCTTGCTGCAAAGGCCAATCCACTGGCGGCACAGACTCTGGGTCTTTGTACACCCAGCCTGCTTTATAATGTGAGATTGGGAAAGGATGATAACCCCGACAACTCTGAGACAAGTCCAAATCAGCCAACTCGGGAACGGCGATCCCTCCTCCACCATTGCCGTCAGCGATCACCAAACGGGATTTCTTGACAGATTTGATGGTTTCCAAAGCAGCTTTCGCCACCCGATGGTAATCCGCTACGTCCACGGGACCTCCGGGGCTATGCTGATCGTTTGGATTTTCTCGCTGAAATGGTTCATTGACCAAATCGAAGCTGAGTTTCTTGGAAGAAATTCCCCGATATCGCTTCGCCCACATCTCCCAATGCGCGCAAAAGGCATCCAAAGCCTCCTGATCTTTCCAAAGATTATAGGGCTCTTCAAATCCCGCATTGATGCAAAATCCCGGTGCCCGATGTAAGTTCAAACTCACATGCAAACCCTGTTTTAGAGCTTTTTCGACCAGCTGATCCACTTTTTCAAGTCGGCTTTCGTCAAAATTCAAGACTTCGTCCGTTCGAATGGGTCGAGTCCTGTCAATGGACAAATAGCTCGGATAAGATATCGGCACACGGACAAAATCAAAGCCCCAATCAGCAATCCAGTTGAGGTACTCAGACTT
This sequence comes from Algoriphagus terrigena DSM 22685, assembly GCF_000429445.1. Taxonomy (GTDB): domain Bacteria; phylum Bacteroidota; class Bacteroidia; order Cytophagales; family Cyclobacteriaceae; genus Algoriphagus; species Algoriphagus terrigena. The sequence goes on from NZ_AUBW01000004.1 coordinate 13,858, forward strand.
GGTCGGTCTTCCCTGCTCCGGATTATGGGAGAAAAAGTCCAGAAGATTGAAGCCTTTCCAAGCGGGAAGTTTATTTTTCGGTTTAGCTGGCGCAAAAGAAGAAAGCGAAACCAAACTGGCTCCAGCGGTCGCCAAAGCGGTTTTTTTCAAAAAATCTCTACGGGAATCGGGAGAAATCATAGGTTAATGGGTTTTCAATGGAGGCAAAAAATAAGCACATAATTCCCCGATATCAGCACCCACTCGGAAGATTTACACTTCCGGCTGATGTTTTACAGGAGAAGTCCTTGCCTTCCTCCACATCATCACCGGCAGAATCCAAAACACGCCCACGAGACTGAACACCAACCCCCCGATCGTGCCGATAGCCAGGGAAAACCAAAAAATCTCGTTTTGTCCCTCGATGATAAAAGGCACCAAACCAAAGCAAGTCGAGAGCACCGTCAGTAGGATTGGGATCGCTTTGCCTGCCACTGATTTCAAGATATTGCGGTTGAATGTCCCGGATCGGAGGTTGTTCAGGTCGTTGAGGATAAAAATACCGGCATTGACCGCCAGTCCTCCCAGCATTACAAAGGCCGCAAATCCGCCCCGGTCAAAGTTGAAGCCGCCGACTGCAAAAGTCAAAAACAACCCAATAAAGCTAATGGGGATCAGGAAGATGATGTAAAACGGCTGACGGAAATTCTCAAACAGGATCGTGCAGATGAAGAAAATACCGACAATCAACAAGCCCAACAACGCGTATTGCCGCTTGGCTTGCTCCGTTCCCCACGTCCATTCCTGCTTCTTCGCTTCGTAGCCGATCGGCATTTGGGCTTTCATTTCCTTCAGGACTTCTTCCAGGTATTCATTGCCAAATTTGGCCGATCCCATGTATTCAAAAGATACCACGCGGATGTATTGCCGGTCTTCTTTGTGCAGCGCGTTGGTGGTAGTTTCGAGATTGAGACTGCCAAAATCGGAGATCTTCATGATCCGGTCTTCGCCGCTGATCAGGCCTTTTTGCTCGAGGTCGAACTTGCTGAATGCCTCCGCATGCTTTTCGCGGATCAACAGTCCGTAATTTTTGTCGGCCAGCGTCAGATAAGCTGAATTCATCTGAGGTTTGGACAGGTCCTGCAGCGTGGTAAGCACTTCAAACTGGTTGGTGCCACCGAGTGCGATCTGATTTTGATCCAGTCGCAGCACATATTCCTGGGTTTTTTGTTCGGAGTAGGATGCCCGCTCGTTGGTATTGACTTCGGGGACACGTTTGTGTTTTTTAAGTTTTTCTGCCAAAACCTCCGCCTGTCGCTCCAGCTCGTCAAAGTTGTAGCCCTTCATCTCAACCCGGAACGAGGGAATCTGATCGCTGCCTCCACCCGTATAGAATCCCTGTCCGACTCCAAAAATATTCCATTGCGCTCCGCTCCAATCCGTAGATTTTACCGACAGTCTCCCCTTGAGTTGATAGGGTAAAGCACCGTTTTCATGTGCCTCGTCAAAGGTGATCGTGATCTGCGCCTGCTGCCCCGACATCACATAGGTCACAAACTGGTCAATGCCTTTCACGCCCTTCAAATACTCCTCAAACTCCCGCATGATGAAGTCCATCTGCTGCAGCGTATTGCCAAAAGGCAAGCGGGCGGACACGTAAAGCCGAGTCTTTTCCGGTTCGCGATAGACACTTTTCTCATAGACTCCCCGGACAAACATCCGCAGCGTGCCGCCAAGCGCTTTGTCCACATAGGGCCGGATTTCCTCCTGATAAAAGGTATTCCCCACCGTCTTGTTGTACCATTCCTGACCTTCCCATTTGGCGGGGAGAAAGAAGATCGGGGTACCAAAAAGTAGTAGAATCAAGAACAGAAAGCTTTTGCGATAGCGTGCTGTCAAGGATATGCCCGTTTCGTAGTGGTTCATCCAGGATGCACGCTTTCTCAGTTGGGAAAAAGTAAGTTTGCGGCCCTTCCTGGCAGATTCTTTGAAAAGCAACTCGTAAAAAGCCGGGGTAAAAAACAGGGCCACTAGCAAACTGACTCCAAGCATCACGGAGACGACAATCGAAAATTCCGTGAGGTTTTTCCGGTCTTCCTCCGGCAAAAGCAAGACCATCAGCAGCGCAGCCACGGTGGTGAGCGAGGCCGCCAGCAGTGCCAAAAACACCTTTCGGTTGCGGTGCTTGTGCAAATGATCCACCATGACGATCGCATTATCCACGACCAAGCCAAAGCTGATTGTCAAGCCGGCAATCGAGTAAAGATGGATGTCTATCTTCAGAAAATAGAGGATCATCGCCGTCAAACTCAGATTGATCAAGATCCCCAGAAATAGGATGCTGAGATATTTCCAGTTGCGGTTGATCAGAAAAATGAAGGCAATCAGGATCAGGATCGAAAGTCCCGAGCGTTGGTAGATTTTGCTCAGTTCTTTCTCCAAAAACTCGGTGTCGTCATTTTCCAAACGGATCTCAAAACCTGGAGGAAGATCGATTTTAGCGGATTCGACGGAGGCTTTTAGACTTTTGGCCAGGAGGACTTTGTTCACGCCGTCCCGGTTGTACACCGCCAAAGTCACCGAATTATTCCCGTTGATCCGATAATAGGTGGTCGGCTCTGCTTCCTCCAAAGTCACCGAGGCGAGGTCTTTCACCCGCACTTCCAGCTGCGCCGAGTTCCTCACGATGAGATTATCCAGCTGATCAAGCGTGTTCAGCTTGGAGTCGAGCGTCACAAACAAGGTCTCTCCTTCGCTGTTGAACACCGTCCCGGGAAACTTCTGTCCGAAGGATCTGCTGATCTGCTGACTCAGGATTGCCTTGGTGACGCCAAAGGCCTGCATCTTTTGCACATCAAAGGTGACGTACACCTGCAGGTCATTTGCCCCCCGGATCTGCACTTCCTCCACGTCCGCAAAGCGGGTCAAAGCGGGCTTGACCACATCTTCGGTGATCTTTTTTATCTCAAATGAAGCAAAAGGCCCATTGATGCTATACGTCAGGATCGGCGTCTTGAAGTCGTCTCTCGACTCGGCGCTTTGCGTTACGATCGGGTAGCTCAAGCGCTCATCCATCTTGGGATAAACTTGGCGGATCAGGGCCAGCACTTCAAATTTCTTCAACTCCATATCCGCTTTTTTGTCAAATCGGAGCGTGATGGATCCCCGGTCGTAGTTGGACACTGAGGTGATCTTTTTGAGCTCGGTCAGTTGGGACAATACGCCCTCCAGTGGAGAAGTGCCAAGCTTTTCGATGACTTCGGGAGAAGACTGCGGGATGCCAAAGCTGATCGTGAACACCGGCTCCCGCTCACGGGGATTGAGATCCACGGAGAGTAATGGCACCGTGGCAAAGCCTAAGATGGCCAGCACCACAAATGCGATCAAAACCCGAAATGGCGTCATAGCTTTTCTTTTATACCAACCTTTGTGTCAAAAAACCAGTACATCAGCGGCACAAAAAACAACGCCGTCACAGTCCCGATCGTCAGCCCTCCAATCACCGCAAAAACCAGCGGACGCTGCAAATCCGCTCCCAGCCCCGAGCTGAAAATAATCGGAACAAGTGCCAGGATCGTCGTGATGGAAGTCATCAGGATCGGCTTGAGCCGGATCTTTCCCGCTTCGTGAATTGCCTTTTCTCTCACGTCCAGTTCCGTCAAACTCAGATCCTGGGCGATGTCGATCTTCAGTCGATTGATCGTATCGATCTTCAAGATCGCGTCATTAACCATGATGCCCAGCATCACCACCAGCCCGATGGCAGACATGACATTGAGCGAAGCTCCGCAAATCAGCAGCACCAAAAACGCCCCCGCAATCCCCAGCGGCAAAGTAAACACGACGATCAGCGGCTGGACAAAGCTCTCGAACTGCGCCGCCAGGATAAAATACAGCAGCAGCACCGAAATCCCCAAAATCCCAATCAGCTGACTCAGATTTTTCTGATCTGCGAAAAACTGCCCCTTCGTCTCCACGCTGAGATTCTTCTCCACGCCCCACTCCACATACTCCGCAACTTTGGAATCGGGCTTTGGGTCATCGATTTCCACGCTTTGGTAGATGCCTCCCCGATCAGCCGTCACATATTTATAGAGATCGGCGTAGCGATAGTCCACAAATTCCCGAAGCAAATAGGACGTGCTGTCCGAAGCGTAGACCCTGGTCGTCTTCAGCAGATCCTCAAATCGATGCTGGTTTTCTCGTAGACGAATCGGCGTAATCTCCCCGAATCGCCGGATATCTGTGATTGTAAAGACCCCAAAAAGCCGGGAAAGCTGCTCTTGAATATTTTCCACCGGAATCTGATACAGCGCCAGCTTGTCGGTGAGGAGCGTAAAAAGCACCGAACTTTCCTCCTGCAATCCAGGCCCCGGAGTCCAGGCAGTCGCCGGAAAAGTCTCCAACCAAGGCTTCATCTTTTCGGCGGGGATGGGTTTCTTCTGCGCCAGGTCTTTCCACCTCACTTCGAAATAGGGCAGATTGGAATTGAAGAGCTGATCAAAGGCATTGGGCGCATCGCCGAGCACGAAAGTCGCCTGCGGATACTTGCTATCAAGTGTGCTCCTGAGGAGAGCCAGTTGCTCTGACTTTTCTTTTTCAGAAGGAAAAAGCAGGTAAAGCTGCGACTTCTGGATGGAATTGTCGCCGTCAAAAAGCAAGAATTGGCGAATGCCTATATCCGCCTCTGCCTGCTCATAGTCCTGCAATTGCCCAACCAGCTCTTTCATCCTGTCCCGGTTTTGGGCAGCGGAGATCGGTTCATTCCAATCAATCTCCAGCGTAGCATCCGGCTTTTCGATCTCGGGAAGTCCGGCGGTCGGCAGCATCAGTCCAAGACCCAAACCCAATGGAATCAGCAGAAAAAAGCCGATCAACGCCGCCTTTTTCCGAGCAAAAACCCAATCAAATCCCCGCTCGTAGACCGCCAACGTCTTTAGAAATGCCTGAGGTTCCCCCTGTGGCAACGTCTTTTTTCCCCTGCTGAAAATCAACCAATACAGCAGAGGCAGCAGCACAAAAGCCACCAACAGCGAGACCGACAGGATCGCTGCCACCGCCACCGCTTGGTCATAAAACAAGGCTCCGGAGATCCCGCTCAGGAAGACCAGCGGCACAAATACTGCCAGCGTCGTCAGCACCGAACTGATCAGAGCGCCCATCACTTCGTTGGCTCCCTCCACGCAGGACTCAAACAACCCGAGGCCGGACTCCCGCTTGCGGGTAATATTGTCGAGTACGATGATGGCATTGTCGATCAGCATCCCGATGCCCAGCGCCAGGCCGGAAAGCGAGATGATGTTGATCGAGATATTGAAAAAATAGAAAACCAGCAAGCTGATCAGCAGCGAAGTCGGCAGGCTGATCCCCATGATCAGGGGAATCCGGAAGTCTTTGATGAAAAGAAACAAGATCCCGAACGCGAAAATTCCTCCGAAAAGCAAGCTCGTTTGCAGGTTGGAGATGGCGGCATTGAGCAGACTGCTTTGATCCTGCGTCAACTCAAAGTCCACCTGAGGATAGTCCGTTCGGAAGAGCTCGAGGGATTTTTTTAGCTCTGGGATCAGCTCATTCATCTTGGCCGAAGCCTGCTTGTGGACGGAGATGACCAAGCCCTCCCTTTGTCCGAAAAGGTGAAAACCCAGCATCTCCTGCGTCTCATAGCGAGCCTGCGCCAGCCGTCCAAGTGGTACAATCACCCCGGACTTGGAGCGAACCGGAAGCGCTTCGATGTCACCTGGTGTATCTACCCGGGTGGCGAGCCGCAGGAAGTAGCGGAACTGTCCATCCTTCACGCTGATGCCCGGTAGCTCGGCGTTTCCGGCCTTGATCGCATCGATGAGATCAAGCTGGTTCATCCCCAAAGCTGCCAGTGCCTGATCGTTGGGCTGGACAGAGATGATCCGCTCCCGCTTGCCGTTGATGTCCACGAGCGACACACCGGGAAGCTGCTCGATCCGTTTTTTCAGGACATTTTCCGCCAGCAGGCTGATCTCGATCGGATCGATTCCCTCTTTTGGGATGACTTGCACCCGGGCGACGGGAATGTCAGATGTGTTGATCCGAATCACTTCAGGACGGGGCAAATCCTTGGGCAACGAATTGGTCAGCCGGTCAATCTTCTCATTGACATCGATGTAGGCCAGCTCCATCCGGGTGCCGTAGTCAAAGGTCAACCGCACGGTTCCGATCTCGGAACCCGCCTTGCTTTCCATCTCTTCCAGTCCGCTGAGCGTGGTGAGTCCCTCTCGGATCCGAAGCAGGACATTCTGTTCGATGGATTCGGGAGAGGCATTGGGATAGGTAACCTTGATCACGATCTGCGGCACATCGATCGGCGGCAGCAGCGAGATCGGCAGCAGCCGAAATGCGATGAACGCAAAAACCATCAGGGCCACAAAAGACATCAACACCGCAATAGGCCGCTCCAGCAAAAATCGGATCATGGCTTATTCTTTTACGATTTGGACAGGAGCCTGATGAGCCAATTGGAGGTTGTTGGTCGTGATGACCGTACTGTTTTCCGGTATTCCCTCCAGGATTTCGATTTCCTGCCCGTTGTCTTTGCCCACCTCCACATAGTTCCATTTGGATTCCTTACCGTTTTCGATGGTGAAGACCACCGCTCTGCCGGAGCGATAGACTACGGCATCTTTCGGCACGACCAGACTGTTGCTTTGCGGAGCGCGAATGATTGCCCGGGCGTTCATACCGGGGAGAAGATTTTTGACAGAGTTGAGAGAAATGGAGACTTGAACCAGGCCATTTTCGTCCACTTTGGGATTGATGGCAGTCACCCGGCCGTCGAGCGCGTTTTGGGCGTCCGAGATGGGATAGATCTCCGCCCGCTGATTGGGGGAAATCAATGGAATGTCCGACTCCAACACCATCACCCGCAGGAGAAGCTCGTCCGTAGAAAGGATCTCGGCAAACTCCGCATTCTTTGTCACCAGGCTGCCTTCTTTGAATTTGATGTTGGCGATCTTGCCGGAGACCGGCGCACGGACTTCGCATCGGGAGAGGTTGAGTTGGGCTTCTTTGAGTTCTACTTCCGCGAGCGAAAGACCGCTGTTAACTAGGATACGATTTTGAACAAGATTGGAAACCGCAGAATCTTCGGAAGCCAAGGCCAGATGGTATTGAGCCTTCAAGACTTCCAGTTCAGACTGGGCTTTCGTGACTGCTATCTTGGCTTTTTCCAGTGCAAACTCCGCTTCCCGACGGTCCAGCGTAGCGATAATCTGGCCTTTTTCAACGGACTGACCTTCCAGCACCTGAACTTTCTCCAGATACCCTTCCCGCTCTACCAGTGCCTTGACTTCGCTTCGCGCTTCCAGCTTGCCAATTGCATTGATCAGATAATCGAAGCTTTTCTTTTCCGCCATTGCCACGTGCACTTCGGTGGCGGCCACTTCATTTCTAAAGGACTCAGCAGCGATTTCCTTGGAATCGTCCTTCGCTTCGGAGCAGGCAAACAATAAAAGGATAAAGCCAAAAAACAGGTTTTTCATTGGGTACGGGATAGTTTAAGGATAATCGAAAACTCCATCAAATAATATGACCATCTCCTTGAAAAAAGGAATGTTATGACTTCAAAGTAGAAAAACTAAGACGTAAAAACCAGTTAGGGTAAAATTTATTTGGAAGCAACTCTTTCGAAAGCGATTAGACAAGCCATTAAAAAGATATAACAATCTGATTTAAGGCAATGTAAAAACACCTAAACGCCAACTAAGAACAAAAAGTCTTAACCTATTTTAACCGCAAATCCAGCTCCCTATCCGGCACTTCAATAATCCGAAAATATGGCCGAATCCTCAGTCCGGGATGCTCTTTGTCCGCATAGTATTCGACCAGTCGGTCCAATTCCTCCAGATCCACAGCCTCTACCCGTACCTTCGCCAAGCCGTCGCGCACCATCTCTATCCGCTCCGCTGCCGCACGTGAGATATCAATCTGGCGCTTGGAATAGGCGGGAAGCCGGTCATTGATCCTGACCACCACGGACAGGTGGTTTTTCTTATTGATCACCCGCACCCAAGTCCCCAAGGGCAGGCGTTTGTGTGCGGCAGTCATGCTGTCCAGTGAAAAAATCTCTCCGTTGGCTGTTTTCTTGCCGTGAAATTTTTTCCCGTAAAAACTCGCCGTCCCCTCCTGAATCAGGAGCGAATCCACTTGGGCTTGCGCTCCAAAGGCAAAAAGTCCACACATGAAAAACAAAAGGAAGGAAATCTTCACCACCGAATTTAAGCTATCCGCCGCCTTTCCCAATAAAAGTGCCAATTGCTGACGTGAGATTTTTTTAGCCTTGGAGGATGCCTCTAACACGATTACCTTAGTAGATATTGTCCCGTTCATCGTCCTACAAGATCTTGAATGCTGCTCCGCAGGTTCTTTCTATTGCGCGGACTGTTGACCATCGATCGCTGACCAAATGATAAAAATCCTCCATACCGCCGACTGGCACCTCGGCAAGCGTCTTCAGGAATACTCCCGACTCGAAGAGCAAAAGCTCGTGCTGGAAGAAATCTGCCAGATCGCGGATCAGGAAAACGTCGATCTGGTGCTTCTCGCCGGAGACATCTTCGATAGCTTCAATCCTGCCCACGAAGCCGTGGAATTACTCTACAAAACACTTCGAAAACTCTCAAAAAACGGCAGCCGTCCCATTATCGCCATCTCCGGCAACCACGACAGTACGCAGTTTGTCGAGGCGCCGGATCCCTTGGCGCGGGAGCTGGGGATCTTGTTTTACAGCCGGTACGACTCGGTGATTCCTCTAGGAAGGCTGGATTCAGGGGTGGAAATCACACGCTCTGCGAGCGGCTTTCTGGAGATCAGGCTTCCTGCCTTTGACTTCCCAATTCGGGCGATCTTGGCTCCGTATGCAAATGAAGTTTCGCTGAAAACCTATCTGGGAGAAGGCGACCGGGAATCGGAATTTCGCAGTCTCCTGGAGAAAAACTGGAGACAGCTCGCGGATACGCATTGCGACGAGCAGGGGGTAAATCTGTTTCTCGGACATTTCTTTTTCATGAAAGAAGGAGAAAAGCCCGAGGCCGAACCGGAATCCGAACGCCCGATCCTCCACGTGGGCGGCACACAGTCGCTTTTCACCAAAAACATCCCAAGCCAGATTCAATACGCAGCGCTGGGCCACCTACATCGCCACCACGCGGTAGGACATGACAGCATACCGGTCGTCTATGCCAGTTCGCCGCTCGCCTACTCCTTCTCTGAAGCGGATCAGACAAAGCAGGTGATTCTGATCGAAGCCGAGCCCGGAACGCCGGTCTCCTATCGTGCGATTGGCCTAAAGCAGGGACGTCCACTTTGTCGAAAGACATTTGATCAACTGGCCCCGGCTCTGGAGTGGCTGGAAGCGAATCCCTATTGCTTCGTGGAGCTGACCTTTGTGACTGAGCATTCTATCGACGCCGCAACCCGCAAAGCCATCCTAAAAGCCCACGACGGCATTGTCAACCTCATCCCGCAGATCAAAAACCCTTCCGGCAGAGAAGACTTTTCGCTGCAAGCCGAAGACCTGAACAGGGACATGGAGAGCCTTTTCAAGCTTTTCTACGAAAGTGAAAAAGGCCAGGAACCCAACGCCGAACTCTTGGAGATTTTCAAAGAAGTCATCAGCCAAACCGACCAAGCATGATCCCCGTACGACTCGAAATCCAGGGCCTCTATTCCTACAGGGAAAAGCAAACGATCGACTTCACCCAGCTGACAGGTGCCGGACTTTTTGGGATTTTTGGAGCGGTTGGTAGCGGAAAATCTGCAATCTTGGAAGCGGTGCTTTTGGCATTGTATGGCAGCACGGAGCGGCTTGCGGACCGCGGAGAAAAGAACAGCATGCTCAACCTTCAGAGCGATCAGGTGCTCCTGAACTTCGAATTCAACGCTGGAAAAAACAACGCCAAAACCTACCTCGCGCGCTATTCCGCCAAGCGGAATTCCAAAAATTTCGACGACGTAAAGCCTGCCGAGCACACCTTTTACGAAAAAGTAAATGGCGAATGGGCGCCCGTCACGGACGGCGCAGAACAGATCGTCGGGATGAAAAAGGAGCATTTCAAGCAGACGGTTATCATTCCGCAAGGCAAGTTTAGAGAGTTTATCGACCTGACTCCCGGGCCCCGGGCGGAGATGATGAAAGAGCTTTTTGGGCTGGAGCGATTTGATCTTTCGCGAAAGGCAGGTTCCTTGTTGAAAACAGTTCGAGAGGAAAAAATCAGGCTGGACACACAGCTTTCGGGCTTAGAAGATTTTACCCAGGAGACCCTGTCGGTGAAAGAAATCCAGCTGGTAGAGCTGCAAAAACAAACTCTCAAAGCCTCCCAACAACTTCGAGCCGCCGATGCCGAAATCCGCAAAAAAGAAACCCAACAAGCCAAGCATCAACAGTTGCTAAAATTCCGTGCAGAAAAGTCGGAACTGCTGGCGCTGAAACCTGAAATAGAATCCAAGCGACAACTGCATGCAGAGTTTATCACTGCAAAAACACACCTCCGCCCGGTCTGGGAACAGCTCAGGGAGACCAAAGCCGATCTGGAAAAATACACGGTCAGCGTCACCGACTGTGAGCGGTTCAAGATTGAATTTGCAAGGGAAGTAGCGGTTTTGGAGAGAGAGGAGATCGAGCTCAAGCAGAAAAATCAGGAGCGGCCCGCCCGTGAAAGCAAGATCCGTGACTTGAAAAAGGTCATCGAAATCCAGCTTTTGAATGAGAATCTAAGGCTGGCGGTCGCGGCTTTGGAAACGCTAAAACCTGAAATAGACACAAAAAAAGCCGCTCAAAAAACCCTGGAAGACACGATCACATCGCTGGAAAAGCAGGCGGATGCCGTCGCGCCAACAGACAGCAGTCAGTTGGCGCAGCGGATGAGTGACGCAAAGGATTGGGCGAATTGGCTCAATCAAATCTCTAAACTGGATCAGGAAATTGCGCAGCTCACGACGGAGTCAACGAGCATCACCCGTGCGCTGGACGAGATCAACTCAAGACTACCAAAAGGAGAAGCCTCTCTGGAGACCTGGCTCGATAGCCAAAAGCAAAACCTTCAAAAAATGGATAACGAGCGGGATTCTTTGATCCAAAAGCAAGGACTTGCCGCACATGTCCACTTACTCCACCAAGGCGAGCCCTGTCCACTTTGTGGCGCTGCGGATCACCCCAGCCCTCTTCAGACGGAGACGGATGAATCTCTTCTTAGGGAAAAAGCCAAGCAAATAGAAAGCGCAAAAGAGCTGCTGGACACGATCTCTGTCTTGCTCCAAAAGCAAGCGGAATTCAATTTCCAATTGACCACCATCCGGAGAACCCTAACGACCCAAGAATCTGAAAAGAGCGAGATAAAAAGCAATCTGTCTGCATTGAAGCAAAACCTTGCTAGCATGCAGCTCAGCTCGATGGAAGAGTTAACGGAAAAAATCCAGTCGATCCAGCAAAGCGCCCAACAAAAAGACCGACTCGCACTGGAAGTGAAAACGTTGCGCCAGCAATGGCAGGCCGAACGAATGGTGTTGGAAAAATCGGAGCAAGCCTACCAAAACGCCCTGCTGAGACACCAGTCGTTTCAGTCCAACGCATCTTCCAAAAAAGAAGAAATCAAAGACATGGTCTTCTGTCGGCAGTTTTTCGACCGGGATTCCGAGTCGATCCGAGCAACCATTGCAAAGGTCGAGAAGGACATCGAAGAGGCTATGCAGCTCCTGGAAGGCAAGCAAAAACACCTCCGCGAAAAGCGTGGGGAACAAATCAAAAACGAAGCTGATCTGGAAAACTTCGGAAAGCTGAGAACCCAAAGCGCAATCAAGCTGGAAGCTCTTCACGCAGATTTTGAGTCTTTGAAAAGGCAACATGGATTTACAGATGAGGCGAGGTTGGTGCATCTTTTCCAGCATTCGCTGGACGCCGAAAAAGTCCTGCGTGAGATCACCCAATTCGATCAGAAGCTTGCCATCGCCGAAAACAGAACAGAGGAATTAGAACGTGAAGAGGGCATCAGCGATTTTCAGGAAGAACTGTTTCAACAGCTCGCTGCCCAATTCAAGGAGCTGAAAACTGCCGTGGAATCGAGCCAAAACCAAGCGCTGCTCTTAGATCGGGAGATCCAGGAACTGAAAGCAAAACTGATCGAAAAAGCATCTCTTCAAGCTTCCCTTGCGAAATTGGACACTCGCCAATCCTACTTGGCGGAGCTGGACAGACTGTTCAAAGGCAGCGGCTTTGTCAAATATGTCAGCTCTATCTATCTCAAGGAGCTCTGCAATACCGCCAACGTGCGCTTTATGAAGCTGACCAAAAACAGTCTGAGTCTGGATATCGACGACGACAACACCTTTTGGGTGATCGATTATCTAAACGGGGGCAAAAGACGGCTGCTCAAGACACTTTCTGGAGGCCAGACTTTTCAGGCATCGCTTTGCCTGGCGTTGGCTTTGGCAGAAAAGGTCAAATCACTCAATCAGGCGGATCAGAGTTTCTTCTTTATGGACGAGGGTTTCGGCGCATTGGACAAGAATGCTCTTCGGGTGGTCTTCGAAACCTTAAAATCCCTGCGTCACGAAAACAGAATAGTCGGCATCATCAGCCATGTCGAAGAACTGCAGCAGGAAGTCGGCGTATTTGCGCAGGTTGAGTTAGATCCGGAAACTGGCTCCAAAATCACCTACTCATACTAATTAATTTATTTTACTCAACGTAATGAGGTAATTTACTCAATACGTTGAGTAAAATCAAAAATAGAGCTATTAATAATTGTATATCAATGACTTATAAAAATATTTTTAGCTAAAAAATCAAAGATTTTTAAAAGAAATTAAAGCTGGAAACTCCCGATTTGTGACAGTTCTTATATAAAAAAAGACAACCAAATCGGTTGTCTTTTAAGAATAAAGATCTAAAACGTCCATCTGCAAGAACTCCTGCCAAGGGATTCCGTCCGTCCCGATGACCAAGGATTTTTCGGGATGATATTGCCGGGCGAAGGAATTCAAACCGGTCAGACTGCCCACTTTGGAAGTCTTAACCTCCAGAGCGATAATTCGCTTTTTGTATTCTACCACAAAATCCACCTCATCATTCCCTTCCCGCCAGTAGTAGATGTTCAGTTTCTTCTCCTTGAAAGCCTGATTGATCAGATGTGCTCCCACGGCAGACTCAACCCACCGCCCCCAAGCCCGATGATCTGCGAGCAGCGTCTCTCGGGTTTCATTCGTGATACCAGACATGATGGCGGTATTGTGAACCATGAATTTGGGAACAGACGAACGCTTACGGACGAGATTGGGACTGTATTTCTCCAAGCCTGCCAAAAGCCCTGCTTCATTAAGCAGCGCCAGGTAATTGGCCAGCGTAGTCGTGTTACCAGCATCAGACAGCTGTCCCATGATTTTGGTAAAACTGAGAACCTGACCAGAATAGGCCGATCCTATCTCGAATAACCTCCGCATCAGGGCCGGCTTATCCACTCGGGTCAGCATGAGGATATCCTTGGAAATACTCGTCTCCAACAAGGAATCACGAACGTAATTCTTCCAACGGTCTTCATCGTCCCTCAGCGTAATCGCGCCCGGATAGCCTCCGTACCAGATGTACTCTTCCGCAGTCAATGCGAAAGCATCCCTCATCTCCCGATAAGACCAATGTCCCAAATACAATGATTCAAATCTCCCTGCCAAAGACTCTGTCAGGCCCTGCTGCAGCATGAGCCGCGAAGATCCCAACAGCACCACTCGAATATCCCGATCCTCCGCGGTATCTCTGTCCCACTCCGCCTTGACCTGCTCGCTCCAGTTGTCAATCTTCTGCACCTCGTCAATGACCAGCAAATAGGGGACTTCAGGATTTTGAGCTTGCTTCAGCCGGGCTGTCTCCCACTGTTGAGCGATCCACACCCGATCAGTTGCCGGCACGGCGTCCGCTGCCACGAGCGTATTTGGCGCATCCATGTCTTTGATTACCTGGCGTACGAGCGTAGTCTTGCCGACCTGCCGAGGGCCATAGATCACCTGAATGAACCTGCGTGGCTCATCTTGAAGACGTTTTTGGATGCTTGCTTTTTCTGCTCTCTGGTACGCCATTGTACATTTACTCTATATCCTGAGTAAATTTACTCAATACATTGAGTAAATTCCAAGTACATCGTTTATTTTATTTATTATCAGACACTTACAAAAACATTTTTAAGCCCAAAAAAGCATGTTATTGGGCTATTCGACAAATCCGAGAGACTCGAAAAGACAAAAAAATACCCCGACAACCTGCCGGGGATTTTTTAACTAAATAGACCTTACAAGAAATCGAGTATGGCCCATTGGCTACATAAAAATTTTATGGTTTACCCAGTTTATTTCGTCCGTCCGGATCGTGTGATCCGGATCCTCATATAGCTTGACGGTCACGTCTGCTCCCATTTTGCGAAGCAGATCGGCCGATTCATTTATCCTTTTAGCAGGGACGTGAAAATCCCTGTCACTGCTACCGATGAAAACCGGCGTACCCGAAAAATCTCCCGAATACTTTTCCGCATCGAGCTTTTCCCCAATCAAGCCTCCGGTGAAGGCCACTATCCCTCCAAATTTGGCGGCATTACGTGCGGCGAACTCTAAGCTGAGACAGGCTCCCTGCGAGAATCCCAGCAGGTAAATCTGCTCATTTGGAATTCCGGCTTTCAAGATCTCTGTTCGAGCTTCTTCGAGCGTTTCAAGAGACTGCTCTAGGGAAACTTTATTCCCAGCATCCGAGGCCATAAATCCAAACGGATACCAGGAATTTCCGTTCGCCTGAGGCGCCAAAATTGCATAATCGGTCAAATTCAGGTAAGAACTAAGGGATAAGATACTGTCAGCGGTAGCTCCACGGCCATGAATCAGAATGATTGCTTTCTTAGCTTCCGTCAGGGGAATCCCTTTCCTTTTGACATCATACATAGGATTCGAAATCAAGTTTTACGGGAGCAAGATTCTTTTCTATTCTTTCTCGGCTAGGCTCTGCCCATTCCGGCAATTTGATCAACTCACCCAAATGCGCTTCGTCTTCGTCAATCGCAAAGCCAGGCTCGTCGGTAGCTACCTCAAACAGAACTCCTCCCGGCTCGCGGAAATAGATTGACGTGAAGTAGTTTCTATCCTTTACCTCGGTTACCATGTATCCATTCTGCATCAGGATTTCCTGAACAGCCAATTGAGACGCCGAATTTTCGGTCCTAAAGGCGATATGGTGCACGGTGCCTGCGCTCTGGGAGCCTCTCCGACCGTTTGGATTGACCAAAATATCTACAATATCTCCAGGCTTACCTTCAGTGCCATATCGAAACCGATCCCCTTCCTGTCCGATCACCTTGTAATTCATGTGACGAGTCAAAAGCTGTTCGGTCAGTTCCTTAGATTGGAGGTTCAGCGTTGCACCGTAAAAGCCTCTGATCGAATGCTCAGCAGGAATGTGACCATAAGTCCATCCCGGACGCTCATCCGAATCATTAGCCACCAGCTCGATACCCATGCTGTCATGGTCTTCGAAACGAATCAATTTTTCTCCAAACCTGGTTTGCACGTCAGATACGGAAACACCAAACTTCTTCAGCCGCTCTATCCAATAGTCCAATGAATCTTTGCCGATGGAAAAGGCCGTGTAAGTCAGCTCTCCTGTTCCCTTGGAGCCTTTTCTCGCACCTGTAAAGGGAAAGGTCGTGAAGACAGTCCCCGGCCTACCCAACTCATCACCGAAATAAAAGTGATAGACGTCGGGAGCATCAAAGTTGATGGTCTTCTTCACCAATCTCAATCCCAAGATTCCGGAGTAGAAATCGACGTTCTGTTGAGGATTTCCGGCGATCGCTGTGATGTGGTGGATGCCGGTGATTAATGGTTTCATGGTTGTTCCTTTCTTTTTTGGGTAAAAAAAAGCTGCCCGAAGGCAGCTTTCATTAATTAGGCTGTAGCTTCTTCGGAAACTTCTACTTGCTGTTTGACCAGCTGGACGCTCAGGTGCAATCTTACTTGATCACTAACCACCACACTTCCGGCTTCGGTCACTGCGGACCAAGTCAAACCAAACTCTTTTCGGGAAATTTTCCCTTCGATCTCAAATCCGGCTTTGGTCTGTCCCCAAGGATCAGCCACTACTCCGCCAAACTCAACATCAAGCTCTACTTCCTTCTTATTTCCCCGGATTTCCAGCTCGCCGACCAGCTTGTGCTCGCCGCCTACTTTGGTGATATTTCCAGAGAAAGTCAATTTAGGATAATTCTCTGCGTCAAAGAAATCTGCAGATTTCAAGTGCGCATCACGATCTTTCTGATTGGTATCAATGCTGTTTACGTCTGCCGTAAAGCTCACTTTTGCTCCTTCGAAATCGTCATTGGCAGATTCTGCCGCTCCTTCAAATTCCTTGAAAAACCCTGTAACGGTTGAAATCACCAGGTGCTTTACTTTGAAAGATACTTCTGAGTGAGTTGTGTCGATACTCCATTTTGTAGTGCTCATAATTGGTCTGATTTATTTGTTTTTGAAAATTAATTTGTGTTTACATTATTTGTATAGACATATATATGTCTAAATTTTTTTACCCTCTCAACTTGTCTAGTAAATCATTCAGCTGGATTGCCTCGTCATTCGTCAGATTGATATACTCTACGTTACTTTCCTCCACCTGCTTCTGAATCGTTTTCAGCAATTCAAGCCCTTTCTCGGTGATCAGGATATCAACCTGCCTCCGGTCCGCCGGACATTCATTTCTTTCGACAAGACCTTTCATCTTCAGTTTTTCTACCAGACGCGAAGCATTGGACATTTTGTTAAGCATGCGATCCTGAATGGAAGAAACCGTCGTGGGCACGCCGTTTTGACCTTTCAATATTCTCAAGACATTGTATTGCTCAGGAGAAAGATCATGCGGCTTGAACAGCACACTCTGGGCGGTCACCAAATAGCTGTGGGTATAGATCAGATTCACAACCGCTTTGTTAAACTGGTCTTTGAATTCCTTCTGCTGAATTGCTTCTTCTATCTTTCCCATTTTATTTCACTTTGTATTTAATGTATATACATACAAATGTAAGCAAAGGTTTCAATCCCCTCAAAAAAATGTGAAATATTTTCAAATCTATCAATCCGAAGGGTTTCAAAGCAAAAAGAGAGAATGAAGGACCGACTTCATTCTCTCTCCAAGCGCTCCCTTCGAAAATCACCAGTCCAGTCCAGGCTGAGTGATTTGGTAGTTTTCTTTTGCTTTTTGCTCGTCGACAATCTTACGGACGTCTTCCAGTAATTTTTTAGCATCATAGACAATTCCGTCTTTAACGGTGTATTTGACACCGCCTACCCGAACAGGCTCGTTTTGATCATTGATTCGAATCGTCCCTGTTCCATAGAGAACTTTTAGATTTTGAAGCGGGTTTTCCTCCACGATCACAAAATCAGCCAATTTCCCGACTTCAACCGTTCCAATCTCCTTCTCCATTCCCATGGCCTCGGCTCCACTCAAGGTGGCGGCACGAATGACTTCGAGTGGATGAAATCCAGCTTCTCGGAGTAACTCAAGTTCCCGGATATACGCAAATCCATACAACTGATAGATGAATCCGGAGTCAGAACCTGCCGTGACACGTCCCCCTCTATTTTTGTATTCATTTACAAAAGTCATCCAAAGTCTGTAATTCTCTTTCCAAAGCACTTCCTCCTCTGTGGTCCAGTCGAACCAATAGGAACCATGTGACTGTCGGCTTGGGGCATAAAACCTCCAAAGGGAGGGCAAAGTATAGACGGTATGCCACTCCTGAGTCCGAGCACGCATCAGATCCCGATTTGCCTCATAGATATTGAATGTCGGATCCAGCGTAAAATCCAATTCGATCAGCTCATTCATGACCTTGTTCCAATGCTCTGAAAAAGGAGGAGCTGCCTGTTTCCAAAGCTTCCCGGCCTCAGAGAATCGATGCTGCTCATTCTGATAGTTATAATCCAGTCGGAAGTCCTGGATAGTCCGGTTTTCAAATAGTGCCTCTGGCAATCCATACCAATGCTCCATTGCCGTCAATCCAGCACGAGCGGAATTCAGGACATTCCAACGGGCCACATCCAATTGCTGATGATGCATGATGGATCGAAGGCCTATCTTTTTGTTTTCGGAAATAGCCGCTTCCATCACTTCGGGATTAGCGCCGAAGAACTTAATCCCGTCTGCACCTTTGGCTTTGTTTTGATTGACCCAAGCTTTGGCTTGAGCCGCCGTGGTAATCGGCACCTCTGATTTTTGACCAAAAGAAGTATAGGCGAGGATTCGGGGTGCGGTGATCTCGTTGGCCAGAGATTTTTTCTTTTGATCCAAAACCCAATCCAGTCCATTCCCGGCTGAAGGGTCCTTGATCGTGGTGACACCATGAGCCATCCAAAGTTTATAGACATATTCTGCCGGCGTTCCCTGACCCTCACCTCCGATATGCCCATGTGAATCCACAAAGCCGGGAAGCAAATAGTGCCCTTCCAAATCAAGAATCTGGGTGGTGGAATCTGCTTTGGGTCGGCGATTGTCATTAATCGGAAGTCCGGGATAGCCCACGATTCGGATCTGGGTGATCCGATTTTTTTCCACCACGATATCCACCGGCCCGACAGGCGGCGCACCGGTTCCGTCGATGAGGGTCACCCCTCGGATGATCAATTTAATATACGGACCTTCTCCTTCTGCTCTAGCAGGTGCAGGTGTGATCTGCGAGAAGGCCTGCACGGTCAATGCAAAACACGCACAGGCCGTGAGTAAAAGTCTTTTCAACATAAGATGGTGGTTTGATTAAATTAAAAGATAAAACAAAATGCCGCAGGAAAAAATGGAATTCGGACAGCCGGACACCATTAAAAAAGCCCGACTGTTTCCAGCCGGGCTCATTTGGGGTCGTTTTTTGATTTTTATAAATCCTTGAACTTCTCCATGATGTCCTCGGAGATCCCGGTAAAGGAATAGCCTCCGTCATGGAAGAGATTCTGCATCGTAACCATTCGGGTGAGGTCAGAGAACATGGTCACGATGTAATCCGCACAAGCCTCAGCAGACGCATTTCCCAAAGGAGAAAGCGCCTCAGCGAAGTTGTAAAAAGAATCAAATCCGCCGATGCCTGATCCGGCAGTAGTTTTGGTTGGAGACTGGGAGATAGTATTGACACGTACCTTTTTCAGTTTTCCATAGCGATATCCATATCCTCTGGCGATGCTCTCCAGCAAGGCTTTGGCATCCGCCATATCTGTATAGAAAGGAAATACGCGTTGGGCAGCAATGTAAGAAAGACCGACTATGGATCCCCATTCGTTCATCGAGTCCGTTTTCTCAGCCACTTGCATCATCTTGTGAAATGAAACCGCGGAGACGTCGTATGACTTCATCGCCCACTCATAATTCAGGTCTCCGTAAGATCTTCCCTTCCGGATATTTGGCGACATCCCGATGGAATGCAGGAGAAAATCAAAGTTTCCACCCAAAAACTCCTTGGATTCCGCGTACAGCTTTTCGATATCTTCAACCGAAGTCGCATCCGCAGGCACCACGATCGTATTGCACTCCTGTGCAAGCTCGTTGATAGCACCCATCCGCATTGCGATCGGGGCGTTGGTGAGTACAAACCTTCCACCCTGTTCTTTGACTTTCAGTGCAGTTTTCCAGGCAATTGAGTTTTCATCCAGTGCACCTGTGATGATCCCCACTTTTCCTTTGAGCAAATTTTCTGGCATATAGCTTTTGGATTGATTTCAAAAATTCTGCGTAAAAATAGGGAAAATTCGGCATTACTCCCCTCAATTGAGCAAGAGCTCCTTGGCACTCTCTACCGCAGAAGCTGACGGATTGGCCCCCGCGATCATCTTTGCAAGTTCTTCCACTCGTTCGTCTGGTGCCAAAAGCCTGATTTTGCTGACGGTCTTATCTGAGGAATTGTCCTTGTACACAAAGTAATGTAAGTCGCCTTTTGCTGCTACTTGGGGTAAATGAGTGATGCAAATCACCTGATGTCTCGTGGCAATCTCTTTCATCATTCTCACCATTTGGAGGGCTACCTCTCCCGAAATTCCGGTATCGATTTCGTCAAAAATCAGTGTCGGTAGCGCCATCTTATCCGCCATCAAATACTTGATCGCAAATAGTAATCGGGAGAATTCACCGCCGGAAGCCACCTTTTTCAAGGCTTGGGGAGTACCGCCTTTATTTGCAGAAAAGAGCAGTTCGACCTCATCCAATCCGGCAATGGAGGGAGAAGCAACTTTATGCTCGAGCTGAATCTTCGCATTCTCCATTCCCAGACCGGCGAGAAGTCCCTGAAGCTCGTTTTCGAAGGGAGCAAAACAGTTTTTACGTTTTTGAGTCAAGATTCCACCGGCAGCTACCATCGCATCCTGAGCTTCCTTCAGCTCGACCTCTGCTACGGACAGACTTTCATCCAGATTCTGAAATTGGAATACTTTATCTGCAAGTCCGCTCTCAATCGTCATCAGCTCTTCCACCGAATTCACTCCATGTTTTTTTTGAAGTTGGTAGATTCTGCTCAATCGATCACGGATTTTGTCCAGTTTCTCAAAGTCGATTTCAACCTTGCTTTCTTCGTTGCCAAGGGAATCTACCACATCTTTCACCTCGATCAGGACGCTTTGAAAGCGCTCCCTCAGTTCAGAAAACTTGTGTGCCAGACGCTCCAAGCTTTGCATTCCATGCAGAATCTGCCCCATCCCTTGAACTACCCCAAACTGTTCTTCTTGAAACAGATCCAGCATTTCGTTGATCTTGAGTTTGATTTCCTCGGCGTTTTCAAGGACCTCTTGAGTCGACTCCAGTTCCGACTGCTCGTCAACGACAAGAGACAGCGAACTCAATTCATCCAGCTGAAATTGATTGAAATCGGCTTCCTTCTTTAGTTCAATGGCCTTTTGTCGCAGCTCTTCGTAACTGGCTTTGGCTTTTCTGAAAGCTTTAAAGGTTTTCTGATATTCCATCAACTCCGGTTGGGTCTGCGCATAGGCGTCAACCAAAGCCAACTGATAGCTTCCTTCTCCGAGCTGAAGCGTGTCGTGCTGGGAGTGTACGTCCATCAATTTGGCGCCAAGGGTCTTCAGGAAATCGAGCAAGACGGGCGTATCATTGACAAAAGAGCGTGACTTCCCTCCAGGGCTGATTTCTCTCCTAATAATGCAGGTTTCCTCATAATCGAGCTCTTCCTGCTCAAAAAACTCCCGAAGGCCGTATTCTCCGATTTCAAAAAGACCTTCGACGACACACTTTTTATCTTCGTGAAGCAGGACTTTGGTATCGGATCGATTGCCAAGTAGAAGCCCGACGGCCCCCAGCATGATGGATTTTCCGGCACCGGTTTCACCTGTAATCATACTCAGCCCACTGCTGGGTTGCATGTGTAGTTGATCGATCAGGGCGTAATTTGAGATGCTAAGCGATTTGAGCATGGACTGGAAAACCTTTGAACAAAGCTAAAAAAAACGGGCTTAGCTTCTCAGTAGCTCGTTGTACTTTCTGGCGTTATTTGGATCAACTTCCAGAAGCAATTTCACAGCCTCATCACGGATTTCAAACGGCGCGTTTTTCAGAATCTCGGCAATCTCATCTGACTTGGCGTCCACAAAAGAAATCGTGAATATGCCATTGGGCTGTAGTTTGTTGGCTTCAGCAACCATCCTGATGGCCTCCAGGATGTTCTTGTAAGCCGTCTCGGGATCGACCTGCACCAAATCCATTCCCTGGCGATGGTAGAGGTAGTAAGCGTCGCGTATTGGCGAATAAATCGGTGAGACAAAAATATCATTGATCAGCCAGTAGCGGCTTCTCCGGTCTGACTGGCTTTGAACCCAGCCAGCCCTACCCGACTGTTGGGCATTGTTGACGATGTCGTTGGCAGCTTCGAAAAAAGGGTCCCCACCTCGGCTGGAGAAGGTATCGTAGTCGATCCCCATAGCGATGTGGGCATAAAATGCCAAAAGAGAGCTGATGTTGTTCAGAAACGTAAATCTGTTGAACTCCAGCGGCTGTGACTCGATGTATTCAAACGTCCAGTTTCTGTCGGCATAGTTGAAAATCAAAGACTCATAATTGGTGCCATATACTGGCCGGACGACCTGCACCTGTACGGTGGCATTGTACACGCCGACCTGCGGCACCTCGTTGATCGTGATCAGCAGATTTCCTTTGATCCTTTCCTCGGGACGGAACTCATCGTCTGTCCAGGACCGACCGTTGAGAAACTGCTCAAAACTGGTCTTCATTTGAGTGAAAATATTCGTATTCTGGATCCTAGAGCGGTCACTGTTGATGATGACGGTGAAATCCAGCTCCTGGGCCTGAATCCCCTGGGCAAAAAAGAATAGCACTACCAGCAGCCTGAATCTTGTCATGAGCCTAAAATAGGGAAAATTCCAGAGCTCAAATCCAAACAGGGGCCTTTTTGATCTCATCCAAAATCATTTCCGCGACTTCGGATTTCAAAACAAGACCAGAGTCTGTCATCCGCCCATCCTGATGAATGATTTTTACCCGATTGGTATCGTGCTGAAATCCCGCGCCCGTATCTCTGGCAGAATTCAAAACTATCAGATCGAAGTTCTTCCTTTCCAACTTGCCTTTTGCGTGCTGCTCCTCATTCTCCGTTTCGAGAGCAAAGCCGACATGGATCTGGCCGGGCCTTTTCACCTTCCCAAGTTCCAAAGCGATATCCACATTCTTTTTTAGCAAGATGGACATCTCCGCATCATTCTTTTTGATCTTCTCCGGAGCCACCTGGGCAGGTGCGTAGTCCGCTACAGCTGCCGCAAAGACGCAAAAATCCATTTTAGGATGGAGTTCTTGAGCCGCGCGGTACATGTCGTCGGCTGACTTCACATTGCGAAGATGGAAATCGGATGGATTGAGAGGAAGTGCTATGGGGCCAGCCACCAAGAAAACTTCGGCTCCTCTCGATTTGAATGCATTGGCTATCGCCAGTCCCATCTTGCCGCTGGAATGATTGCTGATAAACCGCACCGGATCAAGCGCCTCTTGGGTCGGGCCTAGGGTGATGAGTACCTTTTTCCCCTGAAAGTCTTTTTTCCGGGCGAAAAAGATCTCCACCTGTGCCAAGATATGCTCCGGCTCCATCATTCTTCCCTGGCCCGAAAGACCGCTGGCAAGCTCACCGCTTTCGGCATCCAATAGGGTATTTCCAAAGGAGCTTAACCTCTTGAGATTAGCCCGGACTGCTGGATGTTGATACATATCCAGATCCATCGCCGGAGCTAGCATCACTGGACAGCGGGCTGAGAGGTAGGTGGCGGCGAGCAGGTTGTCGCAGAGTCCGTTGGCAAATTTTGCCAAGGAATTCGCGCTCAGTGGAGCGACGACAAAAAGATCAGCCCAAAGGCCAAGCTCCACGTGATTGTGCCATTCGCCTGTTTTCTTATCAGAGAAATCCGAAAAAACCGGGCGCTTGGACAGCGTGGCCAAAGTGAGTGGGGTAATAAAATCAAGAGCTGAAGTGCTCATGATGATTTGCACTTCAGCTCCGGATTTGATGAGCAAGCGGGTCAGATGGGCAGACTTATATGCAGCAATGCTGCCAGTCACTCCCAATAGTATCCGCTTCCCCTGCAGGTTCATGGAAATTATTCGGCGCTTTCTGGCTCAGGAAAACGGAAATAAACTTTTCCATCCATAAATTCCTCCATCGCCATGGTAGATGGCTTTGGCATACGCTCGTAAAACTTGGAGATTTCGATTTGCTCTTTGTTTTCAAACACTTCCTCAAGGTTGTCGACCGTGGACGCAAACTCAGAAAGTTTGTTGTTCAGCTCTTCCTTGAGATTGGTAGAGATTTGCTTTGCACGCTGTCCCACAATATGGAGAGACTCGTAGATGTTGCCGGTTTTGTCAGCGACTTTGTCAAGGTCTCTTGTTATGATGGATGGGTTGATAGCCATACTATTTTTGGTTATGTTTTTCTAAATTATTTATTCTCTTCGTTAGACTTGGTCTCGGCAGCCACTTTCGCCTCGGCATCAGCTGCTATCTTCGCTTGCGCAGCAGCATTCCTGTCAGCATATTCTTTTTTCAGCTTGAGATGAGCGTCCAGTTCCTTTCGGGTATCGCTTTCATACTCCTTCACATCGCCCATGTATTGGCTGCTTGGATATTTTCTATAAAACGTACTGGCAAATCCCAGGGCGTTATTGAGTCGTTCTTCCTTTTTGTCGAAAGCGGAATTCTCCGCGTAGCCAAAACCTACCTCCACCAGCTTATAGGCCAGTTCCTCGTTATGCTTACTTTCTGGATAGTCTTTTGCAAAGTTCTGGAAATTGATAATGCACGCACGGTAGAAGTCGCCGGGAAACAAGCCGTCTTTCAACCTATAGTACATTTCCGCTTCGCTGAAAGCCTTTTGCTCAAACCTTCCTTCCAAATCCGTCAACATCTCCATCGCTCGTTCATAGCTCGCCGAGGCTGGAAATCTGGTCACAAACTGCTGAATCGCTGCTACCGCTTCCCGGCTGCTTTGCTGATCCAAGTTGTAATCCGGCGCATCAAGATAAAGCGAGTAGGCGTTCATGAAGAGTGCTTCCTCAGCTAGGGGGCTTCTGTTGTAGGTACGGTAGAAGGTACTGAAATATCCTGCTGCCTCGATGTATCGCTTGGTCTTGAAGTGGCAATTAGCATAGTTGTACTCGGCCAGTTCCGCCTTCTCGGACCCTTTGATTACCGGCAATACTTTTTCGTACAGGATGATTGCCTTGCCGTATTCCCCTTCTTGATAGTACTTGTTGGCTCCGTTGTAGAGCTCCTCCCAGTTGGTACTTTTTTCCAGTTTGGAAAAAGGCCCACAGGACGCTATCAGAAACAAAAGGGAAAGAAAAAGGAGGGATTTGGATTGCATACTCATTTTCAAGACCGCAAATATACGGGTAAATTGTTCGTATTCAAATGCCTAATTTAGGCGGGGATTACTTCTTGACTTGTAGCTTTTTGGTGACTACGTTCTTATTGTCAACAAATAGTGTGTAGAAATAGACTCCTGGTTGAAAGTCCGTTACGTTGATCACCAAGGATTTTCGCTCGGGATCCAGGTCGTATTCAGCAATGGGATTGCCTATAAAGCTGTTGATTGCGATTTTAGCTTTCGCTTTTGGATTGACCAGTTCATAATCCAATTGCGCGATTCTGTTGCTGGGATTCGGGAAGATTTCGCTCAGGGTGATGTCTTTGTGAAGGAAATCCGTACTTGACCCGTTGGCCACTTCGTACCTTGCTTCAACGACGAAGTTTTCGCGAATATTTTCAGCATTGACAAAAAACAAATCGAAACTGCCTCTTGTCTCTGCTATGCCCATTTCAAACTCAAGATAGAGGTCGGTAAAAATCTCCCCTGGAGCCAGCTTCACAGAGATCTTTGCAAGATCTTTTTTAGGATCAAAGCACTGATCGTTCAGACAAACCTTCACTTTCTGCGAGGAGCCCACACTGCCTCTGACATTTTTAAGAAAGTAAGTCTTGGTCTGATTGGATTCGTTTTGAAGAATGACGGTTTTGCGCTGGGAAGACCCGATGTCTCCGGAAAAATCCACCGCCTCGCTTAGCACACGCACCTGCTGCGCGCCCGCCAAAAGGGGCGCCGAAAGCATCAGCCATGTGAAAAATCTAAATAAGGACTTCATGTAAAACTTCAATCAATAGCGGCTGTATAATGGTTTCTCGGGTATTTAATATACGCACAAAATTACTTTTTTGATTCCCGATACAATAAAATTGTGGGTTAATTGTTGTTAACCCATCCAAAAATCCCAAGCCCTTAAAAACTCTCCTTTTGCTGCTCCGTGGTCAACGGCTTTTTCGGCGTTACAAGTCCCGATTTTTTAAGTTTTTCCTGTATTTGTTCATCGGTCGGCATCTCTAATTCCACCTCGGGATCATTGAATAAATTTTCTGCCTCAGGGTCGATTTCCACGGGTTTCCGCCATTTATCTATCACCGCGCGATCAGGTTTCTCTCCGACTCTCCATCGAAAGCCCTCCAACTGGGAAGATTTCTCATCGATCATCTGCACGGGGATAAACCTCCCGTCTGGCCTGATTCCAAAATTTGCCCGCTGGATCACACCGTCCAGAAAAGTTATCTTGATGTTCGCGCTCAAGATCCGGTTGATCCCTTGCTTCAGGGTATCTGCTTCCAGCGCAAAATAGAGCGACTCCCCGTTACCCTGGATATCGAGCGTGGCTATTTGCCCTTCTTTGAAGTAGCCCGTCATCGTCCTCCCTTTCATCTGATTGTGATTGAGCAGCGTGTCTGTCATGATCGCAAAAGCTTTGTCTTTCATAAAAACCCGATCTAACTGCTCATTTGCAATATAAATAACCATCGAATCCGCAACGATCTGACTTTTCCGATCCCACATCACTGGGTCATTAAACAGCCGGATGGAAGAGTCCGAATAGTTATACACCAAGGAATCCGCTATTCCAGCCAAGTCGGTTTTCGTCAGTTTGACCGACCGAAAGGCCAGGAGATATTTAGCAGTGTCAGCCTCGCTGTCATGCGAGATGAGCGTGTCTGCCGTCATGAACAGCGTATCCACCTCGAAATATTTCCTCACCAGTGCATTGCCGTGCACCAAGCTGTATTTGCGGTCTTCCCAATACTTCCCGTCATCCCCAAAGACCTCCACCTGTCGTTCCTTATTCAATACGCGAACGTCTTCTTTCCCTTCGTAATAGGCCAGTCCCTCATCGTAAAACAATTCCTGAGCCTTGATCCGACTTTCCTCCGTCTCCACGATCCCATCAAAAAACCGAAACTGCTTCTGTTGGGTATCGTAAAAGCTACCCTTTTGGGCATCCAGTTTATATCCCTCTTTAGAAACAATATTCGTCAGGCCGATCGTCTCGGATGTTTTGGGTATGGTAAGGTAGACCAAGTGACCTGTCTTCATCGTATAGTCCGGATTGACCAACACCACATCCTGGCGGAAAGTGATCTTTTCAACGTTGACCTCATATATCCCTCTCTCGCTCGTAAGCACATTGGTGGAGTCCACGACTCTCCCTCCATTGAAATAGGTGGCAATATTCTGCTCTCGATTGTAGTCCAAGTAGTCTGTGTGAAGGGTGGTCTCTTGATTGGTAAAGACTACATTTCTCCGAAGCTTCGCCAGCTTAGTATTCCCGTCGTATTCAGCATAGGCACTGGTCGTGGTGATGGGATCTTTGACATCCTGAATCCTGACTTTTCCAAAAAGCCGCGCTCGGTTTTCAGCCCGGTAAAAGTGCGCTGAATCACAAAAAATGAGTGAATTCTGATGCTTCATCTCTACATTTCCAAGCAAACGCTCAAATCCCGCTCCGCTCTCCAGCAGGTCTGCATGATTTATCTCCAGCGTAGAGGACTCCTGTCCAAAGCTTTTACCGAAAATCGAAACAAAAAGAAAAAAGAAAACTAAGCTATAGCGAAAGCGAATGTTCATAAGTTCTGAGATGTCCGCAAAATTAGCAGAAAGCTGGGCATTGCTGTATTTGGTTCAAGTTTTTGCCGAAAATGTAAGTCCTCCAAGCCCTACCAAACCTAGAACAATTCTCAAAGAAAAGCCTATTTTTGATCGATGCTTGATGCTTTTCTCTCTCAAACCCGTACTCTTTTAGATCCGAAATCCACTTACCTCTTAGCTTGCAGCGGGGGAATGGACAGCATGTGTCTGGCCACGCTTTTGGTCGAGGCCGGCATTCCCATCGAGATCGTTCACGTCAACTTTCAGCTTCGGGGCAAGGAAAGCGAAGGAGACCGCGAATTTGTCCAAAGCTGGGCAGAAAGCCGCGGCATTCCCTTTCACCTCAAGCTAGCGGAGACCGAATCGGTTGCCAAGTCTCAAGGGATTTCAATTCAGATGGCCGCCAGAGAAATTCGTTACCGTTTTTTCGAAGAAATCCGGGCGTCCCGAAACCTCCAAGGAATCATCCTCGCTCATCATCAGGACGATCAATTGGAAACGATCTTTCTCAACTTGCTCCGCGGCACCGGTATCGAGGGTATCTACGGAATGGGGGAGCGAAAAGGTTGGTTGATCCGTCCGTTGCTGAGTTTTTCCAGAGTAGAGATCCGAGACTTTATGTCTGACAATCAGCTGTCGTGGAGAGACGATAGCTCCAATGCCAAGGATGAATACAAACGAAACAACCTCAGAATCAACGGACTTCCGGCGATCTATGGGCTCGAACCGGATGCAAGAAAAAACCTCCTGACCAGCTTCAGCAGACTAAAAGACACCGGAAAAGCATTCAGCGGTCTTTTCGAAATCTGGAAAAAAAACGAAATCCGGGAGGAACACCCCTTTCAATTTCTGCCTTATTCCGCGATCCAGAACCAACCCGGTGCGTCGACGCTTCTCTACTTTTGGCTGCGTCCTTTTGGCTTCAACTCAGATCAGGCACAATCCATCGCCGATTCGCTGACCCGTCCCGTAGCAGGAGCGGTGTTTAAAAGCGGCGAATTTTTGGTTCATTTTGATCGAAATGAACTGGTCCTCGCGCCTGAACCAAAAAGCTTTAAACCGGTCAGCCTGGACCAAAATACCAGCAATCTTGAACTTCCCGAGGGAGCTTACCAGCTAACCCGGCAAGATTACCCCACTCAGTTGGACAAAAACCCACTTAACGCGCAACTCGACGAATCCAGACTGGAGTTCCCTCTGGAAATCAGAACCTGGCAAGAGGGCGACCGCTTCGTGCCGTTGGGAATGAGTTCGTCGAAAAAAATATCTGATTTTCTGGTCGATATTAAAATGCCCCTCGCTAAAAAACCGACCGTAAAAGTCCTAGTTTCAGGTGGGGAAATCGCTTGGGTGCTCGGTCTGAGAATTGCCGATTGGGCCAAAATTACTCCGGCGACCCAACACATTCTGTATTTCAAAAAACATTGATCATGCTGAATCCATTTTCAAAAACTTTCGATGAGGATGAGCTCAAAATGTTTGATTTTATGCAGCGGATCAATTTTTTTGAGCGACTCCGTCAAAAGGAACTCGCGCGATTTCTCCCGGCCATGCATCATCGCAAATACGTCCGGGATGAGGTGGTTTTTTTTAGCAAGGATCCCAGCCAGGCACTGTATCTGATCAAAAGCGGTCAGGTAAATCTCACGATCGACATCAAAGACAATTTCGAAACCATCATGGAAGTGCGTCGGGGCGAGGCTTTTGGTGAAAACTCCCTCCTCGAAAACACAAAACGAACCTATACTGCGCTGATTGTATCGGATGAAGCCGAACTGATCGTGATTCCCCACTTTGCCATTCAGGAGATTTTCGATAGCAACCCGACGATCAAAGCCAAGATGATGACCTCTCTGTCTGAATTTTTCAACGCCAACAACCAGCGACTTTTCCGTTCTTACCGGGAATCCTTTGGATTTTTCAGTCTCCGTCAGATGTTTGAATGAGCTGCTTATCTCCCTCATTTTTCATTTATCAAAAATCCCCTTTTCCTTCCAAACTATTCTCAAGGCAGCTTCGATTCCTAGTTGTTGTTTAATATCTTAGCGCCGCTTTTAAAGGAAGCAGTACTAATAATAACCTATCAAATCATGAGCAAAGTAACCGTAGTTGGCGCAGGCAACGTGGGTGCAACCTGTGCCGATGTTTTAGCATATCGCGAAGTAGCCGAAGAGATCGTTTTGATCGACATCAAAGAGGGCATTGCTGAAGGCAAAGCACTTGATATTTGGCAAAAAGCGCCTATCAATCAATATGACAGCCGCACTGTGGGCAGTACCAATGACTACAGCAAAACGGCTAATTCTGACGTCGTCGTAATCACTTCAGGCCTACCGCGCAAGCCGGGTATGACCCGTGACGATCTGATCGTGACCAACGCAGGTATCGTAAAGTCTGTGACCGAAAATGTCATAAAATATTCTCCAAACGCGATCATCATTGTCGTTTCCAATCCATTGGACGTGATGACCTATCAGGCGCACCTGACTTCAGGACTGAACAGAAATAAAGTGATCGGTATGGCTGGTATCTTGGACACAGCAAGATACAGAGCCTTCCTCGCTGAGGAACTGAACGTATCCGGCAAAGAAATCCAGGCGATCCTGATGGGCGGACATGGCGACACCATGGTGCCACTTCCACGCTATACCACTGTCGCTGGTATCCCGGTGACCGAATTGATCGACAAAGACAAACTGGACGCTATCATCGAAAGAACCAAATTCGGTGGCGGTGAGCTGGTAAAATTGATGGGCACTTCTGCTTGGTATGCTCCAGGTTCTGCTGCTGCGCAAATGGTAGAGGCAATCCTCAAAAACCAGCGAAGAGTATTCCCAGTGTGTATCAAGCTGGAAGGCGAGTACGGCATCGACGATTGTTACCTCGGCGTACCGGTCATCTTGGGCAAAAACGGTGTTGAAAAAGTACTTGAGCTTGACTTGAATGCTGAAGAAAAAGCACTGTTGGAAACTTCACGTGGTCACGTCAAAGAAGTGATGAACGTTTTGGACAACTTGTCTAAATAATCTTACTCACAGAATCGTTTAGACCTAAGATTCTCCGTCCAAAAACGGAGTTTCTTAGGTCTATTTTTTATATTAAGCCGATCGAATCACCCCTCCTCGCTCAGTGAAAATCTGGAAAAGCCTTCTGATCCTTCTCGCTATCATCCTACTTGCATGGGCTGGCTATTGGGTTTTTAGAAACTTCTTCTCGTCCAAAAACATCAACAGTCTGGAGCTTATCCGGACGGATGCAGTCTTCGTTTTTGAAACCGACCAAGCTGACCAAACCTGGAACGAGCTAGTCAACCAGCCAGTTTGGAGCATCCTGTCTCAACTGCCGGCTTTCACCAAGACCGCCGATCAACTGGTTGGCCTCGACAGCCTAAGCGGCGGCAAAGGCGAAATCTCCCGGACACTTCGCGGAAAGCAGGTCACGATCAGCTGCCACCCCACCGGTATCGACAGTTTTGAGCTGTTGTTTACGGTCAATTTTGGCGCAAATTCCCCGGCGGATTTCTTAAGCAAAATAAAAAGCTCGGTTCCAAAATCCATCCGTGTTCAATCAAGGAAATACAGCGACTTGGATATTCTTGAGTTTTTTGGAACAGAAAACTCAAGAAAGTGGTCAGTCACCGTCCTGGGCAACGTGCTCCTTGCGTCCAGTTCTTCCTTTATCATCGAGGAGGCTATCCGCCTCCATATCAGCGAAGATCAAAACTCCATGGCCCTCGCACTGAAGGATGAACTCGATCAAAACTCAGGCCTCGGCAGGCTGATCCTATCTTCCCAAGGTATCTCCAAATTGCTGGCCGGAGTCAGCGCTAAGCGGGATGGATCCATGACGGCAGAACTGGCCTTGAGAGAATCCATATTGGCTCTGAATCTTTCTTTTGAGTCCGGAGAGCTGAGTTTTCAGGGGCCGGTGATTCAGCGGGAGGAGATCAACTTTACTCCTTCCGTCCGCGCCAATTTTCCAGAAATCCAAAAAGCAATCTCCAATCGAACCCAATCGCTGGTTCAAATCAATCTTGATGGAATCTTTGAAGCCCAAAAACTCCAAAACCCAGCATTTGTTCCCAAGTCAACTACCAGCGGTGAAATCCAAACGCGCCTGACTGACCGTGGTTTTCTGGACAATTTCTCAGGCGAGATGTACTTCCTCGAGTTGGAAAATGTAGGAAATCAAACCCAAAATCAGGCTCTTTTGATCCGGACCTTCGAGCCTGCACAGACATTCGCTTTCTTGAAGGAATTCAGAAGCGGAACTGACTCGGATCAGTCCGACTTCTATCGCGATTCGGAAATCCTCTTTTTCCCGGAAGATGAATTTCCAGCACATCTGTTTGGCGGCAAATTTCCCGGTTTTGCCCAGACCCATATCAGCCTGCAGGGAGAGATTCTTATCTTGGCAAATTCGGCTCAGGGCATGAAGATGATACTGGACGATATCGCAATCGGCAACACGTGGGCGAAAGCACCGGAATCGGCCGTTGAGCCCAAGTCCATCAATCCTGCGGCGGGTTATTCGAAGAACTTCTACCTACGGAAAATCTGGAACAAATGGGAGGAAAGCAGCAACCCAGCCTGGAGCCCATTTTTGCAGCGATACGGCTCGCTGTTCGATGCGTTTCCCTATCTCAGTCTACGAATCAATCAGATCAGCGGGAAGCCTGTGGCTACGCTTTCGATCCCCTATCATGCGGACGAAACGGTACAGGTAAAGTCCCAAACAGGACTCAGCCTGACTCCTTCAAGCACGGTCGTGCTGCCGGAGCGGATTAGCTACGGCCCGAAAAGTATCCTCAACTTCAACGACAAGACCGAAGACATTGTCGTCCAGGACACCAACAATCAACTCTATCTGATCAACTCCGCCGGCGAGACTGTCTACACGCAGCAGCTTTCGGGACCGATCGTCTCAGACGCATTTCAGATTGACTACCTGAAAAACGGGAAGCTCCAGCTGCTCTTCGCTACCGCTGATCGTCTCTACGGGATCGATCGCTTGGGAAATGCCCTGCCGGGTTTTCCGGTCGAATTGGGAAATGAAAAAATCACCCATCTGAGCCTGGCGGACTACGACAACACCAAAGAGTATCGGTATTTTATCGCCACCAGGTCCGGAGATCTCTGGCTTTTGGACCGGGATGGAAAAGAGCTGGAAGGCTGGAATCCATTGAAATTGCGGGAAAAATCCGTTCTGGCGCCGAGTCATATCCGCGTACCCGGCAAAGGCGACTTTATGGTCGCACAGTCTGACAAGGGAAAAGTCTACTTCTTCAACCGACGCGGGGAAAAGCAACCCGGATCGCCGCTTGTACTCGGCAAGGGCTTTGAAACACCTATCAAAATCACCCCCGGCAGCGGCGGAAATTCCCTGAAAATCTCAGCCTTATCCAATACCGGAGAATTGATTCAGGCAAGCTTCGGTGGAGAAATCACCTATCGAAACCAGCTGGCCAAAGTCGCCCGGGATGACAGATTCGAGCTTCTGGCAGATCCGGGGGGAAACTCCCAGGTGATTCTATCCCGACAGTTTTCAAAAACCGTAGTTCTGGATGGCAACGAAAAGGAGTTGTTCACACTCACGCAGGCGGGGGAAAACCTGTGGTTTGGGTATTTTGACTTTGGCTCCGACCGGCAGATTCTGGCAGTTTCTGATCCCGAGCAGGGCTTTGGATACCTCTATGATCAGAAAGGAAATATGCTGACTACGACCCCGTTGGAAAGCGAAGGTCCGATTCAAATCAGCCATCAACCAACCAAAAACCAGTACCTGATCCGGACCGTCAGCGGCAAGCGAATCCTCGAGTACCGGATGCCGGACTGAGTGTCAGGCTTGGCTCACCGACCCGCGTTGAGGAACTTGCTCCCTCTAAAACAACCGAGTTTCCGATGTTCCTCTCGAGCGAGCTTAAGCGAAAAGCGGACTAAGGCAATACCGAAAAGTAGCTGCGGCTGACCTTGGCTTGGCCAGAGGCATCGGTAGTCCTGACCCAAAACAAAAACAAGCCATCCAAATCCGGAGCTTGAATACCGGCTGGATTTTGCTCTTCGTCATTCCAGAAGAGCACCGTCCTCCAATCTGGATATTTTCCGTCTTGACTTGGCTGGGTAAACTGGTTTCGATCCATCACGATTTTTGGTTGTAGGCCGTAATAGTCAAAAAACCGAGCATTTGGAGCGAGGGGAAAAAGCCCGAAATTATTATCGTAGCTGCTCCAACTCAACACCCCGGCGTAAGTACGCTGATTCAGGTAAAACTCCCTGTTGAGCACTTCCAGCTTCTGCATGAATTTGGGATTGAAAGAAGCCAACAGATCCGAATCAAAAACAGGCATTGCATCGACCAAGATGAGCGGATTGGTATCAAACAGCCCTTTTACGGCTTCATTCACCAGCCTAAATTCTTTTTTCTTATCAGTAGACCGTACCATCACGCTGGGAACGTATTCGCGCAGGACTGTTTCTACATCTTCAAATCGGGTATAATCGTCCAGATTATAGGCGTGGTCCTCTACAAAACCCGTGACTACCGCCATCGAATCATTCAGATATTCTTCCTGGTAGTAGCTCTCTACTGTGGCCGCTTTCAGCAGCTTCTCCAGCTTGGGCAGATCAGTGTCCCGCAAGGTCAAGTAAGGGAAATCAAACCCGGCTTTAAACTGCGTTTTGATCAGCGGACGCACTACCTCGATGCCGGGCATTTCAGCACCGTCTTCCAGCTGGATGATCATCCGATCCCAATGCTTGAGGCCCCCGATGTCGACTAAAAGTCTCCCGTCCGCCTCTGGCATATCTGTAAAGAGTGCACTTTGGGTTCCGTGCACCGACAGAAAATAAGTTGAATTCATCCGAGGGTTGGGGATATTCACCTCTACGATATGGCCGAAAAGCTCGGGAACCAACACCCTGTTTTCCAGCGATTCATAGGCACTAGAAGATACAATCGGCTCCTGTTCGGCCGCCAAAAATGGGTTAGCCAGCGACACGCCCATCGTGCGCGCTCCAGTTGCGGCGCCTGGGTCAGCGAGGGTGATTGTTTGATTTTTTGAAAAACTTTGGAGTACAGACGGAGTCGAAAGCTGTGCCTGACCCGCATCAGCATTTGTCGCAGGAGGAATCGAGGGATTGATCACAGTCACAAACTGCTGCGCGATTCCAAGCTCCTGGTCCAGATAGGGGCTAATCCTGGTATACACTCGCAATAAGTACTGGTCAGACGGAACATCGGCCGCCAGTTGAAAATAATTGAAGGCCTTCCCCTGAATCAAGGGCATCTTGATATATGCAACAGAAGCAGATTTTCGGTCGACCAGCTCGGCATACAGCACCTGAGAGGTGGTAGGACTCCCCTCCAAACTGACCGCAGCAGCAATCCAGATTTTTTCGCCTGTGAAGTAGAGCGTCTTGGGAATCGAAAACGACACCGACTCCTTCTTCACCTCACCCTGCCTTGCCATACTGACTCCACAGGACGTCAGCCCCAGAAAAAGCACCAAGAAAATCCGAACTCTAGTCATCATTGTTACAGTTTGATTCACAGTAATTTCTTTACTCATCTTCCCAAAAATCAGGTTTAACTTTACTCCCATACAGCCTGCAATCGCCGCATCGGGTCTCAATCGCATTGTATCCGATGATAGAAGTCCCTATTGCGAGATCTCCCATAAATGGACGTGCCGGCAGATGCGTGCCATTCTCAAACTTGAAATGCAGCTCGAAGCTGCCTATCAACAGCGGTTCTTCTTCGATGTAGCACCCGTAGAAAAGCTCGTTCACATAGTTCCACGGTGACACGTCGATGCGGTTGATGTAGATTCTTCGCTGTCTCACTTTACCAATATTGACCTGTCCCACTGCGGATTCCTCGCCTCCGACCGAATGAATATTTCCGGCGATTACAGATGGCAGCGGGCTGAATATTGACCCGATTTCCTCGGTGTTTTTCTTCAGGATCTCCCAAAACTTCACTGCATCGGACGGAATCGCCATCTGATTGATCAGGATGCTATAGCGAGCCTGGATGCGTTCATCCCCCTCGGGGATCTCGGTGATCGTCTGTCTAAACACGACCTGGTCCTGAAACCTAGAGCTCGTCTCCAGCAATATCCCCGGATTGGGTTCAGTCCGGTAGCAGGTGTAGATATCCTCGGCTTCGGTTCGCGGCCGTACCTCCCGGAGCGTTTTGTCATAGATAAACGGCACCAGCGTGTAGGGTCTGAAGATCCAATCCTCCTGGAAAGTCCAGAGAAAGTCATCCGCATTTTCATCCCCCTGTGTATTGACAAAAACCTCCACGCCCTCCTCATCTTTTACAAATCCCGCATCAATAATCTCAGGGGTGTTGATCGGGATGATTTCGTCGGATTGGTACCGTTCCCCATTTTGAAGCTCGATCTCCAGACGATAGGTCTGGTCAAATGACAGTACCTGTTCAAACACATATACTCCATTGCCAGCTTCCTCCAAGTGATAGTCGGTGCCGGAGGAAGACCTGAGGTATACCATCGCATCCAACTCAGGAGAATAAGCATTGGAGGAATCCAGTTCAGCCATCCGACTGATTTTCAATTCACTTCTTTTGCCATCGGTATCCAGATACCCCTCTACGACCAAGATCGAAATCCGTTGATCTCCGACCTCCGGATCAAAGGGAGTCCTGCACGAGAGCGTGAACAAGGAAGCCAGCAAAAGCAACGAAGTCTCTTTTCCTGTTTTTCGAATCAAGTGAATACACCTGGTGATCGCAAGCAACCATCCGGCAAAAGGCCATTTTCGTGACTCGTCCATCCCCGATCCCTCCCACTCAGTCATCTTCCCAAAAATCAGGCGTCACCGGTGATGCATACAAACTACAATCCGAGCAGCGTCTAGTCACTGGGAAGTAGCCAACGATCGTGGTCCCCACCATAAGCGGTCTGGCGGGTACAATTGCTCCACCGCTGAAAACGCTTCCGTAATCCGGAATCATCACCGCCTCTTCCTCGATGACACAGTCGTTAAACGTAGGATCAATGTAGTTCCAGGGACTGACGTCCACGAGGTCGATGTAGACTCTGCGCTGCCGTATCACTCCGAGGCTTACCTGACCGATCACCGGGATACTGGCATCCTCCACACTGTGGATATTCCCTCCGATGAGGGATGGCAGGGGACTGAAGATCGATCCGATGTCCTCGGTGTTCTTCTTCAGGATCTCCCAAAACTTCACCGCGTCCTGCTCGAGAGCTTTCTGCGAAATCAAGATGCTATACCGCTCCATGATCCGTTCGTCTCCTGTCGGGATCTCGGTGATTGTCTGACGAAAAACCACCTGCTCCTCATACCTGGAGCTGGTTTCGAGCAGGATATCGGGACTTTCTTCACTTCGGAAACAAAGAGCAGTCTGCTCCGCCTGAGTGCGGGTTCTGACATCATTGATCGCCGGATCGTAGATAAAGTTAGTGCGGATCCTAGGGCGGTAGATCCAAGTTTCGTCAAAGGTCCATAGGAAGTCATCGGCATTTTCATCGCCCTGGGTGGTAACAAATACCTCCACTCCCTCTTCGTCTCTGAGAAAACCCGCGTCGATAATATCCGGTGTCTGAATCGGCTTCATCGGATCAGAGCTAAACCGATCGCCGTTTCTCAAGACGATTTCAAGCGTATAAAATTTACTTTCCAACAGATCAGCCTCAAACCAATACGATCCTTCTTCCGCTTCTACGAAGCCAAAGCTTTCTCCGGACTCAGAACTCAAAAAAACTGACGCTCCCGTCTCCGGCTGAAAAGCCGTCAACGAATCCAAGGGTACCGAACGGCTCAATTTGAGCTCGCTTCGCAAGCCATTGGAATCCAAGTATCCTTCCACCACCAGAAAGCTGGTTTTTTCCGACGGAGCCTCCGGATCGTAAGGCGTCCGGCAGGCCTGCAGCACCCCGAGAGTCAATGCAATCGCCAAAAAGATCTTTCTCATCAGAATCTGAAATTATAGCTTACAAATGGAATAGGCTCAGCGAAAATCGCAAGTTGATATCCTTTCAGTTTTCCTCCCTCAGGGATGTAATACACCGAGTATGCATTGTCCCGTCCGAGAATATTATACACTCCAAATGACCAAGAGCCATGGGCAGGCTTGTTCACTTTGTGGTTGCCCTCCAGATTGACAGAGAAGTCGAGCCGGAAGTAGTCAGGGATTCTAAAGGAATTTCTGTCTGCAAAATAAACCCGCTCCGATCCGCCGTACTGAAACTTTGCCACCGGCAACGTGACTGGGCGACCCGTGCTGTATTTCCCTGCCAAGGTGGTGTTGATGCGGCGGCTCAACTCATAGTTCAATACGAGATTGGCAGTGTGCGGCTGGTCAAAGTTACTCGGGTACCACTCAGACCGGTTGACCTGCTCTTTCATCTCGGTGGGATCGGTCAGCATCAGCGACCGGCTGTAGGTATAGGCAATCGACCCATTGAGTTTCCCGGTGACCTTCTTGAGATAAAGCTCCAATCCATACGCTTTGCCTTTGGTCAACAGGACGTCCTGCTCGATGCGATCGTTGAGTACCAGCGTCGCTCCAGAGCGGTAGTCGAGCAGGTTCTGCATCGTGCGGTAGTAGACCTCTGCCGAAAACTCGATGGCATTGTTTTCCATATTCCGGAAATAGCCCAAGGCATATTGGACGCCGGTCTGGGGCTTGATGAAGGAATCACTCAGCTTCCAGGTATCCGTCGGGGTGATCACCGAAGAGTTGCTCAGCAGGTGAATACTTTGCCGCATGGTGTTGACACCAGCCTTGATCGACGACCAGTTGTTCAGCGCGTACCTTCCTGATAGTCTCAGCTCAGGTCCCAGATAGGACTTGATCAACTCGCCATCTGCGTAGTTGGTCTCTCCGATGATATTCTCCGGGAGATAGGGTTCTCCGGGAGCATAGTCCGGAAGTGTCTGTGGTCCAAAACTCCCAAACCAGTTGAGCCGAACTCCCCCACTCAGTGTAAGTTTCTCATTCACCTCAAACTCATCTCCGAAAAAGACGGAGGCTTCCAGCCCCGTTTCCCTTGGCACATCGTCCGGTATCACAATACTCTCGGATCCCAAGGGATCAATCTTGCCAGGATTCAGATCATAATGAATCCCGTGAAAGCCATAGGTAAAGATGTGTCGGTCACCTTTTTCGTGCCGAAAGAGCGCCTTGAGGAAAGTCTGTGTGATGTCAAATCCGTAGAGATAGGAATTCAGCGGGTTATCCTCTCCCTGCACCTCAAAGTCATATTTGTCCTGACCTGCCGAAAAATCTGCCTCCAGGTTGTCATTAAAGTAGTGCGTCCAGGTCAGCGCATAGTTGAGATTGGAATAGCTGTACACCGTGTCAGGATCAAACTGAAACTCGTCCTTGCTGTAGTATCCAGACGCCCGGATCTTGTCCTTTTCACTAAACGTATGCTGAACGCTGGAATTGAAATCTCCAAATTTTGCACGGGAAGCTCCCAGATCGGCGCGTTCTTCCAGATAATCCAACAACCAATCCGAGTAGGTCAATCGGGCTCCTACGACAAAGGTGGTATTTTCCCCTATCGGCCCATCCAGGCTGAGTCGGCTGGTCATTGGTCCAATTCCTCCCGAGCCGCCGATTTTGTCCTGCCGACCGGATTTGGGAGTCACTTGCAGCACGGACGAAAGTCGACCGCCATAGCTGGCAGGGATTCCCGCTTTGTACAGTTCCACTCCCTGCACCATGTCGGCGTTGACTGCTGAGAAAAATCCAAAGAGGTGGGAGGGGTTATACAAGGTGTTTTGATCCAGTAAGATCAGGTTTTGGTCGGCAGCTCCGCCGCGTACATTGAATCCCACACTGGCTTCTCCAGCGGTATTCACACCGGGCATGGTCAGGATGCCACGGATGATATCCACCTCCCCCATCACCGCCGGCAGCTTCTTGAGCTGGTTTACGCTCAGCGATTGCACGCCCATCTCAGGTCGGCTCACATTAGAGAGCGCTCCGGAGCGGACGACGACCTCGCTCAGCGAAAATACCCCCTCACCGATCACGATATCGAGATTGGCGTCGCCCTGCACGTCTAGCAATCGCTGCTCGGTA
The DNA here is from genome assembly GCF_000429445.1 of Algoriphagus terrigena DSM 22685. Classification (GTDB taxonomy): domain Bacteria; phylum Bacteroidota; class Bacteroidia; order Cytophagales; family Cyclobacteriaceae; genus Algoriphagus; species Algoriphagus terrigena. Next base: position 53,418 of record NZ_AUBW01000004.1, read on the forward strand.
TAGCCACCGATATTCTGAATCAACAGCGTTTGATTTCCCTTCGGAAGGCTGATCTCGTATTCACCCTCCCGATTGGTAATCGTCTGTCGCTGGCTTTCCTTCTCAAACACGATGGCTCCGTCGATGGGCTTTTGATTTTCCAGGCTTGTGACCACACCTGTGAGGGTAGCTTCTGTCCCTGGACCGGGCACACCCACTCTATAGCGTCTGTTGCGGACAAACTCATCCTGTGCCATAGCCGAAGACTCGGCGGATACATTCCGAAGCAAATAATCGGTGGGGAACCCGACGACCAGCTTTTCCCCCCGGGAGATAAAGACTTCCTTCTCCTTGGAAATCGCAAATTTCAGATCCGTCTTGTCAAAGATGACTGTAAGGACGTCCTCGAGCTTATCCTGCTTTGCTTCCAGATTCACCGTCAACTCCTTGACGTCTGATTCTTTTAGATAAAACCGATAGGAAGTTTCCCGCTCCACGATCTCCACAAAGCGGGTAAAGCTCGTCCCCGGAAAGAATCCGGTGATCCGATCCGCCTGCTGAGCGAAGGACATCTGGCAGAAAAGTGTACTAAGGAGAATCGAAAAAAAGAGTAATTTTTTCCTCATTCTATTTTGGGTTCACTGTAATTACTATACTCTATCTTCCGTCGCCGCTACCGCTGGGCAGTCAAGCCAGCGCGCCAACGAAAATCAGTTTGCGCCGGCTACGCCTTCACCGAAGATCAAAAACGCTACTCTGGACTGACGGACACGATATAGTGCAGATAGGTTTCGGGATTTTTTTTAAAATTGAAGTTCATTTCCTTCAACTCCTTTCTTACGTCTTTTTTTTCCAAGCCCAAAACATCCAAGACTCTGGCCTCTCGACTCACTGGAAAAAACTCCCCGCTTTTCCACAGGAAATAATCCGTTTTTTCGACGTAGATATCATCGTACTTGGAGATATCCCGCTGAGGCTTGGTGGTCTTATATCGCTTGGCAAGTGCGAAATACTCTCCTTCGCCCAAGACTTCATAGATCCCGTTGCCATCTCTCAGATGCCCCTCGTTTCCGGAAAAGTATCTGAACTGGGAATTATTGACTAACTGAAATCCGCCGATCTTCTCGGGTTTGATCAGGATTTTCTGGTTAAATACCGGATGAAACGTGACGACCTGATCCCGATAGACATCGTATAGCAGCGGCACTTCCGGATAGGTGATACCATTGATGGTGAGGCTTCCTTTTTCAAACTGCCGCGAAAAATAATACGGATCGCCTTCGATGAGTCGGGAAGGTTCCTGATATTGTCCCCCGGTGATCAGCTCTTGAAAATACGGCAACTGCTCTCTGTATTCGGGCAAAAATGCCAGATTATCCCCAACCACCTGCCCGGGCAGTCCATTGGAAATAAAAACCAAAGACAGAAAAAAGAAAAATATTATTTTTCGCATGGCTTAAATTACGATTGAAAATCCTATTGGACAGAAATTAAACGAAATATGTATAAGCGGCCAAAATTCAATTTGAAAGGATCGCTCTAAAACCTCAAAACCCATGACTACCCGAAGAAACCTGCTTAAATCTCTTGCACTCACCCCCTTGGCAATGGCCGCTGCCCCTGCTTTTGCGCAAGCTCCAAAGAAGAAAGAAACGTCCTTCAAATTTTCCCTCAACACCAGCACGATTCGCGGACAAAAACTGACTTTGCCCCAAACCATCGAGCTGACTGCCAAGGCGGGCTACGACGGGTTTGAGCCTTGGATGATGGAAATTCAGGCTTATGTCGAGAGCGGCAAAACACTGGCTTCGCTGAAAAAGCTTGCTTCAGACGCCGGGTTGGAGTTTTTTGACTGCATCGGCTTTCCCACTTGGATGGCGCAGGATGAAGCCAAAAGCAAGACCGGTTTTGCCCAGATGGAAAAAGAAATGGGAATCCTCGCCGAGCTGGGCTGCCCGCGGGTAGCCGCACCGGCCATCGGTACCGAGGTACCTTTAGATCTATTGAAGACGGGCGAAAAGTACAAGCAGCTGCTGGACTTGGGCAGAAAGACCGGCGTCATGCCACAGCTGGAGTTTTGGGGAGCTTTTCCTTCCTTTCACCACCTCGGACAGGCCATGGCGGTCGCGGCAGCCGCCGACGACAAAGACGCCAAAATCCTAGCAGATATCTATCACCTATTTCGTGGCGGATCAGGCTTCGAGGGCATGAAGATGCTCGACGGGCATGCCATTGACATCTTCCACATGAACGACTTCCCCGCCGACATCCCACGGACGGAGCAGCAGGATAAGGATCGGGTGATGCCCGGCGACGGCGCGGCACCGATGCAAGAGATCGCCGACATCCTCAAGTCCAAGGGCGGACAGATCATCCTCTCGCTGGAGCTCTTCAACCCGACCTACTACGCGATGGATGCAGACGTGGTGGTGAAGGAGGGATTGGGAAAGATGAAGCGGTTTTTTTGAATTTGAGTGTTACGAGATTCGATTGACGTGGCTATTTCCATTGTCCTACCAATCGCCTCAGATGATCCTTTCGAACCTTCCAGATTTTCAGAAATCTGGAAGGTTTTTTCGGTCAATCCACCCTCACCCAAATAGATCCGAGCTCAGGTACCGGTCTCCCTTCTCGGCTGAGGCGAACAAGTCATTCAAAAATTCGATCAGGTCGGGGGCCTTGCACTAGATCATCCTACTTGCAGGTTGAGCGTTGGTACAAATTGGAGGAACGTTGGACCTGTAGGTAGAACGATGGTGCAAATCGGACCATCGATGGTCAAAAATGGAGGAACGTCGGTCCAAATTTGACCAACGTTGGTGCAAATTGGAGGAACGTCCTAGCTGTAGGAGGAACGATGGTACAAAATGGACCGTCGTTGTTGTAAAATGGTCCATCGATGCACCTGTAGGAGCATTCACCCACCTCCAGATACAAATTTCTCTTTTTTTCGAAATAATATTCTGATTTCAAGCAGAGCAATTTCCAATCTTGCAACTTTTAAATTACTCAACCCTCCCTCACCCAAATAGATCCGAGCTCAAATAGCGATCCCCGCGATCACAGGTGATGCAGACGATCAGCCCCTCGGTGAGTTCTTTGGAAAGCTCGATTGCGGCATGGAGCGCTCCCCCACTGCTCATTCCCGCCAGGATTCCTTCTTCCTTGGCCATGCGGCGGGTCATCTCAGTAGCTTGAGCTTGACTGACGTCCATCACACGGTCTACACGTGCGGGTTCAAAAATCTCGGGTAAAAACTCCTTCGACCAGCGACGGATTCCAGGGATGCTGGAACCGTCGGTCGGTTGCGTCCCAACGATCTGCACCTCGGGATTGACTTGCTTAAGAAACCGGGAAACGCCCATGATCGTACCCGTGGTCCCCATGGCTGAGACAAAATGGGTGATTTCCCCTTCAGTATCTTTCCAGATTTCCGGACCGGTAGTATAGTAGTGAGCCATATAATTATCCGGATTTGCAAACTGATTGAGCATAAAATACCCCTCTTCGTCCCGCATCTTTTCCGCCAAAACCCGAGAATACTCAATGGTCTGAGCAGCGGGTGTGAGGATCACTTTGGCACCATAGGCCTCCATGGACAGCACCCGCTCCTTGGTGGAGTTGCCAGGCATGATCAGGGTCATGTCGAGTCCGAAGACTTTGGCTACCATCGCCAGCGCAATCCCCGTGTTGCCCGAAGTGGCTTCCACGAGCCTATCTCCGGGTTTGATTTCACCCCGATCCAAGGCAGAGCGGATCATGTTGTAGGCCGCTCGGTCTTTGACGCTTCCTCCCGGATTTTGTCCTTCCATCTTGCAGAAGATCTTCACGCGGGGATTTAGTGGAATATGCTCGAGTTCTATCAGGGGCGTATTGCCGATCAGTTCAAAGAGTTTCATAGGATTATAAATGTTTTGCAGCGGTAATGTGGAATTTCCGCATGTTTTATACTCGTCCCTAAGTGTTACGCATCGAGGTTTGCAAAGATTGGCTCAAAGTACAGCGTTGCCTTCTATTGGCTCAAGTCGTTTTTGAAGACATAGCGGTCTGTCACCGTACCGGCCTCGTGGTGCATCTGGGTTTGGTAGTAGACCTTCGAGCCCGGAAGCACCGACTTGGTCAGCCAAACATTTCCACCGATCACGCTCTGCTTTCCGATCACTGTTTTTCCACCCAGGATTGTAGCTCCCGAATAGATGATCACGTGATCTTCGATGGTCGGATGGCGCTTGACATCGGCATCGGCCTTGTCCACGCTCAAGGCACCGAGGGTGACGCCCTGGTAGATCTTGACGTGATTGCCGATCACCGTAGTCTCCCCGATGACCACTCCGGTACCGTGATCAATGCAGAAGTATTGACCGATCCTAGCTCCGGGGTGAATGTCAATACCCGTGCGGCTGTGTGCATATTCGGTGATCATCCGGGGAACGAGCGTGACCTCCAGCTGGTGCAAGAGGTGCGCGATCCGATAGGCTGAAATGGCATAGAAACCGGGGTAACTCCTCAGGATCTCAGTCCTCGATCTAGCTGCGGGATCGCCTTCAAACATGGCATCCACATCCTGGTTGATCCAGTCAAAGACGGTCTCAAGGCCAACAAAAAAATCCCTGGACAAAATCTCGCCGTCTCCGGTATGTAGGTGGGGATTTCGCGAAAGGATCACGGTCAGCTGGGCTTGGAGGCTTTCCAAAGTCGACTTCACGTCCTCTTCCTCCCGGATATTCTGTACTGAAAACTCCGGGAAAAGCAGGCCCAACAAATCTTCAAAAAATTGCTGGATGGTTTTTGGGGAGGGAAAATCAGGCGCATTCTGATGCGCTTGGTGTATTTTTTTGATCAAAGAATCCATGCGGCGGGGAGTTGGATTGTCAAAGGACAAAACCGACACGGATTACATAAGGTTCAGCGTAGTATGAATTTTCGCGATCGTAGAGAACGTTGTACAGAAAAGTGAAATTTGCCCCTCCGCGCTTGCCAAAGGGCGCAAAATAACCAGCTCCCAAAAACAGTGCATTGGACCAAGTTCTTCTAAAGTCCTCTACAAAATAATCGTAGGTTTCCCAATTGATCGATTCATACTCCGCCTGGGCAAATATATTGGGAAGAACGTTGTATCGCCCGAAGAGTCTGCCCCCGTAAGAAGTTCCTTCGGACCCCTGGAACCTATTGTCATCGTAATATTGGAAAGTGGCTCCCACTCCTCCCGAAAGTCTCGGCGTAATCATGACTCCAACCAAGGGCGAAACATCTACCATGGTCACCGTGCCAAACTGAAGACCAAGGTTCCCTCCAAAATACAGGCGGTCTTTGAATGGAATGGAGTCGGAATGGATTTCGCGCTGGGCAAAAGCCTGACCGGAAACAAAAAAAAGCCCAAGTAGGGCAACTGCAGCAAGGCTATTTCTCAACGATGACATAGAGGTCTTCAGTAGGTTTCTTCATCAAGTATCTCTCACGGGCAAACTTCTCCAGGAGTTTGGGATTGCTCAACAATTCTTCACGCTCGGCGTTGATTGTATCTTTTTTCTCCAGGTAAAATTCTTTCTGATCTTCGAGCTGACTTAGCTTTTGGCTGAGGCGGAAGTGATTGACCACGTTGCTAGAGTCGATGAAAACCATCCAAAACACAAAAAACAAGCTAGCCAAGACATAAAAATTGCGGCTGTACTTAAGGAGTTTCTTCATATTGGCATCTACTAACAGGCGTCAAGGTACAAAAATGGTGCAAAAAAAAGACAGCCCACTCGCGTGGGCTGTCCAGAAAGCAATTAAGTTTTCTAATTACTTCAATCTGCCCTTGAAAATAGCTGACTCGCCCAATTGCTCTTCGATTCTAAGCAACTGATTGTATTTAGCCATACGGTCAGAACGGGAAGCAGAACCAGTCTTGATCTGGCCACAGTTCACTGCAACTGCCAAATCAGCAATCGTGGAATCTTCAGTTTCGCCGGAACGGTGAGACATCACTGCTGTGAAGCCCGCCTTGTGAGCCAAGCTGATCGCGTTTAAAGTCTCGGTCAGTGTACCGATTTGATTCACTTTCACCAGGATAGAGTTCGCAGATTTCTCTTCGATACCTCTCTGCAGAAACTTCACGTTGGTCACGAAAAGATCGTCACCGACCAACTGTACTTTGTCGCCGATTCTGGCAGTCAACATTGCCCATCCCGTCCAATCTTCTTCGGCACAGCCGTCTTCGATAGAGTCGATTGGATATTTCTCGCTGAGTTCGGCCAGGTAAGCCACTTGCTCTTCACGTGATCTGATCTTCCCAGTTGGTCCTTCAAATTTGGAGTAGTCATATTTTCCGTCTTTGTAGAATTCGGAAGCTGCACAATCCAAAGCGATCGTTACTTCTTCGCCTGCTTTGTAGCCGGCTTTCGCGATCGCATCCAAGATACAAGCCAGGGCTTCTTCAGTTCCTCCTGAGAAGTTTGGAGCGAATCCACCTTCGTCACCTACTGCAGTGCTCAGGTTCTTGTCATGAAGGATCTTCTTCAGGTTGTGAAAGATCTCAGCACCCATTCTGATTGCCTCAGAGAAGCTGGTAGCCCCAACCGGGCGAACCATGAATTCCTGGAAAGCAATCGGAGCATCTGAGTGAGACCCACCGTTGATGATGTTCAACATCGGAACTGGAAGCGTGTTGGCATTTACACCGCCGATGTAGCGATAAAGTGGCTGACCTGCCTCCATCGCTGCGGCTTTGGCCACTGCCAAAGACACACCAAGGATCGCGTTTGCGCCAAGTTTGCTTTTGGTAGAAGTACCGTCCAGATCGATCATGATCTGATCGATGGTATTTTGCTCGAAAACATCCATGCCGACCAACTCAGGAGCGATGACGTCATTCACATTGGAAACGGCCTTCAATACGCCCTTTCCCAAATATTTGCTTTTGTCTCCGTCACGGAGTTCTACTGCCTCATTGACACCGGTAGAAGCACCACTTGGTACCGCCGCACGGCCAAAAGCGCCGTTTTCGGTGAACACGTCTACTTCTACGGTTGGGTTACCTCTGGAATCGAGGATTTGTCTTGCATGAATTGATTGAATCAACGTCATAGTTTTAAAAGGTTTATGAAAATTAGTTTTGGTTAATGAGGGCGATAAACTCGTCGAAAAGATAACGGGAATCGTGCGGCCCCGGAGAGGATTCCGGGTGATATTGAACTGCGAAAGCGGGGCGATCTTTCAATCTTATTCCGGCTACGGTATTGTCATTAAGATGAACGTGGGTGATCTCCACATTCGGATGATTCTCGGTGTCTACTCGAACGACGTTGAAGCCGTGGTTTTGGGAAGTAATCTCACTCTTTCCAGTCAGCAAGTTCTTGATCGGGTGATTCAAGCCTCTATGACCGTGGTGCATCTTGTAAGTCTTGATCCCTACCGCTTCCGCCAGTAGCTGATGTCCCAGGCAGATCCCAAAGAGTGGCTTTCCAGTCTCCAGAATTTCTTTCACCGTATCCACGGCATATTCCATTACGGCAGGATCACCGGGTCCATTGGAAAGAAAGTAGGCGTCTGGACTCCATTGCTCCATCTCGGCAAGCTTGGCTTTCGCAGGATATACTTTGCAGTAAACTCCTCTGGAGGCTAGATTTCGCAGGATATTCTTTTTGATTCCGTAGTCAACACAAGCCACCTTGATGGTAGCGTTTTCGTCTCCGTAGAAGTAAGGCTCTTGTGTACAGACCGTGGAAGAAAGCTCCAGTCCGTTCATATCCGGCACCTTGGCCAGCTCGACTTTCAATCCTTCCAGATCTTCTTCAAACTCAGAACTGATGATGGCATTCATCGCTCCCTGGGACCTCAGATGTCTTACGAGCATTCGTGTGTCTATGTCAGCGATTCCTGTTATTCCATAGTTCGAAAGGTAATCCTGCAAAGTTCCAGATGCGTCCATTCTGGAATGCACATCCGAAAAACTGTTAACGACGATCCCTGCGACGCATGGATGATCGGATTCGATCTCTTCGGCATGCACTCCGTAGTTACCGATATGTGAGGTGGTGGTGACTACGATTTGTCCGGTGTAAGACGGGTCAGTGTAAATTTCCTGATAGCCGGTCATTCCGGTGTTAAAGCAAATTTCACCACCGTTAGTACCAGGTTTGCCAATGAGGGAGCCGTGGAAGACTGTTCCATCAGCCAGAAGAAGTGTTGCTTTCTGTTTAATCATTTTCTTTAAAATTGTCCAAAGTTAACCAATTCTTGGGAAGGAGGATAAGCCATTTGGGTATAAAAAAAAGGATTGAACGTGTGTCCAATCCTTTTGGTATTTAAAGTATTTTTCAACTTATTTTTCTTCGTTTTCGCTTTCAGCGGAAGCTTCAGGAGCGCTAGGCTCTTCTTTTTTAGCTTCAACAGCCGGAGCAGCAGCAACCTTAGCCGCAGGAGCTTCAGCCGCAGTACCAGCAGATCTACGAGATCTTCTAGTAGTCTTCTTAGCAGGCTGCGCATCTTTCAGCATCAGTTCATTGTAATCTACCAGCTCGATGATACACATCTCAGCGTTGTCACCCAGACGGAAACCAGTTTTGATAATTCTGGTGTATCCTCCCGGACGTGTACCGACTTTCTCGACTACCTCTCCGAAAAGAGCCTTGATGGCTTCTTTGCTCTTCAGGTAAGAAAACGCAATACGTCTGCTGTGTGTGGAATCTTCTTTAGCTCTGGTCACCAGAGGCTCAACAAACTTCTTTAATTCTTTAGCCTTGGCAAGCGTAGTTGAAATACGCTTGTGAAGAATCAGGGAAGTTGCCATGTTAGAAAGCATTGCCTTCCTGTGCGGGGCAGTTCTTCCTAGGTGGTTAAATTTCTTACCGTGTCTCATTGTATGTTATTCTTCGTCAAGTTTGTACTTAGAAATGTCCATCCCAAAGGTCAGACCTTTCTCCTGGATCAGTTGCTCGAGTTCAGCAAGAGACTTCTTACCGAAGTTTCTGAATTTCATCATGTCTGAAATCTCAAGTCTGGCAAGATCGCCAAGAGTTCTCACATCAGCAGCTTTGAGACAGTTGAACGCACGAACTGAAAGGTCGAGGTCGCTCAAAGAAGTCTTAAGAAGCTTACGCATGTGAAGGAATTCCTCATCGATAGGCTCTGGCTCGGCTACACCGGTAGAATCTAGGACCATGGTCTGGTCAGAGAACAGCATGAAGTGCTGGATCAAGATCTTAGCCGATTCCTGAAGGGCTTTCTCCGGATGGATAGAACCATCTGTAGAAACTTCAAGGATCAGTTTTTCAAAGTCAGTCTTCTGCTCTACTCGGGTATTTTCTACGCTGTACTTCACATTCTTGATAGGTGTGAAGATGGCGTCGATTGCGATTTGTCCAAAAACCTGCTCTTTTGGTTTGGATTCTTCAGCTGGTAGGTACCCTCTTCCTTTTTCGATAGTGATCTCGATCTCGAAGTTTTTGGTTTCGTCGATGTGACAGATTACCAACTCCGGATTAAGGATTTCAAAGGAAGAAGTGAACTTAGCAATGTCCCCAGCGGTGAAAACAGACTGATTTTTGATCTCTACCGTGACTTTTCCGTCAAATGCCTCGTGCACTTTCTTGAATCTCACCTGCTTCAAGTTCAAAATGATATCAGTCACGTCTTCTACTACACCCTCGATGGTTGAGAATTCGTGAACCACTCCGGGGATTTTGATCGAAGTGATGGCGTATCCTTCCAAAGAAGAAAGCAATATTCTTCTCAGGGCGTTACCGATGGTAACTCCATAGCCTTTTTCGAGTGGTTTGAAAGTGAACAAGCCATGAAAGTCATCGGCTTTTTCCATCACCACTTTCTCGGGCATTTGAAATGCTAGTATGGACATATATCTCGTTCTAGTTTTTAGCTGAAAATAATAAAATTACTTAGAGTAAAGTTCGACAATGAGCTGCTCCTTGATATTCTCTGGAATATCATCTCTGCCAGGAACACTGACGAATTTGCCTGTCAAAGAAGCATTATCCCACTCTAACCAAGGATATCTGTTTGCTGCTTTGCCTGCCAGGCTGCTGGTGATGGCTTCCAGAGACTTAGAACGCTCTCTTACGGAAACAACGTCACCCGGCTTCAAAGTATAAGACGGAATGTTAACCACTTCCCCGTTGACCAGGACATGCTTGTGCGAAACGAGCTGTCTAGCGCCACGACGAGTTGGGGCAATTCCCAGTCTGTATACGGTGTTGTCCAAACGAGCTTCTAGAAGCTGAAGGAGGGTCTCACCGGTGATACCAGACTTTCTGGAAGCGATGTCAAACATCTTGGCAAATTGTCTTTCCAACACGCCGTAGATGTATTTCGCCTTTTGCTTCTCAGATAGCTGAATTGCATATTCGGACTGCTTCTTTCTTCTACCACGACCATGCTGGCCTGGAGGATGGTTCTTCTTCTGAAGCGCCTTGCTGTGCCCTTCGATTGCTTCTCCAAATCTTCTGGAGATTTTAGCTTTGGGACCTGTATATCTTGCCATTCTTTTAGCTTTTTAAAATTAAACTCTTCTACGCTTAGGAGGACGACAACCGTTGTGCGGCATTGGAGTCACGTCAATAATCGTGGTTACATCCAATCCTACGTTTTGCAATGTTCTGATCGCGGATTCACGACCAGCGCCTGGACCTTTTACGAACACTTCGATCTTTCTCAAACCTAAGTCGTAAGCTACTTGACCGCAATTTTGAGCGGCCATCTGAGCAGCGTAAGGAGTATTTTTCTTAGAACCTCTGAAACCCATTTTACCGGCAGAAGCCCAAGAGATCACTTGACCTGCATTATTGGTAATGGAGATAATGATATTGTTGAAGGATGCTCTGATGTGAGCTTGTCCGACAGCTTCTACCTTTACTACTCTTTTTTTACCCTTTGCTTTATCGTTTCTTTTCTGAGCCATAATCTAAATCAGGTTTTATTTAGTTGCTTTCTTTTTGTTGGCAACTGTTTTACGCTTACCCTTCCTTGTTCTGGCGTTGTTCTTGGTACCTTGACCACGTACAGGAAGCCCTTTTCTGTGTCTCAAACCTCTGTAACATCCGATATCCATCAGACGCTTGATGTTCAATTGGATCTCTGACTTCAATACACCTTCGGTCTTGAATTCCTCAGCGATGATGTTACGGATAGCGGTAGACTCTTCGTCATTCCACTCTCCTGCTTTTTTGTCTACAGAGATACCGGCCTTGCTCAGGATCGCCTTGGCGGCGCTTCTTCCTATTCCGAAGATGTAGGTAAGTCCGATTTCGCCGCGCTTATTGTCTGGTATGTCTACACCCGCAATTCTAGCCATGATTAACCTTGTCTTTGTTTATACTTAGGATTTTTCTTGTTGATGACGTAAAGTTTGCCATTTCTTCTGATCAACTTACAGTCAGCACTTCTCTTTTTAACAGATGCCTTTACTTTCATGTCAGTCTATTTATATCGATATACTATTCTGCCTTTTGTCAAATCATAGGGAGACAATTCCAATTTGACTTTGTCTCCGGGAAGGATCTTGATGTAATTCATCCTCATCTTACCGGAAATATGAGCAATCAGCTGATGTCCATTCTCCAGTTCCACTTTAAACATGGCGTTGGACAACGCCTCTATGATGGTCCCGTCTTGCTCGATTGATGTCTGTTTGGCCATTTTAGAATTTAAAATTCTCTTCTATGTATTTGTGGGTCGTCACGACCTCTGTTTTATTTTCCAATATTGCAACCGTATGCTCGTAATGAGCTGAAGGTTTCCGATCTGCAGTTCGGATAGTCCACCCGTCTCTCTCTTGGACGATATTTCGCGTACCCAGATTGATCATTGGTTCGATTGCAATCACCATCCCCGCCTTAAGCAGGGCACCACTTCCTCTTTTTCCATAATTGGGAACCTCAGGGGCTTCGTGCAGTTTCCTACCCAATCCGTGTCCGACAAGCTCTCGGACTACAGTGTAGCCCTTTGCTTCGACAAATTTTTGGATAGCAAAACCGATGTCGCCTATTCGATTTCCAGCTACAGCTTGTTCAATTCCCAAATAGAGTGAATCTCGGGTGGCTTTTAGTAATGCAATGACAGAAGGGGAAACCTCACCGATAGGGTACGTATAAGCGGAATCGCTATGAAAACCTTGGTGAAAGACTCCACAATCTACAGAGATTATATCGCCATCTTTCAATTCATAATCGCTTGGAAAACCGTGAACGACTACTTCGTTTACAGAAATGCAAAGTGAAGAAGGGAAGCCATTGTACCCCTTAAAGGATGGTACTGCTTGATGATCCCTAATAAACTCCTCAGCAATTTGATCAAGAAAAGAGGTCTTTACCCCTTCTTTGACATACTTGGCTACTTCTCCGTGAGCTCTACCAAGTATATCAGCACTGTCTTTTATCAACTGAACTTCTTCCGAAGTCTTGTATTGAATCATATTAAGCTACTTGGTAATTAGAAGGATTGTTCTTCATATTACCACTTTTCATCATTCCTTCGTAGTGTCTCATCAACAGGTAGCTTTCGATCTGTCTCAGCGTATCCATGATCACTCCGACCATAATCAGGAGGGAAGTACCACCGTAGAACTGAGCAAACTCGCCACCTACACCGGCAATGATCGCCAACGCAGGAAGGATTGCTACAGCTGCCAGCAAGATGGAACCAGGTAGCGTTATCTTGGAAATGATGCCATCAATAAACTCCGAGGTAGGCGCACCAGGCTTAATACCAGGAACAAATCCACCGTTACGCTTCATGTCTTCTGCTATCTGCTCAGGATTGACCGTGATCGCAGTGTAGAAGAAAGTGAAGATGATGATCAAAGAGGCAAATAACAAGTTGTACTGCCAAGAGGTAAAGTCACTGAATGTGGTACCGATGTAGTTTGCAATATCACTTTCACCGGCCCAAATCTGAGCGATCAAAGCAGGAACAAACATCAACGACTGGGCAAAGATGATCGGCATAACACCAGAGGCGTTTACCTTGATCGGAATGTATTGACGTTGCCCGCCATATACCTTTCCTCCCACTACTTGCTTGGCATATTGAACCGGGATCCTTCTCGTCGCCTCTGTCAGAGCAATCACTCCAACAACAATAAAGAACAAAACCACCGCTTCAATGATCAGGAGCAACATTCCTGAAGAACCTTTTTCAAGGCCTTCAGCAATCAAAGCACCTGGAAATCTGGAGATGATACCGATCATGATCAACATGGAGATACCATTTCCAATACCTTTTTCTGTAATCTTCTCACCCAACCACATGCAGAACATCGTCCCTGCTGAAAGCAAAACCAATGAGCTGAACATGAAAAGAGAGGTACTAACCATCACAGCACCGGTAGGAAGGATAGTGGCACTTACGTAGCCGATACCTTGTGCCACAGTGATCGCGATGGTCAGCACACGAGTGATCTGGTTGATTCTTTTTCTTCCGGATTCACCCTCTTTTTGCATTTTTTGAAAGTAGGGTACTCCGACAGTCAACAGCTGCAACACAATGGATGCAGAGATATAAGGCATAATCCCCAACCCGAAGATGGAGGCATTGCTAAATGCTCCTCCGAGAAAAGTATCAATCAAACCGAAGATCCCTTCGGGAGCTCCACCCAATTTGGATGGATCCACACCAGGAAGCACGATGAATGAACCTAATCTGAAGATAATGAGGAACCCGATTGTATTCAGGATTCTAACTCTCAAATCTTCGATTGAGAAGATATTCTTAACTGTCGAAATAAACTTTTTCATTTACTTAAATCTTGTTTGCTGTACCGCCTTGTTTTTCAATAGCTTCAGTAGCTGAAGCGGAGAAATGATGGGCAGTCACGTCTAATTTGGCTGTCAGTTCACCACCACCGAGGATCTTGATCTTATCGTTCTTGGAAGCGATACCATGGGAAACCAAAGCTTCCATGTCTACCACTGTAAGATTGAATTGCTCGGAAAGGGCCTGCAAGGTATCCAAATTTACTGGTTTGAACTCAACCCTGTTGAAGGATTTAAAGCCAACTTTAGGAACTCTTCTTTGAAGAGGCATTTGACCACCTTCAAATCCGATTTTCTTCTTGTAACCAGAACGCGATTTCGCGCCTTTGTGACCTCTTGTTGAAGTTCCACCTCTACCCGAACCGGTACCACGACCGATTCTCTTGCGGTTTTTGGTTGAGCCTTCTGACGGAGTTAATGTATTTAGTTTCATAATTAAGCTTCCTCCACTTTTACAAGGTGATTCACTTTATTTACCATTCCAGCGATCTGAGGAGTGTTTTCCACGGTTACAGATTTGCTGATACGACCCAAACCCAAAGCAGTGATAGTTGCCTTCTGATCTTTTGGTCTGTCGATCGTACTTTTGATTTGTGTGATCTTGATCTTCGCCATGATAATTATCCGTTAAAGACTTTAGCCATTTTCACACCGCGTTGCTGAGAAACAGCAATCGCATCTCTAAGCTGAACCAGCGCATCGATGGTAGCTTTTACCACGTTGTGTGGATTGGATGATCCTTTGGATTTTGCCAAAACGTCTGTGACGCCGGCGCTTTCCAATACCGCACGCATCGCACCACCGGCAATAACACCGGTACCTGCTGCTGCTGGCTTGATCAATACAAATCCACCACCGAATTTACCAATTTGCTCGTGAGGAATGGTGCCTTTCAAAACCGGCACTTTTACCAGGTTCTTTTTTGCGTCCTCGATGCCTTTGGTGATTGCGTCTGTTACTTCGTTGGCTTTACCCAATCCGTAACCTACCACACCTTGGCCATCACCTACTACTACGATTGCTGAGAAGGAGAATCTTCTACCACCTTTTACCACTTTGGCAACTCGGTTGATAGCGACTACTTTCTCTTTCAATTCTGTATCTGTAGCCCTAATGGGTTTTCTTCTTATTTGAGACATAACGATTAGAATTTAAGGCCTCCTTCTCTGGCGCCGTCAGCCAAAGCTTTAACATTACCATGGTACAAGTAGCCATTTCTATCGAAAACTACTACAGATACGCCATTAGCGATGGCTCTTTCGGCAAGTTTCTTACCTACTTCTTTGGATACTTCTATCTTAGTATTGGCTTTGGCGCCAAGTTCCTTAGAGGAAGCCTGAGCCAAGGTCTGACCTTTAAGGTCATCCACCAATTGCGCATAGATGCCGGTATTGCTTTTGAATACTGACAAACGAGGTCTGGAATCGGTACCGGAGATCTTTCTTCGGATACCCTGCTTGATTCTAAGTCTTCTGGAATTCTTATTAAATGCCATAACCTATTATTTTTTACCGGCAGTTTTACCAGCCTTACGTCTAACTTGCTCACCAACGAAGCGCACACCTTTACCTTTGTATGGTTCAACCTTACGTAGGGACTTGATTTTTGCAGCGACTTGACCGATCAACTCTTTGTCGATTCCTTCCAAAGTAATCAGCGGGTTTTTACCTTTAGGAGTCTCTGTCTTAAGAGAGATCTCGCTAGGCAATGCCATGAAGATACTGTGAGAATAACCTAAGCTAAGCTCAAGTACCTGGCCCTGATTAGAAGCCTTATAACCTACACCGACCAATTCCAAATCTTTCTTGTATCCTGTAGAGACTCCGATCACCATGTTGTTGATCAGAGATCTGTAAAGACCGTGCAGAGATTTGTGTCTTTTGGATTCGGTAGGTCTAGAGACAACGATATCGCTGCCCTCCACTTTCACCTGAATATCGGGATTCACATCCTGAGTCAGTGTACCCTTTGGACCTTTAACAGTGACAGTTCCATGAGCTGACACGTCTACAGTAACACCGCCGGGTATATTTATTGGTTTTTTACCTATTCTAGACATGATAGTAAATTAATAAACGTAGCAAAGTACTTCGCCACCGATCCCTTCGGTACGGGCTTCTTTGTCGGTCATCACACCTTTGGAGGTGGATACGATTGCGATACCCAGTCCGTTGATCACTCTAGGGAGCTCATCGTGCTTGGCATATTTTCTCAAACCTGGCGTACTAACTCGCTGTAGGCTTACGATTGCGTTTTGCTTGGTGGTAGGGTTAAACTTCAAAGCGATCTTAATCGTCCCTTGAGGACCATTTTGCTCAAACTTATAGTTTTGAATGTACCCTTTATCATGCAATACTTTCGTAATCTCCTTTTTGATGTTAGAAGCAGGTATCTCAACGATTCGGTGAGAAGCTTTGATGGCATTTCTCAACCTGGTCAGATAATCAGCTATTGGATCAGTCATGGTATTTATAGTCTAGCGCCACCCGTTTTGGGCGTGCAAAGTTACGAATTGATTTTTAGAATAAAAATTACTGTCGTTTTTTTACCAGCTAGACTTAGTAATTCCAGGGATCTTGCCTGCTGAGGCCATTTCTCTGAAGGTTACCCGGTTGATTCCAAACTTTCTCATGTAGCCTTTTGGTCTACCGGTCAGTTTGCATCGGTTGTGAAGTCTTACCGGAGAAGCATTTTTTGGCAATTTGTCAAGAGCTTCGTAGTCCCCGGCTGCTTTCAGCTCGGCTCTTTTCTTAGCGTACTTGGCTACCAGATGCTCTCTTTTTCTCTCGCGAGCTTTGATGGATTCTTTTGCCATGATTATTCTGCTTTAGTTTGGTTAGCGAAAGGCATTCCGAAAGCTTTCAACAAAGTCAAGCTTTCTTCATCTGTCTGTGCGGATGTAACGAAAGTGATGTCCATTCCGGAGATTCTGTTTACCTTTTCGATAGAGATCTCTGGGAAGATAATCTGCTCGGTAACGCCCAAGGTATAGTTTCCTCTTCCGTCAAATCCTTTGTCAGAGATCCCTTTGAAGTCGCGGACACGTGGCAAAGCCACAGTCACCAAACGGTCAAGGAACTCGTACATTTTCTGGCCACGCAAAGTAACTTTCGCTCCGATCGGCATGTTTTCTCTCAACTTAAAGTTGGAGACCGCGATCTTGGATTTGGTAGCTACCGCTCTTTGACCAGTGATCAATGAAAGCTCTTCTACACCCTGATCAACCAATTTCTTGTCAGCTACTGCTGCACCGATCCCTTTGTTAAGGACGATCTTGGTCAATGCAGGTACCTGCATTACTGAAGAGTATTGGAATTTCTCTTTCAAAGCCGGAACGATATCGTTCACGTACTTATCTTTCAATCTTGGATTAGCCATTGATCACCTCCCCGGTTTTCTTAGAATACCTTACTAGTTTTCCGTTTTCACCTGCTTTGCGACCAGTCTTGGTAGCTTCACCGGTTTTAGGATCTACCAGCATCAAATTACTGATATGCAGTGCAGCTTCTTTCTTTTCGATACCACCCTGAGGCTTAGCAGCAGTAGGCTTCACGTGTTTGGTGATCATGTTGATCCCCTCTACATACGCTCTGCTCTTTGCAATATCTACAGAAACAACCTTCCCTGTTTTTCCTTTGTCATCTCCTGAGATCACCTTGACGGTGTCTCCGGTTTTGATGTGCAGCTTTGGCTGCTTTTTAGTCTTTCTTTCCATGATTAGAGTACTTCAGGGGCCAAGGAAATGATTTTCATGAACTGCTTTTCTCTGAGCTCTCTGGCCACTGGACCGAAGATACGAGTACCTCTTGGCTCATCGTTGTTGTTCAACAACACGGCAGCATTGTCTTCAAATCGGATGTACGAACCGTCTTTGCGACGGATCTCCTTTTTGGTTCTAACGATAACCGCTTTAGACACGGTACCTTTTTTCATGTTGCTGGAAGATAGAGCCGACTTTACAGTCACGACTACTTTATCACCGATCGAAGCGTAACGCTTGCCAGTTCCTCCCAATACGCGGATAACGAGTACTTCTTTAGCACCTGAATTATCTGCAACGCCTAGTCTGGATTCTTGCTGTATCATGATTACTTAGCCCTCTCAATAATTTCAACTAATCTCCAACGCTTGTTCTTGCTCAGCGGACGAGTTTCGCTGATTTTCACCAAGTCACCTGGGTGGCATTCATTGTTCTCGTCATGAACCATAAATTTGGTAGTTTTAGCAACAAACTTTCCGTAGATCGGGTGCTTCACTTTACGTTCCACAGCCACAGTCACAGACTTATCCATTTTGTTGCTTACGACTTTACCAATTCTCTCTTTGCGAAGATTTCTCTCAATCGTAGCCATTTTCTTTTCTGTTAGCTAGTTATTTGGAAGCTAATGCAGTCTTCAATCTTGCGACCAGACGCTTGGCTTCTCTGATTCTGTTAGGATTCTCTATCGGAGAAATCGAATGGGCAAATTTCAATTTGCTTAGATTCCCCTGCTCAGCGACAACTCGCTCTGCGATCTCACTTGCGGAAAGTGATCTGATTTCTGTATTTTTCATAGTTTCGACTATTCTGCGTAATCTCTACGAACAACAAATCTGGTACTTACGGGTAGCTTCTGCTGCGCAAGTCTCAACGCATCCTGAGCAATCTCCAGGCTCACGCCTGTAGCTTCGAAAAGGATTGTACCTGGTTTGATAACGGCCACCCAATATTCCGGAGCACCTTTACCCTTACCCATACGAACCTCTGCGGGCTTTTTAGTGATCGGCTTGTCAGGGAAAATCCTGATCCAAACCTGACCTTCTCTCTTCATAGCTCTTGTCATGGCAATACGTGCTGCCTCGATCTGGCGAGAAGTAATCCATCCTGGCTCAAGGGATTTGACGCCAAAGTTACCAAAAGAGAGCTCTGCGCCTCTAGTAGCAAGACCTTTGACACGGCCCTTGTGCATTTTCCTAAATTTCGTTCTTTTCGGCTGTAACATGATTTCTCACTTATTCGGTGAAAATAGTTATTTCTTATTTCTGCGTCTTGGACCGTTGTCTCTTTCGTTACGACCACCTTTTGGGTTAGGAGTACGCTGGCCTTTTGGCTCATTCGCAGCACCTTGGTTCGGAGACAGATCTCTTTTTCCGTACACTTCACCTTTGAAGATCCAGACTTTGATTCCGATCAATCCGTACACGGTAAGTGCTTCGGACAGTGCGTAGTCGATGTCAGCTCTCAATGTGTGAAGGGGAATTCTTCCCTCTTTGTACATTTCTGAACGTGCCATTTCAGCACCGCCCAGACGACCAGAAAGTTTAACTTTGATTCCTTCCGCTCCCACTCGCATGGATGCTGCAATGGCTTGTTTCATTGCTCTTCTGAAGGAAATTCTAGCTTGAAGCTGCTGTGCGATAGATTCACCTACCAATTTAGCATCCAGTTCAGGACGTTTGATTTCGAAGATATTGATTTGAATATCCTTGTTGGTGATCTTCTTAAGCTCTTCTTTCAGCTTGTCTACTTCGGCTCCGCCTTTACCAATTACTACACCCGGACGGGCGGTATGGATAGTCAAGGTGATTCTCTTAAGCGTACGCTCGATGATCACTTTGGCAATACCTCCTTTAGGGATTCTGGCAAGGACATATTTACGGATCTGCTGATCTTCGTATAGTTTTTCAGCAAAGTCTTTCCCACCATACCAGTTGGAATCCCAGCCTTTGACTACACCAAGTCTAAATCCTATTGGGTTAATCTTTTGTCCCATAGTCTTTTTTAATTTGCCTTTTCGTTAGTTACTACTACATCAGCGGTAACGTCTCCAGCGATGAAAGCATCAACTACGAGGGTTACATGATTGGATCTTTTGCGGATTCTGTGACCGCGTCCCTGAGGAGCGGGTCTCAGTCTCTTAAGGGATCTTCCTTCATCCACCATGACGGTTTTGATGTATAGATCTGCTTCCTCAAGTTTAGCGTCAGGATTTTTTGCCTGCCAGTTGGCTACCGCTGAAAGGAGAAGTTTCTCCAATCTGATCGCTCCATGGTTGGGAGTGAATTTCAGAATGCTAAGTGCCAATCCTACTCGCTTGCCTCTCACGAGGTCAGCCACAAGGCGCATTTTGCGCGGGGATGTAGGAACGTTGTTTAATCTTGCTACTGCTTCCATGATTATCTCTTTCCTTTATCTTTTTTAGCAATGTGGCCTCGGAAGTTTCTCGTTGGAGCGAATTCACCCAGCTTGTGACCTACCATGTTGTCAGTGACAAACACCGGGATAAACTTGTTACCGTTATGCACTGCGAAGGTATGGCCTACGAAATCCGGAGAAATCATAGATTTTCTTGACCAAGTCTTGATGACAGATTTCTTGCCTGACTCGTTCATGACATCTACTTTCTTCACCAGGTGATGCTCGATATAAGGACCTTTTTTTAATGAACGTGCCATAATTATTTAGATCTTTTGCTGATGATGAACTTGTTTGAATACTTCTTAGGCGATCTGGTTTTCTTTCCTTTAGAAAGAAGACCTTTTCTTGATCTTGGATGTCCACCTGAAGAACGGCCTTCACCACCACCCATCGGGTGATCAACTGGGTTCATCGCCACACCTCTTGTACGAGGTCTTACTCCAAGCCATCTCTTACGACCAGCTTTACCTAAGACCACGTTCATATGGTCACCGTTTGACACAGTACCTACTGTAGCCATACAAGTTCCCAAAACGAGTCTCATCTCACCAGAAGGCAGCTTCACGGTCACGTATCTCGGATCACGAGCTACGATCTGCGCGTATCCACCGGCACTTCTTGCCATGGCTCCACCTTTGCCCGGCTTCAACTCCACGTTGTGTACAATTGTACCCATCGGGATGTTTGCCATTGGCATGGCGTTGCCCACTTCTGGAGCAACTTGCTCACCGGAAATCACTGTCTGTCCTACCGACAAACCTTCCGGGGCGATAATATAGGCCTTTGCACCGTCTGCATA
Source organism: Algoriphagus terrigena DSM 22685 (assembly GCF_000429445.1). Taxonomy (GTDB): domain Bacteria; phylum Bacteroidota; class Bacteroidia; order Cytophagales; family Cyclobacteriaceae; genus Algoriphagus; species Algoriphagus terrigena. The sequence goes on from NZ_AUBW01000004.1 coordinate 74,122, forward strand.
ATAAAGTAGGGCTAGACGTGCAGTTCGGTTTGGATCGTATTCGATTGCTTTCACAGTCGCAGGTACACCAAACTTATTTCTTTTGAAGTCTACAATTCTGAGTCTTCTCTTATGACCACCACCGATATAGCGAGCGGTCATCTTGCCTGTATTATTTCTTCCGCCTGACTTCTTGAGAGGAGCTAGGAGTGATTTTTCCGGCTTTGACGCGGTAATCTCGTCAAACGCTGGAGCCACTCTAAATCTCATCCCTGGAGTAACAGGCTTCATTTTTTTAACTGCCATGATATTGATTCAATTAAATTTCTCCGTAAAAATCAATTACCTCACCGTCGGCTACTTGCACGATTGCTTTCTTGAAAGCATTGGTGAAGCCTGATACGACTTTGTTTTTGGTGTAGCGAGTCTTATGCTTCGCAGCATAGCGAATCGTACGTACGGACACCACTTTCACACCGTAGGTCTTCTCTACAGCATTTCTGATCTGGTACTTGTCAGCGGTTTTTTCTACAATAAATCCGTAGACTCCTCTTTCGTTGCCAGCAGAAATTTTTTCCGTAATCAAAGGCTGCTTTAGAATATCCATCGTCTTATTTCGATAAAATGGTTTCCAACTTACTTACAGATCCTTCGCAAAGCACCAAATGGTCAGCATTGAGGAGTTGGTAAGTATTTACATCATTTACAGTCACAACTTTCGCTTTTGGAAGGTTTCTGCTTGACAAGAACACGTTCTTGTTGTCTTCAGGAAGTACCAACAGGGTCTTCTTGTCAGAAAGAGAAAGTCCATTCAAGAAAGCGATGTAGCTTTTGGTCTTTGGAGCGTCAAACGACAGGTCTTCCAATACAACCAGGCTGTTTTCTATCACTTTGTATGCAAGTGCAGACTTACGAGCCAACTGCTTTACTTTTTTATTGAGTTTGAAAGAGTAATCTCTTGGCCTAGGGCCGAATACTCTACCTCCTCCACGGAAGTGGGGGGCCTTCAAAGATCCAGCACGAGCACCACCGGTACCTTTTTGCTTCTTGATCTTTTTGGTAGATCCCGCTACTTCGTTTCTTTCTTTTGACTTGTGAGTTCCTTGTCTTTGGTTAGCCAAGTACTGCTTCACGTCCAGGTAGATCGCGTTATCGTTAGGTTCGATCGCGAAGATTTCGTCAGAAAGAGTCACCTTTCTACCTGTGTCTTGTCCTTTTTGATTGATTACTGCTAATTCCATGGCTTATTTCTCAAGAATTACGAAAGAGTTTTTTGGGCCAGGTACTGAGCCGGAAACCAATACCAGGTTTTGCTCAGGATAGACTTTCAACACTCTCAGGTTGACAACTTTTACTCTGTCACCACCAGTTCTTCCGGCCATTCTCATGCCTTTGAATACTCTGGATGGCCAAGAACATGCACCGATGGAACCTGGGTGTCTGCCTCTGTTGTGCTGACCGTGAGTTTGTCCACCCACACCTGCAAAACCATGACGCTTAACAACACCTTGGAAACCTTTACCTTTTGAAGTACCGATTGCATCGACGAAGTCACCTTCTACGAATACCTCTCCTGCACTTACCGATTTTCCGAGATCAACTTGGCCTTCGAATTCGACCCTGAAGTCACGAAACTCAACAACTTTCTGCTTTGGCGTAGTACCGGCCTTTTTAAAATGACCGATTAGTGGCTTAGGAGTGTTTTTCTCCTTGCGCTCACCGAATGCCAACTGCACTGCGTTGTACCCGTCTGTTTCAACGTTTTTTACTTGCGTCACTACGCAAGGACCAGCTTCGATTAGCGTGCATGCGACGTTACGTCCATCGGCACTGAAGATGCTAGTCATACCTACTTTTTTTCCTATAATACCAGACATCTTTGATAAGATAATTTGATAATCCACAAGAGTTTATACACTTGGGCCCTTTTTAAGGACTGCAAAGTTACTGAAATAATATTTGGCAACAAATCCCAACTCCAATATTTTCAAACAATTAGAAAAAAACTGATCGGCGACGGAACTAAATGAATTCCGCAGCTGCGATGGGATTTCCCGACCGGTAGAAAAAACAAAAGACCTGCAGAGATTGCAGGCCTTTTGATATGGGGTCCAAGTACTGTCAGACTTTGATTTCAACGTCTACTCCGCTAGGAAGCTCGATTTTCATCAGGGCATCCACGGTCTTGGAAGAGTTGGAGTAGATATCAACCAGTCTCTTGTAAGTACAAAGTTGATATTGATCTCTGGCTTTCTTACTTACGTGTGGGGATTTCAACACTGTGAATTTCTCCTTTTTCGTAGGCAATGGAATAGGACCAACTACTACCGCGCCAGTGGCTTTTACAGCCTTCACGATCTTCTCTGATGACTTATCCACCAGGCTGTGATCGTATGATTTTAGTTTTATTCTGATTTTCTGGTTCATTTTCTTGAAGATTAGGCTTTAGCACCTTTTACTTTAGCAATTACCGCTTCTGCTATGTTATTGGGAACTGGCTCATAGTGAGAGAAGGTCAATGACGCTGTCGCTCTACCCGAAGTGATGGTTCTCAAATCAGTCACGTATCCGAACAACTCAGACAAAGGAACGTTTGCTTTGACTACAGTAGAGGTACCTTTGGTATCCATCCCTTTCATCAAACCTCTTCTTCTGTTCAAGTCACCTGTGATTGGTCCAGTGTATTCATCTGGAGTCACCACATCAACTGCCATGATCGGCTCCAGCAATTGTGGTCTACATTTCTTAGCAGCTTCCTTGAAACCGATTCTTGCTGCCAATTCGAATGACAACGCATCTGAATCGACGTCATGGTAGGAACCGTGGAACAATCTCACTTTCATTGCTTCGATTGGATATCCAGCCAAAGGTCCGTTCTTCATTGCTTCCTGGAAACCTTTCTGGACTGGCGCGATGAATTCTTTTGGAATCACACCACCCACGATACCATTGACAAAGTCAAGTCCGTTTTTGATTTCGCCGGTCTCCGGATCTGGATCTTTTGGCCCCAACTCGAATACGATATCGGCAAATTTACCCTTACCACCTGTCTGCTTCTTGTATACTTCCTTGTGCTCCACCGAGCCAAACAAAGCTTCCTTGTAAGCAACCTGAGGAGCACCTTGGTTGATTTCAACCTTAAATTCTCTCTTAAGACGGTCGATGATAATCTCAAGGTGAAGTTCACCCATCCCTCTCAGGATCGTCTGACCAGTTTCCTGATCCGTATTTACCTGAAGGGTCGGATCTTCCTCGATCAGTTTGGCGATAGCCATACCCAATTTATCGACGTCGGCTTGAGTTTTAGGCTCAATCGCATATCCGATAACTGGCTCTGGGAAGACCATTGATTCAAGAACCACTTTGCGCTTCTCGTCACAAAGGGTATCACCTGTTTTGATGTCTTTGAAACCTACCACAGCACCGATATCACCGGCAACCAATCTTTCGATTTGGTTTTGCTTGTTGGCATGCATCTGGAACACACGGGAGATACGCTCCTTATTTCCAGAACGGCTATTGTAAACATAAGAACCAGACTCAAGTACACCTGAATAAGCTCTCACGAAGCAAAGACGACCCACAAACGGGTCAGTGGCGATTTTGAATGCCAAGCCAGTGAATGGCTCTTTCTCATCAGGGTTGATTGCAACCTCTTCTTCAGTATCAATACTAGTAGCAAAGATCGCCTCCTTGTCCAATGGAGAAGGAAGTAATTCCATCACCAAGTCAAGCATGGTCTGTACACCTTTGTTTTTGAAAGAAGATCCGCATACCATAGGGACAATTTTCATGTCGATCGTAGCAGCTCTGAGGGCTTTCAAGATCTCAGCTTCCGTGATAGAATTAGGATCATCGAAGAATTTCTCCATCAGTGACTCATCATATTCCGCCACGGCTTCGAGCAGATGCTCTCTGTACTGGGCAACTTCCTCTACCATGTCTTCAGGAATAGGGATGACTTTGTAAGTCATTCCTTTGTCTTCTTCATTCCAGACCATTCCACGGTTGTTGATCAAATCAACCACACCTTGAAACTTGTCTTCAGCACCGATCGGGAGCTGCAATGGGACCGCATGGGATCCGAGCATTTCCTTCACTTGCTTACATACTTCTAAAAAGTTGGCACCAGAACGGTCCATTTTGTTAACAAATCCGATTCGGGCTACCTTATAATTATCCGCCAATCTCCAGTTGGTCTCAGACTGTGGCTCAACACCGTCCACAGCACTAAACAGGAAAACCAGACCATCCAGGATTCGAAGGGAACGGTTCACTTCAACAGTAAAGTCAACGTGTCCCGGAGTATCGATGATATTGACGTTGTACTTATTATCTCGGTAGTTCCAAAATACGGTAGTAGCAGCGGAAGTAATCGTAATACCTCTCTCCTGCTCTTGTGCCATCCAGTCCATGGTCGCAGCACCATCGTGTACCTCACCGATCTTGTGACTCACACCTGAGTAGTAAAGGATACGCTCAGTAGTAGTAGTCTTACCCGCATCGATGTGGGCTGCAATACCAATGTTTCTGGTGTACTTTAAATCTCTTGCCATCCTAATTAAAATCTAAAGTGTGAGAATGCTTTGTTGGCTTCGGCCATTCTGTGCGTATCATCTTTTTTCTTGACAGCGGCTCCTTCGCCTTTTGCTGCCGCGATGATCTCACCTGCCAGTCTATCCATCATGGTCTTCTCACCTCTCCTGCGAGCATAGTTAATCATCCACTTGATGCCAAGTGAAACTTTTCTATCAGGTCTGACTTCCATAGGAACCTGGAAAGTGGCACCACCAACTCTACGACTCTTCACCTCAACGGATGGAGAAATATTGGCTAGCGCTTTCTTCCAAACTTCAAGACCATTCTCGCCCACCTTAGATTCTACTTTAGCTACTGCATCGTAGAAAATGGTGTAAGCAATACTCTTCTTCCCGTCGAACATTAGGCTGTTTACAAACTTGGTGACCAAAGTATCATTGAACTTTGGATCAGGAAGAATATATCTCTTCTTTGGTTTCGCTTTTCTCATTTCTTCTAAATGTTTTTATTACTTCTTTTTGCCCTTTACCGGGGCAGCTGGAGCACCTTTGCCAGCTTTAGGTCTTTTAGCACCGTACTTGGAGCGACCTTGCTTACGGTCTTTTACTCCGGCAGTATCCAATGCACCTCGGATGATGTGATATCTCACACCCGGAAGATCCTTCACACGACCACCTCTGATCAATACGATCGAGTGCTCCTGCAGATTGTGACCTTCACCCGGAATGTAAGCGTTCACTTCTTTTCCGTTCGTCAATCTTACCCTTGCCACCTTTCTCATCGCGGAGTTAGGCTTCTTAGGGGTCGTAGTGTATACTCTGGTACAAACTCCTCTACGCTGTGGACATGCGTCCAAGGCACGAGACTTTGATTTTATTTCCAGTGTAGTTCTACCTTTTCTTACTAGCTGTTGAATAGTAGGCATTAACTGATAAAATTTAGTTTTCCTGTAAACTGTTAAATTTTGGACTGCAAAGGTAAAGAAAGTAATAAGAGTAACAAAATTAAGCAGTTATATTTTTGTTACGCTTCGCCCGGTGCTCCGAAGGAAATCGGAAACGAAGGGGTCCCTCCTCCTTGTTGGATTTTTCCGAATGCAGCTTCATATTTTTCGATGTTATCTTTCAGCGCCGCGAGCAATCTTTTGGCGTGATCTGGAGTCACGATGATTCTGGATTTCACTTTTGCTTTGGGCACTCCAGGCATCAATCGAATAAAATCGATCACAAATTCCGAATTGGAATGAGCGATCATTGCTAAGTTGGAATAGATGCCCTCTGCTACTTCCTCGGAGAGCTCCACGTTGATCTGCTGTTCTTGTCTGTTGTTTTCGTCCATTTCATTTTTGGATTAAAAAAAGGCCTGTACATGACATACAGGCCTTTTTACATTAAAATCAAATTGATTAAAGGATCGCTTCGCTGGATCTTCTAGCGGAAGTTTTCTCCATGTTTTCAGAAAGCTTGTCGTATTCTTCTTGGGAACCGATGATCAGATTTTGCAATCTTCTCTGGCCGGTACCTGCAGGGATCAAGTGACCCACGATTACGTTTTCTTTCAGTCCCAAGAGCTCATCGCGCTTGCCTCTGATGGCAGCCTCGGAAAGCACCTTGGTAGTTTCCTGGAACGAAGCAGCAGAGATAAAGCTCTCAGTACCCAAAGACGCAGCGGTGATACCCTGCAAAGTCGGAGCAGAAACCGCAGTCTCAGCATCTCTCACCTGTACAAGTTTCAAATCCTTGCGCTTCAGGCTGGAATTTTCGTCTCTCAGTCTTCTAGCAGAGATGATCATACCAGGCTTCAGGGTAGAAGAGTCTCCAGCATCCATCACCACTTTCTTGTCGAGAATGTTGTCGTTTTCCTCACGGAAAGCCCACTTATCTACCACTTGATTTTGAAGGAATCCAGTGTCACCAGCATCCAGGATTTCAACTTTCTGCATCATCTGAGATACAATTACCTCGATGTGTTTATCGTTGATCTTCACACCCTGAAGTCTATAAACTTCTTGAATTTCGTTCACCAAGTATTCCTGAACCGCAGTTGGGCCCTTGATAGAAAGGATGTCGTTTGGAGTGATTGCTCCATCAGACAATGGCTCACCTGCACGGATGAAGTCATTTTCCTGAACCAAGATGTGCTTGGAAAGAGATACCATGTATTTCTTGATCACGCCATCTTTGGATTCAATGATGATTTCTCTGTTACCACGCTTGATGCCACCGTAAGTCACCACACCGTCGATCTCAGATACCACAGCCGGGTTGGATGGGTTACGAGCTTCGAACAATTCGGTTACTCTTGGAAGACCACCTGTGATGTCACGAGTCTTACCTACAGATCTTGGGATTTTCACCAAAATCTGTCCTGACTTCACTTTATCACCAGCCTCTACCGCCAAGTGAGCGCCCACAGGGATATTGTAGCCCTTGGAATCGTCACCATAATTGATCACGATCGCAGGGTTCTTAGTTCTATCTTTAGTTTCGATGATTACTTTTTCACGGAAACCTGTCTGATCATCCGCAACCTCTTTGTAAGTGATCCCCTCTACGACCGCCTCAAACTCAACTTTTCCGTCGAATTCAGAGAGGATGACCGCATTGTATGGGTCCCAGGTACAAAGTGACTGGCCTTTGGTGATTTTCTGACCATCCTTCACGTTCAGCAACGCACCGTAAGGAACGTGGTTGGACACCAAGGTTTTGCCGGTCTTCGCTTCGTTGATCTTGATTTCACCAGAACGTCCCATGACAATAGTGATTGCCTCACCGTCTTTGTTGGTCGTTTCGATGAATCTCAATTCCTCTTCGAATTCGATTACCCCGTCAAACTTCGCAGGGATCGACGCGTCCACCGCCATGTTGGAAGCCGTACCACCTACGTGGAAGGTTCTCAAGGTCAGCTGCGTACCTGGTTCACCGATCGACTGAGCGGCGATAACACCAACAGATTCGCCTGATTGTACCATTTTACCGGTTGCCAAGTTTCTTCCGTAGCATTTTGCACAGACACCTCTTCGGGTTTCGCAAGTCAATACCGATCTGATTTCAACTTCTTCGATCGCAGATTCATCTACCAACTTCGCCACCTCGTCGCCGATCTCCACACCCGCAGGGATGATCAATTGATCAGTAAGCGGATCGTATACATCGTGAACTGATACTCTACCCAGGATTCTCTCGGATAGCGGCTCAACGATTTCGTCGTTGTCTTTCAAAGGCTGAACGACCAGGCCTCTTAAGGTACCGCAGTCTTCCTCTGTGATGATCATGTCCTGCGCGACGTCCACCAGACGACGGGTTAGGTAACCCGCATCGGCAGTTTTCAACGCCGTATCTGCGAGACCTTTACGTGCACCGTGCGTAGAGATGAAGTACTCCAATACATCCAAACCTTCTTTGAAGTTAGAAAGGATCGGGTTCTCGATGATCTCTCCTACTGAACCTTGAAGGTTCTTCTGAGGCTTAGCCATCAAACCTCTCATCCCGCCCAACTGACGGATTTGCTCTCTTGAACCACGGGCTCCTGAGTGCATCATCATGTAGATGGCGTTGAATCCTTGCTTGTCCTCTTCCATCTTCTTCATCAGATTGTTAGTCAAATGCGAGTTGGTACGAGTCCAGATATCAATTACCTGGTTGTAACGTTCGTTGTCAGTGATCAGACCCATGTAGTAATTGTTCCACACCTGATCCACTTCCTCTTTCGCTTTTGCAACCATGATTTCCTTTTCCGCAGGAATGATTACGTCATTCAAGCCCATGGACAGACCGCCTTGGTAAGCCATCTGGAAACCAAGATGCTTGATATCATCCAAGAACTGAGCGGTGCGAGCGATACCGCAAACCTTCACTACCTCAGCGATAATCTGCTGCAGTTTCTTCTTGGTCAACAGTTCGTTTACATATCCAACTTCTTCAGGCACAAACTGGTTGAAGATCAAACGACCCGCAACAGTTTCGATAATCTTGTCTGCAATTACCCCTTCAGCATCTTTGAACTTCACCTTGCACTTGATATTCGCATGCTTGGAGACTTTGCCTTCGTTCATTGCAATGATCACCTCTTCCTGGCTGTAGAAAGTCATGCCTTCACCCGCTACAATTTCCTCTGGAGTTGATTTCTTTCCTTTGGTCACATAATACAGACCCAAAACCATGTCTTGAGATGGTACCGTGATCGGTGCACCGTTGGCTGGATTCAGGATGTTGTGAGCAGAAAGCATCAAAGTAGAAGCTTCCAAGATCGCCTCATGTCCAAGTGGTACGTGTACCGCCATCTGGTCACCGTCAAAATCGGCGTTGAATGCAGTACATACCAATGGGTGAAGCTGGATCGCTTTTCCTTCGATCAGTTTTGGTTGGAAAGCCTGGATACCCAATCTGTGAAGAGTTGGGGCACGGTTAAGGAGCACAGGGTGTCCTTTCAATACATTTTCCAAGATATCCCAAACCACTGGATCTTTACGATCCACGATTTTCTTGGCAGATTTTACAGTCTTTACAATCCCTCTTTCGATCAGTTTTCTGATGATAAAAGGCTTGAAAAGCTCGGCTGCCATATTTTTAGGAAGACCACACTCGTGAAGCTTCAGCTCAGGACCTACGACGATCACAGATCGACCGGAGTAATCCACACGCTTACCGAGCAAGTTTTGACGGAAACGACCTTGCTTACCTTTCAACATGTCAGAAAGGGATTTCAGGGCACGGTTTCCATCGGATCTTACCGCATTTACTTTCCTGGAGTTATCGAACAAAGAATCGACTGCTTCCTGAAGCATTCTCTTCTCGTTTCTCAAGATTACCTCTGGAGCTTTGATGTCTATCAAACGCTTCAGACGGTTGTTTCTGATGATTACTCTTCTGTAAAGGTCATTCAAATCGGAAGTCGCAAAACGACCACCATCCAAAGGAACCAGTGGACGCAATTCCGGTGGAATAACTGGGACCATACGAACGACCATCCACTCAGGACGGTTTTCGATTCTGGTTCTTGCATCACGGAATGCTTCTACCACTTTCAGACGCTTCAAAGCCTCTGCTTTACGCTGCTGAGAAGTATCGGTAGCCGCTTGGTGACGAAGTGAGTAAGAAAGATCATCGAGATCCAATCTTGCCAGCAACATCTCCAAACCTTCCGCACCCATCTTAGCGATGAATTTCGTCGGATCAGCATCATCCAAAGAATGGTTCTCTTTTGGAAGCTTATCCATGATGTCTAGGTATTCGTCTTCTGTTAAGAAGTCGAGGTACTGAACACCTTCTTCGGCTTTGACACCAGCTTGTACCACCACATATCGCTCGTAGTAAACAATCTGATCCAATTTCTTGGTAGGAAGACCCAACAAGTAACCGATTTTGTTCGGAAGAGATTTGAAGTACCAGATGTGCGCTACAGGCACCACCAGCTCGATGTGGCCCATACGCTCACGACGTACTTTCTTCTCAGTCACCTCTACACCGCAACGGTCGCAGATGATGCCTTTATATCTGATTCGCTTGTACTTACCACAATGACATTCCCAGTCCTTCACAGGGCCAAAGATCCGCTCGCAGAACAAACCACCCATTTCTGGCTTGTAGGTTCTGTAGTTGATAGTCTCCGGCTGGGTCACTTCACCATTGGAGCTGTCCAGGATAGATTCTGGAGAGGCCAAGCTGATAGTAACTCTGGAAAAATCGTTGTTGAGTTTTTTATTTTTTCTAAACGACATAATTTTTTGAGATATGTTAAGGGCGATTGCTCGCCCTATGAGCCTAATTAATCCAGTGTAATTTCAAGAGCCAAACCTCTCAATTCGTGAACCAATACATTGAATGATTCAGGGATGTTAGGCTTAGGAAGGTTTTCACCCTTCACAATCGCTTCGTAAGCTTTTGCTCTACCGATTACGTCATCAGACTTCACCGTCAGGATTTCCTGAAGTACGTGAGATGCACCGAATGCCTCGAGTGCCCATACTTCCATCTCTCCAAAACGCTGACCACCGAACTGCGCCTTACCACCCAACGGCTGCTGGGTAATGAGTGAGTATGGACCAATTGAACGTGCGTGCATCTTATCATCTACCAAGTGACCAAGCTTCAGCATGTAGGCAACACCTACGGTTACTGGCTGATCGAACTTGTTACCAGAAAGACCATCGTATAGGTAGGTACGGCCATAAGCAGGTACTCCAGCGATCTCCAATTCTGTAGCGACCTCTTCAAGAGTCGCTCCATCAAAGATTGGCGTAGCGAATTTCTTACCTGTTTTCTGTCCAGCCCAAGCCAACACAGTCTCGAAGATCTGTCCGATGTTCATTCGCGAAGGTACCCCAAGCGGGTTCAACACGATGTCCATTGGAGTTCCATCTTCCAAGAATGGCATGTCCTCGTCTCTTACGATTCGGGCCACGATACCTTTGTTACCGTGACGACCTGCCATCTTATCACCTACTTTCAGCTTACGCTTCTTGGCGATATAGACTTTGGCAAGTTTCACAATACCAGCAGGCAATTCATCGCCAACCTCAAGTGTGAATCTATCACGCTTGAATAGTCCAGAAATCTCGTTTCGGGAATTGACGAAGTTCTTCACCAATTTCACGATCAGTGAATTGGTGTGGGCATCCTCAGTCCAGTCATCCAAGATGATGTCTGAAATCAAGTTAGCCTCCTCTGGCACATTGTAGTTAGACTCATCTCTGTAAGGGTTCTTAGCAGGGAAGAGGTTATTTTCGATATTCTTCAGGTTGAATTTCACGCCTTTGCTGATGATCTCATCACCAAACTTGTGTCTTACACCCAAAGAAGTTTTACCGTCAAGGATAGTCACGAGCTTGTTGATCATTCGGGCTCTGATTCCCAGGAGATCCTTGGAGTATTTGCCTTTCAGTTTTTCAACTTCAGCTTTAGACTTCGCTCTGTTGTCTTTATCCTTTTTAGGTCTTGAGAACAATTTGGTCTCGATTACCACACCGTTCAGGGATGGAGAAGCTTTCAAAGAAGCATCCTTCACGTCACCTGCTTTGTCACCGAAGATGGCTCTCAAGAGTTTCTCTTCCGGCGTAGGGTCAGTTTCTCCTTTTGGAGTGATCTTACCGATGATGATGTCGCCTTCTTTCACTTCTGCACCGATGCGGATAATTCCATCCTCATCCAAATGCTTCACAGCTTCCTCCGATACGTTTGGAATTTCAGACGTCAGTTCTTCTTCACCGCGCTTGGTGTCACGAACTTCCAGTTGGAACTCTTCCACGTGAATAGAAGTGAAGATATCTTCACGAACCACTCTTTCGGAGATTACGATCGCATCTTCGAAGTTGTATCCTTGCCAAGGCATATAGGCTACCTTCAGGTTTTTACCCAAAGCCAGTTCACCATTGTTGGTGGAATATCCTTCTACCAGAACTTGACCTTTCAATACTTTCTCGCCCTTCAACACCAATGGTGTAAGGTTGATGGTAGTATCTTGGTTAGTTCTTCTGAACTTGATCAGATCGTATGATTTGTATTCGTTGGTGAAATTCACCAGTAGTTCGTCTGAAGTCAGATCGTACTTCACGGTGATTTTCTTTGCATCCACGTATTCCACTACACCATTTGCTTCCGCGATGATCAGTGCTCTGGAATCAATAGCCGCCTTCTTTTCCAATCCAGTACCCACGATTGGAGCTTCCGCTTTCAACAATGGAACTGCCTGACGCTGCATGTTAGATCCCATCAGGGCTCTGTTTGCATCATCGTGCTCGAGGAAAGGAATCAAAGAAGCCGCTACAGACACAATCTGGTTTGGAGCAACGTCCATGTAGGTGATTTCGCTCGGATCCAATACCGGGAAGTCTCCTTCAAATCGTGCTTTTACTTTCTCATTGACCAAGACACCGTTGTCATCGAGTCGGGCGTTTGCCTGAGCGATGTTATGGTTGTCTTCTTCTTCGGCAGTGAGGAATACAATTTCCTCAGGCTTCATACCGGCTTTTCCGTTTGCCACCTTTCTATAAGGAGTCTCAAGGAAGCCCATGGAGTTCACTTTCGCGTGTACGCAAAGTGAGGAGATCAAACCGATGTTTGGACCTTCCGGAGTCTCGATGGTACACAGACGACCGTAGTGCGTGTAGTGAACATCTCGCACTTCGAAACCTGCTCTTTCTCTGGAAAGACCACCTGGACCCAATGCTGAAAGTCTTCTCTTGTGAGTCAGCTCCGCCAGAGGGTTAGTCTGATCCATGAACTGAGAAAGTTGGTTGGTACCAAAGAACGAGTTGATTACAGAAGAAAGCGTACGGGCATTGATCAAATCGACTGGTTTGAAGTCTTCATTGTCACGAACGTTCATTCTTTCGCGGATTGTTCTGGCCATTCTAGCCAAACCAACACCGAACTGGCTGTACAACTGTTCGCCTACTGTACGAACCCTTCTGTTGGACAAGTGGTCAATATCATCAACTACGGCCTTGGAGTTGATCAACCCGATGAGGTATTTCACGATGGAAATAATGTCCTCTTTGGTCAACACAATCTTCTCAGGCTCAATGTTAAGGCCAAGCTTCTTATTAATTCTATAACGTCCAACTTCTCCGAGATCGTAACGCTTGTCTGAGAAGAACAAACTCTGAATTACTTCACGAGCGGTAGCTTCATCAGGAGCTTCGGTGTTTCTAAGTTGACGGTAAATAACCTCCACCGCTTCTTTTTCAGAGTTGGAGTTATCCTTTTGCAGTGTATTATAGATGATTGAGAAATCAGCCACGTTCACATCCTCTCTGTGGAGAATGATGGACTTGGAGCCTGAATCCAAAATCATTTCGATGTCTTCTTCTGTAAGAACGCTATCACGCTCCAGCAATACCTCGTTTCTATCGATGGAAACTACCTCTCCGGTATCCTCATCAACGAAATCTTCTACCCAGGTTCTCAAAACCCTTGCAGCCAGCTTACGTCCTCCGACCTTCTTCAAAGCAGCCTTGGTCGCGGCCACTTCCTCAGACAGACCAAAAAGGTCTAAGATGTCTTTGTCCGAACCGTATCCGATTGCTCTCAAGAGCGTGGTTACAGGGAATTTCTTCTTACGGTCGATATAGGCGTACATGACATTGTTGATGTCAGTCGCAAATTCGATCCAAGAACCTTTGAAAGGAATGATTCTGGCAGAGTAAAGCTTGGTTCCGTTAGTGTGCTTGCTTTGGGCAAAGAACACCCCCGGAGATCGGTGCAACTGAGATACAATGACACGCTCTGCTCCATTGATCACAAAAGACCCTTTCTCGGTCATGTATGGCAAATTGCCAAGAAATACCTCTTGCTCGATGGTTTCGAAATCCTCATTGTCCGCGTCGTGGCAAAGCAATCTCAATTTTGCTTTTAAGGGAACAGAATAGGTCAGTCCTCTGTCGATGCACTCTTCCACGCTGTATTTAGGCGGGTCTACTGCATAGTCAATGAATTCCAGGGTGAAATTCTCTCTGGAATCACTGATTGGGAAGTTTTCAGCGAAAACTTTGAACAACCCATCTGCCCGGCGCTTCTCTGCAGGTGTATCCAGCTGGAAAAAGTCTTTGAAAGACTGAAGCTGAATATCGAGAAAATCGGGATAGTCTTTGACCACCTTAATGGAGGAGAAACTTTTCCTTTCGGTTTGATTCTTGATAGCCAAGGTAGTGTATAGTTTATAGTGAAATTTAATACCGGAAAGTGACTATTATCACTTGAAATAATGCAATTTTTAACCTGAGCATAAACAGGAAAAGACCTGACTAGATTAGTCAGGTCTCTGGGCTAATTCGAACCTAGAGGGCCGAAATCAGCAAATTACTTGATCTCTACTTCAGCACCAGCCTCTTCAAGAGACTTTTTCAAAGCTTCAGCTTCGTCCTTAGCGATACCTTCTTTCAGAGCTTTAGGAGCTGCGTCAACAAGGTCTTTTGCTTCTTTCAATCCAAGACCGGTCAATTCCTTAACCAATTTCACTACTGCAAGCTTAGAAGCACCAGCAGCTTTAAGGATTACGTCGAAAGCAGTTTTTTCCTCTTCAACAGGAGCTTCAGTACCAGCACCGCCACCAGCTACCATTACAGCAGCTGCTGCAGCAGGCTCGATACCATACTGATCCTTAAGGATATCTGTCAATTCTTTTACTTCTTTTACAGTCAAGTTCACCAACTGTTCTGCAAGTTGCGTAAGATCTGCCATTGTATTAATTATTTAATTTGTTTTTGAATGATTTGATAAAATTACTTTGCTTCTCGCTCAGCAAGAGTCTTAAGAACACCAGTAAGGTTGTTCTGTCCAGACTGCAATGCAGATACGAGATTTTTAGCAGGAGACTGAAGCAATCCGATTAGATCACCCAGCAATTCTTGCTTAGACTTGAGGTTAGACAGTACTTCGAGGTTGTTTTCGCCCAGAAATACATCTGAATCGATCCCTGCACCTTTGAATACTGGTCTAGTCTCTTTTTTACCTTGTTTCTTTCTGAAATCCAGCAATACTTTTGCTGGAAGGTTACTAGTCTCTTTAGAGAAAATAATTCCAGAGAACCCTTTCAATGCACCATTCGCCAATTGGGAATAGTCTGCATCCAGATTTTCAAGAGCCTTAGCGATCAGGGTATTTTTGTACACTTTGTACTCAACACCTTTTTCGTAACAAGTTCTTCTGAATGCGTTCACTTGAGCTACAGAGAATCCGGAAGCGTCAGTGATGTAGAAGAAAGGGTTTTCCTTCAGTTTCTCAGTCAGACTGTCGATTATAACTTTCTTTTCGTCTCTAGTCATGATTAAATACCTTGAATGCTACCCTTGTCTACAGCAATACCCGGAGACATTGTGCTTGACAAATGAATACTTTTGAAATATGTACCTTTAGAAGAAGATGGCTTCAGCTTAGAGATAGTCATAATCAGTTCTTTCACGTTATCCTGAATTTGCTCAGGAGAGAAAGACACTTTTCCGATGCCAGCATGGATGATTCCAAATTTATCGACTTTGAAGTCGATTTTACCAGCTTTTACTTCTTTTACTGCTTTCGCCACATCTAGAGTAACGGTTCCCGATTTAGGATTTGGCATCAAGCCACGAGGGCCCAATACTCTACCTAACCTACCTACCTTTGCCATGACGTTAGGCATCGTGATAATGACGTCAACGTCAGTCCATCCGCCTTCGATCTTGGCAATGTAATCGTCCAAACCCACAAAGTCTGCACCTGCTTCGGTAGCTTCCGCTGCTTTGTCAGGAGTACAAAGCACCAATACTTTGATGTCTTTGCCAGTACCATGAGGAAGCGCAACAACGCCTCTTACCATTTGATCAGCTTTACGAGGATCAACGCCCAAACGGACATCGACATCTACAGAAGCGTCAAACTTAGTCATGGTAATTTCCTTAACCAGTGAAGAAGCTGCCTCCAGGGAGTACATTTGGCTTGCGTCGTACTTAGAAAGAGCTTCTTTTTGCTTTTTTGTTAACTTAGCCATTGTTTTTTATTTATACTTCCCAAGGGGCTTTACCAGATACAGTGATACCCATGCTTCGTGCAGTACCAGCCACCATTTTCATGGCAGATTCTACTTTGAAAGCATTAAGGTCAGGCATTTTCGTCTCAGCGATCACTCTTACCTGATCCCAGGTAACAGCTCCCACTTTCTTTCTGTTTGGTTCTGCTGAACCACTTTTGATTTTCGCAGCTTCCAACAGCAGGTTTGCAGCTGGAGGAGTTTTTACTACGAATTCAAAAGATTTGTCAGAAAATACTGTAATCAGAACAGGAAGCACAGTGCCCATTTTGTCTTGGGTACGTGCATTGAACTGCTTACAGAACTCCATGATGTTCAAGCCCTTGGAACCAAGAGCAGGACCTACTGGAGGCGACGGGTTAGCCTGGCCACCTTTCACCTGTAGTTTTACATAACCAGTGATTTCCTTAGCCATTGCTTAGTCTTGTTTTTCTACTTGTATAAAGTTTAACTCTACAGGAGTATTGCGGCCGAAGATCTTAACCATAACATTAAGTTTCTTCTTCTCCTCAAATATCTCCTCAATTGTCCCGGTAAACCCGCTGAATGGACCGTCCATTACTTTGACGGCTTCTCCAACGATAAACGGAGTGTCCTGCTTCTCGGCGAACTCATCAATCTCCTCAACCTTACCTAAGATACGGTTGATTTCAGATTGCCTTAACGGCTCAGGGGTTTTGGAAGCTCCCCCCTGACTTGAACCAAGAAACCCGATAACACCCGGGATACTCGTTATTACGTGATTGGCTTCCCCATTGGAAAGATCCGCATTGACTAAAACGTATCCAGGAAAGAAGTTTCTTTCTCTGACCCGCTTTTTACCGTTGCGCATCTCATATACCTTCTCAGAGGGGATGAGCACTTCAGGAATGTATTCTCCGATATTCTCTCTCTGGATTTCATTGTCCAGATAAACTTTGGTCTTTTTTTCCTGTCCCGCTACTACTCTGAGTACGTACCACTTATGTTCAGCCATTATGTAATGTCAATTAGAATAAATCATAAAACCATGTCATGATGTTCTCAAATCCCAAATCCACTACACCGATGAACAGTGCGAAGATGAGCGAAGCTACCAACACCAGTACGGCACTATTTTGGAGGAATGAAAACTTCGGCCAAGTGACCTTATTTTTCATCTCGTCGTAAGACTCCAGGACAAAGTTTTTAAGATTCATAGTCTACTTACTTGCTGCACGGGCAGAGAGATTCGAACTCCCATCAACGGTTTTGGAGACCGCTATTCTACCATTGAACTATGCCCGTGTGAATTAACGTCCCGCAAATGGGAACGCAAAATTAGGAATAAAGTCTTTAGAAACAAATGCGATCCCAAAAATAATTTGGGATCGCATCGTTTACATATACTAAGTATAATTAGTCGAGGATTTCGGTAACCTGACCGGCACCTACTGTACGACCGCCTTCACGGATCGCAAATCTCAAACCTTTCTCCAAAGCTACAGCTGACAACAAGGTAACTTCGATAGTTACGTTATCACCTGGCATTACCATTTCAACGTTCTCTGGAAGTTTGATTTCTCCAGTTACGTCAGTAGTTCTAAGGTAGAACTGTGGTCTGTACTTATTGAAGAATGGAGTGTGACGTCCACCTTCTTCTTTAGAAAGTACGTAAACTTCAGCTTTGAAGTGTGAGTGTGGCTTCACAGATCCTGGCTTACAGATAATCATACCACGTTTGATCTGTGATTTTTCAATACCTCTTAGCAATAGACCTACGTTGTCACCAGCTTCACCACGGTCAAGGATCTTACGGAACATCTCAACACCTGTTACGGTAGACTTAAGACCTTCAGCACCCATACCGATGATATCAACTGCTTCACCAGAGTTGATGACACCTCTTTCGATTCTACCTGTAGCTACGGTACCGCGACCTGTGATCGAGAATACGTCTTCTACTGGCATCAGGAATTCTTTGTCAACCAAACGTGGAGGGATTGGAATGAAGGTATCAACCGCATTCATCAATTCCATGATGGTTTCTACCCACTTATCTTCGCCGTTCAATGCACCAAGTGCAGAACCTGCGATCACAGGGATATTGTCACCGTCAAAATCATAGAACGAAAGTAGCTCTCTGATTTCCATCTCCACAAGCTCAAGAAGCTCTGGATCGTCCACCATATCCACTTTGTTCATAAATACTACAAGCTGAGGTACACCTACCTGACGAGCCAAAAGGATGTGCTCTCTGGTTTGCGGCATTGGTCCGTCAGTTGCAGCTACTACAAGGATAGCACCGTCCATCTGGGCAGCACCAGTTACCATGTTTTTAACGTAATCAGCGTGACCAGGGCAATCTACGTGAGCGTAGTGTCTGTTTTCAGTCTGATATTCTACGTGAGAAGTATTGATTGTGATACCTCTTTCTTTCTCTTCAGGAGCGTTATCAATTGAAGAGAAATCTCTCAATTCAGAAAGACCTTTTTTAGCCAATACGGTAGTGATGGCGGCAGTCAGGGTTGTTTTGCCATGGTCTACGTGTCCAATCGTACCGATGTTAACGTGCGGCTTGGAACGGTCGAAGGTTGCTTTTGCCATGCGTGAAAATCCTCAGTTTAAGTTTAAAGATATGTTTAGATAATAATTCTCTGTAATTGAGCCAACGAGGGGAATTGAACCCCTGACCCCTTCCTTACCAAGGAAGTACTCTACCCCTGAGCTACGTCGGCTTAACCCATTGTGCTCTGTCAGCACAGAGCGGGAGACGAGGCTCGAACCCGCGACCTGCAGCTTGGAAGGCTGCCGCTCTACCAACTGAGCTACTCCCGCTTGTAACCGGCGTACCGGATTTTTTAAAGCCCTGCAAAACTAGAAAAAAAATTTTGCATTCAGGCAATTATGTGGGGGAAACAGGATTCGAACCTGTGAAGACATAAGTCAACGGATTTACAGTCCGTCCCAGTTGGCCGCTTTGGTATTCCCCCAACTGCGTCAAAATCTTAAAGTTTTTACCCCTTGTGACCTTAACGGATGGCAAAATTATAGCCTTTTATTAAAGTATCAAAGGATGCTTCCCAAATTTGAAAACTTTTTACCTCCAGATATTTCAATGTTTTCAAAATCAACCAATTAATTTTCTTCCTTGAGTGCTTCGAGGAAATAATTGTAGTAGTTTTTGAGTTCGGGATCGCTTTCTGCGTCCGTTAATCGGCCGAGTTCCTTAACAACGGCCTCATCGTCCGCGAATCCGAGGAGTGCCTGGAAGGCTCCTAAACGGATGAAATTTTGCGATTCTTTTTCCATCAAGGACAATAATTCGCTCACGGCTTCCTCTTTACCCTCCGACGGATGCCTCGAGAAATACTCACTGAAATAACCCATGAAATAATAAAGTCCCTCTCCGGAAAGCGCTTTCAATCGCCCTAAAAACCACTTCCCTCTTCCTGTCACATTCTGCTGAATGTAATATTCAGCCACTGGGACAGTAATCCTGAAATTCTCATCTCCCGAAAACCGCTCAACCACCGTGGAATCCACTGGGTTTTCCGTAGCGCTTACCAAGCCCATCAATGCTGATCCCGCTACCAGATAGGATGGTTCATTTGCCAGTCTGAGGAATGTAGACCGGTATTTCTCCGGATCCCAGGCCGCCAAGAGATCCAACGCTCCTGCGCGAACCGAGCTCCTTGGGTCTTTTTCGGCTAGTTCATAGATCTTTTCTTCCAAACCGGAAATACGACTCCGCCACTCCGGGTCATTTTGCAAAAAGCCCAGCGCGTTTTCCCTCACCGACCAAAAGGAATCGGCAATAGCCAATGGCAAAACCTCCAGCAATTGCTCTGTGGCCTCTCGCGACACGAGGCTGTCCAACGCCTCGTACCTTGCCACTCCCAACTTGGATTCTTTGAATTGCTGCGCAAATTGATCCGAACTGATCTCCTGTGACCGTCTTGCAAGCAGATTTTTGCCTTCGTCTACGTAGACCTGCGAAACGGCTACTTCATTCTCCAGTGCGAATTGTTGAAAAGCCTTTGTCATAGGGAAAATCCTCGATTTTCGAGCCCCTTCTTCATACCAACTCACCTCTATCGGCAATTGAAAAAGCGGCGCATTTTCCAGTTCCTGCACTTGGTAGGCTGATATGAGTATGTTCTCAGGCTGGGAATAGTCAACGTCGAAGTAGAGCTCAGGATGGCTTTTATCCAAGAACCACTGGTTGAAAAACCAGTTTAGATCCTGTCCGCTTACTTCCTCAAAAGCCAGCCTCAGATCATGCACCTCCACGGATTGAAAAGCATGTTGTGTGAGATACAAATTCAGCGATTGGAAAAAAGCCGCATCTCCCACCTGCTGCCGGAGCATGTGGAGTATCACACCACCTTTGTTGTAGCTATGCGAGTCAAACATGTCCTCAGAATCGACATAGTCAAAGCGGATCAGGTCCACCTGCTTGGTCTCAGACTCTGCAAAGTAGCCTTCCATCTCCGCGATCAACTTAAGGGCCGCTTCGTCTTTTCCGTACTTGTGTTCGTTCCACAGGTATTCGCTATAGTTGGCAAACGCTTCATTCAGCGTGAGATTTGCCCAGGATTCGGTCGTCACCATATCCCCAAACCACTGGTGAAAAAGCTCGTGGGCGATGATGTAGTCCCATTCCGAATCGATGGCCTCGCGCTCGTTAAGTCTCAGCTCCTCTATGAAGATCGAAGCAGTCGTATTCTCCATCGCGCCAGACACAAAATCCTTCACCACGATTTGATCGTACTTTGGCCAGGGATATTTCACTCGGAGCTTTTCCTCAAAAAACCCGATCATCTCAGGCGTGTTTCCAAATACTTTGGCAGCGCCGTTTTCAAACCCCTTTTCGACATAATATCCCAGAGGCACGTCTCCCCATTTGTCTTCCACCTTACCAAAATCTCCGATCGCAATTGCAGCCAGATACGGAGCAGAAGGAAGGTTTAGCTCCCAATAGTCTTTTCTAAATCCATTTCCCAGCGACTCCTGCTTGATCAATTCTCCGTTGCCTACGGTCACCAGCGAATCCGGCACGGTGAGTTTGAAAAGCTGAGTCGCCCGCTCATTGGGCTTGTCAACCGTCGGAAACCACTTGCTGTTGTGCTCCGTCTCACCCTGAGTCCAGATCATGGTTGGCTTGCCGGGAATCGTATCCATAGGGTCAATGAAATAAAGCCCTTTAGTGTCTGTGATAGCCTTACTCCCGTTTCCTGCATTCCGCTCGGGAAAAGCGGTATAGTTGATCTCCACCTCAAACGTATCTTTTGCAGTCAGCATTTCTGGCAGATAAATCGTCAGCTGCTTTTCATCGTAGCTGTAGCCGAGTTTCGAAAGTTTCTCATCCTCAACCAGCGAGATGGCTCCCACTTCGAAGTCTTTAGCATCAAGTACCAACTCTTTTTGGGCGTAAAAAAATGGCTTCAGAGTCAGTCGGGCTTTGCCCAAAACCGTCTGTTTGCTCCAATCAAACGACAAATCCAAGTCGGTATGCAGCAAATCAAAATCCCGCGTAGAACTCGGCTGATAGGCTTCGATCTCGGTTTCCTTCTCCCGGATCAACTGCAAAATCGCGGCGCTGTCCACCTGGGACGTAGTATCCGGAGCTTCCAGCACCAAAGGGCCGGGATCAGATGTCACGGCGGGCTTTTCAGACTTACAGGACGCAGCAAAAAGTAGTGCGACTGCCCCTCCCATGGCCAAGAAGGTATTCGAAATTTTGGTTGGATTCGAATGCATTTGTTTGATATTTTGAAAATTCTAAACGAGGCGGTTCCTCGCATCGATGTATATTCACACCCAAAATAGCAGGAATGTTTTCAGTTATCCTTCAAAACACCGCCCATTCAGTCGAAAAAACCGAGGATTCAATCAAAGTCAACCAACAGGAGATTGTCTGGGATTTGAAATGGGTAGAAGACAGAAAAATACATCTAGTTCGCGGAACAGAGTCAATTGAAGCCGAGCTGCTCTCCATCGACCGCGCCACAAAAACTCTTCTCATCCGAATTGGCC
This sequence comes from Algoriphagus terrigena DSM 22685, assembly GCF_000429445.1. Taxonomy (GTDB): domain Bacteria; phylum Bacteroidota; class Bacteroidia; order Cytophagales; family Cyclobacteriaceae; genus Algoriphagus; species Algoriphagus terrigena. The sequence continues at coordinate 96,139 of NZ_AUBW01000004.1, forward strand.
ACAAAACGGCCACTTTGACGCTCAAAGACCGATTTGATCTTTTGCTGGAGAAAATGGGGATGAGCGCCAATGGCAACGGAAGTCTGAAAGACATCAGGGCGCCTATGCCCGGCCTGATCCTGGACCTGAAAGTAAAGCCGGGTGACGAGGTCAAAAAGGGCGACGTCGTCCTGATTCTGGAGGCAATGAAGATGGAAAACAGCATCAAATCCCCGGGAGACGGAGTCGTGAAAGAGATAAAAGTCTCTCTCAAACAAAGCGTCGAGAAAAATCAGGTTTTAATCCTCTTTTAGCAACCGAGAACAAGCTGCTATTTCACTTTCACCGTCGCCTGTGCCAAAACTATTTGATCCACTAAAATAGAATGCAACGAATCTCGTTAGTTATCAGCCAAAGTAAGTTTTTGAATCAGGTCAATTTTAACAACCGAAGCAACATTGAATCAGCTAATTAGCTTTTAGAATGCAACTCAATCGCCCCCATTTTTGGATTTTGGTCTTTCATTGTGAGTTGAAGAAATTATATTTGTCGGATTGTTTCGCCTTTCCGGGTCCATTCGATCAGATTTTGACAAACAAATCCAGATATCAATCGGGCTTTGCCGATCCCAACTTTAGAATCAAAAATCCAATAATGAAATCAAGCATGAAGGATCAGGTCACTCAATTGGATGACTGTCAGCCATGCGAGATTATCCCGATAGCTATCGGGATGGCCATTGAAAAACAACTATAACACATGAAATACAACCGAATTCTGCTCAAACTCAGTGGTGAAGCCTTGATGGGCGAAAAAAACTACGGAATCGACCCTTCACGTCTTCAGCAATATGCTGACGAAATCAAGAAAGTGAAAGATATGGGAGTAGAAATCGCGATCGTGATTGGAGGAGGAAATATTTTTAGAGGAGTGCAGGCCGAGAAATCCGGCATCGACCGCGTCCAGGGTGACTACATGGGAATGCTCGCGACCTTGATCAACGCGATGGCTTTGCAGAGTGCTTTGGAGCAAAACAACATGTTCACCCGGCTCATGTCTGGTATCAAGATCGAAAGCGTCTGCGAGCCCTTCATCCGTAGAAGAGCCATTCGTCACCTGGAAAAAGGTCGAATTGTGATCTTTGGAGCCGGTATCGGCAACCCTTACTTCACTACCGACTCCACGGCCGCGCTGCGAGCCATCGAGATCGAAGCCGATGTGGTACTCAAAGGAACCCGCGTGGACGGGGTGTATACCGCAGATCCTGAAAAAGACAAAACAGCAACCAAGTATAACAACATCTCCTTTACCGAAGTATATGAGAAGAATCTGAACGTGATGGACATGACGGCCTTCACGCTCTGCCAGGAAAACAACCTGCCGATCATCGTCTTTGACATGAACAAAACCGGCAACCTGACCAAACTCGTACTTGGAGAGGAAATCGGAACATTGATCACCGCCTAACCTTGAATTAAATCATGGAAGAAATTGAGTTATTCTTAGACGAAGCAAAAGAACTGATGCAAAAAGCGGTAGACCATACCGCATCAGAATTGGTAAAAATCCGTGCCGGCAAGGCCATGCCCAATTTATTGGACGGAATCATGGTGCAATACTACGGGTCTCCGACACCGCTCCCGCAGGTTTCGTCTGTCACGACTCCTGATGCGAGAACTCTTGCCATCAAGCCTTTCGAAAGAAAACTGATCTCCGATATTGAAAAAGCCATCATCAACTCTGATCTCGGATTGGCTCCCCAAAACAACGGTGAGATCATCATGCTGACCATTCCGGCTCTAACCGAAGAGCGCCGCGTCAACCTGGTCAAGCAGGCCAAGCAAGAATGTGAGCATGGGAAAATATCTCTCCGCAGCGTGCGAAAAGACACCAACGAATCCCTGAGAAAGCTCCAAAAAGACGGTGCCCCTGAGGATGCCGTCAAGCGCGCAGAAGATCAGGTTCAGAAGTTGACAGATCAATATTCCAGCAAACTGGACGAGATGCTCGCCAAAAAAGAAACCGACATCATGAAAGTCTGAGTTAGACTGATTTTTGATAAAAAGCCCGACGGAGCATTCGCTTTGCCGGGCTTTTTTCATTCATGTCCTTTGAAGGCTGAATAATCTGAAATCTGGCTCGACTGGGTTCCAATTCGAAATTCGTTTTATTCACAAGTTGTTTTATTAAAAAAAAGTCTTTTAACTAGACTATTGTAAATAATATTCCGGCTACAAAATGCCAGCGACTGATTTATTCAAACCCATAGTCCATGAGAAAGTTATTTGTCCTTATAATTTTTTATTCCGCAATCCCGATTTGCCACGGCCAAACTGAGAAAACAACAACTCTAAATATCTTACACCCCGGCATTGGCCTAGAGCTTCCTATTGGTGGAAAAAATTCAATCGAATTTAATACAGGCATTGGGATTAATTATTCTTACCGGTCTTTTGACGCAGCCTCTAAAAACATGCTTCAATTCCTGTTCACCCCATTCGCTGACCTTCAAGTGAAACACTTTTATAATTTCGATAAAAGAAGGGAGGCTGAGAAGTCGACAAATTATAATTCTGGAAACTTTTTTGCCCTCAAGGCATTTTATGACGGAAAAAAAATTGGAGGAAATGTGGATCCAGAAGTAAAGCAACTCATTGCCTTTGGTCCAACTTGGGGTTTGCAACGAAGTAACGGGAAATTCAGCCTAAGAGGCAGTGTTGGTCCAATCGTTTATGGTGATTTTCAGGGAAACGTAGATTTCTATCTCTTAAACTTTAATATCAGCTTCGGGTATTTATTAAGCAAAGGCAGTTGAGCTCCATTGACAAGGGCTCTCTTGATACAAGTATACTTTGGTTTGCAAGCGTACGAAATCAATTGTAGAGGTCGAAATTAGCGCCTCTTCTCAATGTCTTTACGAATTTACTTCGGCTACTTCCAACTAAATCCGCCCCTTTAGATCCTGATTTAGTCTTCAAAATTCACATTGATAAAGGTTGCAATGCCGAACAGCGGCCCGCTTCTCAGGTACTTTCCGTTTTCGAAAGCCACACCCAGCTCTAGTCTGAAGATACGGAACAGGTTGTCCAGAGAATAGCCCACTTCGGTGTAATGTGGGGAGTTTTCGGTCTTCAGGTAGTTGACAAAGATGTTTTCCCTGACTCCGGAAAACCGTAGCATCGGCAATTGCGTCAGCAAAAACTTCCTAAATTGATAGTGTGCGATCCCGGAGATATAGCTCGAGCTGGTGCTGTATTTGTAATAATCCATAAACCGGAAGTTGGCTGCGGGGCCGAAGTTGGAAAATATCGTCCTGTTTCCGCCAAAATGCATGTAGTCCTGAAAATAGACCTGGTCGTTGTTTAAGAAAGTACCCGCTGTGACATTGAAATCCAGCTTTCCGCTTGCCCCAAAGGTCACGTCATGCTTGACTCCCACTTCGATCTGATCAAACTTGGCCGCATTGGCAGCCGTCGTTAATCCTGGTAAAGCTTTTTGGTAGGTGAATGTGATCAGCGGAGACCGGGAATAGTTCGGCGTCTTTCTACCATCACGTACGGTGTACGTCAGCCCCGGTCGCCACTCGACTGACGTCTGGAGTTTCGCGATCTGACTGTCTTGGAATGCCATGTCAGTCGCCTCGACATTTTCGGGACGGTTGGGGGTGTATTCTCGTTCCGGCTTGTTGTAAAAGGAATAGTTCGAGTTGTTAAACAGTTCCTTCCTTTCTGCCCAGGTAAAGTTCACACGGTAAGTCAGACCATAGTTCACCCGATGTGACCAGTAGGCTCGCGCAAAATCCTGTTCATACAGCTTCATATAGTTTCTGCGGACCAACAGGGAATAAACCGCATTCACTTGCTCTTGGATGGGATCTTCAGAGTTAAATTGGTTGATGTATCGACCTCCCTCGATGCCCCAAGTCTGAGCTGACATCGGCTGGGTATGCGACCAACGGAAATTTACCTTTCCATAAAATCGGTCACTCGAGAACCCATAGCGAAGCTCCGGCTCGATGTTGAAGCTCCTCCGGATTCGGTTCACACTGTCGGCGAGTTTCACTTCGGAATACTTCCTGTAGAAAAAGCCCATGCCCACCTTCCAGCCTTCGACCGTGTTGAAGGAAATCTTGGTCAGGTTGGACTTGAATCCCACAGAAACCCCTTTTCCAAAGGAATAGGAACCTCCGGTCAGCACTTCCAAAGGCTTAAATCCTTTCCTGGCCTTTTTCGCTACAGAGTCCACCTCGCTCATCTTGGCGGCCTCCACAGTTGCCAAGCTGTCGTCACGCTGATAGCCCTCGACCTCTTTGACAGTCAGAGGGACCGGGCGAATGCTATCCCAATAGCTCAATCCGCGCTTTTTGGCCAAAGAATCCACACTGTAGTACCGCTCCGAAGTGACGGTCTCTTTTTCCTCACCCTGTTCTTCCTTCAGCGTCTCTTTCTCGTATTCATTCAGGAGCTTGCGATATTCCTTCCGGGTCTTCGGCTCCTCGCTCGCCAGTTGCTCCAGGGCAGATACCGACTTGTCAAATTTTGGCAAATCCTGCGGTACGTCCTGGACCGTTTCGTCAATGATCTCCGGAACCGCCACCAAATCTGGATTCAGCGTCACCTCATATTCCCGTGTGGAAGCGAGGTACTTGAACTCGCCGGCAAAGCCAAAAATTTTCCCTCCAAAGGTGTAGGAATGCGTGAGCGGCATCCAGACATTGTCGGCGACAGGAGCATATTGCTGCTTGGCGGTGATCTGAAAGCCCAAAAGCGAGGTCTTCAGATCCAAGCTGTGAATTGCCCAAAGTCCCTCGATGATGTAGATGTAGCCTTCAAAAACCCGCTCACCCCGGGAGCGTGGTGTCACTTTGATCTTGCTGACCATCACGTCCTGATCAAAAAAACTTCCCTCGTACTTGAACTGGTAATATTGAAACGCATAGCGGGAAAGGGGCGAAACGATCTCGTTGATCTGATCCTGATAAAAGGAAGTCTGGATATAAGGAGCGGGAGAAGTTCCCTGATTGTCCCCGTTGGTGCGGATGGAGATCACCTTCTCTTCGACCTTGTCGGGCAGGGTAAAAGTGATCCGTGACACGGACTCCGAGGTGTAGGCTTCGTTGAGCTTGAGACCTTCTTCCTCCAGCGTTTTCTTCATGAAAAAAGGAGCGTCGGTCAGCTGTCCGGTACCTTTCAAGTACACGGTGGTGGAATATTGCTGGAGCTGAAGCCGGTGATATTTGGCTTTGGAAATTGCCTTGCGCATGATCGTCAGCGCGGGGTCCTCTGCCCCAGCCCGCACCTCGACCTCACTCAAATTGTAGATTTGTGACTCCAGCGTAAAATTCAAATCCACCCAGCTGTCTTTGATTTCCACGGTTTCCAGCTGAGACTTATATCCCAAAAACTGAACAATGACATCGTAAAATCCCGGCTTCAGCCGAAACTCGTATAGGCCATTTTCATTGGTTGGCACGCCATCCTCCAGGTTTCGTATGTAGATGGAGGCAAAAGCCAGGGGCTCGCCGTCCTGACTGGAGACTTTACCCCGAATGCCTTGGGCAAAAGAAAAATTCTGAAATCCAAAAAAAAGTAACGTCAGGCAAAGGAGTAGATTTCTAATCATCGTGTTCTAACAAAAGTTGGTTTTGCTTCTTTATAAAGATAGAGATGTAAAAATTCACCCAAAGGTTGTACGACCAATTTTAAGATGATTTAGGAGGGTGAGGATCGTGAGCCAAGAGACTCCTGTGTTAGCAAAATAAATGGTCTTTATAAGAGTCAACCAAATCCATATACGGCATTTTTTACTCTTAATAAATTTATGTTAATCGTAAAGCTTTTAAAAAAAAATTAAAGATCATTCTTGAGACTTGACGAGAGTTACTCCCGAACGCGTAAATTTTCGTTTGATAGGTTAAAAATGACTTTTTCGATTTCATTCAATGAAAAAGACCTTCCATTGGATCATTCTCAAAAAAATATTGATTTTGTTATCTAATCTATATTAAATATAATATTCTGTTAGGGACCGTTTCTTCGGTATCGAAAAGGGCCAACTGTTAAAAATTGCAAAAGCAAAATTTTACCAGCATTTTGGAGCACAAATACAAGGACTCTTTTTTTATCTAACCAAACAAAAACCCTATGACAAACAATTTACCCAAAATCAAGTCGCTGTTGCTTGTTTTTGCACTGTTCATCTGTGCAATACTAGCTACAGACGCCCAAACCCGGTCAATCTCGGGAACGATCATGGATGCGAGCCTCGGAGGGCCAGTACCGGGAGCTACAGTAATGGTGAAAGGCACCACTCGTGGAATGGCCACTGACATGGACGGGAAATTCACATTACCTCTCCAAGCCGGCGACCAGGTATTGGTGATTTCATTTGTCGGCTATCTCACTCAAGAGGTAGAAATTGGCAATCAGAGCACGATTACGGTCAATCTCGAAGAAGACATCCAAAGCCTCGAAGAGGCGATCGTCATCGGATATGGCTCGCAGGACAAGAAAGAAATTACCTCTGCAGTAGTAGGCGTGAAGCCTGAAGATTTCAACCGAGGAAATATCGTAAATCCGGCTCAATTGCTACAAGGAAAGGTAGCTGGTCTCTCCATTACCCGAGCAGGCGGTAATCCAAACGGTGGTTTCGCCGTCAGACTTAGAGGCCTCTCTACGTTTGGTGCAAACTCATCTCCACTTGTGGTTCTAGACGGAGTGATTGGTGCATCTATGGAAAATGTCGATCCAAACGACATACAATCGATCGACGTATTGAAAGACGGTTCGGCAGCGGCGATTTACGGTGCAAGAGGTTCTTCAGGGGTAATCTTGATAACCACCAACAAGAAAAACAATCGTGAAGGGACCACAAATGTCGCTATCAACACTTACGGAACTCTGAATCAGGCGACGAATCTTATCCCTGTTCTTTCACCGGAAGAATTTGTCGAAAGAGGTGGCACTGATTACGGTAGCCGCACGGATTGGAGAGACGAGATGCTCAGCGACTCTTTCTCCGCTTCTACCAGCGCAAGTGTATCTGGAGGATTTAACAACACAAATTACCTCGCCTCAGTCAACTATCGGGATAACAATGGGGTGATTAAAGGAGTGGAAAACAACCGTCTAAATGCGAGGTTGAACATTCGGCAAGGGGCTTTGGACAATAAACTCCGTTTCAACATCAACCTATCTGTTACTAAAGAAGATCAAGAGCGGGTAAACAATGACGCGTTTAGATATGCCACCATCTACAATCCTACTGCGCCTATATTTGAAGATACCGAGGATGCTGAAAAATACGGCGGATATTTCCAACGCAATCTAACCGACTATTTCAATCCAATTGCGCTTACCAAGCAGCAAAAATTTGTCAGCGAGATCAAATCATCGCTTTTTTCTTACTTGGTAGAGTATGATATTTTAGATAAACTTACGCTTTCTGCTCAATATTCTCAAGACACCAGAAATGAGCTGAATGGTAATTTCTGGGCTAAACAAGATATTGCCGTCGGCTTGGGTGCCGGAGGGTCTGCGCAGCGTATTACAAATGACCGCGTTCGACAAATCTTCGAATCTACGCTTCGCTATGAGAAAGATTTCTCCAACAAACTGAACATGACACTCCTTGGTGGAGTAGGGTTGCAGACCACCAAAAACCAAGGCTTCAATGCCAGATCAAGGCAATTTCTATTTGACACCGGATGGGACAATCTTGGCGGTGGAGCTATTCGCGTCGGCAACAACACTGAAATGTCGTCTTATGCGAACGAAGATCAGCTGAACTCCGTCTTCGGCCGAGCTAATTTCAACTATAACAACACCTTCTTTTTCTCCGCGTCGGTGAGAGCTGAAACCTACTCAGGCTTTGGACCTAACAATCAAACCGGTATTTTCCCGGCTTTTAGTTTGGGCTCAGATTTGAATCAGATATTCGATATGGGGATCTTCAGCCAGCTGAAACCAAGAATATCATTTGGAGTGACGGGCAACTTACCTCCATCTCCGACACTCGCCGTAGGTGCGTTCACAAACGGAAACAGAGTAGACTTAGATGGAGACCCACTTACTTCCAATGACGTTTTCGTAGGTATTGTGCAAAGCTCGAATCCAAACAAAGACTTGAAATGGGAAAGCAAGCAAGAACTGAACTTCGGTATTGACTATGGACTTTGGGACAACAAGGTCGTAGGCAGCGCGGACTACTATATCAGAAATATTTCAGATCTACTCTTCAATGTACCCGTGTCTCCAGGAACTCCGAACCAGTTTGATCCGGGTAGATTTAATACCGTCGCATCTACTTGGATCAATCTAGCTGACTTACGTGCCGCAGGATTTGAATTCTCTGTGGGACTGACTGCTGTTAATCTGGGCCAGGTTAAATGGACTCCAAATGCAAACTTTACAATCTACGACAAAACGATCATCGAGAGTTTCTCTGCAGGAGAGCTAGGTTTCGATGAGCTTCGCTACGCTACTCCTGGTTCTCCCGGACAAAACAGCAACCCGATTATCTATAACCGAGTCGGTCAAACATTGGGCGATACCTATGGCCCTATCCTACAGGGATATACCGAAGACGGGGACTATATCCTCTCCACTGCAAATCCCAATGAGTGGGAAAAAGTCGGAAATGGACTTCCCAAAGGTGAATTTGGCTTTGCCAACAACTTCGCCTATAAACAATGGACGTTTAGCTTCTTCTTCAGAGGTGTATGGGGACACACGCTTTACAATTCCTACCGAGGATTCTATGAAAATGCAGACAGTGGATCTAATGCCTACAACTCTGTGATCACAGACAAAACCCCAACCGACCCATTGGTAACCGCCGTTCCTACCTACAACAGCTCTTACGTGGAAGACGCATCATTTGTGAAGCTGGACAATTTGGAATTGGGACATAACTTCAAGACCAACTCCAAGAACATAAGCAGCCTTAGGCTGTATTTTGCAGCCCAAAATCTATTCACAATCACTGGATACACCGGTATCGATCCAGAAGCCAGATTGACCGACGCAAACAATGGCGATGGTTTCACCACCGCACTTTCACCTGGAATCGAACGGATGAATACCTATTTCCAAACAAGGTCTTTCACTTTGGGCCTATCCCTCAATCTCAAATAATAAAATCTCGCATAGCTATGTTTAAACATATAAAAAATATTTCCCTACTCGGCCTGATTTTGGTCACCATGGGAGCTTGCTGGGAGCTAGACCAAGAAGTGCTTGATGGCGTTACTCAAGAGCAGGTGAATGCCAGCACCGATCCAAATTTGATCCCTGTACTGAAAGCTTCGGCTTATTCAAGAATAGTGGGCAACTGGGGGGCAAGCGGCGGAATTTGGTCGCTTCATGAAGTGTCTTCAGATGAGGTAGTCGTACCAACCCGGGGTCCGGACTGGCAAGACGGCAATGCTTGGGTGAGACTGCACAGACACACGTGGGATCCATCAGAGCCTTCCGTCAGCGGTGCCTGGAATTACTGCTATACAGCGATTGGAGAAATTAACAACCTGATAGTACAGTATCCGGATCTTCCCGAATTGAAAGCAGAATTAACCGTATTGAGAGCGCTGGTTTATCTTTGGCTGATCGATGTCTATGGAAATGTGCCCATCTCTACGGAAGATGATCTTGGCTCAAACCCCACCAACAGCTCAAGGCAAGAAGTATTTGATTTTATCGAAAACTCGGTAAAGGACAATATGGAAATGCTTGTCAAAGAGGACAAAAAAACTGTAATCAATTACTATTCTGCTCAGGCTATTCTGGCAAAACTTTACTTAAACGCAGAGATCTATACCGGTACTCCCAGATGGGCGGACGCAGAGGCGGCGGCAAACGCAATTATAGAGAGCGGCGTTTACTCACTTACCTCTAACTATTTCGCAAATTTTGCCACGAGAAATGGCGGATCTTCCGAAAACATCATGACTCTCCCTTACGATGAAAACAATGCCACCGGATTCAATCTGTCTATGATGACTTTGCATGGTCTGAACCGAGAGACCTATGATCTACAAGAACAACCGTGGAACGGGTATGCATCCCTCGAAGAATTCTATAATACCTATGAAGAAAACGATGTTAGAGTTGACAACTTCTTGGTTGGCCCTCAGTTCTCCTCGTCTGGAGAGAGGTTGAATGATGCCTCTTTCGAACCGGAAGACCCAGATGGAGCTCCCCTGACATTTTCCCCCAGCATCAGAGAACTTACTCCTAAAGCTTTGAGACAGGATGGAGCCAGAATCGCCAAGTTCGAATTTGCGCCGGGTTCTAACAGTAACTTAAGTAATGATTATCCTCTATTTCGGTATGGAGACATTCTGTTAGTGAGTGCCGAAGCCAAATTCCGCCAGGGAAAAACGGCAGAAGCCACTGAAATCGTAAACCAAATTCGTGCTCGTGCGGGAGTATCTCCATTTACAGCAATGACCCTTGAAGATCTTTACGACGAGAGAGGCCGAGAAATGTTTGCGGAAGCATCCAGAAGAACTGATCAAATCCGCTTTGGAAAATTCAACCAGCCATGGTGGGAAAAAGCTGCTTCTGAGCCGTACCGAAATATCTTCCCGATACCTCAAACTCAAATCAGTAGCAATCCTAATCTAGTCCAAAATCCAGGATATTAAGCACATTTTGAATTACATTGAAAAGGAAGTGCATCTTGGTGCACTTCCTTTTTTCATAAGCTTACATGTTCCCAAAAATACCACTTGCGGCTTTTCTACTTTTTCTGGTTTCTTGTACCAAAGAAAAAACCAACAACCATGGCTTGTTTCAACTATTGACAAGCGAGGAAACCGGGATTGATTTTAGAAACGACCTCGCCTACACGGAAAAGATCAACCCCTATACTTTCCGCAATTTTTACAACGGAGCCGGGGTCGCTCTGGGTGACATCAACAATGACGGTCTTATCGATATTTTTCTCACCGGAAATCAAACCTCAAACCGGCTTTATCTAAATGAGGGGAATCTAAAATTCAAAGACGTTACCGACCAAGCCGGATTAATCTCAACAGGCTACTGGTCCACCGGAGCAAGCATGGCTGATGTCGATGGCGACGGATTGCTGGATATCTATGTCTGCAAGTCAGGTCCTCCGGGGGGTGACCGGCGACATAATGAGCTCTTTATAAATAATGGAGATTTGACTTTTTCTGAAGAATCCAAAGCCTTCGCACTCGACGAAGTTGGACTCAGTCAACATGCGGTATTCTTTGACTTGGATAAAGACGGGGACTTGGACATGTATCTTTTGAGTAATTCGGGTCGCTCTGTGGGCATCTACGACCTTCGGGATGGACAGCGGGAGGTCCGGGATCCTGATGGGGGAAACAAACTGTTTAGAAATGACGACGGGAAATTCACGGATGTTTCCGAAGCAGCAGGAATCTATGGAAGTTCCATAGGATACGGCCTCGGCGTCACTGTTGCCGATCTGAATGGAGATCATTGGCCGGACTTGTATGTTTCCAATGACTTCTTTGAACGGGATTACCTCTACCTCAATCAGGATGGAACGTTCACAGAAAATCTCCCCGCCTTGCTTCCCGAAATCAGTTTGGGCAGTATGGGTGCCGATATTGCCGACTTAGACAATGACTCCCGCCCGGATATCTTCGTGACGGAGATGCTTCCGAGTGAGCTTTCCAGAGTAAAAACTAAAACACCGTTTGAGGATTGGGACAAGCATGAGGCTAGCGCAAAGGCTGGATACCATCATCAGTTCACCAGAAATACCCTACAACGAAATCTTGGGTTCCGACCGGGCACCCAAATACCTGCTTTTATCGAGGTCAGTCGAATGGCTGGTGTGGAAGCTACTGATTGGAGCTGGGGAGCCTTGATCTTCGATGCAGACAATGATGGCCTGAAGGACATATTTGTCGCAAACGGAATCGTGAAGGACCTGACGGATTTCGACTATGTTGACTTCTATGTGAACAATCAGGAAAAAGTAAAGGGCTACCGGGAGGATTCGGTGTTATTGACCAAGATGATTGATGCTTTTCCATCGATTCCGCAGGTGAATTTCCTTTTCAAAAACAACGGGAATTGGCAGTTCGAAAACCAAGCTGAAAGCATGGGCATGTCCCAAGCTACTTTCAGCACAGGATCTGCCTACGGGGATTTGGACAATGACGGAGATCTCGACTTGGTCGTCAACAATCTGAATGAAAGGGCTTTTATCTTTCAAAATACAAGTTCAGAAACCCAGAAAGGAAGATATCTGAATCTGGATCTGGGGAATGCTTTTGGCGCGAAAGTCACCGCGTTTTCAGAGGGCAAACAATTCTATCAGGAATATCAGCCCGTCAAAGGTTATATGTCTTCGGTGGATCCCAGGATACATTTAGGTTTGGGGCAAATCGAACAGCTCGATTCTCTCCGGGTCGTCTGGCCTGACGGCAGTGCAAGTCTGATGACTGAGGTAGCGAGCAACCAGTTTCTTAAGCTCTCGCCTCAAACTGGCATTAAAGCAACAGTCACATCCCAAAGCAACTTGAAAATTTTCCACTCAAAAGAGTCTAAAATCCCCTTCCGTCACTTGGAAAGCGAGTTCATAGACTTTGACCGCGATCGATTGCGCTTTTGGATGATCAGCAAGGAAGGCCCCAAGGCTGCGAAAGCCGACGTCAACGGCGACGGCTTGGAGGATATTTTTATTCCGGGGGCCAAAGGGTATCCCTCCTCGCTTTTGCTGCAGGCTTCTTCCGGAGAGTTTATATCCAGTCAGCTAGAAGTATTTTCCCGAGATGCTCTGGCAGAAGATGTGACCGCCCATTTTTTTGACGCGAATGGCGACAGACATGTCGATCTCCTGGTCGGAAGCGGAGGGATTGAATTTGGCGATTTTTCGCCTGTGTATTCGGATCGCCTTTATGTAAACGACGGCCGGGGAAATCTTAAAAAATCTTCCCAAAGCTTCACCTCAAGCCCTACTGCCTTTATCCTCTCTGGGGACTTGGACGGAGACGAGGACGAGGATTTGGTCGTGGGAAGCCGCGCCATCCCGTTTTCATACGGCATCCCGACTGGACTTCAGATTTGGGAAAATGACGGCAAGGGAAATTTTACCGAAATCAGCGAAAGCCTCAATCCGTCCCTTTCTCGGATCGGAATGTTGACAGCTGGAGCTTTGGCAGATTTGAACGGCGACGGAAATACCGAGCTGGTAATCGCCGGGGAATGGATGCCAATCAAGGTCTACACGTTTACAGCGGGAAAACTGCAAGAATCCAGCGCGGAATTTGGCTTTGAAAACACCGAAGGACTGTGGAATAGCCTGCTTGTGGAGGATGTCAACGGAGACGGCAAGCCGGACATCATCGCCGGAAATCACGGGCTAAATTCTCGCCTTCACACTTCTCCGGCTTCCCAGCTCCAAATGATCGTCAATGACTTTGACCAAAACGGATCGCTGGATCAAATATTAGCGCAACATGAAGCGCAGCGAACGGTTCCTTGGGTTCTCAAAACAGCCCTTCTCCGCCAGATTCCTTCGCTTCGCAAACAGCTGCTGACCTACGAATCCTATCAAAATAAAGCCTTGGAAGAGCTTTTTCCCCAATCGGTTTGGGCTAATTCTCTAACTTTACGTACACAGATTCTGGAAACCACCCTTTGGATAAATTCCGGAGAAGGGGGGTTCAAACCGACAGCTTTACCGGTCGAAATCCAATCGGCTCCCGTCCATTCGATCACTGCCGTCCATACCGGTGAACAACTTCCCTATTTGGTTTTTGGGGGAAACCAGAGCGGCATCAAGCCGGAGCTTGGGAGTCAAATGGGAAGCTACGGCTGGGTACTGAAGCCTCTGGAAAAAAATCAATGGCAGGCGTTGCTTCCCGAGCAAAGTGGCTTATTTGTCTCGGGAGAAATCCGCCATATGCTCCAAATCAACATTGAAAACAAACCAAATTTACTAGTACTCCGAAACAATGAAATCCCGCTGGTTTTTGAAATCCGTTAATATATTGGCATTTTCCCTGCTACTTTTCTCTTGCAAGACGCCCTACGAGAAGCTTGAGGAAAAAGAACTGGCTTCTGGGAAAGAAGTGAAGGACTTGTTCTTGGGCCTGGAACTGGGGATGGAAAGGCGGGACTTCTTTGAGACTTGCTGGAAACTCAACCAAGAGGGAAAACTTACCAACGGACCTTCAGAACTCTCCGTGGAATATCAAGCTGAGATGCCATCGGGAAATCCGGCAAAGATGCGCTTTTACCCAAAATTTGAGCAGGATAAAATCTATCTAATGCCCATCGAATTCACCTACGACGGCTGGGCTCCCTGGAACGAGGAACTGAAGGCCGAAAAACTGCGGGAAGATGTGGTAAAGCTGTTTGAAGAATGGTACGGCCCAGGATTTATCGAGATCACCAGCAAGGACAAGTCTCAGATCGTATATGTAAAGATGGACGGAAACCGTAGGATAAGGATATTCAAAAAGCACATCTCAGCGGTTAGAGCGGAGATTTCCGATCTTCCCGTAGAGAAAAAATTGAAAGGAAATACCAATTCATGAGAGCATTATTCCCCAGCCTTCTTTTTTTGATTTTCATCTCTTCCTGTCAAAAAGAAGTAGAAAAACAACCCTCTCTTTTTCAGGAAATCTCCCCGGAAACCTCTGGAGTTGATTTTAGAAATGACCTCAATTTCGATGAGGAATTCAACGTCTTCACCTACCGTAATTTCTATAATGGCGGCGGGGCGGGGATCGGAGACATCAATAATGACGGGCTCGCCGATTTGTATTTCACAGCGAACCTGGGTCCAAACAAGCTTTACTTGAACAAAGGTGACTTCAAGTTTGAGGATGTCACCGAAAAGGCCGGCGTGGCCGGAACCCGCGCCTGGAGTACTGGAGTGGCCATGGCCGATGTCAACGGAGACGGCTGGCTGGACATCTATGTGTGTAACTCCGGCGACGTCGCTGGCGACAACAAACAAAACGAACTCTTCATCAATCAGGGTGACGGAACTTTTTTGGAGCAAGCGGAGGCTTTCGGTCTTGCTGATCACGGTTTCTCTACCCATGCGGTATTCTTTGATTATGACAAAGACGGGGATCTGGACGTCTACCTCCTCAACAATTCCTATCAGGCCATCGGATCCTTCAACAAGATGCAGAACGAACGGATCAAAAGAGACTCAGTCGGCGGCGACAAACTCTTCAGAAATGACAATGACAAATTCACCGACGTCAGCGAAGAAGCCGGAATCTACGGATCGATCATTGGATTTGGCCTAGGCATCACTATCGGCGATGTGAATCAGGACACTTGGCCTGACATCTTTATTTCCAACGACTTTTTCGAGAAAGACTACCTCTACATCAACAATCAGGACGGGACGTTCACGGAATCGCTTGAGAGCTCGATGCGCTCCATCAGCGCTGCTTCCATGGGAGCCGATATTGCGGACATCAACGGGGACGGCCTTTTGGACATCTTCGTCACGGATATGCTACCCGAATCACTCACCCGTCTGAAGCAGGTGACTACCTTCGAAAACTGGGACAAATTCCAGTTTAACAAGACGCATAACTACCACTACCAGTTTTCCCGCAACATGCTGCATGTAAACAATGGAGATGGCACTTTCAGCGAGATGGGTAGGCTAGCAAATATGGAAGCCACCGACTGGAGCTGGGGCGCGCTGATCTTCGACATGGACAACGACGGGATGCGGGACCTGTTCGTGGCGAATGGCATCTACCAGGACATCACGGATCTGGACTACCTCAATTTCATCGATGACGAAGAGACGAAGATCAAGATCATCTCCCAGGATGGCGTCGACTACAGGGCGCTGATTGATCCGATCCCAGTCAATCCGGTCCCCAATTATGCATTCAGAAATCTAGGCGAACTGAAATTCGAAAACATGGCTGATGCGTGGGGTTTGGGAGAACCTAATCACTCCAACGGCGCTGCCTATGGAGATTTGGACAATGACGGTACCCTGGATCTGGTAGTAAGCAACGTGAATAAACCTGCCCAGATATTCAAAAACCAAGGAAAATCTCAGCACCCCGAAAATCATTCTCTCCAGATCCGGCTGGTGGGGAAAGGAAAAAACACACAAGCCATCGGCACTCAAATCCGGGCTAAATCGGGAGAGAAAATCTTCTATGCCGAGCAGATGTCCAACCGCGGATTTCAGTCTTCTGTCGATCCAAAGATCACGCTGGGGATTGGCGAGATCTCTCATTTGGAATCCATTGAAGTGCTTTGGCCTGATGGCAAGTTTACTGAACTAAAAGACCAGCCCGTCGACCAGTTGTTGACTTTGAAATGGGAGGACGCAACCGACCTGGCTGAAGGAAGGTCGTTCTTTGAAAAACCGATGGAAGCTCAATTTAAAAAGGTAGAGAATCCCGAGATTGAATTTACCCACTTGGAAAATTCCTTCGTGGACTTTGACCGGGATCGCCTGACCTATTTCATGTTTTCCACCGAAGGGCCTGCATTTGCAAAAGCAGATGTCAACGGCGACGGATTGGATGACTTCTTTTTTGGCGGAGCCAAGACTTTTCCCGGAAAACTCTATCTGGCGGATCCTTCCGGAAAATTCCGGGAAACTCGCCAGCCTGCCTTCTTGGATGATGTCCTTTCAGAAGATACCGATGCCTTGTTTTTCGATGCGGACGGGGATGGAGATTTGGATCTTTTTGTCACTTCAGGAGGAAATGAGTCAGGTTTTGGCTCGTCTGACTTGGCGGATCGGCTGTACCTGAACGACGGAACAGGCAATTTCACCAAAAACTCCCAGGCAGGTCTTTCTACCGTTTTTGGCAGCAGCAGCACGGTGAGTCTGATCGATATCAACGAAGACGGCGCAATGGATCTCTTTGTAGGTGGCAGGCTAATCCCATTCACCTACGGAGCTCCGGCGAGCAGCCAACTTTGGGTCAACGACGGTAAGGGGCATTTCACGGAGCAATCGGCTGTCCTTGCTCCTGCTTTGAAAGATCTTGGAATGGTCACGGCCTCACAGGTCGTCGATTGGAATGGCGACGAAAAAGATGACTTGGTGGTAGTGGGAGAGTGGATGGCCCCGACTTTTTTTAGAAACACTGGAGGCAAATTGGAAAAAGTCGAAATGCCCGAACTCTCCGGATTAAAAGGTTGGTACCGGACAATAGAAGTAGGAGATTTTGACGGGAATGGCCTTCCAGATCTGGCTCTGGGAAACCATGGACTCAACACCCGATTTAAAGCGTCGGCTAACTCTCCTGTCAGCATGTTCCTGAATGACTTTGACCAAAACGGCTCCATCGAGCAGATCTACTCACAAAAACTCGGGGAAGTACAGGTACCCTACACCCTCAAGCATGAGCTGGAGAGGCAAGTCCCCGGCATCAAGAAAAAATTCATCCGGTACACTGACTACAATAACAAGTCCCTAGGAGACATCTTTCCACAGGACGTCATTGATAAGTCAATCATTCAGGAAGTAAACAACCTGGAATCAGGAATCCTGCTGAACAAGGGCAATGGGAATTTTGAATGGAAACCTTTCCCGAGAATGGCCCAAAGGTCCTGGATCTTTGCGATTCAAGTACTGGACCTCAACGAAGACGGAAATCAGGATCTGGTCCTTGGGGGGAATCTCGCGCAGATAAAGCCGGAGATCGGAAAGCTGGACGCGAGCTATGGAGAGGTTTTACTTGGAAATGGCGACGGCACTTTCCGGTACATCCCAAATCGGGAAAATGGCCTGAAGCTGGAAGGCGACATCCGAGCTTTTTCGCTTTTGGGAAAAGATCGGATTTTGGTGGTAAAGAACAGCGCGGCGGCTGAGATCTGGACTTACTGATGAAGGGATCAGCCTCTAAATACAGCTGGATTTTCGTCGCGGGATTGATTCTTTTGTCCTGCGGAAAAGAACCGGCAACTGAACCGCTGCTCTTTTCCCTGCTTCCTTCAGACCAAACTGGACTCAGCTTCAAAAACGAACTCACCTCCACTGCAGAGATCAACATCCTGGAGTACCTCTACTTCTACAACGGCGGTGGTGTAGCGGCGGGCGACATCGACGGTGACGGCTTGGTAGATCTCTATTTTACCGGCAATCAAGTCTCCAACAAACTCTATCTGAACAAAGGAAATTTCCGCTTCGAAGACATCACCGAATCGGCTGGTGTGGACGGCGACGGAGGCTGGTCCACCGGGGTAACCATGGCCGATGTGGACGGAGATGGCCGGCTGGATATCTACGTCTCCCAAGTTTCGGAGTTACCGGGGATCGATGGACACAATAAGCTCTACATGAATCTGGGTGATGGAAAATTCCGGGAGGCTGCTGCTGAATTCGGAATTGACTTCAGAGGATTCGGCACACATTCGGTCTTTTTCGACTACGACCGAGACGGCGATCTGGATCTCTACCTGCTCAATCACAACGTCAAGTCTCCGGAAGTTTTTGTGAAATCGGATGCACGAACCAGATCCAGTCCTATTGGAGATAGGCTGTTTAAAAACCTCGCTGCAGAGGGGACTGATAGATTCGTCGATGTCACGGACGCTTCCGGGATCTATTCCAGCATCCTAGGCTTTGGCTTGGGTGTGAGTGCGGAAGATTTCAACAGTGACGGCTGGCTGGATCTTTACATTTCCAATGATTTCACAGAAAATGATTACCTCTACCTCAATCAGCAAGACGGTACTTTCCGGGAAGTTTTGAATGAACTGGTCCCCTCCACGAGTCGATACAGCATGGGAAATGACGCAGCTGATCTGAATGGGGATGGGCTGCCGGAGATTTTCACCACGGATATGCTACCCGAAGATCCCGAGATATGGATGAAATCCGTCGGCGAGGACAAGGCGGAGGTTTACCAAATCAAGCAGCAATTCGGCTACCAGGACCAGTATGTGAGAAATCACCTGCTCCTGAATCAGGGCAAAAATGGCTTCGCGGAGATTGCGCTTTATTCCGGGATCGCGGCATCAGACTGGAGCTGGTCGCCACTGATCTTTGACATGGACAATGACGGGTTGCCCGACATCCATGTGACGAACGGGATTGTCAAGCGGCCTAATGATCTTGACTTTATTCAGTACAGTCAGAAACCGGGGTCTGGGATTTCGTCCGAAGAGCTGCAAAAAAAACAGATCGAGATGCTTCCCAGTATGAAGCTGTCCAATTTCGCTTGGAAAAATCAAGGAGACCTCAGCTTCAAAAACGAATCCTCCTCCCTCGGACTGGATCAAGAAAGCTATTCCTCCGGCTCAGCGTACGCCGATCTGGACAACGACGGAGATCTGGATCTGGTCATCAACAATCTCAATCAGGAGGCATTTATCTATCAAAATCATGCCGACAAATCGGGGAATCATTTCCTGCGGATTAACTTGAGTGCTTTGGGAAAAAACCCGCTTGCCATCGGCGCGCAGGCCGTTCTTTTTTCCGGGGAGCAAAAGTGGACACAGCGCGTGAGCACAAGCCGGGGATTCCAATCCGGCCCCTCCACGACTTTGGTTTTCGGTTTGGGAAAAACAAATTCAGTCGATTCTATTTTGGTCAATTGGCCGGACGGACATTCGGAACTTTTTCCCAAGACTGCCTCCGATCAAAGTCTAAACCTGTCCCAAGGTCAGGGAAAAACATATTCCCTATCGGCTGCTCCGGCAGCAGACGAGACAAAACCATTTCCTATCGACTGGACGCATCGGGAAAAGGATATCGTGGACTTTGTCAAGCGGGAATATCTCGCTCCCAAAAGCTTCTCCAGGATGGGACCGGCGTTGGCGGTTGCAGATGTAAATGGAGACGGCCTGGACGACTTTTATGTCGGGGGTGCCATGGATCAGCCAGGCGCTTTTTTTCTACAAAAAGAAAACGGCCAATTTGAATCAGTCCCCAACCCGATGTTTGATCAATTGGCCAAGGCAGAGGATGTGGTTGCTGAGTTCGCAGATCTTAATGGTGACGGCAAATTGGACCTTTTCGTCGGCAGCGGGGGGAATGAGCACCTATCTGGCGAGCTTTACAACTTTGATCGAATCTTCTTGGGAGACGGCAGCGGTCATTTTACTTTTTCTATGAGGGCACTGCCCCCGATCGGAGAAAACACCTCCTCAGTAGCCATTCATGACGTGGACGGTGATGGGGATCTGGATCTTTTTGTCGGGAGCGCTGTGACCTCGGGCGACTATGGCGCCAGCCCAAAAAGCAGCTTGCTGATCAACAATGGTAAAGGTCAGTTCCAGGATGAAACTGACCTTTGGTTCGGATCCCAGCCAGGCTTGGGCATGGTCAACACTGCAAAATGGGCTGACCTAAACGGCGACGGAAAAGCCGAATTGATCCTGAGCGGAGATTGGCAAAGCGTCCGGGTTTTCGGACTTTCTTCAGAAAAAAAGCTGATGGAAATACGGCCAAAAGGCCTGGAATTTTCCGCAGGATGGATCAACGCCATAGAGCTGGCTGATCTAAACGGGGACGGGAAGATGGATATTCTGACTGGAAACCTTGGCTTGAACAGCAAGCTCAAAGCGTCGCGGAAAAAACCGGTTTGGCTGTATCATCACGACTTTGACGGAAACGGCCAGGCAGATCCGTTGATCTTCCACTACCTGGAGCAAAAACTGGTGCCATTCGGAACCAGAGACGACTTGATCCGACAGATCCCGGGAATCAAGCGAAAGCATAATTCCTATGCGGAGTATGCGCAGATCAGCAAGCCGGAAGACCTTTTCTCCACCGAAGAGATTGAAAAAGCGAGGAAACTCCCCGCTTATGAATTTCGCTCCGGAGTCTATTTTCAAAAGGACGACGGGAGCTTTGAGTTTATGCCCTTCCCTGCCGAAGCGCAATGGAGCCCCATCTTCGCGATCGCGCTGGATGAAGCTACCGGCACGGTATACCTCGGAGGCAATTCGAGCGACTTGAGGGTCGATCTCGGCAGGTCCATGAATCTTGGAATTGTTAGCTATCAGTGGAGTCAGAATTCTTGGCAGCAAACGACAAAAAGCCCTTCGACTCAAAAATCCGAAATCCGGAGCCTTAAGCTTTTCCGATCAGGTGCCGGAGTGAGTGTCGTGGCTGCTCAAAACAATGGCCCTTTGATCTGGATCCGGTAAAATCTTCCCTTAAATCATTTGGGATTGAAACCCATATAATTAGCTTTGGAACCTCATGTAAGTTGATCGAACCCAATCGCCCGTCACGGGAAAATCTATCGTCAACTTAAAATTGAAAAAACCCTGTATGCGTACGTTTAAAATAACCTTGTTGATTCTGGTTTTGATCAGTGCTTTCGCTGCATGTCAAAAACCGACAGATTACTCCGAAGCCATCACCGATGGCCACTATTTTCATCAAGCCCAAAACCGGATTACCGAAGTCATCATTCATGACATCTTCTCCCCGCCTGTGGCTACGAGAATTTATTCCTATGCTTCGATGGCTGCTTACGAAGTGGCCGCTGCAAGCGATCCGGCAAATTACACCCCGTTGCTGGGCCAACTGAATGGCTCCGAGCCTCTCAACCTGACTATTCCCGCAAACGTCTATCCTCCGCTTGCGGCTTTGGCGGCCTACTATCACATGGGGACAGCGTTGATCTTCTCTGAAGAAATGATGCACACCCAGCGGGACAAGGTCTTTGCGGAGCTGATGGAAAAAGGAATCCCGGAGGACGTATTTGAGGCTTCGGTCAAGTTTGGGCAGGATGTAGCCGAAAAGGTGAAAGACTATGCCAAAAAAGACAACTACCATCAAAGCCGTTCCTTCCCCAAGTACACCGTAATCAGCCAGGCTGACACCTGGCAACCTACTCCGCCAGCTTACATGGAGGCTGTGGAGCCTCACTGGAGCAAAATCCGCACCTTCGTCCTGGATTCTGCCGCCCAATTCAAAGCGCTTCCCCCTCCTCCATTTTCGACCGAACCCAGTTCTGATTTCTACAAAATGGCCAAGGAAGTCTATGATGCTAAGGTCAACATGACCGATCCGCAACTTGCTACTGCAATGTTTTGGGATTGCAATCCTTACAAGATGAATGTAAAGGGACATGTGATGTTTGCGGAGAAGAAGATCACGCCGGGCGGACACTGGATGAGCATTGCGTCTATCGCAAGCAAAGCATCCGGAAGAGACTGGAGGGGAACCGTCGAAGCCTATGCGCTCACGGCGATTTCGCTCAATGAAGCCTTCATCTCCTGCTGGGACGAAAAGTACCGCACCAAGCTGATCCGACCGGAGACTTACATCAATCAATACATCGATGAGGAGTGGGTTCCGATTCTCCAGACCCCACCATTTCCCGAATACACCAGCGGACATAGTGTAGCTTCCACCGCTGCCGCCTTCACGCTTGCGCAGCTTTTCGGAGACGAACTGCACATTGTGGACAGCTCGGAGGTGGCCTATGGCCTTCCGATCCGGGAGTTTGACGGATTTACCCAGATGGCCCAGGAAGCTGCGCTCAGCAGACTCTACGGGGGGATTCACTACATGCCTGCCATCACACAGGGATCTGTCCAGGGCAAGCAAGTCGGCGAGCTGATCTGGCAAAAGATCTCAACCAAACCCAAGACAGTAGCACAGAAAAACTAATACAAAAAAAGCCCTGAATCTGTAAATTCAGGGCTTTTAGGTTCAGAGAATTCCGTTTACAATTGAGATAGAATTTAGTTTGATGTATTTAGTTTATTTTGTAATATTCTAAATCTTTAATCTTCTAATCTATCTCATAATGAATAAGGCCCTCTTTTTTGTTCTAGTATTTTTGGTATGTTCACCGCTGTATGCACAGGATATTACATTCGGACTCAGGGGCGGCCCCAACTTCGCTACTCTGGGAGGCGAGGAAGGCAGTATTGGCGCAAAATTCCGAGTCGGGTTCCATATAGGCGGATACGCTTCTTTTGCAATCTCAGAGTCTCTGAGTTTCGAGCCAGGACTGCAGTATTCCAACAAAGGGGCCAAAGGTTCCGAGGGTGGGATCTCTTCAGTCATACGAAACGGCTATCTTGATCTTCCCCTCCTGCTTAAAATTAAAAGTGGAGAGAAGTTTTATCTACTTGCGGGTGCTCAACCCTCGTTTTTGATATCACCTGCTATTGTTTTGGAGGAAAACGGGAATAGAGTTGTAGTAAACGGTAGCGATGTATCAGAACTTTGGAAAGGTTTTGACCTTGCCGGTGTGATCGGATTGGGGGTTGAGGTTGGCGCAGGGATGCACATTCAAACAACCTATGAACACGGATTTGCCAATGTCAGTGAAATATCCGAATCGGTCTACAACAGGGGCTTCAAGCTGACGGTTGGAAAGACTTTCTAAACGTGCATCCTAACAACTTACTAAAATCCCCAACGGTATCGGCCCGGCTTTTTTATTGATACAGCTTCTTATCCCGAACGTACTCCTCCACTGGTTCCGGCAGGAGGTATTTGACCGAGCGGCCATCCTGCATTGCCTTGCGGATAAAAGTCGCCGAGATGTCCAGTAGCGGCGCATCGATGGTTTTGATCTTAGGGTGATCGAAGACTTTGGTCTCTCCTGGCCGCGGATAGACAAAGATCTCATAGTTGTCCAGGATCGCCTGATGATTTTTCCACTTGTGAAAGTGGGTCAGATTGTCCGAACCCAAAAAAAGGCAAAACTGATGCTGGGGATATTGCTCGCTGAGGTAGGTGAGCGTGTCGATGGTGTAGCTCGGCTTCGGCATACGAAACTCCACGTCACTGGCTCGGAAGTGGTAATGATCGGCGATCGCCAGCTCTACCATCCGCAACCGATCAAACTCGTGAATCATTGATTGCTGCCTTTTGAAGGGATTTTGCGGACTCACCACAAACCAGACCTCATCGAGGTCCGTCCGGTCGTAGAGTGTGTTTGCGATGATTAAGTGCCCAACGTGAATCGGATTGAAGCTCCCAAAGTACAGCCCGATTTTCATCGCTATTTTGCCAAAAACTCAGAGACCAAGCGGACCGCTTCTGCGGAAGCGCGCTCGAAGTCATCGTTGAAGATGCTCACGTCAAACTGCGGCTCAAAGGTCATCTCAAACTTAGCTTTGTAGATCCTCCGTGAGAGCGACTCGGGTGTTTCCGTACCTCGATCATTGAGTCGCGACTCCAGCACTTCCATCGAGGGCACTTTGACGAAGATCGCCAGTCCGTTTTCTCCGAAGTACTTCTTCAAAGCCAGTCCTCCCTTGACGTCCACATCGAAGATCACCGCTTTGCCGCTGTCCCAGATGCGCTGGACTTCTTGCTTGAGCGTGCCGTAGAAGTTGCCTTCATAGACTTCTTCCCATTCGACAAAGGCGTCTTTGTCAATGTTGTTTTTGAATTCTTCGATGCTTAAAAAGTAGTAATCCCGTCCGTGTACTTCATGTCTTCCTCTTTTGTCCCGGGTGCAGGCCGAAATCGAAAATCCCAAGTTGGGTACATGTTGGATCAGGTGTTTGACCAGAGAAGTTTTCCCTGAGCCGGAGGGAGCGGAGAAAATAATCGCTTTTCCTTGGACTTGATTCATTTGCCTTCTTTTATCATCTGGCGGATCGAGTCAGCCAGTTCCGTAGGCACCGGTTGTTTGGTGCATTTGGTCTTCAGCACATCCCTAATCGCTTCCTCTAGGTGAAAATGCTCAAAGCAAGGTTGGCATTTGGCCAATTTATCCTTTAGAATTTCTTTGCCGCTGTCACCGAGCTCTCCGTCAAGGATGCTTTCGAGCAGCTGAAAACATTTGGTCACATCGCTGCATTCGAGCTTTCGCTCGCCAGATGCTTGATCGTTAATTTCCATGAGTAATCATTTTAATCCTCCTCTTCTTCATCAGTGTTGTAACCCATCGATTGGGCATATCCTTTCAATTGATCTTTCAAAAGATTCCTGGCGCGGTGCAGCCTTGACCTCACGGTGCCGATCGGAATATCTAGAATCTTTGCCATTTCCTCGTAAGTAAAGCCCTCCAGATCTGCCAAGATGATCACCGTGCGGAAGTCCACAGCCAGTGCATTGAGCGCGTTGGAGATCTCATCTCCGAGCATATCCTTGACGGATTCGGCCCTGAGATCAGTAGTACTTTGGTAGTCAACATCATCCGAGTTGTAGAAAGTTTCAACCTCTTGGTAATCTACCTTCGCAGGTTGCTTGCTTTTCTTTCGGTATTCGTTGATAAAGCTGTTTTTCAGAATCCTGAACAGCCAAGCTTTTGCATTCGTGCCCTGCTCAAAAGAGTTGATAAACCGAAAAGCCTTCATGTAGGTGTCCTGCACGAGGTCTTTGGCATCGTCCTCGTCAAAAGTGAGTCGAAAAGCAAAATTGTACATGGAATCTATGTGCGGCATAAACTCCCCATCGAAGATGGCCGTTTTCTCTTCCTGAGAATATTTTCTGCGCTGTACTTCAGACATAAGCTTCAAAAGTAATCATTGCCCCAATTTATCCCTAAACTCTGAACTTAAAGTCAGTGTATTTCCTTTATTTTGTGGTCTAGATCCTTGCATAAGCATGGATTCATCTACAAAATTCCACAGAGCTCATGTTTTTTTTCAGGCTGTTGTCCAGGCTTCCGCTTTGGGTGTTGTATCTGTTTTCCGATTTTATCTACCTGATTGCCCGGTTTGTGATCAGCTATCGCAAAAAAGTGATCGACCAAAACCTGAAATTTGCCTTTCCGGAAAAGACTGACGCCGAACGAAAAAAAATCCGAAACAGCTTCTACAGAAACTTCACAGATTCCTTCTTTGCTGAAACGATCAAGATGCTGACCATCTCGGAAGAAGAACTCCGGCAGCGATTCCACGTGGTCAATCAGGAGTTGATTGACCAAGAGGTATTTCAGGGCAAAACCGCCATCATGATGGCCGGCCACGTGTTCAACTGGGAAATGGCCATCCTTGGTGTCGCACTGAACACACAAGTAGAGGCCGAGACAGTTTATCTCAAGCTGAACAATCCGTTTTTCAACCAGCTCATGTTCGGCATCCGGACGCATTTTGGTGGCGTCATGACCGAGGTCAAGGATTTTCGCAAGAGCATGATTACGCTCCGAAGCCGTCCCAGAATCCTGCACCTAGCGGCAGACCAGCGGCCTACCGGCAAGGATAAATATCAACGGGAATTTCTCAATCGCCCAGCCAACTTCTATGAAGGCGGAGAGATGTTTGCAAAGAAGATGGGCCTGCCAGTTTTCTTTGGAACGATCACGAAGCTGAAGCGAGGGCATTACCGATTTGAATACGAAAAGATGGCCAGCCCACCGTACGATGATGCTGCGCCACATAGTGTCACAGATGAGTTTTGTCGTAGACTGGAAAACAACATCCGAAACCAACCCGACTTGTATCTTTGGAGCCACAAGCGGTGGAAATTATAAACTCGAATTCGCGCAGGATGCGGCAGTTCACGCCACCTCGGTAGCAGCTGTAAATCATGTTTTTTTGGACTTTCCACAGCCTGGGATGCCACCCATGATTTTTCATTTTTACTATTTTTCAACTACTTAATCTTGAAAGCTTGTTTTTTTATGAGTACTTAAGAGATTGATTTTTCTTAAGAAAAGAACCACCCGAGAAGATTTATAGCTTGTTATCTTATCCCAACTTGACACCATTGGTTTCTGGCCGACTACCCGATCTGGATTTTCCACGCAAATCCGCTACCCATGGTGTTCTTTAGGCTATTTTCGCATTTCCCGCTGCCGATCCTGTATTTGTTTTCGGACTGGCTTTATCTAGTTGCCCGCTTCATTATTGGCTATCGCAAAGGGGTAATTGACGAAAATCTGCGATTCGCATTTCCAGAGAAAACGGCAAAAGAGCGTAAGAAAATCCGAAATCAATTCTATCGAAATTTCAGCGATTCGATCGCCGAAACCATCAAGCTGCTAACGATCTCCGATGCCGAATTGAAAAAGCGCTTTATTTTGATAGACAACCATCTCCCAGAGCGCACCGTGAAATCAGGCCAAAGCGCAATCATGACTGCAGGCCATCTTTTCAATTGGGAAATGGCCATTCAGGCGATCGCGCAGCAATCCGCTGTGACCACTGAAACCGTCTATCTGCAACTTAACAATCGCTTTTTCAATCAGCTTTTACTTAAAATCAGAACCCGGTTTAACGGTGTTTTGACTGAGAAAAAGGAGTTCCTAAAAAGTATGGCAACGCTGAAATGCCAACCGAGGATCATTCAATTGGCCTCAGACCAGCGTCCGCCTCTTTCGCTGAAAAGATACCGGCGGGAGTTTATGGGCCGACCCGCGCTTTTCTTTGAAGGCGCAGAAGTTTTAGCAAAAAAAATGGCACTCCCCGTCTATTTCGGAAGTGTGACCAAAGTAAAAAGAGGCTACTATTACCTTGAATTCCACAACATTGCCATGCCTCCTTACCATGACTCGCCATCACATAGCATCACCGATGCGTTTTGTAAAATCCTGGAAGAGAACATCCGAAACCAACCAGATTTGTACCTTTGGAGCCACAAGCGGTGGAAGGTTTAAGGTGGAAGATTGCAAAATGGGAAGGTTGGAAGATTTCCCAAACCCTTTCTCTACGATTCCTATCTTGTTCCAGTGACTGGATTCCAAAACCCTATCCTGCGCCTAAAGTCTTGTTTCATGATTCTCGGCTGCCGATTCTTAAATCTTGATACCCGCTATTTGATACTTGATTCTTGTATCTAGCTTCTTGCTTCTTAACAAAATGGATTACCTCAAGGAACTGAACACCCCACAATTACAAGCAGTACAGCATACCGACGGTCCGGTGATGATCATTGCGGGCGCAGGTTCGGGCAAGACCCGGGTCCTCACCTACCGGATCGCTCACCTGATCTATTCCAAAGGGATCGACCCGTTCAATATTCTGTCCCTGACCTTTACCAATAAGGCGGCGGCAGAGATGAAGCATCGGATCGAGACGCTCGTCGGACTTGAAGCCCGCAACACGTGGATGGGAACATTTCACTCGATTTTTGCAAAAATCCTGCGGGTCGAATCCGCAAAAATCGGCTATCCCTCCAACTTCACCATCTACGACACGGACGATTCCAAGTCGCTGATCCGCACGCTGGTGAAGGAAATGCGACTGGACGACAAAGTCTATAAAGCCGGCGTCGTCCTCTCCCGAATCTCCGGGGCCAAAAACCGCCTGATCTCCTGGCAAGCTTATCAGGCAGATATTTATGTCAAAGCAGACGATGAAGCAGCGATGAAGCCCCGCATGGGCGAACTCTACCAAAAGTACCAGGAGCGTCTTTTCAAAGCCGGAGCGATGGATTTTGACGATTTGCTCTTCAACACCAACGTCCTTTTCCGCGATCATCTCGACGTGCTCAACAAATACCAACAACGTTTCAAATACGTGATGGTGGATGAGTTTCAGGACACGAACATCTCCCAATACCTCATCACCAAAAAACTAGCCGCCGTCCACCAAAATATCTGTGTCGTCGGTGACGACGCCCAGAGTATCTACGCTTTTCGGGGAGCGGATATCCAAAATATCCTCAACTTCGAAAAGGACTATCCGGACCTCTTTGTAGTCAAACTCGAGCAAAACTACCGATCCACCAAAACGATTGTAGAGGCGGCAAACTCGATCATCGACAAGAATAAAGCCCAGCTGAAAAAGCTCGTCTGGACTTCCAACCCGGACGGCGAGCTGATCGAATTGATCAAAGCAGCCTCTGACAACGAAGAAGGTCGCATCGTCGCCAACATCATTTTCGAAGAGAAAAACAACAAGAAACTCAAGAACAGCGATTTCGCGATCCTCTACCGCACCAACTCCCAATCCCGGTCGATGGAAGAGGCGCTGCGCAAGATGAACCTCACTTACAAGATCGTCGGCGGGCTTTCTTTTTATCAGCGGAAAGAAATCAAAGATCTAATGGCGTATATGCGCTTCACGGTCAATCCAGTGGATGAGGAAGCTTTCAAGCGAGTGATCAACTATCCCAAGCGGGGAATCGGCGACACTTCGGTCGATAAAATCCTTGTCTCGGCCTACGAGCACGACATGCCCCTTTGGGACGTGGTGCAGAATGCACATAGCTTCTTGGGTGGAAAAGCCGGCTCTTCGGTCGACAATTTCTCCACGATGATCAAGGCCTTCCAGATCGAAGTAGAGCGAAAAGACGCCTTTGAAGCGGCCAGTTCCATTGCGAAGCAAAGCGGATTGCTGCGCGAGCTCTACGAAGACAAAACGATCGAGGGGCTCAACCGCTACGAAAACGTCCAGGAACTGCTCAATGCGATCAAGGAATACGTGGACAATCCCGAAAATGAGGACAAAAGTCTCGGTTCTTTCCTTCAGGAAATCGCGCTCCTCACCGACAACGATCAGGACAAAGACAAGACCGATTCGATCACGCTCATGACCGTCCACGCCTCCAAAGGCCTGGAGTTTAAGCAAGTCTTTGTAGTCGGGATGGAGGAGGATCTTTTCCCTTCACAGATGATGATGCAGAGCCGGGATGACTTGGAGGAAGAGCGCAGACTTTTCTATGTGGCCTCGACCCGGGCGATGGAAAAATTATACCTGACTTATGCCTTGTCACGTTATCGATTTGGACGGCTACTCAACTGCGAACCGAGTCGCTTTCTGGAAGAAGTGAATCCGAATATGATCAAAGTAAATAAGCGGATGGCCTCGAAGGAGATGCCTGGAGCGCTTCGAAAGGAAGGATTGCCCGGAAGTGTCGGGTTCATCGGAATCAAAAAGCAACCCGAATCCCGTGCGCCGATCCAGCTGAAAATCCACACGCCGTCGCCTGATTTCATGCCGAGCAACACCAACAATCTGAAGGCAGAGCAACTGGTCGAACATCCGAAATTCGGATTTGGAAAAGTACAGAAGATTGAAACAGAAGGACTTAATAAAAAGGCAACCATCCAATTTGAGCATTTTGGAGAGAAAACATTATTGCTTAGCTTTGCCAAGCTCAGAATCATAGACTAATCACCTGCTCCCCTGTCCTTTGGTGATTTTTTGTTACCTTTTGAAAGGCTATAAACGGGAAGCAACATGGAGCACACCGAACCTGAAAAACAACAACTTATTTTGAAAGAATACGGCAAAAACATTCAACGCCTGGTAGCGCATGTCACCGGCATTGAAGACCGTGAGAAGCGCACGCAGAGTGCCTACACCGTCATCGAAATCATCAAGCAGCTCAATCCTTCGGTCAAGGCCGAAAACGATCAGAAGCTGTGGGATGACATCTACATCATGTCTGATTTCCAACTTGATGTGGACGGACCTTTCCCAATGCCGGAGAAAGAGCTTCTTGGGAAAAAACCCCTGCCTGTTGGCTACCCCAAAGGTGAAGTGAAGTTCAAGCACTACGGACGAAACATCGAAAAACTGATCGAAAAGGCCATCGAAATCGAAAATGACGAGGACCAAGAAGCAGCCATCATCTACATCGGTCAGCTGATGCGAAGCTTTCATTCTACCTGGAACAGAGACAACTTCGACGACGGCATCATCCTGGATGACATCAAGACCCTCTCCAAAGGCAAGCTGCACATCGACCTGGAAAAGGTGAGAGAGAACGCACTTTTCGAATCAAACACCCGTCGGGATTTCAAGATTCCCCACGTCGAAGAAGAGCACTCCAAAAACAAGCGGCCTGTCCAACACAAAAAAAGCAATCACCGAAACAACGGCCACAACAACAAAAAACGTAGAAATTAATGGCATCATTTCGCGTAACCGGCGGCACCAGATTGAAAGGTGAGATCATTCCCCAGGGAGCAAAAAACGAGGCGCTTCAGATTCTTTGCGCGGTCCTGCTCACTCCCGAGAAAGTAACCATCAACAAAATCCCGAATATCCGTGACGTTAACAAGCTGATCGAGCTCTTGGCGGACATGGGTGTTAAAGTCCAAAAGCTAGGAGCTGAATCCTATGTTTTCCAGGCCGACGAAGTCAATATGGACTATCTGGAGACAGAAGATTTTCTGCAGAAAGCATCCGCACTCAGAGGCTCAGTCATGATTCTCGGCCCACTCTTGGCGCGATTTGGCAAAGGAAAACTTTCCAAACCGGGAGGGGATAAAATCGGCCGTCGCCGCATGGACACGCACTTTTTTGGCTTTCAAAAGCTGGGCGCAGAGTTCCACTACGACGCCAAAAACGAGATTTTCCACATCGATGGCAAAAACCTCAAGGGCACCTATATGCTCCTCGACGAGGCTTCCGTCACCGGCACCGCCAACATCGTGATGGCAGCAGTGCTAGCCGAAGGAAAAACCACCATCTACAACGCCGCCTGCGAGCCTTACCTGCAACAGCTTTGCGACATGCTCAACCGCATGGGAGCCAAGATCACCGGCGTGGGCTCCAATATGCTGCATATCAACGGAGTAAAATCCCTCGGAGGCACAGACCACACCATGCTGCCTGACATGATCGAGATCGGTTCATTCATCGGCATGGCAGCGATGACCGGATCGGAGATCACCATCAAAGATTGTCAGATCCATCGCTTGGGCATCATCCCGGATACCTTCCGAAGGATGGGAATCCAGATGGAATTCCGTGGAGACGACATTCACATTCCTGCTCAAAAACACTACGAGATTGAGACGTTTATCGACGGATCGATCCTGACAGTTGCGGATCAAATCTGGCCTGGGTTTACGCCAGACTTGCTTTCGATCATTCTCGTGACTGCAACACAGGCCAAAGGTACCGTGCTAGTTCATCAGAAAATGTTCGAATCCCGACTGTTCTTCGTCGATAAACTGATCGACATGGGAGCGCAGATTATCCTTTGCGATCCTCACAGAGCCACCGTGATCGGTCTGGACAGAAAGTACGCACTTCGGGGTATCCGAATGACTTCGCCGGACATTCGCGCCGGTGTGGCACTCCTGATTGCAGCGATGTCTGCTAACGGAACTTCTGTCATCGACAACATCGAGCAGATTGACCGTGGATACCAAAACATCGACGAGCGACTCAACGCACTCGGGGCCAAAATCGAGCGTTTGACTTAAATCCAAAAGGGAGTGAACGCTCCCTTTTTCATTTAACCCTAAAAACTTTTCCCTTTTGCGACAAGAGATCACCGTCACACGAACTTTACCGGTCAATCTGACGCCAAAGGACTTAGCGCTTTTTCAAGGCTCAAAGCAAGTTACGTTTGAGCGGCTGCACCCCGTTCATCTGAAAAATGTCTGGATCCTGCAGGACACCATTTTTTCGCCAGGGGAAATGAGATTTTACTCCTCCCATACCCATATCGCCGACATCGGCCCCCTGCAGTTTGCCAAGCGGGCCATCTATTGTGCACCCAAATCCTGGAAAAAAATCCCATTGGGCATGTGGGTTTTGGATGAGTGGAGCGCCAATTATTTTCATTGGATGACCGACTGTCTGCCCCGAATCTGGGAAGGAATCGAGCGGGAACCGGATTGTCCGGTGATCCTCCCGGAATCTTTCAAAAGTTTGGACTACGTCATCCAATCGCTGGATCTGGCTGGAGTGACCGCGGTCTTTTTCAAAGCAAGTCAAAACCTCCACGTCAAAAAGCTTATTTTGACCGCGAGAACGGCTACTTTTCCCAATTTCAATCCACCTCTCGCTGACAAAACCAGAACAAAACTTAGCGTCAAAAGCATCTCCGAGCCTTGGCGAAAAGTCTACATCAGCCGAAAACTTGCACCCAAAAGAAAAGCCCACAACGACGCAGACGTGGAGATCCTGCTTCAAAAACGGGGATTCGACGTCGTATACGCCGAGAAACTCAGCCTGAGCCAGCAGATCCAACTCATGTCCGAAACGCAGCTTTTGGTATGTCTGCACGGTGCTGCGTTGACCAATATGCTTTTTCTGCCTCCCACGGCCAAAGTCCTCGAATTCAGAAATCATGGTGACTCAGTCAGTCAATGCTATTTCAACTTGAGCTCCGCACTCGGGCTTGCTTACTATTACACGCTGAACCAAGGAGACGGCAAACACACCATCATGAGTGACTTCACCATTGATCTGGTCTCGCTGGAGCATGTTCTGGATCAAATTGATCAAACAACAACCCAAACTCTTTGAGTTTATAGGCACATTTTGCCACATCGTCTTTCCGGCCTTTCAGGTAGTACACAATTTTTTGCTATCTTTTTGGGCTATTAGTTCAACCCATTAAAACCTATGACCAAGAAAAAACTCCGCAGCCAGGAATGGTACGGCCGCACTGGCAAAGACGGATTTATCTATAGATCCTGGATGAAAAACCAGGGACTTCCCCATCATCTTTTCGAGGGCGAAAAGCCCGTAATCGGCATCTGTAACACCTGGTCTGAACTCACCCCCTGCAACGGCCACTTCAAAGAACTCGCCGAAAGTCTCAAAAAAGGTATTTGGGAAGCAGGCGGATTCCCGCTGGAATTCCCAGTGATGTCGCTGGGCGAGTGCTCAATCAAGCCTACCGCCATGCTTTTTCGCAACCTGATGTCAATGGATGTCGAAGAGAGCATTCGAGGCAATCCATTGGATGGCGTTGTGCTGATGTGCGGCTGCGACAAAACCACCCCTTCGCTGGTCATGGGCGCCGCCTCGGTGGACATCCCTGCTTTGGTGCTGTCAGGCGGCCCGATGCTGGTCGGGAGATTTAGGGGGAAAAAGATCGGAACTTCAGACATCTGGAGATTCGCGGAGGACTTCAAGATGGGTAGACTTACTCAGGAAGAATTTATCGAAGCCGAAGCCGCCATGTCCCGTTCGGCAGGACACTGCGCTCCGATGGGCACCGCTTCAACGATGGCCGCGATGGTCGAGTCTCTGGGGCTTTCGTTGCCTGACAATGCTACCATTCCGGCCGCAGATTCCAGGAGAAAAGTCCTGGCGCATCTCACCGGCATGCGAATCGTGGAGATGGTAAGAGAAGACATGAAGATGAGCACCATTCTCACTCGCAAGGCCTTCGAAAACTCCATCATGGTCAACGCCGCAGTGGGTGGATCTACCAACTTTATACTGCACCTGACTGCGATAGCCAAGCGGATCGGTGTCGAGCTCGACTTGACCGACTTTGATTATTTCTCTTCGAAAATCCCCCTTATTGCCAACGTCCAGCCTTCGGGAGAGCATTGGGTCGAGGATCTGTTCTATGCCGGTGGTTTGCCTGCCGTGATGAAGGAAATCGAAAAACACCTACACACAGACGCCCTCACTGTCAATGGAAAAACGATTGGAGACAACATCGCCAAGGCTGAATGCTGGGATAGAAACCTGATCGGAACACTGGAAAATCCCATCAAGCCGGATTCTGGAATTGCCGTCCTGAAAGGCAATTTGTGCCCAAACGGCGCAGTTCTGAAGCCTTCAGCCGCCAGTCCTGAACTCCTCACACACACCGGTCGGGCCGTAGTCTTTGAAAACATCGACGACTACAAAGCCAAAGTAGACGATCCAAATCTCGACATCGACGAGACCTGCGTGATGGTGATGAAAAATGTAGGGCCAAAAGGCTACCCCGGAATGCCAGAGGTTGGCAACATGGGCTTGCCAAAAAAAGTCCTCGAAAAAGGCTTCAAAGACATGATCCGGATCTCTGACGGCCGAATGAGCGGAACGGGCTTCGGCACCGTCGTGCTGCACGTGTCCCCGGAATCTGCCATTGGCGGCCCCTTGGCTTTTGTCCAAAACGGCGACATGATCGCGTTGGACGTCCCCAACCGTAGTCTCAACCTTCTGATCTCTGAGGAAGAATTTGAACGACGTCGAAAGGACTTTGTCCCGACCCGGTTGCCTTACGAAAGAGGCTATGTCAACCTCTTCCTCGACAAAGTAAACCAAGCTCATGAAGGCGTGGATTTCGACTTCCTGCAGGGAAGCTCGGGCTCCGAAGTGAAAAGAGATTCGCATTAAAAAACAAAGACCTGCCAGCGTTTTGAAAACCTGGCAGGTCTCTTTGAAAAAAAACAAAAATGAAACCTCAAAAAGTCGCCATTGTCACCGGTGCTGGACAAGGAATTGGGCTGGAGATCGCCCGCAAACTGCTGATAACAGGTTCCCACGTCATCCTCAACGATCTGGAAAAAGGCCTAACGGAAGAAGCAGTCGCTTCACTTTCCCAACTCGGAAAAGGTGCTGTCTTGGGCTGCTCTGGCGACTCCTCTTCGGGGGAGGTGATCTCAGAGATCATCGACTTGGCCATGCATCATTTTGGCTCAGTTGACCAAGTGGTGGCCAATGCCGGAATCACGCTTTTTGGAAACTTTCTGGACTATTCCAGAGAGGATTTTTTCGAAGTCACCCGGATCAACCAAGCCGGGAGTTTCTTTCTAACCCAAGCTGCGGCGAGAATTATGAAAGGCCAGCCAAACGGCGGATCGATCTTGCTGACATCCTCTGTGACAGCGCACCAAAGCCATGAAAATCTGGCGGCCTACGCCATGAGCAAAGCAGCAGTGGAGATGCTCGCGAAGAATCTGGTCATCGAGCTCGCTCCTCTCGGAATCCGGATTAACACCATCGCGCCGGGTGCCACCCTGACTGAGCGGACTACCTCCGACCCTAACTATGTTAGTACCTGGTCAAGGCTCACGCCGCTAGGTCGCCCTGCTAATACGACCGACATCGCCGAAGCTGCGGCATTTTTACTCTCAGATGCCGCCCGGCACATCACCGGCCAATCTCTCATTGTCGATGGAGGATGGACTTCGATCAGCCCATCACCGTACGGATGACCTTAATTCTCCCAAGAAAATGGTCTTAAAAACAGCCGGAAACCCGACTTGAGTCCTTATTTACCGACGCAGATTCCCCCTCTCATTCATCAGCAAGGCGCGAACCCAAATCCCACCTCAGGCGTATCTTGATCCCAGTTTTTTTTATTTTCCGGAACTTGACTGCCCCCTTAAAACAAATAAACAGCCCGGATTTCGAGGCGGGTTTTCATCTCTTTTGCAAAGATTTCATGATCCGCTGTCATGAATGCTGAAGGACACATTCTCAAGCTTAGTTTTTCCGACCTAACGAAAAAAAGCAAGAAATATTACACCTAATTCTTGCGCTTGTCATTCAACTTATTGTAGATTAGAGACTTCTTTAGTATTAATTTTTACCTCCATGATTTTTCGTTTGGATTGGGGGATCGCAACCTTAGGCTTCGACTAGACCGGGCTTTGCCCTGGTATATACCCAGCAATATTTCACATCTAGCAACACTTAACTTTTAACAAACATGGAACCCTTTTTAGGACAAATTATGATGGTCGGATTCAACTTCGCCCCCAAAGGCTGGGCGCTCTGCCAAGGCCAATTACTTTCAATCTCACAGAACAGCGCGCTGTTTTCACTTTTGGGAACAATGTATGGCGGCGATGGCCGCACAACCTTTGCGCTTCCGGATCTACGGGGCAGGTGTGCGGTGGGGATGGGCCAGGGACCCGGTCTTTCTGATAGAACGCAAGGCGAGATGTTCGGCCAGGAATCTGTTACGCTGACGATTGCCGAGACACCCTCACATATCCATCAATTGCTGGGCAGCAATACCGATGGCACTACCAGCGATCCAACCAATAACACACTTGCCAAAAGTTCGGTGACAATCGAACGAGGAACAAGCCCAATACCTGTGAACACTTATGCTTCCGGGGCTCCTAATGTGGCTATGGCAGTACCCAGCATCGCGCCTGCCGGAGGCAACCAGCCTCACAACAA
The DNA here is from genome assembly GCF_000429445.1 of Algoriphagus terrigena DSM 22685. Taxonomy (GTDB): domain Bacteria; phylum Bacteroidota; class Bacteroidia; order Cytophagales; family Cyclobacteriaceae; genus Algoriphagus; species Algoriphagus terrigena. The sequence goes on from NZ_AUBW01000004.1 coordinate 132,771, forward strand.
CATGCAACCTTCAATTGCCATGAATTACATCATTGCATTGCAAGGTATATTTCCTCCAAGGGATTGATCCTAGTTTTAAAACAAGATAACTATGACACCTTTTGTTGGTCAAATTGAAATCTTCGGGGGATACTTTGCTCCTCTCGGATGGGTTTTTTGTAAGGGGCAACTGTTGCCAATTTCGGAGTATGAAGTCCTGTACGTGTTATTGGGAACCACTTATGGAGGAGATGGGGTAAATACTTTTGCCGTACCCGATCTCCGGGGTAGAAGTGCGGTAGGCATGGGCCAAGGCCCTGGGCTTCCCTATCAACCACTCGGCGCGGCAATGGGTCAGGAACAAGTGACTCTAATCCAGACTCAGATGCCTTCACATTCCCACTCTCTGCTCGTAAGCAATGGGGATGGAGCCTCCAATGACCCCAGTGCTGCCAGTCTGGCGAAGAGCTCTGTAGTAATACAACGAGGAGCAAATCCGATTCCTACCAGTAGCTACACGAGCGCTTCGGCAAATGTGGCGATGAATCCCTCCAGTATATCGCCTTTTAACGGGAGCAATCTTCCGCATGCAAATGCGCACCCTTCGCTCGCGCTGAACTATATCATAGCAACGGAAGGCATCTTTCCTTCTCAAAGCTAATGACTCCCAAGAACCAACCTCACGGGGTTGGTTCTTTTAGTTTCTCATACCCAGATTAGAGTTTAATGTTTTTAACGTCTTGATTATGAAATTTTTATCACCCAAATCCTATTTTTTAGTAGCATTATCGTTGATTTTCTGCAGTATCGGTTACTCACAGACCACCACTGTTACCTTCAATGAACTAACTGGAGACACTTTTCTCTCTTTGAATGGCACAAAAATCTATGACAATTCTGGCGTAAGGTTTGAAATTTTCTCTGGAAGTAATGCGGGGGCAGCGGTCAGTTCTACTACTAGTGGATTTGGAGGGACCAGAGCATTAGATGATACTAATACAGTTCCTGGGGGCGTCACTGGCTGGAAAATTAAAAAAACAGACAGCTCACCCTTTCAATTAATCAGCATTTGGCTACAAAGGGGGGATCCCATAGCGTCTGCATCTGGGACGGTAAAAGCATACAAGAGTGGCGCCCAAGTAGGTGCAACCGTGAATGTCACTTTTGACAGCCAAAGTGCTGGAGCGAAAAGCTTCGCCTCAAATCCTGATTTTTATGATATAGATGAAGTTCGGATTGAAGGTGTAGATATTTTTATCTACATCGACAATTTTGCTTTTGCCCCCGCTCTGATACCCGTTGATTCTGATCCGCCCTTAGTTACAGGTATTTCTCCTGTAGGCGCACCTCTGACTACGGCTACTTCGGTTAATTTCTCAGTTAGCTTTTCGAAAACTGCCAAAAATGTCAGTAGTGATGACTTTGTTCTCACGACCGCGGGAACCGCCGGGACGATTGGCTCAGTCTCAGGATCGGGAAGCAGCTATACGGTAGCAGTGACCGGAATATCAGGAGAAGGGACCATCCGCCTGGATCTGAAAAGCGGAACCAATATCGCCAACGAAGATGATATCCAAGGAACTCCAGCTTTCACATCGGGTCAGCCCCACACGGTATCAGCCTGCTTTGTAGAGACATTTGAAACGGAAACCGATGCCAGCACCAGTTTCAGTGGAAACGGAGCTAATTTTTCTTTAGGAACGGGACTGGAAATTGAAAAACGAGGTGGATTCGGTGCAGGGCATTCAGGTGGCTTTGTGATTAATAACAATACGGCGGGATCATTCTCCCTGACCAGCGCGACAGAATTCACCATGAGTACTGTTGATCTGTTTCTTTCTGATCAGACAAATGGGGATAACCCGACTGCCAACGGCACGATCGTAATCACAGGAAAAAAAGGCGGTGCAGATCAGTTTACAATCTCCAAGAGCACCGGATTCCCAACGAGTACGGTAAGCAACGGGGGCTTTTTTACCATCAATTTTGCAACGGATGGAGCTGGCAACTATCGAAATATCAATGTAGATGAACTGGTGTTTACACTTAGCGGTGGATTTACACAATTGGCCATCGATAACTTCAACTTCTGCAAGGCTGTTTCATTGGTCGATACGCAGGCACCCGTAGTGCAAAGCATCTCAAAAACAGGAAGCCCACTCTCCACCTCAAGCGGTGTAAACTTCCAAGTGCTCTTCAATGAAAATGCGACCAATGTTACCTTGGACGATTTTACGCTGATTAGAACCGGCACGGTAACCGGCGCATTGACAAGTATTTCAGGTTCTGGATTTAACTACACATTAGGCGTTACTGGCATATCCGGAGAGGGGTCTATTCAGGTTAAACTAAATGCAGGAACCAACATTCAAGATGCGCTTGGCAACACCCCTCCGTTTGAATTTCTAAACGGGCAAATTCACTTGGTGGGAGCTTGCTACATCGAAACCTTCGAGTCTCTTATCAACGGTGCCACTTCCTTTAGTTCCAATGGGAAGGCTTTCACAATAGGTGGGAACTGGGCCGTAAAAGACCGAACTGGATTCGGAATCGGTCCTTCCAGCAAATTCCTGGAGAATACAGGTTCAGGGACTTACACAATAGCTGTCGATGCACCGGTCCAGTTCAGCAAATTGGCGCTGTTTCTGACTTCCAATACAGGTGGAGCTCCGTCACCAACCAGTGATGGAACGGTCACGATCAGAGGAAAAGATGGAGCAACTACTGCCTATACTATCACCAAGACCACCGGGTTCCCAACAGACTTCAGTTCCAATCAAGGTTACTTCTATATAGACTTCTCAACAGAGGGCGGAGTAGACAATTCTGAAACCTATGTAGATGGTCTCGAGATAGAAATAGGTGGCAGTTTCATCTATCTCGCCTTAGATAATCTTGAGTTCTGCTCTGACTTCGAAGCACCATCGGGGTACACCGTTGCGATAGACCAGGCTCAGATTGACGATGCAAATGCTGCTGCAGCCAGCTTTACTTTTGCGGATGCCGAAGTTGGCGCTACCTATGATTATACTTTTTCCAGTGATGGCGGTGGAACTGATGTGACAGGATCAGGGACGGTTGCCACTCTTACCGACCAAATCACATCCATAAACCTCAGCGGACTAGGCGGAGGTACGGTGACACTGTCTGTGACACTGACAGATCCATCTGGAAATACCGGAGCAGTGGCCACTGACACCAAGCAACGAATCGTAAATGCTGCGCCGGTGGCTACAGCACCGACAGCACCGTCAGTGTCTGAGGATACATCAGCTGACCTGCCGGACGATATCGAAATTACTGACGGAGAAAGCGATGATCAAAGTGTCACCTTTACGATTACAGGAGGCACCTTATCCTTGGGAACCACGGGAGTAACATTCGGAGGCGGCGGAAACGGATCCGCAAGCTTTACGGCTTCAGGCACTTTGGCAGCCATCAATACAGCGCTGGATGCAGCGACGTTCACACCAATTGCCAATTTATTTGGCACCGGTGTGGCTACAATCGCATTCGTGAGCAATGACGGCACTGTGGATTCCAATACTGCTTCGGGGACTTTTGATATAGCGGGAGTGAATGATGACCCTACTTTTGGAGGCATAATAAATTCAATCACCGTAGTGGAAGATGAATATCCAGCCTACTTGAGAGATGCTCTTTCTTCAGGTTTATTTCAAGATATAGATGCGGGATTAAGTGATGTTTCATTGACCATAGCTACCTCTCAAGGCGTTATTGGTATAAGTAATCCGGCTGGCTATGGAGTCAGTCAGTCTGGGCATAACACGCCAACGCTGATTCTCACCGGACCGGCAGCCAATATTGAGTCTTTTTTAAATATAGATACCAATGCCGCTCTGATTTTACCCAATAACCTAAGTGGGCCGAACGCTATAACCATAACTCTCACCGCAAATGACAAGGGGAATACTGGAGATGGCGGTGGAAATGATGTAGTAGTCGGCACCGTCAATGTAAATATCACGCCTGTAAACGACGCCCCAACCGTCGCCAATCTAATTCCGAACCAAAATGCAAGCGAGGACGCAGCCTTCAACTTCCAGTTTGCGGCTAATACCTTCGAAGATGTTGATCTCGGAAACACACTGACTTATACCGCTGAGCTTGTCGGAGGTGGAGCACTTCCTGGATGGTTATCCTTTGATGCAGCCACCCGAACCTTCTCGGGTACTCCTACAAATGGCGACGTGGGAACTGTCAGTATAAAGGTTACCGCAGCTGACGGAAACGGCGAAAGTGTATTCGATGAGTTTGATATCGTCGTCGCAAACGTCAATAGTGCACCAACGGTCGCCAATCCAATCCCTAACCAAAGCGCCACTGAGGACATTGCCTTTAGCTTCCAGTTTGCAGTCAGCACGTTTGAAGACGCTGATGCTGGAACCACGCTGACTTACACGGCAGGACTAGACGGTGGAGGATTGCTTCCAGCTTGGCTGTCTTTTGATGGGCTGACCCGCACTTTCTCGGGCACTCCAACGAATGCAAACGTTGAAACGGTCAGTATCACGGTCACTGCTGACGACGGAAATCTTGGGACTATTTCTGATTCATTTGACATCGTCGTCGCAAACGTAAACGACGCGCCAACCGTCGCCAATCCAATTCCGAACCAAAATGCAACCGAAGACATGGCCTTCAACTTCCAGTTTGCGGCTAATACCTTTGAAGACGTCGATCTGGGAAGTACGCTGGTTTACACTGCGGAGCTTGCGGGAGGCGGAGCCCTTCCTGTTTGGCTATCTTTTGATGCAGCCACACGAACTTTCTCCGGTACTCCGACAAATGCAAACGTGGGAACGGTAAGCGTCAATGTCTCTGCTGACGACGGAAACGTCGGGACCATTTCTGATTCATTTGACATTGCCGTTGCTGCTATCAATGATGCACCAGTAAACTCAATACCTGGCTCACAAGTAACAGGCCAAAACACATCGCTGGTATTTAATGGCGGAGGCGGAAACCAGATCAGCATCAGCGATGTGGACGCTGGAGCATCGAGCGTCAGGCTAACACTTACTGCAACCAATGGTACTTTAACACTTTCTGGAACCGTAGGACTTGTTTTCAACATTGGCGACGGAACATCCGATGCGTCCATGGGGATGGAAGGCTCGATCTCCGACGTAAACAACGCACTCAACGGGCTGACCTTTAGTCCTACATCTGGATATTATGGAGCAGCAGCAGTTCAGATCTCTACGAATGATCTGGGAAATACGGGAAGCGGCGGACCATTGACCGACACTGACGAGATTCAGGTCACAGTCAATTCTATCAATCCAGTTGTGACCGGCGTGAGTAGCACGACCGCAAATGGTACTTATGGTGTTGACAGCCCCATCGTAGTCGCCGTAACATTCAATCAAAACATCCTCGTAAATACAGCAGGAGGAACACCTAGGTTGTTACTAGAAACTGGCTCCACAGATAGAGAAGCTACCTATACCTCTGGAAGTGGAACCGAAACCTTGCTCTTTGCATACACCGTAGTTGCTGGTGACGTAAGTGCTGATCTCGATTATCAATCCACTTCAGCACTTTCGCTGAACGGAGCTACTCTTAGAAATATACCAGGGAATAATGCGACTCTGACTTTGCCGAACCCTGGAGCAGCCGGATCATTGGGAGCCAATAAAGCGTTGGTGATCGACGCAGTCAAGCCTTCCGGATATTCGGTGTTAATAGATCAAGATCCGATAATTACCACAAATCAGACGGCAGTGAGCTTCACTTTTGCAGGAGCGGAAGTGGGAGCGACATTCAATTATTCATTCTCCAGCAGTGGAGGCGGAACAAGCGTGTCCGGTAGCGGTACAGTTGCGTCTATGACTCAGCAAGTAGCAGGGATTGACTTGACAAGTCTAGCTATTGGAACAATAACGCTTAGTGCCTCCCTCACAGATCCTACTGGAAATATCGGCGACGAAGTGTCGGATACGAGCCAAAAACTGGCTCCGATCACTGCCGCAATCACGGCCCAAACCGATGTGGCTTGCAACGGTGACAATACAGGTAGTTTAACCGTGGAGGTATCTGGAGGCATGGCAAATTACACCTACTCTTGGAGCAACGGGACTATTGTAGCCGGCACATCCTCTAGTACCAACGATTTGACCAGCCTGATTGCAGGAGGCTATTCCGTGACGGTGACAGATGAGAACGGGCAAATAGCGATGGCTTCCGCTACTATCACCGAGCCAAGTGCATTGCTGATCGCTATAGGCAGTCAAACTGACGTGTCATGTTTTGGCGGAAGCGACGGAAGTGCCACCATATCGGTTTCCGGAGGGACAGGCGAATATTCCTACTCATGGGCGCCGTCGGGTGGCGACGCAGCCACAGCGTTGGGATTGACAGTTGGAATGTATACCGTAACTGTGACGGATGCTAACGGCTGTAGCGCATCCCAGTCATTCGACATTTCTCAACCAACGGCATTGGTAGCTTCCACCTCGCAAATTGATGCCGTATGCGGAGTCGGAGGATCAGCCAGCGTAACTCCGTCGGGTGGTGCGGGTGGATATACCTATTTATGGTCGTCAGGTAGTACCAGTTCCATTGCTACCGGATTGGCAGCGGGCAATCATAGTGTACTTATCACAGATATGAACGGCTGTGAATTAACTAAAAACTTTACGATCGGCGGAGCATTCACACTTAACGCCACTACTTCTCAATCCGATGTCAGCTGCTTTGGCGGAAATGATGGCAGCGCGACAGTAACGGTGCAAGAAGGAATTGGACCATTTGACTATCAATGGACTGGTGGAGGAGGAACTGGTGCGACTGCCACAGGTCTTGCCGCTGGACCTTACAGTGTAACTGTAACTGACGCCAACGGCTGTAGTAAGATATTGAACGTGACCATTACACAGCCGGCTACGGCAAGTCTTACAACGGCTGCGGTCACTGGTGTCACATTCTCCGGCGCAACGCTGGGAGGCACTATCTCCACCAGTGAAGTGGGCTGCGCATCCGAAACAGGTGTGGTTTATTCCACTTCCCCTGGTCCGGATTTGACAGATTCGAAGGAGGTAATGACTATCACAGGAGGGGAATTCAGCGAAGTGATCTCCGGCCTCGCTTTGACTACGACGTATTATGCCAAAGCATATTCTACCAACAGCAACGGAATAACGGTTTATGGAAATGAAGTAAGTTTCACTACTTCCGATCTTACCGTCTTGAATGTCACCGCAGATGCCCAAAGCAAGGTATTTGGACAGGCTGATCCAGCGTTGACTTATACATATTCGGGACTGAATCCTGGCGATGATATCTCCAGCGTGTTGACAGGTGCCCTAAGCAGGGAAATCGGAGAAGATGTCGGAGACTATGCTATCCAGCAAGGAACGCTTAGTGTCATCCCTGGTTCTGGCTATTCCTTGAGTTATGTAAGTGCGGACTTTAGCATCACACCGGCAACTGTCACCGGAGTCACTTTCACCGACGGAAGCTTTGTCTACGACGGTACGGTAAAATCCCTTGCCATCGCCGGAACCCTGCCGGCAGGCACCTCGGTGAGCTATACCGGCAACAGCAGAACAGACGTGGGTACGCAGGAGGTGACCGCTATGATCACGGGAGGAAACTACGCTGATCTTGTATTGAAAGCGGACCTCACAGTCACACCAGCTACACTAGCCATCATCGCAGATACGGGCCAGACAAAAATCTACGGAACAGTGGATCCTATGCTCACTTACAGCAGTACTGGGTTGGTAGCAGGTGATAATATTACCGGAGCTTTGAACAGAATGCCGGGAGAGAATGCAGGCCTCTATGCGATCAGCCAAGGAACGTTGTCCGCCGGAAGCAACTACACGATTGACTTTACTTCTGCCGACTTCGAGATCACCAAAGCCACTCTGAACCTGACCGCCACTGCTGGTCAAACCAAAATATATGGCAATGCCGATCCTACATTTGCCTACACAGCCACTGGCTTCGAAAATGGAGACACCAATGTCATCTTGGCCGGAGCGCTGGATAGAACGGCTGGAGAAAGTGTCGGCGCCTATGCTATCGGATTGGGCACACTCTCTGCGGGAGCTAACTACACGATCAGCTACACCGGAGAGGACTTTGAAATCACACCAGCGACCCTGAATGTGACGGCAAATGCAGGTCAATCCAAAGCGTACGGGAGTGCCGATCCGATCTTTGCATATACGGCAACCGGCCTCCAAAACGGGGACACGAATGCCGTCTTTACTGGAGCGCTGGATAGAACGGCCGGAGAAACTGTCGGCGCCTATGCAATCGGATTGGGATCGCTTTCCGCAGGTGCTAACTACACGATCAATTACACCGGAGCGGATTTCACCATTGGTACCCAACTACTGCAAGTCACCGTCACTGCGGGTCAATCCAAGGTGTATGGAAATGCTGATCCGGTCTTTACCTACTCGGCAACTGGATTCGAAAACGGAGATACCAACACAGTACTCACCGGCTCCCTCCAAAGAACTGCAGGAGAAAATGTAGGCCTCTATGCGATCAGCCAAGGAACACTGTCCGCAGGAAGCAACTACACCATCAACTTTACATCTGCCAACTTTGAGATCACCAAAACCACACTGAACGTGACCGCAGACGCCGGTCAAACCAAAGTGTATGGTGATGCAGAACCAACCTTGACTTACACGGCAACAGGATTCGAAAACGGAGATACCAACACTGTACTCACGGGCACTATCGAAAGAACTTCGGGAGAAAATGTAGGCCTGTATGTGATCAGTCAAGGAACACTTTCGGCGGGAGGCAACTACACCATCAACTTTACGCCTGCCGACTTTGAGATCACTAAAGCCACCTTGAATGTGACAGCAGACGCCGGTCAAACCAAAGTGTACGGTAATGCAGAGCCAGCTCTGACTTACACAGCCACCGGCTTCCAAAATGGAGACACTAATTCCGTCTTCTCTGGAGCGCTGAACAGAGCAGCCGGAGAAGGTGTCGGCGCCTATGCAATCGGATTGGGATCACTGTCCGCCGGCGCTAACTACACGATCAACTTCACAGGATCGGACTTCGAAATCACTGCTCGAACCTTGCAAATTTCCGCAAATCCGGATCAGGCGAAAGTCTACGGCTCCGCTGATCCTGTCTTTGCCTTCACTGCCACCAACTTCGGCAATGGAGATACAGAAAGTATTCTGACAGGAGCGCTGGCGAGAGAAACGGGAGAGAACATTGGCGAGTATGCAATCTTGATTGGCAGTCTCAATGCCGGAAGCAACTACGTGATTGACTTCACCTCAGCCACTTTCACCATCGCTGCAAAAGTGTTGAATGTGACCGCCGACACGGGACAAACCAAAATCTTTGGCACGGTTGATCCGGTCTTTAGTTATGCCGTCTCGGGCTTTGAAAACGGTGACAACGCAAGCATCCTGACCGGAGAATTGGAGAGAGCATCAGGAGAGAATGTCGGGGCTTACGCGATCAATCTGGGAAGTTTGAATGCAGGTGAGAACTACGCGATCAACTATATCGGTGCTGACTTTGTGATTACCAAAGCAACAATCAGCGGCATTAGTTTAACGGATGCAAGCTTTGTCTTTGACGGATCAGCTAAGTCTTTGTCCATCTCTGGAGCACTGCCTACTGGAACATCCGTCGCATACGCTAACAATAGCAGAACGAACGTCGGGACGCAGGAAGTGACGGCCACCATCACAGGAGCGAACTACACGACCTTGGTCCTGACTGCTGATCTGACCATTACCCCTGCAACGATCAGCGGTATTGTTTTCGCAGACGGAAGCTTCACCTACGATGGCACGGCCAAATCTCTGGCAATCACTGGAACTCTTCCAATGGGCACCTGGGTGGCTTACGCTAACAATAGCAGAACGAACGTCGGAACTCAGGAAGTGACAGTCACAATCACAGGCTCAAATTACACGACCTTGGTCTTGACTGCTGATCTGACCATCACACCTGCAACGATCAGCGGTATTACTTTCTCAGACGGAAGCTTTACCTACGATGGCACGGCCAAATCTCTGGCAATAGCAGGGACTCTTCCGATGGAAACTTCGGTGGACTACGCTAACAACTCCAGAACGAACGTCGGAACTCAGGAAGTAACGGCCACGATCACCGGCTCAAACTACACAACCTTGGTCTTGACTGCTGATCTGACCATTACCCCTGCAGCGTTCAGCGGTGTCACTTTTGCAGACGGAAGCTTTACCTACGATGGCACCGCCAAATCTCTGGCAATAGCAGGGACTCTTCCGATGGGAACTTCGGTAGCCTACGCTAACAACTCCAGAACGAATGTCGGAACTCAGGAAGTGACCGCCACCATCACAAGCTCAAACTACACAACCTTGGTCTTGACTGCTGATCTGACCATTACCCCTGCAACGATCAGCGGTGTCACTTTCACAGACGGAAGCTTTACCTACGATGGCACCGCCAAATCTCTGGCAATAGCAGGGACTCTTCCGATGGGAACTTCGGTGGGTTATGCTAACAACTCCAGAACTAACGTCGGAACTCAAGAAGTGACGGCCACCATCACAGGAGCGAACTATACTACAAAAGTGCTGAAGGCAGATCTAACGATCACGCCGGCTACACTGACCATTACCGTAGGCACTGGCCAAAGCAAGTTGTACGGTACGGCTGATCCTGAACTGACCTATACCGTTTCGGGATTGAAAGGTGCGGATACCGAATCCATTCTTACCGGCACACTTTCCCGCGTACCAGGTGAGGAAGTTGGCAGCTATGCCATCACGATAGGAACCCTCGCCGCCGGGACAAACTATTCGATTGACTATACGGGTGCAGACTTCGAAATCCTCACCAACGACACGGATGGTGATGACGTACCGGATGACGTGGAGGAAACTCAGGGAACCGACCCTAAAGATCCAACGGACTATCAGGATACAGACGTAGACGATGTGCCGGACTATGTAGAGGAGCAAACGGGAACTGATCCAAGTGATCCGGGAGACTACCAGGATACAGACGAAGACGGGACTCCGGACTATGTCGAAGAGCAGAAGGGGACGGACCCTAACGACGGAACAGACTTTCCGGATGAAGATGGAGATGGCGTTCCAGACTATGTCCAGCAAAGAGCCGTGAGCGAATTTGTCACTGGAAGCCTGGAAGCGGTCTGGGGAACTTCAGCCGATGACCTCACAGTTCCTGCCGAAGTAGTGGCGATCACGTCCAAAGGCGAGTTTGTCAATCTGACGGTGACTTGGGATCTGAAAGGCTACGACGGCATGAGCACAGGCTCCACCACCTATTCGGGTACCGCAGAAGTGACTGAGGGACTGTTCAATCCGTATGGCTTGCAGCCAATGCTGGAGATCACGGTGCTGGCTAAGCCCGCGCCACAGGATGTGACGCTGAGCAATAACAGCTTCATTGCTGTTCCTGACCAGTATTTCCAAGAGATCGGAGGCTTTACCGTGATAGATCCTACGGATAACATACATACTTTGACCTTGGTGGATGGGGCCGCAGACAATGGCTACTTCGAAGTACTCGACGGCATCCTCTTCTGGAGCAGCGCGGATCCTGCGGCCGGTCGAACAGACTTTAGCATTCTACTCAGCGTAACAGACCGAGCTGGCAATGAACTGCAGAAATCCTTCCAGATCACCAGGCAGCGCACGCCGCTGGATCAGTTGGAAGTGCCGAATACCTTCACTCCTAACGGAGATGGCGTAAACGACACATGGGGCGTACCCGGTCTCCAGTACTTCACGGGAGGAAGAGTGCAGGTATTCGATCGTGGTGGACAACGTATATTCTATACCGAAAAGCCCCAAGAAAGATGGGATGGCACATTTGAAGGCAAAGAAATGCCAGCAGGTTCTTATGTATGGATCGTAGAATCGCGCGAGTCTGGGGAAGTACGCAGAGGGGTATTGACCCTGCTGAAGAAGTAAAAATATAAATACTCAAACAGGGAGATGTTTCTAGATCATTCTCCCTGTTTTTACACAACACTTTTCAATCGATTTACAAAATGAGAAAATTTAGCTATCTGGTACTGGTGTTGATTTGGGGCTTGATCAGCACCGATTCATTGGCTCAAAACAGAAAATTTGTCTCACAATTTTCTGAGTTTCAAAGCTATTTTAATCCCGCTCTTACGGGGTATGAGGGGAGCGTGGTCAGAGGATTTGTGCGTAGCCAATGGGGAGGTATCGAAGGCGCCCCAAAAACCTATTTTTTCAATGCGGAGCTTGATTTTGGAGAATTGGCAGGCGAAGAAGATCCTGCATTGATGGGCAAAAACGCGATATCGGCCAATTTCCTTCAGGACAATTTTGGTGCCTTTCGCGAAAACGAAATCATGCTCAACTATGCATCTAGAATCCGCCTAACCGAACGCCACAACTTGCGGTTGGGAGTTGGCATCAACTACCAAAGCATTCGCCTGGACGGAAATGCGCTTTCGTCGGAAGAGCAAAATGATCCGGTTTTGGGACAATATCTTGGTTCATTCTCCAATATGAATGTGTTGGATTTAAACTTGGGAATCGCTCTTACCCATGCCAACTACTATTTCTCCTACGGTGTCCAGCGAGTGACTGGCGGAGAAATCCAAAACGGAGATGAATTCATCAATGGCTATCCGGCCGAGCAAATGGTCATGGCCGGCTACAGAGAAGCGCTGGGACAGAATCTGGCGGTTTCTGCCAATGGATTTTACCGAACCAGAAAAGACCTTCCGGATGTCTTCGAATTCAACCTCAAAGTTTTGCTGAAAGATGTGGTATGGTTGGGAGTCGGGAATCGGGTCAATTATGCAAACAGCCTGCAGGCTGGATTTATTTTTGGAAAATTCCGAGCTGGATATGTGTACGAGTACCCCTTGATCAATAGCTATCTACTTCCGGGAGGAGTTCATGAGTTTTCATTGGTGATCAATCTTTTCAGACCCAACGAAAGAAGAAACGATGGAGAGGTGCTAATCTGGTAGCTGAGGGAGAACCAGCATAGGGTCAATTCAAATTTTAAACACACACTAAGCTGAAAATAGGCCTACTCACCTTTCCCATCACTTACCTGGTCGTCAAACCCAGATCGATGAGAAACTATACTTAAATCCTCTCTTCTTCCTGACAGTAAAAAGGATGTCCTTAGATTGACCGAGCAACCGTTCCAGAGCGAGCTTGTTGACCGAAATCCAGAAATTGTCAAACGTTTTTCAGATGGAAGCTTGTTTCAACTTTTCGAAGCAAAGAATCCAGTCATTTAGCGATACGGAGACAATCATCTTTCGAACTATTCCCTATATTAGTTCTAGCTCGATATCAGAGGATTGGACTTACAAAACGAAAGCCCAGAACTTCTGAACTATGGGTGATCTGACCAGTTTGAACCCGTAAAACAATCCCGATCATGAAAACCACCCTTTTTCTATTTTCCTCTCTCATCCTAGTCAGTGCCTGTCAACAGAAGACTGAGATGCCCGACACACTCCCCTTCCAAGTGGCCAAAGCCTATGGAATCGAAAATTTTGACAAGGTCAATTCTATTGCATATACCTGGAACGTGCAGCGGGATTCAGTAAATGTCCTTTCAAGAGATTGGAAATGGAATATCAAGGACAGCACAGTCTATTACTCCGGCCCGGACACCACGTTTACTTATAGTTTAACTGCTGATTCGTTGCCAAAGCAGGACGGAGGGTTTATCAACGATAAATACTGGGCAATGATGCCTTTTCAATTGGCCTGGGATCAGGGCTATACTTTTGAGACGGTCGAGAATGTTCCCTCTCCCATCAAAGGAGCAAATTCAACCAAGCTCACCATCATCTATCAATCGGGAGAAGCCGAGTCTATGGGAATGGGATACACTCCAGGTGATGCATATGATCTCTATTTGGATGAAAATTTGATGATTACCGAATGGGTTTTCAGAAGAGGAAACGGTGCCGAAGGCCGCCCGGTCACTTGGGAAACTGTTGAAAGTCATGGTCCTCTGAAGTTTGTCACCGAACACTTCAATGCCGAAGGAAAAAGGACGCTGTGGATATCAAATATCAAAGTGGAATAGGTCAAAATCAAAACTCTTATTCAAGCCTTGAGTCAAACCCAAGGCTTTTTTGTTTCGAGGAAAAGTTGGCTAAACTTTTTCTTTAAATTGAAAAAAACCAAATGCAATGAACGATTCAACCCAAACTACCCGACGTGAATTTCTTCTCAAATCCGGAGCATTGGTAGCTGCCGGATTGCTTGCAAATCCCTTTTCTTCCTTCGCCTCAGTGTCTGCAAAACCGTGGACAGTTGGAGAAATCATAGACGCATTCATTGCCCAAGTTCCCAATGCACCTTTTGCCCAAACGGTCGACACCATCAAAGTCGGCTCCAGAGATACGGTGGTGACCGGCGTGGTGACGACGATGTTTACCACCTTGGAAATCATCCGAAAAGCCATCGAACTCAAGGCCAACCTGATCATTCCACACGAACCGACTTTTTTTTCGGGACAGGACGAAACCGATTACCTTCTGAGTGATCCGGTCTTTCGGGGGAAATATGATCTGATGGAAAAAAACGGGATTACGCTCTGGAGAAACCACGACTATGTACATCGGATGCGGGACGACGGAGTACGGATCGGCGTTGTGGAGGAACTGGGCTGGACCAACTACTATCAGGCAAAAAGCCCAGTGCTCAACATTCCAAAAACCAATCTCAGAGAACTGATCAATCACATCAAAACCAGCATGGGCGTGCCCGCCATGCGCTATGTCGGAGACCTCAGCCAGCCCTGTAGCAAAGTGTTGCTGCTACCCGGCGCAGTGGGTGGCAGAAGGCAAATAGAAGGCATCATGAAAGAAAAACCGGACGTCCTCGTCTGCGGAGAATCCAACGAATGGGAAACTCCCGAGTACGTCCGTGCCGCCAACGAGATGGGAATCAAGCTCTCCATGATCGAGATTGGCCACTCAGCGAGCGAGGAGGGCGGGTCTGAATTCGTCAAAAACTGGCTCAATGAAAATATGCCCGGGCTGCCTGCTTTCCACATTCCGTCGGGGAATTCGCTTCAGATTTTCTAAAACGCAAGAAGGCTGCCCCTATAGACAGCCTTCTTGATTCTGATTCAGCCCAGACTTATTTTTTATACATGGTAAACATCCACATTCTCTTCTCCAAATCGCCGACAAACTTGGTCAGCATATCCGTCGTGGCAATGTCACCCGCCTCCTCTGACTGCATGGCTACCTTCCGATGAGAAGTTATCAGCACTCCGAGGCCAGTGATTACGTGAGTCACGCATTCATCTCCTGAGAATACATCTGTGATTTCCTTGTGAATGGTGGCTTTCAGGTAGTCTGAATAAGCATGACTGGGTTTGTATCCGATCATTAGGATTCGTTCGGCCAACTCATCGATTGACTGATAGAGTCTGGTGTAGAGCTCCTCAAATTTGACGTGGAGTGTAAAAAAGTCGTCACCCTTCACATTCCAGTGAAATCCCCTGACATTTTGATAGAACACGTGGTAGTCGGCCAACAGGTCATTGAGCTGGCCGTTTAATTTTTTCATCTGCTTTTCGTCCAGATTCAGATGATTGGACAGCGTGGCTTTTTGATTGGTTGCGGTAGTCATAGCTAGTGTATTTTGGTTGCCACAAATCGCTCAACATTAAGGCCATTGCCGACTTGTTGAAGCAAATTTCAACCGCACTTACTTTTATAAAATTAAATTTTGCCGCACGCCATTCGGACAGGGCTTTCTTTTACATTAACTGCCAGCTCCACGTCTGGAGAGTCTGCCAAAGTCCACAGAATGTGGAAAAATCCTCCGGATTGAGAGCAGTGCAGATAGCTACTTGGGCTTTTCAATTTTCATCGTCTTTACCTCCACAGCGGTATCATAGGTCTCGATCTCTCCTACCTTTCGCTTGGTATAGACGTACGTGATTTTGGCTCCAAAGAGAAAAATAAAAGCAGCATAGTAAGTCCATACAAGCAATACAACCAGGGATCCGCTCGCTCCATAGACATCTGTCAGGGAACTCGATCCGAGGTAAAGTCCGATGAGCAACTTGCCCCCAACAAACAAGATCGTGGTCACTAACCCTCCTACCCATACATCCCGCCATTTCAGTTTGGCATCGGGTAGAATCTTGTACATCAGCGAAAAAATCACCAGAACAATGCTAAACGAAACCAGCTCTGAACTGACCTTCATCACGATCTCAGAGAGTGTCTCTTGAAATCCCTGTATAAAATCCCGGAAGATGACTAGCAAGGCCTCCACCACCAGCGATACCATCAGGACAAATCCGATCCCGACCACCATGGCGAGTGAAAGCAGTCGGTTGAGCAGGTATTTCAAGAATCCTTTTTCGGGCTTGGCCTCAATGTTCCAGATCTTGTTCATGGCCGCCTGCAACGCAAAAAATACCGTCGTCGAACTGAAGATAAGCGTACCGATCCCCACCGCCCGAGCCAGAAAGGTGCTATCCTCTTTGATGGAGGCTTCAGCAAGGATTTGCTCGATCTGCTTGGCCGTGGAAGAACCAATCAGACTGGAAATCTGTCCGACCAACTCCTGCTGAATCCTGTTTTCCTCATACAACGTGGCTCCTATTGACACCACGATCAGCAAGACTGCCGGTAGGGAAAGCATCGTATAGAAGGAGATGGCGGCCGCGTAGGTAAACGCATCTTCCTGCATAAAGGAAGTGACGGATTTCTTAAGAATTTGCCAGGCTTCTTTGATTGCTTTCATGTGTTTACAAATTGATTTTTAATGATCACATCGAATGCCCATTGTAATCATACCCCTGTCGGCGAAGACTTTCTCATGGGCATTTCATCTGATTATAATTGTTTTTCAGCGGTCACACGAACTCTTCGCAGGTTTACGATCACCCCCTTGTATGGCGCTTGAGTCATGATCTATTCATCTGATGATCAGTTACATGGCATTTCCAATCTCTGAGTCAGTGGAAAAATAAAAGGGCTGATTACGTACCAGCCCTTTTAACCATTCTCTTACCCGTTAAATTAATTATCCTTGTCAAAGGCGTCATTGACGTCAGACTTGAATTCCTTCCAGCCTTTCTCAATGTCGTCGGCGGTGTTATTCGTGGCTCTTTTCACATCGTTCCACGTATTTTGGGTAGCGCGTTCGAGATCATCTATAGCCTCACCTACCTGAGTTTTGTCGCGGTGTAGCTCTGCTTCCATCTTGTCGATTTCTATCTTGGTCTCCGCGTCAGCTTTTTCTTTCTTGGCATTTAGTTCAGCTATTTTCCGATCTATCTCGGCGTCCATTTCTCTCAGTTCTGCACGAAGTTCGTCACGCTCCTTCTCGAAGTCGTTATTCGCCTCCATGAGTTCTTGGTCTTGTTTCTCTGCCCTGTTTTCTCCACATGACATGGCCGTGAAGCCCAATGCCACGAAGGCCAGAATTGCAATTGATTTCGTTTTCATATCAATGTTTGGTTAGTTGTAAAGTTCAAATTGGAAGATTACAAGCTATTGATCTCGTCTTTGACGTCATCAATCGACTTACCCAGCTTTCGCTGAAGTCTGCCCAGAAGCTCATCTTCCTTGCCTTCTTCGTAAAGAAGGTCGTCGTCTGTTAGGTCAGCATATTTCTGCTTGAGTTTGCCTTTTGCCTCATTCCAAGATCCTTTGATCATCAATTTTGCGTCGGTTTTCATTTCATTGTGGTTTAGTAAAACAATTGATTATGCTCCACATCTTCCAATGACAATGCCAAGGGGAAAAACCACTTCAATTGATAGAAAATCAGGTTTCGAATCCACGAACGTGGGGAAATAGCTTCGCCTCTGGGGAATGGGGTCCACACATCTAGGGCTGATCAAAGCGGTATGCAGCGTTTGAAGCCTGTTTTGCGGCTTGGCATTTAATTTTCAATAGGCAGTGAAAATTGTATTCACTAAAATCAAAAAACTATGTTACGTTGGGCCTTAGGATTCTTCATTGTTGCCATTATTGCGGCAATATTCGGATTTGGTGGAATTGCTGCGGGTGCAGCATCCATCGCAAAAGTATTATTCATGATTTTCATCGTGCTGTTTCTCCTGACCTTGATTTTCGGAGCGAGAGTCTTTGGAAAATAACTCAACATCTGAAAAAAAAGGCCGCCGTTAGCAATTAACGGCGGCCTTTTTTAATATTCCGGCAGTGGGAATTCCACTTCGAATACCGTACCTATTCCCACTTTGCTGGTGACTTGCATGCTGGCGTTGTGGCTGGACAGGATGTTAAGCGTTGAGGTGAGCCCAAGCCCGGTTCCTTCTGCTTTGCTGGTATAGAACGGGTCAAAGATCTTTTTGAGGTCTTCTTTTTCGATTCCCTGACCATTGTCTTCGATCGAAACAAAGATGGAACTGCCCCGGATCTCGGCTTTGACGGTGAGTTGCCCTTGGTCGTGTTCGATCGCTTCGACGCCGTTTAGTAAAATATTAACCAAGGCAATCGACAGCTTCTCCCGATCCACAAAAATTCGTGGCAATTCTTCCTCGAGCTCTTCTTTGATCCGGATTCCCTTAAGCTTCGCTCTGTCTCTGACCAATTCCAATATATCATCCAGAATCTCGTGCAGTGAACTCAGCTCAAGTCTCAGCTCTTTGGGCTTGGAAGAATTCAGCAGATCTCCGATCAATGTTTCGATCCTATTGGAGCTCCGCTGGATGATATCGGTATAGAGCGTAAACTGCTCGTCTGGCCCCGGAACTTCCTCTTTGAGATTGTCCAGGGCAAGGTTGAGATTGGTCAGCGGATTGCGGATCTCGTGGGCGATCGTGCGGGCAAGCTTCCCGGTCATGGATAGCTTCTCCGCTACCATCAAGTCCAGCTCGGCTTTTTTCCAGATAGTCAAATCCCGGATGATTCCCTGATAGCAACAGAAATCATCGGCTTGATCCGGGATGAACACACAGTTAAAAAGGCAAGTTTTCGTCTCTTTATCGCTGGTCAACAGCAGCACCTCGAAGTCCTTCACCGCCCCGGTGGCGGTCAGTTGCTCCGTGCAGTACTCAAAATCCTCCGGGTTTACAAAGATGTCTTTGAGATGAAGTTTTGCTTTTTCAAACTCCCTGTATCCAAAAAATCTCAGAAAGGAATCGTTGAGCTCCAACATTTTAAAATCATAGTTGGCTAGAAAAATGCAGTCCAGCGACCGTTCAAACAATGATCGATACTTTTTCTCCTTCTCATCCAACTCGCGGATGATCCGCCCTTGCTTGATCGAATATCGAATCGATCGCTCGAGGATATCAGGGCGCAAGTCGCCTTTGATCAGATAGTCAAAAGCCCCTGCCATGCTGGCATCCACATCTATCTGTGCGTCGCTCCGTCCAGTCAGCAAGATGGCCGGTGTGAGGATTTGATTTTTCTGGATAAAATCTATGATGGAAAGCCCCGTCGATTTGCCCAGATAAAAGTCGATCAAAAACAAGTCGTACCCGCCTTCCAAAATCTTCTTTTTGCCTCGCTCTGGATTGGGCTCCCAATCCAGAACACAGACAAAATTCTTGACGTCGGACAGGTACTCTCTTACTAAGAAAGCATCATCCTCGTCATCTTCAATCAGAAGGATCTTGATTTCCTCTACTATCATCTTTACTTGGATTCGGGCAGGGTAACGGTGCCCAGCCAATAGTTACTGATTTCGCGGGTGACGTCCACCAGCTCCGCAAAATTCACCGGCTTGCTGATAAATGAATTGACGCCAAGATCGTAGCATTCCAAGATATCGGAATCTGCCCGGGAGGTCGTCAGGACCACAATCGGTATTTTCTTTAAAAGCGGGTCAGCTTTGAGTAGTTTCAATGCCTGACGTCCGTCCATCTTTGGCATATTCAGATCCAAAAGGATCAAACCGGGAGAGAACTCTACTCCTTCGAATTTCCCTCTCTTGTGTAGAAAGTCGAGCAACTCTTCTCCATTTTCGACAAAACAGACGGAATTGGGGATATTATTCTCCTTTAGCGCTTCTTGCAGGAGGATCTGATCATCTGGATCATCGTCGGCCATGAGGATCATGGCCTTGTTATTTAGTTTATTCATAAGAGCTAAGGACATGATAGATATTAGTTACTCGCAGGTAATATAACAATAAATTCAGAGCCGATTCCCTCATTGCTTCTGGCGGTAATAAGCCCTCCATGATGGGTCACAATCTTCTTGCAAATGGCCAAACCTATGCCTGTGCCTTCGAATTCGTTCTTCCCATGCAGTCGTTGAAACACATTAAAGATCTGCTCGGCGTACTTCTCATCAAACCCGATTCCGTTGTCCGAGACGGTTATTTTCACGTAGTTTTTGTAACGGGGAGTGAAGGCAAATTGGCTGGTCACTTCCAATGCCGTCAACTTCTCTCCGGTAATGGTGATGTGGGGATTTTCATTCTCTTTTCGAAACTTGATCGCATTACTGATGAGGTTCTGAAAAAGCCGCTGGATCTGGGCCTTTACCCCAAGCACCGCCGGTATTTTTGCAAATTCAAACGTGGCATTTTCCCTAGAAATCTGATCTGAAAGATCATCGCAGATCTCCCCAAAGACCTTTTTCAAGTCGACTTTTCCAGGAAGCTCACTGCTGCGTGTGATTCTTGAAAACGCCAACAGGTCCTCGATCAGGTTTTGCATCCTTCCCGACGCCACCTGCATCCGTTCGATGTAGTCCTTGCCGGTATCGTCGAGTTTGTCGTGATATTTGGTGATCAGCCGATCTCCAAAGGACCGGATTTTGCGAAGCGGCTCCTGCAAGTCGTGTGACGCTACGTAGGCAAATTGCTCCAAGTCTTCGTTGGAACGTTTCAACTCTTGCGTATAGTTCCTTAGCTGGTGCTCGGTTTCCTTCTCACTGGAGATATCTGACAGTGTCACCAACATGCCATCGTTAAATTTCACAGCCAAGATCTTGAACCAAGTCATCTGACCATTCAAGTGAACCTCCGCCTCCCTTCTGAAATCCACGCCCGTCTCGACTACCCGGGTGTATTCGGACAAAAACTGCGATTGATTCTCCGAAAATATATCGGAAAGTCTCATCTTAATCAGCTGATCCTGGCTTTGATGGGTCATCTTGGCAGAGGCCTCATTGGCGAGAATGAAATCAAAATCCGTGACCAGATTTTCATTGTCTCTCACCGCGGTGAATGCCATGATCCCGTCCCGTGAATTATCCAGGACGTTGCGCAGGAGATTGCCGGTGTGCACTCTTTTTTGAGTTTCCATCTCCAGATTCTGAACGGCCATCTCCAGGATTTTGGACTTTTTGTCCCGCTCATCCAGCAGCATCACGGCGCGGGTAAACAGGAGCAAAATCCCCCCAAAGGCAATCAGGGCGATCACCAACAAGTTGATCGGTGTGACCGTCTTGAAGCCGCCTTCATCCTCTATTGCTACCAAGAACAATTTTCTCGCAGCCTGGATAATTCGGTCACTTACCAGGCGGATTTCATCCATGTTTTTTTTCCCCTGTTGCAAAAGCAGAATCTCCCCTGCCTCCAGCGGAGAGTTTTTCCAGTTGTTTGCCTCGAGAATTTTATCAATGGTATTCAGCTGGGCATGCACCAGGCTGTCCAGATGATCCACATCGTCCCTGATTTCGGGGACGTATTCAGATACGCTGTCCAGCTTGACTAATTCCGTATTGATGGAAACGTCGGCGTGATAAAACGGCTCGAGATAGCTTTCGTCTTGGGTCAGCAGATAACCACGATGACCAGTCTCAGCATCTTTGATCGTCGACAGTACTTGCGTGGTAGTCTGGATGGTGAAGTTTACCTGTCGGACGGTACCAACGGTCTCAATGTAGTTGCTGAGATTCCAATACGTCCAGATACAAAGCAAGATCAGCAGCCCCATGACCAAGGAAAAGATAATTCGCAGTCTTTGAAGATTCATGGAAAATGGGGTTCATTCAGAATACTGGCACTATTCGGAAGATCGCGAGGACCTTTCAATAGTCCTGAATATTATACAGCTTCAGCTTATTGTACAGGGTTTTTCGGTCAATCCGCAGCAAGTCCGCCGCTTTGGATTTGTTGTATCGACTGGCTTCGAGGGCGTTGAGGATGGCTTGCTTTTCAGCTTCACCGGAGGCTGATCGAAGCGTATGACTTTCCTCTGCCGCCTGGGTGTTTTCGGGTGAGGCAAAGCTTCTCGGCCGCGAGATTTCGTCCGGCAGGGCGTTGGTCTGCACGAGGTCGCCTTGCGTCAGCAGCACGGCCCGCTTGACGACATTATTTAGCTCACGAAGATTTCCGTACCATTGATAGTTGAGAAAATGATGCGTCACTTCATCAGAAAATCCCTTCACGGACTTTTTCAGCGATTGATTGGCCAATTGCAGAAAGTGCTGCGAAAATGTCAAGATATCTTCTTTTCGCTCGCGCAGCGGCAGCAGACTGATCTTGAACTCATTGATTCGATGGTATAAATCCTCCCGAAACCGACCATCTTTGATCGCATCGGTCAGATTCTCATTGGTTGCCGCAATGATGCGGATATCCACGCTGACGTCCTTTTGCCCGCCTATTCGACGGATTTTTCGCTCTTGGATCACGCGGAGTAGCTTGACCTGATTTTCATAGCTCAGGTTTCCGATTTCGTCGAGAAAGATCGTCCCGCCATTTGCCAGCTCGAAACTCCCCGGCTTATCGGCAATCGCCCCGGTAAAAGAGCCCTTCATGTGACCAAACAGCTCACTGCCAGCCAACTCTTTGGGCAAAGCCCCACAGTCAATGGCAATGAAAGGTTTTCCGGCGCGGTTACTCTTGTTGTGAATGGAATTGGAGACGTATTCTTTTCCCGTTCCGGTCTCTCCCATTATCAGTACGGACATATCTGTTGGCCCGATGAGATCCACGTACTGTTGGACAGACTTGGATCCTTCGCTCGTCCCAGCTACAAACTTTGAAACTGGCTCTGAAGCAGTTTCTCCCGAGCTAGGCTTTCCCGCGGGTTGGCCGGATTTTATCTGGTTTTTCTCCTGATTTTTTTGGATGGTCTCTTTCACCGTCACCAGCAACTCATCCGGATAGAGCGGTTTGGTCACATAGTCATTGGCTCCATAGCGGAAGGTCTGCACAGCAGTATGTACATCGCTGTATCCGGTGATGATGATCACAGCAGCGTCAGGGCTGAGGACTTTGATCTTCTGCAAAGCCTCCACGCCCGTCATATCGGGAAGTCTATAGTCACAGAGTATCAGATCGTAGCTTTTGGATCTGAGGAGTTCAAGTCCTTCGGCTGCCTTGTGGGCGACATCGACTTCATAGTTTGACTTTTTCAAAAAATTCGAAAGAACCCTACAAAGATCCTGGTCGTCGTCAATCACTAATATTTGGTTGCTCATGGGGTGGGGTGTAATTAGTTAAAGATAAATGGAGTCGACGATTTGCGCTACTTTTTTCTTGGTGAACGGTTTGGGGAGAAAGAAATCAGCGCCGCTTTCGAGGACCTTCTTTTGCTCGTTGTCGTAGGCACTGATCACGATTACTTTTTGACGTTTGGGAAATCCATTCATGAATTGGAGCATCTCAAACCCACTGCCATCAGTCAGGTTGAGATCCAGAAAAATTATTTCATACTGGTTTTCTCTAAATTTCTCTTTTGCCTCCCGAATCGTGTTTACGTACTCATTGGGAATCCCCAGAGATTTCAGTTGCAATGAAAGCAGCTTACACAGGTCCACCTCATCATCAATTATCAACGCCTTTTTCATCGAGCCACTCTACAATTTCACGTTACTGAAGCAATATGGTGCCAAATTAAAAACCTCAAATCCCGGCATTCAAGACTGGGTATGGGGAAAAATCGTAACACTTTTATGTGGAAATTTTTCTACACTTCAAGAAACCGAAAGCCTCTTGCAATCCAGTCGCAAGAGGCTTTGAAAAGGTCTTCGGTCAGTGAAAATCCTTACAAACTCCAGGTGTTTCCCACTTCCGAAAGTGGAATACAGCCTTGGAATGGTCCGGGGATCGGATCATAGCTCAGGACGTTTTTGCCGATTTCCTCGGAGCTGAAGTAGGACCAAAGCACGGTCGACTTCAATCCACGGTAGAAGCCAACAGGTTCGCTGGGGCCGACGGCCGTTCCCCAGACATTCTTGGGAAACTTCGGAGAACTGGCCTCGTGAGCTTTGAAGCAAGCGGCTTTGTCCTCTTCGCTCAGCTCCGCAAAGACGCTTCCATAAGTGGCCTTGCAGTCTGCATTGAACTTCTCGATCTCCGCGACGACATTTTTCTGTCCTGCTTCATCATAGGCTTTGGCATACATCAGGTCGATGAATATATCGGACTTCACGTCCAAGCCTCCGGGAGTTTCTGTCTTTGGCAGGAGAAAATCCACGAAAGAGGACATGAAGACAGCCTGATCCTCGCTGAGGAAAAGAGGCGTCCAGGTCAGTCGATCTTGCTTGCTGCAAGCTTGAAGCAAACTCAGCAAAGTCGGTACTCCGGCAGCGGCGCCAATGGCCAATGCGGATTTTTTGAGTGCATCCCGTCTGTTCATGGCTTAGAGATTTTGCTTTTTAAGTTCAGAAATAGCGTGATTGGCTGCTCTGGCGGTCAAGGCCATGTAGGTCAGCGATGGATTCACGCAGGAGGAAGAGGTCATGCAGGCGCCGTCGGTCACGAATACATTTTCGCAGCCATGCACCTGATTGTTTGCGTTGAGCACCGAGGTTTTGGGATCTTTTCCCATGCGGGCCGTGCCCATCTCGTGGATGCCGTAGCCCATTTCGTGCTGGTTGTCAAAGTCCATGACGTCTTTCAGTCCAGCCCGATCGAGCATTTCCTTTGCGTCGATCTTGATCTGCTTGTTGAGCTCGAGTTCATTGGCTCCCCATTCGGCATCGATGCTGAGTGTAGGTTGACCCCATTTGTCGAGAACTTCTTTGTTGAGCGAGACTTGGTTTTGATGGTACGGAAGACACTCCGCAAAGCCGGTGATGAAGAATTCCCAGCTTCCCGGCTTCATCAGTCCGTCTTTGAAGCTTCCTCCAAAATCCTCCTGATTGCCGCCAGCGCCCCATCCCGATCTGCCGCCACCGCCTTGGAAGCCATATCCGCGAACAAACTTGTCGCTTTGTGGCCCGTCCTTCAGGTTAACATAGCGGGGAATGTAGATCCCATTTGGTCTTCGACCTTTATAGTATTGGTCTTCAAAACCCTCGACAGTTCCCATTGCGCCGATTCGGTAGGTATGATCCATCAGGTTGTGACCGAGTTCTCCCGAGTCATTTCCGAGACCATTTTCAAACCGGCCGGAAGTCGAGTTCATCAGAATCTGTGTCGTGCTGAGCGTTGAAGCGTTGACGAAGATGATCTTTGCCTTGTACACGATATCCTCTCCAGTCTCCGCGTCGATGATCCGCACGCCGCTGGCTTTGCCTTTTTGCTCGTCGTATACGACCGACTGCACAATCGAGAAAGGTCGGATGGTGAGATTTCCGGTCGCATTTGCCGCAGGCAAAGTCACCGCGTTGGAGCTGAAATACGCCCCGTAAGGACAGCCCCGATCGCATCGGTTTCTGGACTGACACTGACCCCGTCCGTTGTGCGGTTGCGTCAAATGCGCCACCCGGCCGATGATCATATTTCTACCTTTGAATTCTTTCTCGATACGTTCCTTCACGTGCTTTTCGACACAGTTCAGCTCCATCGGAGGTAAAAAGTGCGAGTCTGGCAACTGTGGCAAGCCCAAGGCCTCCCCGCTGATTCCGGCGTATTTCTCCACATGCGTGTACCAAGGCTCCAGATCCTTGTACCGAATTGGCCAATCGACGCCGTGTCCGTCTTTGGCATTGGCTTCAAAGTCCAGATCCGACCAGCGGTAGGTTTGCTTGCCCCATAGGAGCGAGCGTCCCCCCATCTGGTGGGCACGAACCCACAGAAAAGGCTTGACCTCGGTGTAGGGATTTTCGACATCGTTGGCGTGAAAGTGCTCGTTCATCGACCCGATAAAACCGGATCGCCCACCTTGGGGGTGACGGGCTTTTTGCTCGGGTGTGAGGCTGCCGCGCAGCTCCACTTCCCAGGGATCGTAGGTCATCGTGGGATAATCCACCACATGCTCCACGATCCTGCCCCGCTCGAGGACGAGAGTTTTGAGTCCGGCTTCGCAAAGTTCTTTTGCCGCCCAGCCTCCGCTGATGCCTGAGCCGATGACGATCGCGTCATAGTTCAGATTCTTGTCAGCATCAATATTAAAATTGGCCATGGTTTGAGTTTATTTGAGGGCATAATTTAGGCAAAACTTCAAAACGACCTAGGCAACGAATCGAAACAAATGGTAGCTCATTTGTTTCATCCCATATCCAAATCTTCATCAGGAAAGCATAATCGAGCAATCTTTGCCGGCAACGCGACACTTTAACAGCATTTGGGTTGATTTTAAAAGTCAGAAAAAAACTACGAGGATTACAATAGACCTATTGAGAAGACTTGAGCTCACCCCTTTCTCGTTCTGAATTTTCTTCACAGCACTTCTTACAAGTCTGCTATTTGCCATCCCTCGATTTTTCATCTATTTTCCAAGGATGAAAAAGACCTTCCAGCTTCTAGCCTTTTGCCTGATTCCTGTCTTCTCCTTTGCGCAGCAAAACCTGACGAAAGAAGAGCAGCAACTCGCCGAATTGATCGATAAAAACTACCAAGAGACGCTTGCTCTGCTGGAGGAAACCATCAACATGAACTCCGGCTCGCTCAACAAAGAGGGCGTCCGCGAAGTGGGAAGGGTGTTTGAGCGGGAGTTTCAAAAGATCGGCTTCGAGACCGAATGGTTGGAACTACCAGCTGAAGTCAACCGGGCAGGCCATTTCATAGCAACCCGAAAAGGGACCAAAGGCAAAAAGCTTTTCCTGATCGGACATCTGGATACGGTCTTTGAAAAGGACATGCCGTTTTCACCTTTCACCTATCTGAACGACAGCATTGCCACGGGTCAGGGAGCCAACGATATGAAAGGTGGGAATGTGCTGATTTTGGCCAGTCTGAGGGCGATGCACGAACTGGGATTGCTCGACGACCGAACGATCACGGTGTATTTCCCAGGAGATGAGGAAAGCTCCGGGAATGTCACGATTTCAAGAAAGGACTTTATCGCTCGAGCCAGACAGCATGAGATTGCACTTGCGTATGAGACGGCCCAGGGTTTTAGCACTGTAACCGTGGCGAGAAGAGGAGCCAGCACTTGGACGCTGAAGACCAGCGGAAATCAAAGCCATTCGAGTGGCGTTTTCCGGGAGTCGGTGGGCTATGGAGCGATCTACGAAGCGGCCAGAATCCTCACTCAATTTCAGGAAACGCTAGCTGGGGAGCAATACTTGACTTTCAATCCAGGGCAAATCATCGGAGGATCGGACATCAGCTACGATGCGATTACAGGAAGAGGTGAAGCACTCGGCAAGACGAACATCGTCGCGCGGGAAGCCTTGGTCACCGGCGATTTGCGCTTTCTGGGAGAAGCTCAAAAGGAAGCCGCACGTGTCAAGATGCGTGAAATCGTCAGCAAGCACCTCAATCAAACCAATGCGGAAATCACCTTCAAGGACGGCTTGCCTTCCATGGAACCCAGCGAGGGAAATTATGCGTTGGCAAAAATCCTGAACCAAGTCAGCCTCGACATGGGGTTGGGCGAAGTGAAGCCGGGCGACCCGGGTAGCCGGGGCGCGGGAGACATCTCTTTCGTGGCGGAATTTATGGATTGCCTCGACGGGTTGGGGGCTTCGGGAAGCGGTGCTCATGCGCCGGGTGAGACCATCAATATGAAGCAATACCCTGATTTGATCAAAAGAAATACTATTTTGCTCTACCGATTGACCCGATAACCTGATGAAGTAGCTTTTTAGCCGCATACCTTTTGATGCGGCAAACCTTCCAAACCCATCAGCAATGAAGCCCCAAAAGAGCAACATCTACCACGTCTTCACCAGACTCTTTGGCAATAAAAACACGACCAACAAACCTTGGGGAACCAAAGCCGAAAACGGCGTCGGAAAGTTCAATGACTTCACAGATCTGGCGCTGGAGGAGATCCGAAAGCTCGGGATCACGCACATCTGGTACACCGGCGTACTGCATCACGGAGTGATCGGGGAGTTTCCGGAGATTGGGCTGACTTCAGACCATCCCGACGTGATCAAAGGCCGCGCCGGTTCGCCCTACGCGATCCGTGACTATTACCAAGTCAACCCTGATTTGGCAGTCGATGTGACCCAGCGCTTGGAAGAATTTGAAGCGCTAATCGAGCGGACACATCAGCATGGGATGAAGGTCATCATCGACATTGTCCCAAACCATGTGTCCCGCTACTACGAAGGGCGAAACAATCCCGCTGGCGTTCGGGATTTTGGGGCGGATGACGACGTCTCTGTTGATTACAAAAAGGACAATAACTTCTACTACGTGACTGGCGCGACATTTCAGTTACCAGAACCCAAGCGCGGCTATACCACTCTGGGAGGGGAAATCCACTTGTTTACAGATAAAAAATTCGAAGAATTTCCGGCTAAATGGACTGGAAACGGTTCCCGATTGGCACAGCCGGATTTCGACGACTGGTACGAAACTGCCAAGATCAATTACGGGATCAGCCCTGAGGGAAAAAAGGATTTTGAGGAGCTGCCTTCCGGAGCAGAATTCTTGGAATGCAGCTCACATTACGAATTTTGGCAGGGAAAGGAAGTTCCCAACTCTTGGGTAAAATTCAGGGATATCACCCGATTTTGGCTCGAAAAAGGCGTGGACGGATTTCGCTATGACATGGCCGAGATGGTTCCGGTCGAGTTTTGGTCTTATCTGAATTCCCACATCAAAATGATCAGGCCGGATGCGTTCCTCATGGCCGAAGTCTACAATCCCAGTCTTTATAAAGACTACATCCAAAAGGGCAAGATGGATTATCTCTACGACAAAGTCGGGCTATATGACACACTGAAGCAGCTCATCCAAGGTCATGGCTCCACAGATCTTTTGCTCATCGTGCTAGAGTTTTCTAAAGATATCGAGCGTCACATGCTGCATTTTCTGGAGAATCATGACGAAGTCCGGATCGCCAGCCCGGAGTTTGCTATAAATCCCTGGAAAGCCATGCCCGCGATGGTCCTTTCGGCCACGGTATCGACATCGCCGACGATGATCTATTTCGGTCAGGAAGTCGGCGAACCTGCAGCGGAAATGGCGGGTTTTGGACACCCCAACCGAACTTCCATCTTTGACTATATTGGCGTGCCGCAGCATCAGAGATGGATGAATGGTGGGAAATTCGACGGAGGGCAACTTTCTGCCAATGAAAAAGCGCTGCGAAACTACTATTCAGAAGTCCTGAATTTTACCCTGAAAGCTCCTGCACTGACGGGACACTATCAAGAACTTCACAACGTCAACCGTCTTCAAAATCCGGCGTATGGCGACAAAGCATTTGCTTTTGCCCGATGGGATGAAAGCCAAAAGCTGATCGTCATTTGCAACTTTTCGGAGCATGAGGGGCTTCAAACGGCGCTAAAGCTTTCTCAGGAAATCCTTGACATCTGGGATCTGTCAGTGGGTGATCGGGAGATCAGCGAAGTGATGTTTGGAAAAAAGAAGACAATGCTTCGGGTGACCGAAGCTGGTGCAGAAATCGATCTGGACTTCGGCCCGCTGGAGTCGGCGGTGTTTGAGGTGAGGTAGAGGTGGCTGCTCGAGGTTTGCAACCTTGAGAGCTTTAACTCCCCAAGATCCGATACAACTCCAGATTCAAATAATAGTCCCCTCCGCTGATTTTTCGTTTTTCACAGATTCCCAACTCGACCAACTGATTCAAATACTGCCGGGCGGTGTTTTCAGCATAGAGTTTTTTGTCCACCAAATGTTTGACTTTGGTGAAGGGCTGGGTGAAAATCGCCTCCAAAAGTGATTCGGGTCGGGCGATGCTGGTTTCTTTTTGCAAGACATGCAGAATCGCGTCTTTGGCATTGAGGATGTCGGTGATTTTTTGGAAGGTGTCTAGAGAAGTCTCTTCGATTCCCCGGAAAATAAACAAAAACCACTCCTTCCAGGCGGCTCGCTGCGTCACTCCGGCCAGGTTGGCGTAGTACTGCTCTTTTTCCCTCAAAATGTACTTGCTTAGGTAAAGTATGGGCAGATCCAGCAATCCACTTTGTACCAAATAGTGGATGTTGAAAATCCGGCCTGTACGCCCATTTCCATCCCGAAAAGGGTGAATCGCTTCAAACTGGAGGTGAGCGATGGCAACTTTGATCAGCGGATCGATCTCTGGCTGCTGGGGTTCATTGACAAATTGAATCAGGTTAGCCATCAACTCCTCCAAAACTCCCTCACCTCTCGGAGGCGTGTAGATGGGTTTTCCGGCATTGGGACCGGATCCTCCCTGTCGGATATAGGTCTGGGCAAAGGGTTTTCGCAGACCGTCGGTGTATTGAGTCGTGTTGCGATAGATGAGTTCAAAGTACTCCAAATCAAACTTTCGATGCTGATCCAGGTATTCATGTCCGGACCAAATGGACTCCCGGTACCTCAAGACCTCCTTTGCAGGACCTTTGATTTGAGCAGTCTCGTCACTGAAAGCCTTGTACAATTCATCGTCTGTGGTAAAAATATGCTCGATCTCACTCGAGGCCTTCGCTTCCTGCAAACTGATCGTATTGACCAAAATCCCCTGATTGGGAATGGCAATGCTCCGGCCTTGAAGCTTTCCAAGTGCGGCTTTGGCTTTTCCCAATCCTTCAAAGACATCCAAATCCCTGTAAAGGGTGGAGTCAATTGGAAGTTTTGGAAGATTGTTCCAAGGAACTGTCCGGTCGGGATTGATTCGGTAGCGCTGATCTGACATTAAAATATTTGAATTTTAATGTAAGATAGGAAATCCGACCTTAAATGCAAGGTCTGATTTCCTATTTCGCCTTAATTTTTTCAGATTTTAATGTCAACACTATTTTCTGACCTCAACGTTGAGGTCGGAAAACCGATCTCACATCAAATTCTCTAATTTTTGATGCGACTTAAAACTTTCAAGTCCACCTTTCTTTTCCCAATTTGCGCCCGGAATTGCCACCAGTATGCCCCGAAAAACATCTTCCCCTTGGATAGGAATCGTTGCTTTAATCTTTTTGGTGGCATTGGCATCTGTAGTCTTGGTATTCAGGTTCAGACATCAACTTGAAAAGGCCTTGGGCGAATTCACCCACGGCGCTGTACCTCTGACCGAGGAACTCAAGCTCCAGCACGCCATCCGCAACTACCCGGAGGGTGTCTTGGGCATCGACATCTCAGAATATCAGGGAAAGATCGACTTCTCCGGTCTCCAGCTTCAGTTGGAAAATCAACGGATTGAGTTTATCGTCATTCGGGCGAGCATGGGTGACGACGGGATCGACAGCCAATTCAAGCGAAACTGGGAAGGTACGCGGACACTTCCGGTCGTTCGTGGCGCCTATCACTACTATCGCCCCAATGAAAACAGCACCAAGCAGGCTGAAAACTTTATCAAGACTGCCAAACTCCAGCCCGGCAACATGATCCCAGTATTGGATATCGAAAAGCACAGCACCATTCAACCTCGGGAGAAACTACGGGAAGGTCTCAAAAACTGGCTCAGGATCATCGAGGAACATTATGGCGTCAAGCCGATGATCTACACCGGCGACCGCTTTTTTTGGGATGTGCTGCATGACGAGGGTTTTGACGACTATCCCATCTGGGTCGCCAATTACAATCTGATCGTGGAGCCGGAAACTGAAGATTGGCTGATTTGGCAGTTTTCTGAAAAGGGAAAATTACCGGGAATAAAAGAGCGCATCGATTTGAACATCCTTCGAGATGGTAAAGACCAGCTTCAATCTCTCATCATTCCGGCATAGTTTGTAGATAAGAAGGATTCAGGCTATTTTGATCGAAATCAATGACGGCCATGAATCTGATCCCTTTTTTTCTAATTCTGTTCACTCTTTTCTCTATTGGTCAAAAAGAGGAACCAGCAGAGATTTCACCTAATATTCTTTTTCTGATTGCAGACGATTGGTCGTATCCCCACGCTGGCGTATACGGAGATCCGGTCGTTCGCACGCCGACGTTTGACCGATTGGCGAGAGAAGGAGCACTCTTTCACAAGGCCTTCACCTCTTCGCCCTCCTGCTCTCCTTCTAGAGCCTCGATTCTTACTGGGCGCTATCCCCATGAGATCGAAAGCGGCGGAAATCTATGGCCCGAATGGCCAGCCCAATATCCGACCTATGTGAGCCAGCTTACCGAAGCAGGGTACTTCTCCGGTTCCACCCGCAAAGGTTGGGGGCCGGGAGACTTCAAAGTCTCAGGCCTAGAGTACAATCCTGCAGGAAAGACCTATTCCGATTTCAAAGCTTTCCTGGCGGAAAGGCCTAAGGGGAAGCCTTTTGTCTTTTGGTTTGGCAGCACTGACCCGCATCGGGATTACATCCCAAACACTGGAATCCAGACCGGGATGAAACTGGAAGACATGCCGGTTCCGGGATTCTTCCCGGAAAACGACTGTGTGCGAAATGACATCCTGGACTACTACTTCGAAGTGGAACGCTTTGACCGGGAAAGTGGTCAGCTGATCCAGATGCTGGAAGAGATGGGTGAGTTGGACAATACGATCATCGTGATGACGAGTGACAACGGCATGCCTTTTCCCCGCGCCAAGGCCAATCTTTATGACTATGGGGCGAGATTGCCTTTGGCGATCCGTTGGCCAGAAAAAGTGAAGCCCGGCACAGTCCTCCGGGATTTTGTGAATTTTGTGGACTTTGCTCCAAGCTTTTTGGAAGCGGCAAACTTGCCTGCTGAAAAGATGAGCGGCCAGTCACTCTGGTCCCTTTTGGCAGGTGAAAAGCAGGACAGATCGCAGGTCTTTCTAGAGCGGGAGCGTCACGCCAACGTGAGAAAAGGCGATCTAAGCTATCCGATGCGGGCGGTCAGAGATGAGCGCTTCCTCTACATCTGGAATACCATGCCCGAAAGAAATCCCGCCGGAGATCCGACTGTGCATCAATCCGTCGGGCAATACGGAGACGTGGACCATTCGATCACCAAATTTTTAATTATGGAGATGGAGGAAAAAGTACAAGAAGGAAAACCCGACTATTTTGCGCTGTCCTTTGGCACCCGTCCAGAAGAGGAGCTCTACGATGTAGTTGCCGATCCTTACCAACTCCATAACCTTGCAGCACAACCTCAAATGGCTGAAACCAAAACTAAGCTACGCCAGCAACTTCTCAACTGGATGGAGAAAACTGGCGATCGGCGTTTTGAGGATCCAAGATCTACTTATTGGGATGAAGTGCGATATACACCGGACTATCAGTTGAAGGACGCTGATGTGGCCTCGCAGATCAAAGATTATCGAATCAAACCGCCCTTTGGACCGGATGCGAAAGAAGGAATTCCTTGTTTGCCTGAGTAAAACTCATCGAAACAGAGTCTTTAGACAGCGAATAGGAATAATAATCATCGACGAATCGGATTAGTAAACTTTTAAAGGAATCTAACTTGGAAAGCCGGGAACCGCTACCATCCGCTACTCAATCATCTCCAGATACCTCGCCATCCAGTACGGCCAGAGCCAAAATACAGGTTCACGCACCTGATGTAAGTCGCCTTGCACCGCTGCCCAGGGATTTTTGTCCCATCTGACAGTAGCGCGGATAGCCGGAGGTGGAAGCTGAGAAACCTGAATGTCCTCCAAAATCGGGGTCCGCACAACAGATACATCCTCTCTTTTAGTATGATCTATGGGCCAATCCATCAGATCCAAAGGAGTTTCTCTCAGGAAGGAAACCGTCTGAGAAACATTGACTTTTTTGCCTGTGGCCAGGGAATAGCTCAGGTTATTGATCAGGTTTTCCCCTTCTGTTTGCACTCCGATCCATTCGTCCGCCAAATCCTGATAGACTTTTTTAATCTCGGGGTCTTCTTCGTATTTCAGCAAAATCGGGAAAAGATACCCCTCCATGGTCAGATCAAAGTAGATCTTCCAAGCTGGATTTTTATGGTTGAGTTGGGCCGTGTTTTTCAGATAGCCTTCCTCATCGATCAATCTTCGATACTCCTTTTCATACTTTTCATCCCCTGTGATCGCCGCGGCAAACTTGAGAAAAGCCAGCAATTCAAAGGAATTAATCGCTTTTTCCGAAGCCCAATCCGGGTCGCGGTTGATCTTGTCCGGTGACCAGACTCCCCAGCGAGTATGAGTTCCATCTACATCGATCAGATTATAATCATTAGTGATCATCGCATCCATCAGCTTAGAAACGTGGGCACGGATTTCCTTTTTGTCGGATTCCGTGGCCGCAAACTCATAGAAATAAAAGTAAGCCATGAAATGCCCGGTCATCTCGTCACTGCTGGTATCTCCTTTCCAGAGCCATTTTTTGTCGGCAGAGAGTCTCCAACGCTGCTCCACCGGCTTGTATCGGGGATCTTCGAGCGCTTCCGCCAATTCACGCTCGGCGTAAGTTCTGTTTGGATCGTGAAGGTGATCCCAGTCCATCGGCACGATAGTCCGGGCAAAAAGCCCCTCTGTTCCTGTGACTTCGTACAGGAGCTTTAGAAAACCAAAGGCCTTTCGGGCTTTGATCAACGCATCTTCATCTTTGGTGACCGCATAGCGAAAGCTCTCCATCGCCAAGTATCCTCCCGTGTATTCCCCGTCGTTGTCGTCATCTGAATTTCTCCAGGTGGAGGTATCCCCTGCTACTTCGAGTCGAAGCACACCACAGATCCAAGGCTCGCGCATGTGCTTACTCATCAATTCAGTGTAGAAATGGGTTTGCTTTTCAGCAAGAGTCATGGAGAATTTCCGGATGTGGCTAACACCATTCTGAGTTGCAACCCAAGCATTTCCCTCCCGGTCAAATGCTACTTGATTGACACGATCATCTGTCAACCAGCGACGGCTAAAAAGTAAAGAATGGCTGCCATCAGGAAAATAGCGAACTACTCCCACCTCAGTGCCCACCCACATGACATTGTCCGGAGATTTGGAAAGTGAGTTCACATGAATGGAAGAAATGCCTTCCTTCGCAGTGAGACTATATTTCAGCTTTTGACCTTCCCTCACTGAAACTCCTCCCATGACTCCTACCCAAAGTTGGTCCTGAGGACCGAAGGAAACTGCTTTTGCGTAGCAGCTGATCAGTTCTTCTGTGTTTTGATAAAGTGTGACAGATTCTCCGACGCAGTGATAAAGTCCAGCATCGGTAGCTACCCAGAGATTGCCTTCGTCGTCCGCGAGTGCATCCCGCACCGATTTGGCGATAGAGTAAGATAGCTTTTCCCAACCCGAATCCTTCTTTTTCCAAATTCCCAGTGGACCCAAAGCATAAACTTCTTCTCCGGCAGCCGTAATCTCTGAGATTGGTCCCTCAACATCGGAAACTTTGTTGACTTCAACGCCTTTGACTTCATAAAGCCCGTCCCAAGCTCCCAGCCAGACCGAACCCGCTCCGTCTTGTTCCACGGCATAAGAGGACCCTCTTTCAGCGCCGCTGATCACCGGAACCCATTCCGTTTGAACCTCCACTTTCCGGAAGATTCCACCCGCCGTCGCGATCCAGACTTGGTTTTGCCGATCCACCATAATGTCCCTGACTTCATTGTCCTCAGGTTGGTCACTGATGAAAAAAGCCTCATGAACCTCCTGGGTAAATGCTTCGTCTGAAATTGATTCGGCGGAGATAATTTCGGCCTGTTCCGATTCTTTTTTGCAGGAAAATAAAGTAAGAAATGCAGCAGTAAAGAATAGAGTGAGGATCGCCCAGAGGGCTATAGACTGAAGCCGAGGATTCATTTCACGAAGATTAGTGGTAGACAAAAACTGGAAAGGCAAAGGGAGCAACGTCGCCTTAAAGGGAACCTAAAAGTCACCGTAACGGGCTATTCCCAAAGGTTCTAATTTTGATCCATCCAAATGTGGGAATGGTTCCGCCTTCTAGCTCTTCAAAAGGAAGCCGGCATTTCCTTGCGCCCTTTCTACTTTCCAGTCTTGATGTATTCGATGGCCCGTTCCAGGATCGGGTCTCTACCCGCCGCAATGTCTGCCTCCGTCATTTCAACCGGGATATCTACAGGAACACCTCCTTCGAAGTTCAATCCATCGACTGTATATCCAATCGTAGAGCTATAATTGAAATACCATCCGTTGGGAAGATCATAACCGGCCGGCACGCCGCATCCTCCACCGGTATCGTCCCCCATCAGAATAGCGCCAGGAATTCCTTTGATGTAAGCTGAAAAATAACTGCCTGCGCTGTACACTTTGCGGTTGGTAAGGACGACTATCCTGCCTTCAAAATGCGGATTCACTTCATTGGGATCAAGATAGATGTCTTTCTCCTCCGAATAATCATCGGGCCCAGGCCCGTTTTTGGTCTTAAAGGAATAGATCTTTGTGCGCTCATCGATCAGGCGGGCAGCGATCTTGAGCCCATTTTCGGGATTCCCGCCTTCGTTATTTCTGATATCGATAATCACTCCTGGCAAGCCTTTGAACCGCTCTGCCACAAAGTCCAACTCACTCTGCAGGATGGGCGTGGCAAAACTTCTGTAATGAATGTACCCCACTCCATCGATCTCTTGATTGAGCAGAAATCCGGTGATCCGATAGTCTCCCAGGTAATTTCTCTCCAACAGATCAAAATTATAGTTGGCAGGAGCTTCCAGATAAGGGAGATACCGACTGATATCAAATGGCGTCCTGAGGTTGGTATGCCCGTCTTTTAGGGTATTGAGCATCTCGGCCATGACATCATAGAGCTCCTGATCATTTTTTGCTTGGAGAGCCAATGGTCGATACACAGTCTGGATGCTGTCCCAGTTGATCTTCTTGTATTCAAAAAGCGCATACCGATCTTTCATCGCCTGCCACAAGACATCAAAATTATCGGCGTTGTTGTTTTGCTTTTCGGATTCGTAAAACAGATTTTCGCAGGCACCAGACCCCAACAAAATCAACATCAAAAGAAGGGAGGAGAACTTTTTCATTTGGCTTTCATCAGGAAGTTAACACCGATCGTGTGTGCGGCAGAATGCATCGTGACCGGGCTTTGAAAGGAATAATACTCCCAGTTGTAGATCACCTGCATCTTGTTTCCACCGGCGATCGGGAATTCGACATAGTTGTCAAACTGGATCCTGGGGAAATTGCCCAGCCAGCTCACCGAAGTATTGTCAAAAAGTGAGGATCCAAAGTCTTTTTCATGGTCCAAAAACTCCGGAACTCCCGAATAACCTGGACGGGCTATGTATCCAACTATTGGCAGCTTCAGGGTAAAACTCGCCTTCATATCTTTGCCCCAAAGCTCAAAGGCTCTCAAGTATCGCCCTTCTGCCTGAAGGTTCCCCGTAAATTCATAATTGATCTGGCTGTTGTCCCAGCGGGGAGAGTACCTAACAGAAATCACATTCGAAACTCCCGGTCCAACATAAAAAGAGCTCTTTTCTTCACTTTTGATCTGGAAGAGATGACTATAGCTGATTTCGTTCCAATAGGATTTGACACTTGGTTGAAGGTAGCGTGCTGGCACCTGCCCGGCCTCGAACGCCTCACTTTTCATGCTGCCAATGCCGGCCTCGAAGTTAAATTTCCTCCAAGTATTGGCTTTGTTTTTTTCGTGGTTGATCATGAAATAGAGCAGCCCTCCGCTGTATTTCGTCTGGGTAACGAGTTGATCCTGGAAATTTTGGGAGCGAATGCCTACCGCGATTCCCCAAAATGATTCCTTCTGCGAGTCTTGGGCTATCGAAACTTCTGAAGTTACTACCAGGAAAACCAAACAACAGGTGAATACTTTTTTCATCGGGAAAGGTGCAGATCAAACCTAAAATTGATCAAAAATGCCAGTAATGGCAAAATTGTCGGTCATTTCCCCAAAGAGTGAGGCAGTGAGTTACTCAAACTTCAGCTTTCGCTTCGTGATCCAAGGATGGACATAGGGCTTCAGATTTTCCGGAAAACCCAAGTCAAACGGTGACGGCCCCACCCATTCGGTTTTCTTTCCCGCGATCTTGATAGTTCCTTTGGAGGAGATGGTCACGGTCGTGAAAAGCGGTTCCTTAAACGGCGCCGTAAACTTGATCCAACGATAGTTTTTGTCCACTTCAGCACTGTAGCGGACATGGCCATAATCTTCTCCCAACCAGTGATAAGCCATCGAAGTAGTGGAGATGTACCAGATCCCTCCAATGTTTTCCGCATAGTCGACGTGGGTGTGGCCATTGAAGGAAGCGATAACACTGCGCTCTGGATGAAGCCGGTTATGGTCTTGGAGCAAGGCCTGAACTTCGGCGTAGTTTTCCACGCCGTAGGTTTCCTGGTGGGTTTGGTAGGTGGAGAGTCCCTGGTGGGAAAAGAGAATGGTCGGAAATTGGGACTTTTCCAGATCGTTCTTAAGCCAAGCCATTTGCTCCGCCCCGATCAGTTGTTGATAGCCTTTTTTGCTCGGATCGATCTTGTCATTGCCATCGAGGACGATGAAGTGAAACCCATTTTTGTCAAAAGAATAATAGCTCGACTCCATCTTGCGGTAGGCCAAGGCTTTCTCAAGAGAAGTGCCTCCGTCCATCTCATGGTTGCCGATCACATGGTGTTTGTCCCCGGGAAAGGAATTCCAGATTTCATATGCTTTTTGATATTCCGGTTTGGGTATGCTGAAATCTCCCAATTCGATGATGAAATCCGGCTTCTCTTTTTTCATCGCTTCTATAAACGCCGTCATCCGGTATTCCGAATCATGCATGGTCGGAATGTGGACATCAGTGCAAAGGCCAAAGGTGACTTCTTGGGCTTTCTGGGCAAACAAAGAGGTGCCTGTCATCAATCCTGCGGAAAGAAGCAGTGCGGAACGGAATTTCATAGCTGTTATCGGGATTAAGCTTTGGCTTAAGGGTTGAAATTGAGGGATTTCATAAGCGCTTCCTCACCTTGGAGGGCATTGGCCGGAAGCGGATTTTTGTCATTAAAAACCATCAGATCTTCTTTGGGCAAAAGGGTGACAAATGCTTCATCAAATTGGTTTTTGACCAGGATCTTCCCGGCATTCAGCCCGAGATATTGCGCGAGGAAATTGTACACCACCACGCGTTTGCTTGGTCCGAAGTCGTGGCGTTCGGCTGGTAGGTGGACGTTGTCAACCTTGCTCTCGGCATCGTATTGAGCATAGACTTTTTGGATATAAGGCATCTCGATCCTTGGCGTATTTTTCGTCCAGTCGCCTCCATCGGACACCAGTAGCATCGGTCTCGGCACGGCCAAGGCAGCAATCTCCACGTTGTTGGTTTGATGATGCGCGCTTTTGTGAACCGGCATCCCGCTTTCGCAGACACAGCCTCCGAAGAAATAGGCCGAGACCATCACCACCGGCACGGAAACCTTGATCCGTGGATCCAAAGCCGTGAGCATAATCGTCTGGGTGCCGCCGCCGGATTCGCCCGTCACTGCGATTTTTTCAGGATCCACATCAGGACGGGATTGGAGGTAGTCGATCACCCGTTGCGAGTTGTAAGTTTGGATGGTGAGCGCAGCGGGAATCTTATGCTCAACCTGCTTGGAATCGCCATAGCCGATCATGTCATAGGCGAAAACCACCGCGCCCATCCGGGCAAAGGCCGCACTGCGGGTTTGGACACTTTCACCAAATCTCGGATCTGTACCATGTCCATGCACGCTGAGAATCCCGGGGCTTTTTTGAAAGGGCTCCTTGGACAAAGGCCTGTAAAGATTCCCTGTAATGTAAAATCCCGGGAAACTCTCAATCGCAATATTTTCGACGATATAGCCATCCATCTCGCGAGTGCTGTGGATGATGATATTGAATGGAGTATCGCGCTTCGGCATCTGGTCAAGCTTCATTCCCTTAACCAATCCCTCGCGGATGACTTCTGCCCGCTGTTCCCAGTCGGCCTTGGTAGTCCATTCCGTGGCCCATTGCTTCATGTGAACATTGGCCTCGTCCTCCGTCCAATAAGCGCCTTGGCAGAGCATATTTTCCTGGGCATATCCAAGCTTGGCCTGCACGACACAAATGACCAAGGCTACTAAAAATCCAACTGTTCTTTTCATGGTTATCAGGGAAATGGAATCTGCACAAATACTACTTGGATGAGTTGCATTTAGACTAATTCCGGTGGGTTATTTTGTTCAATTTGTCAGAAACTACTCCTTCAATATCAGCGCAATTTCACTGGGTTCGAATCCGATCCGATGGGCATTGACATAAAGCGAATCGTCGGCATTGGCTTCGAAAGGTTTGGTGTAGAGCTTCCAGCCCTCGCCTTTGGACTTTCTGTAAGAAATAACGGAACTGGAAGTCGCCGAACTCAGGCTTACTTTCCCTTCCCGAAAATCAACTTCCGCCTGTTGGGTCACCGGAGGATTGTCCTGTCCTCCCCACCAATTTCTTACCATCTCCATCTCATCCTGAGCAGCCATATCGCCGTACTTGAGCATCCAGTCTTCATGCGCCATTCGCAGCTCGACTAGCTTGTCGGCATAGTCCGGGTTTTCGCCCAGATTTTCAAATTCCCACGGGTCACTTTGGGTATCATAGAGTTCCTCGGTCGGTTTGGTCGCCGCAAACCAACGCGCTTGATTTTGATCCAGAAGCCCTTTTTT
Source organism: Algoriphagus terrigena DSM 22685 (assembly GCF_000429445.1). GTDB lineage: Bacteria > Bacteroidota > Bacteroidia > Cytophagales > Cyclobacteriaceae > Algoriphagus > Algoriphagus terrigena. Next base: position 173,400 of record NZ_AUBW01000004.1, read on the forward strand.
ATTCAAGTCCAGCAGGTGAACCATCAAAGGATTCGAAAGGCGATACTGGATATTTTGGTAGTTGGGCTTCTCAGGCATGTAGTTGCGGATGTATTTGTATCGGCCGTCAGAGACTGCTCTGACCCGGTCGTATTCGGAGTCCATCCGATCCCGGGCGGCGTAGACGTAGTTGCGGGGTGCAGCTTTTTGTTTTCCCAGAAAAGCCTGTCCCTGCATCGTCTCAGGGATCTGTACGCCCGCCAGCGATAGCAAGGTCGGTCCGAAGTCCACAAAGCTCACCAGTTCGTCAGTTTTCGAACCCGCTTCCAGAAAAGGTGCTTTGATCAAAAGTGGAACTTTGAGCCCGCGGTCGTAGAGCTCTCTTTTGAAATAGGGCATCCCATCCCCGTGATCAGAATAAAAGAAGATGATCGTGTTCTCATACAAGCCATCTTCCTTCAGCTGCGCGATCACCTCGCCGACCTGCTGATCCATCCGCATGACATTGGTGATAAAACGGGCCAAAGTCCTGCGCGAAACCGAGTGATCGGGATAAACCGGCGGGACTGTGACCGAATCCGGATTTACCAGAAGGTCTTCATTCTCTCTCCCCCACACCTGGGATTCGTGGGTGGTGGTGAAGTTAAATATGGAAAAAAACGGCTGATTTGGGTCCTTTCGATTTCTCCAATGGGCTTTGTCGCTGCTGTCGTCCCACATTCCCACCGGACTTCTAAACTGATAATCCTCTTTGGAATTGTTCGTGACATAGTATCCTGCCTGGCGCAGATAGACGGGATATGGATACATTCCCTCGGGCAAAAGCGTGGAATAGCCCTTGAATCCCGGAGGATAGGCATCTCCTGCTGCCGCAGAAGGTGCCAAAGTCCGCATGTGCATCGCACCGATGGAAGTCTGATAGGCACCCGTGATCAAGGCTGCCCGGCTCGGAGCACATACTCCTGCTGTGGAAAAGGCATTCTGATATTGAAGCGATTCCGCGGCTAGGGCATTCAGGTTGGGAGTCTTTCCACCCGTCCCGCCGTAGCTTTCCAAGTGCTCGGGAGACATATCTTCACAGACAATCCAGACAATATTCGGCCGCTCCGGGTAGATGATTTTGTCGGAGAGTTTCTCTTTTCTCTGACAGGAAAAAAAGAAAATACACGAAAATAACAGGAAGGAATATTTCACGGAGGATCAGATAACAGTGACAAAAACGCTCTTTCCCAAGGGAAATGGGAATGAATTCCTTAAAATAACAAAGATTGTTTTACTCCCGCATCCTGCCTAAATTCCATTTTCGCCAGAAACCATTGCTATGCCCCCCTTAGAGAAAATCAACCGAAGAGAGTTCATTAGTTCCGCCGCCACGATTGCAGCTTCCATCTCCATCGTTCCTTCAAACGTCATTGCCGGCACCGGCCATATTCCGCCCTCCGATCAACTGACCGTGGCCAACATCGGCTGTGGAACTCAGGGATTGAGAGAGATGGGTGACCTGTTGAAAAACCCAAGGGTCCGGGTGGTGGCGGTATGTGACTCCAACAAGTTTTCGACAGATTACATCGACTGGTCTCCCAACGGCATCCGGGATGATATCCGGGAGACTTTGGGCGATCCGACGTGGTGGGAAGGCAAACCCGGAATTCCCGGGGGTCGGGACGTCGGGCAGGAGTATGTCGAGAAGTTTTATGCGAAAAACAAGCCTTCCGGCAAATATAGGGGCTGTGCTTCCTACGAGGATTTTCGGGAGCTTTTTGCAAAAGAAAAAGGAATCGATGCGGTCAAGATCATGACTCCGGACCATACACATGCGTCTATCGCTTTGGCAGCCATGGATCGGAAAATCCATGTGGTGACGCACAAACCCATCTCCAACCGACTCCTCGAAGGAAGAAAAGTGATCGAGAAAGCCAAATCAAGCGGAGTGGTCACGCATCTGCTCGCTTGGTCTGACCGACCTGAGTACCGGCAGATCAAAGCCTGGATGGATGCCGGACTGATCGGAGAGCTGAAGGAAATCCACAACTGGTCCTATCGCCCGGTCTGGCAGCAGTGGACCAAGAGACCCGAACCGGCCATGCCAGTCCCAGATGGATTTAATTGGGAGCTTTGGCTTGGTCCCGTGCCTGACATGCCCTATCACAAAAACTACACACACAATGTCTTCCGTGGCTGGTATGAATTCGGCGGCGGGTCGGTGGCAGATATGGGACATTACAGTCTTTTCCCGCTGTTTGAAACGCTGGGAATCGACAAAAGCCCGACGTCGGCAAAAGCCTTTGGCACCACCACCCGCGAGGAGGTCAACCAAGTCTATCAGTGGGTCAAAAACGACGTGGCTTTCCCTGCCAGCTGCCTGATCAAATGGAAGTTCCCCGCGCAGACGTCGTTGCCAGCGTTCGATTTGTTTTGGTACGACGGCGGGATGAAACCTTTTGCACCCGAAGAATTGGAGATGGATGGCAAAGACACGCCGGAAGAAGGGTTGATGCTCGTGGGAACTAAGGGCAAAATCCTTGGAGGATTCCGCGGCGAAAATCCGGTCCTACTCCCGGAAAGTACGATGATGGTAGGTCGCGATGCCGAAAAAATCAATTCCAGAGAAGTGGAGCGGGATACTGACATGTGGGTGGAAACGATGCTCGAGAACAAACAAACACCAGGCAGCTTCATTCGGGCGCAGTGCATCACCGACACGATCAATCTCGGAGCGATTGCGCTGAGATCCGGCAAAAAAGTAGAGTTTGACGCGAATCTCCTCAAGATTACCAACGACGAACCCGCGAATCAATTCCTGACCAGAGAGTACAGATCTGGCTGGGAGATTTGATTTGTTTTCGCAAAAAAACTCGAACGCGGAAGACCGGAGACAAGAACAGCTGTGATCAAGATCTTAAATATCCAAAGCGATTGAAAATCAATGTAATTCACATCGAGATTCGCTAAATTATCACTTCACCAAACAACCGATAACTTTTACCACTAACCTCCCTTACCCATGACCGATAGAAGAAATTTTCTCAAAACCGCAGGTCTAGCCACGGCCGCCGTAGGCTTAGGCCTTCCCCAGTTTTCCTTTGCTGAAAAGCGAGCCGACTTGTTCAAAGTCTCTCTGGCAGAGTGGTCGCTGAACAAGATGCTCTTTGCCAAGACAATGGACAATCTTGACTTTGCCATCGAAGCTAAAAAACACAACATCGATGCGGTGGAGTATGTAAATCAATTTTTCATGGACAAAGCCAAAGACATGGCTTATCTCCAAGAAATGAAAACCCGGGCTGATGGAGAGGGCGTGACCTCGGTATTGATCATGTGTGATTCGGAGGGAATGCTCGGAGCTGCCACGTCAGATGCGCGAAAGCAAACTGTCGAAAACCACAAGAAATGGGTCGAAGCCGCCAAGTTTCTCGGCTGCCATGCCATCCGGGTCAATGCCTACACCGCCGTCCCCTACAGCACCGATCCTGAAAAGGAACAGGAAGCAATCAACGTATGCAGCTCCGGCCTGAGACAGCTGTGCGAATTTGCGGATGATTTCGGTATCGACGTGATCATCGAGAATCACGGGGGCTTTTCCTCCAACGCAAAATGGCTGGCCAAAATGATCAAGGAAACCGGGCACAAAAGAGCTGGGAGCTTGCCCGATTTTGGAAACTTCCGGATTCATGCTGACGGAGACAAAATCTCAAGCTACGACTCCTATCGAGGCGTGGATGAGTTGATGCCTTATGCCAAAGGGGTGAGCTTGAAGCCTACCGTCTGGGATGATCATGGAAAAGAACACCCACTGGACTACGAGCGCATGATGAAGATCGTCAAAGCGCATGGGTTCCATGGCTATGTCGGCATCGAACATGGAACTCCGGGGCGTGAGTGGGAAAGCATCGAGGAGATCCGGGTCAATCTGGATCAAATCCGACGGACGCTCGAAAATGCATAAACGAGAAAAGGCTGGCCCGATTTGGACCAGCCTTCTCTCGTTATTCTTTCAACTGAATTAATTCAAAGGCAAATTGGTCCTCCTGGTTTGCCGGATTATCAGGGTGGCTGAGAGACAGGTAGAGGCCTTTTTCTCCCACAAAGAAATTGCTCGGCAGATAGGTCCCGCTGTCAAATTTCGTTTCTGCCAGGACATTCAGATCTTCGTCCAAGACCATCACCACAAATGGCCCAGGGCTGGCTCGAAGCGCTCTCAACTCTTCATCAGTCTCTGCCACGACGGTCGGATAGGCAAAGCGGTAATAAACATTTCGATACGGATCATGAATCAGCGATTCGTATCTCGACTTGGCAAAGAAATACGCACTAAAGCCTCTTCCATCCACGTCTTTTGGAAAGGTCGGCATGGTTTCGTCCAGGTATTGGCTCTTTGCAGATTTGGGTTGCATGGGCTCATTCTCCGAATTGCTGAAATAAACCTGATGATCTCCCATATACGACGCGACGGTCTTTCCATGATTACCTGCGACGCTAAATTCGAACTGCTTTTGACCATTTGACAGATAGTCCTTCGGAAAACCAAATGGTAATAGTCGCGTGGAGCCATCTTCCAGATTGATTGCGGCCAATAATTTCTTGCCGTCCAGCGCTTCTTGGTTTATACTACTTGGGTTCCCGTCAAGTCTCACCTTGACGATCAGTTCTTTTCCCCGGACCACGGGAGGAGACACATAGTAGCTATTGTGGACAAAAATCATGGGATAGCCTTCCGGGAGGGAAAACCGGATCCGGCTTTTTATCGTCCCGGACGTATCGGTCAAGATGATAAAGGGACTCATCTCCGGGAAGATGAAGATGCTGTCTAAGCTCTGTACATGAAAGTGCCCCAGCGCCGTGCCTTGATCACCTTCTCGCTCAAATCGGATTTCCTTCACAAGCGTCTGCCCATCGAGGTCATAGATCTGGAGTGAATTGTTATTCCGATTGGAGTTAAAGAGCAGAGGCTTTTCACTCTGAAAATATTCCAATCCCATACTGACATTGGAGGTGCTGTCATCAAGCGGAAGTTGGATTTTCTCCCCAGAGGGAGTTAGCGACCAAGTTACTGGACTTTCGGTTTCTTTTTCCTTGCAGGAAAAAGTCAGCATTAGGACGAAAAAGACTATAAGTAATTTAATTTTGGACATCGGAAACGGTTTGGTCTTAAAACTATCAGCTAAACCAATAAACACAAAACTCTTTTTAGTTTTTTTATGAAACAACAACTGGGACAGCTCGCGCTCTTAGTCAAAGACTACGACGAAGCGATCCACTACTACACAGAAGTCCTCGATTTTGAACTTTTGGAAGATACTGTAATGAGCGAAACCAAGCGCTGGGTACGGATCTCCCCTCCTGGATCTTCCTGCCATTTGCTCTTGGCCAAAGCCGCCAATGAAGCTCAAGAAAAGCAGGTGGGATTCCAAGCCGGAGGCCGGGTCTTCCTTTTTTTGTACACGGATGATTTCTGGAGAGATTATAAAAAATACACCGAACGAGGCGTGGAGTTTCTACGGGAGCCAAGCAAGGAAGCTTACGGGACGGTCTCGGTGTTTAAGGATCTGTATGGTAACTTGTGGGATCTGATCGAGCCGAATAGTTAATAGGCGGTCGCCAGCATGTAGGTTGCTGCCAGAATTCTTAACTTCAAATTCATCATTATTCATTTGACATTGGAATCTCAACCCAAAAATCCGCTTCACGGTCTCCGACTGGATACGATCCTAAACCATCTCGTAGATACGTATGGCTGGAAAGAACTCGGAGAGCGAATCACGATCAAGTGTTTCACCGATAATCCGTCTATCAAGTCCAGTCTGACTTTTTTAAGAAAAACTCCCTGGGCAAGGGAACGAGTGGAAGGGCTGTATCTGAAGTCGCTGAGGGATCAAAAGAAAAGCAAAGATTAAACTTCAGCACAAAGACTTGCCCGGTCAAGCCGTTTAGACATTTCGGAGGAATTGTTTCAGGAAAATCACTAAGCCATTTCTTAATCGACCTTAATGAACTCTTTTGACTCGAACTCAATACATTCCATACCCGGCGCAGGCGACCAACAATTCTCCTGAAATTCAAAACTTCTTTGGTCTGAAGAAAAGGTCAGTATCCCCTCGGGAGTTCTAAAAAAATCAACAATCCCCGGCCTCAAATCTTCCTTCGAACCATAATAAACCCGCTGGGATTCGGAATCAACTCCAAAATAAATCAAGGCATCGGAGTAGTAATACTTGAATGTGTCCGATTCCAGATTATACCAAGAGCTAGAAATCAACTGATATCCTAAATCTGGGCCTGTTTCTGTCTGCCTTACGGTCTTTGTCAACTCAAAAATGCTGTCATTTTTGAACGCATAGGATTCCACGAACCAATAATCGAGAGAATCGACATATACGCGGCTTTCCCACGTCCCCATCAAGGGAAATCTCGGATTTTCTTCCTCACTGCAACCGACCAGCCCTACGGCAAAAACAAGTACGACTAAATAAAACGCTGATTTCATAAAAGATCTATTTGGTTGATATCCACCAAGACGTCTCAAATATTCTGAATGTTACAGATTTTTAAAAATTAAGTTAAAAAATTTCCATTGCCTGTTTTTTACAGTCCCTACTTCAATCTCGCGATCGGCGTCTTGGCACCTTTGGTCACCTGATCCATCGTACAGAGGATCTCAGCATCCAACGGAAGGTACATATCCACTCTGGAGCCAAACTTGATAAAACCGAATTCTCCGCCCTGCTCCAATTTTGAGCCCGCTTTCACATACCATTTGATCCTTCGGGCCAAGGCTCCAGCGATCTGGCGTACCATGATTTTGGTTCCTTTTGAGTCGGTGATGACCATCGAGGTGCGCTCGTTTTCTGTGCTGGACTTGGGATGCCAAGCCACCAGGTATTTTCCGGGGTGATATTGGAAGTACTCCACCTCGCCTTTCACAGGTGATCGGTTGACATGGACATTGATCGGAGACATAAAGATAGAGACCTGCTTGCGCTTTTCTTTCAGATATTCGCCTTCAAAAGCTTCCTCGATCACAACGACTTTGCCATCCGCTGGCGCGAATACAATCCCATCTTCATTTGGAAGCGAGAACACGGGATTTCTAAAAAACTGTAAAACGATCAGATACAAGACCACGCTGACGATTAAGGAGAGATTGATCAGCAATCGCTGCTCGGGGAGGTAGTAATACAGTAAGTAATTGAGCGCGACTAGGATGATCATCATCCAAAACAACAGCACTCTCCCCTCTTTGTGAATTGTCATCATGTTTTTGAAATTGAAAAGGCGTGGAAAAACTATTTCCCACGCCCCAAAGGTAAAACTTTTAGCTTAAACGAGCCTTAGAACCCACCGCGGAAGCTGTAGGTCTTGGCCACTTTGTCGATGGCAACGATATACGCAGCGATTCTCATCGGTACTTCATACTTTACAGCCGCCGCATATACGGTATCAAAGGCATCTTTCATGATTCGGTCAGAACGACGGTTGACGCGGTCGGCGGTCCACTTGTAGCCGAGCCTGTTTTGCACCCATTCGAAGTACGAAACGGTCACACCACCCGCGTTGGCCAAGATGTCCGGCACCGCCATGATTCCCTTTTCGTTGAGAATCGCATCTGCCTTGGCCGAAGTCGGTCCATTGGCTCCCTCCACGATCAGCTTGGCGCGGATCTTATCTGCATTGGCCACGGTGATGACATCTTCCATTGCTGCAGGCACCAATACATCCACTTCCATGGTGAGCAGGTCTCCGGGATTTTCCATCCTGTCTCCGCCCGTAAAGCCTTCCAGAGTACCGCTATGGGCCTCTTTATGCTTGATAGCTTCCTGGACATTGATCCCGGCAGCATTGTAAAATGCCCCGGTATGATCAGAAATCGCCACGATCTTTAATCCTCTTTCCTCCAGAAGCTGAGCAGCCCAGCTCCCCACATTTCCAAATCCCTGAACTGCGCAGGTAGCGGAAAACGGGTTGATTTTTAGCTTTTGCATTGCAGCCAAAGCCGAAACCATCACGCCGCGACCCGTTGCTTCGGTTCGTCCCAGAGATCCGCCCAGCACGAGTGGTTTGCCGGTGACAACCGCCTGAATGGTCATCCCGTGTGCTTTGGAATATTCATCCATCAGCCAGGCCATCTCTCTCGGGCCAGTCCCCATGTCAGGAGCTGGAATATCTTTGTCAGGGCCAAACACGTCGATCATCGCCATGGTATAGGCTCTGACCAAGCGCTCGATTTCGCCTTTTGACATTTCACGGGGGTTGCAGCGCACGCCGCCTTTTGCACCGCCATAAGGGATATCGACCACGGCACATTTCCAAGTCATCCAGGCAGCGAGCGCCCGCACTTCGTCCAGATGTACATCCGGAGCGAATCGGATTCCGCCCTTTGCAGGACCAAGAATGTTTGAATGAATGACCCGAATCCCTTCGAAGACCTGAATCTTGCCATTGTCCATCGTGATGGGCAGGGAGACGATCACTTGTTTGGCGGGATTCTTCAACACGTTGTAAACTTCATCGGAGAGTCCGAGTTTCTCCGCAGCGATGTTGAATCTTTCCATCATTGACTCCAGAGGATTCTCTTTATCCTTGATCGGAGCCGGTTCAATGTAAGCCATATTTGGGTTCTTAAAATGTGTTTGCGAAATGCTGTACAAACTTACTTAGATTTTCAAACCGCCCTGCGATTATTAAAATATTTTCAAAAAAGCGGTAATAAATGGGGCCGAAAGTAACAATCCGTCAAAACGATCCATAAATCCGCCATGTCCCGGCAATCCGCTCCCGGAATCTTTGATCTCGATCGAGCGCTTGAAAAGCGACTCGATCAGGTCGCCATAAGTTCCCGCGATGATGATGATCCCGGCGATGACCAGCCACTTCCAGTCTTCAATCACTTGGAAGTACTGGGACAAAATGAATGCCACCGCGATGGCCGAAAATGCTCCACCCAAAAAGCCTTCCCAGGACTTTTTAGGCGATACCCGTTCAAAAAGTTTCGTCTTGCCAAACTTCGTTCCGGCAAAGTAAGCACCAGTGTCACTTGCCCAGAGGATCAGCAGACATCCAATGAGTATTTCATAATGATACACCTTGTCTACTGAAAACACCGCCAGGTTCAGCAGGGAAAAAGGCAGAGCCACATAAAAAATCCCCAAATAGGTATAGGCAACGCCGGTAAAGGGTTTTCTGTCGGTTTTCTTATACAGCTTGATGAAGAAAGTCAGAGAAACTATCGGGAAGATCAAGTAGAGATATTCGTTGGGAAGGCGCTCCTTTTCGATCATGAAAGTCAGCGTAAAGATCATGATCCCCAGAAATGTCCCAAAACTCCGCAGTGGAAGCATTCCGTCCAGACCGGTGAGTTTGTAGAATTCCATCTGGGAAAAACCCAAGATCGTCGCAAACACCACGAAGTAAGTCCAGTCCGAATAGATGGACGCTGTGACCACAATCAAGGCCCCGATGACCGCAGTGATCGCCCGCTGGCCCAGATTGCTGTAATTATTAATGTTAAAACTTGATTTCATTTTGAATCAATTGCATTGCTACTAGTCCATCAGCCTGAGCGACCAGCACTTCGTAGCTTCCAAATACGTTGTAGACCGTCTCCTTTTTATTCATCACTACCGCAGGAATCCCATTTTCTTCCAATACGGCCTTCACGATCTCCGCACGAATCTGGTTTTGATCTTCAAATACCTTGATCCAATTCTGCATCTTTTGGTTGATTGATTTTTTTAAAGTAAAAGAATCCAATCATAAGAACCAACAGCCCCGTCAAAGCCGCCGGGTAAGACACTGTATCCGTGGACTCCAGATCAAAATCTACGATTCCCTGGTTGGACAGATAAATGACCAACACGGTCAAAGAATTATTAAAAACGTGGGCTAGAATCGGATAAAGCAGGCTGCCCGAATAGTGATAGAGGTACCCAAAAAGAGCCCCCAAAAAAACACGTGGAACAAACCCGTAAAACTGGACATGAATCGCCGAAAATATGATCGCGGTCAACCAAATGCCCGAGTGGGCGGAATTGGTGTAAAGCTTCATCTTGGGCTGGATGATGCCCCGAAAAAACATCTCCTCACCGATGCCGGCAAAAACACCAATGACCAAAATCCCCGTCAAAAGCTCCGGAATACTCTGGAAATCCGTCAGAAACATAGTCAGCTCCATCAGCTGAGTCTCCATCTCTTTCATCCAGCTCTCCAATCCGGCCATGGACTCCGGCAGATCCAGTTGTGCATTCCAATAGACCAAAAGTCCGTTGACAAACATCGCCCCCAGCGTAATCACAAGCGCGAGTAAAAGATTTTTGACGTTGAATCTTTCCCGCTGGATATCCCAGTGTAATTCCGCTTTGTCTATAAATCTTGAGATGACCCAAGCTGCGACCCAAAACCCAATCCCGGAGCCGATTCCCTGGACAAAAAGCATCGCCATCCGCCCGTTTGGCACATCATAGTCGCCGGTCATCAGCCCCAAAAAGTCCTCCATCGTGATGTTATACAGTGTCGGAACTAAGACCAAGGCAAATCCCTGCAAGAGAATCAGGACTCCAATAGTGACTAAGACAATGACTATCAATGACAATAGCCAACTCTGCCGTTTGCCTATTTCAGTTTGGGTTTCGTATATCTCCATAATTTGGGGTAAATTTACGCCAAATTTAGAATTGAGAAGTGGTTAAGATTGGAAAGTTAGAGCTGGGGGAGTTTCCCCTACTGCTCGCCCCGATGGAAGATGTGAGCGATCCACCCTTTCGCGCAGTCTGCAAACAAAACGGGGCAGACCTCATGTACACCGAGTTTATCAGCTCAGAAGGCCTCATTCGGGACGCTGCCAAAAGCGTCCAAAAGTTAGACGTCTATGACTATGAGCGACCTGTGGGGATTCAGATCTTCGGCAACGAGATCGAATCCATGCGGGAGGCTGCTGCCATTGCGGAAGCCGCCGGCCCGGATATTCTGGACATCAACTACGGCTGTCCTGTGCACAAAGTCGCCTGCAAAGGTGCCGGTGCCGGAATCCTGCTCGACATTGACAAGATGGTCTCTATGACCGCCGAGATAGTGAAGCGTGTGAATATTCCTGTCACAGTCAAAACACGATTGGGTTGGGATCATAATACTATACGGATCGTAGAAGTAGCCGAACGGCTTCAGGATGTGGGAATCCAAGCGATCTCCATCCACGCGCGAACGCGTCAGCAGATGTACAAAGGTGAAGCGGATTGGAGCTACCTCAATTTGGTCAAAGACAATCCAAGATTGCACATCCCGGTCTTTGGAAACGGTGACATCGACACCCCGGAAAAAGCCGGAGAATACCGCGCCAAGTACAACGTCGACGGGATGATGATCGGCCGGGCATCGATTGGCTATCCTTGGATCTTCAATGAGATCAAGCATTTCTTCGCAACCGGTGAAAAACTGGCAGGCCCAGATCTTCACGAACGGATTGCCGTGACCAAAAAGCACCTGGACTTCTCCGTAGAATGGAAAGGCGAAAAGCAGGGGATTCTGGAGATGCGCCGTCACTATACCAATTACTTCCGGGGCATGCCCAACTTCAAGCCCTTCCGAACCGAGATGGTCACTGCCGATACCTACGAGCAGGTAGCTGAGATTCTCGGTCAAGTCGCAGAAGCCTACGCGGACTACGAATTTCAATATTGAAACCAAACGACCTCAGAATTTTTATCTCTGAGGTCTTTTTTTTGACCTTTTTTGGAGCCGAATTAGTTCCTTTGCAGACATCTATCTTTTTGACGATTTAATGAGTACTACCCACTCAGAAAACAGCCTGAAAAACTGGGCTTTGCTGGTCATTTTAACCCTGATTTGGGGAACCTCATTTATCCTCATCAAGCGTGGATTGGAGGTATTCAGTCCCGGAGAAGTCGGCGCTTATCGGATGGTGGCTGCTGCGACATTACTGCTGCCTCTTTCTCTTCCAAAACTCAAAAATCTCAGTAAAACACAGGTTAAAAACTTACTGATCGCAGGTCTGCTCGGCAGCTTTTTCCCTGCCTTTCTTTTCCCGATGGCTCAGACTCAGCTCAGCAGTTCGCTTACCGGTGTGCTCAATGCCCTGACTCCGCTATTCGTCGTACTGGTCGGAGCGCTGTTTTTCGACACCAAGATCACCAGGCGAAATGGCCTCGGACTGCTCATTGCCTTTGTGGGAGTGATCATCTTGGTCACCTACAAAGACGGCGGTGGCTGGGATTCGCTGACTGGGATCAACGCCTATGGACTCTTTGTCATCGCGGCTTGTATCTGCTACAGTTTCAACCTCCACGTCATCAAAACCCGCTTTACCAAGCTCAAGTCCATTGAAATCTCTTCGATTTCGCTTCTGATGATCTTGCCGCTTGCCTTGATCTACCTTTTTGCCGGCACCCAGTTTTCATACAAGCTCGTCACCCATCCCCATGCTTGGGAAGCGCTGGGCTACCTGACCATCTTGGGCATGGTTGGCACAGCAATCGCGTTGGTTTTGTTTAATATCATGGTGAAAAATGCCAGCCCATTCTTTGCGAGTTTGGTCACCTACACGATCCCGATTGTGGCGATCATGTGGGGTGTATTGGACGGCGAGGTGTTATTGATCGGGCATTACATTGGTATTGCCGGGGTAATCTTGGGAGTGTGGATCGGAAACAGGAAAAAACAATCCGCCCAATCCATCTAGTTTGACTCCTGTATTTGCTTCAGTCCTTTTTTGCTGAGCTCCATCGTGACCACTTCTTGAGGCTGAGTTGCGGTCAATTTTGTCGACTCTTTGATTTCCAGATTCCCTTCCTTCGCTGCGAAAACCACCGGGAAATAGGCGTATTTGAACTTGTCCAGATCAGCCTTCACCGGCTTAAAATTAATCATGAGTACATGAGGGCCATTTTGATAGTGATCTCCAGCGGACTCGGCCAGTGCCTGCCCCGGCAGTACTACATCCCCGACCTGCACCTTTTCAGACCCTGCTTTCAGGATTTTTAGCCTGGTGAGCGTACCGTCTTCATGAAAAATCTCGATGTAATTTTCATCTGCTGTCCCATCTGCCACAGGGATGAGATAGATCGGTTCCACCTTAGTTTTCCCGTAGATGTTCCCTTTTGCAAAGCTGAAACTGTATCGGTAATTCGTGCCCTGCCCCGCCAACGTGGGCTTTAGCGTAGCCACTTTAGATCTACCGGGAGACACCGCAGTTACTGTATTACCACCCCCTGACGTGGTCATATTCTGAAGATCAGAAAAGCTGATAATCAAGGAATAAGTGATTTTGGTAGGATTTACTGCGTAGATCACCACATTCTGTTCGGAGTCGCGCTGGGGATCAAGAGTGATTTGGGCATTGACTGCTTGAGCAAAGGAAAAGATCAAAAGGAAAGAAAAAGCAAGTCTGAGCATCAAGAGAAGAAATAAATTCCCCCCAAAATAAAAGCTAAAAACTAATATCCAAGGTTCAACCTAAGATATTCATCCGCTGCCTCCAGGCATAAGCCAGCATCGGCAGCTGCTGATAGGAATTGACACCCGCCTTAACACCCTGACTTTTTAGAAAAATATCATTCGATTTCCGGCTCAACTCCAGCGAAAAAGGCTTGATCGCTTCACTGACTTCGCGGATGGAATTGAGATCACTCCGAATTCCCGCTGAAAGTCCCTTCAGCCATTCTCGGTAGTCGCCCGGTGCCATGCGGTAGTAATCCCGCATCTGGTATTGCAGGAGTCGGAGGTGCCCGGAATACTTCAAGAGCGGATCATCCGAGTTGGTGCAGATCACCCAAGCGATAAAATTGGCCTCTCCCTCGTTGGTCACGCCGTAGCTATGCGCCATCTCGTGCGCCACTGTAAAGGGCCGCTCAAGCGGATGAAGTGTCGGGTCGATGTAGCTCTCTCCCGTAAATGGAAAATAGATGCCCAAAATGCCCATCTTTCGCATAAATCCAGGCGGCGGAAACTGCTTTGTCCTCGGTTTTCCGGTGAAGTTCAAACCCAAGATATCCAGATTTTCGTGCATGTTGCTCCGCACCACGCGCTCCAAGTCCTGGTACTCCATGATCGAATCGATTGCCAAGGTGTCTGCGGTGACTCTGCCACGATACTGCACGGCGAGACGTCGGGTAATGTCAATTTCTGACTTGAGTTGCTCGAGATTGAGAGATTGGGGCTTGAGGGAAAGCTGCTGAAAGATCGGCGTCCGCTGATAGTTAAATCCCCACAGCACCAAGAAAAAAAATACCAAGGCTCCTATCCCGTTAGCCAGCGCCTTGAACGTGTAGAATGTGCGGGACTTCCATCCGGCGATATTTTTGAATTTGAGGACAAATAATCCCAAAACAAGGATGACCGAGGCGATAAAAAAGTAAACGCTGGGAAAGGGAAGATTTCCCAGCGTCAAGTCGATGACATTTCTGATTCCGGGAAAGAACTTCCTAGAATAAATTTCGTCCGTTGCCTCCGGATTTTGCGCAGCAAAATAGCGGATTACCAGAGCCAATATTCCCAAGAGAGCCCAGGACCAATCCCTTTTTGCCATGAATCAGTTTAGTTAGACACCTTCTGCCTGCACTTCCTTTACCTCAGGAAGCATGCGGGTGAGCAAGTTTTGAATGCCGGCTTTGAGCGTCACGGTGCTGCTTGGGCATCCTGAGCAGGAGCCCTGCAAATGCACTTTGACGATACCGTCATGAAAGGAATGAAAAACGATGGCTCCTCCGTCCTGCTCTACCGCGGGTCGGATGTATTCGTCTAGAATTCCTTTTATTTTTTTGACTGTCTCAGAGTCATTTTCGTCAAAAAGCGGATCTTTTTCAAAAGTCGCTGTCACCGCCATCTGCCCCGACTCCAGATACTGTCTGATGTGATCGCGAATGATATGCTGAATCTCTGGCCATTCGACCTCCTCTGATTTGGTGACGGTCACAAAATTTGATGCAACAAAAACACGCACCACCGCGGCAAAGTTGAAGAGCTCTCGGGCCAACTGGCTATTTTCGGCGCTTTCCGCACTCGGATAGTCAAAACTCACCCCTTCCTCGACCAGCATGAAGTTGGCCACAAACTTTAGTGAATTGGGATTGGGATTGGCCTCCATGTAGAGGTGAACGGGTCTGGCTTGAGCTTTTAGCATGACAATCTTGGTTTTGTTACAAAGAAAAACCAAAAAAGGCTTCGGAAGTTCCGAAGCCTCGAATTATTAGGGAATTACTTGGGAAGTTTCCCTTTGGCAGCGTACCAAATCCCGCCGTGAACGTGCTGAAGAAAGGCGGCATTTTGCCACGCGGCTTCTACGTGACCAAAGGCAGTATAGAACACCCGCCCGCCGTCAAATTCATGGTACCAGGCCATCGGGTGATTTGGTCCGTTTCCTTTGGATACTTCATAGGTGGACTCATCAGCGTTGATCAGCACCTTGATATCCGGATTGATCTCGCGGAATTCGTACAATTCATCATACCAAAGCCAGTTGTCCGGCAGGTGCCAGGTCGATGGGTGATTTTTGTCTTTCACTTCCAATCTCAAGGTCTGCTGGCGCGGATGGCTGAGGAAATAAGCTCCGATCATCTTGTTGTACCAAGGCCACTCGTATTCGGTATCCGTAGCGGAGTGGATGCCTACGACGCCTTTTCCACTCTGGACAAACTTTTGAAAAGCCGCTTTCTGCGCTTCGTCGAAGATCGTTCCGGTAGTGCTGAGGAGCACAACCACGTCATATTTGGCGAGGTTTTCATCGGTAAAATGTCCGGCGTCTTCGGTGACATAGACTCCAAAGCCTTGCTCCTGGCCGAGCTTCTTGACGGCAGCGACTCCTTCAGGGATGGATTGGTGGCGGAATCCGGCGGTTTTCGAAAACACCAAGACTCGATATTGACCTTGGGAAAAGGCCAAAAGTGAGACGCTGAAAATCAGCGTCAGCGTAAGAAGTAAAGGTTTAAGGTTCATTTTGGACATTGTTAGTTGATACACATCTATTCGGCAAGTTAATCCTCCGGGGAAATTTTCCCAGCAATTCAAAGCTATTAATTGAAGTTCAGGAAACTCATTTTTTTACACAGTCAGTCATTGGGTTTTGACAAACGCTTAGATCACCGACATTAGCAGAGCCACTTTTTCTTTTTAGCCGGAAAGCATTTACTCCACTCATCCGTTTACAAGTTGGGGCTTCTCCACGCTTGTACCAACTTGATCCTCTCTGCGAGCCCGCATTCAACTAACGCCAGCAAAATGATCGACTACCGCTATGAAGTTTTCCTCGTTGTCGCCCGTCACCTGAGTTTTTCGAAAGCTGCTGAGCATCTTTTCATCTCCCAACCAGCGGTCAGTAAACATATTCGGCAGCTCGAAGGGGAGCTTGGAACGGCGCTTTTTATCAGAAAGGGAAATGCCACGCTACTCACTCCCGCGGGCGAACAACTGCTCGAGGAGCTTCTGCCCGCCAAACGAATCCAAAAGGGAATCCGCACCTATTTTGATTCTCTGAAAAAAGAGGAAGAGATCAAAGGTGAAATCAAAATCGGCGCAAGCACCACCTTTTCCCTCTATGTAATCCCAAAAATCCTTGCCTCGCTCCACCGCGAAGTCCCCGGAGCCCAGATTCTGTTGGTCAATGGCAACAGCGAAACCATTCTGAAAGCGTTGGACTCCCAAGAGATCGATCTGGCCTGCGTGGAGTCTTTTCATCATACCAACAGCTACCAGTCCGAGCCTTTCATGGTCGACGAGATTATCCCTGTGTGTGCCTCTTCCAGCCCGTATGCTAAAGACAATCTTCCTTTTGGGGAACTGATCCATTGTCGAATGGCGCTTAGAGAAAGAGGCTCCGGAACCTTGGCTATACTTACCCAGTCTTTTGATCAGCACGGAATCAAACTCAACGAGCTGAATGTGATCGCCCGGTTAGGCGGCACCGAGGCTCTAAAAAATTATCTGATCGAAGCGGAAGCGATCGGTTTTCTATCACGGTTGGCTGTCCAAAAAGAATTGAAATCCGGCGCGTTAAAGGAGATCAAAGTGCCGGGATTTCAGGTCATGAGGGAATTCAGCTTTGTGACCAGAAAAGGCGAAGAAACACTCGGCCTCATGCGGAACCTCATCCGAAAAGCGCGGCTCATCTATAACGGGAAGTTATAACTCATAACAAACCAGTATTTTACCGATCTGGCAAGCAGGGCTAAATTCGGGCATGCCAACACTACCCCTTGCCCGACTCTCCTTGCTCGAAAGGCTTCAATGCCCCTCCTGCGGAAAATTCTATTCGCCACATCTCGTCCAGACATTTGCGACCTGCTGCCACCAGCCCTTGGTAGCCGAGTACTCACTCACGCCAGAGCCTTTGATCTTGGAGGAGACAGTCTCCATGTGGCGGTACTCCCACTATCTGCCGCTCTTTGACCCAAAGAATCGGATCACCTTGGACGAGGGACTGACTCCAGTCTTGACTTGGTCCACCCTAGCAGGTAGGTACGGCCAGCGTGAGCTTCTGGTAAAAGACGAAAGCGGAAATCCCACCGGCTCGTTCAAAGCCCGTGGCATCAGCATGGCGGTCAGCAAAGCGGTCGAGTTGGGGATTGAGGAACTGGTCATTCCTACGGCTGGAAATGCCGGCGGCGCTTTGAGCGCCTATGCCAAGGCCGCAGGCTTACAAGCCACGGTCATCATGCCAAAAAACACACCGGATCATTTCAAAGAAACCTGTGAGCGCTACGGAGCCAATCTCATACAAGTCGCGGGAATGATTAATTCCTGCGGTCGGGTCGCGGCGGAAATCCAATCAACCAGAGGAGCTTTTAACCTCGCTACCCTGAAGGAGCCTTACCGCCTCGAGGGCAAGAAGACCATGGGATACGAGATATTTGAACAGTTCAGTGAAGGACTGCCGGATGTGATTCTGTATCCTACAGGCGGCGGGACTGGGCTGATTGGTATCTGGAAAGCCTTTCAGGAATTGGTTCAGATGGGTTTGCTACTCCCCGACAAGCTTCCCCGGATGGTGGCCGTCCAGGCAGAAAGCTGCGCACCGATCGCAGACAGAATTCAGGGCATTCAATCTTCTCTCGATGATTATCAGATGTCCATCGCATACGGCCTTTCTGTTCCTCAAGCTTTTGCAGCAGACCTTATTCTCAAAGTCCTCCAAGAATCCCGCGGCGAGGTCGTCACTGTAAGCGACAGTGAAATAATCCGGGGAATGAATGAAATAGGCAACGCAGAGAACCAACTGGTTTGTCCAGAGGCAGCGGCTGTTTGGGAAGGATTTAAAAAACTCCTTTCAGAAAAAAGAATAAAACCCAGCGAACGGGTACTTCTCCTGAATACCGGCGCAGGTTATCCAGCCTAGTAGGTCAGCTCGTCGGGCTCTATTTCACCAATTCGAACTTTTCTCCGGCTTCCTTTCTGGAAAAGGCGTTAAAATGCCACCATTCGCTACCGATTCCTGTAAAGCCTGCCCCCGTTATGACCTTCCGTAGGATCTCGCGATTGGCTACTTGGGCTTTGGTGATCTTGCCTTCGGCCAGCATCTGCTTTTCCCGATCCGGGTAGGCCGGATAGCCAAAGTAGTCGTAGCCCGTCCCCATATCCAAAGCCGAATCCGCCTGCGTATCAAAGATGGTCAGATCCACCGCCACGCCGAAGTTGTGCAATCCGCCGATTTTGGGATCAGCCACATAGAGCGGCTTCACACTGTCGGGCTTATCCAAACTGTCCCAAAGTATCTGCTGCACGCTGAGCGGACGCACCCCGTCATAGATCAGCAAGGTCAAATTGGGATATTCTTTCTGGAGATTTTCTTGGGCTTTCTTAACCATCTCAGCTACTAACGGCTGGAGATAGCACCGGACATGGTCGTCGTACACGTCCTTTCCGAAGAAGTTGTCCGTGGTGGAATATTTCAACTCAATTCGAACTCCAGGGACTGAAGTTTGGACGTCCACCAAGCCTTGGTCGATCAGCTTTTTTTCCAGCTCCGGTAAGGGAACTTCCAAATCAATGTCTTTCACAGGATCGAGAACCTCCCGTTGCTGTTCGGAAAAGATCTCCTGATCACTTTTAGTCGGCGATGCACAGGCTACTGCCAAAGCCAAAAAACCAATAGACAACTGTCTCATTTCACCGGATTTCTGTTGACCAAAGCAGCTGATCCCTGCGCAGTGGGAAGTACCACAATATCCGCTAACACCACATGCGGCGGGCGGTTAACTGCAAACTCCACGATATCGGCAATGTCCTGAGCTAGCAAGGGTTCGAACCCTTTATAAACTGACTCAGCTCGGGTCTCGTCTCCTTTAAAGCGAACCAAAGAAAACTCAGTCTCCACCATCCCAGGATGAATCGCAACCACACGAATCCCGAATGGATTCAGGTCAATCCGCATCCCTTTGGTGATCGCATCGACTGCGTGCTTGGAGCCACAATACACATTGCCGTTCGGGTAGACTTCTTTGCCAGCGATAGAGCCGATGTTGATGATCATGCCTGACTTGCGCTCGGTCATGCCTGGAATGATGGCTTTAGAGACATACAGCAAGCCTTTCACATTGATATCCATCATGGCATCCCAGTCGTCCAGGTTGCCCGTTTGGATGGGATCCATACCGTGGGCGTTGCCTGCGTTGTTGATCAGAACGTCGATTTCCGGCCAATCCGCAGGAAGACTGCCAAGTATTTCACCGACTTTCTCCCGTTCTCTTACATCAAAAACCAAGGGCAAAAACCGAACTCCCGGAGCGAGTTCCTTTCCCAGATCATCCAAACGGTCTTCTCTTCGTCCTGTGGCGATTATGTCAAAACCCATCTTGGCAAGGGTCAAAGCGCAGGCTTTTCCGATTCCGGAAGTGGCTCCGGTAATGAGTGCGATTTTGTTTTTCATGCTTTAAATATAAAAGGATTGAAAAATTGCAAGATTTAAAAACTGGAAAATTACTTTCTGTTTGAGCTGAATCGAAGGTTGGAAATTAAAAAAAGTGAGAAAGTTGGAAGGTGGTAAAGTTGTAAAGTTCGGCGCTTAAAATCCTTTTTTACCTCGTAAATCAAAAATCGTAAATCGCTTCAGCTTCTCCAGAGATACGGAAACAAAATATATCCCGTCACACCCACGATTGCATTGATTGCTAAAAGCGTCAAAAGTTTGTCCACGCTTACACTCCAGTCAAGTCCGTCCAGGGCGTTTTTGGAGATGCGGATGGCCATAAGCAGAATCGGCATGATCACAGGAAAGCTCAAGATCGCCATCAAGGTCGCATTGTTACCAGCCTTGGACGCGATCCCACTCACCATCGTCAAGCTGGCCGAAAATCCGACCGAACCCAAGATCAGATTGAGCAGAAAAAGCCCCTGGTCCTGCACCGGATTCCCCAAGATCACCGAGAAAACCGTATAGCCCAGCAAGGCCAAAATCAGCGTAAGTCCTGTGTTATAAAAGATTTTCGAAAGAATAATCGCCTCCGGAGATGCGATCATGTAGTAATACAACTGTCGTCCCTGATGCTCCTGGACAAAGCTTTTGGCCACTGCATTTACCGCAGAAAAGAGAATAATGATCCAGTAGATCGCATTCCAAGTGGGGATGGAAAGGACACCTGACTTGGCTCCGACGCTCAGATAGACGATGAAAACCGCCGAGACAACGTAAAGCAAAATCCCATTAAGCGCGTACTTCTGTCGCCATTCGAGGGTGATTTCCTTTCGGATGAGGACGGAGATTTCTTTCCACATGGCTCAAAGGTAAATGACTTCGCCACAAAGTCACAAAGGATAAGAACCAAGAAAACAAAAGAAGTCAGGGTCATCCGCTCCAAAACGACATTTCGCCGAGATTTTTGGCAGGTTGATCTGGATCGAATGCTGTAAATACAATCGTCGCTAGTTCAAACTCTGTCGACAACTTTTCAGAATCTGGCCTGTTGGGGCATCTCATTTTTCGAAACGACACCACTTCGCACTCTCAATATTACCTTCAAATTACCCAGGTAACCTTTTGATAAAAGAACCTTAACGTTCCTTACTGCCGGGGCCGCCATCGTTTTTCTAATTTTGAACCGTACAGCAAATACTTTTTAACTCCTTGCATTTATTTTTTGCCTCGGCTACGGCCGGGGCCAATGCAGGAGAGGCGGAAATGATGGATCTCGGACGACCGATGTTCTCAAAAGATTTCATCGGTCTTGCTTTCAAAAACACTTTGTCGATTTCGGGGCTTCCTGTACCTTGGATTTGCAAATCAACCCCCATGGAATCTCCTACGACAAACGCTCAACGACTGATTTTTGAGAGAAAAAACTACTCTGACGAGACGCTGCTCCAGCTCTACGAATCCCTGATTCTACCGCGTCGGATCGAGGAGAAGATGCTGATTCTGCTCCGCCAAGGCAGAATCTCCAAATGGTTTAGCGGTTGGGGACAGGAAGCGATTTCCATCGGCGCAGTGAATGCACTTGCCGACGACGAATTCATCCTTCCCATGCACCGAAACCTGGGGATTTTCACGGGGCGAAAGATGCCTTTGGAGCGGCTTTTCGCACAGTTTCAGGGGAAGATGTCAGGCTTCACCAAAGGCCGGGATCGTTCCTTTCACTTTGGCAGCAAGGCCCATCACATCGTCGGAATGATTTCTCACCTCGGTCCACAGCTGGCGATTGCGGACGGGATTGCGTTGGCGGATAAGCTCGCCGGAGAAAAGAAAGTGACGCTGGTTTTCTCCGGAGATGGGGCAAGTTCAGAAGGAGATTTTCACGAGGGGTTGAATGTGGCGGCCGTTTGGAAATTGCCCGTGATTTTCGTTGTGGAGCACAACGGATACGGACTTTCCACACCGAGTGACGAGCAATTTGCATTCAAGTATTTCACCGAAAAAGGCCCAGGATATGGCATAGAGGCCGTTCGGATAGAGGGAAACAATGTGCTGGAAGTCTATGATGTGATCAAAACTTTGGCTGAAGACATCCGGGAAAATCCACGGCCGGTCTTGGTTGAAGCTATTACTTTTCGGATGCGGGGACACGAAGAAGCCTCGGGTACTAAGTATGTGCCTAAGCACTTGATGGAAGAATGGGGCCAACTTGATCCTGTGGATAATTATGAAGCCTATCTCGAATCCATCGACGTTTTGGATGAAAAGACGAAGAACGAAATCAACTCTAGAGTCAAAAAAGCGATTAATGAGAGCTTGGAAATCGCTTTCGCAGAAGAATCAATCACGCCAAATCCCGAAACAGAACTGGCCGATGTCTATGCTCCGTTTTCTCAACAAGTCATCGAATCAAAGGGCGATTCAACGGAAAAACGCTTCATTGATGCGATCAGTGACGGACTGCGTCAATCGATGGAAAAGTATCCCAAGCTCATCCTGATGGGACAGGACATCGGAGAATATGGAGGCGTGTTCAAGATCACTGAGGGCTTCAAAGCGAAATTTGGTGCGGATCGCGTGCGGAATACACCGCTCTGCGAAAGTGCGATCCTCGGAGCCGGGCTCGGACTTTCGCTCAAAGGTTACAAAGCCATGGTCGAGATGCAGTTTGCGGATTTTGTGACGATGGGATTCAATCAGATTGTCAACAATCTGGCGAAGGTTCACTACCGATGGGGAGAAAATGCAGATGTGGTTGTTCGCATGCCTACGGGCGCGGGAACTGCCGGCGGACCTTTTCACTCACAGTCCAATGAGGCCTGGTTTTTTCATACTCCCGGTTTGAAGATCGTCTATCCCTCCAATCCGCACGACGCCAAAGGCCTGCTCAACGCGGCCTTGGAAGACCCAAATCCCTACCTCTATTTTGAGCACAAGACGCTCTATCGCTCCATCTCGGGGCAAGTCCCTGATGCGTATTATACGGTGGAAGTCGGCAAAGCTGCTTTGGCAAGAGAAGGAAGCCAAGTCTCCATCATCACCTATGGCATGGGGGTCCACTGGGCAATCAAGGCCGTCGAGGAAATGGAGATTTCTGCTGACATTCTCGACCTCCGAACGCTCTTGCCTTGGGATCAGGAAGCTGTGGCGGCGACTGTGAAAAAGACCGGGAAAGTCATTTTCCTCCAGGAAGACACGTTGACCGGTGGAATCGGAGCTGAAATCTGCGCTTGGATCTCGGAGCATTGCTTCCAAGATCTCGATGCCCCGGCAATGCGGGTTGGAAGTTTGGATACCCCGGTTCCTTTTGCTCCAAATCTGGAAAAGCAGTTTTTGCCGACGGAGCGGTTTAAGGTTAAATTGAAGGAACTACTTGAATTTTAAAATTGAAAAATTGTAAGACTGAAAAATTGAGTGAAGGCAGCCACTTGATTTTCGTCTTAACAGTTCGTTTTCTGGTCGTAAATCGTAAATCAAAAATCGTTAATGATTCAAATCCGTCAATTAGTTATAGAAGAACTCACCAAAGTCCAGTCCATCGCCCACCGCACGTGGCCGGATACTTTTGGCAAAATCCTCAGTCCTGAGCAGATCACTTACATGCTCGAGTTGATGTACGACTTGACTGTCCTCGAGTCACAACTCGAAAAAGGTCATACCTTTCTGATTGCTGAAGAAGACGGCTTGGAACTCGGATTTGCGGGTTTCGAACTCAACTATGCCGCTTCTCCTAAGGCGAAACTGCACAAGATCTACCTATTGCCGGAGGCACAGGGAAAAGGACTTGGCAAAAAACTCATCCTCGAAGTGGCGGATCGCGCGAGACAAGCCGGGCAAAAAAGCCTCCTGCTTAACGTTAACAAGCACAATCAACCGGCGATTGATTTTTACATGAGGATGGGTTTTGTCGAGATTTACAAGGAAGTCATCGACATCGGCGGCGGTTACGTGATGGACGATGTGGTGATGGAGCTCAACGTTTGAGGTTTTAGAAACCTCGAAGGTTTTTGTTATGCTGCTTTTCCGAAAGCAGCATTGGGGCTCCATTGACTTTGCCCAGCCATTGGACAACAAAAACGTAATTTTTCCCTTAAACCTTTGAGTGCGCCGCGGCGCACTCAAAGGTTATCCAGCACTGTCTCCCATAGTACCAATCCATTCGCCTGAGCGGTCGGAATCTGATCCCGGCGTTCCTCGGGCTTTTCCAGTCTTTCACAGATCTGATCTGCGGAAAAATGCCAAATGGCACTCACCATCTTTCTCACCTGATGATGCAAAAAACCCCTTCCGGTGACTTCGAAGCAAAATACTTTTTCCGGAAAAAACCCACCAAAAAAGTCCGTCGTCAGGAAGACTTTTGCCTCTAAGACCTCCCGGACATAATCCGTCTTGTTTTCGGAGGCTTTGCAAAAAGCTCTAAAATCATGCGTTCCAACAAATAAGCCGGCGTTTTCCCGCATTTGTTCCAGCGAGTTGATTTCAGAGACTTTTGTCAAAAAAGCAGAAGCGAAAGGATGAAAGTCCTGCGACTCGGAGAAAAAATAACGGTAGGTTTTCCGTTCCACCGATTGGATCAGATTGAAATCCCGTGGGATCTCGACGACAGAGCTCAGGACAATTTCTCCGCTGAGACTTAGGTTCAATTCAGGGAGGAGCGATTCGAGATCTTCCTTTTCCCGAAGGAAAATCTGAACAAATCCTGACCGACAGCTCACACCCGAATCGGTCCTACTCGAACCGATCAGCGTAAAATCATCATGTCCGAGCACAAACCGAAAGACCCGCTCCAGCTTTCCCTCCACGGTCGGCTGGCCGGTTTGCTTCGCCCAACCCTTAAATCGGGCGCCGAAGTAAGAAATAGAAAGCAAGTAAGAAAAGGGCCGGGAAAGCATCCCGCAATTTGCTCCAATCCAGAAAACTACGCAAGGGTTTTGAATCCCTTGGAGAGTTCGTAACTTGATTGGGTTCCAAAGACTCTTACTATGAAATCGAGCAAGACAAACCCGTCACACACTGGATTAATAAAAATATGCGAGATTCCATGTGGCCTTAAAAAATCAAACTATAAACACATGAAAATATTTCTTAGCATTCTGGCAATTTTCGCCGGATTTTCCGCCTCTGCCCAGACTTCCCCAAGCAAGGAAGTTCAACTTAAACTAGCCGTGATGGCTGCCCCGGAAGACCAACAGGCAGAGGCCACCGTCTATGGATATGCCGACGCGGGTGAAATTGTCCTGTTGAAACAAGGCACCAACGAGCTGGTCTGTCTGGCGGACAATCCCGCAGTCGAAGGGCTCAGCGTATCGGCCTATCACAAAAGTGCGCAGCCTTTTATGGCGCGGGGTTGGGAACTGAAAAAGGAAGGAAAGACCTTTCAGGAGATCTTTGAAATCCGGGAGGCCGAGTCCAAAAGCGGAAAGCTGCCACTCCCCGACCAAGGGAGTCTGCTGAACGTCCTGACGGCGGAAAATGCCGATGTCGACTGGGCCACCGGGGAGGTGAAAAACAGCTATATGCGGTCCGTGGTGTACATTCCTTGGGCAACTGCCGAAAGCACCGGCCTGCCGCTCAAGCCCGCTGGCCCCGGACTACCCTGGATTATGGATCCGGGCACGCATCGTGCGCATATCATGATCAATCCGGCGAAGGATTGAAAGGGTTAAGGGTTGGCCATTGATTGATGAGGTTTAATCTGTTAGAGGTTTAATACAAAAAGAGAGTGATCGTAAATGATTTAAATCCAAGTAAAAGTTGGGCGTCAACACCTCATCATGTTGAAGGTGTCCCAACTCAGGTCTACATATTTTTTATCCTTTCCTGCGTAGTAGTTGGTATATATGTTTTCTTTCTTATAAAAAAGGAAAAGAAAAAAGGGTATACAAACAATCGGTTGCTTAAAATCGAATCCATCCTGAAATCAATAAAAAAACCACCCCATTCCTGAGGTGGTTTTTTACATTTTACGCTAGTAGAATTAAGCTAAAATCTTCGCTGCCAGCCAATCTCCAACTTCGGAGGTTTTGTAAGCGGTACCGCCGTCGGCGATATCTTCAGTCACATATCCTTCGGCAAGTGACAGGTTTACCACATCGCTGATCGCTTGAGATTCTTCTTTCAGGCCGAATCCGTAGTCAAACATCATGGCCGCAGAAAGTACCGTTCCAAGTGGATTGGCAATATCTTTTCCAGCTGCCTGTGGATAAGAACCGTGGATCGGTTCGAACAGCTTCACCTTAGAACCTAGGGAAGCAGATGGCATCAAGCCCATAGAGCCTGAAATCACCGAAGCTTCGTCAGTCAGGATGTCACCAAAAAGGTTCTCGGTGATCAAGACGTCATACGCCTTTGGCCACTGGATCAGTCGCATCGCCACCGCATCTACAAATTCGTACTCCACTTTCACGTCTGGATACTCAGGAGCCAGTTCCTGCACGGTTTCTCTCCAAAGTCTGGAAGTTGCCATCACGTTGGCTTTGTCCACGCAGGTCAGGAGTTTTCTTCTTTTTTGCGCAGCTTCAAAGCCCATTCTTGCAAGACGAACGATCTCATCCTTGCTGTAGACATTAGTGTCAAATGCTTTGGTTCCTTGCTCATTTCGACCTCTCGGCTCACCAAAGTAGATCCCACCAGTCAATTCTCTGAAGAAAACCAAATCCACCCCATCCACGCGGTCCAGCTTCAAAGGAGACTTGTGCACCAAAGAAGGAAAGGTAAAGGTTGGTCTTACGTTAGCAAACAAGCCCAATTTCTGACGCATTCTCAGCAAACCTTGCTCAGGGCGTACTTTGGCCTTGGGATCGTTGTCGTACTTCGGATCGCCAATTGCTCCAAAAAGAACCGCATCGGATGATGCGCAGATCTCGTGGGTGGCGTCTGGATAAGGATCTCCAGTAGCATCGATCGCGCAAGCGCCAACGAGTCCTTCTTTGAAGGTGATTTGATGTCCGAATTTTTGACCGATGGCTTTCACGACTTTCACAGCCTGAGCCACTACTTCTGGACCGATGCCGTCACCCGGCAACAGCGCGATATTCATTTCCATAATAGGCGGATTCTTCTTTCTTATTGGTTTGATTAAAAGATTCGACGATGTTGAGCATTTTCTCAGTGGCCATCATCGCAGCCACAGTTTGATCAGGGTCTAGCCCTTTGGTTTTGAATATTTTGCCATAATCCCAAGTGATCACCGTCTCCACAAAGGCGTCGGTTTTCCCCCCTGGAGGAATGGAAACATGATAATCGATCAGCTTTGGAAGCTCTTTTTTGAGAGACTTATAGATCTTTTTCAGCGCCTTCATAAAGGAATCGTACTGCCCATCGCCGGTGGCGTTGGCATCATACGATTTCCCATAGACATTCAGACGAAGCTGAACGGATGGCTTCAGGCCCTTGGAATGGGTCATGTGATAGCCTTCGATGTGGATGTGCTTGGAGATCGAGTTGTTTTGCAGCACATCGGAGATGATGTAGGGCAAATCCTCCGTGGTCACACGTTCTTTTTTGTCGCCCAGCTCGATGATCCGCTGAGTCACGCGTGCGAGTTCGTCTTTCTCAAGAGAAAGTCCCAACTCTTCAAGGTTCTTGAGAATGTTGGCCTTGCCGGAAGTCTTGCCCAAGGCATACTTTCGCTGTCTGCCAAAACGCTCTGGAAGCAGGTCATTGAAATAGAGGTTTTTCTTGTTGTCCCCGTCGGCGTGGATTCCGGCTGTTTGGGTGAAAACATTCTCCCCCACAACCGGCTTGTTTGCAGGAATATGCTGTCCTGAAAACTGCTCTACCAACTTGGAAACGCGGAAAATCTTCTGTTCCTGGACGTTGATCTGGAAATCTGTAAAGTCCTTGATCACCGCAATCACAGATTCCAGGGGCGCGTTGCCGGCTCTTTCTCCCAATCCGTTGACGGTGGTGTGAATGCCTGAAGCGCCATGAAGGATGCCTTCCATGACGTTGGCTACAGAAAGATCGTAATCGTTGTGCGCATGAAAATCAAAGTGAACACCGGGGAATTTCCCCACGATCAAATCGAAGAAATCTCTCACTTCGTCCGGAGAGAGTAAGCCAAGTGTGTCTGGAAGCATGATCCGCTTCACCGGTTGCCTGGTCAAAAACTCGATTAAGCTCAGCGTATATTCCGGAGAATTGCGCATGCCGTTTGACCAGTCTTCGAGGTAGACATTGACGGCAACTCCCTTTTCCTGAGCGTAGGAAATGCTTTCCCCAATCTCTGAAAAGTGCTGCTCGGGAGTTTTTTTCAGCTGGTGAACCAGATGGTTGAGGGAGCCTTTGGTCAGGAGATTGAGCACTTTGGCACCAGCCTCCACGATCCAATTAACCGAAACAGGCGTGTCAACAAAGCCCAAAACCTCCACCCGATCCAAGTAGCCTTTTTGCGTTGCCCAATGGGTGATCTTTTGAACACCGGCGAGTTCTCCTTCGGAAACGCGCGCGGAAGCGACTTCGATCCGGTCGACTTTGAGCTCTTCGAGCAAAAGCTTGGCAATCTGGAGTTTTTCCGAAGGCAAAAAGGAAACACCTGAGGTCTGTTCGCCATCCCTCAGCGTGGTATCCATGATTTCTATTCTTCTGTTTGGCTCCATTTGGAAAGCAGATTATTTAGATGCTGCAAAAGCATCGATCTCGGAAGACATATTCAGCAAATAGTCGATGTCGTCGAAGCCATTTTGCATGTTGTCTTTCTTGTATTCATTGATGTCAAATGACTCCGATTCTCCGGTGGAAAGAAGAGTGATCCTCTGCTCCGGTATGCTCACTTCGATCTCTGTAGCCGGATCGGCTTGGACCGCAGCGAACAGTTTGTCGGCAAATTCTGCAGAAACTGTCACCGGAAGCACTCCGATATTCAGACAGTTATTTTTGAAGATATCTGCAAAAAAGCTGGACACCACGCAACGGAAGCCATAATCATAGATTGCCCAAACGGCATGCTCGCGGCTGGAGCCAGAGCCGAAGTTTCTGCCAGAAATCAGAATCTTACCGCTGTAGGTGGAGTCGTTCAAGACAAAATCCTTCTTTGGATTTCCCTCGACATCGTATCTCCAGTCACGGAACAAGTTGTCGCCAAATCCCTCCCGCTCGGTAGCTTTGAGGAATCGCGCAGGGATGATCTGATCGGTGTCCACGTTTTCGGTAGGCAACGGAACCGCGGTGCTGCGTAGGACTGTAAATTTATCGTAAGCCATTTTTTTTCGATTGAAAGATTGGAAAATTTGAAAATTGAAAGATTTCAAGGTCGATAGGTCTTCACGCCCATCTTCCCGTTCCCCCAATGCTCAGCTTTAGTTTGCAAAAACCTCCCTCGGATCGGTGACTCTGCCGGTGATCGCTACAGCGGCTACCGTCAAAGGAGATGCAAGCATGGTGCGTGCACCCGGGCCTTGGCGACCTTCAAAGTTTCTGTTTGAGGTAGAGACAGCCAATTTTCCAGAAGGGATCTTGTCGTCGTTCATCGCTAGGCAAGCAGAGCAGCCCGGCTGACGGAGTTCAAATCCGGCGTCTTCCAAGATTTTCACCAAACCTTCTGCATGCGCTTGTTTTTCCACTTCTCTCGAGCCCGGTACGATCCAGGCCGTGATGTTATCCGCCTTTCTTTTGCCTTTCACAAACTCAGCCACAGAGCGGATGTCTTCGATGCGGCCGTTGGTACATGAACCCACAAATACGTAGTCCACTTGCTTTCCTTCTACAGATTCTCCGGGAGCAAAGCCCATGTAATCGAGTGATTTGAGGTACGAAGTCTTGTTAGAGCCTTCCATTCCCTCGGTCGTCGGAATGTTACCCACGACCTTGATCCCCATACCTGGATTGGTACCGTAGGTGATCATCGGCTCGATGTCTGCAGCATCGTAGTGGTATTCTTTGTCAAAGACAGCACCTTCGTCAGTCTTGAGTGTTTTCCAATAAGCCAATGCCTTATCCCACTCTTCGCCTTTTGGCGTGTATCGCTTCCCTTCGAGGTAGTTGAAAGTAGTCTCATCAGGAGCGATCAAGCCACCACGCGCGCCCATCTCGATGGACATGTTGCAGATGGTCATTCTCGCTTCCATTGAGAGGTTACGGATGGCAGATCCCGCATACTCCACGAAGTATCCGGTCGCACCGGCAGCGGAGATTTTAGCAATGATGTATAGAATGATGTCTTTGGAAGTCACGCCTTTGCCCAGCTCTCCTTCCACAGAGATTCTCATTTTTTTCGCTTTGGACTGCATAATGCACTGGGTAGCCAATACCATCTCCACTTCGGAAGTACCGATGCCAAAGGCAATGGCACCAAACGCTCCGTGCGTGGAAGTGTGAGAGTCACCGCATACGATGGTCATTCCCGGCTGGGTCACACCCAGCTCAGGTCCGATCACGTGCACAATGCCATGATGGGCAGAACCGAGGTCATGCAATTCGATCCCGTATTTCTTGCAGTTTTCACGCAGTCTTTCGACCTGCATTCGGGACAGTTTGTCCTTGATGGTCTGATCCTGGTCTACTGTTGGGACATTGTGATCCGGAGTAGCGATCGTTTTCTCAGGGTACTTTACTCCGATGCCTCTTTTCTCCAAGTTGAGAAAAGCGACGGGAGAGGTCACTTCATGGATAAAATGCTTATCGATGAAGAAAACATCCGGGCCTGCTGGCACGGATTTGACCACGTGCGAGTCCCAGATTTTATCAAATAATGTTGTCTTTTCCATAATTATGCAGTCGCATATTCTTTGACGGGTATCTTGTTGAGCGCATCGACAAAGGCCTGCGCTGAGGCCAAAACGATGTCATTGTTTGAGGCAAAACCATAATAAGGTTTGTCCGATTTGATCAGACGCATGTGGACTTTGGCCACGTCGTCACTGCCATGTGTGATGGCTTGAATGAGAAACTCTTCCAGTTCCACCTGCGGTTTGACGATTTGTTCAATGGATTTCAAAACTGCATCTACCGGCCCTACTCCACTGGAGGTGGCGGTGTACTTTTCGTTTCCTATCTTCAAACTCACCTCAGCGTTGATCTCTCCATTGGATGAATAGCTGACGTTCTCCAGCTCGATGAAGTTGGACTCGTCCATGTACTTTCCAACCAATTCCAGAAGATCCTTGCGGCCAATGTCCCGCTTGGAATCTGCCAAAACCAAGAAAGCTTCATATACGACGCGCAATTCCTCGCCCTCGAGCTCCGCTCCCAAAGCATCCAAGTGATGCTTCAATGCAGCTCTGCCGGATCTAGCGGTCAATACGATGGTTGATTCATCCACCCCAACTTCCTTCGGATCGATGATTTCGTAGTTTTCTCTGTGTTTCAAAACCCCATCCTGATGGATGCCCGAAGAGTGCGCGAAAGCATTTCTTCCCACGATTGCCTTGTTAGGCTGTACTGGCATATTCATCAGCTTGGAAACCAAGCGGCTCGTCTTGTAGATCCTTGGAGTGACTATATCGGTGTAGACCGGAATGGATTTGTGCGATTTGATCGCCATCACCACTTCCTCCATGGAGGTATTTCCGGCACGTTCGCCAATCCCGTTGATCGTGACTTCTACCTGTCTGGCACCGTGCTGCACTCCTGAGATGGTATTGGCAGTTGCCATTCCCAAGTCGTTGTGGCAATGCGTCGCAATGATGGCTTTGTCGATGTTTGGTACGTTGTTTTTCAAGCTCGCGATGATCGCGCCGTATTGCTCCGGAAGGCAGTAGCCAGTGGTGTCGGGGATGTTGACTACGGTAGCTCCGGCCTTGATGACTTCCTCGATGATTCTGCAAAGGAACTCCGGCTCAGAACGGCCGGCATCCTCTGCGTAAAACTCTACATCTTCCACAAATCGCTTTGCAAACTTCACCGCAGCTACTCCCCGGGCAATGATGTCCTCGGGGGTAGAGCGGAGTTTGTATTGGATGTGGAAAGGAGAAACGCCGATTCCGGTATGAATTCGCCCCTTTTTGGCATATTTGAGTGCTGCGGCAGCGACTTCGATATCTTTCTCTACAGCACGGGAAAGTGCGCAAATGATCGGGTTGGAAACCGCTTTGGAAATCTCCTGAACGGAGAGGAAATCCCCCGGGCTGGAAATCGGAAAGCCTGCCTCAATAATATCCACGCCGAGCGCTTCGAGGGCTTGAGCAACAACGATCTTTTCCTGGGTATTCAACTGGCACCCGGGCACTTGTTCCCCGTCTCTCAGGGTTGTATCAAAAATCCACAGCTTTTCACTCATAATATCTGGGGTTTGGGTTTTTAATTATTTTCTGGTCTCAACTGACGGACGACTGCACCCGCCTGCCACATTTCAGACTCACGCAATTCTTTCAATTCAGCCTCGAGCTTTTCTCTGTAATCGGCCTTAGAGTTGGAATCGATTGACTTTTGAGCTTCCTGACCAGTTTTCACGGAGTCATAAAGTGCTTCAAAAACCGGCTTGGTTGCATCACGGAAGGGTTTCCACCAATCCAATGCACCTCTCTGCGCAGTAGTTGAGCAGTTTGCATACATCCAATCCATGCCGTTTTCAGCGACCAATGGCATCAATGACTGAGTCAATTCTTCCACGGTCTCGTTGAACGCTTCAGACGGCGTGTGGCCATTTGATCTCAACACTTCGTACTGTGCTGCGAAAATCCCCTGGATGGCTCCCATCAAAGTTCCTCTTTCGCCAGTCAAATCGGAAGTCACCTCACGGTAGAAATCTGTCTCGAACAAATATCCTGAACCTACACCGATACCCAGTGCAACAACACGGTCCTTGGCTTTGCCAGTTCCATCCTGGAAGATTGCATAGGAAGAGTTCAAGCCTCTGCCTTCTACAAACATTCTTCTCAGAGAAGTTCCGGAACCTTTTGGAGCTACCAAGATCACATCCACGTCAGCTGGAGGGATGATGCCGGTTTTTTCCTTGTAAGTCACGCCGAATCCGTGAGAGAAGTAAAGCGCTTTGCCTGGAGTCAGGTGTTTTTTGACGGTTGGCCAAAGGGTAATCTGACCAGCATCAGAAAGCAGGAATTGAATAATCGTGCCTTTTTCGCACGCTTCTTCGATTTCAAACAGGGTTTCACCCGGAACCCATCCGTCAGAAACGGCTTTGTCCCAAGTTTTGGAGCCTTTTCTCTGGCCCACGATCACGTTGAAGCCGTTGTCCTTCAGGTTGAGCGCCTGACCTGGGCCTTGCACGCCGTAACCGATTACAGCAATTACTTCTTCCTTGAGCACCTCACGGGCTTTTTCCAATGGAAATTCATCCCTGGTAACTACGTTTTCTTCAACTGATCCGAATTTTAATTTCATAAGTTTATAGTTTGATTTTTAAAGGCTATATGGAATCTCGCTTGGCTGCTCGATTTCATGATATTAGGTTTAATAGTTTGATATTTATTGAGTTGAGTTTTTACTTGATAAACGATTCGATGGTGAGCATTCGCTTTGCGACAGCCACTCGTCCGGATCTGGCAAATTCCGACAAGCCGTAGCCCTTGAGGATTTCGAGCAGTTCTTGGGTTTGCTCTTTGTGTCCGGTAAGCTCCAGCACCACAAACTCAGGCTCGGCAGCGATGATCTTTGCGTTATGCTGACGGATGATTTTCTCCAATCCCGCATCCAAACGGGAAACAGGGATTTTATAAAGCGCAATTTCCTGATACACGACCCCTTCGTCTTCATGGTAAAACGCCTTGATCACGTCGATGATTTTCTCGATCTGATTGACGAGCTGGATGACGGTGTCCTCGTTGGCGGTCACCTCGATAGTGATCCGATGAATGCCG
This sequence comes from Algoriphagus terrigena DSM 22685, assembly GCF_000429445.1. Taxonomy (GTDB): domain Bacteria; phylum Bacteroidota; class Bacteroidia; order Cytophagales; family Cyclobacteriaceae; genus Algoriphagus; species Algoriphagus terrigena. The sequence goes on from NZ_AUBW01000004.1 coordinate 206,979, forward strand.
GGAATGCGGCTTTCGGAGGCGGTCAGTGCATCAATATTGATCCCTCGTCGGGTAAAAATGATGGTGATCCTGTTGAGAATTCCGATGAAATTCTCGGTGATGACGAAAATGGTGTAACGCTTCATAGGATAGGTTTGAATTAGCTGAGTCTGACCTCTTCTACCGAGCAGCCTGTCGCGATCATCGGGAACACGTTGTCTTCCTTCTCGACGACCACTTCCAAGAAGAATGGGCCGTCATGGATAAACATATCTTCGATGGCTTCCTTCAGGTCAACCCGATCAGAAACTTTTTGAGATTTGATGTTATAGGCTTCGGCAATCTTGACAAAGTCCGGATTGTCCAATTCGGTAAATGAATAGCGCTTGTCAAAGAACATCTGCTGCCACTGGCGCACCATTCCGAGATAGTTGTTATTCAAAAGTACAATTTTCACTGGCGCTTTGGTCTGCATGATGGTGCCAAGCTCCTGAATCGTCATCTGGATTCCCCCGTCACCGACCACACAGATCACCTGGCGGGAATAGTCATGAAGCTGTGCTCCAAGCGCTGCCGGAAGGGCAAAGCCCATTGTCCCCAATCCTCCGGAAGTCACCTGAGTTCTCGGTCTTTTGTAATTGAAATATCTCCAAGCGATCATCTGATGCTGCCCGACGTCAGTCACCAACACCGCATCGTCGGCTTTGTACTGGTTGACCTGATGGATGACTTCACCCATGGTCAGCCCCATTTTAGTGGGAGTGATGTCGTGTTGAACGACCTCTGCCTTCTCTTGCTGCTCGAGTTCACGGAATCTGCCCATCCAGGAATCGTGCTTTTTACCTTCAACTGCTTCATTCAGCAAAGACAAGCTCTCGCGACAGTCGCCCATGACGGCAACTTCCACCTTTACATTCTTATTGACTTCGGCTGGGTCTAGCTCCAAATGGATGACCTTGGCCTGTTTTGCATAACGTTTCAGATCTCCAGTCACCCGATCGTCAAACCGCATCCCAACAGCAATGAGAACGTCACATTGATTGGTGAGCATGTTTGGAGCGTAGTTACCGTGCATCCCAAGTTTTCCTACATAGTTTGGATGATCTTGTGGAAGTGCGCCGGAGCCCAAGAGCGTTGAAGCGGCAGGTATTCCTGTCTTTTCAAGGAAAAACTTCAGTTCTGCTTCTGCTTTACCCAAGACAACTCCCTGGCCAAATAGCAGATAAGGGCGCTCGGCCTTGTTAATCAATTCGGCAGCTTGCTGAATCTTGGTCTTCTCGACTGCAACGTAGGTCTTAAAGGATCTGAATCCCAGACAAGGCACATAGTTAAACTCGCCGAAATCAGTCTGGGCGTTCTTGGTGATGTCAATCAACACAGGCCCCGGTCTTCCCGAACGGGCTATGAAGAATCCTTTGGCGATCGCAGGCGCTATATCCTCAACTCTTCGGACTTGAATGTTCCATTTGGTGGCTGGCATAGAAATACCCACCACGTCAGTTTCCTGAAAGGCATCAGTCCCCAATAGATGTGCCGCTACCTGGCCTGTGATACAGACCAAAGGCGTGCTGTCGATTTGGGCATCGGCAAGACCCGTGATCAGGTTGGTCGCCCCGGGTCCAGAAGTTGCGATACAAACACCGACTTTTCCAGAGACACGGGCGTAGCCCTGAGCAGCGTGGATCGCTCCTTGCTCATGGCGGGTCAAGACATGCTTGACCTGATCATGGTAATCATAGAGAGCATCATACACCGGCATGATTGCTCCACCGGGATAGCCAAAAATAACTTCGGCCTGCTCTGCGATAAGTGACCGAACAACTATGTCCGCACCTCTGATCATCATGTCCTTCATAGGCTTAAAATTTATCTGTTACGCAACCCTCAGAAGCGGTTGCCACAAGTTTGTTGTATTTTTTGAGAGTCCCCTGCAGATCCTGTATCGGTCTTGGCGACCAAGTATTTCTGCGGTTTGCAAATTCTTCCTCGGAAACTGCGGCCGACAACTCCAGTGCATCGGCATCTATTGTGATGATGTCTCCGTCCTTCAGCAATCCAATCGGACCACCGCACCAAGCCTCAGGAGTAACGTGCCCCACGACAAATCCGTGCGTCCCGCCTGAGAATCTTCCATCGGTAATCAAAGCCACGTCTGATCCAAGCCCCGCACCAATAATCATAGAAGTAGGCTTGAGCATTTCCGGCATTCCGGGAGCTCCCTTTGGTCCGACACTTCGGATGACGATCACGTCCCCTGACTTCACTTGATGATCCCGGATCGCATCGTTGGCTTCCTGCTCGGAATCGTAGACTTTGGCAGGCCCTGTGAAGGAGGTTCCTTCCTTGCCAGTGATCTTCGAGACTGCACCTTCAGGAGCTAGATTGCCCTTGAGTATACAAAGGTGTCCGGTCTTCTTTAATGGAGTCTCTATCGGGTGGATGACGTTGACCATCGAGGGAACGATTGGATCGATGTCTGCAAGATTTTCCGCCAAGGTCTTTCCTGTCACAGTCATGCAATCACCATGGAGGTATCCTTTTTCGAGGAAATACTTCATGAAAGCAGGCAATCCTCCTTGCTCATGGAGGTCTTCCATCATGAACTTGCCGGATGGCTTAAAGTCACCCAACATAGGAGTGGTGGCATTGATTGCTTTGAAGTCTTCCAGCGTAAAGTCAACGCCTGCGGTTCTGGCAATAGCCAGTAAGTGCAATACTGCATTGGTACTTCCGCCCAAGGCGATCGTGACGCGGACGGCGTTTTCAATGCTTTTGCGGGTGATGATGTCTTTTGGTTTGATGTCATTTTCCAAAAGGATCCGCATGTACTTGTTCACATCCTGGCATTCTCTGAGTTTCTCAGGAGAGTTGGCAGGATAAGAAGCGGAATACGGAAGTGACATTCCCATCGCCTCAATGGCCGAGCTCATGGTGTTGGCAGTGTACATTCCTCCACAGGCGCCTTTGCCCGGGCAGGAATTGCGAATTACGCCGTCGTAGTCTTCGTCGGAGATATTTCCCTGGACTCTTTTTCCGAAAGCTTCAAAAGCAGAGACGATGTTCAGCTTTTCTCCTTTATAGTTACCAGAAGCAATGGTACCGCCATATACCAAGATGGAAGGGCGATTGATCCGCAGCATTCCCATCACGGCGCCGGGCATATTTTTGTCACAGCCAGCCACAGCGATGCAGGAGTCAAAGGAATGGCCCAAGATGAAGGACTCGATAGAGTCTGCAATGATCTCTCTGGAGACCAGCGAATAGCGCATCCCGAGCGTACCCATGGAGGTACCGTCAGAGATACCGATGGTATTAAAAACCAAACCGGTCAGATCATATTCCTGGGAGGATTGTTTGATCAGACCGGCGAAGTCATTCAGGTGCATATTGCAGGGGTTACTTTCATAGCCACAACTCGCTATCCCTACAAAAGGCTGTTTCATCTTCTTATCACTCAAGCCAGTGGCATACAGCATGGCTTTGCCTGCCGGATGCTCGTCGTTGTCACTGATTTCCCAACTGTATTTCTTAAGATTTCTAGGGGTCATATTGCTGATAAATAAAAAAGTGCCTCAGGTCGGTGAGGCACTTTAGATTTTTATATACTGGATTATAATGGTCTAATGCCTCACTTCGAAAATCCGACGAGAATAATAAAGCTTAGGAGGACGACCAAAGGTAAAGACATATCGCGGTTTGAGGTTTGATGCTTCGTTTGCGAATCACATGACAATATTAAAACCCAATCTTGAGACTTACAATATTTAATTCTTTGCAAATCCTTTTTAACAGACTTTAATATTAGGGAAAAATATTTTTTATGAAACATTATTTCGTTTTTTTGAAAATATCAAAATCAATTTTTCAAAAACCCACCGAAAAAGAAGGCTTGTCGAAATTTTGTATCGATTTCGAGATAATTCAAATTTTTCGAAAATTTATTCTCTTTTAATTAAGAAAAAAAATGATACACTGATAAATCCTTAAAATTTGTCGGGAAGTTTAGGGATTTTCTCAAAGACAGCAAGGAATTCTTTCTCAATCTAATTCCCTTATTTTTGCCCAAACCCTTTTTCAGAATGATCGGCTTCCCCAACGCAAAAATCAACCTTGGCCTTCACATCACCTCCAAGAGGAAGGACGGCTACCATGAAATCGAGACGTGCATGGTCCCGATTCCGCTTTTTGACGCATTGGAGATGATCTTGGACAAGAAGACAACCTGGAATTCCACGGGACTGTCGATTCCTGGAGATGCTAAAGACAATCTCATTCTCAAAGCGGAAAAACTGTTGAGGAAAGATTTCCAAGGCCTGCCAAATCTGAGTATCCATCTGCACAAGAATATCCCCATGGGCGCTGGCTTGGGCGGGGGATCGGCTGACGGAGCTTTTGCGCTGAAACTGATGAGCAACCTGTTTGACCTGCACCTCGATGAGTTCTTTTTGGAGGAATATGCGGGGCAGCTTGGGAGTGACTGCCCATTTTTCATCGGAAATACCCCGGCAATCGCCCGGGGAAGGGGTGAGATTCTTGAGCCGATTGACCTGTCTTTAAAAGGAGTCCATTTGGTACTGATCAACCCAGGCATCCATATCGGCACTAAGGAAGCTTATGCCGGAGTGATTCCCTCCCCGCCGAAAGTGAAATTAGAGGAAATTCTCGCCGACCGCAGCCGTTGGAAAACTGACTTGGTGAATGACTTCGAACTTAGCGTCTTTAGTATGTATCCGGAAATCGGAGAGATTAAAGAGAAAATGTACGCTTCAGGCGCTTTCTACGCCTCGATGTCCGGCTCGGGATCTTCTGTTTTCGGATTGTTTCAGGAAAAGCCTTCCGAATTAAGCTGGAAAGAAGAATACTTTGTCTTTGAAGGAGAGTTGTAAAAAATTCAACATCAGTGTGTTGCCCCTTTATTTTATCTTTTATATTTGTGAATCATAAATATAAAACACAATGGCAACTTTCACCAGTACGCTTCCCGACGACCTGCTCCAGCGACTCGCCGACTATGCCAAAAAGCTTTCGCTTCCCAAAAACAAGCTGATCGAAAATGCCCTCAACCTCTACCTTGATCATCTGAAGCGGGCCGAATATGTCAAATCCTACCGTACCGCCGACGATGACGAAGACATTCTCATGGTTGCGGAAGAAGGAATGGACTCCTACCTCAAGCAGATCAACGATGAGGCAAGGTGAAATCTGGATATCCGACCTCAATCCGGTCGTCGGTTCCGAGCAATCTGGGAGACGACCGGTGGTCATCCTTAGTGGCAACCTGATGAACAAATTCCTCCAAGTCGTGATCACTGCACCGCTGACATCTAAGATCAAAAACTATCAGGGAAATCCGATCCTAGAACCTTCTTCAAGAAATGGATTGAAAGTCGTTTCCGAATTAATGGTATTTCATATTCGATCTATTTCCAAAGACCGCTTGATCGAGAAAGTCGGTGATATCCGAGAGGCGGAGTTGAAGGAAGCTTTGGCGACGCTGAAGGATATCACCACACTTTAAAAAGCATTTTTCAACCCAAAGGCCGGATGGGCTTTTTTCTCCTACTCCAATAACTCATCAGAGGATACAGCAAGACCGACACCAAGATGATCAGCGTACCGAGGTAGAACTGGGGTGTCATCTTTTCGCTTTCTCCAAAGATCAAAACCGCCAATACAATCCCATATACCGGTTCAAGATTGATGGTAAGATTGATCGTAAAAACCGACAGCCGCTTCATCAGCTCCACCGACACCGAAAAAGCATAAACGGTACAGACTCCTCCCAAAATAAGCAACCAGAGCCAGTCCAATCCTTCCCAAGCAAACTGCAATGGCTCGCCACCGCTGATAAAGGCTGCATAAACCGGCATGAAAGCCAGCGCAAACAGGCAGGCGGCGGCCATCTCATAGAAAGTAATCTGATAGGGTGTGTGTCGCCGCGTGAGTCGTCCGTTAAGTACGGAAAACAACGCCCCAAAAAATGCAGCGACCAAGGCCATAGACAAGCCCATCCAATAGCCGGTTTCAAACTGGAAGATTACCAGCAAGCCCGAAATCACCAACAGACCCAAGGCCACCTCGTACCATTTGATCTTCGTGCGATTGATCATCGGGTCGACAAATGCTGTCCAGAGCGAAGTCGTCGCCATCCCCGCCAGACACACGGAAGCAGTGGAGAGTCGCGCAGACCAGAAAAAGAAGATCCAATGCAGGGAGATCAACACACCCACTCCGGCAATCTTCAGAAGTTGCGGCAGCGTGACGGCGAGCGGCTTTTTCCTCAAAAAAGCAACCAAAGCGACTCCAACAGCCGCAATCAGCGTACGATAAAACACTAACTCCAGAGAAGGTAGACTGATCAGCAAGCCCAAAATGGCCGTAAATCCCCATATCAACACGATGAAATGAAGTAAGAAATAATCTTTGATCGTGGCCTTGCCAATCATCTATCTCGGCACAGTTTTATAGAGCACCAGACCCGTCACCGCAAAGATGATATTGGGCAACCAAACCGCGAAGATCGGGTACTGAGTGCCGTTTTCTGCGAAAGTCCGGGAAAGAATAAAAAGGAGGATATAGATAAAAGCCAAGAGGAATCCCATGGCAATCTGGAACCCGGATCCACCACGTGTCTTCCGGGCGGACATGATCACGCCGATAAAAGTCAAAATCAACGCCGCAAAAGGCGACATAAACCGCACATACCGCTCGATCCGATAGAAGTTTACATTGTCGGCTCCGCGCTCTTCCAGGACCTTGATTTGGCGGCTCAGTTCCGGCAGCTTCAAGGTCTCGTGATGGTTTTCGGGCAGGTCAAAATCCGCCGGAGTGATCGAGAGCACGGTATCCAACTCTTCACCAACCGTGTACTTCTCTCCCCTTTCCTGAATCTCACGCAGCCGCCAGTTGATCAGCTTCCAAGCATTCTTGGTTGTATCCCACTGGATCCTGTCGGAGGAAAGCTTCGCCAAAAGCTGCCCGTCCCGGATCTCTTCCAGCGTGAAGTTGTACCCGGTATTCCCGGTCTTGAAGTATCGGGTCAAAAAGGCGTAGGCATCGGGCCCGACTTTGATATGAATATTCGGGTCAGTCGAGGCTTTCCCTTTGTCCAGGTAGGCAATTTTAAACTGGGAAATCCCGGCATTGGCGCCGGGCAACACCCATCCATTCATCAAAAAACTAATCCCACCGATCATCGCCGCGCCAAAGAGAAAGGGCCGAAGCATCCTCACAAAACTCACCCCAGAACTCAAAATTGCCACAATCTCTGTCCGCTCAGCCATCTTGGATGTGATGAAGATCACCGCAATAAATACCGTGATTGGCGTCAGGAGATTATTGAGGTAGAGCCCATAGTTTCCCATGTATCGGAAGATCTCACCGGCAGGAACGGAGTTGCGGATATAGGCATCGTTCTTTTCCGTAAAGTCCAAAACCAACACAATCAGGATCAGCATGACGACCACAAAAAAGTAGGTCTTCAAAAATTCCTTAATGATCAGCTTGTCGAGAATCTTCATACTTAAAGTCTGGTGCTCACTTTTTTTACCATCTGGTCTTTCCAAACGGCAAAATCACCCGCCAAGATATGTTCTCTGGCTTGGCCTACCAGCCAAAGGTAAAAACTAAGGTTATGTATACTTGCAATCTGCGCAGCCAAGATCTCCTTGGAAACTGTCAGATGGCGCAAATAGGCTTTGGAATAAAAAGTACTGGCATAGTTGCCGATGATTGGATCGATGGGGCTGAAATCATCCTTCCATTTTTCGTTACGGATATTGATAATTCCCTCGGAGGTGAACAGCATCCCGTTTCTCGCATTGCGGGTGGGCATGACGCAGTCAAACATATCCACTCCCAAGGCAATGCACTCTAGGATATTTGCAGGCGTACCCACTCCCATCAGGTACCGGGGCTTGTCAGAAGGCAGAATATCGGTCACCAACTCAGTCATTTCGTACATCATCTCGGCCGGTTCCCCAACCGAGAGCCCCCCAATCGCATTGCCCTCCCGTCCGCGGGAAGCGATAAACTCCGCACTTTGCTTACGCAAATCCTTGTAAACAGAACCCTGCACAATAGGAAAAAACGTCTGGCTGTAGCCGTATTTTCCCGATGTGGTATCAAATCGCTGAATGCAGCGATCCAGCCAGCGGTGAGTCATCTCCATGGAATTGCGTGCATAGCCGTACTCGCAGGGATACGGCGTACACTCATCAAAGGCCATGATAATATCCGCACCGATCGTCCGCTGGATATCCATGACTCCCTCAGGAGAAAAAATATGTTTCGACCCGTCGATGTGGGATTTGAAGGTGACTCCTTCTTCTTTGATCTTTCGGGTTCCGGATAAAGAAAACACCTGATACCCTCCAGAGTCAGTCAAGATCGGCCGATCCCAGCCGTTGAATTTGTGTAATCCACCCGCCCGCTCCAGCACATCGAGTCCTGGTCGCAGATAGAGATGGTAGGTGTTGCCCAGGATAATCTGGGCCTGGATGTCTTCCTTGAGCTCTCGCTGATGAACCGCCTTCACCGTGCCCGCCGTACCGACCGGCATGAAAATCGGAGTCTGGATTACTCCGTGATCGGTGGTGATGGTGCCTACACGGGCTTTGGACTGGGAATCTTTTTTTTCTAAGGTGAACTTCATGTCTTGCTCAACACTTTGCGGAAACTATCCGCAAACTGACTGGTTTAGCCTGCAAAAATATCCACTTATTCCTAAATGACTTGCTCAAATTGATTATATATTTGCCCAGCAAAATCGACCTATGGGCCTATTTTTACTCTGGTTTTTCTTTGGCATCGGCGTTATCATTCAGGCAGTTTACCTCCTGGTGATATTCGGACGAACAGCCTGGTTCAAATCACTCAACAAGTCTTCGAAAAACCAAAACCCTGAAGAGGGCGTGACTGTGCTTGTGGCAGCTCACAATGAATTTCAAAACCTCAAAGTCCTCATTCCCAAACTTTTCGAGCAGGATTACCCCAAGTTTGACGTCATGATCGTCAATGACCGGAGTACTGATCGCACCAAGCGGCTACTGGAGGAAATGATGGAACGCTATCCCAAACTTCGCTCTGTCACGATCAAATACACCCCCAAACACGTCACTCCGAAAAAATTTGCGCTCACTCTCGGTATCAAAGTGGCCAAAAACGACGTCATCCTATTGACCGACGCAGACTGCATGCCGACAAGTGACCAATGGATACGAAAAATGACCGCCCCGGTAAGGGAGGCTGACAAAACCTTTTCGCTGGGATTCTCCGGCTATGAGGTCAAGCCGAGCCTTTTAAACAAGTGGATTCAGTTTGAAACACTCCTGACAGCCTTGTTTTACTTTTCCTTTGGACTTTGGAAAGCACCTTTTATGGGCGTGGGAAGAAATCTCTGCTACCGCAAAAGCTTTTTTATGGAAGCAAAGGGCTTCAAAGGAATCTGGCACCTGGAAGGCGGCGACGACGACCTCTTTGTGAATCGATACGCAACGGGGAGAAACACTTCCATGGTACTGGACCCGGCAGCCAATACCACCTCGATCCCCAAAGAAACCTGGAAAGAGTACTTGGTTCAGAAAAAACGCCACCTCCATGCCGGAAAATACTACCGCAGTGAAGACCAGCGAAAGATTGGACTATTCCCCCTTTCGCATGGACTATTCTGGATTGGAGGCATTGGATTGCTGATTTATTCCGGAATCGGACAGCAATGGGAACAATTTGCAGCCGTTTTGGGTATTATTCTTTTACGGTCGTTTTTTGTGCTGAGGATCTTCAAGTCCGCATCCAAGACGATTCAGGGTTCTGCTACCCCGATGAATATCCTAGTCAATGATTTTATATATCTGGGTTATTTTTGGGTTTTGGGATCGGTATCTTACCAATCAAAAGACATCCAATGGAAATAAACGAACGCGGTTTTTCGAACAAAGCTCTCGAGGATTTTGATCTGATCGACAAGGCTGTCCTAGAAAAAGACCAGCAGGCCTACGCTACCCTGATGAAGCGGTACAAAAAGGCCGTTTATTTCATGATCCTGAAGATGATCCGGGATGCTGACGACGCAGAGGATCTGACGATGGAGGCTTTTGCCAAAGCATTCCGCAATCTGGAGCGCTTCAAAAAGGACTACACCTTTTCCACCTGGCTTTTCCGCATCGCTACCAATAATACCATTGACTTCATCCGGAAGAAAAAGCTCAAAACCATGAGCCTCAACAACACCCTCTCTGACGACAGTGGCAACTCGGTCAATATCGATGTCGAGGACGATGACAACAATCCCCAGGATCAGTTTATCCGCTCACAGCGGATCGATATGGTGAGGATTTTTGTGGACAAACTCCCGGCTAAATACCGCAAACTCGTTCAGCTGCGCTACTTTGACGAACTTTCCTATGAGGAAATTGCCCAAGAACTGGACAAGCCACTCGGCACTGTAAAGGCACAGCTGCATCGCTCCCGGGAGCTGCTTTACGAAATCGCCTCCGGCAAAGAAAAACACATCTAATGAATCCAGGCACCCAGCTGATCCTTTCTTATTTCCCAAATCTGAGCGAAAAACAGATCGGGCAATTTGACCGACTGCAAGAACTCTATGATGACTGGAACTCCAAGATCAACGTGATCAGCCGCAAGGACATGGAGCAGTTCTACGTTCACCACGTGCTGCATTCACTGGGCATCGCCAAGGTGACAACTTTCCAGCCCGGCACCAAGATACTCGATATCGGCACCGGAGGAGGTTTTCCCGGAATTCCGCTGGCGATACTTTTCCCTGAAGTGCATTTCCACCTGGTCGATTCGATCGGGAAGAAAATCAACGTCGTCAAAGAGGTAGCCAGAGCGCTGAAGCTGTCAAATGTCGAAGCGCAGCAAGCCCGCGCAGAGGAACTGGTGAGAAAGTATGACTTTGTGGTCAGCCGTGCCGTCACCCGCATGGCCAATTTTTACCCTTGGGTCAAAGGAAAAATCAAGCTGGAAGACTTTAATGAGTTCCAAAACGGTATTCTCTATCTCAAAGGCGGCGACGTGGACGAGGAAATGGAAGAGTTGGACAAATCCTATGTCAGTTACCATCTGGAGGACTATTTCAAGGAAGACTTTTTTGAGACCAAAAAGGTCGTCTACATGCCTTGGGAGGATAAGAGGTGAAAATTTATTTTTTTGAATTTCAGTAGCCGAAAAAATACCCAGTACGATTTATTGTTTCACCCATGCAATGCTCGGTTTTTATGAGCTGGAATTTATAGCGCCTATTGGCATTTTTGAGCTTAGAATATTCGCTGGTTTTTCTTTTTGTCGCTATCTCCGAAGATGATTTTTCCACAGTTCTCCCGTCTAAATACCTCACTAAGATTTTTTAACAAAATAGTTACGCTATTTTTAAAAAATAATTAATAATATAACAGCGTTAAGCCGTTTGTCTGAATCGTTTGGTGATTACCGACTTTATCGAAAGACCAACTGGGTTGAAAGAATTTCTGAGTTCGTCAAGCATTGAGCAAAGAAGAAAGAAGTGAATGACCTCTTTTTTTTGAAGTCGCGCTTCAAGGGTTAGTATGTGATTAAGGTCATGAAAGGGCTGGAAAAGTAAAGCGCCTGCATTTTCAACTGAGCCAGATTCGCCACTTTCCATCCAAGCTTGACCTTGATTATCTTATGCAAAAGATGATCGACAATGATTTTTGAAATGGAGTCTAGTTTTTATTCATGGATTTTATAGTTAAAAAATATAACGCTGAAAAAAATGAAATTTTTCCTTTCATTCCTTCTTTTGCTTGCCATCACCTTTGCATCGCAAGCCCAATCCAAACTCACTATTCGGGGAACAGTGAAAGACACCACCAACCTCCCGCTCGACTACACCTCTGTACTTCTTCTTAGTCCAAAAGATTCTGCCCTGGTGGCCTATACTTTGACTAATAAAGCCGGAGAATACCAATTCAAGAACGTGGATCGCCAACCACTGCTCATCAAAGCTACCTATATGGGCTACCTACCCGTCCAAAAGGAACTGGTACTGCCCGAAACAGATGTTTTGGAAGTGGACGAGATTTACTTAGAACCGATCCTTCAGGAACTCTATGAGGTGGTGGTGAAAGCCGCCAAAGCACCTTTGATGATGCGTGGCGACACTCTAGAATATGATGCCAGCAAATTCAAAGTACCGCCTGGAGCGACTTTGGAAGATTTACTGCGCAAGCTACCCGGGATGCAGATTGATGCGAATGGGAATATAGTAGCGCAAGGACAACAAGTGCAGAAAGTAACGGTAGATGGAAGGCGTTTTTTTGGAGGAAATACCAAAATGGCCACGCAAAACCTCAATGCCGAATCAATAAGCAAGCTTCAGCTATTTGATGACAAGTCGGAACAGTCCAAACTCACAGGCGTGGAAGATGGTGTGAAGGAAAAAACCCTGAATGTGGAGCTAAAGGAAGAAGCAAAAAAAGGAGGTTTTGGCAAGATTTCAGCTGCAGGGGGCACAGATGAAAGATGGACTGCAAATGGATCATTCAACAAGTTTGATGATGTAAACCAGTTTTCAGTCATCGGCTATGGCAACAATGTCAACCAATCCGGCCTGAGCTGGGATGACCTGCAGGAGTTTAGAGGGAGCAATGCTTTCCAATTTGGCGACACCGGCGACTTTGGTTTTAATGGAAGTGGCGGGATGAATTACATTTCTTTTTCGGGTGGGGACAATGAGGAATCCTTCGAAATCCCCTTCAATAATCTCAACTCAGGTTTTTCTAACAATCAGGCTATTGGAGTCAATTACAACTACCTGAAAGGCAAAAAGGACTTCAGTACCAACTATTTCTATAGCCGTAGTGACCAAATCCTGGAGAGCGTCAACAGCAGAACCAACTTTCTACAGGACAATACCTCCTTCACTTCCACTGACCAAAGCGTACAAAACAACGTAGCAGGTCACCATCGGGCAAATCTTCGATTCCAAAATGAGCTAGACAGCGCCAACACCATTACCATAAATGCGAAGGGAAGGCTAAGTACACTTAGTACCTTATTGCTCAGCCATCAGGAGCTGATAGACAGTAGCATGGAGCAAAGCCAAATGGACAGGAACAACCAATCAGACAAATGGTCAGGAGCTTTTCAAGGCACAGCAATCTATCGGCATAAATTCAAAAAAAATGGGCGAAATTTTGCTGCCAGCATCAGTGATACCTGGAGCAAGGCAGACCAGGATGGCACCCAAAAAGCCATTGCGGACATGATGGATTCAACGGATCCGAATAGCTATTTCCAAAGCTTGGATCAAGTGATCGAAGCCTTGAATGGCTCGAACCTGATCAAGTCAAGCTTACTCTATGTCGAACCCATCAAGAAAGTATTCTTCTGGGAGACTTTCTACAATTTCAGCCAATCTACGAGCGAAACAAACCGACAGGTATACGATGTGGAGAGAAGTGACATTAGAGAGCTAAATCCTGACCTCAGCCGGTTTTTTGACAACAAAATTACCTATAACAGGTTTGGCACCAGTTTCCGGTATGCGAATAAAGGTTCTAACCTAAGCGTGGGATTAGCCGCATCCGACTACCGACTCAACGGGCAATTTTCAGTGATAGAAGGCAGTGAGATCCTTGGCAGAGTAGACAAGAACTACTTCAATTTCACTCCCAATGTATCTTACTGGAAAACCATGAAGGGCAACAAGCGAATCAATGCAAGCTATGCCATGGGCGTGACTCCGCCAAGTATCGCAGACCTCCAGCCGTACAAGGACATTTCCAATCCGCTCTATATCCGTGAAGGAAATCCTGATCTTGAGCCACAAGTGTCCCATTCTTTCAATACCGGATACAACATGTATGATCCTGCGACTTTTATAAATCTCCAGTTCTCATTCAATGCTACGTTCTATCAAAATCAAGTCGTACAAAACCAGACTATAGATCCGGAAACCTTAGTGACTACCTACAAAGCAGGAAATGTGTCCGGAGGACAGCGTTATTACCCCTATGTCGGTTTTGGCTTTCCCATCGTAAAAACCAAGGCTAACGCATACCTATCGGCCAATCCATCCTATTCTAAGAGCTTCTCCCTAATCAATTCCATCGAAACGGAGACACATACTTATAGCCATAACTTTGGGGGAAACTTAGACCTGACACCGTTAGAATGGCTCAGCCTTTATGCCGGGGGATCATACCGCCTGAGCAAAACCAACTACGAACAAAACCCATCCCAAAACCAGGACATCATAAACTGGACTGTATATAGCAATATCAACATCAAATTCCCCAAAGATTTTTATCTAGATGTGAAATTCAACCACAACAGATATAAAAACGAAAGTTTTGGATTTGACCAGAAAGTGCCAATTCTCAATGCATCCGTCTACAAACTACTCGGTGAGGCGAAAAAATGGGAAATCAGACTATCAGCCAATGATATCTTTAATAAAAATCAGACCATCAGTCAGTATGCAGGACAAAACTACGTCTCCACTGGAAGAATTGAGACTTTGGCTAGATATTTCCTACTCGGATTGACCTACAACATGCGGGGAATAGAAGTGAAAAACAGAAGATAATTTAAACTAGCTGCCAATCTATACAACAATGAAATCAATTCTTAAGACCATTGCGCTGATTCTGATTACCACAGGACTTAGAGCCCAAAATATCGTGGGTGAGGTAGAATACCGTTACAAAATTTTCTATGACAAAATCTATTCAAGCTTGCCCCACCTTACCCAGCAGGAAAAGGATAGGATCCTTCTTTCTTGGGGTAATCCTGAAGGCTACAGTACCCGGATGAAACTCCAGTTTTGGCCAGAAAAAAGTCTCTACACCTACGGCGCCCCCTACGAGGTGCGCAGCTATTCTTGGCAAGTAGAAGACTATTTCATCGAAAACAATCTAGAAGAGCAAACCTATCTGAAGTACATGGATCAAATGGGCAAAACTTACATAGTCCGTGATAGCCTAGCCGCTCCAAAATGGCGGGTAATGAACGAAATACGGGACATTCTCGGACACATGTGCATGAAAGCCGTGAGTGAAGACAGCATAAAAGGACAAAAGATCACGGCTTGGTTTGCCTCAGATATACCGGTTCCCGTCGGCCCCGAAGAGCAATTCGGCCTACCGGGTTTGATTTTAGCCTATGACATCAACGACGGAATGTTGGTCGTCGAAGCCGAGAAAATCACATTTGGCGAACCGGCAGAAATCATCGCCCTGCCAAAAAAACTGAAAGGAAGGGAAGTATCGGGCACTGAATATCAGGATCTGGTCCAAGATTTTATCCAGACCTCCATCGAAAGCAAGCGAGCTTGGGTGTGGGGTTTAAGATATTGAGGAGGTTGTAGAGAGTACAAAGGTCGAAAATAAGAAGGTTGGAAAATTGCCAGGAAATGTACCATCCCCATAAAATTGTAAAATTAAAAGATAGCAAAATTAGAAGAATGCCTTACACGTTCACCTATCCAAAAAGAGAAATCCTTTTGGAAATAGACGGTAAGAATAAAACTCAAAATCAGGTAATACTCCATGAAAAACATCTTGTCTTTTCAGATGACTTAGAATTTGTTGGCGAAAGCAAATCCCGATTTACCTACCTAGAGTTCTATAATGAAAAAAGCTATCTCCAGTAGCCATCGAATAAAGGAAAGTAACTCGTATAAGTTCAAAATTAAACATGTACAATTTCAAAATAGAATCTGTACAATTTCAAAGTAAAGTTTGTGCAATTTCAAAATAACCCGTTCCTTTGTAGCAGATGAATGTAATTAATAGACACATTTACAAGGCTATAAGGGAATACCAAACCAAATACCCCATTCTTGCACTGACAGGCCCGAGACAGTCAGGAAAAACGACTTTGCTGAAGTCACTTTTTCCTGACTATCGCTATGTCAGTCTGGAAAATCCTGATGCCCGTGATTTTGCTTTAAAAGACCCAAATGGATTTTTGTCGGAATATGACGACCAAATGATCTTTGATGAAGTCCAACAGGCCCCGGCACTGTTTTCCTACCTGCAAACATTGGTGGACAGCCGACCTGATCGGATGGGTGGGTTTATTCTTTCCGGCTCCCAAAACTTCCACTTGATGGAGCGAATCACGCAAAGTCTTGCAGGAAGAGTCGCTCTGTTCAAGTTGCTTCCATTGGACGTTCAGGAGCTGAGGGATGCTGGTTTGCTTGCTCAAGATCCCTTTGAGCAATTGCTTCATGGATTCTATCCCGCGCTCTATGACCGAAAGATCTCTCCCGGAGTGTTCTATTCCAACTATGTCCAGACCTATGTGAATCGGGATGTCACCGAACTCATCACTGTGAAGGATTTGAGGCAGTTTCAAAACTTCCTGAATCTCTGTGCGGCCCGTGCGGGCCAGCTTCTGAACCTGAGTGCTTTGGCCAACGAAGCAGGAATCAGTCAGCCAACTGCCAAATCTTGGCTTTCTGCTTTGGAGTCCAGCTACATTACCTTCCAACTTTATCCCTATCATAAAAACTTCAGCAAGCGGGTGGTCAAAACCCCCAAGCTCTACTTCTACGATACCGGACTATTGGCTTTTCTGCTAAAAATCAAAAATCGGGAAACCCTGCTGACCCATCCGGTGAAAGGTGCTTTGTTTGAAAACATGATTGTAGCCGAATTTCACAAACAAATGCATCACACCTACCAAAATCAAAGTCCATGGTTTTGGAGGGACAATCATGGAGATGAAGTGGACTTACTGTTGGATCAGGGATTGACCTTGGACATCTTCGAAATCAAAGCCAGCGAAACAATTCTTACAGAGAACTTCAAGGGCTTGGCGAAATTTGAGCAAATCTCCGACATTTCACTGACTGCTAAAGGCTTGATCTATGCCGGTGACCACAATCAAAACCGATCGTACGGACAAGTGATTTCATGGCGGGATTTCCCAAAATTTTAAGTTTCACTCACTGGCTTAAGTGATTAGCGAAACTTCCCAAAAAGGAACTGCAAATTCTCCGACAATTACCCCCGCTCCCTTGGCGGCTTTCACGGATTAGCCCTAATTTGAAGCCCCATTCCCCAAAGCTATGTATATCGTTTTTGATACCGAGACCACCGGACTCCCCCGGGACTACAATGCCCCTATGTCCGATGTGGACAATTGGCCGCGCTTAGTCCAGCTCGCTTGGCAGCTGCACGATGCCAAAGGCAGGCTCCTCTCCAATCATAGTTACATCATTCGGCCCGAAGGATTCACTATTCCCTACAACGCCGAAAAAGTCCACGGAATTTCCACCAAACGGGCTTTGGCCGAAGGCCATGAGCTAAAAGAGATCCTCCAGATCTTTCGCGAGGATACCGCTCAGGCCAAGTTCCTGGTCGGTCACAACATCGGATTTGACATCAATGTGGTCGGGTCGGAGTTTATCCGCGCCGAGTTGGTCATGCCTTTTTCTGATAAAAAAGAACTGGACACCAAAGACATTTCCACAGAATTCTGCGCGCTTCCGGGGGGAAAAGGCGGCAAATTCAAATGGCCAACCTTGACCGAACTGCACCAAAAGTTGTTTGGAAAAGGCTTTGGCGACGCACACGATGCAGCCTATGACGTCGATGCCACGGCGCGATGCTTTTTTGGGCTGATTACGCAGGGAGTGCAAAAGCCCGAAGGGGGAATTCTGCTAGAAGAAGTTATCTACGAAGCCCCCAAATTGGCTGAAGCGAACTTTGCGCAAGCAAAAGATGACACCAAGGCTGCCGCCAAAGACATCCTGAAGAAGGCCGGAAAGGCCGACATCTCGGATCTGGCGGACTTACCGTTTACGCACCTGCATGTCCACACCCAGTTCTCGGTCCTTCAGGCGACTTCTGAGATTCCGGCGCTGATCGCCCGAGCCAAATCCCTGGGCATGTCCGCGGTCGCAATGACCGATCACGGGAATATGATGGGGGCGTTCAACTTCGTCAAAGAAGCGATGGCCAAGGACATCAAGCCAATCCTGGGCTGTGAGTTTAACCTGTGTAGAGACCGCAAAAACAAAAGCAACAAGGACGACGGCTATCAAACAGTCCTCTTGGCCAAAAACAAAGCCGGCTATCACAACCTCGCCAAATTGGCCTCCTATGCCAATATCGAAGGCTTCTACTACGTCCCGAGAATTGACAAAGACCTTCTCTTGAAGTACAAAGGTGATCTGATCGCTACGACGGGTGGACTTTGGGGAGAAATCCCTTTTCTGATCTTGAATGTCGGAGAGACGCAGGCAGAAGAGGCTTTTGTCTGGTGGAAAACCCAATTCGGCGACGATTTTTATGTCGAACTTTCACGCCATGGAGTCCCTGAGGAAGAAAAGGTGAACGAAGTGCTGTTAGATTTTGCCCGAAAATATGGTGTCAACTATTTCGCAGCCAACAACTCCTACTACACCGAAAAGAGCGACGCGCAGGCACATGATGTCCTACTCTGCGTCAAAGACGGCGAACTCTTCGACAAACCAAAGAAATACATCGGCAAGCGTGGCAGGGAGTTCCGGTACGGCTTCCCCAACGATGAATTTTACATAAAAAGTCCTGAAGAGATGAAAAAGCTCTTCGCGGATTTGCCTGAGGCAATCGCTTGTACACAGGAGATCGCAGACAAGATCGAAGGCTACAAGCTCGCCCGAGAGGTGTTGCTTCCCAAGTTTGGCATCCCGGCTGAGTTCATTCACGAAGAGGATGCTACCGACGGAGGCAAGCGCGGTGAAAATGCCTATCTAAGGCATTTAACCTATGAAGGGGCAAAAAGGCGCTATCCGGAGATCACCCCGGAGATCCAGGAGCGGTTGGATTTTGAGCTGGCAACCATCCAGAACACCGGCTATCCGGGTTACTTTTTGATCGTACAGGATTTCATCGTGGAGGCCAGGAAGATGGGAGTTTCCGTCGGGCCCGGCCGTGGATCGGCTGCGGGATCGGCAGTTGCTTACTGTACCGGCATCACCAACATTGACCCGATCGAATACAAGTTGCTATTCGAACGTTTCCTGAATCCGGATCGGGTTTCACTTCCCGATATTGATATTGACTTTGACGATGAAGGGAGAGGAAGTGTGATCGACTATGTGATCAAAAAATACGGCTCCAACCAAGTCGCCCAGATCATTACCTACGGTACCATGGCGGCCAAGTCAGCAATCAGAGACACCGCAAGGGTGTTGAATCTGCCCCTCGCCGAAGCAGGCAGACTGGCCAATCTCGTACCCGACATCAAGCTCAAGTCGCTCTTTAGCCTTCAGGGAAACCGAGCTGCCGTGGCGGATAAACTCAAAGATCAAGCGGACATGATCGCCAAAGCAGATGAGCTCATCCGTATCTCAAAGGGAAACGACGAATCTGCCAAGACGATCAATCAAGCGGCAATGCTCGAAGGATCGGTACGAAACCTCGGGATTCACGCGTGCGGCGTGATCATCACACCGGACGACATCACCAATTTTGTCCCGGTCGCTTTGGCCAAGGATTCGGAGATGGTTTGTACCCAATTTGACAACTCGGTCGTGGAATCAGCCGGATTGTTGAAGATGGACTTTCTCGGGCTGAAGACGCTCACGCTGATCAAAGACGCCATCAAGATCGTTAAGGAACGACACGGAATCCAGCTGGATGCAGATGTATTTCCGATCGACGATACCTTAACCTACGAGCTTTTCCAGCGGGGCGAGACAGTCGGCATCTTCCAATACGAAAGTCCCGGCATGCAGAAATACATGCGTGAACTCAAGCCGACGGTTTTCGCGGATTTGATTGCCATGAACGCCTTGTACCGACCGGGACCGATCGCCTACATCCCCTCTTTCGTCAAAAGAAAACACGGAACCGAGCCGATCACCTACGATCTGGAGGACATGAAGGAATACCTGGAGGAAACCTACGGTATCACCGTTTACCAGGAACAGGTCATGCTTTTGTCCCAAAAACTGGCAGGATTCACCAAAGGTGAAGCTGACGTTTTGCGTAAGGCGATGGGTAAAAAACAAAAGGACGTGTTGGACAAGATGAAGCCAAAGTTTGTCCAGCAAGCCTCTGCCAAAGGCCACGATGCCAAAAGGCTGGAGAAAATCTGGACCGACTGGGAGGCTTTTGCATCCTACGCGTTCAACAAATCGCACTCGACTTGCTACGCTTGGATCGCCTATCAGACAGCGTACCTCAAAGCGCATTACCCAGCGGAATACATGGCCTCCGTACTCAGCAATAACATGAATGACATCACGCAGGTGACCTTTTTCATGGAAGAATGCAAGCGGATGGGCATCAAAGTCGCAGGTCCGGATGTGAATGAATCCAGAGGGGGGTTTACGGTAAACAAGGTTGGAGAAATTCGCTTTGGCATGGCCGCTATCAAGGGCGCGGGATCAGCCGCGGTGGAGGAAATCATCAAAGAGCGGGAGCTCAAAGGCCCGTACAAAAATATCTTCGACTTTGCCAAAAGGGTCAATTCGAGAGCTTTGAACAAGAAAACCATGGAAGCCCTCGCGATGGCCGGAGCATTTGATTGCTTCAAAGAACATCACCGAAGACAATACCTGGAGGCGCCGGACAACGACCTTTCGCTCATCGAAAAGGCGACCAAATACGCGCAAAAAGTTCAACAAGAGGAAGACAGCGCACAAGTGAGTTTATTTGGCGGAGGCAGCGGCAACATGGATATCCCACTTCCGTCTGTACCGCCGATGGAGCCCTTTTCACAAATCCAGCAGCTGAATATCGAAAAGGAAGTAGTCGGACTATTCATCTCCGGTCACCCGCTGGACCAATTCAAACTGGAGATCGACGCCTTCACCAATACTCCCTTGACCGCGTTGACAGATCTCGAAAGTCTGAAGGGGAAAAATGAGCTCAAGCTGGCGGGTTCAGTAAGTACCTTCGCGCACCGAACCACCAAAAACGGCAAGCCCTTTGGCACCCTGACTTTGGAGGATTACCACGGTTCTTTCACATTCTTCCTCTTTGGGGACGATTATGTGCGGTTCAAAGAGTACTTCATGAGCGGTTGGTTCATCTTTCTGACCGGCCAAGTTGCTCAAAAAAAATGGGGCGGCGACAACGAAGTAGAATTCAAGATCAACAGCATGATGCTGCTGAGCGAGGTGCGGGGCAAGATGATCAAAGGACTGCGGGTGAATATCGATCTGGACAACCTCACGCTGGATCTGATGGAAAAGCTTGAAACGATCACCTCCAAATATAAGGGCGACGCCAAGCTCTACATAGACGTCATCGACCGCAAAGAAAATATCACCCTGGAGCTTTTCTCCAAGCGATTCGCCATCGATCCGAGTGCTGACATGATCAGAGAACTCCAGGGGCTTCCTGAAGTGGTTTATAGAGTAGTTTAAACTCCTTTTCGTCTTGTATCGGAAGGCTTCAAAAACACTTTCTCCTTCAGCCGAATTAGAGCTTTGCTCTATGACTCATAGACAAAAATTTTCCGCCTGTAGGAACTTATTGGTTTGCAATCCACTTTTGCAGATATATTTGAAAATCCGAAATCAATTAATCCAAGAATAAAATGGCAAATGCAATAGAGATTACCGACGCAAACTTTGAGGAAATTATCGCTGGAGACCAGCCGATCTTGGTTGACTTCTGGGCTGAATGGTGCGGACCATGTAAGATGATCGGACCCGTGGTCGAGCAGTTGGCATCAGAATACGCCGGCAAAGCAGTGATCGGTAAAGTGGACGTAGACGCGAATCCATCTGTCGCTCAAGCTTTCGGGATCCGTTCGATTCCTACGTTGCTCTTCTTCAAAGGTGGACAGGTCGTAGACAAACAAGTAGGCGCTGTGCCAAAGACCGTCTTGGCTCAAAAGCTAGACGCACAACTTTAAATCTTAATTACAGCTAGATTGGAAGGCCGCAAAGTTCGCTTTGCGGCTTTTTTCATGCCCCTCTCCTCGTTTCCGCCCGATTCGTTAATCCAACCCCGATTTCCTATTTTCACCTCCATGATGACCGAGCAACTGATTTCGCTGACTGATTTTTGGACCCTACGGGAGAATCTCCCGATCGTCGATGCCCGAAGTGAAGGAGAATTTGCCCAGAGTCATACTCCCGGAGCTATCAACCTCCCAATTCTGAACGATGCGGAACGGGTGGTGGTCGGTACACTTTACAAGGAAAAGGGAGCGGAAGCTGCGACGATCAAGGGCTTTGAATTGGTCGGGCCACGTTTTCATCAAATACAAAAGGAAGCCCTGACACTGTTTCCTGAGAAAAAAATCATCCTCTATTGCTGGCGTGGCGGAATGCGAAGCCAGATATTGTCTTGGCTTTTGGGGATGGTCGGCTTCGAAGTCTATAGACTCAAAGGCGGCTACAAAACCTACCGGACGTTTACTTTCACAGAAGTACGAAAGGAACGAAAACTTCTTGTTCTTGGGGGAAAAACCGGAGTCGGAAAAACCATCCTGCTCAAAAAGCTCCGGGAAAAGGGAGAGCAAGTTTTGGATCTAGAATGCATCGCCAACCACAAAGGTTCGAGTTTCGGGTCGATCGGTTTGCCGCCGCAACCTACTGTGGAGCAGTTTGAAAATCTGATGGCAGAACAACTCATGCGCTTCGACCCGGCACTTCCCGTCTGGGTTGAAAATGAAAGTCGGAGGATCGGAAGGATCATTCTCCCGGATCTCTTCTATGCGCTGATTCTGAAAAGCTATCTGATCGACATCCAAAAATCCGACGACGAGCGGGTTGTCCACATCGCCGAAGAGTACGGAAATCTTCCATCCGAAGAGCTGATCGCTGCCGTCAACCGGCTCAAAAAGAAACTGGGGGGACTTCGTACCCAGGAAGCCATCGAGGCCATTCTAGCTGGAGATCATCAAGCGTGGATCCCAAACCTGCTGCTCTACTATGACAAAACTTATGAGTTTGACCTGGCGCGGCACGAAGAAGGCAGTACCGTAACGCTCGATCTAGGCGATAAAAGCATTGAAGACCAACTGGCACTTTTACTGAAAATCAAAAACCAACATGACACAAAATCAACCTACCAGGCTCACTGAATGGAGTGAAGGCTCCGGCTGCGGCTGCAAGATTGCACCGGCTATCCTGGATCAAATCCTCAGTGCTAGCGGCTCCTTCACCCAAAGCGACCCGAATCTGTTGGTAGGAAATTCGCATAAAGATGATGCTGCCGTCTATCAGGTTTCCGATGACTTGGCAGTGATCAATACAGTTGATTTCTTCACTCCCATCGTCGATGATCCGTTTGATTTTGGCAGAATTGCGGCGGCAAATGCGATCTCAGATGTATACGCGATGGGCGGTAAGCCCATCTTCGCCAATGCGATCCTGAGCTGGCCAGTGGAGAAGATCGCTCCTGAGCTGGCGGCAAAGGTGTTGGAAGGGGCGAAAAGTATTTGCAAGCAAGCCGGGATCGAACTGGCCGGCGGCCACTCCATCGCAGCCAAAGATCCGATTTTTGGACTTTCCGTCAATGGAATCATTCACCCGCGAAAAGTCAAAACCAACGTGGGCGGCAAGTCCGGAGATTTGCTTTTCCTCACCAAACCGCTTGGAATCGGAGTCTTGGCTACGGCTCTGAAGCGACAAAAGATCCAGGAAAAAGACTATCTCAATCTGCTCGATACCGCTTGCCGATTGAACTCGATCGGGGCGATACTAGGTAATCACGAGGAAGTACATGCCATGACCGATGTCACGGGATTTGGACTGTTGGGGCACCTGATCGAGATGGCCGAGGGCGCTGGACTTTCCGCACAACTGGAAATTGCCAAACTCCCGCTCATAGAAGGGATCCAGGAATACATCAACCAGTTTATCTTCCCGGACAACACGTATCGCAACTGGAATGGCTACAGCGCGAAGACCAAAGGAGTCGTCGGAATGGACTTGGTCAAACTCTGCGATCCCCAGACCAGCGGCGGTCTATTGATAGCCGTGGCCGAAGAAAATAAAGCTTGGTTTGAAGAAACGATGAATCTCCACAATCAACCTAGCTGGGAAATCGGCAGATTAGTGGACAAAGGAGATTTCGTCGTAGAAGTCGCCTAGTGTTCCAGAGGAGACACCCCACCAGAAACCATAAACTTCATCACGTCGGAGCTTTTCACTCCTGTCAACGCAGTCACGAGCTCGCGCTTGACAAGGAATACATTTCCCGAGACGTTGTAGCTATGGGGAAAATACACTGCCACTAGATCCGGCTTGCCAATGATGTTCAAATCTTCCTGGGTAAGAAATCCAAGCCTTGACACCGTCTCGCTGATTTGGACGATCACTGGGGAGCTGAATTTCTTCTTATCTCCGACAAAAGCGCTCATCAAATCCTTGATGCTCGTGTACAGCAAATTGACGAGTG
Source organism: Algoriphagus terrigena DSM 22685 (assembly GCF_000429445.1). Lineage (GTDB taxonomy): Bacteria > Bacteroidota > Bacteroidia > Cytophagales > Cyclobacteriaceae > Algoriphagus > Algoriphagus terrigena. The sequence continues at coordinate 231,299 of NZ_AUBW01000004.1, forward strand.
GAATTTTGAAAAGCCCCCGTTCAAACCACTCGAACACTGGTTTTGCAAAGAACAAGCTCGCCAGATAACCCACAAAAGTGATCAGTCCGACGACCATCAAAATCCCGATGCCGGGAAAGGGAACAGGTATCAGTCCATCCAGAAAAAAGAAAATCGAATAGATCACATAGCAAGTGACGGCGAGGGGTGTCAATACGAGAAGACCTCTAAAAAAGTAGGATAAAACGCGGTTGTAGGTAAATTTCATAATTGGTGATTTTGCACATTTGGACAAAAAAAATGCCCGATCCAAAGATCAGGCATTTTATTGTGGATTGACGGGAAATTAATCCAAAACCTTCACTTTGACACTTCTGTAGTAGATCACGCTTTTTGGATCATGCGCTTGAAGCGCAATCGTTCCGTGATCAGCCTTCTTGGTACCCAGATCACCTTTGCGATTCTCATCTTTGGACTGGTCATACACATTGACTGTTTCTCCGTTGATCTTGACGGTCACCACGTTGTCTTTGATAATGATATGCTCGGTGTACCATTCTCCGTCTTTCACATAGACATCTTTTACATCCTGGAAGGAATAGACGCTACCGGTCTTTCTCCAGTCCGTATGGCTCTGATTTACTTGGATTTCGTAGCCTATATTTGGCCAGCCATCTGCCTGGTATTGTGTATGGACGAAAATACCGGAATTAGCTCCAGGCATCGTCTTCACTTCAGCGATCACTTCAAAGTTTTTGAAGTCGTGGTTGCCCACAGCACCATCATAAAAAGCATGGGCTCTAGGGCCTGCCACCTTGATCACTCCATCTTCCACTGTGAAAGACGAAGGACTGTCCGTAGTCAATTTCCATCCGTCCAGGTTTTTCCCGTTGAAAAGTTCCACCCATTCGCCTTCCTGAGCAAAAGTGGCAAGTGAGATAGAGCAAAGGACAAATAATGCAATTAGTTTTTTCATGAGTTATGGGTTCTAGGTTATTGAGACTTTAAGATAGAGAGTCTATGCTAAATGGTTTCTACCGTTGAAAAGAAAAAGGCCCTGAAGTGACAACTCCAGAGCCTTTTCTTGAGAAAACATTCGATCAAAGGTCGATTCCCATGAAAGACATGAAGGCTATGCCCATCAATCCTGTCAACAGCATGGTGATCCCAAGTCCTTTCAGACCATTGGGCACCGCTGAATACTTCAACTTCTCACGGATAGCTGCGAGCAGCACGATCGCCAGCATAAATCCTGCACCGGAGCCAAAACCGTAAACAGCTGATTCGGCAAGGGTATAGTCTCTTTGAGCCATGAACAGACAACCTCCAAGAATCGCGCAGTTTACCGCAATCAAAGGCAGGAAAATACCCAGCTGTCCGTAAAGTGCCGGAGAGAATTTCTCTACAATCATCTCTACCAACTGCACGATACCGGCAATGATAGCGATGAACATGATGAATCTCAGAAATGACAAATCAATGGTGGCCATACTTGCCGAAACCCACGTCAAAGCACCTTCTTTCAGTACAAACTCATTCAAAATCCAGTTGAACGGGACGGTCACGCCGAGTACGAATACTACTGCAGCACCAAGACCAATCGCCGTACTTACCTTTTTGGAAACGGCCAAAAAAGAGCACATTCCAAGGAAGTAAGCGAAAATCATATTGTCGATAAAGATCGACCGAATACCAAGGCTAAATAATTCCATCTTTCTATTCCTTAATTAATGTTCGACATAGCCTGTTTTGGTACGCTGTACCCAGACGATCAGTCCAAGAATGATAAATGCGCCCACCGGAGTAACCATCAGTCCATTGGTTGCCAAGTGGAAATCGGGGCCAATCAAGCCGGAAAGGAAGTCAAATACCTTGATTCCAAATACCGATCCTGAACCCCAAAGCTCTCTAAAGAATGCTACAGTCAAGATGATCCAAGAATAACCCAAAGCAGAGCCCAATCCATCCAACATGGAATCGTAAGGCTTATTACCCATGGCAAAAGCCTCCAAACGTCCCATTACGATACAGTTGGTGATGATCAAGCCGATGAATACGGATAGCTCTTTGTACATGTCGTAGGCGAACGCCTTCAGCACCTCACTTACCAAAGTCACCAAAGTCGCAACGACTGCCAACTGGACGATGATTCTAACTCGGGAGGGGATCGTATTTCTCATCAAGGAGATCACGAAGTTGGACAATGCCACAACGAAGGTTACAGAAATCGCCATAACCAAGGTCGGCTGCATCTGTGTAGTCACCGCCAAGGCAGAACAAATTCCCAGAACCTGAATGGTAATTGGGTTTTCATCTACCAAAGGATCAGCTACCAATTTCTTTCTTCGCTTGGAAAGCAGCGCTTCCGCCGGCTTCTTCGCGATCGCTTTTTCTAAAGTTTCAGCACTCATTTTATTTGAATTAGTTGAGTTGAAAATGATTTAAAGACCAGCTACAGCTGTAGAGGAAGACTTCGCTTTGATGTAGGCTTCGTAGTGACCAAGGTATGCTTTGAGCATATTGTTGACTCCGTTTCCGGTTATCGTCGCTCCCGACATTCCGTCTACTTTATGCTCGTCGGAAGAATAATCCTTGCCTTCGCCTTTCATCATCTGCACGGCAACCAGCTCACCCGATTCGTCAAAGATCTTCTTACCAACATACCTGGACTGGACTTCACCTTCGGTGATTCTAGCACCCAAACCCGGAGTTTCCCCAGCGTGAGCCAAGGTGATGCCCCCGATGGTATTCATATCTGTGTCCAAGGCGATATATCCCCAGATCGCATCCCAAAGACCCGCTCCGTAAAGAGGGAAAATGTAGGACTCCACATCGTCAGGATTGCCGTCTGCGTGGTAGATAAACACCGGATACGCTCTCTGGTCAGCCGGTTTTTTATAGTCTTTTGCGATTTCCACTTTCTCCGCAGTTACACCACCCTCAGTAATCTCCTGACCGTTGATGTCCACTACGCTGGAGGCGATTCTTTTCGAATAGAATTCGTTTACCTGATCGGGCGTCATCGCGGCAATTTCTTCCGCACTGATCACCGCACCCAATATCTGCTTCTTCTTGTCCAAAGCGATGGCTTCCTGCTGTCTTGGACCCAAGATCTGAGCCGAACCTGAGAGCAAAAGTCCCAGGATAACGGTCAAAACTGCGGAATAAACAATTACATAAGTATTAGACTGTCGCACGTTGTAACCTCCTTGTTTTATTTGCTTTTACTACATAATAATCGATCAATGGCGCCACGACGTTCATAAACAGAACGGCCAGCATGATCCCCTCAGGGTAGGCGGGGTTGGTGACACGGATGATGATCGTGAATACACCGATCAGGAATCCGTAAATCCACTTTCCTGTCTCAGTCTGAGCGGCAGACACTGGATCAGTAGCCATAAAGACAATACCAAATGCCAAACCACCCATTACCCAATGGTACTCTGGGGGCAGGGCCATGTATTCATTCACTGCCAAGAGGTTCATTACCAAACCCATCACATATGCTCCTGCAAAACCAGAAACAATGATCTTCCAGCTTCCGACACCAGTCGCGATCAAGATCACCGCACCGATCAAGCACATCAAAGTCGAAGTCTCCCCGATAGATCCTGGGATCCAGCCCATAAACATATTTGACAAGCTATATAACCCATCGCCTATGATCGAATTGTGTTCATTTAGAGCTTCGACAGCATTTACTTCTCTAACTCCCGCGTCGTACACAACTGAAAGCGCCGTCGCTCCGGAGAATCCGTCAACCGGTGCTTTGTCAGCAAAATAAGTCCACACTTGGTCTCCTGAAATATCCGCTGGATACGCGAAATAAAGGAATGCTCTGGCTGTCATTGCTACGTTGAGGATGTTCATCCCTGTGCCGCCAAATACTTCCTTACCGATGACTACCGCAAAGATCGTCGCCAGCGCTACCTGCCAAAGCGGCACGTGAGGAGGCATCACCAAGGCGATCAACATCCCGGAAACCAAGTATCCTTCACTAATCGGGTGATTGCGCACCACGCAGAAGATGAATTCAGTCAGCAATCCGACACCGTAAGAAACGATCAAGATTGGCAACACTGACATGGCGCCAAAGAGTGCTTTGTCCATCCAAGTAGCTTCCTCGCCTACTGCCAAGAAATGCTGCTCGCCTACATTCAGTATCCCAAACAACAAGGTCGGGATCATCGCAATCACCACCGTGATCATCACACGCTTCAGATCGGTCGCATCTTTAATCTGAGCACCTTTCGCTTTAGTCGTCAAGTCAGGAGCAAAAACGATGGTTCTATGCCCTTCATACAGGGTATGATACTTTTCCCATTTACCGCCCTTTTCAAAGTTTGGCTTTAGGTTATCAAAGAGGTCTTTTAATGCCTTCATATCTTAACTATACATTAATAATTCAATCCCGTGTCTTACCAACCCCTGTATCTCATTCTTAGAAGGATCCACAAATTCGCAAAGTGCTACATCTTCCTCCACGAGCTCATACAGACCCAGTTCCTCCATTTCGTCAAAGTCTTCTGCGACAATGGCTTTGAAAAGGTAGGTAGGTAGGATATCCATCGGAAGTACTTTTTCAAATACCCCGGAGACTACGAACGGTCTCTCTTCGCCGTGTGTATTGGTATCGACCTTGAACTCTCCTTTGTTGAGAAAGGAAAACATCCCCAAGGCCTTGTGAAAGCTCAGTTTGGCAGTGGAAGGCTTGATCCATCCGAGGAATTCCTCGTAGTCACCCTCAGGGATGACCGTGATTTGATTGTGATAGAAGCCAAGGTGTCCATCGAGATTGATTTTCTCGCCAGTCAACACGTTGCCGGAGATCACTCGAACGTGGCCTGAATTCAGATTTCCTTTGACAAAAGAAGCGACATTGGCGCCGACGAAGGTCTTCACGTATCCTGCCTTCGTAAGCTCCGAACCGGTCAATGCAATCGTCTTCGAAGCATCATAGATTCCTTGCAGCACGGCCTTGCCAATCTGAACTACTCCAGCTGGACTTACCGTCCAAACCAAGTCGCCTTTGTTGATTGGGTCCAAGTGGTGGATCTGCACGCCGACGTTACCTGCCGGGTGAGGGCCGGAAAACTGGTTGATCTGCGCATTCTTCACTCCGGAAAATACAGCCGCCGCGGGCTTAGCCCCATCCACATTGAGATGAACTTTGCCTTTGGTTAATTTCGCCAACGCATCAATTCCCGCTTGGAAGAAACTCTCCTGTCCCTGAAGTGTGAATCCATAATCAGGAGCCAAAGGATGCGTGTCAAAAGCAGAGATGAAAATAGCTTTCGGACTGTCTGCCGGATTTGCCACGATCCCAAAAGGTCTCTGGATGATATTTGGCCAAACTCCAGTTGAAGCCAGCTTGGCAGCTAGGGCGTCGCGATCCTGGTTAAGGTCAATTTTTCCAAAATTTTCATGGGTGATCGTCTGGTCAGCGAGAATCTTAATCTCAAGAAGCTTTCTTTTCTCTCCTCTTTTGATTTCTACAATCTCACCGGAAACCGGCGCTGCATAGATCACCTGATCCATGGCTTTGTCGATCAGGATGGGCGTACCGGCTTTGACCGTATCCCCTTCATTGACAAGGACTTTGGGACGTTGAATCCCCGGGAAGTCTGTCGGCTTAATTGCGAAGGTCTGCGAAGCCGCCAAGTTGGCGATCTCCAGAGGAGCCTTTCCAACCAGCTTCATATCGAATCCTTTCTTAAGCTTCACTATTTTAGACATATCTATTTTTGAACTATGAGCTTTTGAAAAACGCCCCAAATCTAAAGAAAAACCTTTTGAATTGGAGTGTATGTCACATTAATTGTTCGAACATTTGAATAGGTGGACAGGCGGTGAATTTCAGGCATGAAGCATGATTTCTCCCAGTCCTTCCACATGGGTTTTGACCTGCTCCATGAGCCACATGGGAGTTGACGTGGCACCGCAAATCCCGACCTTGTCGTCTGGTTTCAGCCATTCAGGATCCAATTCTGTCTCATTTTCGATGAAATAGCTCCTTGGATTTTCGATTTGGCAAACTTGATACAGCGCCTTTCCATTGGAGCTTTTCTTCCCAGAGACAAAGAGGATCACGTCATTCTCCCGCGCAAAGCGCTGAAGCTGAGGCTCTCTGTTGGACACTTGTCGGCAGATCGAATCGTTGGCATTGAAATCCACCTCATTGACCTCTCCCTTGGCCAACTTGATTCTATCTTCGATTTTCTGGGAAAGCTGGTAAAAGCCCTTGGTACTTTTGGTGGTTTGGCTGAAAAGAGTGACCGGTCGGGTGTAGTCGATCTTTTCCAAATCAGCCTCTTCCATTACCACAATCGCCTTCTCCAGCGTCTGACCGGTGAGTCCGATGACTTCGGCATGGCCTTTTTTACCATAGATCACGATCTGGCCTTCTTCACGCTCCATCTTGTCGAAGGCATTCTTGACCCGATGCTGGAGTTTAAGCACGACCGGACAGGAAGCATCAATGAGCTCGATGTTGTTTTCGATGGCTGTTTTGTAAGTTTCCGGTGGCTCTCCATGGGCTCTGATCAGCACTTTGCAGTCGCGAAGCTCAGCCAGCTGCTCACGGTCGATGATCACCAGACCCTTGGCCCTCAGTCGCGATACCTCCATATCGTTGTGAACGATATCGCCTAAGCAATACAGCTGCTCGCTGTTCTCCATTTCGTCCTCAGCCATCTTAATGGCAAATTCGACTCCGAAACAGTACCCTGAATTCTTATCAATGGTTACCTGCATAGTCTTTTTCCTTTTGGATGACCTCATTTGCCAGCTGGACAATCATCGCTACCTGAGCCTCAAAAGTGAGATTGCTCGTGTCGATTTCCATGGCATCCGGCACTTTCTTGAGGGGACTTTCGGCTCTGGAGGAATCGATGCGATCCCGCTCAGCCAAGTTGGTTTTTATTGCTTCCAATTCCACCAGTTCCCCTTTTTCGAACAATTCCTGTTGTCTTCTTTCGGCTCTGGTTTCCAAGTCAGCAGTCATAAATACTTTCAGTTCTGCATCTGGGAAAACCACCGATCCGATATCGCGGCCGTCCATGACGACCCCTTTTTTCTTACCCAGCCGCTGTTGTTGGGCCACGAGCTCTTTACGGATTTCTTTGATCGTCGCTATTTCGCTCACGTGCTCCGACACCCGCATGGTTCGGATTTCATCCTCCACGTTCAGGCCGTTGAGATAGGTTTCTTGCCGATGGGTTTCCGGATTGAAGTGAAAGGAAATCTCCATTGACTTAAGCCCTTTTTCCACATCGTGTGGATTGGCTGGTGAGAGGTAGTGGTTCAAAAAATGTAACGTGGCTGCACGATACATGGCGCCCGAATCTATGTAAGTGAAACCTAAATCCTTGGCTACGGCTTTAGCTGTCGAGCTCTTCCCACAACCTGAATACCCATCTATAGCAATGACGATTTTGCCCATCCAAAAAACCTGTATTGGTTTGATGCTTAATTTTGGGCAAATATAGTAGTTTTAATCCAAACCGTTCCCCCATACGTGAATAGAGGGGCCGCTAATCGCTCCAAACCTCACAGATTTTTATTCCTCCTCCCATGAAGATCCAAGGAAATCTAGTAGACATTCCCAACAGAAGAATTTATGCTGCGTCCATTGAAATAGCAGACGGAAAAATCGGTCAAATTCAAGAAATCCAGCCTGATGCAGCCTTGCCCTTTCTCATGCCTGGTTTTATCGACGCGCATGTCCATGTGGAGAGTTCGATGCTCGTTCCATCCGAATTTGCTAGGCTGGCGGTCGTACACGGCACCGTGGCCACCGTCTCCGATCCGCACGAGATCGCCAACGTCTGCGGCATGGCTGGCATCGAGTACATGATCGAAAACGGAAGGCAGGTTCCTTTTAAGTTTTTCTTTGGAGCCCCATCCTGCGTGCCTGCGACTCCATTTGAGACAGCGGGTGGAGAGATCAACGCTGCTGACATTGAAAATTTGATAGCTCGGCCGGAAGTTCTCTATTTGGCAGAGATGATGAACTGGCCGGGCACTGTCAACCGAGATCCTCAGGTAATGGAGAAAATCCGGATTTCGCAGAAGCATGGCAAGCCCATCGATGGACACGCACCTGGCTTGAAAGGAGAATTGGCAGAAAAATACGTCTCCGCAGGTCCAAGCACCGATCATGAATGCTTCACTTACGACGAAGCGCTCGGCAAGATCAAGCTTGGCATGAAGATCTCCATCCGTGAAGGTTCCGCTGCCAAAAACTTCGAAGCCCTGATCGATTTGATCGATGAATATCCCGGGATGATAATGTTCTGCTCGGACGATAAGCATCCGGACAATCTCGCCGTCTCGCATATCAACGAACTCGCTGCCCGAGCTGTCGCAAAAGGCAAAGACGTCTTCAAGGTACTTCAGGCCGCTTGCCTGAATCCGATTGCCCATTATTCACTTCCGGTCGGCCAGCTAAAAGTTAGAGATCCGGCTGATTTTATTCTGGTCAAAGATCTGAAAGACTTCCAAGTCATCGCTACCTATATCGATGGAGAGAAAGTAGCTAAAGATGGAAAGACACTCATTCAGCGGATCAAAAACGGCCTCATCAACAATTTCAATTGCGAGATAAAAAAGCCGGAAGACTTTCAGATTAAAGCGAAAGGCACCACAGTCAGAGTGATCGAAGCGCTGGACGGGCAACTGATCACGCCGGAAATCTCAGGCGAAATACTGATTAAAGATGGCCTCGCAGAATCAAATCCAGCCGAGGACCTCTTAAAAATCACCGTCGTCAATCGGTACCAAGACGCGCCGCCAGCAGTGGCTTTCATCAAAAACTTTGGCCTAAAAACGGGAGCAATTGCTTCTTCCGTCGGCCATGATTCCCACAATATAATTGCGGTTGGCGTGGATGACGAATCCATCTGCAAAGCTGTCAACCTGATCATTGCAGCCAAAGGGGGCGTATCTGCTGTCTCCAGAGATCGGGAGGAAGTTCTTCCCCTTCCAATCGGAGGAATCATGTCCGCGTCCGATGGCTATGAGGTAGCAGCCGCTTACACGAGCATTGACCGCATGGCCAAAGAAATGGGCTCCACGCTTAATTCCCCTTTTATGACTTTAAGCTTTATGGCGCTGCTGGTCATTCCGAAATTGAAGCTGAGTGATAAGGGATTGTTTGATGGGCAGCGGTTTGAGTTTGTGGATATTTTTATCTCGTGAAAAAATAAATGGTAAAAAGACTGGCCTTTCCCGAAGCATTTGAGGGTAGAACTTAGACGACTACCCATAAAAACTAGCGAACCATGGCAAAAGAAAAACCTGAAAACCTGAACCGGAGACAGTTTATCCAGACATCAGGAATGGCGATGGCCAGCATGCCATTTTTTTCGTTCTCTTCCCAAAAGTCGACAGAGAAACAAATAGAAGACTCCAAGGACACCTCCTTTGAATTTTCCTTTTTGACGGACATTCACCTCAAACCCGAGATGAACGCTCCTTTGGGTTTTCAGATGGCAATCGATAAGGTGAATGCATTGAATCCTGATTTTGTAATTACGGGAGGAGATCTAGTCTATGATGTGATGCGCGGGGATTATGCCCGAAGCGAGATGCTATTTGACCTCTATGAGAAGATGAGCAAAGGATTTAATATGCCGGTATACAATTGTATCGGAAACCATGATCTGTTTGCGATCTATGAAGAGAGTCCAGAGGGCGATGATCATCCGGATTACAAGTATGGAATGTGGGAGCGGTATTTTGGAAGAACCTACTATTCCTTTGACCACAAGGGCTGGCATTTCATCGTCCTCAACTCCCTGGATGTCACGGAGGACAAAGGGTATAAGGGTGTATTCCATACAGAACAACTGGATTGGCTGGCGGGCGATGTCAAAAAAACTGATCCAAATACCCCCATTGTGGTCACCACGCATATTCCTGTACTCAGTACGCATTGGCAACTGAAGGGGCAGCAGGGAAATGTGGGAGTAGAGAACGCCCCGGAAATATTCCGATTGCTGGAAAACCACAACTTAAAGTTGGTGCTGCAGGGCCACATCCACTGGAAGGAATACGGCATGGTCAATGACCGGTTTGAATTTCTCACCGGAGGATCCATCGCAGGAAATGGATGGAAAGGAAGAAGACACAACACCAAGGAAGGCTTTGTGCAGATCAAAGTACAAGGAGAGAATTTTTCATGGGAGTACATCGACCATGGATGGGAAGACGAGCGGCTAAAACTGCAAAATGCCGGGAATTCGGGAACAGGATAAAAATTAAACCCTCCAAGAGTTTCGAACTCTTGGAGGGTTTTCTCTCTAATACTCCGAAGTAAAGTGAAACTCAATATCCGGGTAGTTATCCTGCACCATCTGAAGCCAGGACTTTGACTCAGCCATAAAGACGAGCTTGTCATTTCGGTCCCTGGCGATGTAGCGGCTCTTGGAGCGAACAAATTCATCGAGCTGCTTTTTGTCGGTACTGCTGATCCAGCAGGCTTTGTAAAGGTTCATCGGGTGAAACTCTACCGTGGCGTTGTATTCGTTTTTCAGACGGAACTGGATGACCTCAAACTGGAGCTGGCCGACGGTGCCGACTACTTTTCGGGAACCGATGTCAAAGGTAAAAAGCTGTGCCACGCCTTCCTCCATCAGTTGCTTCAGGCCTTTCTCCAGCTGCTTGGTCTTCATCGCGTCCTTATTGATCACCTCGCGGAAGATCTCTGGAGAAAAGCTTGGAATCCCCGTGAACACCATGTTTTCTCCTTCGGTAAGGGTATCGCCGATCTTCAGATTACCGGTATCATAAAGTCCTACAATATCTCCGGGAAATGCCTCGTCGATGATTTCTTTGTCCTGCGCCATAAATTGAGTCACGTTGGAAAAGCGCAAAGGCTTGGGTCCACGAACGTGATTGTAGGCCTTATTTCGCTCAAAAGTGCCCGAGCAGATTCGCAAGAAAGCGATACGGTTCCGGTGATTCGGATCCATGTTTGCGTGGATCTTGAAGACAAATCCAGAGAACTTCTTCTCCTCCGGCATCACTTCACGGATGTCCGTCTCACGGCTTTTGGGCGTGGGAGCGATCTTGATGAACGTATCGAGCATCTCATTGATCCCGAAATTATTTACAGCCGAGCCAAAGAACACCGGAGCGATCTTGCCTTCCAGGTACTCGTTGACATCAAAATCCGGATACACTCCTTCGATCAAGTCCACGTCCTCCCGAAGCTGTTTAGCATTTCCCGGACCGATCAGTCCATCCAACTGAGGATCATCGAGATTTTCAAACTCCTGCCGGTCATCGCTGAGCTTGCGCTGGGACGGAGTGAAGAGATTTAGTCTTTTCTCGTAGAGATTGTACACGCCTTTGAAGCCTTTGCCCATGCCGATAGGCCAGGAAAGTGGACGCACGCTGATTCCCAGCTTTGTCTCTACTTCATCGAGTAGATCGTAGGGATCGCGGCCTTCACGGTCGAGTTTGTTGATAAAGCAGATCACGGGCGTATTCCGCATTCGGCAGACTTCCATCAGTTTTTCGGTCTGGATCTCGACACCTTTGACGCAGTCAATGACCATGATCACCGAATCGACCGCGGTCAGGGTTCGATAGGTATCCTCCGCGAAATCCTGGTGACCGGGCGTATCGAGGAGGTTGATCTTGATGTCTTTGTATTCAAAACCCATGACAGAAGTAGCAACAGAGATCCCCCGTTGCTTCTCGATCTCCATCCAGTCCGACTTGGTTGCCGTGTCGATCTTGTTGGATTTCACGGCTCCGGCAGTCTGGATCGCACCGCCAAACAGCAAGAGCTTCTCGGTCAAAGTGGTCTTCCCGGCATCCGGGTGGGCAATGATGGCAAAGGTTCTGCGTTTTTTGATCTCTTCGGTCAAACTCATGGGTATTGATTTTCAGCGGGCAAAGGTAGGAAAAAAATGGGTGACACGGCCGTAAAGTTGCAAGTTGGAACGTGTCAACAACGGCAGCGTTTTGATTTACGAAGTACGATTTACGAGGGCATGGAATGAATGCACGCTCCGTTATAGTTCAGCGTTTTTCCAGACCCTAGAAAAAAGAGTTACGGCATCTCCCGAAACACAAAGTATATACAAACAGCCTGGACGTTCTGAGAGACGTCATAAATCGCAATTCAAAATCGCAAATATCAATACTCTAGTATTCCCTCTGTAATAAACTGCGAGGCGTCTTCGAGATTGCCCAGAAGCATGATCCGGAAGGTGGTGCCTTTGCCCAGCTCAGAGCTTTTGACAAAAATCCTCCCCCCGTGATAGCCCTCGATGATGCGCTTCGCCAGTGTCAAGCCAAGTCCCCATCCTCGCTGACGCGTTGAAAAGCCCGGGTAAAACACTTTCTTCAGGTTTTTTTTCTCGATCCCTTTGCCGGTATCCGTGATGTCCACGATCACAAATTTGTCGCTGTCCTGCAGCACATTGATGGTGATGACGCCCTTTCCCTTCATCGCGTCAACGGCATTTTTGCAGATATTCTCGATGACCCATTCCAAGAGCGGCTTGTTCATCAGTGCGTCCAGATCTTTGGAATCCGCAGTGATATTCAGTTCCACTTTGGTGGAAATCCTAGGCCGGAGGTAAGTAATTGTCTCCTCGATCACCTCGTAGAGATTTCCCGGTTGGATGACCGGCTTGCTGCCGATACTGCTGAAACGCTCCGTCACCATCCGGAGCTTCACCACGTCCTTGTCCATTTCCTGGATGATTTCCTTATTTTCCTCCCATACAGGAGAGTTTCTCAAGTAATCGATCCAAGCCATCAGTGAAGCGATCGGCGTGCCGAGTTGGTGTGCGGTTTCTTTGGTCAGTCCAGCCCACACGCGGTTTTGCTCGGCGATCTTGCTTTGGTTGAACAGCGCGTACGCCAGAGCTCCAAATACGAGAATCACCGCAAGTTGGACGTAAGGATAATAGCGAAGATTGGTCAACAACTCAGAATTGCGATAGAAAACCCGCACGTCAGCTTCCCGGAGATAGATCGGCTCGTACTCGTCCTGCATTTCGAGAAGTTCCCGATCCAGGGTTTTCAGCGAATCGACTCCATCGGCGTTGTTCTTGAATTTGATATTTCTGAATTCAAGGGGGGTGCCTTCCGAATCCACCATGATAATGGGAATCGAGTGATTCTGCTGGATGATCTCCTGATTAATAAAAGTCAGATTTTCTGATGTCGTGGCGGCATATTCCAAGGCTGCCGACAAGAGCTGGATTTGCCGGCTTTCTCTTTCCCGCAATTCGTCCACCAACAAGCTGGTGTACCAGATCGATCCGGAACCGATCAAAAAGGAAACCAGAAACACCAGCCACTTGACTTGTTTTCTATTCTGGTAAAAATCGATGGTTGTAAGATCCTGGAATCGCTTTTTCATTCAACTTGGGGGAGTTTCCCGAGATAGTAACTCCTATTTTTCATTGATAGTATGAGTGGGAAATAGATTTTATCAGTTAGCCTTTCCCCTCCGCATTCGGTAAATTTAGGTTCAATCACGCAGGAATACTATGAAATCAACCGTGACTGGGACATCACACAAGGAATGAGTATCTCCCATGTGGGATTCTTTCCGGTGTGATCAGAAGGGCCTCTAAAATCAAATAATAATCATATGAAAACAAACGACATCGGATTAGAAATAAAAGAATCCAAGCCTTTGGTCAAAAAACTCAATGGGCTTCTGGCCAACTATCAGATTTACTATCAAAATCTGAGAAATTTCCACTGGAACGTCGCCGGCCCAAATTTCTTCGAACTTCACGCCAAGTTTGAAGAGCTCTACACTTCGGGCAATCTCGCGGTCGATTCGATCGCCGAGAGAATTCTGACTTTGGGCGAAAGACCCTATTCTTCCTATGCCGAATACATCGAGAATTCGGACATCAAGGAAGCAAAAGAGGTGAAAGAAGCTGTGAAAATGGTAGAAATCATCCGCAACAATCAAAATGATCTGCTCGGCCTGGAGCGAAAGATCCTCGAAGCTGCCGGTGAAGCAGGTGATGAAGGCACGGTCTCCCTGATGAGTGACTTTATCACCGAAAAAGAAAAAGTCGTCTGGATGCTTTCGGCATACTTGCGATAAGATAAAAATCCCGGCCAAGACCGGGATTTTTTTTGCTTTCAAAGCCAAGGACAAAGATTTGATATTTTTCACTGGCTAGTTTTGATCCATTTCCAAAGGATCTTGTACGTTGGCTTCGTTCCGTGCATGAGGATTCCTATTCGGTATATCTTCCCAGCCAACCAAGTGGTGAACAAAAACCCGCCGATCAGCAGTCCCATCGACAGCGCCAACTCCCAAAACGGAACTCCGTAACTTATCCGCCCCATCATCGCTATCGGCGAAGTCAGCGGAATCACGGAAAGCCAAAATGACGTGGTACTGGTGGGATCTTGCAGCACAAATACAAACAAGCCCATATAGGCCACAATCAAAGGAATCGTGATCGGAAACATGAACTGCTGCGCATCGGACGGCGAATCCACTGCAGATCCTATCGCGGCAAACAGCGATCCATAAAGCAAGAACCCTCCGAGGAAATAAATGACAAAACATGCTACCAAAGCCACAAAGTCTATCCCGCTGATCACAGCCATTATATCCGCCAACTCACTGGAATCAGGCGCGGCTTGGGCAAACTCGGGATTGGCCATCTCCATGGCCTGCTGCTGCGGCATCTGCATGCCCAACACACCCATCACGATCGACGAGAGCGTCCCGATCAGCACCACCCAAATCAAAAACTGCGTCAATCCCACTGCTCCGATGCCGACGATCTTGCCCATCATCAGCTGGAATGGCTTCAAGGATGAAATCAGGATCTCGACGATCCGCGTCGACTTCTCTTCGATCACACCCTGCATGATCTGATTGCCATAGACGAAGATGAAGATGTAGATTAGAATTCCGGCGAGGAACCCAATCGCGTAGTTGACGTTGGCATTGTTGATTTTTTCCTCTCCTTCTTCACCCAAAGTGATCGATTGAATCGACACATCCGTGCGGATCTCCTTCAATACCTTGGGGTCAATTCCCTGAGCAAAGAGCTTTTGATCTTCAATTTTCCGCTTTAAGGCCCCCTCCAGATACCCCATCAGGGTCAGGCTGGGATTCTCTACTCCGTAAAACTGAATTCCCTCTGGACTCTTGATATCTATCTTGGGGATATGCAGAAAGCCGTAGCGCTCCCCGTCCTGAACCATTTTCTTGGCAATCTCCGGGTCATCGACCGACGAGGTGAAGGCGTACTGCTCCGAACTCTCCATGAAAAACAGATCTGTCTCATCGATCACTTCGATGATTCGAAGCGACTGGCTGTCTTTTTCTTCCACAGCAATCCAGACAAATACGCCCATAATGGCCGGGAAAATCAAAGGGGTCAAAATCGTGGCGATCAAAAATGATTTCTTTTTGACGCGAGCCAGATACTCGCGTTGAATGACCAGTAAAATCTTACCCATTTGCTGACGCTTTTACCTGATGAATAAAAATCTCCTCCATGCTGGGAATCAACTCTTTGAACAACATGACTTCCCCGTATTCCATCAACTCGGAGAGCAACTGATTCGGCGTCTTGCCAGACAGCGGCAAGGTAAACTCCCAAGCCTCATCTGAGTATCTTGGAATCCACTCCTGGGGCAGGTCTTTCTTGACATGGGATAGCGCCACCTTGAAAACCTCCGGGCGGAAACTCATCTTCACTTCTCTGATCGTACCGTCCAGAATCTTCCGCGACCGATTGATCATGGCGACTTGGTCGCAGAGCAACTCCACGGACTCCATCCGGTGCGTACTCAGGATGATTGTGGTCCCCTTTTCCCTCAGTTCCAAAATCTCGTTTTTGATGATTTCTGCATTTACCGGATCAAATCCCGAAAACGGCTCATCCAAAATCACCAGTGACGGCCTGTGCACGATCGTGGAAATGAACTGCACTTTTTGCGCCATGCCTTTGGACAGGTCTTCGATCTTTTTGTCACCCCAGGAGGCGATATCCAGCTTTTCCAACCAATGTTTGATTTGGATCTTGGCTTCACTTTCTCCTAATCCTTTGAGCCTGGAAAAGTAGATCAGCTGATCCCAAACCTTCATTTTTTTATAAAGACCGCGCTCCTCGGGTAGATACCCGATTTTTCGGATATCATCGGGGGAGAGCTTTTTACCATCCAATTCGACCGATCCACTGTCTTGTTCAATGATTTGATTGACGATGCGGATGAGGGTAGTCTTGCCGGCGCCGTTTGGTCCCAAAAGTCCGAAAATCTTTCCCTTTGGCACAAAAAGATCGACGTCGGTTAATGCCCTGTGATTTTCGTAGGATTTGTTTATCTGAGTAATCTGAAGCATTGCTGGTTTATTCGATGGTGATCGAGCCGACTCCCACGTCCAAAATCAGCTCCAATAGCCTGGGGTCTGACGCCTTGTATCCTTTGGTGACGTAGGTTTCCTTGTCGATTGATCTGAGATGTTTGGGAAAAACGGTTCGGCACATCGGGGTGGTTTTCATCCTGATCTTGACAGGAGTAGACTCAGGAGGAAGCGTCAGGTGAATGCTTCCGCCACTCACTGCGGCAATCACCTGGCAGGAGTTTGCCAAGCCGTCACTGTAGTTCAGCTTGATCTTCCCGTAGTTGACCTCGATGATCATCTTGCGGGAGTTGGTATAGTTGGCATCCACGATTTCAACCACACCCATATTCAAAGTCACCAGTAGGGTATCCATCTCCACCTGATTGGGGACCGATATTCCGTAGTGGATCTTCACATCCGCGCTGGCGCTCTTTACTTTGAGCTTCGAAACCGCGATCTGGGCTAGGTCAAAGTTTGAATTTCCGACTCCTAAATTGAAATCGAGATCGTATAAAAAGTTAGAAGACAAACCCAGGTCCCAAGAATGGTCAAAGTCGGTGTTGTCCGAGAAAAGTTTGGAAGTGATGCTTTTGCCGAGATTGTCTGACTCCACATTCTTATGCACCAGCTTGGCATCGAGCATATTGTGATGGATGGAATATTTGAAATCCGGGAGAATATTGGACTTCAGCAGGTGTCCATGGATGTAAATCGGGTCGGAAGAAACCACCCGCTTGAGCTGGGTGAGACTTTTGTAGGAAGAAAAGTTGAGATAGACCATCTCATAGCCTTTTCGCTCGGTCACTTTATACTCTTTTACAAACTGTGCCTGAGCGGGAATCGTCTCCACCGTGATCCAGAATATGAGCAGACACAGTTTTTTAAGCATACGGATAGGTTACGCGGGGCCTTTCAAAAGGTTTTTTAAAAATATAAAAAAAGCCGGAATCACTTCCGGCTTTCAGCTTTTTAGAAAAACTCCTTCATCTTATCGAAGAATGACTTGTCCTGTTTCCCCGGATCGGGCTTGAAGTTCTCGGAGGCTCTCAACGACTCGAGCACATTCTTTTCTTCCCTGGAAAGCTCCGTTGGTGTCCAAATGTTCACCATGATCAATTGGTCTCCACGGGTGTATCCGTTGATATCTTTAATTCCCTTTCCCTTCAGACGGAGCATTTTTCCACCTTGGGTACCTGGATCGATTTTGATTTTCACCTTGCCATCGATCGTAGGCACTTCGATGGATGCGCCCAATGCCGCATCTACGAAGGATACATGCAGATCATAAATCACGTTATTTCCTTCACGCTGCAGCACTTCGTCCTCGGCTTCCTCGATCACGATAAGCAAATCACCGGGAATCCCGCCGGGAGTTTCATTTCCTTTGCCAGACATGCTCAGCTGCATACCTTCGCCCACGCCTCCGGGAATATTGATGGAGATTACTTCCTCTTTCACAATCAATCCCCGTGAGTCCGCCTCAGCTGGCTTCTTGTCCACGATCTGTCCGTTGCCACCGCATACTGCGCATGTGCTCGCGGAGACCATTTGACCGAGCATCGTGTTGACGACTTTCTTCACCTGACCGGAACCTTGGCAGGCTGAGCAGGTTTTGAAGGTAACGCCAGCGGCAACGATATGTCGCTTGACTTTGATTTTTTTCTCTACGCCATTGGCGATTTCCTGAAGATTCAGCTTCAGTTTGACACGTAGGTTAGTTCCTTTTTTAGTGCGTCGACCACCGCCTCCACCGCCAAAGAAAGATCCAAATCCGCCGCCACCGAAGATGTCTCCGAACTGGGAGAAGATATCCTCCATGTTCATACCGCCACCGCTGTATCCGCCGTTGCCTCCAAGCCCTTGGTGACCGAACTGATCGTATCTGGCTTTTTTGTCGGCATTGCTCAGCACCTCGTATGCCTCAGCAGCTTCCTTAAATTTATCTTCAGCTTCAGGATTGTCTGGATTTTTATCCGGGTGATACTGGATTGCCATCTTTCGATAGGCCTTTTTGATTTCCTCCGCGCTCGCAGATTTGGAAACGCCCAGAATCTCGTAGTAATCTCTTTTTGCCATAATATTGTTATGCTCCGGTTACCACCTTGGCGTATCTCACGACCTTTTCGCCGAGCGTGTAGCCTTTTTCTATCACGTCTATCACTTTTCCTTTCATTTCTTCCGATGGGGCTGGTATCTGCGTAATCGCCTCCTGCGTATCGGGGTTGAAAGGTTTTCCAACCAAATCTCCCATGACCTTCAGTCCTTTTGCTTCAAGGATTCTGACCAGTTTATGAAAAATCAGCTGATTTCCCTCGCTGATTTTGGCGAGATCGGTTTCTCCTTCAGAAGCTTTGAAAGCCCTTTCAAAATCGTCCACTACCGGAATGAGGTCTTTCAATACGTCTTCGGACGCGGTCGTGATCAGGTCGAGGCGTTCTTTTGAGGTTCGCTTCCTGAAATTTTCGAAATCAGAATATAGTCTGAGGTATTTGTCTTTCAATTCTGCAACCTCTGCCTCAAGTTTAGCCTCTTTGATTTCGGCGTCCATAGAGGTCTCACCTCCATTTTGCGGCGTCGCTTCCAGAAGTTGTTCCTCGGATTCATTGTTTAATTCTTGATCCACTTGTTCTTTATTTTTCATAGAAATTAGGCAATAGTTGGTGTGTCGAGCATCTCAATGACTTTGCCAGAACGGATTTTCTGCCAAAGTGACACTTGTCAAGCGTGAATTGACTGCCAGATCAGATCCTTAAGCTTGTCCAGATTGTATTGGCTCACTGACGAAATAAATACGAACGGTAAATCCTTAGGAACTTCCTGCTCCATTTCCCTCATCAGATCCTCGTCTAGCATATCTGCCTTGGAGATGGCCAGAATCCGCTTTTTATCCAACAGTTCAGGGTTGTATTTCTCCAGCTCTCCGAGCAGGATCCGATATTGCTCCCGAATGCTGGGAGCGTCCGCCGGGATCATGAACAGCAAGATGGAATTGCGCTCGATGTGTCTCAAAAACCGAATTCCGAGCCCTTTGCCTTCCGCAGCGCCCTCGATGATCCCAGGAATGTCGGCCATCACAAATGAAGCATCGCCCCGATAAGCGACCACGCCCAAATTGGGAACAAGCGTCGTAAAAGGATAATCGCCAATCTCTGGTCTTGCGGCCGAAATCGAGGATAGCAGCGTAGATTTGCCTGCATTGGGGAACCCAACCAAGCCGACGTCAGCCAATAGCTTCAGCTCCAGAATAATCCACTCTTCAATGCCCGGTTCGCCGGTCTGGGCAAAATGTGGCGCTTGATTCGTGGCCGATTTGAAATGGTCATTCCCAAGTCCGCCTCTTCCGCCCAGAGTCAGGATGACTTCCTGTCCGTCTTCGGTGATCTCGAAGCGCTTTTCGCCGGTTTCTGCGTCTTTGGCAATCGTGCCGAGGGGAACATCCAAGATCACATCCTTGCCTTCGGCACCGGTTCTACGGCCACCTTCGCCACCTTTGCCTGATTCGGCGATGACGTGCTTCTTATATTTAAGGTGTAAAAGTGTCCAGTGTTGGGCATTTCCCCGGACGATAATATGTCCGCCACGACCGCCGTCGCCTCCATCCGGTCCCCCTTTCGGGACGTGTTTTTCACGTCTGAAGTGAACCGAACCTGCCCCTCCGGCACCGGATCGGGAACAGAATTTTACGTAATCGATGAAGTTGGAATCTGCCATTGTATGAGAAAGAAAAAGGCTAAGCCCGAAAGCCTAGCCAAGTCTTGGTGATGCAAAATTAGGAATTTGAAGTGAATCAGTAGCTATCAATAACGCTTGATATCTCATTAAAAATCTCCTCAATCTCCCCTACTCCGTTGACATTCTTAAATTTACCTTGATTTTCGTAGTATTTTGCCACTGGCAACGTCTCATCCAGATACACCTTTATTCGTGTGTTGATTTTCTCCTCATCCTGATCGTCGACGCGGTTCGAAGTTTTTCCTCTTTCCTTGATTCGCTCCCGCAAAACGTCGTGCGGAACCTCCAAGGCGATCATTCCTGATATTCTCATGCCATTCTTGGAGAGCATGGCACCCAGCGCCTCAGCCTGTGCGGTAGTTCTAGGAAACCCGTCAAAAATAAAACCCTTGCTATCTTTCGAGTTGGCGATTTTGTCCTCCACCATACCGATCACCACTTCATCAGGCACAAGATGGCCCTGATCCATGTAAGTTCGCGCGAGCTTGCCCAGTTCAGTCCCTTCGCCCAAATGTTTTCGGAAGAGATCTCCGGTAGATAGATGAGTCAGCCCGTATTTCTGAATTAACTTTTCACTTTGAGTGCCTTTACCCGCACCCGGAGGTCCAAACAGAACTATATTCAGCATTCCAGAGGTCATTTTTATATTTTACTCAATTGATACAGGTCGGGTAAGTTTCGTCCAAACCCATCATAATCCAGCCCGTAGCCGATGACAAATTTATTGGGAATTTCAAAACCCACATAATCCAACCGGTAATTAAACCTGAATGCTTCCTTCTTGAACAACAAAGTAGCGATGCGGAGACACTTCGGATTGTGCTTGGAAAGCTCTGAAATCAAATATTTCATGCTTATCCCGGTATCTACGATATCTTCAACTATTACCACATTTTTCCCGGCAAGATCGGCAGATAATCCTAGCAGAGACTTCACCTCGCCGGTGGTCATCGTCCCAGCATAGGAGGAAATTTTCAAAAATTCGACAGTTAAAGGAAGATCAATCGCTCTTGCCAAATCCGCCAATACTATAAATGACCCGTTCAAAACGCCTAAAAGAACTAGGTCCTGTCCAAAGAAATCGCCTGCGATTTCCTTACCCAAATCCGCCAAACGGCTTTGTATCTCTTCGGCGGAAATCAATAACTCAAACGGGAGATCTTTAACGACTACATTTTTCATATCCTCAAATTAAAGCTTTTCCATCAGTACCCGGTGCATCTGGATCATACACTCAATGTCAAACAGCGAGACCTTCTCGTTTGGCGTATGGACGTGATCTTCCGCCGCCCCGACAAAACACCAGTCGATGGCATAAGGCGAAAACTGGACTTCCCGTCCATCACTCCCACCATAGGCTTCAACCTCTAGCTGAAAGGGAATCCCGCTCGATTTCGCAATACTAATCACCCTGTCCAAAAATGCTTTTCTTGGAATATACTTATCGCGAATGGACAAAACCACACCTTGGTGATGCCTGATGCCCTCGGTGATCCACGTGATGTCAGAGATCAAAGCCTGCTTAATCGGCGCATTTTCTTGAATAAATCTCAAAAGGTGCGGCATGCTTCCCCCACCATGCTCTTCGTATGTGGAAAAAACTACCCAACCATTTTCTAAAGTTTCACAGACCTTCAGCGCTGAAAAGACACCCAGACGGTTGTCTAAGTAGGCTGCTTGGATAAATTCCTCGTCCAACCGGATATTTTGCTCAAATGAAAGCCTGGTGCCGGGATCAATCCCCCTGGGAAAATCGTGAAACACCAAATCCTCGTCCACTATTAACCCACACCTAATCTCCCCCAAGCTATCGCTTCCTAACAGTTTTACACCGGATATCAACTCAGGACCACCAATCGTAACTAGTTGATTTTCATATCGAGACATAAAGCCGATAGTATCCACGTGGGCAAAAATCGCTGTCGCGGGACTACCAAATTTGAGCAGAATACAGTCGTGAAATTCTTCGCCATAATAGATTTCCGGAGAAACCCTCCAAGCATCCATCCGTTGCAAGATGTACTTATGAATAGTTTGGCTAATCAAAAATTCATCTCCCGATACACTTGGAATTCCAAGAATATCAAATAAAAGTTTCCATTTTGGCATTAATTATGTACATTAATTTAAAGATTTCTGCAAAAAACGACGATCCAGTTCAAAACGGCAATAGAGAATTAAATTATTCATCTAGGTTTGCAGTAAGTTAAAAGTTTATAAATTTGCTATTCACATCGATCAATCACTTAAATAAACTGAACAAATTTTTTTCCTCATGAAAAAACTAATACTATCTACAATTATGGCTGGCGCCTTGGCAGTAGCTGCTAACGGCCAGGACTTCAACAAGTGGTCCCTTGAGGCCACTGGTGGATTCAACAAACCGATGGCTCCAATGACTACGGGCTATCTTTCTCCAACCCTGAACCTTGGCCACGTGGATTTCGGCGTGCGTTACATGTTCAATGAGAAATTCGGTGTAAAGTTGGATTACGGACTCGGATCTTTCAAAGAGGTAGAAGGAGAAAGCCCTTCTTTTGAAACCAAGTACAACAGACTTGATCTTCAAGGTGTCGCCAACATCGGCCGAATCATGAACTTTGAATCATTCACCAGATCATTTGGATTGTTGATGCATGGTGGTGCCGGTATCGGAAAAGTAAGCCCTCAAGAAGGCACATTCAATGATTTCAAAGACGATGTTTATACGATAATTTTCGGTATTACTCCCCAGGTAAAACTAGGCAACCGAGTAGCATTAGTTGGGGATATTTCCACCGTTCTTAACGGTCGTCAGTCCGTTTCTTTTGATGGAAATTCTTTGGATTCTTATCCATACGGTGCTAACGGTACTTGGTGGTCAGGTACACTTGGCTTGAACTTCTATCTTGGAAAAGCAGAACAGCATGCTGACTGGTATATCGCCGCAGATAAATATGCTACTAAAGAGGAGCTTGCTACTCAGATCAACGGCATCAAGGATATGCTGAAGGATTCTGACGGTGACGGCGTTCCAGATTATTTGGATAAAGAACCAAACACTCCAGTGGGAGCTAGAGTAAACTCGTCTGGTACTACTCTTGATTCTGATGGCGATGGCTCGCCTGATCACGTAGACAAGTGTCCATTCCTTCCTGGCCCTGCTTCTACAGGAGGTTGCCCAGTTGAGGAAATCCGTGAGGAAATCGACTACATGAAGAAGGCCATCAATGACGGTTATGTAAACGTTTACTACGCATTCGACAGCTCCAAACCACTTGGATACTCTGTAAGTGCTGCACAGTACGTGTCAAACTTCCTGAAAAGAAATCCTGGAGTTAAAGTGGAAATCAAAGGTTATGCTGACGAATTGGGCCCTGAAGACTACAACATCAAGTTGTCTGAATCAAGAGCAAAAGCGGTATACGATCTCCTAGTCGCTTCTGGAGTGGATGCTTCAAGACTTTCTTACAAAGGATATGGCGAAGATACTTCAGTGGACAAAGCTTCTGCAGATGCTCGCCAAATGGCAAGAAGAGCAAGCTTCGAAATCAAATAAGAGTCAACAACTCAAATATCAAGAGCCCGATCAGTTTGATCGGGCTTTTTTTATGCCCTTTGGCGAAAGTCTCTGATTTTTAATAATTTTGGCGAGTCATCCACATTTCACCCTGATTACCAAAATGAGAAAACTAATATTATCCACACTCCTTTTGGGAGTGGCTTCGCTTACTTTTGCCCAAAAAGATTTCAATCGATGGTCTCTGGAAGTAAATGGAGGATTCAATAAGGCAATGGGTCCACTGACTCCCGGGTATCTCTCTCCGACGTTAAACATCGGCCATATTGATCTAGGAGCCCGGCACATGGTCAACGAGTATTTCGGGTTCAAAGGTAACCTTGGATTAGGGAGCTTTCACGAAGTGAATGGAGAGAGCCCCGAATTCACTACCAAATATCTGACTTTGACCGCGCAGGGTGTCGGGAATGTTGGGAGAATGATGAATTTCGAATCATTCTCAAAAAAGTTTACGCTGTTAGCTCATCTCGGGGCAGGCGGCGGAAAAATGAGCTTCGAAAAGCAAGTTAGAACTACAGAAGACGACTACTACTATATCATTACCTCTGGCATAACCCCTCTTTTCCGATTGAGCGATAGAATTTCTCTCTCAGGAGACATATCAGTGAATGTAAATGGTCGACAGACTTACACCTTTGACGGTAACGCATACAATGCTGATGTTCAACCGGATCCTCTCCAAAATCCCTACGTTCATGCCACCGGCACGTGGTGGACCGGAACTCTTGGCCTGAACTTCTATCTTGGAAAAGCCGAGCAGCACGCCGATTGGTATATTGCCGCCGATAAATACGCCACAAAAGTGGAACTCGCAGAAGCTATCGATGGTATCAAAGATATGCTGAAGGATTCTGACGGAGATGGCGTGTCAGATTACCTCGACAAAGAGCCCAATACGCCGACAGGCGCGCGAGTTAGTTTCAATGGAATGACACTTGACTCAGATCAGGATGGTACTGCGGACCATTTGGACAAGTGTCCGTTTCTCCCAGGCCCCAGCTCTACCGGAGGCTGCCCGGTTGAAGAAATCACCGAGCAGGCAGACTATCTCAGAAAAGCGATTGAAGAAGGATATGTCAATGTGTACTTTGGGTTCGACAGCTCCAAGCCTTTGTCATATTCCAATTCGTCCGCGGCTTTTGTAGCAAATTTTCTTCAAAAAAACCCGGGAATAAACCTCGAGGTCAAAGGCTTTGCTGATGAACTGGGGGAGGAAAACTACAACATAAAGCTGTCCGAAAAACGGGCAAAAGCAGTCTACGACCTATTGATCTCTGCCGGAGTGGACTCATCAAGGCTCAGCTACAAAGGATATGGAGAAGATACCAGCGTAGACAAATCCTCACCCGACGCACGTCAAATGGCCCGGAGGACGAGTTTCGAGATCAAATAAATGTCAGTATAAAGCCCGGTTTTCAACAGCCGGGCTTTTTCTTTATACTTGTGAATGTTTGTTCTAACAGAATTCAACTCGGTCGGAAATCAGTTTATCGCCGAACTCCGGGACGTAACCATCCAAGGAGACCGGTTGCGATTTCGCAAAAATCTGGAGCGAGTCGGAGAAATTTTAGCCTATGAAATCTCCAAAAGTCTTCCTTTCCGAGTCAAAGACATACAAACACCCCTAGCGCAAACAACTGTAAAAATTCCGGCGGCCAATCCGGTAATTGTCGCAGTTTTGAGAGCTTCGCTCCCTTTTTACAATGGATTCCTAAATTTCTTTGATCAAGCAGACAGCGGATTTATCGGTGCTTTCCGTGAAGAAGGACTTGGAGAAATCAAAATCAACCTAGGCTATCACGCCAGTCCAAATCTTGAAGGAAGGATTCTGATCTTGGCCGATCCAATGCTTGCAACAGGGAAGTCATTTGTCCGGACTATTGAAACAATTCTCTCACATGGAACTCCGGAGATCATTCACATCGCTGCCGCGATCGCATCACCGGAAGGAATAGAATACATCCAAAAACATATTCAGGTACCTTATAAGTTCTGGATCGGTTCTATTGACCTCTCGCTCAACGAACGGTCCTACATTGTCCCCGGCTTGGGTGATGCAGGGGACTTGGCTTTCGGGGAAAAACTATGATCAAATGACGGTTTATCTTTTGCTGGCTTTAGGTCTAATCATTCTCCTCTTCGGTGGAAAAATCCTAGTCGACGGAGCTTCGTCGATCGCTCTAAAACTCGGAATGAGTACGGGGTTAATTGGACTGACAGTAGTAGCGTTTGGCACTTCCGCGCCCGAACTTTTGGTGAGTCTAACGGCAGCTCTTAAAGGGAACAGCGAGATCGCTATTGGAAACGTGGTCGGGTCCAACATTGCAAATATCGGCCTAGTACTAGGAATCAGCGGCCTTTTCTATCCGATCGTCATCCGAAAAAGCCATGTTCGTTTTGAATACGCCATGATGGTGCTAGTAACCCTAGTCTTTTACTTTTTGAGCTTGGATTTAAAAATCTCCCGAATCGAAGGAAGTATCCTTTTTGTTGCATTTGTAGGATTCAACGCCTACCTCTTTAAAAATATCGGCAAGGGAATTCAGCCGGAAAACGAACTAGTCGAAGAAGAAATAGAGGAGGTTAAGAACTACTCTTGGATGGGATCCATTGGGCTTTTTGTTGGCGGCATCGTAGGGCTATATTTTGGATCAGAGCTCCTGGTAAATAACGCTGTGGCGATCTCAAGGGAATTTGGCGTTTCCGAACGGGTCATCGGGGTCACAATCATCGCAATTGGCACCAGCCTTCCAGAGTTGATTACCTCTATAATAGCAGCTCTGTTCAAACGGACCGATTTAGCTTTGGGTAATATACTGGGAAGTAATATTATGAACATCCTATCTATCATAGGGTTAACTGGAATCATAAAGCCGATCTATATCTCCGATGCGTTTATCCAGTCGGATTACCTTTGGATGATTGGGATTTCAATTCTTCTTTTTCCTCTGATGAAGACAAAAATGCGTATATCCAAGGTCGAGGGTCTGATACTTCTCATTGCCTATATCGCATATTTGGTTTTCCTGCTATGAACGAGTCCTTGATCACCTTCTTTGGGATCTATTTTCTGAGTATGTTCAAATTCATCGCTGGTCCTTTGCTGGGCAATGCAGCCGGGTATAGCATCTGGAAAATCGTCTTGGTTACCGTTTCGGGTATGATGACCAGTGTGTTTATTTTCACGCTCTTAGGCATTCAGTTCAAAAGAATCCTGGCTCTCAACACAAAAAAGAAAAGCCCGATTTTCTCAAAAAAAAATCGAGCTATTGTCCGACTTTGGGCAAAATACGGCGAGATAGGAATTGCTTTTGTCACCCCAATCCTACTGACTCCCATCGGCGGGACACTCATCTTGGTTTCCTTTGGCACCAAGAAACGAAAAATATACTTCCATATGCTGTGGAGCGCCCTTTTGTGGTCAACAGTATTTGGACTTACTATTGATAAGATTCTTCAGATTCCCTTCTTTAGTCGGCTATTCGGGTAGACTTTCATCGGGTAGAATCTCTATATCCTGAATCAAAACCCGGTTTGCAATTTCCTGTCCGGTCAAAGTAGCGGCAAGCCCTCCCATGGCTGTTTCTTTGTACCTACTTTCCATGGACGACCCAATTTCCCCCATCGCTTCGATACACTCATCCACCGGGATCACGGCATTCACATTTGCCAAGGCGATCTGCGCCGAGCTGAAGGCAATAGCAGCGGCACTGGCATTTCGCACCACACAGGGCACTTCTACCAAGCCGGCTACTGGATCACACACCAGCCCAAGCATGCACTGAATCGTGATCGCTACGGCGTTGAAGATCTGGTCCACGGTCCCCTCGAGAGCATAAACGATCGCCCCGGCAGCCATCGCCGCCGCTGAACCTGTCTCTGCCTGACATCCGCCCACGGCTCCTGCCAAGCTTGCTTTTTCCTCGATAATCAATGCGATACCCGCTCCGATCAGCAGACCTTCCAAGATTTTGGAATCCGGCAAGCCGTGGATTTCCTGTAGCGTCACCATTGTACCCGGGAGAATCCCGGAAGCCCCCGCTGTAGGTGCGGCGACCACCCTACCCATACAGGAATTGACCTCTTTGGCGGCGAGGGCTCTTGAAATCAATTTTTGAAATTCAGGAGAAAGCACGGCCAAGGGATGATTGTAAACCTTTTTCGCCCCATTGTTGATCATGCCCGATCGCGACGTCATTTCGTCCTCTAAGCCAGTTTTGACGGCCTCTTTCATCACTGTGTATGCGTGCTGAAGACCAGTCATTATTTTTTCCTCCGAGGAATCTTTCTGATCTACCTCATACTCTATGACCGATTGGACGAGGCTGACGTCAGCACTCTCGCAATACTGTTTCCAGCCCTTGAAGCTTTCAAAAAGATAGGACATACATACTTGGGTTTATAGATGTAGAAGTAATCGGTCAAGGAAATCGCTCCTCTCAAAAGTTGAAATTAACCGTCTGCAGAATCGCAGGATCCAAGCTTAATGCCACGGGACAAGTACGGGCAGCGTTTTTAAGCTTTTGGATCAAAGCGGAGTCAGACACTGGACTATCCCAATGAAAATCCACCACAATCTCCTGAATCTTTCTGGGTGAAGCCTGCATGATCTTGGTCACTTCCCACGAAAGCCCTTCCAGATCTACCCCGTCTCTCGCTGCCACGATCCCCATGATGGTCACCATGCAACTCGCTAATGCACTTGACACCAAGTCGGTAGGAGAAAACGCCTCTCCCTTACCGTTGTTGTCCACTGGTGCGTCTGAGATTATTTTTGTACCGGACTGGAGATGCTCAGATTGGGTTCTCAAATTCCCTAAATACGAACTTTTTATAGTGGGCATAAACTCTTACTTTTAAAATTCAGTTAAATACTTTAAGCCAAAAATAGGGCAATATTTTCGACCAATTCGAATGGGCAAGCTGAAATTACTCTCCTCTCTTTTCTTTCTGTTTTCGTTTACCACTGTTTTTGCGCAGCGCGAAGACGTCGGCAACTATGAATATGACAAAGAATATCTTTTTGGCATCAATAAAAACACAAACGGGGGGTTGATTGGGGGCTTTGTGTTCAAAGCCGGTACACGAATTGACGACTCACAGTTTTCTTTTTGGGGAATCGAGCTTTCGAATGTGAAAAACCCGAAAGAGGCCCGATACCGAACTCCCCTCGGAAACAGCTTTATTTTTGGAAAGTCCAACTACCTATATGCGATCCGCCCTCACTATGGACGAGAGATAGTCCTTTTCAAAAAAGCCCCCAATCAGGGAGTTCAAGTCAGCGCCCTTGCCGCTGTAGGGCCTACCGTTGGAATTATAGCACCCTATTACATCGAATATTATGTCAATAGAGTGGAAACAGTGACTGTACAATTTGACCCGGAAATTCATCAACGAGGAAATATCTTGGGAACCGGCAGTCTCCTAGAAGGAATCGGGCAATCGGAAGTGGCATTTGGTGCAACTTTAAAAGCAGCTCTGATGTTTGAGTTTGGAGTGTTCCGAAGCAGTGCCTCGGGATTGGAACTGGGCTATATGCTGGAAGGATACAACAAAGAGATCCCTCTAATTCCAACCACTGAGAACAACCAGATCTTCCAATCTGCCTATTTCACGTTCTTCTACGGTTTCCGGAAGTAAATGAAATTGGGATTTGGGCCTGCCTGAATTACCTTTGCAACAAATCCGAAAGTGATGATTGAATTACCCGTAATATCCGAAGAGGCAACCCGTCGCAAAAAGCCAGATTGGCTGCGAGTGAAGCTGCCTGTCGGAAAAGAATACGCCAAAGTCAGAAAACTTGTCGACGAGCATAAACTCCACACCATCTGTGAAAGCGGCAACTGCCCAAACATGGGAGAATGCTGGGGAGCCGGGACAGCGACTTTCATGATCTTGGGAAATGTCTGTACGCGCTCTTGCTCCTTCTGTGCAGTAGCGACGGGAAGACCGCCGGAGTATGATACCGATGAGCCAAGACGAGTGGCTGAAGCTATCAAGCTCATGGGCGTGAAGCATGCCGTCATTACCTCGGTAAACAGAGATGAATTGAAAGACAAAGGAGCTGAAATCTGGTACCAAACGGTCGTTCAGACCAAAGAGCTTTCTCCCGCCACCACCATCGAAACACTCATTCCGGATGTTAAGTCCAATTGGGACGCTCTATACAGAATGATCGAAGGAGGCCAGGAAGTCGTCTCTCACAACATGGAAACGGTCGGAAGCCTTTACCGGAGAGTGAGACCTCAAGCTAAATATGAGCGCTCTCTGGAGCAGATCAAGCTGACCAAAGAATTTGGCAAGCGAACTAAGACGGGCATCATGCTCGGTTTGGGAGAGCAAAAGGAAGAAGTCCTGAAAGCGATGGATGATTTGGCGGCAAACGGCTGTGACATCCTGACTTTGGGACAATATCTCCAGCCAACCAAGATGCACATCGAGGTGGCGGAATTTATCCATCCAGATCTCTTCGCAGAATATAGAGAAGAGGGGTTGGCAAGAGGATTAAAATACGTTGAATCCGGGCCATTGGTGCGATCCTCCTACCATGCAGAGAGGCACGTAAACGTCTAAATCAGCAAAAAAATTTAAAAGCTCGTTTTGCAACGAGCTTTTTTTATGCTTATATTTTTCCAACTAAACATCTTACACGACATAATATGCAAGTAGTCAACAGAATAGGAGTCGGTTCAGCCGCCAAAGTTTATGGCCTCACGTTAGGCTTATTGGGCATTTTTATCGGGATAATTTATGCGCTTATGTTCTCTCTTATAGGAGGATTAGGCGATGGATTGCCCTTATCAGATTCGGGTGGACTTGGAATTGCTATGCTGATCATAATTCCAATCTTTTACGGCGTAGTCGGGTTTGTCATCGGCGCCTTGGGAGCGGCAATCTATAATTTTGTCGCTAAAAAATTTGGCGGACTGGAAATCGAACTTTCCGAACCCAACCAAATACCGGCCGACTAAAACGACAAGAGGCCGCCGATGGCAGCCTCTTGCATTTTTTTTGGGAACAAATCCTTAAGCTAGCTCCGATGTCTCTGCGTATTCCTCGACTGGAATGCAGCTACAAACGAGATTTCTGTCACCGTAGGCAGAATCGATTCTTCGCACAGTTGGCCAAAACTTGTTTTCTTTCACATAGCTCAATGGGAACACTGCTTTCTCTCTGGTGTAAGGAAGAGTCCACTCGCCGGTCAGTACCATCGTAGCGGTGTGTGGCGCATTTTTCAACACGTTTTCAACCCTGTCAGCTTTTCCATCTTCGATCTCTTGGATCTCCGCACGGATAGACAGCAGCGCATCACAGAACTTATCCAGTTCAGCCTTGGTCTCTGATTCGGTCGGCTCGATCATCAAGGTCCCAGCAACAGGAAAAGAAACTGTCGGCGCGTGGAAGCCATAATCCATCAGTCGCTTGGCGATATCTTCGACCTCAACTCCCACTTCCTTGAAAGCTCTGCAATCCACGATCATCTCGTGTGCAGCGCGGCCTTTGGTTCCCGTGTAGAGAATCGGGAAATGTCCACTCAATCTTTCCTTAATGTAGTTCGCGTTCAAGATTGCCATCTTGGTCGCATTGGTCAGGCCGTCTCCGCCCATCATCGCGATGTAGGCGTACGATATTGGCAAGATGCTCGCGCTGCCGTAAGGCGCTGATGAAATAGCTGAAACCGCAAACTCTCCGCCTGTTTTCACGATCGGGTTTCCGGGAAGGAAAGGTGCCAAGTGGCTAGCCACACAGATTGGGCCCATGCCAGGTCCACCACCACCGTGAGGAATACAGAAAGTCTTGTGCAGGTTTAGGTGACAGACGTCAGCGCCGATGCCTCCTGGGGAAGTCAATCCGACCTGCGCATTCATGTTCGCGCCGTCCATGTAGACTTGGCCGCCGTTTTCGTGGATGATACCGCAGATCTCGCGGATTCCCTCTTCGAAGACGCCGTGAGTAGAAGGGTAAGTCACCATCAGGCAGGATAGATCATTGGCGTGTTCAGCTGCTTTTGCTCTCAAGTCGTCGATATCGATGTTTCCCTTTTCGTCGCACATCACCAACACCACTTTCATTCCCGCCATGACAGCAGAAGCAGGGTTAGTCCCGTGAGCGGAGGTAGGAATGAGAGACACATTTCTGTGGCCTTCGCCGCGGCTCATATGATATGCTCGGATGACCATCAGGCCAGCATACTCTCCCTGCGCGCCAGAGTTTGGCTGAAGGGAAGTATCGGCAAAACCGGTGATCTCAGTCAGCCAAGTTCTGAGGTTAGTGAAAAGCTCCTGGTAACCCAGCGTCTGGTCCATCGGAGCAAACGGGTGAAGCTGACCGAATTCCGGCCAGGTCACTGGGATCATCTCCGCAGTTGCATTCAGCTTCATGGTACAAGAACCCAAGGAAATCATGGAGTGCACCAGTGAAAGATCCTTATTCTCCAATCGCTTGATGTATCGAAGCATTTCATGCTCGGAGTGGTAGCTGTTGAAGACCGGATGCGTGAGGTAGTCTGACTTTCTCTTCAGGCCTTCGGGAAGCTCCAACTCCAGGTTTGCCACCAGTTCATTCAGATCCAACGTATGCTTGCCTTCTTCTGCTGCGAAAATATTCACAATGGTTTTGACATCCTCCAAACTCTTGGTCTCATCAAAGGTGATGAATACAGAATCCGTGTCGTATCGGAAATTCATCTTTGCGCCAAGCGCCAAGCCTCTCACCCGCTCTCTAGCGACATCGCTCATCTTCACTTGAATAGTATCGAAGAAGCTTTGTTCAGCCACATTGAGACCAACTTGCTTGAGCGCCTGAGCGGTCAATTTAGCCAAACCGTGTGCTCTAAGGGCGATATTCTTCAATCCCTGAGGCCCGTGATAAACCGCGTAGAAGCTCGCCATCACGCTCAAAAGAACCTGAGCGGTACAGATGTTGGAGGTTGCTTTTTCTCTTTTGATGTGCTGCTCCCGAGTCTGGAGAGCCATTCTATAAGCTTTGTTTCCGGCACGGTCGAGGGAAACCCCGATAATTCTGCCCGGAATCTGTCTTTTGTAGTCGTCTTTGGTTGCGAAAAATCCAGCATGCGGTCCGCCATAGCCCATCGGTACGCCAAATCGCTGCGCTGAACCTACGACCACGTCTGCTCCCATTTCTCCCGGAGCGGTCAGCAATGTCAAGGCCAACAAATCCGCCGCAAATGCGGTAGTGACTTTGTTCTCTTTTGCGGAAGCTACCAAGGCCGAGTAGTCGGAAACAGCTCCGTCAGAGTTGGGATACTGGATCAAGATCCCGTACAACTCGGGATCGGTCAAATCCAAATCGGCCAATGATCCAACAACCAGCTCAATTCCGATCGGCTCCGCTCTGGTAGACAATACAGCCTTGGTCTGAGGGAATACCTTTTCGTCGACGAAAAACTTATGGGCATTTTTCTTCTCTCTCGGCTTGACCGCATGAAGCATGTTCATCGCTTCTGCAGCAGCGGTTCCTTCATCTAAAAGCGAGGCATTCGCGAGTTGCATTCCGGTCAATTCCATGACCACAGTCTGGAAGTTGATCAGCGCTTCCAAACGACCTTGGGCGATTTCGGCCTGATAAGGCGTATATGCTGTGTACCATCCTGGATTTTCCAATACGTTTCTAAGCACGACCCCAGGTACGATGGTGTCGTAGTAGCCCAAACCGATGAATGATTTGAAGACCTTGTTTTTGGAAGCCAGTTTCTTGAAATCAGCCAAAAACTCGGACTCCAGCTTCGCCTTCGGAAGGTCCAGTGGACGCTTGGATTGAATCGATTCCGGGACGGTCTGGTTAATTAATTCCTCAAGGGAAGAGGCTCCGATTTTCTCCAACATTTCAGCGATTTCCGCTTCTGTCGGGCCGTTGTGTCTGTTCTCAAATTTGACAGCGTTAGAAAGATTGATCTGCATAAAGTACGTTTGGGTAGAGTGACGTATTTGGGTTTGAAATCATCCTGATTTTAAGAGCGCAAAGGTACGATTTCTCCAAGCAAAAGCCTTTGAGGCAGGCTAATATTTTCCTGTGTCCGACACCTTATTGACGGGCGGTTTTTCCAAGGGTTAAAAATTTACCTAGTTTAGCGCCCTAATCACAAAATTGTATGAACAAAGGATTAATTCTAAGTGGCGCTTTGGCGGTAGGATTGGCTCTGCCAAGCTTTGCCCAGGCACCAGCGCAAGTGAAGTATGCCAACACGATCACCGTGGAAGATCTGACCAAAAGACTGACCTATCTCGCCTCCGACGAAATGAAAGGCCGCGATACCGGTTCGGAAGAGGGGAAGATTGCAGCAAACTACCTTGCCGACTTCTATAAAAGCCTCGGGTTTGCAGCGCCTGTCAATGGCAGTTACCTTCAAGCTGTTCCTTTGGTAAGCTCCAAATACACGAAAGTCACCCTTCAAGTCGGCAAAGCGAAACTGGTTGAAAACCAAGATTTCGTGTTTGTAGGCGACGGAGATATGGCCAAAGCCGCAAAAACCGAATTGGTCTTTTTAGGACTTGTGACCGATGAAAATCTGGCAAAAGTAGATATCAAAGGCAAACTTGTCGGCCTTTGGGCTGTCGGTGTCCGCAGCAATGATCTGGTCACCAAAGTGATGGACGCAGGTGCTGCCGGCATCGTGATCGTATCGATGGAAGGCCAGGCCAACTTTGACCGGATCGCCGGCAGATACAAGACCTTGTCAGACAAAGGCAGAATCGGATTCGATGAGGAAACCAAGCAAAGACCAATCTACATGGTCAGCTCAGATAAGATGGGCCAGCTTTTTGGAACTCCAGTGGAGACGCTAAAAGAAGCCGCCAAATCAACTCCTGAAACCATCGCTTCGCAAAAAGCTACCTACCAAGTGGTGAAAACCAAAACTCCGGTGGAGGCTTACAACGTGATGGGCTATCTCGAAGGAACTGACAAAAAAGACGAAGTAATCGTCATCTCCTCGCACTACGATCATGTGGGCGTGAGCAGCGAAGGCGAAGTCTTCAACGGTGCAGATGACGATGGCTCCGGCACAGTCTCCGTAACGGAGATTGCTGAGGCATTTGCTTTGGCTGCCAAAGATGGCGTCAAACCAAGAAGAAGCATCCTCTTCCTGAATGTGACCGGTGAAGAAAAAGGCCTTTTAGGATCGGAATACTATTCAGAAAACCCGATCTACCCGCTGGCAAACACCGTGACGAATATCAACATCGACATGGTCGGCCGTATCGACTACGAATACGACAAAGAGGAAAACAAAGACTACGTGTACGTGATCGGCTCTGAGATGCTTTCTTCTCACCTCAAGAAAATCAACGAATACAACAACATCACTTACACCAACCTGACCTTGGACTACCGCTACGATGCTGCAGACGATCCGAACAGATTCTACTACCGCTCAGATCACTACAACTTTGCGAAGCACAACATCCCCGTGATCTTCTTCTTCAACGGCGTGCACGACGACTACCACCAGGTGACTGACACGGTGGACAAGATCGAGTTTCCGCTGATGACCAAGCGGGCGCAGCTGATCTTCCACACCACTTGGGATCTCGCCAACCGCGAGCAAAAACCTCCTGTGGACGGCAGTAATACAAGAACAGACAGATAACAAAAAAAGGCTCCCGAATGATTACGGGAGCCTTTTCTATTTGCCTTTATTCTTCTGATTCTTCGTCTTCAGCTGGTTTCTGTTCGGCTTCTTCGTGTGTTTTTTGGCTTTCACTTTTTCTCCTTTGCCAATATTAGCTTTTGGGGGGATCGCCTTTTTCTCATGAAATGCCCCTTTGTAATCCGGATTGTCCCGCTGCTTCAGTCGATCGAGTTCTCTCGCGTAGCCTTGCTTTTCTTCAAAAGGAGTCTCAGGGACGTCCACCTTGCCAGGAATCGGCAACAGGTCTACCTGCATCCGGATCATATCTTCGATGCATTCAAAGTGATAAATCTCGGCAGGATTGACAAAAGTGATGGCCTTGCCTTCATTCTCTGCACGGCCGGTTCGACCGATTCGGTGAACATAATCCTCATAGATTAGCGGCACGTCAAAATTGATCACGTGGGAGACCATCGTCACGTCCAGTCCTCTCGAGGCGACGTCGGTTGCCACCAAGATCCTGACTTCGCCGCCTTTGAAATCCTCCATGGAGTTGATCCGGGTATTTTGGCCCTTGTTGGCGTGAATTACGCGGATCTCGCCCATGTTCTTTCTTTCCAAAAAGCTAAACACGGACTCGGCATTTTTCCGGCTTCTGGTAAAAATTATCGCGCGGTTGATCTCTTCATTTTCCAACAAATGAGCTAAAAGATTGATCTTGGTCTTGATGTTGGGCACGTGGTATTTGACCTGAGCAATCGTTTCTGCAGTGGTCGCAGAGGGAGTGACTTCCACTTTTTCAGGAAACTCCAAAAACTCGGCAGAGAGGGTTTCGACTCGGGCACTGAAGGTTGCGGAGAAAAGCAGGTTTTGTCGTTTGCTCGGGATGACTTCCAAGATCGACCGGATCTGAGGCATAAAACCCATGTCCATGATCTTGTCCGCCTCATCCAAGACCATAGTCTTGATCTCCTTGGGCAGGATATTCCCTTTTCGGTACAAATCCATAAACCTGCCCGGGGTAGAAATGATGATATCTACGCCGGCAGTGATATTCTCAATCTGAGTCTTGGGCCCCAATCCTCCATATAGGCTGACGATCCTGAGGTCTGTGTTCTGAGCCAATTGCTTGGCAACTTCCTCGATCTGCATCACCAGCTCTCTGGTCGGCGCTAAGATTAACGCGCGGGGATGTTGTCCTTGCGCATACTTCACTTTCATCAGGAGTGGCAAAATGTACGCAGCGGTCTTCCCGGTCCCGGTTTGTGCTACACCGAGCACGTCGTGTCCGGCCAAAGCCAGAGGAATGGCTTTCTGCTGAATCGGTGTCGGAACGGTATAGCCCGCAGAAGCCACCGCATCCAGCAATTGCTTGTTTAGCTTAAAAGCATCAAAACCTAAGGCCTCATCACTCATGATTGTTATTTTTGGAGAGAAATCTGTAATCGAAAAAGAAAGAAACGATGAAAAGTATCCTGATCACCGGCGCAAATATAGTCAATGAAGGCCGGATTAGCCCGGGCGATGTTTTGGTCAGGGATGGCCGGATTGCAAAGATCGGAGCAGACCTGAGCAGCGAATCTGCTGACATCCACATTGATGGACGGGGCAAACACCTTTTCCCAGGCGTGATCGATGATCAGGTACACTTCCGCGAGCCCGGCCTGACACATAAAGCTGAGATCTATACGGAGGCCAAAGCCGGAGTTGCCGGTGGGACGACTACCTTCATGGAGATGCCCAACACGGTGCCGCAGTCGGTGACGATCGATCTCTTGGAGCAAAAATACACCCGCGCATCCGAAGTGTCACTTGCTAATTATTCATTCTTCTTTGGCGCCACCAATGACAATCTCGAAGAAATTTTGAAAGTGGACGCCGAAAACGTCTGTGGAGTAAAGATCTTTCAAGGCTCCTCGACCGGCAATATGCTGGTGGACAATCCAGAGGTTTTGGAGCAGATCTTCAAGGAATGCAAAACGCTCATCGCCATCCACAGCGAAAATGACAACATCATTAAGGCCAACCTCGAAGAGTTCAAAGCGATCTACGGCGAGGACATCCCGGTTAAATTCCACCCAAAAATCCGATCGGAAGAGGCTTGCTACGATGCCTCCAGCCGTGCGGTAGCCATGGCCAAAAAGTACGGAACCAAGCTTCATATCCTCCACATCAGCACTGCCAAGGAACTGGAGCTTTTTGACAATTCCATTCCTCTGGAAGAAAAACGCGTAACAGCAGAAGCCTGCATCCACCACATGTGGTTTTCGGAGGAGGACTACACCACCAAAGGCAATCTGATCAAATGGAATCCCGCTGTCAAAACGGCAAATGACCGGGATCAAATCTTTCAGGCCATGCTCGACGACCGGATCGACGTGATTGCAACGGATCACGCGCCTCATACCTTGGAGGAGAAATCCCTTTCGTACTTGAAAGCTCCTTCCGGCGGCCCCTTGAATCAACACAGCTTGGTAGCGATGCTGGATTTCTATCAAAAAGGAAAAATCAGCCTGGAGAAAATCGCCCAGAAAATGGCTCATAATCTGGCCGTCCTTTTTCAAATCCGTGAAAGAGGCTACATCCGCGAAAACTATTTTGCGGACTTAGTGCTCGTAGATCTCGATTCTCCCTGGACCGTTTCGAAGGAAAACATCCTCTCGAAATGCGGTTGGTCACCCTTCGAGGGGCACACTTTCCGCTCCAAAGTCACCCACACGATCGTTTCCGGACATCTGGTGTACGAAGAGGGCGAGTTTCACGAGGAAAAGAAAGGGGAAAGAATCACTTTTTCGAGAAATAATTGAAACTGGTATTGCGCCAAGTAGTCATAATTATTACTTTTGCAGACCATTTGAGAATAACCTTTTCAAATAGTCCACACGGTGATTGTAGCTCAGCTGGTTAGAGCGCTGGTTTGTGGATCCAGAGGTCGCCGGTTCGAACCCGGTCTTTCACCCAAACCCCTCTTATAGAGGGGTTTTTGCTTTTTATACTAGGTGCAAGTTGGCACAGCATTTGACAAAACAGAAAAAACTAAACCACACTCAGATGTTTACTTTGTACAAATCCTCCCCCAAATTCCCGGTGGTGAAGCCCGTAAATATCCGGCTCGTCCACAATTATTTCGTGAAATTTGAAGAATCGCTCAGGATTTTTGAAGAAATCCAGCGGGAAGCGATTCACTCCTGAAACATTTTACTTCTGCATTAGGAAAGGTTATGGAAACATAACCTTTTATTTTTTCCGCATAATTTTTCTTATCGATGCAAAGCTCTATTTTTAAATTCTTACAATTTTTCCCCTATGAGTTATATCCACTTTGATAAAACCCAATTAATCAATCTGAATTACTCTCTTGAGAGGGAGACAATTCGGACGAATCGGTCAGGTGCCTACACCAGTACTACTATTATCGGATGTAACACACGAAAGTACCACGGCCTCCTCGTCGTGCCGCAGCCGCAGATCGATTCGCAAAACCACGTCATGCTGTCTACCGTCCATGAGACGGTCATCCAGCACGGCGCGAGCTTTAACCTCGGCATCAGCAAGTTTCCGGGCAACTACTCTCCCAGAGGGCACAAGTATTTGGAGGATTTCGACTCGGAGCCGATTCCAAAACTGACCTATCGCGTCGGAGGGGTCGTGCTGCAGAAAGAGCTGATCCTCGACACCAACCGCGACAGAGTGATGCTCCGGTACACCCTGTTGGAGGCCAATTCCAAAACTAAAGTCCGGATCCAGCCATTCCTTGCTTTCAGAGGCTATCACAGTCTGATAAAAGAAAACGACCGGATCGACAAGAATTTTGCGAAAGCGCCAAATGGCGTGAGTTTCAAGCTGTACCCACAATATGACCCGCTGTTTCTCCAGCTCTCCAAAAAGGGTGAGTTCATCTCTAAGCCCGAATGGTATCACAATATTGAGTACATCCAGGAACGTGAACGGGGCTACGATTACCAAGAAGACCTTTTTGTACCGGGCTACTTTGAATTTGACATAGAAAAAGGCGAGTCTGTCATATTTTCAGCAGGTCTGACAGAAGCGGATCCTTCGACCCGCCAAAATGCCTTTGACAAAGAAATTTCCAGAAGAATCCCCAGAAATAATTTTGAAAACTGCCTGAGAAACTCCGCAGGACAGTTTATCCGCCGTCGGGATGGAGACACCCGGATCATCGCCGGATATCCTTGGTTTGGCTGGTGGGGAAGAGATACCTTTCTTGCGGCACCGGGACTGACGCTGTCGGGAGGCGACACGGCGACTTTTCTGGAGATCATGGATACTATGGCCAGAGACCTGCAGGGACCACTTTTCCCAAACATCGGCAGCGGCGACTTCACTAACATGACCTCAATAGACGCTCCGCTTTGGTTCTTTTGGACCTTGCAGCAATACATCGTCTACACAGGTGACAAGAAAACCATTCAAGACCGCTATCTGGAAAAGCTCCGCGGGATCATCGAGGGGTACAAGCGAGGAACTGACTACAATATTCACATGCAGGCGGACGGTCTGATCTGGGGAGGCCGTCCAGATGTCGCCCTGACCTGGATGGATGCAATCACTTCGGACGGCCCCGTGACTCCACGTATCGGCTGCCCGGTAGAGATTCAGGCACTTTGGTACAATGCGCTGTGCTTCTTCCATGAACTGACGGGAGAGGGGGCTTATGCTGCCTTAGCTTCACAAGTGAAAGAGTCGTTTGACCGGGAGTTTTGGTGCGAGGACGAAGGCTATCTGGCGGACGTCGTCAACGGGGAGGAAAAAGACTGGTCAATCCGACCTAACATGCTCTTTGCGACCTCACTTCCTTACATGATGCTAAGTGAGGAGAAAAACGACAAAATCCTGGAGATCGTCAAATCGAAACTATTGACCACACGAGGACTTCGGTCGCTTTCTCCAGACGACCCGGGATACAAAGGCTATTATTTTGGAAATCAAAACAGCAGAGATCAAGCGTATCACAACGGCACAGTTTGGGCCTGGCTTCTGGGCCATTTTGCCGAAGGCTATCTAAAGCTGCATGGAAAAGCCTCCAAAAACTTCGTCCAGAAAATAATCAAAGGTTTTGACGATGTCATGACTCAATATGGTGTAGGAACGGTGGCAGAGATATACGACGGCGATCCTCCTCACCGACCCAAGGGCTCCATTTCCCAAGCTTGGAGCGTAGCAGAACTGCTCAGAATGATGGACTTAGTCAACAGGATATAAAATGACTTTTTTATGAAAGTGTTAATGTTTGGGTGGGAATTCCCGCCGCATATTTCCGGGGGACTAGGCACAGCCTGCTATGGTTTGGTCAAAGGAATGAACCACCATAACCAGGAGGTCATCTTTGTGGTGCCCAAACTTTGGGGTGATGAGGAGCCTTTGGCCGACTTCGTCAATGCAAGTGACGTCAGGATAGACTATCGGGAAAAACGCTTTAAGAAATTCTGGAAAAACCTTACCTATCTAGAAGTCAGCAGCTTTCTGGTGCCCTACTTAGGCCCTGAAGAATTCAAGAAATTCACCGACTATGCCATCCATGACCGTACGGACGTGGACGAGAGTATCTTTTCCAACAAGTTTGAATTCAGTGGCAAATACGGCAAAAATCTCATGGAGGAAGTCTCGCGGTATGCCTTGGTCGCCGCTCAGATCGCCCGGGACAAAAACAGCTTCGACATCATCCATGCGCACGACTGGCTGGCATTCCCTGCTGGCATTGCAGCCAAAGAAATCAGTGGAAAACCACTCGTAGTCCACGTCCACGCGACTGAGTTTGACCGGTCTGGCGAGACCGTCAATCAACCGGTCTATGACATCGAGCGTGCGGGAATGCATGCGGCCGACCATATCGTGGCAGTAAGCCAGCTGACCAAAAACATCATCATCCGGAAATACGGGATTCCCGCCAGTAAAGTCACCGTACTTCACAATGCAGTGCTCGACGCCAGCATCATCAAGTCAGCATACGAGAAGAAAGTACCTGAGAAAATCGTCACTTTCCTGGGAAGGATCACCTTCCAAAAAGGCCCTGAATACTTCGTCGAAGCCGCAAAAAAAGTGATTGATCGCGATCCGAATGTCCGGTTTGTCATGGCTGGCTCGGGCGATCTTCTCAACAGGATGATTGATCGGGTCGCGGAACTGCGCATGGCCACACGATTTCACTTCACGGGATTTCTCAAAGGAGACGATGTGGATCACATGTATGCGATCTCTGACGTGTACGTGATGCCATCCGTGTCGGAGCCTTTCGGCATTGCACCTCTGGAGGCAGTGAGGCATAATACTCCAGTGATCATCTCCAAGCAATCAGGCGTCGCCGAAGTGCTGAGAAATGCCATCAAGGTGGATTTCTGGGATGTCGATTCGATGGCAGATGCGATTTTTGCGCTGCTTCATTACGATGGGATCTCCCGAATGTTCAAAGAGCTGGGAAGCGAGGAACTCAAAAAATTAAAGTGGGAGCATGTCGCTGCCAAGCTTGTAACTGTTTATGAAAAAACTTTAGCCGAACGATCATGAGAACCATCTGCTTTTACTTTCAGGTGCATCAGCCTTTTCGATTGAAACCGTACCGATTTTTTGATATTGGAGAAGACCACCACTATTGGGATGATTTCTTAAATCGAAATGTGATCCGCAAAGTAGCCCAGAAGTGCTATTTGCCTATGAATGCCCTCCTGCTGGATCTCATCCATCAGTACAATGGCAAATTCAAAGTTGCCTTTTCGCTCTCCGGCACCTTTCTAGATCAGATGGAAGCTTATGCTCCGGATGTGCTCGAAAGCTTCCAAAAGCTCGTCGCGACCGGCCAGGTAGAATTGCTCAATGAGACCTACACCCACTCGCTGGCGGCGCTGAAGAGCAAGGAGGAATTTCACGCGCTGGTGAAAAAGCACCAAGACCGCATCAAAGAACTCTTCAATGGCTATACCCCAAAAGTCTTTCGAAACACCGAATTGATCTACTCCGATCAGATCGGCGCAATGGTGGCCGAACTCGGATATGAGGCAGTGTTGACCGAAGGGGCAAAACACGTTTTGGGTTGGAAAAGCCCGAACTACGTCTACTCCAACGCCATCGAACCGAAGCTGAAAGTTTTGCTCAAAAACTTCCTGCTATCCGATGACATCGCCTTCCGGTTTAGCAATAAGACTTGGGCTGACTATCCGCTGACGACTGAGAAGTTCGTAAAGTGGATCAATGCCATTCCCAAGGAAGAGCAAGTCCTGAATCTGTTTATGGATTATGAAACCTTCGGGGAGCACCAATGGGCAGAGACCGGGATTTTCGAATTTATGCGACACCTTCCGGATGCGGTTCTAAATCATTCCAACTTCGGCTTTTCTACGCCATCAGAAGTAGCTGCAAATGCGGCGGCAGTGAGCAAGATCCACGTGCCGGTGCCGATATCCTGGGCTGATGAAGAGCGGGATTTGACCGCCTGGCTGGGAAATGACATGCAAGATGAAGCTTTTGACCGATTGTATGAACTGGAAAAACTCGTCAAAGACCTGGATGATCCGGAAATCAAACGTGACTGGGGTTACCTCCAGACCTCGGATCACTTCTACTACATGTGTACCAAGTTCTTCTCTGACGGATCTGTTCACGAATACTTCAGCCCGTACGACACGCCTTACGATGCATTCATCAATTTCATGAATGTACTCAGCGACTTCATGCTCCGGGTAAAGCAAAAAAAATCAGAACTCCAGAGCTGAAAAACAGCTGTGTGGATGGCTTTTGAAGCTGAAAATTTCTAAACAAAAAAATCCCAGTGACTGGGATTTTTTTGTTTAGAAATATCTGGGATTAGAAAACGTAACCAAAGACTTCCTTCTTGGTCGGCTTGTAGAAGATCATTCCATTCTCAGGATCTGAATCGTAGATCGGCTCTTTGTCATTCAGTACAATTTTGCCTTCCTCTTTGCCGCTCACCTTGTCTACTTTGACCAAGCCCACACCCTCTCCTACATCGGTCAGGATGAAGGAATAGACGCCCCTATTCATTGAGGCTTTGAACCGTTGATTTGCCACATCGCCAAAAGCTCCGGACATATCTTCGAAAAACTCCCGCTGATTGCCGTATTGCTTACCCAAAGAAGTGTTATTTCCAACATATCCCTGATTGTACGCGGCCGCCGAAGCCATCGCCAGGAGGCCGATGAGCATCACCATCTGAGTGAGTTTTGTTAGTGTTTTCATGAGAAAAATATTTTTCATCAAAACTACCTTCCTCACAGACTGGAGGGAATACGTCGTTTGCCGTATTTGTGGGAACAAAAAAAGCACCTCCGAAAAGGTGCGCTTAGAAATGATGGTAGCATCTATTCAATAGCTCTCCGACTCGTTGGGAAAGTCCTTGGCTTTGACATCGGCGACATAGCCTCTGACTGCGTCCTTCATCACCGACTGCAAGTCGGCATATTGGCGCAAAAAGCGGGGTTTAAATTCCTGAGTGATTCCCAGCATGTCGTGTACCACCAAGACCTGACCGTCCACTCCTCCGCCTGCTCCGATTCCAATCACCGGGATGGATATCGTCTCAGCGACTTTTTTGGCCAAGGCAGCAGGAATTTTCTCCAAGACAATGGCGTAGCATCCGCACTCTTCCAGCACCTTCGCGTCTTCGAGGAGCTTTTGCGCTTCCGCTTCTTCCTTAGCCCGGACGGTGTAGGTTCCAAATTTATAGAT
Organism: Algoriphagus terrigena DSM 22685; assembly: GCF_000429445.1. Taxonomy (GTDB): domain Bacteria; phylum Bacteroidota; class Bacteroidia; order Cytophagales; family Cyclobacteriaceae; genus Algoriphagus; species Algoriphagus terrigena. The sequence continues at coordinate 275,219 of NZ_AUBW01000004.1, forward strand.
CGACTGGGGAGTAAGCCCCAAGTGTCCCATCACCGGGACGCCTGCACTCAAAATCCGTGTCACGGATTCCCTAATTTCAGAGCCTCCTTCGACTTTGACAGAATGTGCGCCTGACTCCTTCATGATGCGGATGGCAGATCGCAGCGCCTCAGAGCTATTCCCTTGGTAGTTTCCAAAAGGTAGATCCACTACCACAAAAGCACGCTTCACGCCCCTTACGACAGAGGACGCGTGGTAGATCATCTGATCCAGTGTGATCGGCAGCGTCGTCTCATGACCCGCCATCACATTGGAAGCCGAGTCTCCGACCAAGATAATGTCAATACCGCCTTCGTCCACGATCCTCGCCATCGAGTAATCGTAGGCGGTGAGCATGGAGATTTTTTCCCCGCGGAGTTTCATCTCCTGAAGGGTATGTGTCGTGATGCGCTTGATATTCGCAGAAGAGTGTACAGACATGGACTTAGTGTAGCTGGACGGAATGGTGGGAACCTGAGACATCGACTTTGATGTGCTCGTTGAACGTGGTCGAAAGCTCAAAGCCGGTGTAGTCCGGTCTGAGCGGAAAGAGTCCATGGCTTCGATTGACCAGCACGGCGATTTCCATCTTTTGGATCTCCCGATCGAGAAATGGCTTCATGGCATAGACCAGCGTCTTGCCGGTGTTCAGGACGTCATCCACCAAAATAATGTTTTTGCTGCTCAGATTTATCGCTTGCGAAAGCTCAATCTCAGACTTGGCGACGTCTTTTTTATCCAAAATCACCTCCAGCACGTCCACCTCGATGGGAGAGATCCGTCTCAGCTCATCGGCCAAAAGCTTGGCCAGCGTCATGCCCATCCCGGTGATTCCGGCAAATACGACTCCGGCTGAATTCAGATTACGCTCATAGATTTCGAAAGCCATTCGGGTGATTTTCTGCCCGACTTGCTTATGATTGAGTACTTCGCTCATAGGATGATTTTGAAAAATGAAAATTAGGCCAATTTGGCTTGGATTCAAAGCCGATCAACGGTGACTGTCTTCCTCATGAAGAATATTCACGTAGCTCTGGTATCTGTAGGGATGGATGTAGCCCTTTTCCATTTTCTGAAGGACCACACAGCCCGGCTCATTGATATGGGTGCAGTTGTTGTATTTGCATTGCCCGAGATACTTCCTCATCTCAGGAAAGTAATGCGAAAGTTCATTCTCCTCTACATCCAAAATCCCAAATTCCTTGATCCCCGGCGTATCTATCAAGTCGCCCCCCTCAGGAAGGGCGAAAAGCTCCGCAAAAGTCGTCGTATGGACACCCTTTGCACTGTACCCCGAGATTTCCTTCGTTTCCTGCCGGGCTGCGGGTATCAGCGCATTCAGCAGCGTGGATTTTCCCACACCTGAGTGCCCGGCGATCAAACTTGATTTGCCGCGGATCAGGGGCAAAAACTTTTCTATCAAACCCTGCTCTGTCAAAGCGGAAACCTCCAATACCGTATATCCAAGGGGCTCATAGATCTCATGCACATCCTGAAGCCATTCCTCCTCCACCGCGCCGTCCAGCTGATCCATCTTGTTGACGACCAGGATCGCAGGGATCCGAAAACTCTCCGTGCTGACCAAAAACCGATCAATAAATCCCAGCGAGGTTCTCGGCTTTTTCATGGTGATGACCAAGATCGCCTGATCGAGATTGCTGGCGATGATGTGGGAAAAATGCTGGTTTCTGGTGGATTTACGGATCACATAGTTTTCCCGGGGAAGAATCTCCGAGATCACCGCAGTCGCCTGACCCGCTTCCTCTTCCATCTCTACCCAATCCCCGACCGCGATGGGGTTGGTCAGCTTCAGCTCTTCTTGCTTAAACTTACCCTTCAGCCGGGCAGAGACGACCTTTTCTCCGACTTGAACGACGTACCAGCTTCCGGTTGATTTGATGACTCTGCCTTTCATTTTAAAGGGATTAGTTGGGCGACTTTTTCTACGATTCTGTCTGCCGCGCCAAGGTTTGATTTTACCCAATTTCGGGCAGATTCGGCTGATTTATTGTAAAAATCAACCTGCTCCAACTTCCCGAATGTCTCGAAAAGTGCCTTTCCATCTTCAATAGAAAAACCGCAACCTTCCAATTGGCTTTGCTCCGCTTCAGGAAATCGCGACGCCCGTTTCACCTTTCCAAAGATCACCGGCACCCCAAAACCCAGCGGCTCCAGGATATTGTGAAGGCCCTTGCCAAAGGCTCCGCCCACATAAGCGATCCCGGCGAACTGATACAAGGAGGAAAGCATCCCGATGTTGTCGATAAACAGAACTGAGTTGGTGTCCGAGGAATTCCACTTGGAAAACCGCCTCGACTCCAGCGCTATCCTTGCACTCCAGCGCTCCATCGGCTCGGGACTCAAGTCATGCGGAGCGATGATCCAGCGGTAGTTTGGCCGGGAATTGATCAGGGGAATCAGCAAGTCCATGTCTTCATCCCAGGCGGAACCCACGACAACTGTCGGCGCATCTCCCACCCATTCTCTGATTTCAGGTAAAACCTTGGGGGCGTTGGCGGTCGCCGCAACCCGGTCAAAACGCGTGTCTCCAGCCTGCGAGGCATTGGAATATCCAATCCCCTTGAGTAGCTCTAGGCTCTTTTGGTTTTGTGTGAAAATCCAGTCCATCGCAAAAAGATTTTGGCGGAAAAAAGCCCCAAAAGGCCCAAAGAAACTTTGATCCTCCCGTAAGCTCGCCGAAATCAGAAAGACCGGCTTCCCCTGTGCTTTTAACGCTTGAATATGATGGAACCAAAGGTCATACTTGACAAAGAATGTAAGCTCTGGCCTGAGAAGGGCTACGAACTTTTCCGCCCAACGCTTTCGATCCAGTGGAATGTAAGTAATGAAATCGATGTGAGGCTGGGCTTTTTTGACTACGTTGTCGTAACCTGAAGGGCTAAAAAAACTGACCACAATACCCAAATCAGGCCTTTTCGCTTTCAAGGAAGCGATGACAGGGCGGGCCTGTTCGTATTCTCCCAAAGACGCCACATGAAACCACGCCAATGCACCTGGGTAGGAATCACGAAATTTTCCCAACTTTGTAAAGCCAAATTTTCTCCCTTCCAAAAAATGACTGAGCTTGGCCGAAAATGGCTTGATGAGAAACAAAATACCCGGAATCAAAAAGAAAAACAGGCGGTAAAGTAAATTCATCTTCAAAAATAGCCATTCAATCCCAAATCCTCTTTTTTTCTTAATCAGGAGGGACATAAAAAATCCAATGCGCAAAAAAGTCGATAAAATTGAAATTTCGTCCGTGCAAAAACCCTGAAAAATATTTAATTTCAATGCTGTCCTGTTTAATCACCAACCTTCGAACAGCCCAAGTTGCTCTTTACCTATGATTAAAGTTTTATTTGTCTGTTTGGGTAATATCTGTCGTTCTCCGCTTGCCGAGGCCATTTTTAACCACAAGGTCCAGGCCATGGGATTGTCACGCAAGTTCAAATCAGACAGTGCAGGCACTTCAGACTACCACATTGGCGAGCTTCCCGACGAGCGATCCATCCAATGTGCCCAGCGGAAAGGGCTCAAAATAAGTCATCGGGGAAGGCAGGTAAACCGCACCGATTTCAGGGATTTCGATTACATCATTGCGATGGACGACAGCAATCAGAAAAACCTCCAAACTCTGAGGGACAAATACAAATTCGCAGGCAAAGAGATCTATTTGATGCGGGATTTCGTGCCCGGCTGCGAAGGACTTCCCGTGCCAGATCCTTATTATGGAGGAGAAGAGGGATTTGACGAGATTTTCCAGATCCTGGATGAATCAATCAATAATTTTTTAACCAAAATCCAGGAAGCCCATCAACTCTATGCCTGACCAGCACGAGCTCTACGAGCAGGTAGTTTCAGAAACTCTGGGCCCCATGGCCGAGTTGAAATCTGCCAGTTTAGTCGCTGCCGGCAATCACAATCAGGGCATTCGCCTGGAAACTTCAGCCGGCATTTTCTTTCTTAAGCTTAACTTCGATCACGAGAGAAGCATCCTGGCAAAGGAAGCCGAAGGTCTTCAGAAACTTCGAAAATGCACATTTCTCAAAGTCCCGCTTACTCACGGACACGGAAGAATCGGGGACTACAACTACCTGCTTTCTGAGTTCGTTCCCTCCTCCCGACAGCAACTCGACTATTGGGAAAATCTCGGACTCGGATTGGCTCAACTGCACCTCAATACCTCCAAGCAGTTCGGCTTCGAGTCCGACAACTACATTGCGTCACTTCATCAAAAAAACCATCAATTCGACAACTGGCCGGACTTTTTCATCGAGCAGCGGCTGGAGCCGATGCTGGGAAAAGCCTATTTTGACCGACTGATCCCGTTGGATTTTTTGAAAAAATTCCAATCCATCTATTCAAAACTTGCTTCCATCTTTCCAAAAGAACGTCCAGCCTTACTTCATGGGGACCTTTGGTCGGGTAATGTGATCTGCGACAAAGAAGGCCAACCTTGTCTTATCGATCCGGCGGTTTATTACGGACATCGGGAGATGGATCTGGCCTTCTCCAAGCTGTTTGGCGGATTCGATTCCAGGTTCTATGACGCCTACGAGTCCATCGTGCCGCTGGAGCCGGATTTTGACAGCAGGATGGGCATCTACAATCTCTATCCCTTGCTGGTTCACTTGAATTTATTTGGCACAGCTTACCTGCCGGGAATCGAAAAAATCGTCAAACACTTTCAATAATGAACTTTCAGATCCGTCCTTACCAAGAGTCAGATGCGCCTGCTATCCGAGACATTATCAATGACTCGATCCTGAATACGTTCCATAATTATGACTACGATCCGAAGACGTTGGAGGACGTCATCGCGCTCTTTGCTGCGAAAATCAGGGATGGTTTCCCTGTCTTGATTGCCGAAAGCGATGGGATCTTGGCTGGCTATGCAACCTTTGGAAAGTTCCGGGCCAAACCTGGCTATGACGGTACCGTGGAGCACTCCATCTACCTAACCAAAGCCGCCCAGAACCAAGGACTAGGCGGGAAGTTTATGTCTCAACTGATCGGCATGGCAAGAGACCGCGGCCACCATGTGATGATTGCTGGGCTGGATTCGGAAAATCTCAGCAGCTATCGCTTTCACGAAAGATTGGGATTCAAAGAAGTCGCCCGCTTTCCGAACGTCGCCTTCAAGTTCAACAAATGGCTGACCCTGGTCTTTATGCAACTGGAGTTGACCTCGGTGGAGAAACGGTAATTCTGCCACCAAGGTCTAGACCAGTGTCCTAGCTCAACGTTACTTTTTGTCCCGTCTTCACTGCTTCGTAGATCGCATCCACGATCACCAGATCCTTCAGACCTTCCTCTCCGTCCACAGGAATCATGGGCTTTTTCCCGTCCAGGATAATGGCAGCCATTTCGTCCATCTGCACCGTCTGGTGGGTCACGTGCTCCCGCTCGATCGGGCCTTTGTTTGTCCAGGCCTTGATCGGCCCATAGCCGGTGGATGGCTGCATCTCAGCAAAGCCTTTGGTGCCGTTCAGGAAAAACTTATCCAGATTATTTAGGCTGTAAGTTGACAGACAGGATGCGACCGCTCCGGAAGGGAAGCCCATCTGAAACGTGATCGTCTCGTCCACGCCTTCTTTGAATTTCACGGGGTCATTTTTCACCTCCTGAGCGGTAATCCAAGTCGGCTCTTCGCCCAACATATACCGCGCCCCATTGATCGAATAGACTCCGATGTCCATCATGGCGCCGCCTCCTGCAAGTGCGGGATCTAGCCTCCACTGTGTCGGATCACCGATGATAAATCCGCTCAGTCCTTGAAAAAACAAGGTTTTACCCAATTCTCCGGCACGTTGCATACGAACGACTTCGAGCGTTTTCAGCTCAAAGTGCATGCGGTAACCAACCATCAAATGAACTCCCGCCTTCTTACATGCGGCAACCATTTCCCGGCCTTCGGCCGCGTTGAGTGCCATCGGCTTTTCGCTGATCACATGCTTGCCAGCCGCTGCGATACGGAGGCAATGGGGCTTGTGCAGGGAGTTTGGTGTAGTCATGTAGACTATATCGATGTCCGGATTATCTTTGATCTGGTCGAAGTTTTCGTAGTTATAGCAGTTCTTGGCAGGAATGTCATACTTGCTCTGCCAGTCGGTGATCTTGGACGGTGTGCCGCTGACCACCCCTACTAATTTCGCCCGTTTACAGTCCTTCATGGCATCGGCCACACGGGTTCCATAGCTTCCGAGTCCCATGATGGCGACTCGAAGGACCTTATCTTCCTTTGTGTTCTCCATAGCTTTTAGTGTTTCAGCCATCGGGATGCCCAAGGCTAATGTGGAAAGTCCCACTCTTTTGAGAAAAATTCTTCGGGTGCTCATCGGTTTGATAGGTTAGAGGGTTTTGATTTCTTGAATTTAAAAAAATATCGAAGGGAATAACCACAGCACCTAAATAAAGGGGGACTAGGGATTAAACTTTCCGCCTGACCACCTGGAAGGTATTTCTGGAAGCCTGCTCCAGCAGCACTTCGTAACCTTCAAGCAAAGCAGGGATCTCATCTTGCTTTGCCTGTAGAATAGTCAGCAGCTCCAAGCCGTCATTGTAGCGGATCTCAAATTCGGATTTCAGACTGTCAAGCAGCTGTTCCAATTTGAAAAGCTGTGCGTCAATGACGATCGAAATACTAATCGCTGACAGTTGGAGCATATTTACGCGAAGTTTCAACGCCTGAAGCTGCTCATAAACCCGATGAATGTGCATCTCCTCGATGAAGGTAAAATCCGTGACTTTGAAGCTGACCAGAATCTGGTCTTTTTTCAGCACAATCGTCGGCACCTCGTGTGCGGCAGCATTCTCGTGGATCTTCGTACCCGTCGACTCGGGATCGAGAAAGGACTTTACGAAAAGCGGAATTCCTGCATTTGCCAGAGGCTTGATGGTCTTAGGATGAATGACCGAAGCGCCGAAATAGGTCATCTCCGCCGCTTCCCGATAGCCGAGTTCGTCAAACTTCTTGGTGTTTGGAAAAATCTTGGGGTCAGCATTGAGCACGCCAGGGACATCCTTCCAGATTGTCACTGAGGCGGCACCCAGACCCGTCCCAAGAATCGCCGCCGTGAAATCTGAGCCTTCCCTTCCCAGCGTCGTCGGGCGGCCTTTGGGATCCGAACCGATAAACCCCTGTGTCAGAATAGGAAAATTCTCAAGGACCGGCTTCCAGTTGGATTGGCAGGATTTTCTGGTTTTCTCCCAATCGATCTTTGCGAAGCGAAAGTCTGAATTGGTGTGGATGACGTCCCTGGCGTCTTGCCACAGTACGATCAAGCCTTGGGCGCACAAGTATTCCGCGACAATCCGGGAGGAAATCAGCTCCCCAAAACCCACAATACTATCATAGAACTCATCGTAATTTTCCCGAGTGAGTTTTTGCTCCAGCTGATTGCTTAATTGGAGAAACAAATTTTCCAGCATCGCGAAAACGGAATGGCCCTCGGGAAACAGTTTCTGACAAATCTCTAAATGATAAGCTTTCAGAATTGAACTATTCTCAGAAAAATATTCCCCAGCGAGCTTTTTTGAAAGGATGGATTCCAATCCGTTGGTCGTCTTCCCCATCGCTGAAACCACAATTACCTGTCGACTACGCAATCGATTACGGAGAATTTCAGTTAAGTTTTTGATCGCATTGCTATCTTTGACTGAAGCACCGCCAAATTTGTAAATCAAAGTTTTTGCCATTGAGATTTATTCTTAATTTTCATGGGTAAAACCCAAATATTGTACTTTTCCTAGAATGAAAACATCCCCGTATCAACCTGATCAAAGTAACCTGGCCTACTCGGTCGGGGTTACGCTAGACCGATTTATCAAACTCAAACAGAGCGACTTTCCCTTCGCATCCGGGGAACTGTCCCAGCTGCTGAGAGACATCGCCCTGGCAGCGAAGATTGTCAATCGCGAGACGAACCGTGCCGGTCTCTCTAATATCGGCGGTGCTTTTGGCCAAACCAATATCCAAGGCGAGGAGCAGCAAAAACTCGACGTCATCGCCAATATCCGATTTACGCGCGCGCTCAGCAAGGGAGGCGAAGTCTGTGCCATTATTTCCGAAGAGGAAGACGAAGTGATCGACCTGCAAAACAAATCCGGCAAATATGTGGTCGCGATCGATCCGTTGGACGGCAGCTCCAATATCGATGTCAACATCAGCATCGGGACGATTTTTTCGATCTATCGGAGAAAGACCCCAATAGGAAGTCCGATCACCACCGCTGACATCATGCAGCCTGGAAATCAACAGGTTGCGGCAGGATATGTGCTGTACGGATCGTCGACGATGCTTGTGTACACGACTGGATTCGGCACCAACGGGTTCACTTATGAGGCAAGTTTGGGTGAGTTTTTTCTTTCCCATTCCAATATTCAAGCGCCGGAAAGCGGAATGATCTACTCTATCAACGAAGGGCTGGAACTGGAGTGGCAGCCGGGTATATCCTCCTATGTCCGTGGCTGCAAGGAGCGGAAATTTCAAGCCCGCTACATCGGGAGTCTTGTGGCTGACTTCCACAGAAACCTCCTCAAAGGCGGCATTTACCTCTATCCCGCCACTCAGAAGAATCCAAATGGCAAGCTTCGTCTCCTGTACGAAGCGAATGCTTTGGCATTTATCATCGAACAAGCCGGGGGAAGAGCCAGTGACGGACAAAGGAGAATATTGGATATCCAGCCGGAGAGTCTCCACCAGAGAACCCCGCTCCTGATCGGCTCGGCACAGCTGGTGGAGGAAGCTGAGCAGGTGATCCGAGTATCAGAATCTGAAATCACCGGAATCAGCCACTAAACAAGATTTTATTCTGAATTAGAATCTTTCAGCTTAACTTACCTGCTGAAAAACCCATCTAATATGTCCTCAAACAAACATTATTTACCTATTCTCTTTCTGGCGGGTGCCGTGTCTCTTTGGACTTCCTGCGCGCCCAAGGAGCCTGCCGTGGAGCCAGTTGAAGAGACTTTTGCTACGCAAAGTGAAAAGTTGGTCTTCAAGGTCGACACGCTATCCGATCAACTGAAATCCCCTTGGGGACTTACCTGGATTTCCGATGGAAGGATGCTTGTCACGGAGAAGAAAGGCAAAATTTTGGTCTTCAAAGACGACAAGCTTACCGGTGACACCATCCAGGGTCTGCCTGAAGTATTTGCAGTAAGCCAGGCTGGACTATTTGATGTAGTGGCTCATCCGAAGTATGATGAAAACGGCTGGATCTACATCGCCTACGCCAAGATGTTTGAGGATAGCGCGGCTGCGACTACGATCATGCGATTCAAGCTGGATGGCAACACGGCAGTGGAAAAACAGGATTTGATCTCTGCCGGGCCTCCTTGGAAAGGCGGCCAGCACTTTGGTGGAAGGATTGTATTTGACAATGACGGCTATCTCTTTTTCTCCAACGGAGAAAAATCAAAGATCCCGATGAAGGCTCAAAACCTGAACAACGCCCACGGAAAAATCCACCGAATCAAGGATGACGGCACGATCCCAACCGACAACCCCTTCACTGATTCGCTGGGCAATGTGACTTCCATCTGGACCTATGGTAACAGAAACCCGCAAGGACTTTACTTTGACAAAGCGAGCAATGTACTTTGGGAAACGGAGCACGGTCCTAAAGGTGGTGACGAATTGAACGTCATCGAAAAAGGCAAGAACTATGGCTGGCCGATCATCACTTACGGCATCAACTACAACGGAACCATCCTCGCTGAATCAGCTGAAAAGGAAGGCATGGAGCAGCCAATCCATTACTGGGTTCCGTCTATAGCTACCGCCGGCATGATCGTGGTGAACTCTGATAAATATCCGGGATGGAAAGGCAACATCTTGGTCGGCGCGCTTGCCAAGCAGCACATCGCCAGAGTGGTGTTGAAAGACAACAAACTCGCAGTTGAAGAGAAATTACTTCCTGGCATCGGCAGGGTACGCCAGATTGCCGAAAGTCCCGATGGCTATATCTACGCCATCACAGAAGGAACGGGACTACTGATAAAAATTATCCCAGTGAACTAAAACACAGAAAGCTCTCCAAAACGGGGAGCTTTCATTTTTTAATCAAGACGAAATTGCTTTTTGATCTTTCCTCGAACGTTGACTCGCTGGGAAAATCTCTCAGGATCTTTCGACTGAGAGCCAAAAACCCCATTAATCTATCAGCAGGAGAAAGTAGCAAAAACTCTTGCTCTCTGATTTTGTTGCTTTCTTCTTTAGTCAAAAACCGAATCTCCATATCCTGAATTTAGATTTTTTCTCAAAAAAAACACCTTGAACTCTACACAAAATCCACGTCCACACTGAACGGATACTTCATCAAAGCCTGAAGTGCTTCGGAGATAGAAAGGTCCTCAAACAGCACACGGTGAAGGTTTTCGGTGATCGGCGCACGGATTCCAGCCGTTTTGATGAAGGCATCGACGATTCGCACGGTGTTGATTCCTTCGGCTACTTCGTCCATGGTTGCCAAGATCTGATCCAAGGTTTCTCCCTTTGCCAAGCGAAACCCAACAGTGAAGTTTCTCGAATCCACCGAATTACAAGTCGTCACCAAGTCGCCGACTCCCGCCAGCCCCATCACCGATTGGACGCTGCCACCAAGTGCTTTGCTCAGGTGAACCATCTCTACCATTCCTCTTGAGATCAAGAGGCCTTTGGCATTTTCTCCCAATCCCAAACCCGCTAAAGCTCCGGACGCGATAGCAATGATATTTTTCAATACTCCGCTCAGTTCCACGCCGATGATGTCGGAATTGCCATACACCTGGAATCGCTCAGAGCGCAGCAAGCGCTGGCCTTCCAGGATCACCTCGTTGTATTTGCTTGCAATCACGGTCGCTGCCGGATGACCGAGGCTGAGCTCCTTGGAGATATTTGGGCCGGCAAGACAGCCAACCCGGACAGCAACTGTCTCTTGCAGGATCACCTCGCTCATGGTCAAGATCTGGCTGCGCTTTAGTTTCTGGACGGTATCCAGACTTTCGCCCTTTCCAAGATTGAGGGCAAGACCCTTCGTGCCGTGAATAATCACATGGTAGGGATAGAGGAATGGGGCGAAATTTCTCACCACTTCCAAAAACCCTGAAGAGGGCACCATAAAAAACAGAATGTCGCAGTCCCGGCACAGCCCACTCGGATCAGTGGTCGCGCGGATCGTCGGATTAAACTCCCGTCCAGATAAGGTATGGAAAGTATTGATTTCGGCTACGACTTCTTCCTTGCGGGCATAGACCATCACCTCGCTTTTTTCTGCAAGCATATTGGCAATCGCAGCCCCGAAACTTCCCACGCCGACTACGCCGATTTTCTTGCTCTTAGAAGAGTTTTTCAAGGCCATATCCGTGCAGTCTATTGTGATAAAAATAAAGTAAACTCATATCCTCGGTCGCGATGTCCCCAGCCTTATCCCTGACAAGCGGATGCTTGGCGTGGTACATCCCGACGTTGTCAATCCCATGCGCGATGATCTCATCCATGGTCCGCTTCAGGTGAGGCGCCGCGTCGATTTTCCCCTGAGCTTTCAGCTCAAAAATCCTGGCCAAAACCAGCTCACAGGCCGCCTTAAATTCCTGATAAGGAATGGAAATCTCCTCCTCCGGCAATCGGATCAAATCAAATAAATCCAGCTTGCTGTTCTTTTGCTTGATGATCTCAAAGGCCACAAACGACACTAAATGGGAGCTAAATACGCGGTTGATAATATGAAATTCCTCCACGATCCGCTTGCCGAGCATATTGGTATATTCTTCTTCACGCTGGTGATCGATGGTCACTTTTCCGTCGGAAAGAAAATAGTCCCGGGTGTCAATCTTTCTTCCCCGCTTGTCCAGGCTATTCCCCTCGGCATCCACATAATTTCCAAGCACGTCCATCGCCCGACCTACCGACACGGAGATGTCCGAGCCCTTAGTGAAGAACTTGAAGAGAAACTTGGAGATCTTATAGGAGTTGGAAAACTCGTCGTTTTCCTTGTAGTATCGCTCTTGTCCCGTAGCACTGAGATGTTCCTGAATCAAGATCGGTGCTTCGAGCACAAAGTGATAGTTGATCGTCACCGGGACGATGAAAACCTTGCCTGAGATATCGTTGAGCCCATTTTGGAAGTTTGCCCGCTGCGCTTCAATAGCCGTACTCAACAGCCCCAGCTTCAGCCTGGACTCAATCATCCCGCTTCGGGAGCGCGTGCCTCCCGGAAAGAACAAGCTGTGGCAACCGAACTGAATTGCCTCTTTGGAGTACGTCTTGAGCGTCTCCAAGTACATTAAATTCTTCTTTCTGCGGTCTACTTTGTACGCTCCGAGCGCATTCATGAAGTACGCAAAGATGGAGATGTTGAAAAGGTTTAAACCCGCTCCATAGATGAACGGCGGCATTCCGAGCACCGAAATGATCCAACCAATCAGCACGCTGTCCAGATTGGAAAAGTGCGTCGGCACCATGACGATCGTCCCCTTGGTCGCCAAGTCACGGATCTGGTCGGTCTGCCCGGTAATCTGGATCTTATCCTGCAGCGTGTACTGCGTACTGAAGATAGACTTGATGCCTTTTACCCGTGCTGCGTTAAGCAGGCGGGCAAACCCGTAAGTCACCATCCTTCGGGTGAACTTATAGTGGGAGGCCTTGAAATTGGATGCAATCTCCTCCGCATAGCGCGAGGTAATTCGATGCAACACTCCCTGATAGGCCTGAAACCTTTTGCCTTTGTCCAAGGCTGTATCGGTATTGATTTGGAGCAAAGAGGTTTTCACCTCGTTCCAAAACGAGTCTTCGTCCTTCGGATCTACCGCCCAGGGATTTTGCTTGATTCGAAGTTTTTCCCTGTAAAGTGTCGTCTCCAGTTCCTCCTTTAGAATCTCAGGGTTCTTGCCCGTCAGTCCCAAGACTCTGGATTCCGCCAGATCAGCCACTTTCTTCACAAATTCCCTTCGCTCGCGAGCCAGTTTCACCACCGGCCATTCATTCTTGCTGGGGATGATCGGATCGTACCGGTGCTTGATGTATTTCTCTTCCAAAGTGGAAACCTGGTTTTTAAAAAGATCTCAAAGATAGGAAAAATGCCCTCTCGAATGCGAAACATTGGATCGCGTGGGTCTTCCTCATTTTGAACGGAGAAAAAAAGCCACCACTGCCGAGGTGATCAAACCCATCACAGCCGCAAAGATGGTCGATTGGATGATGTAGCTTTTCAGGTTGAAATATTCCTCAGCAGCAAGTTGCTCCATCGCGCCGGAGGAAACGGAATACGCGATGACATTGCCGAAATAATCGGGTGTAATATAAGTACTCGTAATATATTGGCTGAGTGGACTCAGAATCACGACCACAAGGGTCATAACCAGCCCGGCAATGAATCCCTGACTAAAACTCATCCGCCCACCGTAGAAGTTTCTCTTTTTGTCAATCAGCGCAAAAACGTAGATCGCAATGGCAATCGGGGCGAAGATCATGCTGTAAGTTGCATGCTTATCGATGTGTACATCATGCCAGCCCATCGTCTTCTCGACGACCATCCAAATCAGTCCGACCAGGATAAACAGCACACCCCATTTGATTTCGATTCTGACGTTTTTCATAGCTCGTGGCTTGTTTTTGAGTTTGACAAAACTGCAACTCATACAAAATACACAAAAAGCATCAAAACGATCCGCCGATTGGCCGTTTGATTACCCGCCAGACAGAGAATCATTTGCCCATGAGCTAAAGGGTATTATTTTTACGCCAGCGTTACCTGATGAAACCAGACCTAAAACAAATTCAAGTCCCCATTGAGGCCGAGATGGCTGTCTTCGAGCACAAGTTTAGGGACTTTATGAAAAGTAAGGTCAAGCTCCTCGACCACATCACCAACTACATCGTCAAGCGCAAAGGCAAGCAGATGCGGCCGATGTTCGTTTTTTTGACGGCAGGAGTCTGTGGACAAATCAACGAATCTACCCATCGCGGAGCCGCTTTGATCGAGCTACTGCATACCGCCACGCTGGTGCACGATGATGTGGTGGACGACGCCAATTACCGCAGGGGCTTTTTCTCCGTAAATGCGCTTTGGAAAAACAAGATTGCCGTCCTGGTCGGTGACTACCTTCTTTCCCGTGGTTTACTTTTGAGTGTGGACAACGGAGACTTTGACCTACTCCGCATCGTCTCCAATGCCGTCAAGGAAATGTCTGAAGGCGAACTGCTGCAAAGCTACAAAGCCCGGAAGCTGGACGTGGACGAGGAAGTGTACTATGATATTATCCGCAAAAAGACAGCAAGTCTGATCGCTTCCTGCTGCTCCGTTGGGGCCTCCAGCGCGGGAAATAGCGTCCAAACCATCGAGAAAATGCGGCTTTTTGGAGAAAAAGTCGGAATGGCATTCCAGATCAAGGACGACTTGTTTGACTTTGGCGACGACGAGATCGGCAAGCCGGTGGGCATCGACATCAAGGAAAAAAAGATGACGCTCCCGCTGATCTATGCCCTGAGAAACTCTGATTGGCTAACTAAAAAGAAGATTATTTACCTCATCCGCAATCGCTCCGAAGACAAAAAAGCGGTGAATGAAGTGATTGATTTTGTCAAGAAAAGTGGTGGGTTGGATTACGCCAAAGAAAAAATGGACGGATTCTACCAAGAGGCCTTGGACATTTTGAAGGGGTTTCCTGAGTCAGATTATCGGACCTCGCTCAGCGACTTGGTGAGCTACACGATCGAGCGAAAAAAATAAACCCGCCAAGAATCTGACGGGTTTACTTTTTTATTTTTTGATCGCATCGATGGTCTGAATCGTCCCATCTGGATTGTGAGTCAGCTCAGCCATCTTAATATTTCGGAGCGGAGTATCCCCAGACAACTGAGTGTCGTGATAAAACAAGTACCATTTACCTCCAAATTCGACTATAGAATGATGGTTGGTCCAACCTTCGACCGGATTCAGCACATTGCCCCGATAGGTAAACGGACCGTAAGGATTGTCGCCGGTGGCGTAGGCGATATAGTGCGTGTCGCCGGTAGAGTAAGACAAATAGTAAGTATCGCCAAGTTTGTGCATCCACGCAGCTTCGAAAAACCGTCGGTCGTTATCACTGGCCTTTAACCGATCACCTTTTTCATCGAGAATCACCAGTTCTCTTGGTGTTTCGGAGAGTGACTTCATGTCTCCGCCTAGCTTTGCCATGTAGGGAACCAATGCTGGCGCATCGCCTTCTGGCAATCCGCTGAGTTGGCCGTCTCTCCCCGGCACGAGTTTTTGATCCTCATACCACTGCAACTGTCCACCCCAGATGCCGCCCCACATTAAGTAATAGTCGGCCCCCTCTTGAAACACACTCGGATCGATGCTGAAGGTACCCTGGATAGGCTCTGCTTCCGGCTGAAATGGCCCGCTGGGCTTGTCTGAGGAAGCAACCCCGATCTTGAAGATGCCTTCCTTGTCCTTAGCAGGAAAATAGAGATAGTATTTCCCGTCTTTTTCTGCTGCGTCCAGTGCCCAAAGCTGTTTCCCAGCCCATGGAATATCCTCCAACTTCAACACCACGCCGTGATCGGTCAGCGGTCCTCCTGGTTTTTCCATGGAATAGACATGGTAGTCCTTCATGTCAAAATGTGATCCCATGTCATCCTGAGCCACGTCTGTTTTGATGTCATGTGAGGGATAGATGTAGATCTTCCCATCAAAAACATGGGCGGACGGATCGGCGGTGTAAAGATCCGTGACCAGAGGCTGATGATTGTACTTCCCAGCAACGGTGTCTTCTGCTGGTTTTTCTGCAACTTCCTCCTGTTTTGGAGCAGAGCAAGCCAGCGGCAAAGCGATCAAGAGTCCAAAAAACAGGGTTCTTTGAGTTGGGATTTTCATAGAATAATAGGTAGAGTTAGATTAGGTTTTTGATCAAATTAAGTAATAAAAGGACAGATTTATTTCAAAATCAAAATAATCTCCTGACTTTGACAGGAATATTTACATTAAACAAGAGCATGATCCACAAGGCTTTAAATCCTATCATGGTTAAATACATACCTGTTTTTTTACTTGCCACGCTGCTAAATACCCTGAGCTTCGCACAAAATTATGCCATACCCGAAGAAACGGAGCGCATTGTCTTTCTGGGCAACAGCATCACCTACAGCGGTAAATTTGTCGCCTACGTCGATGCCTACCTGACACTTCGCTATCCAGAAAGGAAGCTGGAAATCATCAATCTAGGCCTGCCCAGCGAGACAGTCTCAGGCTTATCCGAACCCAATCATGCCGATGGCAAATTCCCCCGGCCAGACCTTCGCGAGCGGCTTCAGCGGGTTTTGGTTCAGCTCAAGCCGGATTTGGTGATCGCCAATTATGGCATGAACGACGGGATCTATCTGCCGTTTGACGAGGAACGTTTTGACCAGTTCAAAGCTGGGATGGATTGGCTGCATCAAGCGGTCGAAAACTCAGGGGCAGAGATCACCCACGTGACGCCGCCTATCTATGACGAAATAAAAGGCGCGGCCTACGCCAACGTGTTGGATCTCTATTCGGATTGGTTGATCAGCCGTTGCTACACAGCCGACTGGCGAGTGATTGACCTTCATTTTCCAATGAAAAAGCAGCTGGAAGACCTGCGGGAGATCGATCCTGAATTTGCCTTTGCCAAAGATGGAGTTCATCCCGACGATGCTGGACACTTTTTGATTGCCAAAATCATCCTTCTGGGCCTTGGCGAACAAGTGACCGAAGCAAAGACCATTGAAGAACTGCTTGCACCTTTCCCCAATGGCAAGCAGGTTTTAGACTTAATCGAACAGCGTCAGGAGATTCTGAAACTGGCTTGGCTGAGCAAAACAGGTCATCAAAGGCCGGGAATTCCAGAAGGGCTGTCGATGGAGGAAGCTGAAGAAAAAGTAGCTGAAATCAATCGGGAGATTCAGTTTTTGGTCAAAAAGACATATAGTTAACTCCCATAATTTTCAAAAATTCTATTTGAAAAAACCTAAAAAGTGGAATTGCACGTATATTTAGAATAAATACACGTGTGATGAAAACCAAGCTTACTCTTACCATAGAAAAATCGACCATTGAGAAAGCCAAGGAATTCGCAAGTAATTCGGGGAAAAGTCTCTCGGATTTGGTAGAATCCTATCTAAAAAAAGAACTTGCCGCACAAGAAATAGAGAAGTCCAAACTTCCTGTAGAGTTCAGAGGGCTTTTTGGTTCAGTCAAATTATCCTCAGATTTAAATGAAAAAGAGGCGATTAGAAAAATTCTAAGTGAAAAACACCTCGGATGAAGCAGTACTTTTTAGATACCAATATTCTCCTGGACTTTTTGGGCAACCGTCTACCTTTTGGAAAATATGCCTTAGAAATCCTAGATAAATCCAGAGTAAGGGAATGGCAGCTTTGGACTTCGGACAATTCGATTTTGACCAGCTATTATATCATTTCCAAAGAAATCGGGGAAAGCGAGAGTAGAGCCAAAATCACTCGTCTTCTCAATTTTCTGGAAATTCAACCGACTCGAAAAGCTCACATCGAACAAGCCTTACTTTCGGATTTTAAAGACTTGGAAGATGGTGTCCAACATTTTTGTGCTTCCAGCATTGCCGGACTTGAAGGAATCATCACGAGGAACAAGAAAGATTTTAAGTCTAGTCAAGTCGCTGTTTTTGAGCCATGGGAGGTGGTTTGATAATATTATCATATGATACTATCATCAATAACCTTCTTAATCCAACCCCTCCAAAAACCCCTTAAACCCCTCGAAACTTTTTCCCATCGGGATCACGCTCTTCTCTCCATCGAGGAAAGCCGCCAATCGCTCCGGCAAGACCAGTTCCTCGCCCAAGGCTTCTTCAACCACATCCCGAAATTTGCCAGGATGAGCAGTTTCTAAAAATACGCCCACATAATCCGGATTCTCAGACATAAAGTCTTTCAGGCCTAAATATCCCACTGCCCCGTGCGGATCCAGGGTATAGCCTAATGGCTTGACAGCCTGAATGGCCTGGACGGTCTCTTCGTCGGCGTAGAAATAGCCCCTGACGTTCTCCCGGAACTTGGCTTCGTCGCCTCCATAGAGCGCAAGTAGGCGGGGAAAATTACTTGGATTGCCCACGTCCATGCTGTTGGAAACCGTCTGAATCGACGGCTTTGCTTCAAAAGCTTCGCCCTTTAGATAGTCGGGCACGACCTTGTTCACATTGGTTGCCGCCACAAAGCGATCGATCGGTAGGCCCATCTGCTGCGCCAAAATCCCCGCGCCAACATTTCCAAAATTCCCGCTTGGCACTGCAAAAACGACCTTTTTCCCGTCTTTCGGCAATCGGGAATACGCATAGAAATAATACAGACACTGGGGAATCCAGCGGGCGATGTTTATGGAATTCGCTGAGGTCAGCAATAGTTTCTGATTCAATTCCGGATCTAAAAAAGCCTGTTTAACCAGAATCTGACAGTCATCAAAAACTCCTTCTACTTCCAGGGCTGTGATGTTTTGTCCCAAGGTAGTAAACTGCTTTTCCTGAAGCAGACTGACTTTGCCTTTCGGAAACAGAATAATCACCTCAACTCCATCCACTCCGAGAAATCCATTCGCCACCGCACTTCCTGTATCTCCAGAAGTCGCAACGAGAACTCGCACGGTTTTGTCATTTTTACCGTGCAGCATGCTCATCAGCTTGGAGCAAAACCTCGCCCCGAAATCCTTGAACGCCAAAGTCGGCCCGTGAAAAAGTTCTAAGCTGTACACACCCTCCTCCACTTGCACCAGCGGCGCATCAAAAGTCAGCGTATGATCGACCAGTTCTTTGATCTGGCTTTCGCTCAAATCCTCCGAAAAGAGCGCCCCAATCACATCATAGCCGATCTCTTGGAAGCTCTTGTCGGAGAAGCTTTCGATCAGCTCCTGCGACAAAACCGGAATTCGCTCCGGCATGTACAGGCCGTTGTCCGGCGCGAGACCTTTGATGACTGCTTGAGAAAGCGAAACTTTATGGTTGGGGTTATTGGTACTGAAGTACTGCATGACTTATTTTTCTTCAAGAATATAGGCTCCGCGGGTATTGATCGCAGAATGGTAGGCATCGACTCCAAGTCCGATCGAGTCATAGACCTGCTGAGCAGCCTGGATGATAGCCTGGGATTTTTCTTCGCCTTTGGAAAGCGTAAACATCGTGGGACCAGAACCCGAAATCCCCATTCCCAGCGCCCCAGCTAGTTTCACTGCTTCTTTTGTTTCATAAAAACCAGGAATCAAAGTCGCCCGATACGGCTCAGCGATCACGTCTCTGAGCGAGCGGCCGATCAATTCGAAATCCTCCTGAAACAAACCGGCGATTAGTCCCGCCACATTTCCAGACTGGATGGTGGAATGCTTCAGTGAGACATTGTCACGCAAAACAGACCGGGAATCCGAGGTTTTCAACTCAAAGTGCGGATGCAAAAGCGTGCAATGCAGGCCTTCCGGCACGTGCAATTTGATCACGTCCAGAGGATGATAGTCGCGAATCAACACAAAACCTCCGAGTAAACTCGGGGCAACATTGTCCGCATGTCCCGCTCCACAGGCGACTTTTTCAGCAGCCATGGCAAATGGAAGCAGGCCCTTCTTTTCGAAAGGTTCGCCCAACAGCCGATTGGCAGCCACCAAAGCGGCCACAGCACTCGCTGCACTGGAGCCCATGCCTGAACCTAAGGGAAGGCCCTTTTTCAGGTAAATCTCCATTCCCACCTGCTTGTCCATTTCGTCGAGCATGGACTGAATGGCTACGGCACAGGTGTTTTTCTCCACCTCATAGGGAAGTCTCCCGTGATCTCCTTCGATAGAAATCACGACCAGTCCCGGCTCGTCTTTTAGTCGAATCTCCACCTCGTCGCCCATCGCATCGATCGCAAATCCGAGAATATCGAATCCGCAGGACACGTTGGCAACGGTGGCTGGCGCAAACGCTCTGACTGACTGCATCACTCCCGGGTATAGTTACCGATTCGGATCACATCTGCAAACACACCGGCGGCGGTCACGTCGGCTCCGGCACCCGGGCCACGGATGATCATCGGGCGGTCATGATAGCGATCGGTAGTCAGCAGGATCATATTGTCAGAACCTTTCAAGCTGGAGAAAGGATGTGATTCCGGTAGAGACTTCAGCCCCACTTTGGCAACACCATCTTCCAGCGTGGCCATAAATCGGAGCTTCTCGCCTTTGGCTTTGGCATCTGCCAAAAGCCTGGCAAAATCCGCATCATGACCTTGAAGTTTTTCAAAAAAGACATCAACAGATGGCATCTCCTGGCAATCCTCCGGCACCATGCTCTGGATGGTAATGTGGCTAAACTCCAGCTCCTGCTCAGCTTCACGGCCGAGAATCAGGATCTTTCTCGCGACGTCCATCCCAGACAGATCGTCCCTTGGATCGGGTTCAGTGTAGCCTTTTTCTTTGGCGATTTTCACGACCTCAGAGAACGGCGCTCCGTTTTCGAGTTCTGAGAAAATAAAGTTCATCGAGCCGCTCAGCACCGCTTCGATTCGGATCACTTTGTCGCCAGAAAGCATCAGATCCTGAAGGGTATTGATCACCGGAAGTCCTGCGGCGACATTGGTTTCATAGAGAAATTTGACTCCGCGGCGCTTCGCAATCTTTTTCAGCGCACGATACTGCTCCATCGAGCTGGAGTTTGCCTTTTTGTTTGGCGTCACGATAGCGACTTTGGCTTCCAACACTCTGGAATAGGCATCCGCCACTTCCTGACTCGCCGTACAGTCGACAAATACCGAGTTGGAGAAGTTCATCTCTTCCATCTTCTGGACAAATTTCTCCAGGTTCGTTGGCTCGTCTACCTCGCTCAACTGATGCGGATTTTTCAAGTCAAACCCATCTTCATGGAAAGCCATAAAACGACTGTTGGCCAAGCCGTGAATCTGTACATCGAGCTCGTTGTCCTTCAGCAACTTGTGTTGCTGCGAAGCGATCATCTTCATCAGCGCCTGACCGATGAGTCCGGTACCTACCAAGAAGACGTGCAATACTTTGTTTTCTGAAAGAAAAAATGCCTCGTGGAGCGCGTTGAGAGCCTTTTGCAAGTCAACCTGGGGAATTACCGCTGAGATATTCAACTCGGAACTTCCCTGTGCAATCGCTGCTACATTGACATTGTTTCTTCCCAAAGCGCGGAACATCCGTCCGGAAGCGCCTGGGTTTTGCTTCATGTTTTCTCCCACCACAGCAATCGTGGCCAGACCTTGAAGCAGAGAAACCTGATCCATCTCCCCGGATTTGATCTCGTAGTAGAATTCCTTTTCGATCGCCTCTTTGGCCAGATAGGCCTCGTGAGTCTTGATGGCCAGGCAAATGCTGTGCTCTGAGGAGGCCTGGGAAATCAATACAATGTTAACTTTGGCCTCTGCCAAGGCTTTGAAAACGCGGCTCACCGTGGCTCCACCCTCAATCAATCCTGCACCTTGGACGGTCACGATTGAAATGTTGGACATGGAACTGATCCCTTTGATCAGAGCTCCATGGCTTACTTCGCCATTGATGAGTGTTCCGGGGTTTTCCGGCTCGAATGTATTTTTGATGTAGATCGGGATGCTCTTCTTCATCGCCGGCTGCATGGTGGCGGGGAAGATCACTTTGGCACCAAAGTGCGAAAGCTCCATCGCCTCGTTGTAGCTCAGCTGAGGAATGGTAAAAGCGGTGTAAACGAGCTTCGGATCGGAGGTCAAAACCCCCGACACATCTGTCCAAATTTCTAGATCCTGCGCTTCTAGAGCAGCAGCGAAGATGGCAGCGGTGTAATCCGAGCCAGATCGGCCCAGGGTGGTCGTTTCGCCTTTGACAGTCGAGGCGATAAAGCCGGTAATGACTTTCACCCCGTCATTCTTCGAAAAGTATTCTTTGATCTGCGAGTTGGTCACCTCATAGTCGACTCTGGCTTGACCAAAGCGGTCGTTGGTACGGATCAGGTCACGCGCATCGACAAACTGCGTTTTGATGCCTTTGCCAGCCATGGCTTCCGAAAGAATGAATGCCGAAAGACGCTCTCCGAAGCTGGCAACATAATCCAGCGTCCGGGCTGAATTTTCTTTGATCAGGAAAATGCCGTGAAAGAGGTCTTCCAACTCCTTGAACCTCACCTTGACATAGGTCATCACCGAAGAGTGATTTTGCACAGAGATCAGCTGGCGCACGATGTCCAGGTGCTTCTCTTCCAAAGTCTGGAGCAGATCCCGGTAGGCTTGGTCGCCCTCCCGCGCCAGTCTTGCAATCGTCAGGAGGCTTTCCGTGACTCCGCCAAAAGCTGAAAAAACGACGGCTATTTCGTGATGCTTCAGCTTGTCCTGAAGGATTGCAAATACCTTTCGGATATTCTCGGGGTTCGCTACGGATGAACCTCCAAACTTGATGATTTTCATGTGTTTAAAATATTTTTTAGGGTCTCATTGCCTGTCCCGTGCGCCGAGGCGGATCGGGAGAATCTCGCATGATTTAAAACCATCTCACTGGAATTAACTTGCTTCATGCTGGATTTCATAAAAGACTGGAATAAATTCTGGAAACTTAAAACTGGCCCAAATATAGGCCTCGGGGAGCGAGCACTAATGATTATAACGGGTCACCCCGTAATCATCGTGGTCATACCGGTAGTCGTGGTAAAAAAAACAGCAGCCCACATTCCTTTTTGGGAACGTGTTTTATCGAATAAAAATGAATTAGCTGCAAGTACCATGGGTGGATAGTTGACGTGGCAAGGTTACAGCGAAAAAACCGTTTGACCAAACAAAACCACAGACTTTGTCGATTTTTATAGAATTTATTCATTGTTAGTAGTGAAAATTTAACCTTTTGACAATGTGCTCGTCTGCAGACGACAACCTTTGCCTCAATGGCGGCTAGTCGATTTTCGGAGGATTTCGTTAACTTCCAGAAAGGCTAATCCTATTCTTATGAAACAGTTCCATGGTATTTTACTGGGTCTCTTGATCCTATTTTTTAGCGGATGCGGCAGTACCGCAAACCTAAATCCACTCTCCACTCTTACAGCTAAACCCTGGGTGCTTTCCTCCTTTTTGGGTGCTGAACCTGACCTCGGCAAGTTCAGCGCGGGAGTTCCGACGTTGAGCTTTCTGGACGGTGGCAGGCTTTCCGGTTTTGCTGGATGCAACAACTTCTCGGGAGAGTTTGAGCTGGGAGAACCGAGTGCGATCAAACTTGACCCAGGTGCGATGACCAGAAAAGCCTGTCCGGGAAATGGAGAGAATGAATTTTTAGCTGAATTTGAAAAAGCCAAGAATTTCAAGCTTGAAAAAGAAAAGCTCATCCTGATGGATGGAACCACCGAGCTGATGAGCTTTTCTCCCAAAATAGATTAGAATCGGATCAGACCAATTCCTCGATCAGGTGCGTTTTCCCACGGAAATTCACCTGATCTTTCTTTTTCTTGCCGATCAACAATTCTCCCAAGGGGGAATTTTTACTCATCAAAAACACTTTGGAGTCGTCCACTTTGACCGCTCCAATGCTTACAGCGATCAGAAACCAATCCGCTCCAAGCTTGACCAAAGCGCCTTCCTGGACACTTGCCGGAGTGTCTTTGATCGTGTGTAATCTGTAGAGCTCCTCCAGGTCATTTTTTCCCTGCTTGATCTGTCCTTCGATGGTGTTGAGATCTTGGGTCATGGTTTCTCTCCCCGTCTCAAATTTGTCTCCGGCGCTGCTTTTCTCATCTTCGAGGATGCTTTCGATGATGTTTTTGCGCTCCGTACTGAGAAGGGCTTCTTTGTCCTTCAACTGGGTAATTGCCGTCTGATAGACTTTGGCTTTGAATTCATTCATAAAATTTACTCTTCACAAGGTTCTTTTCTTCTGGTGTCGATGATGTACACGATCTTCCAGCCATCGGCCATTTTCACCAGCTGGAAGGAATTGACTCCGCAATGGCTGAAATTTCCGTTGAGGTAAAATCTGTAGGGAGTCCAGGCTGTGGCCATCGCGCCATCGACTTTGATTTGATAGTCGGAGATTCGCTCATCAAGTTGCGTTTCCGCCGGAGTAGATCCGATTCTTTTGGCAAAATCACCCACTGAGTTGGTACCGACCGAATTGCCTTCCGGCTTGGAGATGATGGTCTGCATGATTGCATCGGCTGAAAACGCCGCTGCAACCTGTTCGGCATTTTTTGCCCGCATGCCGTCAAACAAACTTTTGATCACGGCTTCCACTTCTTTCTCTTCCGACTGCGAAAATGCGGAAAAACAAAGCACGCAGCACAAAATTACTGATAACAGGATTGTCTTTTTCATAGCTCAGACTCCTCCATAGAGTTTAAAGGTCATATTTCGCAGCGAAGGTGTATTCACCGCGTAGTGCATTGCTTCGGCGATCTCGGCAGGACTCACCCATTTGCCAAAATCCGCATCGGGCATGCTTTCCCGGTTAGCCGGAGTATCAATGATGCTTGGCACAAATACGTGGGTACGGATGTCGGTGCCTTTTATCTCTTCGGCCAAAATCTCCGACAGAGAGATCACCATCTTTTTACTTAACGCATAAGCCAAAGAGCCGGTAGCATCCTGCAGCTGAAGTGCTGGTCTGGCACCGACAAAAAGGAACGTTCCCTTTTGCTGTTTCTTCACCAACGGCAAAAATCCCTGAACCATCTGAAAAGCGCTGAAAAAATTCAGCTGAAACATCTTAGTCAGCTCCGTTTGCGTGGTTTGTTCCACATTGCCCATCGCAAATCCGCCAACCAGCATCGCTATCGCATCCAGCTCGCCATACTGCATCTGGTATTCCCGAACAAACTCAGCCACAGCTTCTTCGCTGGTCACGTCGACTTCATAGTTGGCGTCGGCTTCCTCCACCGCCTCCTCATGTCCGGGTCTCAGCAACGCAATTACATGATATCCCTCCCGCTTGAATTTGTCTACCACTGCCCTGCCAAGACCTCCAGCAGCACCCGTCACAATAATATTTCTACTCATGTATGGTCTGATTTCATTCCGATAATTGCTAAAATTAGGTTTTATTTTTCGATTGGAACATGAATCACCTCAAAAGCAGTATTCAGGACAAGGAGAATGTCCGCAGAAGGAATTTTGCAATAAAACTTATTCTGTTGCTCGGTTTGGGATTTCTCTACGGTGGAGAAACCATCATGAGACCCATATTGGATGAGTACACATCACTGAATCACATCATCCGAGCACTCATTTTCCTGCTCAGCGCCAACCTGATCGTTTCCCTTGGGGGATTCCTCACGCTGAGGATTTACCTGCGAAAGCGGGA
Organism: Algoriphagus terrigena DSM 22685; assembly: GCF_000429445.1. GTDB lineage: Bacteria > Bacteroidota > Bacteroidia > Cytophagales > Cyclobacteriaceae > Algoriphagus > Algoriphagus terrigena. The sequence goes on from NZ_AUBW01000004.1 coordinate 300,490, forward strand.
CGACTACAAACTACAGCCAAACTTCATTCTTGGCGTGGATCGGATAGCGGGAATACTCAACAGCATCGCGCTTTTGATCAGCTTGATGCTCGCCTTTGGGATTCGCCCACTTGAGTTTCTCACCAGCATCACGATCGTCGCAGCTGCGATTGCACTGTTGACAAAAGACTACATCACCAACATCGTCAATGGACTGATCATGATGTTTTCGGATCAACTCGAGATCGGGGACAAAATCCAGGTAGGTCGACACACCGGTTTTATCCGCGACATCACCTTAATCAATCTCGTGTTGAAAAGTGACTCGGGCGAAATTATCCTGATCCCAAATAACATGGCTTTGACTTCGGATGTAGTCAACTTTTCCAAAAACAATACACATCAGGTCATCTTCGACGTAGAGATGTCAGCAATCAATGAAATCCATCTGGGGCCATTGGAAGAAAAACTCGTATCCATTCTCCAGAAATCAAAAGACACCGCCCGCCCGGAAGGCGCACAGCTGAATGTGTTGGAACGAAAAGCCGACACCGTGCTGGTGAGATTCCAGTTCCCAATCAAAACGGGAGAGAAAGCAGCAGAGATCTCACTTAAAAAAGAAATCAACCAAGCCCTGATCGACTGGACCCATGAGCAACGAAAAGCCTAACTATTTTGACCTGGTCTATCAGGTGGTGAGAGAGATCCCCAGAGGAAGAGTGACCAGCTACGGCACCATCGCGCATTATCTGGGGCTAAAAAGCGGCGCCAGGATGGTCGGATATGCCATGAATGCCGCTCACACAATGCCCGACGTGCCTGCCCAGCGCGTGGTCAACCGACAGGGGCTCTTGACAGGGAAGGCACACTTTGAAACGCCCACGAAGATGCAGGAGCTCTTGGAAGCGGATGGAGTGCGGGTCGAAAACGACCGGGTTCAGGACTTTGACAAGGTCTTCTGGGATCCGGATAAGGAGCTGGGGATTTAGTCTTTTCTCCTCAGGAGATACAACCCGATAAACATCAGCAACCCATTCAAAATCAGCGCTTCAAAGCCGAATTTGTACCCCCATAGCCATCTTTCGGAATTAGAAGCGACAGCAAAAGTCAGCAGTGGAGCCAGCACCGCGAGATAAGGCACCCACTTGTCTTTGACTTTCCACTTCGTGAAAAGACCAAAAGCATAAAGTCCCAAAAGTGGCCCGTAAGTGTATCCTGCGATGATGAAAACCGAGTTGATCACACTTTGATCGTTGAGCCAGTAGAACGCCAAGATCAGCAGGTAAAACAAAGCGGTAAACGCGATGTGTACTTTTTTGCGGATTTGCACCCGCTTTTCGGGCGCGTACTTCCTTTCAATTTCCAGAAAATCAATGCAAAAGGTAGTGGTCAGCGCAGTCAGCGTGGAATCCGCGCTGGAATATGCCGCCGCAATAATCCCCAAGACAAAAATGATCGCCGTAAAAGCTGAGAAATGTTCGGTCGCCAATAATGGAAAAAGCTGGTCTGTCTTGGCTGGAAGTGAAATCCCCTTGCTTTCCGCGTACAAGTAAAGCATGACTCCGAGTGAAAGAAACAGCAAGTTGACAATCACCAAGATGATCGTGAACCAGAACATATTCTTCTGTGCGTCTCCGATGTTTTTGCAGGTCAGGTTTTTCTGCATCATGTCCTGATCCAAGCCGGTCATGACGATGGTGATGAATGCTCCCGAGACGAACTGCTTGAAGAAGTTGGTGCCGGCTTTCCAGTCCCAGTTGAAAATCTCCGATCGGCTGTCGTCCGCCACTGACGAAATGTAATCTCCGAGGCTTTTCAGCCCGAGTTCGTTGCCGATGAAGAAAATAGTGATCACGACCGCAGCCAGCATAAACGCGGTCTGAAGTGTGTCCGTCCATACCACGGTTTTGATCCCTCCTCTAAACGTGTAAAGCCAGATCAATCCGACCGTGATCAACACTGACACCCAAAAAGGAACACCCAGCGAATCAAAAAGAATCAACTGCAGGACGCTGGCAACCAGATACAGCCGAAGCGAAGAGCCCAAAGCACGGGATAGAATGAAGAAGAAAGCACCTGTCTTGTACGACCAAAAGCCAAAGCGGTCCTCGAGGTAAGAATAGATCGAAATCAGATTTAGCCGATAATAAAGCGGAAGTAAGACCTTGGCAATCGTAAAGTACCCCACGATATACCCGAGCACCACCTGGAAATAGTAAAAATTTGTGTTTCCCACCTCACCTGGGACGGAGATGAAAGTCACTCCCGACAAGGAAGCTCCGATCATCCCAAAGGCCACCAAAAACCAAGGCGATTGACGGTCACCGGTAAAGAACGTTTCAGCGGTTACTTTGCGCGACGTGTACCAGGAAATCAAAAAAAGTAAAATAAAATAGGCCGAAATGACCAACAAAACGACTTGGGGATTCATAAAGAGCAGCGAGTGGGTCGCTAAGTTGTCCAATATTCTTAATTTTGCAAAATGAATCAACTTAGCATATCCCTCCCTTACATTGAGGAGTCGGAAATCCTTCTGGAGGATTTACTCGATCAGGAAGCTCTTGATCTGGTGGTCTTTAATGACGATTTTAATACCTTCGAGCATGTCACCGCGGTGCTGATGAAAGTCTGCAAGCATTCCCATGAACAAGCCGAACAATGCACGCTGCTAATCCACTATCGAGGAAAATGTGCGGTAAAAAGAGGCTCAAAGGAAGAACTCAAACCCATGTGTGAAGCCATCCTTGACGCCGGAATCCAGGCAGCAATACTTTAATTTCAAGTCAGTTGAATTTCCCCTCCAAGTTAATTGAAGATGCTGTCACCGAGATCTCCCGCCTACCGGGAATCGGAAAAAAGACTGCTTTGCGCTTGGCGCTCCATCTGTTGAAGCAAAATGAAGTCGTCACCGAGGCACTGGCGCTCTCACTGACCCGGATGCGGGACGAGATCCGCTATTGTAAGCACTGCCATAATATTTCCGATCAGGAGGAATGCAGCATCTGCAAAAGCCACCGGAGAGACCGGGCCATCATCTGTGTCGTAGAGGATATACGCGACGTCCTAGCCATCGAAAACACGAACCAATATCAGGGGCTTTATCATGTGCTGGGCGGGGTGATTTCTCCGATTCAGGGCATTGGGCCGGAAGAACTAAAAATTGAAACACTGCTGGACCGAATTTCGCAGGGGGAAGTTTCAGAAATTATCTTGGCGCTCTCCGCGACCATGGAGGGCGACACCACGTCTTTCTATTTGTGCAAAAGGATGAAAGAAAGCGGCGTCAAAGTAAGTACGATCGCCAGAGGCATCCCCGTAGGCGGAGAATTGGAGTTTACAGACGAGGTTACGCTCGGCAGAAGTATCCTGACAAGAATAAATTACGCTCAGGATTAAAAGATTTATTTGCGAGGAACCATTCCCGTTCTATATTTGCACTCCGATTCAGGAAAAGCCCTGAACGGACAAGGGGGATTAGCTCAGTTGGCTAGAGCGTCCCGAAGGCATTCGGGGAGATTATCGCTTCGAATCCGTAGAAATTGACATACATGGGGGATTAGCTCAGTTGGCTAGAGCGCTACACTGGCAGTGTAGAGGTCATCGGTTCGAATCCGTTATCCTCCACTTCGAAGGCAGTTTTCGGACTGCCTTTCTTTTTTTGACCTTTTGTAGTCTGGGCCATGTATTTTGTCTACATCCTTTTTTCTTCTAAAACAGGAAACTACTACGTCGGATCAGCCGAAAATCTTGATTCCCGACTAAGACACCACAACTCCGGGCTTACTCCTTCCACCAAAGCCGGCGCGCCCGAATGGACCATCAAATACTCCCAAACACTTGAAAACCGGTCCTTGGCTCTCAAAAGGGAACTCGAAATCAAGCGCAAAAAAAGTCGGAAATACATCGAGTGGCTCATTTCTTCAACTGGATCAGTTGGCTAGAGCTTCTCGAAGGCATTCCGGAAAGTTCCCTTCATTCGTCGGGACAGGCTATCGGTTCGAATCCGTTATCCTCCACTTGAAAGCTTCACAGCAATGTGAGGCTTTTTTCATTCCATCCCTCCCCAACTTAGTTGCCTAGGGCGTCCCGCTAGCGAGCGGGAAGTCTATCAGTTCGAATCCGTTATCCTCCACTTTCAAAGGTTTGCAGAGATGCAGGCCCTTTTCTTTTTAGAATTTTCGGCGGCTAGAGCGCCTTTACATCAATGTTATGCCCCTCAGTAGCATTCTAAACCTCCAATCCGTCTTGACTTCGTTTTCGCAGCTTTTCTAATATGGATCCTGATCTAATTCGAACGAAACACTTTTTGCTTTTCCTCTTGCTTGTTTCTTTCCTCACTTCGTGTGATGACGAATGCCGTGGATTCAAAATCGGAGAAGAGTTTAAGATCGGATTGAACGAAACCCTGGAAAATTGCCCCAAAAACATCTCTGTTACGCTTTTGAAAATTGAGGACTCCCGGTGTCCAGCGGATCTAATTTGCATTTGGGGTGGGATGATCGTGATTGAGGGGAAACTTAAGATCGAAGCCGAAGATTTTGACCTCAAGCTCAGCACCAATCAAAGCGCAAGTGGATTCCCGGGGCAATTTTCTACGGCAGAATATACCGTAAAGCTGATCGACGTACTTCCCTACCCCGATTCTTCCAATCCGGACCAGTCGCAAGCCCAGCGAGCCATTTTGCTGATTTCCAAAAGATCTAACTGAGAATTCTTATTTTCGCATGATCTACTTCCACCATGCGAAACCGACTTTTCACGATTCTTGTCACCTTGGCTTTCACCTCTTGCTCCTGTGAGCCGGAAGATATTGCTTCTTTTGCTTTCAAAGGAATGGAGACTGTCATGGGCGCCGGATTTATGCCCTCAGAGGAAATTCGGGCAATCGGGCGATTTCAGGGGATGAGCGTAAACCTAAGCCAGTCGACCACTGATGAAGAAGTCGAGAGTACAATTTTCCTGAAGTTAGAAAACGGCGATCCTGCCATTTTGGGAAATCAGCCCGAGATCTTGGCGCGGAAATGTGCCGAGCTTTATCTCAAAGACTTCGAGAACTCCGCTGAATATCAAAAAATCACCATCCAATTTCTTCAATCCGATCCTTCCGATCCGAAAAATATCGCGATGCAAGAATATACGTTTGATGTAAAAGATTTTTGATTCTGGCATGAATTGCAATAAAGTCAGCCCCTTTTACTTAGCCTTTGATTACCCTATCATTTGCATTCCCTAAACTGATGAATTTTAAAGCTTTCTGTTCCGATATCGACGGAACTCTCCTCAACTCCATCCGGGATCTTTCTCCGAGAATCAAATCTATCGTCGGCCAGTTCCCCATTCAGACACCTGTAATCTTGGCCAGCTCGCGCATGCCCGACGCCATGCGGCATTTGGTGAGAGATCTGGGGCGCAGCTCACAACCGCTGATCAGCTACAATGGCGGGTTTGTGCTGAGCTCGACGGGAGAAGTTTTGGAGGACGTGAGCATCCCGGTAGATTTGGTCGCCAAAATCCTGAAAATCACCAAAGGCACGGACATTCACATCAGCCTCTATCAGGGGGAAAACTGGTACGAGGAGAAGGACGACTATTGGTCGCAGCGTGAAGTGAAACACACCAAAGTAAACTATACCTGGATGCGGGCTGAGGACGTCCTCAGCCTATGGTCTAAGGGCAACTCTGGCGCTCACAAGGTAATGTGCATGGGAGATTCCAATGAAATCGCCTGGCTGTTTGGTGAACTTCACTTCGAGCACGCGAAGGATTTGCACCTGTATCGTTCCAGCGACACTTATCTCGAAATCGCTCCGAGGGCGATTTCCAAAGCTACCGGTCTGCGAAAAATCCTTGCCCATGAATACGACTTCGGCATGGAGTCGGTCATTGCTTTTGGTGACAACTACAACGACATCGACTTGCTCCAAAGCGTGGGTTGGGGAGTCGCCGTCGGTAATGCCCGAGCGGAAGTAAAAGCGGTAGCCAAAGAGGTCACGCTGCACCACAAAGAAGATGGAGTAGCTGCAACCCTGGAGCGGATCCTGAGTTTGAGCGTCGAGATTTGAGGTTTTTTGTGATCAACTTCGACTCTGCTCAGTCTGACACGATTGTCGTCCTGAGCGGAGTCGAAGGGCTGTCTCTTGATTCTAAGGTCTCGAATCTTACAAAATCCCGGAACCGTCCTCTACTTCTTCAATCGCCCGACTTAAGAAATCATTGAAGGGCTTCATCTTGCGAAAGCCGTCTAGCGCAAACTGGATAAAAACGCCCGAATCAATTGCCTTGTCGGAGATCGGATGCGAGACGGTGTAGCTTTTGAGTTTGAGGTATTCGATATACGGATGATCCGCTTCGTAGTCTCTGGGACTTGTTTTGAGTTTTTCTCCCTCGATTTTTGAAAACAGCTTTTTAAACTGGGGATCATTTTCGATTTGCTCCAGCTCTGCTCCGCTATAGTCGATTTCCTTGCGGATTTTCTTCAGCGTATCTGCTTCCGGCATCCAGATCCCTCCCGCCAAAAATGAATTGCCAGGCTGGATCTGCACGTAATATCCCGGCCCAAGAGACTTCTTCCCTCCTGGGGCAAAATACATCCCGAAGTTGGTTTTGTACGGATTTTTATTTGCAGAAAAGCGAACATCCCGGTTCTGACGAAAGACACAATCCTTAGGCTTGAAAGCCAACAGCTCCGGCTCCATCTCGGAGAGTTGTTTCAGCATCGTCGCCACGTCTTCCAGCAACTCCTCCTTCGTGTCCAAATACCATTTCTTATTGGCATCCATCCATTCTTTGGAATTGTGTTCGGCGAGGGCGGAGAGAAAGGCGAGGTAGGGGCGCATAGGGAATTGAGAATTATGAATTGGAAATTAATGAATCTATCTAACCCCATAAAATCGAAGGGAGTTTAGATCCTGGTAAAAAACAGCGACAAAACTGACCGCAATGTTGAACTTTTTCTCTATTTTACACGTGTTGAAATTGGAAAACCTACACGTGCGATGAATACGAAATTAACACTTACCCTCGAAAAAGATGTGATTGAAAAGGCCAAAGAATTTGCAGCGAGACAGGGTCAAAGTCTTTCCTCGTTGGTGGAGAATTATTTCAAGCATCTTTCCATGATCGATAAGGAGCCTTTACAAAAAAAGGATCTAAAGCCTCTCCCCGAAAGTTTCCTCCGGTTTGAAGGAATCTTAAAAAAGGAAGGCGAAGAGTTTGATTACAAAGAAGAACTTACCAAGGCCTTGATGGAAAAATATGGCCGATAGTTATTTTTTAGACTCTGATATCATCTTAGACTTTTTGTTGAAAAGAGCGCCATTTAACATTGGTGCCAAACAGATTTTCCAACTGTCTTTCAACAACCGAGTAAAAGTTTTTGTATCGTCTTTGGCAATTGCCAATGTGCATTACATGTGTACGAAGGCAGTCGGCAAAGAAGAAAGCCTACTTCTATTAGAGGAGTTGACAGATTTGGTTAAAATTCTTTCAGTAGGAGAAAAAGAAATCTTCTCTGCAATGAAAAGTGGTTTTCCCGATTTCGAGGATGCCGTCCAACATTTCACAGCTTTGCAGGAACCGCAAATCAAAGGCATCATCACCCGAAACACCGCCGATTACCGAAAATCTCAACTGGCAATTTACACTCCGGAATCTTTCTTGGCGCTTTTCAAATAAAATCCACCAAACCCTCTAGTTTCATCCCGCGGCTGCCCTTGATCAGGATTAAATAATCCTCCAGCTTGCTGTCTTCGAGCCAGTTTCTCAGGGAAAAAGGATCAGGGAAATACAGGGCTTTTGGGGCCTTGTCCAAAGCAGAAACCATCAGCTTTCCGGTGAAACAAACCTTGTCGATCGGGTATTCGCTGACGATCTCGCCAAGCCGACGATGCTCCGCTTCTGCATGATCTCCGAGCTCAAACATATCGCCCAAGATGAGCATCTTGTGCTTTTTCCCGGTCATCTGTCCGAAAGTCCGAATCGCCACTTCCATGCTGGATGGATTTGCATTATAGGCATCCAGTATAATCAGATTGCTCCGCTTTTCGACCAACTGAGAGCGCATATTTGCCGGCTTGTAGTCGATGATTGCCTGAACAGCTTTTTCCATTGGCACACCAAAAAACTTGCCTATAGTCAACGCAGAGGCGATATTCCCAAAGTTGTAAGCTCCGATCAGAGAAGTCAATTGCTCACCGTCTACCCCTTCGGCAACAAGCTTCACAAAAGGGTTAGCTTCGACAAAAGTGACTTCGCAAAAGTCTCCCTTGGCTGGATAAAGTATCGGCTTTTCAAATCGCTTCGCAAGATTGGCCAGGATCGGATCCTGAGAATTGATGAAAACCGTCCCCTGATTCTCTCTCAAAAACTGAAACAACTCCGTCTTGGTGCGTAGGACTCCCTCCGGCCCTCCCATTCCCTCAAGATGCGCCCGACCAATATTGGTGATAAATCCATGAGTCGGCTCGGCTATATCGCACAGCTCCTTTATGTCTCCGGGTTTGTTGGCTCCCATCTCAATGATCGCGATCTCAGCATCTGTTCCAATCGTAAGCAAAGTCAGCGGCACGCCGATATGATTATTCAGATTACCAACGGTGGCGACTGTTTTGAACTTTTGCTTCAAAACTGCATTCAAAAGTTCCTTGGAGGTGGTTTTTCCATTTGATCCGGTCAGTCCAATCACAGGAATATTCAGCTGTCGGCGATGGTGATTGGCCAGCCGCTGCAAGGTCGTCAGGACATCTTCGCAGATAAAATACCGCTCATCGTCCTCGACAAAATACGCCGCTTCATCGATCACCACCGCGGATGCACCCATCTCCAAAGCCTTGGCGGCGAAGTCATTCGCATTGAAGCTCGGTCCTTTCAGTGCAAAAAAGAGATTGCCGGGATTGATTTTCCGCGTGTCTGTGCTGACGCCGGTACTTTTGAGGAAGAGCTGGTAAAGAATATCCAAATTCATTTTTTGCCGAAAATTTGTACCCAAAATAACGCAATGATCTACATCTTTGGGACGCTTGTTTCGTTTTATTTTGGTGTTTGATCCACCTTCCATGTCCAAAACCCTTACGCTACTTTTTACGCTGATTTTCTCCCAAGCCTTTTCTCAGGCGGTTTTCAAGCTGGATTCGGAAAAATCAATTCAAGTCAACGGCGGTCCCGTCTCCATTCCCTTTTCTCAGGGAATCAACTCTGCCCAGATCCAAACCATCGACCTGACCGGGGACGGAAAGGAAGAATGGGTGATCTGGGACATAAATTCCGGACAGCTTCAAGTCTTCGCCAAAGAAGGTGAAAGCTTTCAGATTCTACCCGAATTGGCCTACTATTTCCCAGCGGAAGTCAGCGGCTTTCTGGTTTTGGTCGACTTTGATGGGGACGGCAAAAAGGATCTCTTCACCTCCACACCGCTCGGCATCAGGGCATATCGAAACACCTCCCAAGGCAGCCAAATCTCTTGGACTTTGGCGCAAAACTTCCTCAAACTGGATGGTGCCAACAACATCCCCGCAAATAATCTGGACACGCCGCTGCTTCAGGACCTCGACGGCGACGGAGATCTGGATCTGGTGCTTTTCAATTTTGCCCAAGGGGACTTTTTAGAGTTTTTCCGCAACACTTCCGTGGAGAGAAAGGGAACGCCGGATATCGATGGTTTTGCTTTTCCGGTGGACTACTGGGGGGACTTCGTTTTCTGTGGCTGTGGCGACTTTGCCTTTGGCAAACGATGCGACGAAAGCCCGATCGATTTTAGAATAAACCCTGACGAAAATGACCGAATCCTACACGCTGGGGGTCATAGCATCCTGTATCGGGATTTTTCAGGAGACGGCATTCCTGACTTGCTTCTGGGCCGTGACGAGTGCAACACGCTCTATTTTCTGCCAAACTCGGGTACTTCCGACCAACCCAAATTCACCGAATTTTCTACCAGCTTACCTTCCTTCGGCGAGCTTCCCAACTTCCCGAGATTCCATATCGGACAGCTGATTGATGAGCAACTCGTAATCAGTCTGAACACCAACGAAGCCTCGGCGAATTACGGCATCGATTTCGCTCATTCGGTGGCTACGATGGACGCAAATGGAAGCGGGTCGAGTCCGATTCTCCAGGACCAACTGTTTGATTTGGGAGAAAATGTGCGCCCGCTCTTTCAGGGAAATTCCCTTTCAGGCGAATTGTGGCTGGCATCCAATCTAAAGACCAGCACCGACGTCCTCGGTCAGGCCACGCGATTAGGGTTTTCCGGCGAGACCTTCACACTCTTCGATACCGATTTTCTAGGACTTTCTTCCCTCGGCTTGTTGGACATTCAGCTCATCGACTACACCAGCCGCCAGGGTCCGCATTTTCAACTGGCTTCGGGTACCAAAACGCTAAACAGCGTTCCAACTCCGATAATCTATCGAGTCCAAGGCGCGAATCTGGCTGAATTTTCCTTGGCAGGATTGACGCTCCGGGTTGGCGATCAGTTGACTTTCTTTCCTTTTGAAGGAAAAGACCACTTGCTCGTCGCTGCGCAAAACGGAAGTCTGACACTGTACGAAGTAGATCTGAAAAACCTCAATGCAACGCTGAAAACAGCCAATTTTCTCGATTTCCAAGACAATCCAGCGAATCGAAATCTCAGCGTAGCGGTCACTTTGGGTGACAAACCCGATCTCTATTCCGCAGATCAGACCGGAAGGATTTTCCTGATTCAGGATTTTATGAATTCAGAAACCCGCGAAGAAGTATTGGTTAAAATCGGAGATCAAAACCTCACTCTACAACTGGGAAGAAATACCTGGATCACGACCGTCAATCCTGCCCTCGGCAGTCAGGTGGACTTGATCTTGGGCAGTCGGGGCGGAGGGATTCTTTATCTCAAGTCCGCTTCTTCGGACCAGCCGGATGCTGACGGATTTCAGACCAAAATCTACCCCAATCCAACGTCAGGACCTTTTTCTGTAGTTTCCAATTTTCCTGCTACCGGACGCTTGATCTCCACTTTGGGACAAATCATCCTGGAAGAAATTGAAATCCCCGCCAATCAGGTGGTGGAAATCCAAGCCCAAACCCTCAGCCCCGGCGTTTACATTCTACAATTGGAGTCGGAAAACCGGGAGGTTTTGACCAAAAAAATCCTCATTCGCTGATTACAGGACCGGTTTTGTACCTCTGAAGGAAAACCGGTAGTTTCGGTCAATAAACCGAAGCTCATGAGATCACTTTACTTCCTAGGCCTTGTCGCCTTGCTTTTCGCCTGTACCAAAGGCCCTGAAAATCCCGCCGATCAGGTTTACCTCAATGGAATCGTGTACACGGTTGACGACGGAAATCCAAAAGTCGAAGCAGTCGCAGTCAAAGACGGGCTGATTCTCGCAGTCGGCACCTCTGCGGAAATCCAAGGCTATGTCGGCGAAGCCACAGAGGTGATCGACCTTCAGGGCAAGACCATGACTCCCGGCTTGATCGAATCCCACGCTCACCTGATGGGAATTGGCTACAACAAGCTGGAGCTCGACCTCATGTATGTCAAAACCTACGACGAGCTGGTCGCAAAAGTGGCTGAGGCCGCCGCCAAAGCAAAGCCTGGTGACTGGATCACGGGCCGTGGCTGGCATCAGGACAAATGGATCGAAATGCCGAAGGAAACTGTCCAGGGATTCCCGACGCACGAAGCCCTCAGTGCAGTCACACCCGACAATCCGGTCTATCTTGCCCACGCTTCAGGTCACGCTTCTTTTGTAAACCAAAAAGCGCTCGAACTGGCAGGAATCAGCAATTTAAAAGGAGAAAGACCCACAGAAGTGACGGGCGGTGAGATCCTCGTCGATGACCTCGGCAACCCAACCGGAATCCTTGCTGAAAAAGCCTCCGGCCTGGTTTCAAGATTGATCCCGGCCGAGACGCCGGAGCGGGCTGCAGAAGCCTTGACTTTAGCGCTGAAAGAACTCAACGAGAAAGGCATCACCAGCTTTCACGATGCGGGAGCACCCCAAAGCACCATCGATCTGATTCAAAAATTCAAGGATGAAGACAAGCTGACCGTTCGCCAGTATGTGATGCTGACCGGCACGCAGCCGGCACTTTTGGAAGAATGGTATCAAAAAGGTCCGATGATCGACACAGCGGATCACATGCTGACCGTCCGCGCCATCAAGCTCAATTGTGACGGAGCCTTGGGTTCCCGCGGAGCTTGGCTTTTGGAGGATTATTCAGATCGTCCGGGGCATCGTGGCCATGAGACTTTGCCGATGTCAGTCGTATCGGAAGTTTCGGAAAAAGCCATTCCGGCAGGTTTTCAGGTTTGCTCTCACGCCATTGGCGACCGCGCCAATCAGGAGATTTTGGATCGATATGAGACAGCTTTTGGCAAATTTCCAGACTCCAAAAACCTCCGTTTCCGCATTGAGCATGCGCAGCATATCCACCCGGATGACATCCCAAGATTTGGTGAGCTGGGCGTAATTGCCGCAATGCAGGCGATTCACTTGAGTTCGGATCGTCCCTGGGCGATTGATAGATTGGGAGAAAAACGCATCATCGACGGCGCCTATGTATGGCAAAGTCTCATCAAGACCGGCGCAATTGTCACCAACGGAACTGATGCTCCCGTCGAACCAGTCGATCCGATTCCATCTTTTTATGCTTCCGTAACTCGCAAAACCCTGCAAGGCTTACCGGAAGGCGGATATGAAGGCGATCAAAAAATGACCCGTGAGCAGGCCTTGAAATCCTACACCTTGGATGGCGCTTTTGCCGAATTTGAAGAAGATTTCAAAGGTTCCATCGAGGTGGGAAAAGCTGCTGATTTCACCGTTTTTGACAAAAATATCATGGAGATTCCTGAGAATGACATCTTGCAAACCAAAGTCACGATGACGGTAGTCGGAGGAAAAATCGTTTACAGCGCTCAGTAGCGGTAGGCAGTTCACCGACCTTTGAGGTTTTAACGAAACCTCGAAGGTCTTTGCCATTAGGTTACTCCAAGCAAGGCTGAACAACTAGCAACCGTAGACTTCGTGTTTTTTCCCTATTTTCCCTCCCCAATAAACTTTTAACTCATGAGAAAATCGTTACTCCTAATTTGGCTGTTTTGCCTGGCTACACTGGTAGCTCAAGCCCAGGACACCAAACCCATGTCCTGGAAGGATGTCGCCACCTGGAAATACATGCCCAACGGCAGCTTCAAGCTTTCTCCGGATGGCCAATGGCTCGCCTACGGCATCATCGGTCTCGAAGCCGACGGAGAGCTGATTTTACAGAAAGTCTCCGACCCGGACAGCAAAAAGACCTTTCCAATTGGAAACACCAATTTCCCAAGCTTTGAATTCAGTGAAAACGGCCAGTGGCTCGCCTTTAAGGAGTCTCCAAAGTTCTCAGAAAAACAGGCCAACGAGAAGTCCAAGGGCAAACCTCTGAAGGAAAAAGTTCACTTGATAAAGCTTGGAACCGACGACAAGAAGGCTTTCGAAAACGCAGGCGGATTCAGCTTCAACGCCGATGCTTCCTCCCACCTCATCATCAATCTGCCCAAGGAAGGAAATGCCGATATCAAAGGATCGGATCTACTGATCTACCATCTCGCGTCCGGCAAAGCCCAAAACCTCGGCAATGTCCGGGAGCACGCCGTCAACAAGGCCGGAACGCATGTCGCCTACACCGTGGATGCTGCCAATTCCCAAGGGAATGGCCTTTACCTCCTGACTTTGGCCAACAACTCCACGCAAGTGTTGGACTCAGACGAAGCAGGGTATCAGAGCATCGGCTGGACAGAAAAGGGTGACGCCTTTGCTGCGCTGAAGCTAAAAAAAGACAAAAAGTACAAGCAAGAACTCGGAACTGTGCTAGGCGTAAAAAACCTCTCTAACCCGCAGGTGACACTTTACGAGCCTGCCAAAGATTCGACAGGATTCGATCAGAAATACACCATCAGCCCCAACCGCAAGCCGGAGTGGAGTGATGACCTGACGAGGATTTTCTACGGCATCCATCCGCTGGTCTTGGCAGAAAAAGAAACTCCAAAGAAAGAAGTCAACAAAGACTCTCTGGCATTGGCCGATTCGGAGAAACTCACCAAGATCATGGCCGACACCACGATCAAATCGATCTCTGACCTTCAAAAAGCCATCGCCAAGCTGGATACCGCCAAAGCCGCTGCCAAGAAAAATGAGTCCAAAAAGCCCGAAATGACCATCTGGCATTGGAATGACAGCAGACTCCAGTCCCGCCAACAGGTGCTGGAAAACATGGACAAAAACTTCAGCTTCCGCGCCATGTACGACATCGTGTCCAAGAAGCATGTCGCACTTCAGGACAGCACAATGAGGGACTTGGGCATCTTGCCACATCAACTGTACGCATTGGGCTCTGATATCCAAAAGTATGAGCTGCAAGGCAATCTGGATGGGCAATCCTATCGGGATTTTTACATCCTAGACTTGAAGTCCGGGGCGAAAACATCACTTTTTGAGAATTTCTATCAGCCTTCTTTCGGGTCATATCCGCGACCTTCGACGGACGGCACGAAGCTGCTCTATGGCAAAGACGGCCACTTCTACGTCTATGACATCGTGGCCAAGACCCACACCAACCTCACTGAAGGGCTTCCGGTAACTTTTGTCGACACGGAGGATGATCACAACGTGACCAAACCACTCATGAGCCCGTTGGGCTGGAGCAGCGACAGCAAATATGTGCTGCTTCGGGATGAGTGGGATATTTGGCAGATTCCCTTGGTAGGAAAAGAAAGCGCGGTCAACCTGACCCAAAACGGCAGAGCAGAAAAGATCCGCTACCAATACCGATTCATACTGGATCCGGAGGAAAAGGGCATCGACCTGAGCAAAACGAACTACATCCGGCTCTATGGTGAAAACACCAAGAAAAGTGGGATTGCAACTTTGACTCCCGCTAAAAAAGGCGGACTGGCTCCGGGAGCGAAAGTCTTACTCTGGGAAGACGCGATGATCTCTGGACTTGGAAAAGCCGAAAAAGCAGAGACTTACACCTTTACAAAAGAGAAATCCAACGAGCCGACCCAGGTTTATTTGGCTGACGCCACCTTGGCCAATGCCAAAAAGGTCACCGAGAATGCTCCCGACGCCGGGAAATTCGCATGGTCATCCGGTGCAAAATTGGTGGACTACGTGACTGACAAAGGAGACTCGCTGCAGGCGGCTCTCTTCCTTCCCGCTAACTATGTGGAGGGTCAAAAGTACCCGACCGTCATCTACTATTACGAGAAGCTTTCCCAGACGCTACACAGCTGGGCTAATCCAGGCTACGGTGGCACCGGATGGAATCCTTCCTTGTACACCAGCAACGGCTACGCGGTTTTGATCCCGGATATCGTGTACAAGATGGACGATCCAGGCATGTCTGCCGTCTGGGCGGTACTTCCCGCCGTAGACGCCGCGCTCAAAACCGGCGTGATCGACGAAGGCAAGATGGGCATCCACGGACACAGCTGGGGAGGTTATCAGACCTCTTTCCTGATCACTCAGACCAACCGGTTCAAGGCTGCGGCTGCCGGAGCCCCGCTGACCAACATGATCTCCATGTATGATTTGATCTACTGGAATTCAGGCGGTGGAAACATGTCCATCTTCGAGGCTTCTCAGGGAAGATTCCGTGGAGCCCCTTGGGAAAATTGGGAAGCCTATGAGCGAAACAGCCCGATCTATCATGTGAAAAACGTCCAAACTCCGCTCCTGTTGCTCCACAATGACAAAGACGGAGCGGTGGATTTCACTCAAGGCGTAGAATACTACAACGCACTCCGCAGGTTGAAAAAACCGGTCATTATGGTTCAATACCTTGGTGAAAACCATGGTTTGGGGAAAATTGAAAACCGAAAAGACTATTCCGTGCGGATGATGGAATTCTTTGACCACCATCTGAAAGGTGAAGCTGCTCCGGACTGGATGACCAAGGGGGTTCCGAGACTCCAGTTGGGAGATCACTTGGACGAGCGGGCATTCTGATTTGATGAATAGCAGATAAAGAGTGAGGTGCCTTATGGCCGATAAGAAATCCCCCGAGCGAAAAAATCGGGGGATTTTTTTTTTAAAAAACCATCCTCAGTCACTCGATCATACGGAAAATCACAACGCGATAGCTAGTGGTTTTGCTATTCTTAAAAATTAAGGATATACTGCTTTACAATTACAGGCTACTTAACTAAAGGATCCCGATATGGAATTTTTGGCAGAAATGGAACCCTCGCTTCGGGCGCTTTGGTACATCGCCCTACCTACCTCGCTGATCTTCCTCCTTCAGACGATCTTGACCTTCATAGGCTCTGATTCTGGAGATGGGATCAACGCAGATTTTGACGGAAACTTGGAGGGAGCCGAGGCGCCTTTTCAGCTCTTCACACTGCGCAATCTGATCAATTTCCTGTTGGGCTTCAGCTGGACCGCGATTACCTTTTACCACTCCATCGGCAGTTACACACTTCTACTCATGATTGCCACCTGCGTGGGCTTGGGCTTTGTGTGGTTGTTCTTTTTCATCATCAAGCAGATCGTCAAACTGGCCGAAAACAACACCTTTAAGCTCGAGGACACGCTACACAAATCGGGTACTGTTTACCTATCCGTTCCGGGCCATAAAGAAGGCGCGGGCAAAATCTCCATCAGCGTGAAGGGTTCGCAAAAGGAACTCAGCGCAATCTCTCTCTCAGAGCGAATCGAAACAGGTGCCGCTGTCAAGGTGATCGGAATCGAAGGAGGAAACCTCTTAATCGTCGAAAAAATCTAACCTCTATTTCTTTTATGGATCCTTTAATTCTCATCCTGGCAGGAGCCTTTGTGGTCTTTGTGACGATCATCGCGCTGATCTCCAGATACAAGCGGTGTCCTTCGGACAAAATCCTCGTCATCTATGGCAAAACCGGTGGCACCTCTGCCAACTGTATCCACGGAGGAGGCGCATTCATCTGGCCGGTAATCCAGGACTATGCTTTTCTGGACCTGAAGCCCATCTCCATTGACGCCAACCTGACCAATGCACTCTCCAAGCAAAACATCCGCGTGGATGTGCCTTGCCGATTTACCATCGCAATCTCCACCGATGCAGATACGATGAATACCGCTGCCGAGCGTTTGCTGGGATTAGTTCACGAGCAGATTCAGGAGTTGGCAAAGGACATCCTTTTTGGTCAGCTGCGTCTGGTGATTGCCACGATGACCATCGAAGAAATCAACTCCGATCGGGACAAATTTTTGGACAATATCTCGAAAAACGTAGATACCGAACTGAAGAAGATCGGCTTGAAGTTGATCAACGTCAACGTCACCGACATCAAAGATGAGTCAGGTTACATCGAGGCATTGGGCAAAGAAGCTGCAGCAAAGGCCATCAACGAAGCCAAAATCTCTGTAGCTGAGCAGGAGAAAATCGGGGAAACCGGAAAGGCCCTGGCCGACCGGGAAAAAGATGTGCAAATCGCCGACACCCAGCGGGAACGGGACGTGAAAATCGCCGTGACTCTCAAGGATCGGGAAGTGAGTATAGCCCTGGCACAAAAAGAAGAAAGTATTGGAAAAGCAGAAGCCCAGCGGGACACACGTGTCAAGACCTCCGAAGCAAACGCAATAGCGATCAGAGGGGAAAATGAAGCAAAAATCTCCATCGCACAGTCGGACGCCCTTCGAAGAGAGAAAGAAGCGGAAGCTCTGAGAACCGCCCTCGCCTCCGAAAAAGTCCAACAAGCCAGAGCGCTGGAAGAAGCCTACCTAGCCGAGCAAAAAGCCGAAACCGCCCGCGCGGAAAGAGAGCGCTCTACCCAAAACGCCAACATCGTAATCCCTGCCCAAATCGCCAAGCAACGAGCAATCATCGAAGCTCAGGCTGAGGCAGAACGAATCCGTGAGCAGGCAAAAGGAGAAGCGGACGCGATCTTTGCCAAGATGGAAGCCGAGGCAAAGGGTCTCTACGAAATCCTGACCAAGCAGGCAGAAGGCTATCGCGAGGTGGTCAGCGCTGCAGGGGGTGATCCGACCAAAGCCTTCCAGCTCCTATTGATCGAGAAGCTGCCGGAACTGGTCAAAACACAGGTGGAAGCTGTCAAAAACATCAAGATCGACAAGATCACGGTATGGGATTCCGGACAAGGCGAAAATGGAAATAACTCCACAGCCAACTTCGTCTCGGGCATGATGAAAACCGTCCCTCCGCTCAATGACCTCTTCAACATGGCCGGGCTTAATCTTCCGACCTATCTCAAAGGGGAAGATCCCGGAACGCTACCAAAGCTAGACGAGCCTACAAAAATTGACTAGAAAAGAAAAAGCCCCAAAAACGCGATGTTTTTGGGGCTTTTTCCTTGATATAGATTTCCTTGACTCGCTAGTTTCCACTCACATCCAAGAAGCTGTAGCCCATCTGATCCAGCGCGACGAACGTGGTCTTGGCCGAAAGAGCCAATTTCACTTCAGGAGTGACATCTTCTTGTAGAATCTGTAGAAAAGACATGCTTTGGCCACAGAGATAAAATTCGACGCCGACTTTTTTCAACTCCTGAAGAGCCAGAAGGGTCGGGTTATCGACGCCATATTTCTTTCGGTAGGCCTCATTGTTGACCACAGCCTTGGAAAGCCCCCCATGAATGACCGCTGCAATCTTGATTTTGTCAGCGGGCACGCCGTTGGCAATGAAAAGATTGTAGGTCCGGGCAATTTCGGTAAAGGGTTCATGGATCTTGGTGGAGTCCTTTAAGCTGCCGTACACATCGATCGCAATCTTGTAAGTCAGACTCGGATCATAAGGCATCACTGCATTGGAAATCGGCACCACTCCCACCCACGGCGCAAAATCCAAGACCGGATACGTCATCTTTTCCTTGATGTGAGCGGGCATGGTCATTTGGGCCATCCCGAGGTTCGAGATCAGCAGGAAACTAAAAAAGAACAAAAGGTTTTTCATAAGGTCTGTTAGGTTGGATTGATACTCCAAGTACAAAATAAATTCTGACAATCAGATCGCTGCCCTTTCGCTCAGCTGTGAGAAATATCGGTTTTGTCCCGTTGACTGGACTTGATGAACTACCCATCTCTTTAATCCTTTATCCGTTATTAAAAAAATATTCCCTCATTGAAGCCCTCTGGGCACCATTTTTAGGGCTACTTTTGAAGAATTTTGAGAGAAAAACCTACCAAATCCTGAACATATACACTTTATGATCATTCAAATTGCTCTTCTTTTAGTCGGCTTGGTGCTGTTAGTCAAAGGTGCGGACTGGCTCGTGGATGGCGCCTCCGTTTTGGCAAAAAAGAAAAATGTCTCTGACTTGGCCATCGGATTGACCATCGTGGCCTTCGGTACCTCTGCCCCAGAACTGGTCGTCAATGCCGTCGCCGCATCTGGCAACTATCCTGACATTGTCTTTGGCAACATCATCGGATCCAACAACTTCAACCTGTTCATTATCTTGGGAATTTCCGGATTGATCATTCCGCTTTCGGTGCAGTCCAGCACCGTCTGGAAAGAAATTCCCTACTCGCTTTTCGCAGCCATCCTGATTTTTTTCCTAGCCAACAACTATCTCATCGGCAATTCCGAGGGACTATCCAGACTGGATGCGGCGATACTTCTGGGTCTCTTCTTGGTATTCCTCTACTACGTGGCCACTCAGCTCAAAACCGATCCCAGCGCTGAGATCCTCGAGGTGAAAGACTACTCCACTCTGAAGATATGGGTTCTGATATTCCTCGGACTGGCTGGATTGGTCGGCGGCGGGAAACTCGTCGTAGACAATGCCGTCGCCATGGCTCAGTCCTTGGGAGTCAGTGAAAAAATCATCGGACTCACGATCGTCGCTGCGGGTACTTCCCTGCCAGAACTCGCCACTTCCGTGGTGGCAGCCATGCGCAAAAACACTGATATCGCCATCGGAAACATCATTGGATCAAACATCTTCAACATCTTTCTCATCTTGGGAGTCAGCGGATTGATTCGCCCCTTGGCCTACAATGCGAGTTTCAATACCGACTTGTACATTTTGGCAGGCGGCACGATTTTTCTCTTTTTAGCGATGTTTACCGGCAAGCGACACCGATTGGACCGCTGGGAAGCAATACTACTGTTGGTCGTATATCTCGGGTACACCGGCTATCTGGTGAGCGCGGAACTCTAAACGATACCACACTCAAAATCAAATGGTTTCCACAGCGGAAACCATTTTTTTTGCCATTTGTCAAATTAAGCGTGCTCCAAACTTGGATTCATTCTAAATTTCCAACGGTGATCTCGAATTAATTTTTGATTTGCCCCAATAACCCAAACCTATCATGCCTTTTACCCAAAAAAACCTTTTTGTTCTTTCGATTCTATTCTGCCTGTTTGCTGCTACATGCTCTTTTGCGCAGCAAAACAAAGGCAAAATCAGAGGGACAATCCTCGACCAATCCAATTCTGAGCCGCTCCCTTTTTCGACAATCGGGGTTTATACTGAAAAAGACAGCTTGGTCGGCGGCGGCATTTCTGACGAAAATGGCAAATACTCCGTGGATCTCCCTTTCGGGAAATTCTACGCTTTGATCGAGTTTATGGGTTTTGAATCCCAAAAAACAAAAGTTTTCACACTCTCCAGAGAGGAACAAAACCTGGATCTAGGCCAAACGGAGCTTTCCACGACCGCTTCCGATCTCAATGAAGTGGTAGTTCAGGGCGAAAAGACGGTCATGGAGCTATCGCTCGACAAGCGGATTTTCAATGTGGGAAAAGACCTCGCCAATGCTGGCGGTAATGCTTCTGACATCTTGATGAACTTGCCTTCCGTGGCCGTGGATCCGGATGGAAATGTCCGCCTGCGTGGTTCGTCTAACGTCCGGATTCTGATCGACGGCAAGCCTTCCGGCCTCGTAAGCTTCAAGGGAAGCGCCGGGCTCCGTCAGCTTCCGGCAAACATGGTCGAGCGTGTGGAAGTCATCACCAATCCGTCGGCACGATACGAGGCAGAAGGCATGGCCGGCGTCATCAACATCATCCTTAAAAAAGACAGCAAGCAGGGATTTAACGGGTCATTCGAAGTCATCGCCGGATACCCGCTGAATACAGGATTCACCGCCAATCTCAACTACCGCCACAACCGGATCAACTGGTTTGTCAACTACGGCTTGTCTTACCGTGAGCAACCGGGCGTGAGCGAACTCTATCAGGAGGTGTACAATGAAGACGGGACAACGTCGATCCTGAGCCAAAACAACTCCTCCACCGTCACTGGATTGAACAACAACCTGCGGGGTGGCTTGGATTATTATTTCAACGAAAACAGCATCCTGACCGCTTCGTACCTTTGGAGAAGAAGCGATGCGCACCGGATTACAGATATCAGATACAACGACTACCTCAATAGCTTTGATAACTACTTGGGCTATTCACTCCGTCGCCAAGACGAGACTGAAGACGAACCAAACAAGGAAGCAATCCTCAACTACAAGCGCACTTTTGCCCAGAAAGGCCACGAGTTCACGGCATCATTCACCTATCTCAACTATTGGGAAAGATCCAATCAGCTCTTTACCCAAAGTTCATTCACTCCCGAAGGCACACCCGAGCCGGCTGAAGACCTCGTCCAGACGTCCCTCAACGACGAATACGAAAACCAGTATTTGCTCCAGATGGACTACGTCAAGCCTTTTGCTACCAAGGGAAAGATAGAAACCGGTCTCAGAACTAGCTTCAGAGAGATGGAAAACGACTACCTGGTGCAGGAGGAGGACGAATCGGGCGACTTCGTGACCATTCCGGGCTTGGACAACATCTTCTTGTACAATGAAAACATCCTGGCGGCCTATGCCATCGTCGGCAACGAAACCGGGAAATGGAGCTACCAAGGTGGCCTTCGCGCCGAGCACACGGACGTAGAGACTATCCTTGTCGAAACCAACGAAGACAACCCGCGGGACTATCTTAATTTCTTCCCATCAGCACATCTGACCTATAATGTCTCCGAGGAAAATGCCTTGCAGCTGAGCTACAGCCGAAGGATCAGAAGGCCTGTCTACAACGATCTGAGCCCGTATGTGACCTTCTCAGATCAGCGGAACTTCTTCAGCGGCAATCCCGATCTGAATCCCGAATACACCGACGCCTTTGAGTTGGGGTATATTAAATACTTCGACAAAGCGACCCTATTTTCCACCGTCTATTTCAGAAATACCGTGGACAAGATCGAGCGGATCCGCCAAGTCAACGAAGACGGATTTTCGGTGACCGCTCCTTACAATCTGACCGGCGAAGAGTCCGTCGGTGTTGAGTTCAGCGGGGACTATCGCATCAAGGATTGGTGGAAGCTGGACTTCAACGCCAACTTCTTCCATGCCCGAATCGACGCCAGTAACATCGGACAAACCGAACTGAGAAAAACCTACTCTTGGCTCTTCCGCCAGACTTCCAGATTTACCTTTGGCAAAGGTTGGGACATTCAAGTCCGTGCCAACTACGACGCGAAGCAAAAAACCGCTCAGGGCTTCAGAAAAGGGATCTTCTTCATGGATCTGTCCGCCAGCAAGCGGATTCTCGAAGACCGGGGAACGCTCGTCCTGAATGTCACGGACATCTTCAATTCACGTATCAACCGCTTCATCTCCGAAGGATACAACTTCTTCACCGAAGGCGAATCGCAAATGCTGCGAAGACAAACCAACTTGACTTTTGCCTACAGGATCAAGCAATAGTCTATCTTGTAGCCCAGGCCATCCGATTCTTGACTGGTTTTCTTTGACTCCGAAAGCGTAATTCCACCCATGCGTTCAGCCCTTCTTTTTTCCCTTCTGTTTCTCGGGCTGGCCTGCACGCTTTCCGCACAAAAAATCAATGCGGGATACCGATTGACCATCCAAAAAGCGAGTTCGCCGATCCTGATTGATGGTGTTTTAGATGAAAAAGCCTGGGAAGAAGCAGACGTGGCGACCGATTTTTTCATGATCACGCCGATGGATACCAGCTTTGCACGGGTGAAGACAGATGTGCGTATGAGCTACGACGACGAAAATCTGTACTTGATCGTGGTCAACCATCACGCGATGGAAGGTCCGTACATGGTGGAGTCCTTGCGAAGAGATTTTTCTTTCGGAAAAAATGACAACTTCCTCCTCTTCATGGACCCCTTCGATGATCTCACCAATGGGTTTTCCTTCGGCGCGAATGCGGCCGGCGCGCAGTGGGACGGACAGATGTACAACGGCGGTTCGGTCGACCTCAGCTGGGACAACAAGTGGACATCTAAAGTCAAAAACTACGAAGACAAGTGGGTTTTCGAAGCTTCAATTCCTTTCAAGTCCATTCGCTACAAAAAAGGGATCACCGAGTGGGGCATCAACTTTTCCAGACTTGATCTGAAGACCACTGAAAAATCCGGCTGGGCACCGGTCCCTCGTCAATTTCCATCCGCCTCCTTGGCTTACACTGGCACACTCGTCTGGGACAATTCTCCGCCAGATGCCGGAGCAAATATCTCAATCATTCCCTATGCTCTGGGTGGCGTGAGCAAAGACTTTCAAAACGGAGGTTCAACAGATACCCGTGGCGAAGTCGGCGTAGATGCAAAGATCTCCCTGACCTCCTCGCTCAATTTGGATCTGACCGTAAATCCAGATTTTTCCCAGGTAGAAGTTGATCGACAAGTGACGAATCTGGACCGTTTTGAGCTGTTCTTCCCCGAGCGAAGGCAGTTTTTCCTGGAAAATGGGGACCTGTTCGCGGGTTTCGGATACACGACGATCAGGCCTTTTTTCTCCAGGAGAATCGGGCTGAATGCCCCAATCCAATTTGGGGCGAGGCTAAGTGGTAAGATTAACAAAGATTGGCGAATCGGCGCGATGAACATGCAGACCGGTGATGTCGAAGAGACCGCTTTACCTTCCCAAAACTTCACCGTGATGGCCCTCCAGCGGCAGGTCGGCGCGAGATCCAACATCGGGGCGATCTTTGTCAACAAGCAGTCTCTCAACTACAATCCCGACACGACTTCAGAAAACCCAGTCTACTCCCAGTTCAACAGAAACGTCGGACTGGAATATAATCTTGCTTCGGCCAACAACATCTGGACTGGCAAGGCCATGATGCTCCAAAGCTTCGCTCCGGACAATTCCGGCAATGGCTTCGTCCATGCCGCCAACCTCAAATACACCGCCGGAAACCTGACCTGGAGCTGGCAACACGAGTATGTGTCCGAAAACTACACCGCCGAAGTCGGTTATGTCCCACGCCGGGGTTTCTACAAAGTCAATCCTTTTGTTGGCTATCGTTGGTTTCCGAAAAGTCAAAAAATCCTCAGTCACGGGCCTGATGCGAGCATGACTCTTTTCTACAACACGAAGGGTGTTCACACCGACAACAACTCTTTCATCTCTTATAACGTCCGCTTCCGAAGCCAGAGCAACCTTTCAAGTTATCTGATTTACGACTTTGTGAAGCTTCAGGCCCCTTTTGACCCGACCAATTCCGGCAATGAGAAACTTCCCGTGGGATCCGATCACTATGCATTCAGCTGGAGAACCGAGTACATCTCCAAACCGCAAAGTGTATTTACTTACGGCTTTACGACCAGACTCGGAGGCTATTACGCTGACGGGGAATTGTACACGCTGACGACAGATTTGGGTTATCGCTTTCAGCCCTATGTGAGTCTCGCACTGAGTACGACTTACAACAAGATCGTGCTTTCCGAGCCTTGGGGCACCACAGATTACCTCTTGATCGGCCCGAGGATAGACGTCACGATGACCAATACGTTGTTCTTCACAGCCTTTGTCCAGTACAATGAGCAGATCGACAACATCAACTTGAACACCCGCTTTCAGTGGCGATTCAAGCCAGCCTCGGACATCTATCTGGTCTATACCGACAACTACCTGCCGGACCCTTTCAATGTGAAAAACAGATCACTGGTGCTGAAATTCACGTATTGGTGGAATATTTAAGAAGCGCAGCGCTATTGGGTACAATTCATCATTTCCGATTCTTTGCAAAGCAAGAAAGTCCCCTTTCCATAGCTGACCAGCCGCCTTACACCAATCCAGATTTAGATATGAGAGAACCACCGCTGCCGAAATCTTAACCTCAAACCATCCATTCCGGAGACTATCTGGATTGGGGCTTAGGTTTGAAAAGCAAAAACCCTTGAAGTCTTCACGACTCCAAGGGTTTTATTCCTCCAGCTCATTTCAATTAAAGCGTTACTGACTTCGCTGCGGATAATTATTAAAGCTTCTCAAAAACCAATCTAGCATGCCCCATGATCTCTCTTTCGAAGCAGACCCTGTTAGGACGCACGCGGAGGATGGCAAGTTGGTGTCTGAATTCTTTGTCGGTGAATAACTTCGGAACCAGCGACGCAAACCACAGGTATTTTGACCAGCTAAACTTATAGAAAAGCTTCGTCCACTCCCGGTTGGTTTTCACATAATCCAACCTTCCATCGCTGTAGTAGGTGTTTTTGAAGAATGGGCTGGCCGTACGTACGACATGCTCATAGCCATAAGGCACCCAAGAATCAGGGTTATGCTTGAGCAAAAGCGCCAGAAAATAGCTGTCGGAATCTTTTGGCGCATTGATGTCAATCTGATCAAATGGCATCACATTCTTTTCGAAAGTCATGGTTTGCATGTAGAACTTTCCGCCGGGTTTAAGCAGGTTGGCCACATGACGGAAATAGTCTTCATACACCTCATCTTGCCTGCCTTCCAAGTAGTCTTTGACAGACGAGACATGCTCAAAGCTTCCAAAAGCAGTCACGGCATCGAATGTCCCAAAATCTTCCGGCTTCACGAACCTCGCATCTTTGATGTAG
Source organism: Algoriphagus terrigena DSM 22685 (assembly GCF_000429445.1). Taxonomy (GTDB): domain Bacteria; phylum Bacteroidota; class Bacteroidia; order Cytophagales; family Cyclobacteriaceae; genus Algoriphagus; species Algoriphagus terrigena. The sequence goes on from NZ_AUBW01000004.1 coordinate 326,255, forward strand.
GCATTGAGGCCGTTTTCCCGGCAGGCATTCACCTGGCCATCGGATAGGTTGACGCCGATCCCATCCGCCCCGACCACATCTCTCAGGTATTTGAGCCAGCCTCCCCAGCCACATCCCAAGTCCAGCACCCGGCTTCCTTTCTTGATCCCCAAATCCTTCGCGACAAATTCATGCTTTCTCCGCTGGGCTTCTTCGAGTGTGAGGGAAAAATCGCCTTCGTACATCGCATTACTGAACACGGCATTTTCACCCAGACTGCTTCGGATAAACTTGTCAATGTTGGTATAGGTGAAGTCCATCTCCTTTTTCTTGTCCCAGGCCTGACCTTCACGCTCACTGACACTCGATCCACTCCATTTCTTGGTTAGTAGTTCTTTGTTGATTTCGGTTTGTTCCATACGAAGGTTGATTGAAATTTGGAAAGGATTGTTAAAAATTTGAAAATCAGAGTTCTACCAATGTACTCTTTCCGATGGAAAAATAAAATACTGCGAAGGAATCCACTCAGGACAATTTCAGTCCAAACTCAAATATATATCCGCTCAAACTTCATCAAACAAGGCATCCATCGTCACCTGGTTTTGCACCAGCAGGTCGCTATAGGAATTGTGATGCAAACCATAGCTGCTTACAAATGCCAGATGAACCGCCTTTTTGGTTTTTGAAACTTCTTTGAAAACGGAGAGCTTTGCCCTCAACTGATCCGCATATTCCTTGTTAATGGTATAAGTGTCCAAGGGAAATTTGCATTCACAGATCGTGATGACATGATCCCGCCGGTCGATGAGTAGGTCGATCTGGGCTCCTTTGTCTTCAGTAGCACCTCGCCAGGCCGCTTGCTCAGCTTGTATCCCGCTTATCCCCAAGGCTTTTTTGATTTGAGGGACGTGATCCAGGCATACCTGCTCAAAAGTAAATCCTTGCCAAGCCCGATGTGTGGGCTGATCGATCAACTGAAGCCAGTCACTTCCTTGGGGCTTCTGAAGAAAGCGGAAGTAAAAAGCCGTAAAATAGTCTGAAAGACGGTAAATAGTGTTTTTATTCTTTCTGTCCAATGCCGGATATGAAGTGATGAATCCACTTTCCTCCAGATCGATCAACACTTTGCTCAAGGTTCCACCTGACTGCAATCCGGAAGATTTGATGACATCATTTCTTGCCATCCCGTAGGGTTTGGTCGAAAGCACCTCCACAACCTTTTCATACACTTCGTGTCGCTTGAACAGCGCCCGATAAAGGTTGTGAAACTCATTGCGAAGCAGGCCACTTTTCTCAAAAAACACATCCTGGATATTTTGAGCAGCACTTTTCCCAGGTTCCACCGCATCCAAATAGTAAGGCACTCCACCCATACACATGTACAGCTGGATGAGTTGGTACCGATCGAGGTGACAGTTGTTTGATTTCAACAGTTCCTCAGCTTCCCCTAAAGTAAAGGGTTCAATTTTCATTTGGCCAGTGACCCTATTGTGAAGACCTCCGGTGCTGTTGATGACTTCGGTCAGCATCCAGGAAGCGGCAGAACCGCATACTATCAGCAAAACGTCCTTGCGATGCGTGGCCCACGCATTCCAAAAATGCTCCAAAGCCATCAAAAAATCAGAGCCATGCGTATGCATCCATGGCAGTTCGTCTATGAAAATGACTAGTTTTCCCTCTTTCTTTTTACTTTCCAAATGCTCCCGCAAACGTTGGACAGCCTCCAGCCAATTCGCCGAAGGGGAATCGAAAACAAGATTTGACTGCCGATTCATCTCCGTATCGAAATTGAAAAGTTGCTGCGCGGTAGTCGCGTTAGCCATTCCAGTGATAAAAAAATCAAACTGATAGCTAAAATATTCCTTGATAAGATAGGTCTTTCCGACCCGTCTCCGTCCGTACACTGCCAGAAACTCAGACTTCTTGCTTTCCAACAATTTCTGGAATCGCTCCTTTGGTTTCTTTCGCCCGATCAGATTTGGATTTTCCATAATTTATTTGATTACAGCCAAAACTATATTAAAAATACTCTTTTTGGCTGTAAATAAAATATTTTGCAGCCAGAAATTGATATAAATATCCGTTTCTGGCTGCAACCAAATTCATTTGCAGCCAGTTTTAATAATATTTCCAATGTTTTGGCTGCAAAAGCTCTGATTTTAGATTCTCCAATCACAAGATCAATTAAGGCTACCGCCTACACCTCTGTCAAACTTCAAAAAAAACCCGCTGAGAAATCTCAGCGGGATTGTTGGACTGAACAGATCCTATTCGATTACTTCTTCCAGCTGGCTTTGCCGCCTTTAGCAGAGTCTACCGTGATGCTGTATCCGGAACCAGAAGACACAATCCACTTCACTTTCACCGCACTCATGCCGGGAATATTTTCGACAGCGATGCGGTCAGGAGAGTTTTTTTGCTCGCTGAACTTCTTCATATCCGCATCCTCTACGATAAATCCAGCTACCACTTTGGCCCCGGAAATCGTCACGTAGTCTGGACGCTCGATCTTGTATTTCAAGTCTTGGCTGGCGTGGGTCGGCATCATCCGCTCGTTGAAGATCGTCGCTGTGATCGACTTCAATCCTCCTCCGAGATCCTCCTCTTTCACATCCCTGACCGAAAGCTTCGGAGTGTGATAGGCGTGATAGATTGAGAAGGCAGCGTTTCGATGCGCATCCTGTTCCAGCAAGAATCCAGGGTGAGCGCGACCAAAGGTCTTCTTAAACCCACCGATCTCTACCGCCCCGAATTGTGGATGCGAAAACTCCTTCCAGTTGACAAACGCATCTCCAAAAGTCAGTAGTTCGTCCACCTTGTATTGTTCATCCTGGGCGCCTCTTCCGCCGGATTGTTGATGAAAATACAGGTAGGAAACCATCAGTTCGTTGGAATACGTGAAGACACCGCGGTTGCCATAGAACCAGTCCAACTCCCCGCCAAACACAGAATATAGATCCTTGTAAACCGTCAGATAGCGATAGCCGGGAATCATCTCTTCACCTTTCTTGGCGATCGCGTCATAGATCCGGATGTCATTTTGGTTGTATGTATTCAAATCCTCCTCGGCGCCTGGCCCACGAAGGATCATCCCGCCTGAATTGTGGAAACTCTGCGCCCCCGCAATATTCGGATGCTTCATCACAAATTCCATTACCGAGCGGTTTTCCGGCAGGGTAAATGGATATTTCAGCGCACCTCTTTGGATGTAGTCCGGCTGCCAGTTCCATCCCCAATCCCGGTTGGGATCATAGTAGCCAATGCCATCGTCATTGACTTGGCCGTCGCCGTCGTTATCCGTTCCTTCCTGACCGAGCATTTCGTAGGCGCCGACCTGATTTGGCCCCACAGCGATCAGTTTGCGCGGATCCAACGGATCTTTGATAAACCTACCGGTCGGAGACTGACGGATCATCATCGTGATGTTACCATCGCCGTCGAGATCATCCATCATGTCTTCCCCGTTCTGCCCATCTCCGTCGTTATCCAGGACCAGCATGCCTGATCTCGGAGAGTTGGCCGTGTTTGGCTCTTTGAAAAAGTTGTTTCTGGCGTCAGGATTAATCGTCGGCGTGATGTAGAAGGTCTTGTCCTTCAGCAACTGCTTCACAAACTCGTTGTCAGCGTGCATCTCGGTCAGGTACCACGCCACGTAGAGCGAAAATTCGCCCCCTTGAACCTCATTGGAGTGGATGTTTCCGTCGATCCACATGGCTGGCTTATCGGTGTCTTTTCCTGCGGAAAAATCCGTGATCGTCAAGGTCAGGATTTCCCGGCCTTCCACAGACTTACCGATAGACTCGACCTTGGCCAAATCGGGATGTGCAGCGGCGATTTTTTTCATCCAGTCCCAAAGTCCTTCGGCGCTGTAATAGCGGTTCCAAGCGATTTCGACTTTTGGTTTATGCGGCGAACCGATGGCGCGGAAGTAATTTTCCTGCTGGCCATGGGCATCTATTGCAAACAAACTACTTGCTCCCAAAGCCAGGGCTACAATCAGATTTTTGGTTTTCATAGTATTCATGGCTTAGAGTTTTACAGTTTGAGTGGCAAATCCTGCGTGGGCAGCTCCGGCTTTGATCGTCACCGATCCAGTCCCTCGGACGATCCAACTGAAAGTTTCCTTTCCAAATGCATCTATTGAATCCACCAATTTGATCTTGTCACCGGAGACGATCTTGTCCGCGGAAGCGTCCAAATCTATCCGGATTTTTCTCAGCCAGCGGGATCTGGCGCCCATCTCCGAATGGGTCGGAAGCGGTGAATTGTTGTACAGATCAACCGTCACCCTGGTCAGTCCATTTCCCAAAGATTCGGTCTTGAGGTTGTGAAACTCCAATTTCGGCTGGATTTCGGCCAGTTTTAGGATAAAAGTCGTTTGCGCGATGGCGATCGAATCAACTTTGTCGAAAGCTGGATTGGTGGTCAAAAATGGCTTGATACCGCCCACTTCTACTTTTTGGTTGGGAAAATCCGGATGCTTCACCTCAGTCCAGGGCACGAAAGACTCTTGCCCCAAAGAATCTGACCAAGCGAGCAAATTGGCCTCGGCGTTGGTTTTTCCCTTGAACTCAGGCGTCCAATAGCCCGGCGTCGAGAAGCTTAATCGGGCAAAATGGAAGTAAGCCCACTGGAAGAAGTCGCCGTCCGTTCCCTGATTGGTTTGCTGAAAAGCTTTTGCTGGAACTGTCTCATTATAAATCTCCGAAACCATCGCGTTGATCGCCTGGTCTTTTTCCAAGATGGAAGTGACCACGCGCTTCTTGGCATCTCCCGCGCTGTATTTTAGGGGACTCGAGAGGTTGTTGGAAGGGGAGAAAGTGACGAATGCAAAGATATTCCACTGCTCAAACAGGTAGTCGAGCATCGCCCGGCTTTCCGCCTGAGACACCGCCAAGTCGCCAGCGAAAGGCTCAAAAACCGGAAACTTGTAAGTCAGAGACTTATTGAAGGCCACACCTTCCTTCAGATCCTCTGCGAATTTGCCGTCTTTGTCATCATCCTTGCTTTCCTTGTAGAGGCTGTATTTCCCCGCTTCCCCTTTAGCCCGATCAGCTTTGACCAGCACCCGTTCGTCTTCTATGGAAGCGATCCAGTCTCCCATCGGGTCTTCGACACGCATCCAAGTGATCATCCCGTCTCCATTGAGATCGGAGTAGCCGCTTTCGCCAGCTTTGCCGTCACGGTCATGATCCATGGATACGGCATTGCCGCGGCGCTCATACTTCAGTGCAGCGTGGTACTGCTCATAGGCATCCGGCGACATGTTGGGAAAGATGTAAAACGTCGTCTTCTCCAGCGCGGCGGCATTTTCGGTCACGAGCTTTTCAGCAAACTGCAGCACCAGCTCGACGCTCAAGACATGAAATCCCTCGACACCACCGACTACGGCGATTGCTGGTTTCTCATCTTTGGCACCGCTGCCTATCTTGAGTACGTAGATGTCTTTGCCACCAGCTGTCTTGGTGAGTGATTTCAGCTCTACGGAGGCGTTGCCGCCGAGTTTTTGGAGCCTTTGGGTGATCTGACTGCCTGTGGGATAGTCTGCTTGCGCAAAGGCATTGCCGCAAATCAAACTCCCCAACAACAGTCCTGTGAGTAAGAATTTTCTCATAAGGAATGGTTCGGGTTTTTACTGAACAAATGGATTGAAAACTGTAGGGAAGTTTAGCGAAAAAAGGTAAGACTTTAAGGCTGGATTTTTTTGGAAAAAGAAATCAGCCTCAAGCGGATACCGCGTTGGACAAGCGGCGTGGATTCAGATTTAGGTTTGCCCTTTGACAAAAATTCGCGTATTTCAGAAAAATAAGCAGGTTCCCATGTATCAGAAAATTGCCCTTGCCATCGCTTTCTCCCCCAGGATGGAAGCCTTGATAGCCGAAGCCAAGAGATTGATCGAGATCTTTGAATCCGAGCTCGTATTGATCCATGTGGGGTTAAAACAACCCGAGCTCGAAGCAAAACTTTCCGAAATTCTTGAGGCCAAGGGACTGAAAACGACCCCGGTAAAGACCATCTGGAAAGAGGGAAAACCTGCGAAAATGATCCTCCAAGCATGCGAAGAAGAAAAGGTAGATTTACTCATGCTGGGAGCTTTGAAAAAGGAGGGCATCTTCACCTATTACCTCGGATCGGTCGCCAGGAAAGTGATCCGAAAGGCGCATTGCTCCGTGCTGACCTTGATAGATCCACAGGCGACTCCCACAAAATTCTCAAAAGTCGTCATCAATGGAACCCAACTGGAGGTCACTCCCAAAGTGATCGCCCAAGGTCTGAAATTTTGCCAGGCAGAGGGAGCTCAGCAAATCCATATTCTCAACGAAATCAAGTTGTATGGGCTGCAAATGGCGACAGCAGGTGAAGGCTCAGAAGATGAAGTCAACCTAACCCGGAGAAAACTCGTGCAGGACGAAATCAAATACGTCCAAGAAATCCTAGACGGCCTGGATCAAAGTGGTCTGAAGATCAACATCAAAGTCACCGCTGGAAAATGGGCAATAGAGCTCGTGAGGTATTGTGAAGCGATCAATGCTGATATCCTGGTGATGGGAGATGAACACGGCTACACCTTCATTGACCGGCTCTTTCCCCACGATCTCGAGGAGATTCTTTCGGATCTCCCCTGCAATCTTTTAATCGTCAAGTAAGACATGGAAAGCCTAGAACACAAAGAAGTTATCAACTTACTTCTGCAACTGGCCGCCATGCTGCTCTCGGCGCGGGTGTTTGCCGAAATCGCGCAGAAATTCAAGCAACCGGCCGTAGTTGGGGAGATTCTTGCAGGCATTGTATTGGGACCCACCATCTTGGGCATGATCAGCCCAGACTCGTTTACCTATCTGTTCCAAAGCAATCCCTCAGCAAATCTCGCGCTGGATGGAATCGTCCAGATGGCCGTCATCCTCCTGCTCTTCATCGCCGGTCTAGAGGTCGAACTCCACCTGGTATGGGCGCAGGGCAAGTCTGCCATCAACATCAGTCTGATGGGATTGGTGGTGCCGTTTGTGCTTGGCTTTACCTTCCCCTATTTCTTTCCGACGTTTTTTGGACTGGCAGATGGGGACAAGATCCTATTTTCACTCTTCATGGGCACGGCGATGTCGATTACAGCCCTACCCGTGGTCGTCCGTATCCTGATGGATATGAACCTCTTCAAGACCAAGATGGGAATGGTCATCGTGGCGGGAGCCATGGTCAATGACATCATAGGCTGGTTGATTTTCTCCGTGATTCTGTCCTTTATGGGCAAGAGCGGTAACCTATCTCTGATGAGCACCATCGGAATTACGCTGCTTTTCACGGTTTTTATGCTGACACTGGGCAAAGGCCTGCTTAATAGAGTTCTTCCCTGGATCAATAAAAATCTGGCCTGGCCGGGTGGACTTTTGTCCTTGTCCATGGCCTTCTGCTTCCTGCTGGCGGCGTTTACCGAATGGCTCGGAATCCATGCCATCTTCGGCGCATTCTTGTTTGGCGTGGCTTTGGGAGATTCAGATCACCTGTCCGAAAAGGCCAAAGAAATCATCCATCAGTTCATCAACAACATCTTCGCTCCGCTCTTCTTTGTTTCCATCGGTCTAAAGATCAACTTCTTCACCAACTTCGACCTTTGGCTGGTGTTGGCCATCATTGTTATCTCTTTTGCGGGCAAAATCATCGGCAGCGGTTTTGGCGCGCTCCGCTCCGGCTTTGCAAAAAAAGACGCAATGGCCATCGGATTCGGCATGAATGCACGTGGTGCGATGGAGATTATCCTTGGCCTGATCGCTTTGGACAACGGACTGATTAACGAAACGCTCTTTGTCGCACTGGTCGTGATGGCCTTGGTCACTTCGATGACCTCCGGACCGCTGATGAAATGGTCCCTGCGAAAGAGTCCCGGATAGCGTTTTCCTTCACCAGTTTTCGCCAAGATTTCTTTGGCCGCCTTTCCTTTCAATCGGCCTTTGAAAAGATCAATCGGGAGAATATAAACAAAGCCGCTATTTTTGGGCTTTCCAAAGGAAATCTGAAAGCAATCCATGGCATTGAAAAAAGCGAAAACCGGCGTCTTGCTGGTGAATCTAGGGACTCCAGACAGCACGGAGACAGGTGATGTGAGAAAATACCTTCGGGAGTTCCTGATGGATCCCCGGGTGATCGACATTCCTTTTCTGTCCAGATGGTTGCTGATCAACTTCGTCATTGCGCCTTTTAGAGCCCCAAAATCTGCCCACGAATACCGCAAACTTTGGACTGATCGAGGTTCCCCTTTGCTTTTTCATACCGTGGATCTCCGTGAAAAACTGACTGAAAAACTCGATCCCAAAAAGTATGTCGTCAGCATCGGGATGCGCTATCAAAGCCCATCCATAGAATCAGGATTGGAAGAACTGCGAAAAGAAAAGGTCAGCAAAATCATCGTATTGCCTCTTTTCCCTCAATATGCCTCCGCTTCTACCGGCTCAGTGATCGACAAAGTGATGGAGATTGCGCAAGGCTGGCAAATCATTCCGGAGTTTTCTTTCATCAGCAATTTCCTGGATCATCCGCAATTTATAGCCGCATGGGCTGAGCGCGGCAACGCGCTCATCAAGGAGAAAGACTACGACAAAATCCTGTTTTCCTACCACGGATTGCCCGAGCGGCAGATTCTCAAAGGTTCGGTTGGCGGATATTGTCAGCTCGGGGCCTGCTGCAATAAATATGGCCCCTCGAATACTTACTGCTACCGGGCACAGTGCTTCGAGACGACCCGATTGATCGCAGCTGAGATGGGCATTCCGGAAGAAAAAACCGTCAATTGTTTCCAATCCAGACTTGGCAAAGACCCTTGGGTAAAGCCTTATACAGACGAAGTCATCACTGAATTAGCGGCTCAGGGCGTCAAAAAGGTGCTGGCATTTTCTCCGGCGTTTGTCGCCGATTGCCTGGAAACAACCGTCGAAGTGGCTGGTGAATACCGGGACAAATTCTTGGAAGCGGGAGGAGAAGAATGGGACCTGATACCTAGCTTAAACTCTGAAGATACCTGGGTGGAATGTGTGAAGAACCTGGTGGAGTCAAGGTCTTCCTGATCCAAAATTCGAAATTGAGGAATCGGTGCTGTGGACTTTAACCGCGTTGGATTCTCCAGTCTAAATTCTTGTATCTAGCGTCTCAATACTTCTTTACAAGTGTCCAAGTCCTCCCGTCAAACGCTCCTCATCCTCGGCATCATCCTAGTATCGATAAACCTTCGGACGTCGATTGCTTCGGTGGGGCCGCTGATCCCTTTCATCCGGGAAGATCTGGGAATCTCCAATGGTCTGGCGGGATTTCTGACGACGCTTTCCCTGCTGACATTTGCCATTTTCTCTCTCTTTGCGCCTTCGATTGGAAAGCGGCTGGGACATGGAAAAGCCATCTTTCTGGGGATCTTTCTCTTGGTGATTGGCGTGATCATCCGCGTTCTTGGGGGAATTGAGCTTCTCTACTTCGGCACCGCGCTGACCGGGATTGGCATTGTCATCGCCAACGTGCTGATGATTCCATTTTTCAAAGCCCGAATCCCCGAAAAGATTGGCCTGATGACTGCGATCCTAACCACCGGCATGTCGCTTTTCGCTGCTATCGCATCGGGAATCAGCGTGCCAATGGCAGTAGACTTAGACTGGGGATGGAGGGGTTCGCTTGCATCTTGGAGCATTTTGATGATTTTGGCACTGGTGGCCTGGATTCCGCAACTGAGACCCCATCAATCGGGCAATCAGATTAAACTCCTTCCCGCAAAAAATGTCTGGAAATCACGACTGGCTTGGCAAGTGACACTTTTTATGGGCGCTCAGTCAGTCATGTATTTTACCATGATCACCTGGCTGCCCGATATGCTGATCGCCAGAGGAATGACCCCTGTCAAAGCCGGAATCTCGCTTTCTTACATGCAGTTGATTTCACTGATTGGGACGTTTTTTATCCCCGGCTTATTGATCCGACTCAAGGAACAATCCAACGTGATTCTGATCGTCGGCATCGGGTACATCTTCGGATATGGCGCACTTTTCATCCAAAATGAAGTGATCACTTTCGCAGCGTTAACGATCATCGGGATCGGTAGCGGCGCCAGCTTGAGCATCGCTTACACGTTGATTTCACTTCGCTCTGCGGAGGATCTGACCACTGCCAAGCTCTCCGGAATGGTTCAGTCGGCAGGGTATGTTTTGGCTGCTTTGGGACCGCTGATCTTTGGCATTTCCATGGACATGTTTGGCAACTGGAATTTTCTGATCTGGTTTTTGCTGCTCATGACAGTTCAGTTCCTTTTCTTCGGACTGCCTGCCGGCAGAGACAAAAAAATCCAGTAGGCAAGCTGACTCTCGGCGAATTTTCCCCGAAGGGCAAAAAAAAGACTGCTCCAAAAAATGAAACAGTCTTTTTGAAAAGTTGGATCGAATCAAAAATCCAAGGTGGAAAGATCCATTTGGGCATTGTTCCAGTTGGCAACAGTCACGATCAAATCGTGATTTTGAGGAAGCTGGATGGACGAACTCGTCGTAATCGGATTGTTGGTCGACTTGTCAACCGAGAAGGCTTTTACCTGCACATTTTTTAGTGTCGACCTATTTCCCAACCGAAGGATACTCAAATCCGGACTGACCGTGATATCGGTCTCCGCGTCGGGACCACCTCCTATGCCACTGAAGGACAGGGACCGGACCTGGTTGCCTACAAATCTTGAGAAGGTCATGGTAAACTGCTTCTCGATCTGTGGAGTAAACCGGATCAAACTTGCATCCGCATTGACAATCAGCGTATCAACCTGACCGGGCTGGGTATCGACGCCTTCCACACGAATGGTCGTTCCATCTGGCATGATACTGTTGTAGGAGTATTTTCCGGCACCATTGCCGACGATTCGTCTGGTGTAATTTCGGTTGAGCGGCAGCAAATACGCTCCTTTGACCAAATAGCAAGGATGTGAATCAGGCACTTCGCTGAAGATCTTATCATCGAATGTCCCCACCCGCAGACCATTCTCATCCGTAATTTCCAGTTCGGCCGGGCTAAGGAGGAAATCCAGAATAAAGCTCGTCAAGCCAAACGGCCCACTGAACGGCAAATCGTGATCCGAGAGCAGATAGTCCCCATTGGTCATGATCCCGAGAGATACATTGTCCTCGCTGCAAAACTGAATGGAGTCGCCTCCATTGAAATAGTCGTAGTGGAGCACGCCTCCGATCAGCTTGAACTTGAGCCTGCAATTCGCATTGTCGGCTTTGTTGCAATCCCAGCAGTACATCTCTACTCCGTCCAAGCTGGAGATTGTCGTGGTGCCGAGAGGATGCAGCTGTGGCCCGGTGTGCCCTTCGGGATAGACAAACCGGTATGGCATGAGACAATGCGAGGAGCTGAGTCCGTCCATGTATCCTGCATCCCAGATAGCTCCCGCTGGGATAAAAAACAAGAGTGGTGCATTGTGCCGATCACAACCGGTCATGAAGATCCGCTCGATCGCCCGGGCCGTCTTTTCCACTCTTGGAATCCCCTCCCGGCTTTGGTCGTGGAAATGGATCAGGCTCTCCCGGCTGAGAAGTCTGCCGTGAATCGCCGTCAGCATCTTGTGAATACTGGCCTTGGATGTAGTGATTGCGTTAGTATCTCCGGTCCAAAGCTTATCAGCCACGACACTAGCCAGCGAGGTGCAAAATCCGGTAGCAAGGCCGCCATTCGCCTCCCCTTTCAGAAAATGCTCATAAAAGATATAGAACGCTCCCGTCAAGATCGGATGCCCAAATACCGGATCCAAAAGCTCATGCCATACCTCGGCAGCCCCGAAGGTATCTTCAAAAGTATCCCAGGATGGAATCCCATCTGTGAAATTGTCGAAGGGTAGGTTGTGAACGCCGTAAGTAAATGGAATCTCCAAGATTCTGGGTTTGGTGGCAGTTCTTGAATTGCTGAGTAGTCCATCGGGGTTTCTCACCTGAATAGAGACACTGCCTCCAGCTGAGCCCGTTCCGTTTGTACCGGGCATCACAAAGCTTATTTTGTTTTGGGAAATAAAAGTACCCGGCGCCGCCTTCCCATCGACGATGGCGGAAGCTCCATTGATGAATGCTTTTCCGGTGATCTCGACTGTGGTCATCGGCGGAAGAACAGCCGGCAGATTATCCAGTTGTGGCTTGACTCGGATAAGCAATCTGTTGCTTTCGGTATTGTCAAAGGCTCTTCGAAGGAAAAGAGACTTTTGACCACCGGGAATGGTGCTCGGGATGGTCACGGAGATGCTCTCATCTGCATTGATGGTAGGAACCAGCGTAATTCCGCCCTCTATCACCACTCGGTCGTTGTTTGCAAACCGACTTCCTCGGATCGTAATCGTATTGCCTGGAAAAACCTCCACCGGATTAAGCTCTGTGATGAAAGGTCGCGTCAGCAATTCGTCCCAGGCATCCTCGCTAAATTGAAAAAACTCGTTGGTAGCGTCGATCCCTCCTCTGGTCCCATCCTGACCAACCGCTCCAGGTTGACCTTGGGCACCGTTCGTCCCATTTCGGGCGTCATGACAAACTTCTCCATTTCCGCTTCTTCCGCCGCTTCCGCCAAAGCCGCCATTTCCTCCAGGCCCTCCTCTTCCAGCCCGGCCGCCTTCATTCTTTAATCGAAAAGCATTGGCGGTGACAGTCTGGGCTAGCGTCCCATCCAAGACTCCTATCACGATCTTTCCACCATTGCCGCCGTTACCGCCCCGGCCACCATTTCCTCCTCGTCCCCCATCTCCACCGTCTCCGCCATCTCCTGGATCAGACACACAGTGTTTTCCAAAAAACCAAGCCCATTTACCGCCTTCTCCGTCTGCGCCGTCGCCTCCACGTCCACCGTTTTGACCTTTTCCTCCGATGATTCCGTCTTCTCCACTCAGGTTGATTTTCGGGATATTGGTCAAGTTTTTCACCCAAATCTCCAGCTCTGGAGCGTGGAGTCCATTGGCTCCGCCTATCCCTGCTGTACCGGATCTGGCATCTTCGCCGTTTAGGCCGTGTCGGTTATCACCGTTGGTGCGGATTCCCGACCATCCTCGGCCGTCCAGTGCTGGGTCCCCCAACCGGCCTGGCGTAGAGCCGCCGGGCTTCTTCCAGGTAATCTCCGCATTTGCCCCGCATATGATTTGCTCAGCGATGATGATCAGCTTTTCCACATTTGCATCCACACTCAGCCGGATATTGGTCAGATCCAGCGTTCCGGCGATGATGACGGATTGATTCACGGGAAGGGTGGTCAGGGACATTACTTGAACCTGATTACTCAAAACGGGCCAGTTTTGGGGCTTTTTGCTCACCAGACGACTCGCAACCTCGGGATCTTTGACCGCCAGAAGCTTGGTATCGAGCTCGACAGCCGCACCGATAGGCTGTGAAACCCGACTTGCTTCCAATGTGGGACTTGAAGCGATCACCGCCTTGGGAATTCTCACCCCGGTTCTTGCATCCGAAGTTAAGATGTCCAGCCGGGTTCCCAAATTTCGGTTTGCCAACAGAATACTACCTGCTGTGCTGACCTTCAAGACTGTAGTTTTTGGAGTGGCAGCCGCGCTTACCACTGGTTTTGAAGCGCTTGATGCAGCCGTCGTTGCCTTTTGGGCAGAGGCCAAGATCACCTGGCTGCTGTTGCGATTTGGTAGAAACTTGGCCAGTTGGATCTTCTTTTCGTCAGATTTCATCTTCGAAAAATCTTTGGCCACCAGATCCCAGTTCACCACCAGTCTATCTCTTTTTCGCGAAGCGACGATCACTTTCCCCCGGCTGATGTTGGTCGGCGTGCTGATCTTCAATTGATCCAAGTCACTCAGCTTCTCGACGCCAACCGCATTCATGATATCCTTGATCGGCAGTAGTCTGGCGTGGCTTTCATCCATGCTTGGGACTACTCTTACTTTGGCCCGCGCGCCGATTTTGGTCTGGATTGCTTTCTCAAGCTTAGCGGCATCTATCACCCGCTTTTGTATTTCCGAACCGGAAGCCAGGCCATTCTTGATTTGGATCTCCGCTATCTTTCCCTCGAATTGAAAAGCCCTGCCGTCCATGCCTCCTGCAGCTCTGAAACCCAAACTACCCACCGGCACCAGAGGTCCTGGAATCACGGCTGACACCACCTCTTTGTCGTCTACTTCCAACGTGTTTTTGCCTTTGGAAGAGCGGGAAAAGCGTATGCTGAAGGATTTGTTCTGCGGAAGCGGAGTAGGAGAGGTGATCACTTGCCAACCCTTTGCGGTATGGACACTTCCGTTTAGCTTTCCCGATTCGTCAAGAAAGACGGCGACGGGAGGAGCCTGTGACTCCAAGATGTTCTGTCTGCTTCCCTGCACTTTCTTGGGCTGGATGGTAGCTTCAAGTGTAAATGAGTCACTTTTCTCGAGCGCCGGTATCTTCCCGATGTCGATAAAGCCCTTTTTGACTTGGAATTCATTTTCTTTTGCTGTCTGGTCTATCGTCCCGAGCAGCCTGACCGAATTGCCGGTCTCGGCACCGTCAAACAATTCCTTGTTTTCGGTGCGCAAATAGAAAACTGTTTTTGAGTTTAACATGGTACTATGAGTTATAGGTGGAAAAATCGAATTCGATCAAAAACTAAAATCGCGAGCCGCTCATTTGTCGCATGACATACAATGAAAAGCGCTGCATCGCCTCAACTGAAATTCAAAAACTTAGATAAAAACCTCTTTCCTTACTGATTAAAAAAATGATCTGTGGATCATTACCCTTGGGCTTTCTTACAAAAAACGCGAAAAGCACTTCATCGCCTGGAATTACCAATTGTAAGAATATTGTTTTATAAAATCAAGCATTTAATCGTCAAATGATATGTTTTTTAATATTTGCAGAATATTATATGTTTAGTAAAAGAAAACTACACACCCTGATGAGTATAATTTAGGCGTCATGAGATGGGTCAGACGCTTCCTCTTCCCAAAAGAAAACGGTAAATTTGTCTTTAATTTTTGACGCCTCATGCAAGACCTGTTTAACTCTCTGGGAATCTCCGACAACCTCCTCAACTACGTGCTGATGCCGCTGTTGATCTTTGTGGCCCGCATCGGCGACGTGTCAATGAATACCCTCCGTATCATGTTTATGATGAACGGAAAGAAAAGCATCGTTCCTCTTTTGGGATTTTTTGAGGCCTTGATCTGGCTACTGGCAATTGGACAGATTTTTCAAAATGTCGACAATCCGATTTCCTATCTCGCCTATGCCGGAGGCTTCGCCACAGGAACCTATGTCGGGATGACTCTAGAGGAAAAGCTCGCCATCGGCCGTGTGCTGGTCCGGGTGATTACCCCCGAGCCGCATCCGGATTTGCTGGAGTTTATGAAGGAGAAAAACTACCGATTCACCAACGTCGGTGGAGAAGGCCGATTCGGCAAGGTAAACTTACTCTTTACCGTTATGAAGCGCGATACGCTCCATGAGTTCATCTCCAAAGTAAAAGAAGTTGACGAAAAAGCCTTCTACACCATAGAAAGCGTGAAAAGAGTGTCTGAAGATGATCTGAACACCATGGAAGACCGCTCTGGCTTCAGAAGCAAATTCTTCAGCAAAGCCCGAAATTAATGGGCAATTCCTGGTTTCAATTCCAGCAGTTTCGCATTCAGCAGGATCGTTGTGCCATGAAGATCAGCACCGATGCAGTGCTCCTCGCAACTCTGACAAAAGCAGAATCTCCTTCAAAAATTCTGGATATCGGAACCGGTACAGGCGTCATCGCATTGATGCTCGCGCAACGATTTTCGGAGTCGGCCGTCACCGCAATTGAGATCGACTCAGATGCTGCGAGTCAGGCTAGGGATAATTTCAGTGAAAGCCCATTTGCAGAGAGATTGAGCCTTTTTCAAGGTCGATTTCAGGATTTCCCGATCGACAAAAGCTTCGACCTGATCGTCAGTAACCCGCCTTTTTTCCCGGATCATCTCAAATCAAAGGATTCAAAACGCAACAAGGCGCTTCACACCGATGAATTGTCATTTGAGGAGCTGATCGCAAAGGCAGCGCTTTTGCTGTCTCCTTTGGGATCTTTTTGGGTAATCCTACCTCCGAGGCAGATGCAGGATTTGGAGATTTTGGCAGAAAAGTCCGAGCTTTTCCTTTTTGAAAAAATCAAGGTTAGAGACAATCCCCAAAAACCAATCTATCGGGAGATCGGCGGATTCTCTTTTTCTAACACTTCCAAGATCGAAGTTGAGCTTATTTTAAAAGATGAGAACCTGACCTATACGCCTGCTTATTCCACGATACTTTCAGGATTTCTGCTCGGATACTGAAAGTCAAGGGTATATTTTTTTGATTTTTGAAGAAAAAAAGGAGCACTTTGGCTAATAGCGGTTGTCTATTGTCTGCCTTTATATATTTTTAGTCCCACCTTCCTCCGCCCTTTATGCAACGGCTGCTCGTTTTATGCATTTCCCTGATGCTATTGGCAAGCTGGTCCTGTACCCAAGACGGTGAGGAAATCACCGTGGTCGCTACAGAAGAAGTGATTTTTGTAAGCGGAGAAAAGATCCGCGTTGTAGGCAGGCTGATTACCAATCAAGCTCTCCAAGCCACTGATCACGGATTCCAACTCTCGGAGAGCGAAAGTTTCTCCAATCCGACGATCATCTCTCTGGGAGAAAAAGACGGCCCGGGCCGATTTATCGGTGAGACAGACGGTCTGGCGATCAGCCGCAACTACTTCGTCAGAGCCTTTGTCAATGTAGACGGCGTCGAACTCTTTGGGCAAACGATCGCCACGGAAACGCTGAGTCCTTCAATTGATTCGTTTAGCCCGCTGCTTTCCGGCCCCGGAGAGGAATTGACAATCATCGGGCGAAACTTCACAGCGGATACCCGGGTGTTTTTTGGAGATGTGGAGGCCACGATTTTGGACATGGATTTTGAATCGCGCCTGACGGTACGTATCCCTGAATTTGGGGGAAAAGTCTTGACTCCGCTGATTGTATTATCCCAGAATGAACGCTTAGAATCGACCCAGTCTTTCGAATATCAAACTGGCAAATACACGCTGCTGGCGCAATTTCCCGATGCTGAAAGGATCTACGACAATATTTATTTCCAAGACCAAAATTCCTTCTATTTCGGCTTGGGAAGCCTTAAGAGCGGTGCTTCGCTAACGAGTTTTCGACGATTTGATCCACAAACCGGCATTTTGTCGAGCATGGATTTTCCCGGTGAAACGAGAAAAGGCGGTTTCTCCGCCGGGGGATATATCGGTGGAGGCGCTGATGTCGCCCAAGCTTCCTTCAAATACAAAAGAGACTTTTGGAAACTAAACGGAAACGCCTTCGAACGCTTGGCGGACATTCCAACGGAAAGTTTTCACTCTCTCGCCTTTGAAGCTAACGGTCAGCTGTTTTATGCCGGCGGGGGCAATGACCCTCGCGCCATTCATAAGTATGACCCAAGGACCAATGCATGGAGCACATCATCCGTCTCTCCTATTGAATTCGAGTCCAACATGACCACGTTCACCTATCAAAACAAAGCCTACTTCATGGATTCGCTCAACCTGATATGGGAATACGAGCCTGTATCTGACTCTTGGAGCAAGTTTACCGAGATGCCCAGCTCCGTTGGGACTGCATTTGGAATCGCGCAGGTCATCGGTGACAAGGTATATATCGGTTTGTTTAGCCGCTCCACTGTTTTGCGCGAGCTCGACATGAAAACAAAAACCTGGAAAACCAAAAACCCGATTCCTGGCTTAGCAGCGAGCCTAAACGCCGGGGCCTTCGTGTATCAAGACCAACTATATCTGTTACGCACGCCGGAGAAGACCGTCCCTGGAGCCCCGATGGAGTTTTATCGATTTGAACCCGATGGGTTCTAAGACCTCGCCTATGAAAAAAATTCTACTCCTTTTTCTCTTTTTGTGCGCACAAGCAGGCTGGGCTCAGACCGTCACTCCCAGCAAGCGGGAAGTGGTCGGGCGGGACGTCGGTCAGCTCAAAGGCATCAAAATCTCAGGCAGGATCATCGACGAGATCACCGGAGAAGGCTTGGTCGGCGCCACGATCACCGTTCCCGAACTGAACCTGACCCGGGTCACAGATCCCAACGGGGGATTTGAGCTCACGCTCGATCGGGCCGAATACAACCTCCAATTCCGATACGTCGGCTACGAAACCATCGAATACCCAATCACTGCGGTAGGAGACGGCAGGGTCTCTATCCGGATGATTCAGGAAGATTTTCAGCTGGACGATGTGGTGATCTTTGGGAGAGATCCTGAAAAAAACATCCGATCCACCGACATCGGCGCGGTCACGCTGAGCATGAATACCATCAAGGAGCTGCCTCCATTTCTTGGAGAAGTCGATATCGTGCGGTCCCTCGCCACACTCCCCGGAGTCAGCCAAGTCGGAGAAGCTTCCTCGGGGCTCAATGTCCGTGGTGGTGGAGTAGACCAAAATCTGATTCAATTTGGTGGAGCACCGATCTACAATCCGTCTCACATGTTTGGCCTTTTCACGGCTTTCAATGCCGAAATGGTCAATGATGTCACGCTTTACAAGGCGGTGGTACCAAGCCGATATGGTGGCCGGAGTTCTTCTATTCTTGACATCCTGCCCAAAGCCGGGAGCGTGGACAAGTGGGGAGCAGACCTGATGGTGAGTAATTTTTCCGGAAAAGTGTCGGTGAACGGGCCGCTGATCAAAGACAAAGTGTCAATCTTGGGAGGATTCAGAATATCCTACATTAATTGGTTTCTTCAGACACTCAGCAATCCTACCGTCAAAAATTCCAACGCCAACTTTTACGACGGGAATCTGATCATCAATGCTCCGGTGTCCGACAACAACGAGTTCACCTACAGCTACTACACCAGTTACGATGATTTTGCTTTTTCCTCAGACACCACCATTTCTTGGAAAAATACCGCCCATTCGCTCCAGTGGAAGAGCAAGCTGAGCGAAAAACTCAGCCTGGAGGCCTTGGGATATTACACCATCTACGACTATGGAATCTTCAATGAGTCTGGGATCAATGATTTCACGATCGATTCAAATATCAAGGACCTGGGGGGAAAGCTCTATTTCTCCTACAATTTCAGCCCGACCAACAAGCTCTCGGCAGGAGGTTCCTTCAAACAAATCGAGATTCAGCCGGGAGAATTGATCCCTTCTGGGCAGGAGGAAATCCTCCCAAAGAAAGTGCAGGATGAATTTGGAAAAGAATATAGCTCCCACTTCCAGCATGAATTTGAGCTGGGCGAAAAACTCGGGTTTTCCTATGGTCTGAGGTACGATCTCTACCAGTATCTAGGTCCGCGCGTGGTCAGAGAATATGCCGAAAACCAACCGATTTCAGACGGGAGCGCTATTTCGGAAACACAATACAATGACGGCAATGTCATCCAAACCTACGATGGCCTGGGGCCAAGGGCATCGTTCCGATACTCCTTTGACAAGTCCAGCTCGGTCAAACTGGGGTATAACAAGATGTACCAGTTTATCCATTTGGTGTCCAATACCGCCACGATTGCTCCCTCGGATGTCTGGAAGCTTAGTGATCAATTCCTCGAGCCACAGATTGCAGATCAATACTCTCTGGGATTCTATAAAAACCTAAAGGGCAACATCTTCGAGACCTCGCTGGAGGTGTACTACAAAGACATCCAAAATGTGGTCGAATACAAAGACGGGGCTAACCTCATTCTCCAAAATCACATCGAAACCGAACTGATCCCCGCAGAAGGCAAAGCCTATGGGGTGGAACTTTATGTGAAAAAGAATCTGGGGAGGCTCACCGGCTGGATTTCTTACACGTATTCCAGGTCGTTGAGACGGGTGATCACCCCCTACGAAGAGGAAAATATCAACGACGGTGAGTGGTACTCCTCCAACTTTGACAAGCCGCACGATCTGACTTTGATTGGGAACTACAAGATCAGCACCAATACCTCGGTGTCGGCGACATTCGGGTATAGTACTGGTCGTCCTGTGACTTTGCCTGCGGCAAAGTTTAACTACTTCGGCAATAGTCTGGCTTATTTTGACATGCGAAATCAGGACCGCTTGCCGGACTTCCATCGATTGGATTTGTCATTGAACTTCAAGCTGAAAGGCAACGGAAAGTTCTTTGATGGCAACTGGACCTTTTCATTGCTGAATGTGTATGGCCGAAAAAATCCCTTTTCCATCTATTTTGGTGATGTAGCAGGAGCCCCGCCACAGGCACTGCGCCTGGCAATATTAGGGGTGCCACTTCCAAGTTTGAGCTATGCAATTAAATTTTAACCCGATGCTAAGACGACTGGTCTATATCCTGCTACTGATCCCCATCGCATGCATCGACCCTTATCAAGTTGAGGTGCCGGAGGGAGAGCAATTGCTTACGGTGGAAGGGATGATTCATACCGGAGTCGGTCCTCAAGCAATAACAATCACGCGAAGCGTCACTTATGGAAGTATCTTTGAGGCTCTCATTCGCCCCGTTTCTGGCGCAACGGTGGTCATCAGAGACAATGAAGGCAGCGTAACTTTTTTGGAAGAAGGTACTGAAGCACGGGGAGTTTATTTTACTCCGATAGATTTTCGCGCAGAAATCGGAAAATCTTACAACTTACAGATCCAACTCAGCGACGGAAAGGTCTATAGTTCTCTTCCCGAACGGGTGGAATCGGCACCTGAAATCGAAGAGATTTCATTGAAGACCGTCACTATTCCTGTCGAGGGTGAAACAAATCCACGATCGGGAGTTCAGCTAGTCTCTGAAATCAACGATCCTGCAGATCAAAACAACTTTTATTTCTGGAGATTGAGTCCGATTGTACATGTATTGGAAACCCGGCCGGATCTATTTGTCATCCGTGAAACCCGGACCCCAGCTCCCAAAGCTTGCTGCAATGTCTGTTATAGAACCGAATACACCGGCAATCAAAGTCTGTTTATTGCTCAAGATGACAATTTCAATGGACTGTCCACCCGAATTCCCGCAGCATTCATTGAGGACAATGGACTGCGATTTGTCAATAAACTACGGGTGGATCTCAAGCAATACGCTGTGTCACAAGAAGCCTATCGATTTCTTCGCCTGGTCAAGCAGCAGGCGGAAATCAGCGGATCAATATTTGATCCTCCTCCGGCTACGATCCGTGGAAACATGATCAGTCTGGACAATCCTGACGAGGTGGTTTTGGGATATTTTATGGCCGCGGGCGAAAGCACCAAAAGAATATACATTGACAAATCAGATCTTACTTTCCGACAAAATGCAGGAATTGTTCCGGACGATTGCCGAGAAGAGGATGGAGCCGATATCAATCCGCCATCTGATTGGAATCCTGATTAAAAATCCGCTTTCTGATTTCTCAACTAGTGAATCCTCTCTTCAAATCCGATTCCTTTTTTTCCCAGTTCTTCCAAAATCGGCTCATATAGCGCGGGAATGACTGGGATATGCAGTCCCGTGAGTTGAATTTTCCCATCCAAAAACAGATCTACAGCAATCGCCAACGGCAGACCGACCGTCATTGCCATGGCCGTGTGAACCGAGTCCTGCCCAAAACTCACCAAGCTCGAGCTTATCTTCTTAATCCCCTCCGACGTCTTGATCTCAAATAAATGCTGCATCACGATCATGTCCCGATCCTCAGGCTGAAGCTCCCAGTCGATCTCCAGAATGGCCTGCAAAAGTTGGGCTGGTGATCCTTTCGTCTTGGGGAGTTTTCTGTTTTCAAAAAATCCCAGCCACTGGATCTTTTCAAAAGCCGGGAAATCCAGATCAGGGATCAATTCTGCTAGTTTTTCTTCGACTGACAATTCGGGATGATAGGGAAGAAAGGCATTCAAAAACTGCCTCAGCGTCGTCCCTTGCGGCATCTCCAGTTGAAAGGAGTCATCGGTCATGCCTAGCTGGACAAAGACATCCCAGGCTTTGCAAAAGCCTCCCCTACGCAACGTCCCGCGAAGCATAGTCGGAATATCCTCGAGTCCATACACCTGTCGATAGCTGAGTGAATCCCGGTTGGGATACCCGTCAAAATCCCCCAAGCCGCGAAATCTAATCGTCTCGGTCCGTTTAAAAAGCTGGTGATAGGGCACAAATTTCAGTTCGCCATTTTCGATGTAGCGGGAGGTAGCCTGGCCGGCCAAAACCACATTTCTGGGGTTCCAGGTGAACTTGTACTTCCATGGATTATCCTCGCTCTCGGGAGCCAACAGGCCACCACAGTAAGACTTGAAAGAGACGATTTCCTCGCCCTTTGCCTTGGCTTCGTCGATAATCTTCATCGCCGACATGTGGTCAATTCCGGGATCCAATCCACACTCATTCAGGAAGAAAAGCCCTTTTCGATCGATCTCAGCCCTCATTTCCCTCATCGCTCCAGACTCGTAAGAAGCCGAGAAAAAGTGCTTTCCCAATTCCAGACAATCCGCCGCAATCAGCGGATGCATGAAAGCGGGAAGCATGGAGATGACCACGTCCGCTTCAGAAATCAGCGTTCTCCGCTTCTGCTCATCCTGCGTGTCCAGCTGCGAGGCGCGCGTGCCGGATCTATCTTGAAGTTTGTCCTGGGCAGCATCCAAGTCTAAGTCAGCAAGAATCAGCGTGCGCCCTTTTGGTCCGCAACTGTCTGCCAGATAATCAATCAAAAAAGTGGAGGACTTCCCAGCTCCAAGGATCAAAATCGTGTTCATCTTTCTAGGTTTACGAGGCTAAATTGGGAATATTTTCGGCTGAAAAATTCAGGCCCACCGGAATTCAGCAACAATTCCCTATTTTGAAACTCCCTTTTTGCCTAAATCGAAAGCAGCTTGAAAAAGATAATTCTCAGTTCAGAGATCGAGGAGCTAAGTCCCGAGGAATTGGATCATGTGGAGCAGACCTTGCTTTCAAGAGCTCAAAGCGTAGCCAAGATGGCCTATTCGCCCTATTCTGATTTCAATGTCGGTGCGGCCGTATTGCTGGAAAACGGTGAAGTCCTCCAATCATCCAACCAGGAAAATGTCAGCTTCCCCGCCGGATCCTGTGCGGAGCGCCTGGTCTTGGGCTATGCAGGCGCTAATTATCCAAATTCAGCTCCGGTGATGCTGGCCATTGTGGCCAAGCGGGCGGCGGATGAATCTTGGGCAGAGGTCTCCCCCTGCGGCATTTGTCGGCAGACGATCAACGAAGCCGAAAAGCGTTTCGGAAAAGCCGTCACCCTGCTAGTGCTGAAGGCAAATGGAAGCATTCTAAGGATAAAAGGAATATCTCCTCTCTTGCCGCTCAAGTTCAATGACCTTAAGTCTGGATAATGTTTGTTTAGTTACATTTTGGAAACTTAACAAGGTCTTATTATATTTAAATAGGCACAAATCTTAAACTCTGAGGCTATGATCTTCACCGCAATTCTTTTTTTCGTTTTGGGAGCATTGGTGAAATACGGGAAAATGTATTTTCTGATCGCAGGTTACAATACCATGTCATCTAATGAAAAGGATAGAGTCAATGTGGAAGCTGTAGCCGATGTATTCCGCAATGCGATGTTCGGGATGGCTTTGGTGATTCTCACAGGTTACATGGTCAGCAAATTCACCGGCGATCCTTCCATTCAGCAGACGGTATTCTTCGCCGCTATTTTTATTGGAATGCCTTACCTCATCATAGCCTCTAACCTAAAAAAGAATAAGTAGGCGGCGTCCGTACTGAGCTTCTTCAATCAAAGGAACTATCTTCGGCTTTTCCCACTGAAAATCTAGCATCGATAAAAGATGAAGCAGACGATCCGATTCATCTACGAAGCACACTATCACCTGTCGCAAGAGCCAACGTTCGAAGAAAAAGAGATTTGGCTTGTAATGCACGGATACGGGCAATTGGCAGAGTTTTTCGTCCGAAAATTCAAGACGGTTTTCTCTCCTGAGAGGCTCTTCATCGCTCCCGAAGGCACGAATTACAATTACCTGGAGGGATTTCAGGGACGGGTCGGTGCCAACTGGATGACCAAGCATGAGCGTGAGACTGCCATCGAAAACAATCACCGGTTTTTAGACACGCTGATCGAATCCTTTCTTGAAAAATACCCACACCGACCGACGGTTCATGTGCTGGGATTTTCTCAGGGAGCGGCCACGGTCACACGTTGGGCGAGCCATTGGCAGGGTAAAATAGACACGCTAGTGCTTTGGGCGGGCGGATTCGCATTGGACATGGACTTGGCTGTAGCCAAAGAAGCTTTCCTGGAGACCGAGATTTTCTTAGCGCTCGGAGACCAAGACGAACTGATCTCAGCAGACAACATTCAGAAACAGGAAGAGCTGATTTCCCAGCTGGGAAAGGAGATCCATCGACTTTCATACCCGGGCGGTCATGAATTGGAATCCACTCTGCTAGAGAAAATCATAAATCGACAGAAATGAGGGTATTTTTTTGGCTTTCAGATTGCTAACATTCAAACAAATTGCTGAAATTTCAACATTCATTATTTTTGATAATCTTGAAACCAATCCATGCTTTCGCTTACTGAAAAAGAGGTAGATGCTATCGCTACCCAATTATTGAAAGGAATGATCTGCTTCTATCAAATTGATAAGAAGAAAGTTCACCAGATGCCTGATGACGAAGACTATTTCAACTACGACCTGACTCCGGACGAGGAGGATACCCTGGATGAAATCGATGAAGATCCGGACAATTTCGCCGAGTTTACCAAGATGGAGCCGTCGCAGGAGCATCAGATGATGCAGGACTTCATCGACCGAAAGGTCAAGGAAAAGAGCCTTGCCGAAGATCTAGTCAACGCGCTCAGCAAACCAAAGGCTGCTACCGGATTTAAGTTTGTGATTGACGGGTCGAAATACAAAAGCGAATGGATCGAATACCGCAAAGACAAATACCTCGATTGGGTGAAGGAGCAGGTCGACGCCTTCAACTACGCAGAAGAGTAACATTGATGCTATTCTCCTACTAAAACTAAACACCGCCCCAAGGTCTTTTCGGGCGGTTTTTCATTTTCATTCTATTTGCAAGCTTGCGCAATGACTCGGTTTTCTATCAGAAACACGCTGATGCCAGGCGATCTTGGACAGGTCGCCTATCTCCATGGGAAAATCTATGCCGAGGAACACGGTTTCAGTTTCGGCTTCGAAACCTACGTAATGGAAAGTCTCGTGGAATTTTATACACAGTATGACCCGGAAAGAGACCGCGTTTGGGTCGTAGAAAGTCAGGAGAAGATGGTGGGATTCCTGTCGCTGATGCACCGGCCCGAAAATCAGGCCCAATTGCGGTTTTTCATCTTGGAGAAGGACTATCGGGGAGTCGGTTTGGGAAAAGAACTCATGAAAGAATGGATGGCTTTTTTCCGTGAACAAGGATATTCAGCCGCCTACCTTTATACCACCTCAGGTCTTGATTCGGCGGCGCATCTTTACGAAAGCGTCGGATTCCGCAAAGTTTCCGAAAAACAGTCCGAGGATTTCGGAGTTCCTCTCCATGAAATTCTCTACCGATTACCTTAAAGTAAAACACCTTTTCTCTATGAAAAAGCCAGCCTTTCTCTTACTGTTTACACTTTTTACCCACTTCACAATCGCTCAAGGCTGGGACTGGGGCGGACCAATCGATCCACTTCAGGCCAAGTATAAAGTGACCCACTACCGCCTGGAGCTAGAGCTCCTTCCCGAAACCCAAAGTATCGAGGGCTCTAACACGATTACTTTTTCGGCCAAGGAAAAGCTGGATACCATCCGCCTCAACCTGATCGACGAGTATCAGGTAGACAAAGTGTTAATGGATGGAAAAGAGGTGAAGTTTTCCCACCAAGACGACATCTTGGACATCCTTCCAGTCGATTGTACCTGCGATCAGGTGAAGGTTTTCTATGGAGGAAAAACTCCCATTGCGCAAAATCCACCCTGGGAAGGGGGCTTCACCTGGGAAAAGGATCAACTCGACAATCACTGGATGGGCTTGTCGGCACAGGCTGAAGGCTCGAAGATCTTCATGCCCGCCTGGGATCACCCGTCGAATGAGCCGGAAAACGGCATCGACATCATTCTCACCGCTCCCAAACCCTATTTTGTGGCGTCAAATGGTAGGCTGATCGACACCAAAGAAAGTGACGACAAGATCACCTACCACTGGTCCACCGACTATCCGATCAACGTGTACAACGTCAACTTCACGATGGGAATCTTTCAGGAAGCAAAGTTGGCTTTCCAGTCTGTCTCCGGAAAAACCATCCCCATGCACGTCTGGGTGCTACAGGAAAATCGAGCGAAAGCTGAGGCACTCTTGCAAGTGCTCAAAGTGAATGCAGAAACCCACGAAAAGTACTTCGGCGAGTTTCCTTTTCCCGATGATAAAATCGCAATTGTAGAGACGCCATACCTCGGCATGGAGCATCAGACGATCAATGCCTATGGCAACAATTTCCAGTTTGTCCCGATGGGGAAAACCCAATACGACTGGCTGCTGCACCACGAGCTGGGCCACGAGTGGTTTGGCAACAAAGTCACCGTGGCCGACTTTGCCGATCTCTGGATCCAAGAAGGGATCACTGCCTACGGGGATTGGCTGTTTTACTGGGAGCATGGCGGGCCAGAAGCCTACTTTGCCAAAGCAAAAGCAGAGGCCAAGCATCTGCCTCACGCACTACCGGTAGTCAGCCCGCCCAACTCCACCGAGGAGGAAGCTTACCACGGGGAAATCTATTCCAAAGGCGCCATGGTCATGCATTCACTACGTGGAATTTTGGGTGATGAGATCTTTTTTCCGATGCTCAAAGCCTTTGCTTCCGATGATCGATTTACCTACCTGAACTTGGTAAGCACGCAGGATTTCACGGATTTTGCACAGTCCTATTCCGGCCAAAATCTGCAGGGATTTTTTGACTTGTATCTCTATACCGTGGATCTCCCAACAATCAAGATGAGCAAGAAAGGCAAATCCGGCTATGCGATTTCGCTTCAGGGAATTGACTTCACTATGCCGGTAGAGATACAGACTTCCGAAGGGCTGATCAAAGTACCCCTCGGACCAAAGGCGACGGAGGTGACAAGCACCACTCCCCCAATCGTCGACCCCAAGGGCTGGATCATGATGGAAAAATAATTCGGGCTCTTTCACATTGTGGTTTGATTTTGGTGATTCCTGCCCCGCAGCTTGGATTGTTTTCGTGCTTTTAGTTTATTGAAAGCTACCTGCTGCTTAGTTTTTTTTCACTAAACCACTACCTAGATGGAAAAGCATCTGTATGACTCCGGCCTGATCGGAAACTGCGCCTATATCGCCCACGTCCAAAAAAACACGAATATTTCCTGGCTTTGCATGCCCAGATTTGATTCGGACTTTCTGTTTGGGGGCATGTTGGACAAAGAAAAAGGAGGGGAATTCACCGTCCTGCCCGAGTCTGGAAAATTCGAATCAGTACAGGCGTATCTGGAAAACACCAATATCCTGGAGACAATCGTCCAGTCGGGAGTAGATCAGTACAAAGTGACGGATTTTGCTCCACGCTTCAAGAATTTTGATCGGTACTACCGTCCACTGATGCTCATCCGCAAGATCCAACCCATCTCGGGTTCTCCCCGGATCCGCATCAAATGCCAACCTACCGCTGACAGGGGCAATGTGAAGCTCAAAGGAAGTTTGGGCAGCAACCACATCCAGTTTATCGGTCATGACCAGGAAGTACGTCTCACGACCAATGCCTCACTCAGCTACATTTTGGAGGAAAAAAGTTTTGTACTTCAGCGGCCAATCTATCTGGTATTCACATACGGCCGACCGCTGGAAGCACCCATCGAGACCACGGCGGAGCAATTTCTCCAGTCCACCACAGACTACTGGCACTCCTGGATCAAGACCACGAGTATTTCAAATTTCCATCAACGACTCGTCCTGAGATCAGCATTGATCCTCAAGATCCACCAGTTTGAGGATACCGGAGCAATAATCGCTGCCTCGACGACTTCGCTGCCCGAGTCACCCGGCTCTACGAGAAACTGGGACTATCGCTACTGCTGGATCCGGGACAGTTATTACACCTTGACTTCCTTCAACAGTGTCGGACACTTTGAGGAGCTGGAGAAGTATTTCGATTTTATCCAGAATCTCCCCACCATCCTCGACAACCGATATCAACCGCTCTAT
This sequence comes from Algoriphagus terrigena DSM 22685, assembly GCF_000429445.1. Lineage (GTDB taxonomy): Bacteria > Bacteroidota > Bacteroidia > Cytophagales > Cyclobacteriaceae > Algoriphagus > Algoriphagus terrigena. The sequence goes on from NZ_AUBW01000004.1 coordinate 354,328, forward strand.
TCGGTGACGGGAGAGTGGCTGCTTTCCGAAGAAATCTCAGAGCTCGACGGCTACCAAGGCAACAAGCCTGTCCGATTTGGAAATCAAGCCTATACTCACGTGCAAAATGACCTGTACGGGCAAGTGCTGGTCTCCCTGCTTCCGCTCTACAATGACCTCCGTTTCACGGCCAAGGAGCGAAGCTATTCCGAACCGATGATCATGAATCTGCTGAACAAGATCGAGGAGACGATGGATGAAAAAGATGCGGGCCTTTGGGAGTTTCGCAATCTCGCGCAGCAGCATTGCTACACCTTCCTATTTCACTGGGCGGGAGCCTCAGCTGCCATCAAGATCGCTGATCGGCTCAAGAATGACGAAATGCGCAAGAAAGCTGTCGCGCTACAACAAGCTGCAATCCAAAAGATCGAGGCCTGCTATCTACCAGACCGAAAGGCTTACGCCCAAGCCATCGGAGGTACGCACATGGACGCCAGCACGCTCCAGCTGATCACGATGGGCTATTTTGGGAAGGATATCGAGCGGGCAAACAACCACCTGAAGGCGTTGGAAAGCGAACTTTTGGCAAAAGACTACCTCTTCTATCGATACAAGCACATGGATGACTTCGGCATGCCGGAGACCACCTTTCTCATTTGTGCTTTTTGGTACATCGAGGCGCTGGCTTGTGTCAATCGCGTGGATGAAGCCGTCGAGGGTTTTGAAACGCTCACCAAATACTGCAACCACCTACAGCTGTTTTCCGAGGATGTGGATCAAAAGACCGGCAGTCAGTGGGGGAATTTTCCCCAAGCCTACTCGCACGTGGGGCTGATGAATGCTGCCTTCCGGATCGGAAGAAAGCTCGACCGGCCCAACTTTCTGTAGACCACAGCAGATAAAAGCAACATAAAAAATCCCTGATGAATTGCCAAACAGCGTGATTCATCGGGGATTTCTGAGTTGGAAAAACTAATTCAAGTCCTGCTCAACCAGCTTGCCTAGCAGTCTCCTTACCTGACGGAAAGATTTGATATTGTAGTCGGCTTGCGTGTACGAATAGCCCACGCGGATGGTGTAGGCTTCCTTTGGAAGGGCTTTGAAGGTGTCCTCGTCCGTCCAGTCATCTCCGACTGCCAGGATAAAATCGTGCTCCTGGCCTTTCATCAGATTGAGTGCCGCACGTCCTTTATTGATATCAGGCCGCTTGATCTCTAAGACCATGTTGCCTTCCAGCACTTGCAGGTTGTGCCCTCGTGCCATGTATTTGAGATGACTCAAGAGTTCCCGCATTCGGAGATCTCCCAGACCTTTTTCCACTTTGCGATAGTGCCAGACGAGCGAGTGATGCTTTTCCTCGATCAATGCCCCCGGAGTCCGTATCACGTAATATTCCATGATGTTGCGGATGTCTTCCTTCCAGCTGTCATCGACTTCAGCATAGAGCTCCCATTCCTCTGGATGCTCTTTCTTTTTCATCCAGACTCCATGCTCAGCTATAAGATCCACACTGAAACCTTCGAACCAAGCTCCGAGCGTATCCTTGTCCCTTCCTGAGATCAGTACGACCTGGGCAGATTTGGTCAGGGAGCGGACAAGATCCTGAAGTTCTTGATCAGGTTTTGCATCCTGTGGATTCCCTGTGAAGCCTGTCAGCGTGCCGTCGTAGTCCAAAAACAGGATCGGACTTTCAGCCGCGCGAAATGCGACGCTGATTTCTCCCATCACTTCTTCGTCGACGATCTTGGAGGTCAGCTCATCCTGCTTGGATTTGACATGGGCAAGTCTATCCATAAATACATCCACCCACTGAAAGACGTCATATTTCCTCAGGCTTTTCTGCATCGCCTTGATGCGTTCGGTCTGCTCGTCTGTCTGCATGTTGAGCGCCTGATAGATCGCATCCACGACGCTTTGCTTGTCATTTGGATTCACCAAGATAGCATCCAGCAGCTCCTTGGATGCTCCCGCCATCTCAGAGAGGATCAATACGCCAGTCTGGTCGGTTTTGCTGGCCACGAATTCTTTGCAGACGAGATTCATCCCATCCCGCAGAGGGGTCACCAAAGCGATGTCGGACATGCTGTAGAATGCGCTCAGCTCTTCGATGGGAAACCCCCGATAGAAATAATGCACCGGAACCCAATTCAGCGTGGAGTATTCTGAATTGATCCTGCCGACAAGCAGGTCGATCTCCTCCTTCAGCTCTTTGTACGACTGCACGTTGTCCCGACTGGGCACTACGATCATAATCATGGATACTTTGCCGTGGAGTTCCTTGTGCTCCGAGAGCAACTGATTGAAGGCGTGGATACGCTGAGGGATGCCTTTGGAATAGTCCAGACGGTCGGTCGTGAGAATCAACTTGTGATCTCCGAGCTGTTTTCTGTATTCTTGAACGAGCTTTTGAGTCTTTTTGGATTTGGCCTGCTTTTCAAACTTGCCGTAGTCGATACCCATCGGGAAAGAGTCCACATTGATGAGTCGGTTTTCGGTTTGGATGTAGCCGCTTTCGGACGAGAGCCCCGTAATCCTGCTCACGGCGCTGAGAAAATGCCGCATGTCTTCATACGTATGAAAACCGATTAGATCTGCCCCACACACACCCAACAGGAGCTCTTTTCTCCAGGGAATCATGCGGATGATCTCGTACGAGGGAAAGGGGATATGCTGAAAGAAGCCAATCGTGGCATCGGGCAAGGCCTCGCGTAGCATCTGCGGAAGGAGTATCAGCTGGTAATCATGGATCCAAATGGTGTCATCGAGATTTGCCTTCTCCAGGATCGCCTCACAAAACATCCGATTCACCCGATAGTACGCTTCCCAATGTTCGGGATTATAGGCAATGTACTGTGTAAAATAATGGAAAGCCGGCCAAAGGGTCTCGTTGCTGAATCCCTCGTAAAACTCTTCTACATCTTTTTGGGAAAGAAACACGGGCACCATCTTGTGCTGCTGGAGTTCCTGTACTATTTCCGCACGCTGCCCGGGCTCATCCACCACATTTCCCGGCCAGCCGATCCAGATATTTTCGCCCTTTGTGTAGATCGAGCCTAACCCGGTGGCCAGTCCACCGGCGGATGGTTTGAAGTCATAGCGGCCGTTTCGTAGCCGGAGAGAGACAGGTAGTCTGTTAGAGACAATAATAGTTTTTGACATTGGTTTAGCTTAAAAACGAGGGCCGAAAGCCCGGTTAAAATTTGGCGGTCAATTTCAAGATACTGAATTGAGCTTAGTATCTATGGAAAAAGGCAATTTTCCTGCCCGAACGACACCAATTCAAAAACAAAAAGCCCCGATTTTTCGATCGGGGCTTTCAAGTAGTTGGGTTGGATTAAAGTCCAAATTCTGACTTAACCTTGTCCACATAGTCGAGTTTTTCCCATGTAAATAATTCCACATCTAGGGAAATTTGATCACGGTATGGGGAATAGAAAGTCTTGGTGACCACTTCATTTTTTCTGCCCATGTGTCCGTATGCGGCAGTTTCTTCGTAGATCGGATTTCTGAGTTTCAGTCTTTGCTCAATTGCGTAAGGACGCATATCGAAGAGGGCTTCAACCTTCTTGGCGATCTCTCCGTCACTCAATCCTACTTTGGCAGTGCCATAGGTATTGATGTAAATGCCCATAGGCTTGGCTACACCAATGGCGTAGGAAACCTGCACGAGGATTTCATCAGCTACTCCAGCTGCCACCATGTTTTTGGCGATGTGTCGGGTAGCATAAGCGGCAGAGCGGTCAACCTTGGATGGATCTTTTCCTGAGAAAGCTCCTCCCCCGTGAGCGCCTTTACCACCGTAAGTGTCCACGATGATCTTTCTTCCGGTCAAGCCGGTGTCACCGTGAGGACCGCCAATCACAAACTTGCCGGTTGGGTTGATGTGGTAGTTGATATCAGCTGTGAAGAGCTTTTGAAGCTCTGGCTTCAACTTAGCTTTCACTCTTGGAATCAGGATATTGATAATGTCGGCCTTGATCTTAGCCAGCATAGTCGCCTCCTCGTCAAAGTCGTCATGCTGGGTTGACACCACAATAGCATCGATCCGCTGGGGCACGTTGTCATCACTGTATTCGATGGTGACCTGAGACTTGGAATCCGGTCTCAAATAGGTAATATCTTTGTTTTCTCTTCTCAACTCAGCCAACTCTCGCAGGATCATGTGAGACAGATCCAATGCCAGCGGCATATAGTTTTCGGTTTCGCTGGTAGCATAACCGAACATCATCCCCTGATCACCAGCACCCTGTTCTTCAGGATTCTTGCGCTCTACTCCCTGATTGATATCGGCAGACTGCTCGTGGATTGCGGAAAGCACCCCGCAAGAGTTGCCCTCAAACATGTATTCGCTCTTGGTATAGCCAATGCGGTTGATCACGTCACGGGCGATCTTCTGCACGTCGAGGTAGATATCCGACTTCACTTCACCCGCCAAAAACACCTGTCCGGTGGTTACAAGGGTTTCGCAAGCGACTTTGGAATTGGGATCGAAGGCCAAAAAATTGTCAATCAGCGCATCGGAAATCTGGTCAGCAATTTTGTCAGGATGACCCTCAGATACTGACTCTGAGGTGAATAAATATGCCATAAATCTGGATAATTGATACTTCTCTTAGAAGTCCCAAAAATAACGGAACTGGGGGAATTAAAAAACCAAAGAAATCCCTTCGTCGCATTCCTGGACAGAAACTTATCAGATTTTGGAATTTAGTAGAAAAAATCGGAGCAAGTCCATTCGGTCTGTTATTCACACGAGCACCAATCCGGCAATTCCCAAGATATAGATCACTAGTGCTGTCCAAGAATCCAAACCCATACCCCAAAACCGCCTCGGCGACTTGATCACCATGCCGATGATGAAGACCAAAGTCATCGCAATCGACAAGGCTGCCAGGTAGATGTCAGATTTGTGCGCCTCGGTCAGCACCGATTCGTGACTGATCAGATTTGCCAAAAGAAAAAGTACCGGAAGGAAGGCATTCCCCCCAAAGATGTCACTGATGATGGGCACATATCTCCTTTCCCTCACAAATGCCAACCCGCCGGAAATCTCCGGCAAACTGGTCACCAAGGCTAAGATGGTCGCGCCAAAAACTACTCCGTCTATCTCAAAATGCGCGGCAATGTTTTCACTGGCTTTGGTCAGGAGCACGCCGAAAACCAAGATCAGAAGGCCAATACCAATCAGAGAAAGGATCGCCATTCGGCCCGATCTAGCATCTTGAACAGTGCGCTTTTCTTCCGGCTTAGGCAGCAATTGGCTTTTTTCACTCTTCTTGAGCACCAAGAGACTCAGCAGCCAAACCACCAGGATGGACACCTCAATCGGTGCGAAACGGTGATTCATCAGCACTCTCTGAAACTGCGTACCCATCAACACCAAGGCAAGAATCACGCAAAGGAAAAGCCCCTGAGCGATGGAATTGCTGTGGGACGTGAGGGTCGTGAGGGGCTTCTTTTCCTTTCTAGAGGCAAAATCAAAAAGCGATAAAAGGAGCGTCTGTACAGCTATTCCTCCCAGAATATTCCCGGTCGCCATCGCGGTGTCTCCTTGGATCGTGCCCATCGTCACGATAGTCAGCTCCGGAAGATTGGTCACGATGGACAGCAGAATCGTCCCACCAAACGCATCTCCCAGATTAAATGCATCGTCGATAAAATCCACCAAGCCTGAAAGCTTGTTGCTGAAATACCAGATGATCAGGGCGGATACTACGAATAAGCCAATGCTGTAAGAGATACTGAGTGATTCGAACATTGTGTATCGGTTTTGCCGGATTTAGGCCAGCGGATGGATGAAAAAAAGTGCCACTCTAAGGGAACAGCCAGTAACGCAATCGTCCACCAGGCCATCTGCACAAATCTATTTCTTAGCAGAGCACTGCAAGACCGTGTATCTCCGGGTGACTTTTTCTCCGGATCTGGCTCGGACTTCTTCCTCGCAATCTTCGATCGATTCGATACCCATCTCAGCTTTTTCCAAAAGACTTACCAATTCAGTCGTGTTGTAAAGCTGAAACCCAAACCGGGTGAAAGGCAAATTCTTCATGAATTCCCTTTGAGCAAAAGCCAAAGCAAATCTACCTTTTGGATGCAGCACCCGAGAGATTTCCTTCGCAAATGCCAGCGGATCAGCCCAAAAGTAAACCGTGTTGACTGTGAAGATCTTGGTGAAGGCATCGTCCTCAAATGGGATCTTTTCCCCCTCATACCTGCAGAATCGAATCATTTCATCCTTTGCGAGATGCGAATTGAGCGCCTTAGCTTCTTGATGCATCGTCTTAGAAATCTCCAGTCCGGTGTAGCTGATTTCCCCCGAAAGGCTCAATAGATACTCCAGATGGGCGGCATTACCGTGGCCGATCTCGAGAATCTGGTCACCCGGCTTCACGCCTAGCACATGGATTGCGCTCTTGGTCATCCCGAGATTGGTTTGACCCATTTCCTTCGCCAGTTCCAGACCAAACTCCCCTTCGGGATTGGACAACTGACGGGCAAGCTGTTGCAGTTCTTGTTCGGTAGGCATACGTCAAAAAAAGAGTTTGATTTAGATGAAAACTAAAGACTGAATCTGTACGAGGTACCCCACAGGAAAAAAGTTACAACAATTCTTCTTCCTCCAACTGCTCCCTGATTTGTTTGTTGTTGTCCCAAAATTTCTTTTCCACTCCGGCCCAGATCTTCTGGAATTCAGGATTTTTTTTGAATTCATCCATCGCCGGATCTTCGGTGAGAAATAAGACTACCCAAATCTGGATGTTGTCTTCCTTCGCAAAAAGCCGCAAATGTTCCAAAGCTGTGTCAAAATTTCCATGATGGGCATTGTAAACCGCCAAACCCAGATTTTTATAGACTGTCTGATCTCCATCCAAGTAGTCCCGATAGCTTTGGATAAACTTTTGACCTTCCTCAGTTTTTCCGACTTTTTCATAGACTTCTCCGATGATCATATTTTCGTGGACATACACATTGAGCTTTTGCTCCTCGCGAATCCGATTGAACTGCTCGTAGTACACGTAAGCCGAATCATACTCCCGGAGGTAAAAACTCACTTTTCCGAGATCCTGGAGAATATCAAACCGGGAAGAATCTTTGGCATATTCGGCTTTCAAAAGACTGCGGGTTAGCCTCAGATCTTTGGTCTGAGCGTAACTGATAAATGCTCTGACGTAGCGGGAGTAGGCATTACCTGAAAAATATTCCAGGGACTTGTTGATGTACTCCATCGATTCATCCACAAATCCGGTTTGGATCAGTGCATTTCCGAGGCGTAAGTAGAAATAGCTCGTGGCCACCGAATCTGCCGGACCGGCCTCCAGTTGCATGCCTTTCAGGGCATACTCCAGATACTTGGCCGTATTGGGCAGATAGTTGGCATAGAAATCCGCCAGCAACCCGATAATCTCTGAGGAATTGGGATTGTATTCCAGCCCTTTCTCCAAGAAAGGCAAAGCTTGGGAGTAATCTTTTTTCAAGAGATAGTACATGCCTTTTGCCCTGAGGCTTTCTCCCGAAGTCGGATCAAATAGCACGGCTTTATCAGAATATTCCCCTAGTTGGTCAAGGTGAACTTTTTCGGCCCGGAACAAATCGTAGTAATAAAAGGCGAATCCGGCACAGGCATAAGCCATGGCAAAGCTTCCATCTTCTTTTATCGCCTCATCAAAGTAGGTGACGGATTGCAGGAGATTTTCGTCTCCCCCTCTATTCAGCAGTTCGAGCCCTTTCAAGAAAGAATCGTACGCTTTTGGGCTTTCTGTGAGGACTTTCTCAATTCGGGACTGTTCCTCAGGCGTGATGATCGCCTGGATTCGCTCAGCGATGTCCTTGGATATTTCCTGCTGAAGGGTGAAAATATCGTTGGCCTCGCGCCGATATTGCTTGCTCCAAAGATGCTTGTCGGTGGCTCCTTCGATCAGCTGGATATTGAGCACGATCCGGTCGCCGATCTTTTGTCCGCTCCCCTCGATCAGGTAGCTGACCTTCAACTCTTCGGCGATCTCAGGAATGGACTTGTCGCTGTCGCGGTACTTTTCGGCAGAGGTGCGACTGAGCACCCGCAGATCTTTGATCTTTTGGAGGTTGTTCAGCGTCGCTTCCATCAGACCGTTGATGAGGTAGATGTTGGTGGAGTCGCCGCTGTCATTTTTGAACGGCAGCACGACGATGGACTTTTCGCGGGTGAGTTTCTCCGGGAAAATTTCCGGCTTGAAAATCAGCCAAGCCACTGCCAACAGTAAGACAAGGGCCGCCCCACCGATCCAATACTTCTTAGCAGAATTTGGTGCTGTAGAAATCGGATTTTCTGGAGCCGGAACATTTACATGCTTCCCTACTTCACCCGGAGGATAACCGTAGTGCTCCCGAAAGCATTTGATAAAATACGACGGACTGTTGAATCCAACTTGGTGAGAAACCTCTGAAACGTTCAGAGTCGAGTTTCGGAGCAGTTCCATGGATCGCTCCAGTCGAATTTGGTTGATCAGCTGGCTGACCGAAAGATTACTCGCTTTCTTGACACGCCGGAGGAGATTGGAGCGACTCATATTCATCGCATCCGCCAGCTCAGAGACGCCAAATTCTTCATCGGCGATGTTGGCCTCAACTTTCGCAGCGAGCTGATCTAAGAATTCCCTGTCCTGAGGAGAAGTGGCGGTCATGCAGTAAAACTAGAAGAAAAAAGTGAATTGCAGGATGGGGGCTGCGGGATGTTGGATGCTTCGATTTTTAGAACTCAATGTTCGATGTTCTTTATTGAAAAACTGGAATTAGGTTGGAAAGTTGTAAGGCGGCAAAGTTGTAAAGTCTCTCCGAGTCCAAGGCCTCAACACGCTTCAGCCGCTCGTAAATCGTACTTCGTAACTCGTCCCTCACCGTGTTTTGCGTGATTTTTTACATCCCTGCGTCATAGTTTATATCCAACTCCTGTTCTCTTATAAATCTGTGAGCAGGGCTGTTTAGTGTGACGCAAGGGTTCGACTTTACTTTGGGACAAACAAAATCAAACCAAAATCACTATGAAAAAGCCTGTTTCAATCTATCGATTCTTTGCGCCAGCGCTCCTTATTACTGGTATCCTACTGGCCTCCTGTAGCACCTCTGCCTCCAAAAAAGAAGGAGCGCCGGACGTAGACCTCCACACCGCCGTCGTCACTGAAAACGCCGCCGCCGTCAAGCAACACATTGCAGCCGGAAGCGATCTAAATGAAAAGGATCCCTTTGGCGGATCAAGTCCGCTGATCACCGCGGCAGTCTTCGGCAAAACTGAGATGGCTCGTTTGCTTCTGGACGCGGGAGCGGATTTCAATTTTCAAAACAATGACGGCTCCACCGCTCTGATTTCCGCTGCCTTCTTTGGCCGTCCGGAGATCGTCCAGATGCTGTTGGAAAAAGGCGCTGACAAAACGATCAAAAACAAGTACGAGACCACTGCCCTTGACAATGTTTCCGCTCCATTCGCCGCTGTAAAAGACGTCTATGATGTCATGGGGAATGCTTTGGCGCCGATGGGGCTCAAGCTCGACTACGCCTACTTGGAGAAGATCCGTCCCGAAATCGCTGAGATGCTGAAATAGTCTGATCACGTCAATAGACGACAGTCCACGGTCGACGGCCCGTCATTCAGAACTGTTGCCGGGATACCATGTGAATTGCGTCAAAAAGTACGACTTAGAAACTATGGAAAATCAAGAAAAAATTTCCGTTAGACGATACGACATCGACTGGCTTCGGGTGATCGCCATCGGCCTGCTGCTGATCTATCACGTCGCCATCGGCTTCCAGTCTTGGGGCCGGATGATCGGCTTTATCACCTCCAACGAGTCCTGGGATGCGCTTTGGTATCCCATGGCGCTGCTGAATGTCTGGCGGATACCTTTGCTGTTTTTCGTCTCCGGCATGGGTGTTTATTTTGCGATGCGGCAGCGGAGCTGGAAAGAACTGATTGGCGAGCGCGCAGGCCGGATTCTCCTGCCATTCGTATTCGGAATGTTTGTAATTGTCCCACTTCACCTATTGGTCTGGCGGTATTACTACGGCATGAAACTCCAATACACCTGGGATCCCGGTCATCTGTGGTTTTTGGGCAATATATTTTGCTATGTCGTCCTGCTCTCTCCGATCCTATTTTACCTCAAGCAAAATGAATCCGGCAAGCTGGTCCTCTGGATCAAAAGGACACTCAGCCAACCCTGGGCTCTGTTGTTGGTTTTGGCTGCATTTATCGGAGAGGTCCTGCTCGTGAACCCCAACCCGTTTGAAATGTATGCCAGAACATGGCATGGGTTCTACCTAGGACTGCTGGCTTTCTTCTTTGGATTTTGCTTTGTGCTGAGCGGAGATGGTTTCTGGCAGATGATCCGACGAGGACGATGGATTTTTGTGACTATCGCCTTGGGATTGTATCTCTTGAGAATGTTCCATTTCAACTCCTTCGCTCCAGACTATCTGCTTGCCACCGAATCCCTTTGCTGGATCTTTGCAGTCTTTGCCTTCGGAAGTATACATCTGAACAAGCCAGGAAAAGCTTTGACTTATCTCAGCGAAGCGGCTTATCCGGTGTATATCCTGCATATGGTTTTCCTGTATTTGGGTTCGGTTTGGGTATTTCCTTTGGCTATTCCAGTTCAGTTGCAGTTTGTACTGGTCTTGCTGATCACGCTTGTCGGATGTTTTGGGACTTTCGAGCTGGTTCGAAGAGTGAATTTTCTGAGGCCGCTATTTGGATTGAAATTGAAACCAGCGAAGCCAGCCGCTGCAGTCAGACTCGAAACCCTACCGACAAATGAGCTGAGCTGACGCAAAGATCATTCTGTACTCAAGCTACCCGGTTTTTGAAAAAGGCTGGGTGGCTTTTTTTTGTTCTATCCGTCAGATCCCAGATTCTATCTCTTGCAAAAGCTGGTGAGACATAGAATATGGTCGCTGCTTCTCTTCACTCAAAATCCGCCAACTCTTTTAGCTTTCCTTCATCCAAGGCCTGGTCGTATACAGCCAAGCCGCCGATTTGACCTTTGAAAAAATTACCCATGCCACGCTTGAGCAAGACCGCTCCGACCGTAAAATCGGAACCATTGTCTCCCATCCCGTCTGGGAAAAAGTAGGGATTTTTGCTTTGCGTCAAGCCATCCGGATAGCCTTCAAACCCAGCTGTATTCTTGATGAGTTCAGGTTCCCGAGCTTCAAACTCCCCATTGACGTAGGATCGGATGTATTCTCCGTCGTAGGTGAAAGCGATGCAAGTCCACTGATCTTTCGGAACGGTTTGCTTGCTGGCAGAGTAGTCAATCGAGTACGGAAAAGGCGGCGTTGGTTTTCCCGTTTGCGAAATATGACCGCAAACCTGATCTCCGCCGTTGTAATGCGGAAGTGAGACAAAAAGGCCATATTGCCGCTTGCCTCCGTCGGCATATTCATTCCACATTCCTCCCACAAAGCCCGTCTGCTCGCCGCTCCGCTTCACCCAAGCGATGACAGTTACTTCTTTTCCCGCCCCATGGATGTTTAGTTTTTTGGTTTGGTCATGCGGTAAGTTCAGGTAGCTGGATCCATCGAGTTGGATGGAGTAACCTGATACCGGTCCTTCTTCAATTCTCGGGATAGTCCCGTTCATTTCCTGTAGCGAAAATGTGCCATTTCCGACCGCCATTCGTTTGTTGCCTTCCTTCTCATCAAACTTCCAAAGTGCAATGAATCCCGGCGCGGACTGGATGGCTTGGATGAGGGGTTTGTTGGGTTTGGTGACAGGAGCTTGAGCATTGCTGTCATGAACTTGCAAAAGCAGAAAGGCAAGAAGAAAAAACGAAAATAGGTTTGGCATTCGGAGCATGAATGAAGATAGCGAGATCTCCATAACTTCAATTACGCTGGCCTAAATCAAATCCTATCTTCTGAAAACGTGTGAAAAATCACATAAACGGAACTTAATCTGTGATTTTATGAAGTTCTGCTTCTGCAGATGCAGAAGGATATTTGGTCAAAAAATTTTCTGTATCGGCCTCTTGAGCTAAATTCGAATCATTTTTATTTCAAACCGAAACCAACTTACTGTTCTACCATGAAAAAATACCTCATTCTCCTCTTCCTGCTTTTTGCCGGAATAGCCACTCAGGCACAAACCTCCAAGGAACTGATCGGCAAATGGAAACTCGTCAAACAAACCAAAAACGGAGTCGAATCCACCCCTATTGAAACCTACCAAGTATTCAGAGAAGACGGGAGTTTTCTGGGGATCAACGGAGACAAATCCAGAGAAGGAAAGTGGAATCTTTCCAAGGACAATTCCAAACTCACTGTCAAAATCAGCGTCATCTCGGTAAAATTCGATATCCTCTTCTTTGATTCGAAAAGAAGGGTAATCAAGGCTCCCGAGGTGGGGACGCTTGAATACGAAAAAATTGAATAGCCCCTGCCAGTTTCCGACGGATCGGATTCTACATTTTTCGAAGCCACTGTTCGAATATTCAGCACTCCACTAGTCTGACCAATTCATTTGAGACGACTAGTCACATCTTATCTTTCGAAAACGTGTAAAACTCACACAATCGTAATTTAATCTGTGATTTTGTACAGTTCCCCTTCTGGAGAAGCAGCAAAACAACGTTGGGTCAACCGATGGATAAAGTGGGAACCCAATCAAATTTCTGAACAGCCGATACTTGACACTAAAGACTAGCGTCTTGCTTCTTGTCTCTTGTTTCTTTCTTCACCAGTCCTTCGGTAATCTCATTCATCGCTTTGACTTTGTATTCAAAATCGCCCTTCAGTGTGTCACGATAAGCGTTAAGATTTTCGAGCAAGTCGTCGATCTCTTCGGGAAGAACTTCTTCCAAAAGCTGCCTCAGCCGTTTTGCAGTCGTCGGTGATTTGCCGTTGGTGCTGATGGCGATCTTGAGGTTGCCTTTGGTGACGATGCCACCGAGATAAAAGTCGCAAAGCTCAGGCGTATCGGCCACATTGACGAGAAGGAAACGCTCTTTGGCTTCGTCGCGGATTTGACGGTTGACAGCCTTGTCATCCGTAGCGGCGATCACGATATGTTTGCCACCCAGGTATTTCTCCTGATAGACATCTTCGATCAGCGTTACCGAATCTGTAGTTGCAGCAAGATCCAAAAAAGCTTGGGAAAATTCCCTGGAAACTGCCGTCACTTGGGCATTTGGGCTGGATTTTAGCAAAAATTGAAGCTTCTCCGTACCCACATTTCCTCCACCGACCAACAAGGTATTGAGTTCGTGGACTTTGAGGAAGATGGGATAGAGATGGTTCATTTTTTTAGAGACAAGATATTAGAGGCAAGAAGCAAGATTTGAGTGGCAAGGTGGCAAAGCTGTAAAGTTAGCCCGATCCAACGAGCAACTGCAAGTTGTTGATTGCTTACTGGTTTCTACCCACTGATGACCGCGACTGGCCACTGCCTACTGCCTACTGATCACTGAAACCGCTTCCCGATAGACCTCGGCCAGTTTCACGCTTTCCCGGACCACTTCACCTACGATAATAATCGCCGGAGCTTCGATCTTGGATTCGTTCGCCTTTTGCTCGATGTCATGGATAAATCCCGCCGTGATCTTTTCGTCACGCGTCGTTCCACTTTGGATAATGGCAATTGGCAAATCACCTCTACCCAAGTCCCGATAAACGCTAACGATCTCTCCAAGCTTTCTGGTTCCCATCAGCACCACGACGGTCGCAGTGGATTGTGCTGCCAAAGCCAAATCTTTAGACAATTCACCCGTAGTGGTCGTGCCGGTTACTACCCAAAAACTCTCGGAAGTTCCTCTTTTGGTCACCGGAATGCCTGCCGATGCCGGAACGGCAATCGCAGAAGTGATCCCGGGAATCAATTCGGTGGAGATCCCAAAGGATTCGATGTATTCTATTTCCTCAGCACCACGACCAAAGACAAAAGGATCGCCGCCTTTCAGTCGGACGACATGTCCGTGCTTTTTTGCCAGTCTGACGCAGAGTTCATTGGTGTCTTCCTGTGGGGTGGAATGCCTGCCCACACGCTTGCCCACAAAGATTTTCAGCGCAGTAGCAGGTGCGTGCTTCAGCAAAACAGGATCGATCAGCGCGTCGTAGAGGACGACGTCCGCCTTGTTCAGGGCAAACACTGCCTTCAGCGTGATCAACTCCGGATCGCCCGGACCCGCGCCGACAAGCGTAACTTTTGGATATATATTCAAACTCATGCTTCTACCTCCGCCTCGCGGTAAGATTTCAACAAATTATAAACTTCCATAGCCTGAGTGGCATAAGCCGCCGCAAACTCGGGAGTCGGTTCGTGCTGATTGATCTGATAGACTTTGTCAGCGAACGTGCCGCCCAGATTGATCTTGCCGGTTTCGACGTATTTCTCATCAAAAAGAGAAATGATATTAGCGTAGCTGTTGGTGCTGGTATCGTCGCTGAGCAAAAGTGCCTTTGCCGCATTGATCAAGCCTGCATAGTGGTGGTAGATGCTGTCAGACCAACGGCCTTCTTCCAAGGCAGTCTTGCCAAGATCGAGTTTTTCCAAAGCTTCCAGAAGCAAAGTCGCGACCAAGTCAATCATCACACCGGCGCATTCTCCGACACCGACCGCCACTTCATAGGATTCGTTGTGACCCCAATCGACAGAATCGGCCTCCGTGATGGTCGACGCATCACCGAGTTCTTTCAGCAAGTCATAGAAATAGATCTGACCCTGCTGATCGTAATAGCTGAGGAAGTCTTTGCCTCCCGCATTTTTCTCAAAATCGTCCAACAAGACGCGCAATGCCTGAGGACCCCGTCGGCTGGGGACTTTGGTCACCTTGTCGGCAAATCTTCCATTGCCATCACCCAAATTTCCCCCGCCAAGCAGGACCTGCAACGCTGGAACTACCATCTTACCGGCTTTCATGGACATTCCCTGAAAACCAATGTGCGCCATGTTGTGCTGGCCGCAGGCATTCATACATCCGGAGATTTTGATCACCAGATCTTGATTTTGTAAGTATTGTGGATACTCCTCCGTGATCACTTTTTCGAGTTCCACGGCAATCCCTGTGGAGCTGGCGATTCCCAGATTACAAGTGTCAGTGCCTGGACATGCGGTGATATCTCCAAGGGTATTGTAGCCACGCTGACCCAAACCGATCTTTTTCAGTTCCTGATAAAAGAACGGAACCAAGTCCTCGCGGACGTCACGGATCAGGATATTTTGTCTCAAAGTAAACCGCACTTCTCCCGCGGCATAGGTTTCCACCAAGTCAGCCAAAGGCCGGGCTTGATCCAAGTAGAAGTCGCCCAAAGATACCCGTACTCCGATGGCCACGTAGCCAGCCTGCTTCTGTGGCAGGACATTGGTCAGTTTCCAAAGTTCAAAATCCAGCCCCGGCTCACTGTCAAGCGTCGGACTTTCCGGATTCGGAAGAGTTTTAGCGGCCTCGTAGGCCTCAAAATCAATCGGGAAATTTGAATAGGGAAGGGCTTTTTTCTCCTTTTCAACCAAGTCCAAAAACGCCTCGATGCCCAGATCTTTCACCAAGAACTTCATCCTGGCTTTGTTTCTTCTAGCCCGCTCGCCATGCCGGTCAAAGATCCGCAGGACGGCCTCTGTGAAAGGAATGATCTGATCCGTCTCGACAAAGTCGGAGATCGCATCCGCATGGCGCGGCTGGGAACCCAATCCGCCGCCGAGCATCACTTTGAAGCCTCGGACTTCTTTACCGTCTATATTTTTCACTTTGGCGATAAAACCCAAATCGTGCAAATAGCTCAGCGCATTGTCATCTTCTGATGAGGAAAAAGACATCTTAAACTTTCGGCCCATCTCCCCGCAAATCGGATTTCTCAAAAAGTAGCGGAACGTAGCATCGGCATAAGGAGTCACATCAAAGGGCTCCTTGGGATCGATGCCGGCGGTTTCGGATGCAGTGACGTTTCTGACTGTGTTACCACAGGCTTCGCGCAGCGTCACGTCGTCCTTTTCCAGCTCTGCCCAAAGCTCCGGCGTCCTGTCCAAACTGACGAAGTGGATTTGGATATCCTGTCGGGTTGTGATGTGCAGTCGTCCGATGGAATACTCCTCCGACACCTTGCAAATCCTGCGAAGCTGAGCGGAAGTCGCTCTGCCGTACGGCAATTTGATCCGGATCATCTGGACTCCTTCCTGCCGCTGGCCATAGATACCCCTTGCGAGACGGAGGCTACGGAATTTTTCCGAGTCGATCTTCCCATCCCGGAAAAGGGCAATTTTTCGCTCCAAGTCAAGGATGTCTTTCTCTACAATCGGATTTTCTAGTTCAGTTCGAAAGCTTTGCATGGCAATAATAGGTTTTCCCGAGAGGGGATAGTTCTTTAATTTTTTGGGTTGAAAGGTGGAAAAGTTGGAAGGTGGTAAGGTTTAATCCACGAATCTTTCAACATGTCTCTTTCACTACTTCTTTATTCGATATTGAGCATTTGGTGTTCATTATTTTTCAATATCAAATGTCGAACATAGAATGATGAATTTCGAAGTCTTTTGTCTAGCGTCTTGAATCTTGGTTCTTGACTCTACTCAATAAACCCCACACTCACGGTGTCATAGCTTCCCTCATCGATCAGGATAAACGCCCCGTTGGACTTGCTGGTGTGATAAGAGTCGAAGTGAATCGGTTTGCTGAGTCTGAAATGCACCCGGCCGATGTCGTTGAGCTTCAACTGATCGGCTTCCTCTATACCGGTGAAATCGGTGTGGATTCTGGATTCGATCTGATCGACCTTGGCCAAAACCCGGTTGATTCCGTGCTGCAGGATATACTTTCCGCCCACTTTCAACGCCTTGCTGTTGACTTGGCAGATGGTCGCAGAGATTGCCTTTTCGCTTTGCGGCAATTGGCCACTTTTCACAATCATGTCTCCACGGCTACAGTCCACCTCAGTCGCCAGCGTGATCACGATGGAGGACTCGGTGGCAGCTTCCTCCACTTCCTGATCAAAGAAATGGATGCTTTTAATGGTTGATTCATTGCCGGATGGCAACACTGTCACCGCATCTCCAACTTTTAGATTGCCTCCGTAGAGCATTCCCGAGAAACCACGGAAATCATGGTAGGCCTCAGTCTTTGGACGGATGACATACTGAACCGGAAATCTTGGAACTGAGCTTTCGAGCAAATCCGAAGGCTCAAGTACTTCCAGATGATCCAAAAGCGTATTCCCCACATACCAAGGCATGTGATCAGATTTGCGGGTGACGTTTTCACCTTTCAAAGCCGACACCGGAATAAAGGTGATCTGGTCCTCTCTAAAGTCACTCTTTGCTACCAAGGCATCGAAATCATGCTTGATCTTCAGGAAAACATCCTCGCTGTAATCCACCAAATCCATCTTGTTGATCGCTACGACCACGTGGGAAATGCGAAGCAAATTGCTGATGAAAAAGTGGCGGTACGTCTGCTCGATCACGCCTTTGCGGGCATCGATCAGGATGATGGCGACATTCGAAGTCGATGCGCCAGTCACCATATTTCGCGTGTACTCCACGTGTCCCGGAGTATCCGCGACGATGAAATTGGTCTTATCGGTATTGAAATAAATATGCGCCACATCGATGGTAATGCCCTGCTCGCGCTCGGCCACTAGTCCGTCGGTAGCCAGTGAAAAGTCCAGGTAATCGTATCCGCGCTGCTTGGAGCTGCGCTCGATGGCCTCGATCTTGTCAGTCGTGAGGGAATTGGTGTCGTACAGCAAGCGACCGATGAGGGTGCTTTTGCCGTCGTCCACGGAACCCGCAGTGGCGATTTTGATGAGTTTTCTGCCTTGTATGTCCATTTGTTAGATTCTTTGTCAACAGACCACGGACCACAGTCCACAGCCGATTTGTTTAATTCACTTACTCATTTTTTGTTGCCCTGCTTCTCCCGAAGCTGGACTTGGATTTGTCAGTTTATGCTGCTTCTGGAGAAGCAGCATAACTCGATGTCAAAAATATCCAACCTTTTTCCTAGTCTCCATCGCTGCTTCAGATCGCTTGTCGTCGATACGGGCGCCACGCTCGGAGATGGTGGAGAGTCTGATCTCAGCGACCACATCATCCAGAGAAACCGCCTCGGAGAATACTGCCGCGGTGCAAGTCATGTCACCCACGGTACGGAACCTGACCATCTTTTCGACTACTTCTTCATGCGGCTCACGGAACACGTGCTCGTTGGCAGTCCAGATCATGCCGTCACGAAGGAACACTTCGCGCTTATGAGCGAAATAAATGCTCGGAATGGCGATGTTTTCAGTGCGGATATATTCCCAGACGTCCAGCTCAGTCCAGTTCGAAATCGGGAAACAACGCACATTTTGTCCCACGTGGATCTTGCCGTTGAGCATGTCAAACAACTCCGGGCGTTGGTTTTTCTCATCCCACTGACCAAAGTCATCACGAACGGAAAACACGCGCTCCTTGGCTCTGGCTTTTTCCTCATCTCTTCTCGCACCGCCGATGCAGGCGTCAAACTTGAATTCCTCGATCGCATCCAAAAGCGTCGTCGTCTGCAGCGTATTTCTGCTGGCGTAGCGACCGCGCTCTTCCCGTACTTTTCCCTGATCAATAGAATCCTGGACATTTCGCACGATGAGTTCGAGTCCAAGTTCCTTCACCAGATTGTCCCGAAACTCAATCGTCTCCGGGAAGTTGTGTCCCGTGTCGACGTGAAGGAGAGGAAAAGGAATTTTCGCAGGGAAAAAGGCCTTTTGAGCCAATCTAACTAGGGTAATGGAGTCTTTCCCTCCGGAAAAAAGCAAAACCGGACGCTCAAACTGCGCCGCCACTTCCCGAAGGATATGGATCGATTCTGCTTCTTTGGGATTTGGAATAAATACGTTGTTCATTTTATTTACGAGTTACGAAGTGCGATTTACGAGGTAAAGGGAACTTCAATCCGATAATTCTTATGTTTGCTTCTTAATTCTTGCGTCTCACTTCGCATGCAATCCGCACTCCTTCTTCGAGTCTTCCCACCACCAGCGACCGGCGCGGGCGTCTTCTCCAGGAAATATCGCCCGGGTACAAGGGGCGCAGCCAATGCTGACAAAACCCTGATCATGCATCGGATTGTAGGGAATCTTATGCTCCTTGATGTAGTCGATCATCTGGTCAAAAGTCCAATCCAGCAAGGGATTATACTTGAGAATTTGATTGGCTTCGTCCCACTCGACACGCTTCATCCCGCCGCGGTTGGCACTCTGCTCGGCCCGGAGGCCTGTGATCCAGACCTGATTTCCTGCCAAAGCTCTTTTTAAAGGCTCGACTTTGCGGACAAAGCAGCAGGATTTTCGGTTTTCAACAGAGTCGTAAAATCCGTTGATTCCGATGTCGCTGACCAGTTTTTCTACCGAAGCAGTTTCTGGATAATAGACTTTGATCCGGGTCTTGTACCGGGATTCCGTGCGTCCCAAAAGCTCCAAAGTCTCTGGAAATAGCCTTCCCGTATCAAGAGAGAAGATCTGAACCGGCAAATTCTGAGATGCAATCAATTGAGTAATGACTTGATCTTCCTGACCTAGCGAGGTCGAAAAAACCACCTTGCCCGGAAACATCTCGGCGATCAAGGCCAAGCCCTCTCCTGCACTCAATTGCTCCAGTTTGGATTCAAGATCTGATATATTCAGGCTTTGGCTCATCGGCTTTGTTTTTTGTTGCATTTTCCCAAACCCGCTCATGCAGGTAGTAGAGGATAATCTTGGAGAAAACCTCCACGGTACCGATCGATACCGCCATGACCAATTGACCCGTGATAAGATAGGAAATCACAATCGTGTCGATCGTACCCACTATTCTCCAGGAAATGGCTTTGAGCAAGCTCTTGGCATTGCTGTCTTTTCCCGGTTTGGGAGAAAAGAACTTTTTGGTCAATTGATCTAGAAACATGGATATCTATACGGCTTGGGAAAGCAAAAGTATATAATCCCTATAAATTTTATAGAGTTTGTGATAAAAAAATTTATTCTCCGTCGAGAATATCCTGTAAAGACTTGTTTTCGAGAATCTTGAGCGTCTCATCCCGCACCTGCACCATGACCTTGTTTATCCCGCATTGGACTTCGTTTTTACATTCCGCACAGGGCTCGTAGTAGTTGAGACTCACGCAGGGAAGTAGCGCGATGGGGCCATCCAGTAGTCGGATGATACGTGAAAGCGGAATGTCTTTGGGCTCCTTGATCAGATAATAACCGCCGCCTTTGCCCTTTTTGCTACCGAGATAGCCTGCTTTTCGCAACTCTAGAAGGATGTTTTCGAGAAACTTATGAGAGATCCCATGCTCCTCAGCGATGTCCTGAATCAGTACAGTTTTGTTTTCGCGATGCTTGCCGAGGTAGGTCAGGGCGTGCAGGGCGTACTTGGTCTTTTTGGAAAGCATGATCAAAAATAAGAGAAAAATCGGATTACCCTAGTACGGGAGTGGGGAATTGATGTCGGGATTCGCTGCTTTCATCCTCATTGTCTCCCGTTGCAAAATCCAAGATCTGGCTCGTTCTTCCCAGCCAAGAACAAGGAATTTATGAAGTCAGACATGAACTAATTCTCATTAATAGACATACTTAACATTCGATTACTCCAATTACTGGCTTAACGAGACAGTAATTCTAATTATTTTACACCTTTAAGTGATACTTTGTAATTCAAACATTTGTATCCAGTCTGATTATATCGTTACATTCGCTCAATCCATTTTTCGAATGAACTCTCTTATACCACGTGAAAAAATCCTACTGGATTTTGGACTGCCTAAGACTCGATTTGTCAATTGCTTTTTAAAGTTGAGCGACTTTGGGATAAACTCTGGGTTCAGGTCGTATCTCCCAATATAAAAATGAGTCCAAGCAAGCATGCCTTATCGACTATCAAAAAATTCAAACCACTTTAATCAAAACAACCATGAAAAATCTACCAACAAAATTATTTGCGGCAGCTCTCTTGCTGCTTGTCTCAATGACCGGTTTTGCTCAGGTCAAAAGCGACTACGATAAAGACACAGACTTCACGAAGTACAAAACCTACTCGTTTGAAGGCTGGCAAAAGGACAGCGATCAACAGCTGAATGAGTTTGATAAGAAAAGAATCACGGATGCGCTGAAAGCTGAGTTCGAGGCCAGAGGAATGTCTTTGGTCGAGAGCGGAGGAGATGCATCCATTGCGCTCTATCTTGTCTTAGACAGCAAGACCAGCACGACGGCCTACACCAACTACATGGGCGGCATGGGATACGGACCACGTTGGGGCTGGGGTATGGGCGCCGGAGGGATGGGCAGCGCTACGACGACCTATTCTGAGGACGACTACATCGAAGGTACCTTGGTGGTCGATATGTACGACGGCAGCTCCAAGGGTTTGATTTGGCAGGGAATCCTGACCACTATCGTCAAAACCAAGCCTGAGAAGCGCGAGAAAACCATCCCTAAAAATGTTAAGAAACTGATGGCAGAGTATCCAATTCCTGCTTCAAAATAATTGGTCTAATGGTCAAAAATAGTTGGTAAAACACCTTCTAAATTACTGACAGTAAGATTATTACAGACACCTTATTGAAACTGGTTTCAATAAGGTTTTTTTGTTTCATGAAAACTTCAAAAAAAGCGGTGTTGGGCCTGTGGGTTTCTGGACTCCATCAAGTGGGGAAAACAGGCTGGCAAGCAGCGGTATAAGTGTAAAAATTGCGGCATTTTCTTCACAGGTTCCAACCCTTCGGCAGCCAAATCCAACCAGTTTGTTTGGTTTGAAAAATGGGTCGTTGGAAAGCGCACCTTTGAGCAGTTGGTCCTAGAGACCGGCCTGAGCAAGAGCACTGTTCAACGGCTTTTTAAAAGCTATTTGAGGGAGCCCCCGATGCTGTCGGTTTACCCCTCCGAGCGGGTAAATCTGCTCATTGACGGCACGTATTTTACCGGAGATCTTTGCTTGATTTTGTATCGGGACCACACCGTCAAATTCACCCAGCTCTATCGGTTCAGTGATGCAGAACGATACGAAGAGCTCAAAGAAGACCTGGAAAATCTACTGCTCCTTGGAGTGCAGATCGAGTCTATTACCTGCGATGGACATCGGGCATTGCTCCGGGCAATCCGCAAAGTTTGCCCCCAAGTCACCCTTCAGCGATGCGTGATCCATGTACAGCGGATGTGCAGAATATGGCTTTTCAGTAGGCCTAAAAGCATTCCCGGGCAGGAGCTTCGAAGAATTGTGTCTACACTACACCTGATCCAGACCAAGCAACAGCTCAGCTATTGGCTTCTCGAACTCGCCCAATGGGATGGCAGACACCATCAGTTTGTTCATGAGAAAACGGTCAATCCCCTGACGGGCAAGTTTTGGTATAAACACAAACTGTTGAGACGTTCCTTTTCTGTATTAAAAAGTGCGTTGCCGAACCTCTTTGCTTACCTGGACAATCCGAAAATTCCAAAATCAACCAATGGCCTGGAGTCATTTTTCGGACATTTGAAAACCAATTTGAACATTCACAGAGGCCTCTCAACAGGAAACAGAAAAAGCTTTCTGAGGTGGTATCTATACTTCAAAAATGCCAGAAGGAAAGGGTTTTCTTAGCCATGGAACAAGAAGAATGAAGCGTGAAAAAAGGGCTCCGAAAAACGAAGCCCCTTCATTCCACTTGGCAGATTCTATTGCTGGTAAGTTGCTCCTCAGCAGAGCTCACGTCCTCTTCAAACCTGCCCGACATTTTAAGAAATTTTCCAACCAAAGTCACCAACTATTTTTGACCACATTACC
>NZ_AUBW01000005.1 GCF_000429445.1 Algoriphagus terrigena DSM 22685
AATGGAATTATCAAAGGAGAATACCTGGATTGCTATGAAGTAAATTCCATACAAGAGGCAAACGAGTTGCTTTCCCACGTTGTCAACCTCTACAACCAAGAACGACCTCATATGAGTATAGGAAACAAAACACCTGAGGAAATCCACCAAACCAATCAAAAAACAGATCGGTTGTGGAAAAACTACTATGCCAAAAATCGTACACTTGTAAACCTATAAAAGGACGAACCAAAAACAGTCAATCAGTATCAGGATTTAAACTATAACCTGTAAACTGTTTTTAGGACGAGTCACAGCCAAACACCGGTGCGCTCGTGAGGGTTAACTCGGATGGCACTTTCACCATCCTCCTCGACGGCCTTAATCAGCCGAGCTCCATGGAGCTCATAGGAAACACCGCTTATGTGGTCAGTCTGTTCGGCGAGGTCACGACAATTGAAAACATCACGCCCTAATGGCGAGTCAAATTGATTTTAACAATAATTTAAACTGCTTCAGCATACTACTTGAAAACAATTCTTGCTTCTAAAAGCATCCCCAACCAGCGCGGAAGTTTACCAGTCAACGCTAAACGCAGTGACGGTACGCTTCCGCGCAATTTCGTAAGAACGCAAAAAAGTCTTGAAAATACATCAGGAAGAATCAACTATTTAGTTGATAAAAATGGCTTGATCTGTTTTGATTGCTACGGCCTGAAAGCGCCGGATTATCTATCCCAAATACTAACCGATCTGAGCTTCGGAAATTTAAATTCAGTTGAATCGTTTCGGATTTCAGTCTCGAACAATTCGTACGGTACGAGGGGAACGACGTGTACGAGTGAATCATCTCCCGTTTTCTTTTTGCTGTTTAAGGAGTTTCCCATGACGCGCTCAACCCAACAATTTCAGTGACTTGAAATTCTTAAATTGTTTAGGCAATGAAGGATTGTAAACAAATAAGATAGGAAAAACCCCAAGCCCACGGGGCCTGGGCTTTCTTGTTAAACAATCTATCTATGTGAGTTCTTTTAAAGCGATGGCCCTTTTCTAAATTGGGTAGGATTGAGATTTAGCTGTTTTTTGAAGAAATTATTGAAATGGGTCACCTCGTTGAAGCCTAAGGAAAAGGCCACTTCGGAGATGCTCCAGGAGCTATGCTTCAAGAGGACCTTGGACTCTTGGAGAATCCTTTCGGAAATAAGCTGGGTGGTGGTTTTTTGAGTCACCGCCTTGACCGCACGGTTGAGGTGATTGACATGGACATTCAGCTGATCTGCAAAATCCGATGCAGAACGAAGGCCAATGCTAGTGTGATTTTCATCGATGGGAAACTGCCGCTCCAGCAATTCTGAAAACAGCGCAGCAATCCGCTGGGAGGCGTTGACGTGTTGTTTTTCGACCAATCCGGCAGGCTGCATCTTCAGGCCTAAATGGATCAGTTCAAAAATCAGATTGCGGATCAGGTCCAGCTTGTATTTATAATCGGAATTGAACTCGTTTTCCAT
Source organism: Algoriphagus terrigena DSM 22685 (assembly GCF_000429445.1). Lineage (GTDB taxonomy): Bacteria > Bacteroidota > Bacteroidia > Cytophagales > Cyclobacteriaceae > Algoriphagus > Algoriphagus terrigena. Next base: position 1,487 of record NZ_AUBW01000005.1, read on the forward strand.
TTTTCCGAATATCTCTCTGACCTCTTTAGCCTGCGGGTCGGTTAATTCAAACAGATGGATTCCTTGGGGTTGGAACACCTCGTACTCTTGAAACTGTCCAAACTGATGAAAAAGCTGGGGATTGAAGATGCAGTAAACTCCCTCTCTGATCCGGTCCAAATGCTCCCATTTATAGGGAATCATGGGATTGGAAAAGGAAAGAGCCTGGTTTTTGACTTCGTAAATCCTGTCAGCGTAGTGCACCTTGCTACCGCCTTTGACCAGCATGATCTTATAAAAATCACGGCGTTTGTAAGGGATCATGGTTGGTTTCCCTTCAACCAATGGCTCCAGACGAAACAGGTTGAAATGGCCGATTTCGCTGCCAAAACTCCCAGGCACACTTTCAAACTTTCGACAGTAAAACTCCTCCAGGCTTTCCGGCTTTTCCATAATTTACTTCCACTCGGGGAATTAGACTATTCTATTTTACAAAAATCCCCAATCTCTATTTTAGAAAGTAACAGGAATCAAATCAAAACTTACAGATTTCAAACAGTTTGGGAGTCCTCAAAGCACCTACGTTTTTCAAACCAAAAAAGAACTCTAAACTCGACCAAAAACGTGGATTCACCCCGGCCTTTGCACTAGTTTCTTTCACGCAATTGTTTGATTTTCATAAAGCATTGTTTGAAAAGAGTTAATTAATCTTGTTTGAAGTACTCAATTTTGTAAGACGTAACACACCAAGTGAATTCAAACAAAACCTACAGAAATCATGCAGACCAGAAAACTCGGAAACACCGGACTTGAAGTATCAGCCCTGGGCTTGGGCTGTATGGGAATGAGCTTTGGCTATGGTCCTCCAGCCGATAAAAACGAAATGATCGCTTTGATAAGGAAAGCGGTAGAATTGGGTGTTACTTTTTTTGACACCGCGGAAGTCTATGGGCCCTTTATCAACGAGGAATTGGTCGGTGAAGCCTTGGATCCTTTCAAAGGTAAAGTCGTGATCGCTACCAAATTCGGTTTTGCCCCGGATAAGGAAGGCCGTTGGAGTCAGCTTGACAGCCGACCGGAACATATCAAACTAGCAGTAGAAGGATCACTGAAGCGATTGAAGGTCGAATCAATTGACCTATTATACCAACATCGGGTAGATCCCAATGTACCTATTGAGGAAGTGGCCGGTGCGGTAAAGGACCTGATCCGGGAAGGGAAAGTGAAACACTTTGGGCTCTCTGAAGCCGGGGTAAAAACCATCCGGCGTGCTCATGCGGTGCAGCCAGTAGCTGCTTTGCAAAGCGAGTATTCCCTCTGGTGGAGAGAACGGAAGAGATTATTCCTACTTTGGAGGAACTGGGAATCGGTTTTGTCCCTTTCAGTCCTTTGGGAAAGGGATTCCTCACCGGAAAGATGGACGAAAAGACTGATTTTGCCCCGACGGATTTCAGAAATACCGTTCCCCGGTTTGCAGCAGAGGCCAGAAAAGCCAATCTGGAATTGGTTCATCAGCTGGAAATCCTGGCGGATGCCCAACGGGCAACCACGGCGCAGATCGCTCTAGCCTGGATCCTGGCTCAAAAACCTTGGATCGTTCCAATTCCGGGCACGACGAAGTTGCACCGATTGGAGGAAAATCTAGAAAGCACATCCGTCCAGCTTTCGACGAATGACCTGGCAATCGTTGATCAAGTTCTGGCTCAGTTGGACATCGTCGGAAAACGCTATTCTGAAGCTTCGCAGAAAATGATAGATCGTTAATCACACTACTAATTCACTGACTCCCGATACTCCTTTGGTGAAATTCCCACATGCTGCTTAAAAAGTCCGGGGAAATATTTAAAATACTTGGATCCCGAGCTATAGGCAATTTGCCGAGTGATTTTTCGGATCGTGGACTCCGAGCAAATGAATTACCCTTCCATCCGTTGTCGGTATTCTGAAGGGCTGACTCCTAAAGTCTTTTTCACATACCTGCTAAAGAATGATTGACTCGAAAAGTGCAATGTATCCGCGATTTCAGTGAAACTAAGATTGGGGGTTTTTAAAAGGATGATGAGTCTTTGGACGGTATAGTTTTGAATCCATTCAGACGATGTTTTTCCACTGGCTTTTTTGCAGACCTCCGTCAGGTACTTAGGTGTGATGGCGAGCAAACCGCTGTAAAACTCCACCTCCCGATGTTCCAGACAATGCCTTTGGACCAATTGTAAAAAGCGCTCAAAGAGAGAGCTTTTTTCTGTGCTGTTGAATCGTTTATCCATCTGATCAGCGAAAAGGTTCCACATCTCCATTACAAAGATTTGAAGCTGAAGGTTGACGATTTCAGTTCTAAAACGATGTGTCCGGCCTTCAAACTTCTCTTTGATTGAACTGAAATTTTGGCGGCATTTCTCGAAGTCAGGATCATTCAAGGCCATCACTGGATGTTCCTTGGAAAATAAAAATCCTTTGATAGCCCAGCCTATATCCGGATTGTTTTTACTCATCAAATCGAAGGAAACAAAAAGATACGTTGCCTTGAAGTCAGGTGAAAACATCACCCCATCGACCAGGCTGGCAGGAAGCCAGATCACCAAGTCATTTTTTTGGATTTGATACATTTTTCCTTCCAACTGGAATTGTCCGACTCCCTCATCGCAAAGAATATGAGTGAAATAATCATTAGAAAAATCACTCAGCCTAAGGTCTTTACTCAATTCTCCTGCCACCACGATGTCCATGTCTTCCATAATTCATCAATCAATCTTTTGCCAGCTCAACATACACGATATGTGGCAAACTTCCATTCCAAAAATGACACCTATTGGTAGTTCGAATTCATCTTAGTTAAAATTACCGTCATATGTGAAAGCATTACCGAAATATATGTCAGAGTAGTTGAAAAGGTGGTAGGTAGCTTTGTATCAGTAAGTTGAATATCCAAAAACATCCACGTCATGGAATCACAAAAACATCTTTTGGATCGCAGAGATTTTCTATCCAAATCCACGCAGGCTGCCTTCATCGCATTTAGCTCCGGCTCACTGCTTTCTGCTTCGATTTCTTTGGCTCAGGCAAAATCCCCGGAAAATAATCTCCTTAATACAACTGGTAAAGTGCAGGAATTTTCCTTGGGGAAAAGAAAGCTGGGATCGCTTGAAGTAAGCGAAATGGGCTTTGGTTGCATGAACATTGCCTGGGCTTATGGCAATCCACCAAGTAAGTCTGATTCGATCAAATTGATCCAAAGCGCTTATGAAGCGGGGCACCGGTTTTTCGATACCGCAGAGATATATGGCCCCCATACCAGTGAGCGCATTGTTGGTGAAGCTTTAAAGTCCTATCGGAATGACGTAGTCATTGCTTCCAAGATCGGTTTCGACATCGACTTCGAAACCGGCCAAATGAAAGGTGGCCTTAACAGCCAGCCCGCCCATATCAAACAGGCAGTGGACTATATGCTAAAACGACTGCAAACTGACCACATCGATTTATTGTATCAGCATCGAGTTGATCCAACAGTCCGAATTGAAGATGTAGCCGGAACAATGGCTGAATTGATCCAGGCTGGCAAAATCCGCCACTATGGACTTTCAGAAGCGGGAGAAGCCACTATACGCAGAGCACATGCTGAGCATCCTGTCACGGCTGTCCAAAACGAATATTCCTTTTGGACACGGGATCCCGAGGCTGAAGTGATTCCTACCTGTGAAGAATTGGGGATTGGATTCGTTCCCTGGAGTTCTCTCGGAATGGGATACCTGACTGGAAAAGTCACTCCAACGTACAATTTTGCAGCAGGAGACATTCGCAAATCGCTCAATTTCCCAAGGTTCACCGAAGAGGCATTGGTTAAAAACCGTAAGATCGTGGATTTGCTCCAACTGGTGGGAGAACGGTATCAGGCCAGTCCAGGGAAGATCGCTTTGGCATGGCAACTTGCCAAAAAACCATTCATTGTTCCGATACCGGGTACACGGCTCATTCCCCACATGCAGGAAAACATCGGAGCTGCAAACGTAAAACTTTCAGCTGCTGATTTGAATGAACTGGAAAATGGATTTACATCCATTGGAGTCTTTGGAGATCGTGCACCTGCACAGTTAAAAGAAGCACATGATATCGGTACCAGTTTGGGTACTTCTTCGAAAGGAACCCACGGAAAAACACCTTTACGTCAAAAATAAATTTCGCTAAATATGAAAAAACTAATCTCATTATTCGCTTTGCTCTTTGCAGTCAACAATTTAAATGCACAAACCATGGAAAAATCGCTTGAACAACGTCTTGCAGAAATCGAGGACAAAATGGCCATTAAATATGTGGTGGACCGATTTTCAAACTTGGCAGACACCAAAGAAATCGAAGAGCAGGTTCTACTCTTCACAGAAGATGGAGTCGTGGAATCTATTTCCAATGGCAATCAATCTTCGAAGTTGGTAGGCCGTCAGCAATTGAAAGAGGTGTTTTCTGGATTTTTGGCTGAATTCCATACTGTCTATCATCACAACGGTCAACAGACTATCGATTTACAGGGAGACAAGGCATCGGCAACTTCTTATTGCCATGTTATCCTCGTCGGAGAGCAAGAGGGGAAAACCATGAAAACAACCCTCTACACCATTTACAAGGATGAGTTTGTCAAGCAGAACGGTCAATGGCTGATCAAGCACCGAACTTCCAATTTTGTGTGGAGAGAAGTTGAGGAGGTGAACTAATTCTGATTCTTGGGCACCAAGGTCTGTAAGGAAACAGACCTTGGTGCGAAGCGGATTGCAAATCTTACGATTTGTAGTTCAAGTTTCCGTCACCAATTCGCTGAAAATCTTAAGCGGGTTAATTTCTGATAGGTTAACGATTATACTCTTCATCGGTCACTTCTTCCAACCAGACCGTTTCACCCTTTTCCCGTCCTGTGATCGCCACCTGCACAAAGGCGATGTCCACACTGGCCCCATGCCAATGAGGGACATTTGGCGGGCATTTTACAGTATCTCCTTTGCGAAGTGTCCTCTTGGACTGTCCTTTTTCCTGATAGTAACCAACACCATCAGTTACCAACAGTATTTGCCCTGCCGGATGGCTATGCCATTTAGTTCGCGCTCCTGGCTCAAAGGTCACATTGCCCACAGATACAGAATTGAGGCTGTCCGCGTCAACAAGCATCTGCAAGTAGGCGGTTCCTGTAAAATTGGTGTTGGTGATTTTCTCTCCCTGCGGAAAGACTAGTACGCTATGCTGATTTGATTCTTCCTTTTTAGGGTCGCTGTTACAAGCCGTGAAAAAGACAAGCGCCAGCGGCAAAATATATGTAAGGGAATACTTCATGGTTCCAAATTTTAAAGGTTGGTTTTATAAAATTCACTCAGTTTTTCTACAGCCTGCGATACATATACCGGATTCCAATAGGTCTGTATATGTGTAGCTCCTTCAATCAGGAACAGTTCCTTGTCTTTCGCATTGACCGCTTTGGCAAATGCTTCATCGGTCATATATTTTGTGTCTGCTTTGCTTCCCGCCATCATGAGCAAAGGCTGATCGATTAATTCAATCTGGTCGGTAGCATCCCAAGTCATTAAATCCATTAGGCTACTCGTGGTGTATAGAAAGGTGGAATTGGGATGGGCGTGGGTTCTGTAATAGTATTCGTAGCCTTCCCGGTACAAGTCGGTTGGAGTATTCGCGATTTCTTCATCCGTTATGCTTGCCACACCTGAATAAAGGGGCTTACCGCCAGTTTCTATGCGAGCATCTTCCTCAACTTTACCTCCTTCAGCTTCCTGAGCCCGGGCATCGGAAGCTTGTTTTAAGCGTTCCTGAATGGTATTCATTTGAGAATTTTGGAAACCATTTCTCCTTACCTCACCGGAATTGAACATACTCAGGGTAGCAACCGCTTTAAAGCGTTTGTCCGATTGGGCTGCCTTTAGGGTATAGCCACCGCCACCACAAATACCCAATACACCTAAGCGGTTGGCATCAACACCCGGATATTGGGTGATAAAATCTGCCGCTCCGTGTAAATCTTCAGTCCGGTTTTGCGGCTTGTCCGTATGACGGGGTTCTCCGCCACTTGCTCCCTGATAGGCAGCGTCAAAGGCAATAGTGATATAGCCAGCCTCAGCCAAACGTTGCGCATAAAGTCCCGCTGTCTGCTCCTTTATACCGCCGTTAGGGTGTGCCACCACTACTGCCGGATACGTTTTTGAAGCATCGTAATTGGCGGGTGTGTACACATTGGCTGCGATTTCGATCCCGTTGAGTTTATAGGTAACAGGATGGATGTTAACCTTTCCTTTTTCATTCCTGGTAATCGCTCCCTCATAGACCAATGTCCATGGATTGGACTCATACTTCTTTTGGTTTGATTGTGCAGTTGCCATAGTTATCACTGTGAATGCTGTCAATACAATTGCTAATGCTAATTTTTTCATCGTTAAATACTTTAAATTTTACTGTTTGCTTTTTAGCACTTCCTCCAAAACTATTTGCGCAGCTCTCGCTTCATTCTCTCCAATCGATGCTTGAATAAGCTCTATGAACTGCTTTAGCTGGTTGGGACTCAAGCCTACATTGAGGCAGATGTTTAAATGAGAGCGCAGCATCGGCTCGACTCCTCCGATACTGCTCAGTACCGATACAGTGATCAGCTCCCTTTCAGCATAGGTTAACACATCACGCTCAAAGATATCTGCGAAGAGATGCTCTTTGAGAAACACCTCAATCTCAGGCGCAAATGCTGCATATCCGGTCTTGGCGCCTGTTTCGGGTAAGCCTGTCAGTTCCTCCAATACTGCTTTACCCCTGTCATATTTGCTACCCTCCTTATCGATGGGCGATGCTGCTGCACCCATTTCGTCAGTGATGCCTTGAGCTTTCCGCTCATCCAATACTGTCATGAAAGTCTGCAATCCCCGAAGGCTCCGTGGAAATCCGGCATAAGCGTAAAGGTGAATCAGAGTTTCTTTGATCTAGTTTACAGTCACGTCCGCATCCAAGCCTGCATTGAGTTCATCTTGCAATTTTCCCAAATCACCCCTTGCAGTCACTGCAGCAATCCTAACAATAGCCTGTTGCTTGCTGTCTAATGTTTGCTTTTCGCCTGTTTGGGCATTCACGTTTGCCGTAACCAGCATGGTAAGCATAAACAGTATCGGTGCTAAGAATTTATCCATCATCAGTTTCATTTTGTTAAATACTAAACCGGTCCCTCTGCATCGATAGTCAGTTAGGGCTTTGTTTCCAAGACCAATCGGGCAGGGTGCCGAATGTGGTTTTAAAGTGCTTTTTTTTAAATCAACAGCCAAGTCCCAAGGATCATCCTGGACTCCCTTCCGATTGGCCGATACGATTTCGTTGCTGTCTCGATTATTGTACAGACCCTGATGGGTCATAGACGCTTAGTCTATTATTCAGGAACTTTCCTGAGCTGTGAATTTGCGGATCCAAAGTTGTGAACTGTGGCTGTCAAGGATGACTCGATCGCGTTTCCGTCCTGTCGGCACAGACAACTGCTATATCCTCTCCTTCACAAAAGGGTAAAGCGCGCCGGACAGAACCGCCTTTCCGGTTTTACCGAAATTAACCAAGAAGACTTAGCGCCCTGAGGCGTATCCGAATGAAGCTTTGATATTCATAATCATCTCTTTTAAGGCAGTTTCTACAACAACTTTCTGTCGCCCAGTTTCTTAAAAAACTCGTCGCGATAGTTCCTGCTGATCGAGTATAACTCCTTTCCAATCAAAACTTCGTTGGACTGGACTTCATCGATATGCCGCATATTGATGATAAAGGAGCGGTGAATCCGGACAAACTCGCCTGGCAAGGCATTGGCAATGCTGGTCAGCGAGACCAGCGACATCACTTTCCTGGTCGCTGTGATGATCTTGATATATTCCCGCTGTGCTTCGATAGCCTGGATTTCCGAAAACAAAAACTTCACTATCCGGGTATCGGTCTTGATAAAGAAGTAATCAACCTTTTCGGCAGGTGGATCCGACCCCACTTGGACAGAAAGGTAGTCGATAGCCTTGTCCACGGCTTTCTTGAACCGCTCATAGGAAACGGGCTTCATCAGGTAGTCGATCACATCCAGCTCATAGCCCTTCAGCGCATAGTCCTCGTAAGCCGTCACAAAGATGGTCAGTGGCTTTTCCGGAAGTTCATTCAGCAAATCCACTCCCGTCATCAGTGGCATCCGGATATCAAGAAAGAGGATATCCACGGGAAACTCCTGCAAAAACCGTAAAGCCTCGGCACCGTTGCTGCATACTCCGGCCAGCTCCAGACTGGGAGTTTTGGAGACGTAGTCTGAGAGCAGCTTTCTGGCTGGCGGCTCGTCATCAACGATGAGACAGCGGTAGGTCATTGCAGATCGATGGTTAATTTAACTTCAAAAGAGGTTGGGTTTTGCTCTAACGCCAAGGTATGCTTATCGGGATAGATCAAATTCAGTCTTTTGCGGACATTGCTCAGTCCCACTCCACTTTCCTCCTCGGCAGTCTTGCGGGCATTGATGATGTCATTCTTGATGTGAAAATAAAGCTGATCGTCGGCGTCGACAGTGATCGCAACTGTGATCGCCCCATCGATGGTATTGCCGTGTTTGAACGCGTTTTCCAGAAAGACCAGAAAGATCAAATGGGCAACTCGATGCCGGTCTTTGATTCCCGTATGGGTGAAAACTATCTTCGGCTTTTCATCCAATTTCAGTCTCCAGAGTTCGATGAAGTTTCCCATAAAAGCGATCTCCCTGGCCAGAGACACAAACTTTCCCTGGTCCTCATAGAGCATGTGGCGCATCATCTCGGACAACTTCATGATCGCCGGAGCAGTATTATTGTCTTTGAAATACGCCATCGAATAGATGTTGTTCAGCGTATTAAACAAGAAATGAGGGCTGAGCTGCAGCTTCAGAAACTTGAGTTCGGAAGCCAACTGGCTGTTCCGGAGTTCGATCTCATTCCGTTGGGCAGAGATCAGGTTCACAATAAACCAGATCACGGTAGAGCTCAGATAAAATCCGATCGCCGGCACTGATCTTATGAAATAGGTGTAGGAAACAGACCGATGCGAGATTCCCTGTATGTGCACCCTGAACAATACCACCAAGACGATCAAAGCAATGGACAACAGGATATACTGGCCATATTTCCCCTTGCCATAAACCTGGGGCAGCAGCCAATAGTAGGTAAGATAGGCAACTGCCGAAGATGCCAAGACATCAGAAAGTATCGCATTCCACAATTCAAAATCAGAATCGATCCAATTGCTCAGCGAGGCATACAAGATCGCGCCATAGCCTATCCAAAAAAGGATATGCAGCGCATAAAATGCCGGTCGCGATATGAATCGGGTTTTCATGTATTGATTATTGTTTTTCAATGGCTACATGGAATCTCGCATGGGCAATAATCATCCGTTTGTCTGACACTTGAGTAATGCTCGATTTCATGCAGGAAATGTAGGACTTTTACTTACACGGGATTTTAACAATCATCGAACAGACCTCTTCAATCTACAGAAGGCAGGTTTTCTCCAATGAGAGGTAAATATCAGCCTCGGATCAAACTTTTGAAAGCCCCATCTTCCATTCGTAGATAGAATCGGTTGTTCGGGTGAAAGAACCCTGCATTCCATTGATTTCCGCCAAACGGCAGGATTATTTTTCGTCAATTAGTACTGTGGCAAAGAGTGGCAACCAAGCTGGGGCTGTTAAAATCCTTGTCGCAGAGTTATTTACCTAAACAGCGTATGACAATCAGATCTAACCCAACAAAAGTGTTTTCCAAGCTGACAGCCGGTGTTATACTTATAATACTGGCATTTAGCAGCGCATTGCCTGCCTTTGCACAAAAGCGTCCTATAATCATTGAAGATCAGGGGAGCTTTGCAGTGGGCGGAACGGTGAAAACCAGTCCCGGAGTATTTGACCCCATCAAACACGGAGCCTTCAATCCCGCCAATCAAAATCAGGAAGGACAGACCCTGCACGGAGATCACGCCTATGTATTCTATCAAATCCCGGAAAAAGCGAAAGGACTTCCTTTGGTCTTCTGGCATGGCTATGGTCAGTTTTCCAAAACATGGGAAACCACCCCTGATGGGCGCGAGGGATTTCAGAATATTTTCCTGAGAAAGAACTATCCGGTTTATATGATCGATCAGCCAAGACGCGGAAGAGCCGCACGAAGTACTGTCCCTGGAACGATCTCAGCAGCTACAGATGATCAGTTGTGGTTTGGGATTTTTCGCTTGGGAGTCGGCACGGAGTTTTATCCGGGCGTTCAGTTTCCCAAAGACGAGGCATCCCTGGATCAGTTTTACCGGCAAATGACCCCCGACACAGGTCCCATTGACATGAATGTGAATACGACCGCCGTAGCTGCTCTTTTTGAAAAGATCGGCAATGGCATTTTGGTCACCCATTCACACAGCGGCGGGCAAGGTTGGCTGACCGCACTTAAAACAGACCAGATCAAAGGAATCATCTCCTATGAGCCCGGAAGCAATTTCATATTTCCGGAAGGCAACGTCCCAGAACCCATTCCCTATGTAGGCGGAACACTGCGGGCAGTGGGCGTGCCGATGAATGAATTCAAAAAACTAACCCAGATCCCGATTATCATCTACTATGGGGACTTCATTCCATCCGAGCCTGTGGAAAATCCAGCACAGGAGCAGTGGCGGGCGGCTCTTCAGATGGCGAAAATTTGGACAAAAACAGTGAATGAAAACGGTGGGGATGTGACTCTAGTCCACCTGCCGGAAATCGGCATCAAGGGCAATACCCACTTTCCTTTTTCAGATCTAAATAATATCGAGATCGCTGATCTGATGTCGAAATGGCTGAAAGAAAAAGGCCTGGATAAATAATCAACAACAGCTACAAACTATAACAATTATGAAAAAGTACCTCCTCGTATTTACCCTGTTTCTGCTTAGCGCATCTTTCTCTTTTGCTCAGTCCGCCGCCGAGCAGGAAATTAAAAAAATCTCCATGGACAAGTGGCAGTGGATGGCTGACAAGGACATCGCCAAACTCACTCCCCTTTTCCACCCACAGGCCAAATTCGTGCACATGAGCGGCACCTGGACTACCGCCCGCGAACTGGAAATCATCGAAACGGGCAGCATCTGGTACAAAAAAGCGGATGTGAAAGATACCGCGATAGAGATCGTCGGCAATACAGCCGTGGTTTGGAATCGAATCACGCTTACTGCCAATGTAAGAGGCAGTGATGTGGTGACGGAATTTACGGTGACCGAAGTCTATCAGAAAGAAGGTTCAGACTGGAAGATGCTGGCATTGACCTTCAGCAGTGTGCGCGACACGCATGAGCTTGAGAAGTAATCCACAGCCCCGGTTAGTGTCTTCACTAACCGGAAATTGAAAAATAAAATCAAGTGAGTGAGGACACTCACTTGGGCACTCCACATAAACCAAATGACCATGAAAAATACCCTCATCACATTGCTTGTTCTGCTACTCGGAATGCAGGCAACACTCGCTCAAAACTCTCCTGAGCAACAGGAAATCATCGAGCTCTCCAAGACCAAATGGCAATGGATGGCAGACAAAGAGGCGGACAAACTCGCCGAGCTCTTTGACGACAAATCCGTCTTTGTCCACATGGGCGGCGCCTGGGGCAAGGAGCAGGAAGTCAACATCATCCGCAGCGGAGGAATCTGGTACAAGAAGGCCGACATTCATGAGGTTTCGGTACAGATCATAGACAACACCGCCATCCTGCTGAACAGAATCACACTGATCGCCGAAGTGGGCGGAAATGAAGTCACCAATCCTTTTGAAGTCACCGAAGTGTACATCAAAAAAGCGGATGGCTGGAAACTGGGCTCGCTTTCCTTCACAAAACTGATGACACCCGGCGGGCAGTAATCACACTCCTTCATGCTCCTTGGGATTTGTAATCCCATTTGACAAAAAATCCAATGAAACTCTTCCTCCTCGGCCTTTTTCTTTTGACATCCCTGACCAGCTCCTGTCAAGCACAGACAGCTGATCCGCAGGGAATGGCTCCCATGGATTCAGAGAAAATCCTCATTGTCTATCTCACCCGCACCAAAAATACCAAAGCCGTCGCCGAAATGATTCATGAGCAGGTCGGCGGAACCATGGTCGAACTGGAACTTGTGACCCCCTATCCGGAAAACTATCGGGAGATTGTAGCTCAGGTTGCCCGGGAAAATGAATCCGGCTTCCTTCCTCCTCTGAAAACCAAAATCACGAATCTGGATCAGTACGAGGTGGTTTTTGTGGGTTTCCCGACCTGGGGAATGCAGTTGCCACCACCCATGAAAAGCTTTCTAACCGAGAATAATCTGAGCGGAAAAACAGTCGTCCCCTTCAACACCAACGGAGGTTATGGCATCGGAAGCAGCTTTGACAAGGTCGCGGAGCTTTGTCCCAACAGTGAGATTCTGGAGGGATTTTCGGTTCGTGGCGGATCAGAACGGGACGGGGTCCTCTTTGTAATGGACGGAGAAAAAGAAGTGGAAGTCAGGCAGGAAGTGGAGAAATGGCTGGACAGACTGGCATTCTAGAGAGTTTGATTCGAAAATTCAACGAGATCATTAAGATTAAAAAATTGAATCAGGAACTGTTAAACCAATGAGTTATTCAAGCACCGAAATCGGAGCAACTATTGAAGAAAAAGAGTCACCGGGGACTGCTGCCCTTCGGATCAGTTCGGCTTTCTTGAAACTTCTGGAAGGACAATTTCCGATCGACAACCTGGGGAGAACTTTAAAATTGAGATCAGCCTCTGATTTCGCCCAGCAATTAAACATCCATGTAAACCATCTGAACAGAGCGGTGAAAGCTGTTAGAAACACCCCCACCACAGTCGTCATCAATACCAGAATTCTAGCTGAATCCCAACGCCTATTGCAGCATAGTGACTGGAATGTATCGGATATAGCCGATGGGTTGGGTTTTACCGAAGTGACACATTTCAATAATTTCTTCAAGAGAAAAACGAATATGAGTCCTACACAATTTCGGAAATCGTCGATTGGACATAAAGACATATAAATAGACCGGGTGACAAGAAACTCCGAGCCCGCGTGGGCTTGGATTTTCTGATTCAATCTTTAACTGAAAACAAGACTTTAACACCAACTACAGAGATGCAAACTGTAACACTGAGCAACGGAATCGAAATGCCCATCTTGGGATTTGGTGTCTTCCAGATCGCCGACTTGGCACAATGTGAACAAAGCGTGGTAGATGCCATTCAGACAGGCTATCGCCTGATTGACACTGCCGCATCCTACCAAAATGAAGAAGCGGTAGGCAAGGCAATCCGAAGAAGCGGGGTATCCCGGGAAGAGCTCTTCCTGACCACCAAACTTTGGATTCATGACGCAGGGTATGAAAAAACCAAGATCGCTTTTGAGAAATCTCTGAAGCGTCTGAACGTCGAATATCTGGATCTCTACCTGATCCACCAGCCATACGGCGACGTCCACGGGTCTTGGAAGGCGATGGAAGAACTCTACAAAGGCGGGAAAATCCGCGCCATCGGCGTCAGCAATTTCCAGCCCGATCGGGTAATGGACTTGATCTGCTTCAATGAAATCGTCCCCGCCGTCAATCAGATCGAGACTCATCCCTTTCACCAGCAGGTCGAAACCCAGAAATTTCTGAAGGAAAACGACGTCCAAATCGAATCTTGGGGACCCTTTGCCGAAGGGAAAAACGGCCTGTTTTCCAATGAACTTCTTGCCTCTATCGGAGAGCAACACCACAAATCCATTGCTCAGGTGGTCCTTCGCTGGCTGATCCAGCGTGGCGTCATCGCCATCCCGAAATCCGTCAGAAAAGAACGGATTGAAGAAAATTTCAAGGTGTTTGATTTTCAGCTCAGCGAAGAAGAAATGGAGTCCATCAAAATGCTCCACCAGGACGAAAGCTCCTTTTTCGACCACCGGGATCCAAAGATCATCCAGTGGTTGGCAAACAGAAAACTCGATATCTAAACAATCCCAGATACAACCCAACACCAAAGACCTAACCATAACCTTACATGAAGAAGATCCTAATTTTAAGTTTCTCCATCCTTGTCACTCTGGCATCGTACGGCCAAGGGCCTTCCGTCCAGACTCACTCCGGAACGGTCCGCGGAGCGACCGAGGGAGATGTCTCCAGTTTCAAGGGGATCCCTTTCGCAGCACCTCCTGTGGGTGAATTCCGCTGGAGACCGCCCCAGCCTGTCAAGGCCTGGGAAGGCGTCCGGGATGCGACGAAATATTGCGCAGATTGTCCGCAGCGGACTTGGCCGGGTTCAACAGCGGTCACGTCTGAGGATTGCCTTTTCCTAAATGTGTGGGCTCCGGCTTCAGCAAGCAAGGATTCCAAGTTGCCGGTGATGGTATGGATCCACGGGGGTGGATTTACCGGAGGCAGCGGCGCTGGTCCCGGATCTGCCGGAGATGCATTTGCCAAGCAGGGCGTCATTCTCGCGACGGTCAATTACAGACTCGGACGTCTGGGGCATTTTGCTTTCCCGGCTTTGAGCCAAGAGCATCCGGAGGAATTCAAAGGCAGCTACGCTTACATGGATCAGATTGCCGCCCTGAAGTGGATTCAGGATAATATTGCGGCCTTTGGAGGCGATCCAAACAACGTGACGATCTTCGGATTTTCAGCGGGTGGAGTTTCGGTCCATTCACTTTTGACTATACCGGCGGCAAAAGGACTTTTCCATAAGGCTATCGGAGAATCAAGTGGTGGCCGTGACGGCGTCTTGACCGGAAGGCCTATAAATAAGGATAATGCCGACGAACTTTATACAATTTCAGCTGAAACGATCGGTGTCAACTTTGCAAAAAGACATCAAATCGAAGGAACCGATCAGGCTGCTTTGGCCAAGCTTCGCGCTTTGCCTGTGGATCAAATTATAGATGGCGGACAAGAAGCCGACAGCCTGGGCAACCGAACCTATTCCGGTCCGATCTTCGACGGCAAACTGGTCGTGGAAACTGCAGAAACTGCCTACAAAGCTGGAAGGCAGGCCAAAGTTCCGCTGATGATCGGAAATTCCAGCGCCGAAATCGGCGGAGCTTTTGTGAGCAGCAGTACTTCCAAAGAACAACTTTTCTCAACTTTTGGCGATCTGGCAGCAGAGGCGAAAGCTGCCTTCGATCCTGAGGGAAGTAAAGATTTCGCTGAGGTCATCACCAAGTTTAACACCGACTGGGTCTGGGGTGAACCGGCACGAATGACGGCAAGAACTTTCGTAGCCGAAAACGAACCCGTTTACATGTTTCAGTTCGGGTATGTACCTGTTGCAAATAGGGAACGGTCTCCGTATGGAGCCGGTCACGGGTCTGAAGTCTCCTTTGTATTCAACACGCTCAATGCCCGATGGGGACCTCCGGCTGAGCCAACTCCTGCAGAGAAAGAACTGGCGAGGATCATGAACTCGTATTGGGCAAACTTCGCCAAGACAGGAGATCCAAATGGAGACAATCTGCCAACATGGCCGCTTTATGATTTGCAAAAAGAAGAGATTCTTGATGTCAGCTTGGACGGTCAAGTGACCAGCCAGCCCGATCCCCGAAAGGCCAGATTTGACGTAGTCGAAAAGGCATTTAAGAATCGCGCCCGCCTGCAATCAAGGGGTATTTAACCAGCTTAAAGTCAATTGTTTTAGAATCATCATTAAAAATCTGACCATGAAAACTTCAAAATTCATTTTCCTATTTTCCATCGCCAGCTTAGGACTCCATGCGAGTTGCTCGGCCGATGAGGCGGTGATGGATGATCAAGACGCTGGTCAAGAGCAAGAAGCAGGCGCTCCTGTCGAAACCAACCGACCAAATGCCACCTACCAGCCCGCCTTCGAAGGTCAGATACGGATTGGCGGAGTGAAAACAGCCACTCCTATCAAGGCCGAGGTTATCTCTTCAGGACTAACGGCACCGTGGGGCATCACCCCTCTTCCGGATGGCAGATTGCTGATAACCCAGAAAGCCGGGCAGATGCGTATCGCTACCACATCGGGTGAATTGAGTGCCCCTATCACAGGTCTTCCTGCTGTAAACCCAGCTAGACAGGGAGGATTGCTCGGCTTGTGCATTGATCCAGATTTCAGCTCAAACAGAATGGTCTATTGGGTCTTTTCTGAGCAAACCGCCAGCGGAAATTTGACAGCAGTCGCTAAGGGGAGACTTTCGGATAATGAAACCACTATAGAAAATCCATCGATAATCTATCGGGCCACTCCGGCGGATAACAGCGATGCACATTATGGAGGACGTATCCTCTTTGATGCCACCGGTAACTTGTTGGTCAGCACCGGTGAGCGCGCCTGGCCAGCCACCCGGGATTTGGCTCAATCAGTTACAACTGGACTGGGTAAGGTTGTCCGTATTACAACCGATGGACAGCCTGCACCTGGAAACCCAACATTCAGCACCGCGGGTGCACTGCCAGAATTATACAGTATTGGTCATAGAAATCCCCAAGGCCTGGCCATTCATCCAACAACCGGTGACTTATGGTTAAGTGAATTTGGACCCAGGGGCGGAGACGAGATCAATCTTGTACAGGCAGGGGCAAACTATGGCTGGCCCGTGATCACCTATGGGATAGATTACAACGGTCAGCCGATGGGTGCGGCAATCCAGCGTCAGGAAGGTTTGGAGCAACCGGTTTATTATTGGGATCCGGTCATTTCGCCCAGCGGAATTACATTTTACAAAGGAAACCGAATCCCGGAATGGGAGAATAATCTCTTCGTCGGAGCTCTGAGCGGGACGCACATCGCCCGCCTTGTCATCGACTCCAACAACAAAGTGGTCGGAGAAGAACGATTATTGGTCGGCGAAAATCAGCGATTCCGGGATATCACCCAAGGCTTGGATAACGCGCTTTATGCGATTACCGATGCTGGTAGGTTGTACAAGATTGACAGAGAGTAGAGTGAGATTGAGTTAGCGCCTAGCGAGGCCAAATTTCAAAATCAGACAGATTAAAATCGACAGAACATGAAGCATCAAACAATATCCAACCGCCGGGAGTTTTTCAGGAATGCGGCAATGGCCGGAGCTGGACTGGTGATGACCCCTACCCTAGCAATGGGTTCAGGCGATGACACCATACCGCACCTGAAAAATTCCTCTCCGGCTCTTTCCACCCGAAAACTCGGGGGATTGGAAGTGTCGGGAATAGGGCTGGGATGCATGAGCATGATAGCGGGCACTTACAATCCTACACCTCCAAAGGATGAGATGGTCGCCCATCTTCGTAAAGCGGTGGAAAGAGGCGTTACCTTCTTTGACACTGCAGAGGTGTACGGGCCGCACGGAAGTGAAGAGGTCGTCGGCGAAGGTTTGGAGCCATTTAAAGGCCAGATCAAGATCGCAACCAAGATCGGTTTTGAGATCCAAAACGGTCAGCGGCGGGGACGAAACAGCAATCCTGAGTCGCTTAAAAAAGCGGCGGAAGGTTGCCTAAAAAGACTTCGGATTGAGACCATTGACCTGCTTTACCTTCACCGATGGGATCCACAGGTTCCGATTGAGGATGTAGCTGGAGCAATGAAGGATTTGATTGCTGCGGGAAAAGCCGCGCATTGGGGACTGTCGGAGGTAGCTCCAGACACCTTGCGAAAAGCCCACGCGGTACTTCCTGTTGCAGCCCTACAGTCGGAATACAACATGGCCGAACGGGTGGTCGAAAACCAAATTCTCGACACCTGTGAGGAGCTCGGAGTTGGTTTTGTTCCCTGGGGTCCGACACACCGTTCCTTTCTCACGGGACGATTCAACGAATACAGCAGATTTGACGACCTGGACCGCAGGTCGCAGCTTCCATTCTTCTCAAAAGAAGGCTTTGAACAAAATATGCCCTTCCTGAGAATCGTCAGAAAATGGTCTCAGGCAAAAGGAATCACCATGGCCCAGTTTTCACTGGCTTGGCTATTGGCCCAAAAACCCTTTATCGTACCGATCCCTGGGACAACAAGTCCACAACATTTGGCTGAAAATATCGGAGCACTGGAAGTGAAATTTACGGCGGCTGAATTGAATGAAATCCGGGCAGAAATCGAGAACTTCAAGCTACTTGGTGTCCGGGCACCTGAGACGGCTTTGGTGGATCAATAAAAAGCAATCCTTAAATCGAAGAGGCGTTTTTGAACAAATAAACCAAATCAGTACTAAATCATCCAAACATGACCAATTCCAACGGAAAACTCAACCGAAGATCCTTCCTCAAAGTCTCTGCTTTGGCGGGCGGGGGTATGATGCTGAGCTTTAACTTGCTGGCAGGTTGCAAACCCAACTCGGAGGAAACTCTTGGTCTACCCAAGGAATGGTTTAGGCTAAACGGTTTTATCAAAGTCGGTGAAAATGGGTTGGTCACACTCATGTCTCCCAATCCCGAGGGCGGACAAAACATCAAGACTTCCATGCCCCTGATCGTCGCAGAGGAACTAGATGCCGACTGGACCAAAGTGGTAGTGGAACAAGCACCGCTGGACACGGATAATTTTACCCGTCAATTTATCGGTGGAAGTCAGGCCATCCGTACGGGTTGGACGGTGCTCCGCACTGCCGGTGCCACTGCACGCCACTTATTGATCCAAGCAGCCGCCCAAACCTGGAAGGTTGAGGCTTCGGAGATCACGACCGAACCCGGATTTTTGGTCCATAAATCAAGCGGTAAAAAAGCCCATTTCGGAGAGATGGCATCCTTGGCGGCTACATTGCCCGTCCCTGAAGAGGTTCCCCTGAAGGAGATCTCCCAATTCAGGCTGATAGGCAAATCCCACAAAAATGTAGAAGCCAAAAACATCGTGACAGGAAAACCACTTTTTGGGATTGATTACAAAAAAGCTGGAATGCTCTATGCCATGATCATCCACCCTCCTGCCCACGGCATGAAGTTGAAGTCATTTGATGGTGCGGCAGCCAAAAATCTTCCGGGTGTCCGGGACATTTTCCAGATCAAATCCCATCAGGATGACTATGAGCGTACCTTTTTCGACACCACCAGTTTCACGGATTTGGTCGCCATCGTGGGCAATTCCACTTGGGAAGTGATGAATGCCAAAAAGGCCGTAAGGGTGGAATGGGAGCCTTTTTCCACCTACGAAGAAAAACGGGATTGGGGAGGAAGAAAGGAAAACCGGACCATCCCCGGCCAATTGGAAAGTGAGCCGGAACAAAGGCTAAAAATGGCCGAATCTTCCAAGAAAGCCAGAACGGTCCGGAAAGACGGCGATCCTGAATCGGCATTTATATCCGCTGCCAAAGTCATAGAACGAACCTATAATGGCCCCTTTTTGGCCCACAACTGCATGGAGCCGATGAATTTCTTTGCACATGTGCAGGGAGACAAAGTCGATTGTGCAGGTCCACTTCAAAAGCCTGAACTGACCGAACAGGCTCTTTCCTCACGACTGGAAATCCCTGTCGAAAACATTAGCATCGAAATGACGCGACTGGGCGGAGGCTACGGCCGTCGCTCCTATGCGCATTGGCTGATCGAGGCGGCTGTAATTTCCCAGAAAGTCAATGCCCCGGTCAAGTTAATTTATACCCGGGAGGACGACATGACCGGAGGAATCTACCGCCCCATGTATCAGGCTACCTATCGCGCGGCCTTGGACAAAGACAACAACCTGATCGGGTTTCATGTGAATGCAGGCGGTTTGGTAGAGCCTCCCTTGTATGCCAACCGATTCCCGGCAGGTGCGGTGGAGCATTATTGGGCGGAGGAATGGACCGTCCCTTCCAATATCACGGTGGGTTCTTTTCGGGCTCCAAGATCCAACTTTATTGCTGCGGCCGAGCAGTCTTTCTTGGACGAAGTAGCCGAGGCGGCAGGAAAAGATCCGATTGATTTCCGTCTGGAGCTTTTACAAAAAGCCAAAGACAAGCCGGTTGGTGAAAACAACGACTACGATGCGGAGCGATTCTCCAAAGTATTGGAACTGCTAAAGGAAAAGGCAAATTGGGGTCAAGCTCCGACGGGAATTTCGCGCGGAGTTTCCGCTTACTTCTGTCACAACAGCTATGCAGCTCAGGTCGTAGATCTAAAAGTAAAAAATGGGCAAGTCGAGGTTGAAAAAGTTATTCAGGCCGTCGATTGCGGCTTAGTTGTCAATCCTGATGCTGCAAAAAACCTATGTGAAGGTGCGGCTATAGACGGAATTGGTACGGCGCTGTTTGGAGAATTGAAGTTCGAGAATGGGGTGCCGGACCGGAGCAATTTTGACCGGTATCGGATGATCCGGATGACAGAAGCTCCAAAAGCGATTGAGACCTATTTTGTGGAAAATCAGCTTGACCCTACGGGTTTGGGCGAACCTGCCTATCCACCGGTATTTGCCGCTTTGGCCAATGCCCTGTATCAGGCGACTGGCAAGCGGCTTTACGATCAGCCTTTTGCAAAGCAATTGGAGGATTTGAGCTAAATCAGTTGTCTGTGGTAACACAGACCAAGGTAAAAGCATCTCAATACATCTGAGGTGCATTTCTGCCCAGATCCGCTTGATTTATAAAAACTTATGTTTGATTTCCGTAAGTCATCCAAAACGGAAAACCTTAAATTAACACCTAAAATTTATAGCTATGGCCATTTTCAATCTCAACATCAACGGTAAATCCCAACAGGTGGATGCGGATCCCAACACGCCCATGCTATGGGTATTGAGAGATCACCTGGACTTGGTGGGCACCAAATTCGGCTGCGGCATTGCCCAGTGCGGAGCCTGCACCATCCACATGGACGGGAATGCAGTTCGCTCGTGCCAGCTGCCGGTCTCTTCCGCGCAAGATTCTCAGATCACCACCATCGAAGGGCTTTCCGAAGCTGGGGATCATCCCGTACAAAAAGCCTGGATGGAACACGACGTACCTCAGTGTGGGTATTGCCAAGCCGGTCAGATCATGACTGCGGCAGCCTTGCTTCAGCAAAACCCAAATCCCTCTGAGGAAGAAATCGAAAATGCCATGAACGGCAATATCTGCAGATGCGGGACTTATACCCGAATCAAGGCCGCTGTGATCACTGCCTCCCAAAACCTTTAATCCGATAACCGTATGGCAACTTTAAATAAAAAATTGGACCGCAGGTCATTTTTGAAAGTGTCAGCGCTGGCTGGCGGAGGCATGGTGCTCAGCTTTAGCTGGCTGGCAGGGTGTAAACCCACATCAGAAGAGGAGCTTTTGGCTATGCCAAAAGAATGGTTTGAGCTCAACAGCTACATCAAAATCGGGGAAAACGGCGTGGTGACGCTCTTCTCCCCCAACCCTGAATTTGGCTCCAATGTCAAGACTTCCATGCCCATGATTCTGGCCGAAGAACTGGACACCGACTGGAAGAATGTGATGGTCGAGCAGGCGAATTTTTATCCTGAGCGATATGACCGTCAGTTTACTGGAGGAAGCCAGGGAATCCGCCAAGGCTGGACACCCTTACGAACTGCCGGAGCAGCTGCCCGACACCTTTTGGTAGCAGCTGCTGCACAGACCTGGAGTGTTCCAGCATCTGAAATAACCACCGCTGCAGGCATAATTGAGCATAAAGCCAGTGGAAAAAAAGCGCACTACGGAGAGATGGCATCCCTTGCTGCTACTCTGAAAGTGCCTGAAGAAGTGCCTTTGAAAGAGCTGAAGGACTTCAAAATCGTCGGAAACTCGAAAAAGAATGTTGACGCTCAGAAAATCGTAAGCGGAAAACCTCTCTTCGCCCTAGATCACAAAGTCGAAGGAATGAAATATGCAGCCATCGTGCATCCTCCTGCATTTGGAATGAAGCTGAAATCCTTTGACAAAAGTTCTGTCAGTGGAATGGCGGGGATTCAGGATGTTTTCTCTATCCAACTTTTCAAAGACGATTATGGAAGAAACTTTTTCGACACAACTACTTTTCCTGAGATAGTTGCCATTGTGGGCAATTCCACCTGGGAAGTGATGCAGGCAAAGAAAAACTTGGCAGTGGATTGGGAACCCGCTCCTGAATCCGGTTTCGAAATGGCAGGATTTGGTGGCCGGGAAAACATAAAAGTCACTGTACCATCCGGGCTAGAAAACACCAATCGCCACAAAGAACAAATGAAGGAATTCATCACCAAACCTGGGAATGTGGCCAGGAAAGACGGTGACCCGGAAGGCGCGTTCAAAAAAGCCGCGAAAGTGATTGAAAAAACCTATTCTGCTCCTTTCCTGGCACACAATACCATGGAGCCGATGAACTGCTTTGCAGACGTCAAAGGCGACAAAGCAGTCATCTACGGCCCCACTCAGGCTCCGGAGTCTATCATGGGCACCTTGGTTCAGGCTTTGGGATTGCCTAAAGAAAACATCCAGATCAATCTGGCAAGAATGGGAGGAGGCTTTGGTAGAAGGGCGTATAGCCATCACATGACCGAGGCGGCCTTGATCTCACAAAAAATCCAAGCTCCGGTAAAGATGGTTTATACACGTGAAGACGATATGTCGGCGGGTGTATATCGTCCAGCCTATTCTGCAACCTATCGGGCAGCATTGGATGAAAACAATAACCTGCTTGCTCTCCATGTAAAAGCCGGTGGAATTCCTGAATCTCCACTTCACGCCAATCGCTTCCCTGCTGGAGCTTTGGACAACTATCTGGCAGAAAGCTGGGATATCCCATCTAATATTACCATTGGAGCTTTCCGAGCGCCGCGGTCTAACTTTATCGCCGCAGCAGAGCAGAGTTTCTTGGATGAGTTGGCAGAAGAGATGGGCAAAGACCCTATTGAATTCCGTCTGGAGCTATTGAAAAGAGCCGAAAACAATCCTGTGGGCGAGCGAAACGACTACGATGCCAAGCGCTATGCGGGTGTTTTGGAATTAGTCCGTGACAAGTCCAACTGGAACACTCCTGCTGCTGGGGTTCACCGCGGGGTTTCCGCTTATTTCTGTCACAATTCCTATGTGGCCGAGGTAGTGGATACTAAGATTGTGGATTCGAAACCTGTAGTTGAGAAAGTGTTTGCAGCCGTCGACTGCGGAGTCGTGGTCAACCCAGACGCTGCTATCAACATGGGTGAAGGCGCAATCATCGATGGTATTGGAAATGCCTTCTTTGGGGAAATGGCTTTTGAGAACGGTACTCCTTCAAAAACGAATTTCGACAAATACCGCATGATCCGTCACAAGGAAGCTCCAAAATCCATCGAAGTACACTTTGTGGACAGCAAAGAAGATCCGACAGGACTGGGCGAACCCTTCTTCCCTCCTGTCTTTGCAGCTTTGGCCAACTCGCTCTACAAGGCTACCGGAAAAAGGTACTACGAGCAACCATTTGCGCCGCAACTTGAGATGCAGAATCTAAAGATGTAATTGACAACTCAAGGTCGGTGGATAAACAACTACCAATCTGATAAACCAAAGCCTGAGCGAAATCTCAGGCTTTGGTTTTTTATATAAACACGTCTTTATTCATTTACATCTTCGAGGTCACTGATTTAAATTAAAATCACAGGAGATCTAGTTGAATAACAACGTGGCGACTATGTGCCCGACAAAAGGAGGAACCGATAATTTTAATTCATTTGAATCGTTTCGAATTTTCAATCCGTGAACAATTCGTACGGTACTAGGTGTGCGAGGCGTAAGAACTTTACGATTGAGGGCATCCTTCTTTTTCTTTTCGCTGTTTTGATGAGTTTTCCACGCCACTTTCACCCACCTAATTTTTCGGATCCGATCCTTGGTTGGGGAGATTCTAGCCCAGAATTTTCCGTTCCTGACTAAACGCGTACTTTTTCCTGTTTTCCATCCAGCTCATAGGGTTGGATAAGCACTTCAACCGGCAGCTTTAATAAAGCTGATAGATTTCTGATCATTTCAATCGTCAACGCCCGCTTCCTATTTAAAACGAGGCTCACTGTGGTCTTACTTCCAATCGCCGGGATGAGATCTTTTTCCTTGTAGATATGTGCAATAGCAAAGTTCATTGACCCTGCCTTTATGATCGCTGTATCCTAACCGCATTCAAGATCGCCAGCAATGCCACTCCAACGTCAGCAAATACTGCCTCCCACATGGTGGCTATTCCTCCGGCTCCCAGTGCCAGTACAATAACCTTCACTCCAAAAGCCAGGCTGATATTTTGCCATACGATCCGTTTTGTCTGTTTGCCCAACTGAATGGCAGTTGCAATTTTTGAGGGCTGGTCAGTCTGAATCACCACATCAGCTGTCTCAATGGCTGCATCGCTACCTAAACCACCCATTGCAATTCCCACATCGGCCAGAGCAAGGACAGGAGCGTCGTTGATGCCATCACCCACAAAAGCAATGACCCGGCTGGCATCTTTTTTCAGTTCTTCTACTTTTTCCACCTTTTGCTCAGGCAGCAAATCACCAAAGGCTTTATCTATTCCGAGTGATTTTGCCACCTGTTGGGTCACTGCATCCTTGTCTCCTGACAGCATGATCAATTCCTGAACTCCTAATTGATGTAGCCCCTTGATGGCCTGAGCAGCATCTTCTTTGAGTTCATCCGCGATCACTATATATCCCGCATATTTTTGGTCTACTGCTACATGGATAACGGTATTGGCCTCCCCGGATGCATCGGTATGAGTAACTATCCCCTCCCTGTCCAGCAGTTTTTGATTGCCGACCAGCACCTGCTTGCCATTTACAATTCCTTTCAGTCCGTGCCCGGCAATTTCCTCCTGTTGTTCGGGTTCTGAGACCTTCCCTCCTTGCTTTTTAGCATACTCTGTAATGGCTTTTGCAATGGGATGGGTAGATTTACTTTCCATTGCCGCAGCCAAACTCAGCCAATCTGTAGTTATTCCGTCCATGGTCACTGCTTTCTGAACCTCAAACACTCCCTTGGTAAGTGTGCCTGTTTTGTCCATCACCACGGTATTTACACGGGTCATGAGGTCAAGAAAGTTGGAACCTTTGAACAGGATGCCTTTTCGGGAGGCTGCACCAATCCCTCCGAAATAACCAAGTGGGATAGAAACTACCAACGCGCAGGGGCATGAGATCACCAAAAAGATTAAGGCCCGATAAAGCCATGCTTCAAACACATAGTCTTCCACAAAGAAATAAGGCAGGAAGGCCAAGCCGAGGGCCAGAAAGGTGACAATGGGCGTATAGACCCGCGCAAACTTGCGGATGAACTGTTCGGTTTTTGCCTTGCGTGAGGTGGCGTTCTGGACAAGCTCTAGGATGCGTGCAATCGAACTTTCATTAAACCGTCTGATGACTTTCAATTCAATCAGCCTGTCGAGGTTCACCATCCCAGCCAGTACATTTTCTCCCTTGTTGTAGGTCGCAGGTTTGCTTTCGCCAGTGAGGGCTGAGGTATTGAAGCTGCCTTTTTCACTGATCATTTCCCCATCGAGGGGTACTTTTTCTCCGGGTTTCACCTGTATGGTTTCCCCAATCTGTACTTCCTCCGGGTGTACAGACACCGTTTGTCCACCTCTACAAACCGAAGCCGAATCGGGGCGGATGTCCAACAGGGCTTTGATGTTACGCTTGGCCCGGTTCACGGCCGCATCCTGAAACAACTCACCGATGGCATAGAAAAGCATCACTGCCACAGCCTCCGGATATTCACCTATGGCAAACGCCCCCAATGTGGCTATGCCCATGAGGAAAAATTCAGTGAACACATCACCTTTTAAGATGGACTTCCAGCCTTTGACCAATACCGGCCATCCCACGGGCAAATAGGCCAGCACATACCACCCAATGCGGATCCATCCCTGGAAAAATGCTGGCTGTCCCCACTGGTCAGCGGCTATTCCAGCAAGCAGCATGACAAAGCTCACCACACCACTACCCCAAGTCTGCAGGAAAGTTGGGGAGTTTTTTTCCTCTTCTTTTTTTGGTTTGCCTGGATGCTGGTCAATGCTGCAGCAGGCTTTATCGTCTAAGTGATTTGTATCAGTCATCGTCTAATCTGTTTTAATGTGTGAAAAAGGAGATCATGCCAGTGAGAATAAGTATGCCACCGGAAATCAGTCCTGCATTGTGTTCCAATTTGTGCCAGTTGAATCGGTGCAGTCCTTTTTGGGCCAGGTAAACCCAAAAAGTAATACCTAACACGGAAACGATGGTGTAGAGCAGGCCCACTGCCAGGATCATCGGAAAGCCGTGAGTTCCTGCCATTAGGAAGTAGGCTTCAATTTCCAGGCAGGGCGAAAGAAACATGGTGAATACCAGCAAGGTCACAACCTGCGCTGCACCTGCTTTTTCCAGCTTTTGTTTTTCAGCAATGTGAAAGTGGTGGTGACGGTGGTGTTGAATGACAAAATATAAGCCGATGGCTATAAGCAATCCAGGAATGACCCAACGGGTGTAACTGTGTAGTTTTTCCGAAAGTGACAAGCTGAACAAACCCAAAAACACTCCTAACAAAAAAGTACTCAACGAGTGAGCCAAAGCTGCCACCGCCGCAATGCGAACCGTCTTGATTCCCTCCCATCCAAACTTTTCTTTCAGCGCCAGCACCGGCAGCCAATGGCTGGGAATAAGTCCATGAAGGAGACTGAGCATTATTGTGCCGGTGAGTAGAGCGGTCATCTTTTTAATAATTTGGCTTTAACCCTTCCGGCATTGTGGTGCGAAATTTCATGTGTTTGTAATCTATTTTTTAATGGCCACATGGAATGCCCTGAACAATCATCCCCCTGCGTGAGAAGCCTTTCTCATGGGCATTTCATAGGCGTATCATCATCCCAGGGTGAGATGTTTTACTTGATGATCAATTCCAACTCATTGGATATTTGACCCGAAATTACGCGTAGATCCAATGCACAGTAATTGCAATGTTCATTCTGCACATTTCCCGCAAATCCCCTTTACTACCAAGTTGGCTTCTTCTCCTTTGAACATGCTCGGCAGTTCAATTTCCGGGATTTTATACTTGGGCAAACAAAAGGTTTCGCTACACACCCGACAGTGAAAATGCACATGGAGGTCCCTTTCGATATCGCAATTGCAACCCTCTGCGCAAAGGGCATACTTTGGAGCGCCTGTCCCATCGTCTATGCTGTGTACCAGTCCATTTTCCTGAAAAGTCTTCAGAGTGCGGAAAAGTGTCACCCGGTCTGACTTTTCAAAGGTCTTTTCCAAATCGGAAAGGCTGATGGCCGCCTTCTGAACTACCAGTGCTTCCAATACCAACAGCCTCATGGCTGTTGGTCGGATGTCTTTCTGCTTGAGTTTATCTTCGAGTTCTTTAATCATAAGGGTGATTCATTAAAGTCCATGTCCTCCTTCTTCTTCCGTATTTTTGGCCTCAGCCAACAAAGCGCAATCACCTTTCGTGACCAGTTGTATGGCACTCAAGTCCCGCGTTGTGTCTGCCAACGAAATCCGCGTATAGCCGTCTTCGGTACATCCTTTGACGACTTTTAGCATTTAAACGAATTCTTCTGGCTTCAACCATTCATCGGGGGAATTTGCCAAGGTAAATATTCGCACTGTCTGAGACGGGCCAGGTTCGCAAAGGGAATCCACGTATTGGAAGTTACGGATAATGGAAGCCCGTCGTTAAGCAGCTATGCGCGACTGATATTATGGTAAATTAACAGCAAGCGATTGGATTCAATTGGAATCAAAAAAGGTATCCAAACACCTACCCAGAATATTTTTCCGTCTCTGGCTACACGCCCATTTTTTCTTGTTTTCCATCCAGCCCATAGGGTTGAATAAGCACTTCAACCTGCAGCTTTAATAAAGCTGACAAATTTCTGATCATTTCGATCGTCAGCGCCCGCTTCCTATTTAAAACGAGGCTCACTGTGGTTTTAATTCCAATTGCCGGGATAAGATTTTTGTCCTTGAGATCTTTTCTGTCCATTGTTTCTTTTATGGCCTCGATGGGATCGGGTAAGGCAATAGGGTAATGTTCCCTTTCGTATTTTTCAATTAAAGTCACCAGCAATTCTGCCTCCATCCCTTCAGCACTTTCAGGATCCGCTTCGAAGATTTTAGAAAGCCTGGCAAGGGATTCTTCATACTCCTTTTCTGTCGTAATTGTCTTTTCCCATTTCATCTGTTTATAATTTTACTCGATGGCCAGATACCCTGTCCCGATTTTTCTTCGGGAGAATCTCGCAGTGTCGGCATTCATATCAGTATGTGATGTTTTCGCCATGCTCGATTTCATGATTTCAGTTGATTTACGATTTTGAAATTGTTCAACCGTACTTGCGCCCACCTTGTCATATTCTGAGTGTGTCCCGATGAATTTAGTAAACACCCACTGCCGCAAATAGCTGATCTGGACGATTGGCCGATATTTTATAAAAATTCTGTATTTCAATTTCAGCAAATTCGAATCTATTTGAATGGTTTGGAATTTGTCCTCTAACCTCTCAAAATTTACCAAATGCTACCGTTTCACTGAGCATCGCCAATTAGCCGGACACAAAAAGAAAGCTAACGGCTGGACTCCCTCTCTTCCAATCGGGTAATTCCTGTTTGAATTCTAGTTCAATTAAAATGGATTCAAAAAACTGAAGAATGAATCAAAAACTGGGACAAATTCTGGGACAAAAAATGGGACAAGTTTGAGCTATTCAAAACCAATTGGAATTAACGCGAATCCACAACCTGCATCAGAAACCCTATAAAACACAAAAAGTTGACCGTAAAACGATCAACTAATTGTTTAGTAGCGGGAACAGCGCTACAAACTTGTCTTGATTTTCAGTTACTTACGGAAATACTGGGACAAAAACTGGGACAGGTTCATTTTGCTTTTACAATTTTAAATTTATTTGAATCGTATCATTTTGAACCCTTTAAAATGTGCCTTTAAACGTTGTACAGCCCATTTTGTGTTTTTGGTTTTTGAATGATCTTTTTTCTTTTTGATGTGAAAATCAGAAAACGAACCTATTTTATGTATGGTCTAAATTAGAAAATGAACCTTTGAATTCCCCGCTTATTTGAATGTTTTCGCGTTTCTGAGATTTGAATCCCTTTGAATGTTTTTGACTCTCATTTCCACTTCGTAAAACTCGTACGGTACGAGGGGTACGAGCCGTACGAACCGTACGAGTGAAGCACCTCCCTCCTTTTTCTTTTGCTGTTTTGATAAGTTTTCCATGACACTGTCACCTGGCTAATTTTTCGGATCCGATCCTTGGTTGCAGAGATTCTAGCCCGGAATATTTTTCCGTTCCTGACTAGACACGTACTTTTTCCTGCTTTCCATCCAATTCATAGGGTTGGATAAGCACTTCAACCGGAAGTTTTAATAAAGCTGATAGATTTCTAATCATCTCGATCGTCAACGTCCTTTTCCTATTTAAAACGAGGCTGACCGTAGTTTTACTTCCAATAGCCGGGATAAGATCTTTGTCCTTGAGACCTTTTCTGTCCATCGTTTCTTTTATGGCCTCAATGGGATCGGGCAAGGCAATAGGGTAATGTTCCTTTTCATATTTTTCGATTAAAGTCACCAGCAATTCTGCCTCCATCCCTTCAGCACTGTCGGGATCTGCTACGAAGATTTTAGAAAGCCTGGCAAGGGATTCTTCATACTCCTTTTCTGTCGTGATTGTCTTTTCCCACTTCATGATTTCACTTTGATTTACGATTTTAAAATTGTTCAACCGTACTTGCGTCCACCTTGTCATATTCTGAGTGCGTCCCGATGAATTTAATAAACACCCACTGCCTCAAATAGCTGATTTGAACGATTAACCGATATTTATTCCGTGCAATGTTAAACACCACCCGATTGTTTTTAACAGGATCTGCATCCGGAAAATCCTGAACCACATCCGAGGGCTTTTGCCATACTGCGTGTTTTATGACAGCAATCCAGGTTTCTATGCTTGATTTTGAATCTGGATGCTTCTGGTAAAACTCCGTCAGATTTTTGATGGCAATAATGTTTTTCAAAGCAAGCTTTTTAATAAACGGTCGAAGATATTAAAAAGTTTTCATTCTGAAAACTTTTAGCGTTAATTTCCCATTCTCTAAACCTTATATGTTTCTAAATACGACCTAGCGGACATCCTTTACAGGAAACTTTTCAACGCTCGGCTTTAGAAATTTAAACTCCTTTGAATCGCTTCGAATTTCCATCCTCGAAAATTCGTAAGGTAGGAGAAGTGAGACAGCGATAGGTACGGATGTAAGATGGTCTTGTCCCCCAACTTTTTTAGACCGATGCAACCCTTCTTGTCATTTTTCAATCATGCTGTGGAAAGTCACTTTTAAAAACTAAACCAACAAACTATGATGACTAAAATCAGACAGATGGCATTTGTGCTGTTTGCTATTTTTGCTTTGACGAGTTGTGAAGAGGAGGATAAAAACCCTATCAATCCCCTCACAGCCCATGCCGGAGATCCTACAGAAGGATTCGTCGGGTACTCCACCATTTTGGATGGCAGTAAGTCCACCAACGCAAGTGGCAAACCGATCTCCTACAAATGGGAGGTTAGCGTAAAACCAGCTGGTGCCACCGCCTCTATCGAAGGACAACAAGAGGTTTTGGCAAAATTCACGGGCAGTCTTCCAGGGGAATACGTCGTTCGCCTCAGCATCTCTTACCAAAGTTGGAAAGACGAAGACACAGTAATCATTACACTGTCGGATGATGGGGAACCCACCTTACTTGCAGACGCTGGAGAAGACCGAAATCTTGAAATCGGTCAAGCTGTAACTTTGGATGCAGCTCTTTCTACTTTTGAGGGAACTGGCGTTCAGATCCTTTGGGAGATCGTCTCTAAACCGGAATCCAGCATAGTCGCTATTCATAATTCCACCAATTTACAGGCCACATTTAATCCTGATAATGCAGGTGAATATGTGTTTAAATTGACGATGACCAAAGGGTCTTTGAAATCCCAGGATGTGGTGAAGATCACAGTATTGGCCAATGGAACAGGTGGTCCAATCATTATCAACGAGGACATCCTTCAGGATCGAACCCTCAGCAATGTGTTTACTTCCGATCCGGATAAGCTTGATTACCTTGTCACTAAGGATATAACAGTTCGTGGAGCAAAACTAACCATAGAACCGGGGGTGCGAATCGGCTTCGAAGAAGGCACGGGATTGGTGATTGGAGAAAATGGATCTTTGAAAGCCTATACCATGCTTTTCGAGACCCTGCCGATCATTTTCCAGGGAAAAGAGGCTCAAAAAGGATACTGGGATGGAATTCACATTTTATCACAGAATCCTGCTGAATACATCACAGGCATTACTGTCCGTGACGCCGGAAAATTGGGCTATGGAATCAAAGTCGAACCAGGAGCCAACCTATACCTGACCCACGCTAACATTCACCACAATGAAGGCATTGGAATTCAATTCGAAATCGGATCAACTATTTCTGAATTCAAAGCCAATAAGATCAACGACAACAGCCAAGCTCCACTCCGTATCCCTGCCAGACTGATGGGCCAGCTCAACTGGTACTCTGAGATCGAGGGGGGAGCAATTCAGATCACCGACGGGAAAATCCTAAGTGGGACGGAAAATTACTGGACAAGCTATGCTGAGGGATACGATATTTTAGAAGACTTAGTAATCTACAATAGCTCCACGCTAGTCCTAGGCCCAGACACTCACCTCTATATGCCAAATGACAAAGCTATTCGAGTCATTTCGGGTTCAGCGCTTCGGATTGTGGGAGAAGAAAACAGTCCAGTTATCATAGAAGGAAAGACTAAGTCAAAAGGCTCTTGGAGGGGTATCTTTATTGAAAATTCACAAGGCAAAGTAAGTAGCATAGGCTTCGGTCATATCAAGCACGCCGGCAGCAATGCAATCGCAGGTCAGGAACCAGCAACCATCAAATTAGGAAATGGAGGAAACCTGAAGATTTTCAACACCACTTTGGACGAAGGAAATGGGTATGGTTTGGAAGCGGTTGCCAGCAATATGAAGCTTGAAATGACTGACAACACGATCAAAAACCACCTGAAAAACCCAATTTCAGTGACTGCTCAAATGGTTGAACACCTTGACTATCTCACCAGAATGGAAGAAAATGGCCAAAATGAAGTCTTGGTAGATGGGTCTACTGCTTTGGCCAAGGACGGAGGTGAGATTGTTTGGAAAGGATTTGCCCAGCGTGCTCCTTACTTGGTAAAAGGGATGGGCAGGGATCTACGAATCCAGTCCGGAATGAGAATCAAAGCAGGTGTGGTTATCAAAATGCAGGATGGATCCCGAATCGATGTTCAGGATGCCAATGGTCGACTGGCCTATTTGAATGTGGAAGGGTTACCAGGCAATCCAGTCATTATCCAAGGAGTTAATGACGTCTCCGGATCTTGGTATGGCATCACCTACTCTACCAATCACGCCCAAAATGTGATTAATCAGGCAATAATTGGCAATGCTGGCAAAACGATGGGCAACAACTTTTCGGCAGCCATCACAGTGGACAATGTCCCTCAGGGTTCCCTCCTTATTCAGAACACAAAAATTACAAAATCAGGCCAGCACGGAATCGCTGTGACTAAGCAGTTTTTGGACTTCTTGAGGGTTACTAATCTGACTTTTGAAGGAATTGCCGGTGAGGAAATTTATAACTGGCAATAGTATTTTTAAAAAGGTTATTTTTCAAAGACCTCTTCCATTTGGTAGAGGTCTTTTTCATTTATTTTTTTTCATAAGATCCTGAACTACCCGATCAAAAAAAGACGAGAACCCACAATCAGCGGTGGGGTTCTCGATCAAGTTATCCTGTTGCAAGGATATTGTTTTTTAAACCTGTTTTTTCAGGCTGGGTAAGCAAATTCAACTCAGTTTCAGTTTTGCCTCGGATCAAATTGAAGCAGTTTCTGAAGCTGTGCTCTTGCGCGACTGAGCTGGGACTTCGAGGTATTTTCGGAAATACTGAGTTGCTTTCCAATCTCTAGGTGACTCCAGCCTTCCAGCACGAAAAGTTCGAATACTTTGCGATAACCGGAGGGCAATTGCTGCATGGTATTGATCAGATCTTCCCAATGCAACCGGTCATCAGGACCGGAATGGTTTGCCGGGAAATTGATTTTTTCCAATGCAACTTCTTTCCACCAGTGCGATTCCTTTTCCAAATGCATCAGGCATTCATTGACAACGATTCTCCTGATCCACCCTTCAAAACTGCCGGTGTTTTTGAATTGAGAAATTCGTTCGAAGACCTTTCGAAATGCAACCAAAAGGACATCCTCTGCTGCGGCTGTGTCTTTTACATACCGAAAGCAAATGTTTCGCATTTTGGGATAAAGCCGATCAAACAGCTCGCGCTGAGTCCGGGAATTTTGAGCCAAACAGCCTAAGTAAAGCTCTTCAATTGGAATAATGGTAAGCGTGGGTATGACTTGCCATGTGGCCAAAGGGTTTTCCATAACAAATAGTTGGATAGTTTTCAAAAGTTGGTTTCATTTTCAAAAAGGGCCTTTGGTTGATAGAATCTTTCACGCTTTTCGGGACACCCTGGATGTGGGATTGACCTCACATAAATGTGTGGTTTTATACGCAAGAGATGCTTTGACAGGGGTTTTGTCGGGAGTGGTTTCCTGACTTTGTCCACCTATACAAACCGTCAAAGCCCAAACCAGCAAGATGATCTTAAAAAACGTCTTCATCTGTTCATATTTTGTTTTTCAGTGTCAGATGGAATCTCGCGTTTTGAATATTTATCCCTGTGGGACGTACTCATCACGCTCGATTTCATGTGATTATAATTTGTCCTTGATTTTCAATGAGTACAGGACAAAATTGATCAGAATAACACCTCACCGAAATCACATAAATGGGTGGAAAAAAGCGAGTTAAGATGTGCTTCCTTTAGAATATGTGATGCCTAAAAACGAAAAAAGCTCCATCGCTGGAGCTCAAAAAAGTATCGATAAAAATAGACTAGACGATGTTATCCCGAAAGGCCTTTGCAACGGCCTCACTTTTGGAGTTTACATGGAGTTTTTCATAGATCTTCTTGATATGGGACCGAACCGTATCCATGGCGATAAACATCTCCGAAGCGATCATTTTGTAGGAATACCCATTCACCAGCCATTGAAGCACTTCCTTTTCTCTTTCTGTCAGGTTGTAGTCTTTTTCAGCTACTGTGTTCAGTTGAGAAAACATCTTCAGAACTTGGGCGGCTACTGAAGAAGTCATGGGTGCTCCGCCGGTAGAAGCTTCCTGAATGTATTCAAGCAACCTGGCAGGAGGAGTTTTTTTCAAAATGTATCCGTTTGCCCCGCTTTTCAGCGCATCAAAGATGTTTTGGTGGTCATCGAATACCGTTAGCATTAGCACCTTGACTTGATCTTCTGTCTGTCGGATGATTTTTAATCCTTCCAATCCATTTACCCCCGGCATATCAATATCCATCAGGACTACATCCGGGCGGAAAATTTTGATTTCATGAGCGACGTTCGAGCAATTTTTAAAAGCGGCCAACACGCTAAACCCCTCACTCCCATCGATCAGCATGGTCAACCCTTCCCTGAGCTGGGGATTATCTTCGTATATCAGCAGCTTTATCATGTCTAAACAGAATAGTTAAAATTACGGAGGCTACAGCGCTCCATCAATCACATATTGATGTGGAATTATAGCGTTATTCTCAAAATCAACTCAGTTCCATCTCCCGGTTTTGAGTTGATTATCAGCGAGCCATTCAAATTTACAGCGCGTTTTTTCATGTTTTCCAGCCCATTGCCCTCATCGAGATCATTGATATCAAACCCCACCCCATAATCTTTGATCTTTAGGGTGAAGTAGCTTCGTTCCAAAGAAAATGAAATAAAAAGCCTTGTGGCTTTGGAATACTTCGCTGCATTGTTGATTCCTTCCTTGAATATCAAAAACAAATCCCGACGGGCATCCATGGTGAGTTTCATGCCGAAGACTTTTTCATCGATTTCCATGTTGAACAGGATGTCCTTGCTTTCCAGCGCTTGATTTGCAAATTCTCTCATCCGGGCAATGAGTTTTTCCATCGTATCATTTTGCGGCTTTATGCTCCACACGATGTCATCCATGGCTTCCATCATCCGCTGACTATTCTCTGAAATCTTGGAAATGTATTCGCTCGATTTGGCTGGATCGGTTCCGATTTTGGTTTTGGCCATGGAGCTCAGAATGTTGATCGTACTCAATGTAGAGCCCATGTCGTCGTGGAGATCTCTCGCCAGCCGAGTTCGGAGATTGACCACAGCTAGGATCCGATTGACATTCATGCGATAGATGAGGTAAACGATCCCTAGAAAAATCAAGCCTAGCAGAGCTTTGAACCACCAGGTCTGAACCAAACTTGGCTTGATCTGAAAAGGATAGGCAGCAATTTCAGAGACAACCCCAAGTTCATTGGCGGTTTTTACCTCAAACTGATAATCTCCAGGAGGCAAAAGAGAATAAACTGCCTGAAAACTCCCTTTAGCAACAACCCAATTCGGATCTGCTCCAACCAGCCGGTAGTGGTAAGAAAAGCGGTCCTGAAGCTGGAAATTGAGCAAATTGAAATCAAAAGTGAGGCTGTTTTCCTGGGAAGAAAATTCACGGCGGGACTTATCTACAGTGCCGTCTCCTACATATTCTCCAAATAAACTGACCGTCGTGATGGTCGGTTTGGGTGGAGAGAGATTGCGGTCGAACTGCTCCGGATCAAAAATCAGCAATGAATTATTGCTGACAAAAGCCAGTTGCCCATCTGAAAATTGGGTGCCGGAATAGCCATTTGTAGGAAGGCCTGCAAAGAAATGGTTTCTTCCAAAAGAAAAAAATGTATTGGTCAGCGCATCAAACCGCGTCATTCCGTTTTGAGTATAGATCCAAGCTAACCCCGAAGCGTCGGACTCAATATGTGAAATGGCATTGCTGGTCATTCCTTCAGAATAGGAAAACACTTGATTTTTATCCGTAACTGCATTGTACTTATTGAGCAGTTCAAAGCCCATGAGGAAAATACTGTCATTGAGCTGATGAATTCTTTCGATTTTATTTGAGCTGAGAATCCGGTCATCAAGATGCTTGATGACTTTTCCATCCACCGGATTTAACACATAAACTCCCTCGTTTACTGTTGCTGTCCAGATATTTCGATCCTTGCTTACGAGTAATTGGGGAATGGAGCCGCCCAATTTTTTAACTCTTCGAAAACCATCATTGCGAAAACCTTCCCCCGAAAAACTGACCACTAACCCATTTTGAGTACCAAACCACAAGTTTCCCTGATTATCCTGGTCGATCGTCCGGATCGTCGACTCTTCAAAGACCTCAGGATTCAGAAAAATGGATTTTTTAGTCTCTAAATCAATAATTTGAAGATTTCCTTTCTGCAATCCTACCCAAACTACTCCTCTCCTTTTATCCTGAAAAATATCCCAAACCTGCCGAAACTCTGGGCCTTGTGGTAAATTCCGCTGTGTCCACTCAGAATCTGTTTGTCCGGATTGAGGTTTATAGATTTTTATGCCTTTTCCCCAGCTTCCGACCCAAACGGTCGTATCACCTTGATAAATGACCTCTTCTACTGCCTGAAGTTCATTATTGCCTTCTTGTGTATTTAGCTGTAAAAAATAGATATCCGGGGTGTCAAAATGGATAAAATATAGCCCATGATCCGTCCCGAGCCACAATCCTCCTGAAGGGTCCCAAATTGCTTTGGATATCCTGTCAAAATTGAGATCACTTTGGACTAACCGAGAAAACCGGCCGGTTCCTCGATCAAAATCTGCCAAGGTCTGGATTCCATAGCGCCAAATTCGACCGTTTGGCAATTCAATGACCCCGTATGCTTCCTGGTAATTGTCATTTCCCGGATCGATTTCGGTAATGTGATTTTTATAACTATTTGTCTTTGGGTCGTAGGAAACCAAAAATTCATTTGGCCCCCAATAATTCACCCAAAAAAGTCCTTCCTGATCTTCATATACATTGACTACTTGCTTTAAACCAGAATTATTCAACAGCGGCAGGTTTTCAGGATTGTTGGTTGAGGTGTGGATCTTCCCCGTGTTAGGATCATAGACAGCAATCCCTTCCATGCAACTCACCCAATAGCGACCTTGTTTATCCTCAAATATTGAACTCGGTCGCCAACCGTCAGGGATTTTAATCGGTAAATTTTTATCGGTGATGACACCCTTTTCCTGATCAATCCACAGGATTTTGTCACCTTGAAAAATCACAAAGACATTTCCATTGCTATCTATCCAAAGGGATTCTCCCCTTGCTCGGGTTTGTTCATTTTCAAAGCCAAAAGGAGTGAACTGCTCCAATTCGGGAATATAGGTCCCGTATTCATTTCCGACCCTGAGCCACAATTTTCCGGTGGGATCTTCCTGAATTTCATATACCGGAAGGCTGGGCTGGGCCTTCCCTTCTTTTTTTATCTGATAGTTCATGAATTTCCGCCCATCAAAACGCTGCAGCCCGTTGATTGTGCCGACCCAAAGAAACCGGTTTCGATCCTGATGAATAGTGAGGACCTGATTCGCTGACAATCCCTCCGAAAGTCCAAATCGGTTTACAAAAAATCGCTTGGCTTCTGCAAAAGCCAATGTGGACAGTAACCCAAAAATGCAGATCAGGAATATTTTTTTCAAAAGTTTAGAATTGGCTTTTTTGATCCGACCCGACTGTGGTCATGCAGGTAAAATCGTACCACCTTAAAATTACAGGTTTAGCTAAATTTTAATTCACAAGGCCTCACAAATCACATTATTATGTGAGGACTATTCCGGCAATTTTCCGGGCTGAGTCAGGAGAATCCAGCATTGAGGAAAATCACCTTAGTGAGGGTTCAATTTTTCCTAAAACCACACCACCTTTATTCGACACGTTTTTTAAGGATCGATGCACTCAGCATCTTGCACTCAACGTCCAGCATTAATTAACTTGCTATGACCGGTGCGCTTGGAGCGGAGAACCCGTTTCCTCATTTATGCTGTAGCTCAGGTGATATGGATTGTATATATCCTTACCATTCGGTCAAAGAGAAAACCTAGACTTACAATAACGATTAACCGATATTTTCTATAAAAATTCAGCATCTTAATTTCAGCAAATTCGAATCTATTTGAATGGTTTGGAATTTGTCCTCTAACCTCTCAAAATTCGCCAAATGCTACCGTTTCACTGAGCATCGCCAATTAGCCGGCCACAAAATAAAAGCTAACGGCTGGACTCCCCTCTCTTCCAATCGGGTAATTCCTGTTGAATTCAAGTTCAATTGAAATGGATTCAAAAAATGAAGAATGAATCAAAAACTGGGACAAATTCTGGGACAAAAAATGGGACAAGTTTGAGCTATTCAAAACCAATTGGAATTAACGCGAATCCACAACCTGCATCAGAAACCCTATAAAACACAAAAAGTTGACCGTAAAACGATCAACTAATTGTTTAGTAGCGGGAACAGGACTATTTTATGGTATTGATTTATAGGAATTTATGAATATATGGGGACAAATCGGGGGACAGGTTCATTTTGCTTTTACAATTTTAAATTTATTTGAATCG
This sequence comes from Algoriphagus terrigena DSM 22685, assembly GCF_000429445.1. GTDB lineage: Bacteria > Bacteroidota > Bacteroidia > Cytophagales > Cyclobacteriaceae > Algoriphagus > Algoriphagus terrigena. The sequence continues at coordinate 39,919 of NZ_AUBW01000005.1, forward strand.
TATCATTTTGAACCTCTTCAAATGTGCCCCTAATCGCCGTATAACCCATTTTGTGTTTTTGGTTTTTGAATGACCTTTTTTCTTTTTGATGTGAAAAGCAGAAAAAGACTCTATTCTGTGAGGGTCAAATTTTAGAAAATGAACCTTTGAAGTTTCTGCTTATTTGAATGTTTTCGCGTTTTTAGAATTGAACCCATTGGATGGTCCTTACTCTCATTGCCACTTCGTAAAATTCGTACGGCGCGAGGGGTACGAGCCGTACGAGGCGTACGAGTAAAGCACCTCTCCTTTTTCCTTTTGCTGTTTAACAATCATTCATTGGCTCTTTTACATAACAAGGTTTCCCGATTTGATTCCCTTTATGCTAACAAGCCGTTGCTTTTCCCAAAAATCTATCTACCTGATCCACAAACCATCCACCAAATCCCTTATTGTCATAATCCACCTGAAATCCGGTTAGGTGATCACCTTCATATTGGATTATCGAGCAATTAGTGCCAAGTTTCTCCTGAAATTTCAACGCTGAATTGTGAGTCGTAACATCATCATTCGATGCTGTTAGAATCAATAGGGGACAGTCGATGGATTCAATAGATTTTTTAAACTCACTGCTGTTTTCTGGAAGGAGAATCTCTTTACCTTGTTGTCTATAGTAGCCCACAATTCCATCCGGATCTGTAACAAAGCCTTCTCCAATGATAAAATCAATATGATCCTTTATCTGGGGATATGCCCTTGAGGCTATGGTTGTTCCCATCGACATTGCCCAGATTCCTAGTTTCTTGTTTGGGATCTCTTTTGAAATGGTTTCTACAACAGCTTCAAGATCCAAAGCAAATTCTTTATAGTAAAGGAGTTCCTTCTGAATTTCAAAATCTTGGCTTTTTCCGAATCCTCGATAATCAAATGTGACTACGGTATAGCCAGAGTTTGCTAAGATCATCGAATGGTAAACGAAATAGGACATATTCCCCGCATCGGGATAAGCTAGAATCAATACTGTGTCCTTGTCATTTTCCGGCTTGGCCTGGTAAATCCAAGTATTGATACGAAAACCATCACTGGTTTGGATGTCAAGTTGCTGGTAATTCCATTTGACTGAATCTGGGGTACGGATGTATTCTCTGTCTGGGTTGATAGCAAAGACGGGATTGACTTGAAATAACGTAATGATTAATATAAAAGCTGAGGCTATTCTTTTCATAGTAGGTTTATAAGCTTACTTTTTCCTGTTTTCCATCCAGCTCATACGGTTGGATAAGCACTTCAACCGGCAGCTTTAATAAAGGCGAGAGATTTCTGATCATTTCGATCGTCAGCGCCCTTTTCCTATTTAAAACGAGGCTGACCGTAGTTTTACTTCCAATTGCAGAGATGAGATGTTTGTCCTTAAAACCTTTTCTGTCCATTGTTTCTTTTATGGCCTCGATGGGATCAGGCAAGGCAATAGGGTAATGCTCCTTTTCGTACTTTTCAATTAAAGTCACCAGCAATTCTGCCTCCATCCCTTCGGCGCTGTCGGGATCTGCTTCGAAGATTTTAGAAAGCCGGGCAAGGGTTTCCTTATACTCTTTTTCTGTCGTAATTGTCTTTTCCCACTTCATGATTTCACTTTGATTTACGATTTTAAAATTATCCAACCGTACTTACGTCCACCTTGTCATATTCTGAGTGTGTCCCGATGAATTTAATAAAGACCCACTGCCTCAAATAGCTGATTTGAACGATTAACCGATATTTATTCCGTGCAATGTTAAACACCACCCGATTGTTTTTAACAGGATCTGCGTCCGGAAAATCCCGAACCACATCCGAAGGTTTTTGCCATACAGATTGTTTTGTGACAGCAATCCAGGTTTCAATGCTCGATTTTGAATCTGGATGCTTCTGGTAAAACTCCGTCAAATTTTTGATGGCAATAATGTTTTTCAAAGCAAGCTGTTTAATTAAACGGTCAAAGATGGCTAAAAGTTTTCAGTCTGAAAACTTTTAGCGTTAATTTCCCATTCTCTGGATCTCTAATGTCGATAAATCTCACCCAGTGGACATCCTTTACAGGAAACACTGAAACGCAATTCTCAGCTTTGGAAAATTAGACTCATTTAAATGGTTTCGACTTTGAATCCTCGAAAAATCCGTACGGTACGAGGTGTACGAAGCGTACCGAAAACGTAAGATCTACAAAAAGATAAAAAAAAGGAAACTTGCTGAAACCGAGAAGTAATGGATCTTCATTCTCTCTTTTCATGGATGGGAAGCTAAGGGGGCTTGACTCTCTGTCCAATCAAATGCAGTAGATCCAATCCCGCCATAAATTCCTAGCGCTGCAGACCTTGCTTGAATTTCGGAACTGATTTTTTTGATTTTTGAAATTTGTTTTTAGATTAGTGTCATAATACACTATGACAGCAAAACACTATGTTTATTTCAGTTGATGATCTACACTTTTCTTACTCCAAAAACAACGTGCTTTTCAATGGGTTGGATTGGAATTGTGCAGCTGGATCCATTGTGGGGCTCTTTGGAAAAAATGGAGCTGGTAAATCCACATTATTGAGGTTACTTATCGGATTGTTGTTTCCAAAAGGTGGCAGGGTGAAAATTGGCGATCACTATCCCAAAGAAAGAGAGCCGGATTTTTTAGAACAGGTTTATTTGCTTTCTGATGAAATGAAATATCCTGCTTCGATGAGAGTAAAGTCCTATGTAGAGACAATGGCTTCTTTCTATCCTCTTTTTAGCTTCAGTCAATTTGATAAAATTCTAATTGATTTTGGGATAGATAGGTCAAGCAAGCTGGGAGCACTGTCTCTAGGGCAACGGAAAAAAGTATTTCTTTCATTTGCTCTGAGTACCAACTGCAAGCTTTTACTGTTCGATGAGCCGACTAACGGCTTGGACATTCCTTCAAAAAGCGTGTTCCGGAAGGTAGTTGTTGGCAATCTAACAGAGGATCAAACGATGATTATTTCTACCCATCTCGTGGCAGATGTGGAAAAACTAATTGATAGAGTTGCAATTCTAAAAGAAGGAAAATTAGCGCTGGATGCCGATCTGATGGAACTCTCTGACAGATTTTATTTTGGCAATTCATCAGGGATGGAGGAAGGGGCTTTGTATTCTGAAAAGCACCTGACTGGGTACCAGTTCATCCGGGATAGAAAAGATCAAGAGAAACAAACTCCTATAAATCTCGAACTGCTTTTCAACGCCGTTCTGAACCGAAGTTTGGGTGAATATTCGATTTTCCAATCTCAAAACAGCTACGCTCAATGAATACGAATTCAATAAAACTGCACCGTTTGAAAAATCTTGCTCACTATGAATGGGCAATTGACAGGAAATTTTATCAACAAGGCATACTTGGCGTTTTCATATTCATAGTGGGTGTCTTTCTGACCATTTGGTTTAATAATATCAAAGGATTCATTTGGAGTTCCACGGATTACAATCAAATCTTTTTTGGGGGATTCATTTTTCTGTCAGTATTTGGAATTAGTCATAGTTTCATTGATCTCAGAGAGAAAAACACTTCCATTCGCTACCTCACTTTGCCCGCAAGTGCTATTGAAAAATACCTTGTTCAAGTTTGTTTCCGGTTGGTTCTGCCTCTAATTCTTTACCCCATTCTCTTTTGGCTGGGAGCAAATTTATCCGTAGATGCATATTATTTCATCCAGCATTCGCTATTGAATAAGACTTTGCTTCCTGAGATCGAAAAAGCAGAGATTTTGTATTTATACTGGATTCCAAAATCAAATATGGAGTTGGTGTATTGGGCCATTTTTGGTTCAATTGCTTTAATTCCCACGCTTATGTTCTTGGGAGGCATACTGTTTGGCAAGTGGAATTTTATTGTGATGCCAGCTGCTGTCTCAATAATCCTAGCATTGTTTTTAGGAAGTTATTTTGGCCTGAGTTGGCTTGTGAATGCAAGCGCATTTGGTGCAGAGGGTAATTACGCTATCCGATTTGATTATCCTGAGATTATGGATGGTGTACCCTTACTAGTATTTATTTTAACGATCTTGGTCTGGCTGGGCTTTTTCCTAACATTTCTATTAACCTATCTGAAACTTAAAGAACGCGAGGTTTAAGATGGAGTTTAGCGAATCAAAAAACATATTTCTCCAGATCCGAGATTGGATAGCCGACCAGATTCTACAAGGAAAAATTGTAGCAGGCGAGAAGATTCCTTCGGTACGAGAACTGGCGATGGATATGGAAGTAAACCGAAATACGGTGATGCGAAGCTATAGTTTTATGGAAGAGGAAGGGATTATCGAAAACAAGCGCGGAATAGGTTTTTTCGTAGCTGTAGATGCGAAACGAAATCTACTCAAAAAGCAAAAACAGACATTTTTAAAGGACGAATTACCTTCTATTCTACATCGGATAGAAGTGCTAAAACTTAATTCTGAGGATCTAAAAATCCTCATCCAAACCATTCAATCCAACGATCATGAAAACCAGCAATAAAATTATCGTATCCTTTTTGATTTTCGCTTGGCTTTGTTTTATGACTACTCTATTGATTTCTCATCGATTCGCTTCGTTGCCTATATTTTAAACTATTCCATCATGAAAAATATTTTTGTATTACTAATTCTATCTATATCTCTCAATTGTCATGCTCAAAAAGCGGACAAATTCAATCTTGGATTTGAGAATCAAGAGGAAGGGGATGCTCTTTCAACTGGCTGGTTCCAGTGGGGAGAATATTATTTGAGCACAGATTCTTCAAATTATACTGGAGAAAAGGCAGGAAAAATAGCTTCTGGGGATAAAGTCAATTCTTTTGGTGGAATCGCTTATAAAATTCCTGCCTACTATTCGGGTAGATCCATTACACTAGAAGGATTAATTAAGGTCAATCAGGTACAAAATGGTTATGCAGGCTTATTGATGCGAATTGACGGGAACGGAAGTGTTTTAGCTTTTGAAAATATGGAAAAGCAAAAGGTGACGGGAACAAAAGATTGGGAAAAGTATAGGATTACGCTTAATTACCCAGAACAGGCTGAGCAAATATTTGTTGCCGGGATGCTTATTGGAACAGGTGAAGCTTGGTTTGATGATTTTGTAGTAACTATTGACGGTGAAGATATCCAAGCAATTGAATTGCCTAATGCTATAAGCGATAATGAATTTGATCACGGATCAACTATTGAGCTTGGAGAATTGTCTGCAGAATATGTTTCGGATTTAGAGCTTCTTGGAAGAGTTTGGGGATTTTTGAAATATCATCATCCTGAGATCGCTTTGGGCAATTATAATTGGGATTATGAATTATTTAGATTCCTGCCAAAGTATATGCAAGCTTTTACTAGGAATGATAGGACGGATCTTTTGGTTGCCTGGATCGGTTCTTTAGGGCAATTGGAAAAATGTGAGACATGTGAAATTTCGGTTGAGAATGTATATGTTTCAACAGATTTAACATGGATTGAGGAACAGTCAGAAGATCTGAGAAATGCGTTGTTGACTGTATATGACAGTCGCGCACAAGAAGGTAATTTCTACGTGAGGATAAATCCCAATAACGGTAGCCCAGTTTTTACCAATGAAAATGGTCACACTCAAATGGCTTATCCAGATGATGGCTTTAGATTGTTGGCCCTTTTCAGGTATTGGAATATGGTCAACTATTTTTTTCCATCTAAATATTTAATGGACTATGATTGGGGGCTAGCCTTGAAAAAGTTCATTCCTGTTATCGTTGATGCAAAGAATGAACTAGAATACGAATTGGCTTTTCTTGAAATAGTGGAACATATCCAGGACTCCCATGCATATTTGGGCGGAGCTGCCGATCAAATACGTGCATGGAAAGGTTTGAATTTTCCGCCTGTAAAAGTGAATTTTGTAGAAGGCAAACTATTGGTAACGGAATATCATAGTCCAAGTCTAATGGAAAAAGTAGGGTTAAAGGTTGGAGATATTATTACTGAGATAAATGGTGAAAGTATTGAAGATATTATTGAAAAGAAATCAAAGTATTTTCCAGCGTCCAACCACCCAACAAAACTTAGGAATATTTCATCAGACATCCTACGTTCAAACTCTAGGGAGCTCTCCATTAAATATATATCGCAGGACTCAATAGAGCAAACTAAAACTATTGATTTATATCCGATCGACAGTCTTGAAGTTTCACAAAGAAAAGTTGAAAGATCCTACAAAATGATAAATGATTCTATAGGATATATTACCCTTGAGACGATTAAAGATGAGGATATTGCTCCTATTAAATCGCAATTCAAAAACAATACGGGGATTATTATCGACCTTCGAAACTACCCCGCACTCAATGTAGCCTATAAACTCGGGGAATACTTTGTCTCCTCTCCAACTCCCTTTGTGCAGTTTAGTGTAGGAATGGTGGGGAATCCCGGCACTTTCTATCTTTCAAACAGTATGGAATTAAAAAACAATGGAGAGTTTTACAAAGGGAAGCTAGTCGTGTTGGTTAATGAGGTAACCCAAAGTCTTGGTGAGTTCATCGCCATGTCTTTGCGGGCAGGAAACAATACTACAGTGATAGGAAGTACCACAGCCGGAGCAGATGGGGATGTGTCAACTATTATTCTTCCAGGCGGACTCCAGACCGGTATGTCAGGGGTTGGAGTTTATTATCCCGATGGAAGCGAAACTCAGAGGGTCGGGATTGTACCTGATATTCTAGTTACACCGACTATTGAAGGTATCAGAGGAGGCAGAGATGAATTACTAGAGAAGGCAATCAGGGTGATTTTAAATGACTGATCGTTTTGATATTTCTATTTAATGGAGAGAATCGTCCCAAGTAGAAATACTCTTCATCTCGACAGATTGATTCTCGAAAATTGAAGAGTCATAATTGGAAAACGAACCTTTGAAATTTCTGCATATTAAAAGGTATTTGAGCACAATAACTATTCAAGGATGGAAATTACTCCATGATTTCGAAACAAGTACAGCTCAACTTAAAAGAGCACGAGCAGCTTTTGACAGCTTTAAGGAAAAACATTTCAAAAATTGGGAAGACTGAGGAATGGTTTTTTGCGAGGTTTGACGAAAGTCAAAATGAGAAATAAAGCTAGAATCTACTTACCCTTCCCTTACACACTTTTCGGGACACTACCTTCTGGACAGTTTAATTTCCCCTGGCCTTGGAACGGGTCGGACATTATCCTAATTTAATTCTTCCCGCTTCACCTTACCAAAAGTCTCTAGTTCTATGAATTTGGAATCAAAGAGATTTGTCGGTATTTTTTTCTGTAACAAATTATGGAAATTATCATCGTGTGTTGACAGAATAATTTGTTTCTTATTATTGTAGACCAGGCTTCGGAGCAAATCGATAGTAGATAAAATATTAATACTGTCCATGCTCTGGATCGGATCGTCGATAAAAATACAGTCCACGTACTTGCCACTCTTATCGGTTACGTTTAGCGCTTTGGCTAAAAATATGCTCAGGCTGAGAATATTCAACTGGGCGGTACTGAAATAGAGGTTCGGGATGAGCATTTCTTCTCCGGTACCTCCAACTACGCAAACATTGAGCTTGGGCTTATCGTCCTTAAAATCACACAGGAAGCGGATTTTGCGGTAAGTTGGATGCGGATCGATCTTTTCGTACAGGTCGTTGATCAGGTCCTGGTAGAAGAATGAACTGATCTCTTTGTCCAGGTGTGCTGCTACTTTATTCTTTTCGGTGTTTAGCCGTTTTCTGACGGTATCTTTCAGAAATCCGAGCTGTTCCCTGAGATCCCGCTCTTCCCGTACGGACATCTGATATTTCAAATATGGCAATACTGCTTTGAGCTGCTCTTTTAGCACCTGGAGATCTAGCTGTGTCCTTTGGTCTTTTTCGATATCGCTTTTCAGGCGTCTGTCGAATTCCAGAAGAAAATCTTTTGCAGTATTTGGTTCATCTGGAAAGTAACTGAATTCCCTAATTAGGAAGGATTCGAAGGAACTGATGGCTTCTTCAGCCTGGTTTAAAGATTTTCTTGCCTGTCGCACCTGTGCGTCCACGTCTTCCCGGTTCATGCCAATGATGGGTGCAGAGGTTTCTGCTACCATTAGAGCTTTTTCTGCTCGCTGTTTTTCCAGATCATCTTTTGCATGGTCGAGTTTTGTTGAAAAGGCTTCTAACTCTTCCGGGTCTGGAGTTCCTAGCTCTAGGTTTTTTAGGGAATATTCCAGTACACGGAGATAGTCCTGCCGCTCGGCCAATTCTTCCTGGCGGCTTACAAAGAGCTCGATCTGTTTTTTTGTGGTTTCGAATTTTTCTCTGGCCAGGTCTGCCTTGGCTTTAGCCTCAATCGTATTTTCCTTGGCTGTTGTCAGTTCTTTTTCCTGTTGTCCGATTTGGCGATCTAATTCGGACAGGTACTCTGCGTATGTGTTATTGTTTAAAAGTCCTTTAAAATCAAGCTTGGTCTGGTTGATCTCCGCAAGAGCTCTATCGATAGTTTCCAAGTCTCTTTTCATCGAAGACTCTTCGGCAAGCTGTTTTTTCAGTTTATCGTCAAAGCCGTCCAATTCATTCCTGAAATCAGCTTCCATTTCTTGACGCAGCTGATTGATCGTTTCGAGCGTCTGGTTTTGCTGCTGCTGAAGAATGGTACGCTGTTCCAGCATTATCTGGAGGTCTTTAGCTAGCAGTGTATTTCCGGCAATGTTGCTGGCTAGATCAGAATAAGTTTTGAAATCATGGTTGCACAACGGGCATTCGCTGGTCTGGGTTCTGTTAACGATCTGTGATCCCAAGGCTACCAGTCTTTCAATTTCACTGTTGAATTCTTCCCTGCTTTGGATCTGCGTGTCCAGGTTGATGAGTTGTGCGCGGATTTGATCGTTTCGTTTCTGCTCTTGTTCGGCTTTTTCAATACGTTCTACAAAACTGGCGTATTGTTGATCCGCGGTATTTGGGTATTTTCCGATGGAAAGGCCGGTTAAATTATCCTCGACACGTTTAATGTGTTGCTGCGTGGTAACGATTTTTTGACCGATCTCCGTTAACTTGTCCTGCTCATCGCTTTTTTGGTTGAACAGCTTAGTTTCCTCTGACTGATCCTGTTTTACTTTTTGCTCGATAGACTGGGCATCTTTTTTTCGGTTCAGAGTCGCGGAAATCTGGTTCAGTTTATTGTTTTCCGCTTCTGCAGCCTTTAGGATTGCATTATTCGCTTCAGCAAGCGAAGCCTCAGCCTTATCACGTTGATCCGCTGCATTTCGGGCATTGGTTTTTTCTGCATCAATTTCTTTTTGGGTCTGGACGTATCCAGGAAAAATGCGCTGGATTTCCTTTACTTCTGCCTGGCTCTTCTGGATTTCTGCGACCTGATCAAGCAGGACGTTCAGCTCGTCATTCAATTTGCTCAAGTCGTCGAAACTATTCAGTCGGGATTTGTAGGTTTCGTATAGTTTTCGCACTTCGGGCATTCTTGCCTGCTGGGCCTCGTATTGGTTCAGGCCTAATACCTCTTCGTTACCTTGAAAAGCAAGTTTTATCACATTCAGGACGCCGTTATTTTTGTTGAGCTGGAAGACTAGGGCATGCTGTAATTCGATCAACTGGCTATCATAGTGCACAAAATCTTTATCGCTAAAGTCAGAATCGATCAGCGTTAGCTCACTATAAATGCTTCTAAGGCCGGTGATTTTATCGTTGACCTTTTTCAGGATTTCATGGTCGCCGTTGAACTGGATTTCTTTTTGGACACCTTTAAGATCTGTGGTTAACTGCTTTATCTTCGCATCTGTGGTTTTGATCAGGCTGACTATCGAAGTATAGTACTTATCGAGTTGCTGGTTGCCAAAATAGCTAATAAAGGTTTTGTAACGTTCTGCTGCATCATCTTCTTTTAAAAATGCATCAATCCATTCCTGGGAAAGGATAACTTTCTGGAAAAAATCGTTTTCTGTTTCCTTGCTGTCGAACTTATAATCGACCATACCACTCCGGGGTATGGGGATGTTGCGGACGGTTGGTTTATCAGAATTTGTGGTAAAGAGCTTTACATATCCTTGGGTGGCATCGTCGGCATTGTGGTTGCGCAGAATCTGGTACTTGCTTTTGTGCTCAGGGCTACCTTCCTCGCTGTTAATGTTCTTTTGAGACTTGCTGCTTTCTTGGTTGAATTTCTGCTTTCTCAGGAAACGGTGGATATTGCTGGTATATCCCCATTCTACCGCGTCGTAAAAAGAGGTCTTACCGAATCCGTTTGGAGCATAGATGGAAATGAAGTCCGCATTGCGCTGGTTATTCAGCTGAAAATCAAATGTTCCGTCTTCGGCTTTATCATAAGCACGGAAGGCCTGTATCTCGACTTTTTTAAATTTCATCCTTAAAGCTCCTTTCTATTTTTTTTAGCAGGTCATCATAATCAATCGCTTTTTTCTTTTTATCATCACCGTCAGCGAGAATCTTGTTAAGCACTGCAGTGATTGCCTGATCCTGTACAAATGGACTCGGCGCCGGCTGCGGGGTATTGATGGTGAGGCTGGAATTAGTGATATGGTTAGAAATAATTTCCTCCATTTTTCCGCGATCAAGCGCTCCATTAAATTCTTCTATCACGATCTTCCTGCTGGAGATCGGATCATTTTCTATCCGGTATTTTAATCCTTTCTCCATCTTTTGCTTGCTCAGGTAAAAAAGATAAAGGTTCCAGCGCTCAAAATCAGTTTCGATTTTGGTCTGGTAATATAATGCGACAGCATTGGAAATTTCTTCCCATAGCAACTGGATCAGTTCGTCCGATTCAAACCGGACGAATACCGTTGTTACCCATCCACCATATTCAATCCGGTGGAATTCAACTGTTGCCCCTGGGAAAAGGTCTTTTAATATCTCTATCGCTTTATTTCTAAGGATTAAATACTGCTCCATATTCTAGTTTTAATTTATCTAGGTATTCCTGGTCGGTTTCCAGCGCACTGTACTCGTCATGTTTTCTACTGATGGATTTTCCTTTGAAATAATCCATGTGTACGAACTTGTAGTGATCGAAGGGAAAGATCTTTCCATCGTTAATCTTTAGTTTGTGTCTTTCTCTTGTTTTTCTAGCGCTGGCGATCAGGGGAATGTTACCATCAATAATATACTGATCATCTCTTGCTGGCGGTTTACGGGTAGAAATTACTACCGTTCCCTCATCTGCGAGCCCCAGATAGTCGGAATAGGCGATATTGGAGAGTTCGCTGCTCCAGTCTTTATCCGAATCGGAGTGTAACAGGCGGACGGTATTGAACAAGTCTTCCAGATCCTTCTCCGCTATTATCCTGTCTTGAATGATTTGCATGACTGTTATGAATTCCAGCCAGATTTTCCAGATTTCCTTGCCCTGAAGGATTTCTTCTTTTTGCTCTGCTATCAGCAGCCTTTTTGCAAATTGTTTTTTGATTATGTGTGGCGCTGCCCCGCTTTGGGTAACTGATCTCGCCTTATCTAGCAGAAAAGCTTTTATGCCCGCGATATTGTCTTGCGAAAACCCGGCATCCAGATCGAAAGCCTCGTCCATCAGGAAGGAGAAACAGCTTAGGTGTGCTGGTAACAGCTGGCAAAGTGTATCAGGATTTTGATCAATGATTTCATCGAAGGATGTTAGGGGGAAAAATTCTGCTCTGCCCATGTTTTCTCCAAATGCCCTGGCCATATTGGTTTCAATGCCTGCAATCATTACGTTATTTTGGTGAAGAATAAGTACGGGACCACCGGACTGTCCAGTCACTTCCTCCTGATTGGCGTTCCCTGCTAAGGTAAATTCTCTGGCGTTGTCATTGTGGCCCATGATCTGCGTAATTGCATCTGAACGGAACCAAAGACTTTTGTTGGCTAAATTCGCTTGTCTTCTGGTGGCGGGGTATCCTAATAAAGCATAACCTGCGTTCATTTGCTCATTAAGTTCGTCGCTACGGTAAATTGAGCTGACTCCTTGAATGCGAGGTACGGTGATGATGGCGATATCCAGCTGGGGATGAGGAAAATAGTTTTGACCGAGCGCCAGAGGCTGGAAAGGTATTTCTCTTGCTGTCCAGCTCGCACCGTTTTGTTCAAACCGGGTGAGCATGTTCAGCTGATCGCCCTCATCTAACAGATTGTGCTTTGCGGTAAGGATATAGCTATAGCCGATATCCATTGGCTGAAAGATGCACCCACTGCCGTTATTGACGATCACCACATATGGTCTAAGCTGATCACTCATATATATTGATGTCGTTTGCGTCAAAAAACTGGAATTTATTATAATCTATCCTGTCCTGTGGATTAAAAATTAGACCGGTCAGCTCAGGATAATTGAAATATATCCTGGATTCCGGGTTATTCTCGATGATCCTCGCCAAAAGCACTTTGTCCGGATGACCGTGGCTAAGGCCATGGGCACTGATCACGTACCTATCGGTAGCAATTGCTCTGAGGAGTTCTGAACTCGTGTTCGCTTTACTTCCGTGATGTGAGATCTTGACAAATTTTACCGGTAGGGGATTACTTTTGTTGTATCCCAGTTCATTCAACTGTTTGAGCACAACTCCTGGATGACTGTCCCCTAAAAAGAGATATTTGTCCTGATTTTTGTACGTCAGAATAAATGCGATGGAGCTCCCATTGGCGACACGGTCATCTTCTTCAAAAGTGTCTTTTGCAAGGCATTCTTTTAGAGTTTCTGAGTAGCCTGCATATTTGGCTGAGGTATTGTAATTGGGATCTTCTTTCTTCCAGAGTGTTAACAATTTGGTCATTTTATCTATGTCAGGTGAGAGAAACTCAAATTTGAGCTCACCTAATTCTATACTCTTGCCTCCAAAAATTACAATTCCATCGATCAGGTTATTTTCCTCTAGCCATTTGTTGAAGGTTGCTCCCTGGGGAATACTGGTTTTATAATCCGCTTTGATGTGTAACGAGATCTCAAGCTCTGGATTTTCCGCCATCGCCAAGTGCGCCGCGATGATCTTGCCAGAGTTGAACCAGACCTTACCAATAACTTCGTGAGCACGGGAATCGTCTTGGATCCAGGAGAGGATTCCATCGATGTGGTCATCATCCACGTGAGTCAATATCAAAAGGTCGATTTTTAAATCATGACATCGCAGCTCCTGAACCAATAAATGAAGTTCACCGTATTCTGGCTTGCCTTTTTTGCCTTTGCGTAGGTAGGTTTGCGATGGCCCCCCGTCAATTAGAATGTTTCTACGGACACCGTCCTTATCTCTATAAGAGATTAGAATAGCGTCCCCGTTAAATGCTTTGAGAAATTTTACGTTCAATTTTGTGAAATATTTTTGATACAAACTCCAAATTAACAAGGGTTCCAAATGTGGCTAGTCACATTCTAAATCCTAAGTTAACGATATGTTTGAAAAACATTTTAATGTAAAAGTAAATCAGTTTTTTATCTCACTAAATGAATGATAAAAGGACGAATGTGAATAATGTCTCAATAAAACACTGGTTCAGTCAGCCTTGCTAATTCAATTGAAACTAAATCCCACCATTTTAAGACTCCGAAAAGAATCCTGATTATTAAATAATTAGACCTCTGTTTCAATAAAAAAATCAAAACATCTTTGTGCTTTTATATAAATATACATTTACATTTTTAAATGCAACAACTTTGAATTAGGATCGTAAATTCTTATAATGAAATCTTGAATGCTTGACTATGTGGAATACAATTAAATTTTTAGGAACCCTTTTCATCAGCTTCATTGCGATGATCGGGGCGCTGGGAGCGGAAAATCCATTCCTACTTTTTGCTGTCGCCTGGGGGATATGGATCATTTATATCATCAGCTTGCGATCAAAAAGAAAAAAAGAACCGGACAAAGAGCGACTGATTCGAGAAATTCTGGATAAACTCTAAAAGCCAAAAAGGAATTTCAGTGACGCAAAAGATCCCAAAAGGAAAAAGCAGAATGATGCAACACTGACCAACCGAAACCCCATTCTGGAAAGGAATGGCTTTTTCAAGTGTGCGTCTTGGACCAGTGAAAGAATAAATCCAGTTCCCAGAAATAGGGCAACGATCAGAAGAGAATTCAACATGTTAACTCAAACGGTTAGAACTAAATATGAGTTAAGAAAAAAAATACAACAATCCCAGAAGAAATAGGGGATTACTCCTCCCCTTCTTGGTCAATTCCAAGGATGTAATTGGCTGCTTGGTGAGCCTTTTGAGCAGCATAGATCAGCATTTTTGGATCTTCCTGCAGTGGCTTAAACCATCCTTTCAGATAGGCCAAGGAGTTTTTGAAATTTGCATCCTTGATTCCGGCAAGAGCATTCAAAAAACTGGCTCCCATTTCGGCGATCAATTCCTCTTTTGAATATTCCACAGAACCAAAACCAACCAAAGCCGGTCTTTCTGCAAATCTTCCTAATCTGCTGGAGTGGCCAGTAGAGTGGATCATTTCATGGAATAGGACTGAATAATATTGCTCGTCTCCTTTGAAGGATTCCATATTCGGCATATTGATAAAATCTCTGGAAGGGCTGTAAAATGCATCGTCACCTTCATGAACAATATTCGGACAGGTGGTGTAACCTGAAATGATGGATTCGCAAGTTTCGATTGGGGAAAAAACCCTTTCCCCGGCACCTTCAATGGGAAAATCGATACCTTCAATTTGGTCGATATTAAAAACCGTCCAGATAAATGGAGTAAACTTCCTTCCATAGAGATCCTCGTCTTCTCCAGCTTCGTTTGTGCTTTGCCCTTTGACAAATTTTGAGATCTTCCAGAACACGACTTTTGACCCTTTTTCGCCTTTTTTGACGTTTCCTCTAAGCTGCTTTGCTTGTTTGAAGGTCAGGAAGTAGGGATGGCTGAATTTCTTGGATATCGTCACCCAAGCAAGCCAGAGTGCATTAAAACCCAAGTACGGGCGATTTGAGGCATAATTCTTAGGTGCATTTTTAGGATTCCAGACTTGTTCCCAAGTAAGGTTTTCATTTTGGATACCTTCGATGATTTCATTGGTAACAGTTTCCGCTAATTGGTTGAAATTTTCCCAAGCTTTCATAGATGTAGAGTTTTAAAGTGTGACGGAAAAGGATTGATAAAGAGATTATTTAGTTGTCTATCAGCCACATAAAGCCCAGCTATATCCAAGGATATTAGGAAGATCGACCCGACACTAAATCCAAGATTTTTCCCGAGTACAAGGGGTAATTTTTTGGAAGTGAAGGGCGATATGTGGGCATGAAGTGACATTTTTTTTTTATCCACTGGTATTGAGGTTCTGACCGACATGCAACCCATAGGGTGTGGTTCTGCAAAGGGCAAAAGCCTGGGATAAAAAACTGGGAGGCAGTCCGAAGGAGACCCTGTTTTTTAGCTCAGGGCGAAGCGTACTTTTGACTAATGCAGGTTCACACTCAACCTTTGCATCGTCGTTTCATACACTTGAGACCGGGGGATTTAGAAGGAAAAAATGGAACGGAGCGCTCACCGACCGAAACGGACAAAAATCTCGATGTGCTCGGAAGAAAAGTCGGAAAAAGGCTTGCCCCCCAAAAAGGAGGCTCAGGCTACGGCTTCACGAAACGGCCTTCCCGAGTCCCAGGCTTGCCGGGACTCTGGAGAAGGGTAAGTGGAGTGAAGCGGTAGCCGTGGGGAGTGAAAGCCCTTTCCTGGAGTGGAGAGAAAAGAGCTGTCATTTGAAAAATGGCGCGAATGAATCGGAACGAAAGGAGTGGGCGAAACGGGGGAAAAAGGCTTAAGGATAGAAGCGGAAATCCCTTCTTACCCAAAAAAAGAAAGATTGACAGCGGATAGCCTGGCCGAAGGAAAGCCCAAAAAAACCGATAACCTTCCAAAATTTCACATCTTTACAACTTAGACCTTTTTGCCATGTCAACAGCCATCTATGTCAGCAAAAAGCTGGAAAAACTGATCAAAAAGTACATCACTAATACTGGTTCGGCTGAAAACATAGGAATCTTGGGAAAATGGAACGCTACGGTCTTTTTTACCAATCGGAGGAAAAACTGGCTGCTTTACAATCCAAAATCTCACTATTCCTTGATTTTGGAAAACCTCTCCGCGAAAGACTTGCCGAACATTCGGGAAGTTATTGCCGAAGAGTTCCAACTCCAGCTAACAGTGGATGGTATCGATGCAACTCAAGCGCAAGTCAACTGGCTTTTGGATGAAATCAACTTCCTGCCCACAGATGCTGATCGGAGCGCAACTGCTCATATCAACCAGCTCTTGTTTATCATAGAGTTTCATCAACATACTGATTACTACAAGAGCCTCGCCGAAATCAACCTAGATCTAAACGACAGGATTTTCAGCTTGGACGGCTCATCAAAATACACTCGACTCACAAAACCAAGAGAGGAGATGGAAAAAATTCTAAACCTCTATCTAGCTTCAAAACAGGACAGGCCCACTGATCCAAGCCAGTTGAATTGATTATTAAAAAACATTTTTATATAAAAGTATCATTAAATAAATACACTTTTCTTTTGCCGTTTGGACAAAATTTCATAAACCACGAAAAGGAGTGGGCGAAACGGATGGATGCAGCTTAAGAATGGAATGGGAAATCCATTTTGAAAACCTAAAGGGAGGATCTAAAATAAATATCAAGGGGATTCTAAACCCACTTGGTAAGGTTCGAATCTTGCATTACAATATCTCAAATTCGTTGATTCAAGTAGGTACACTACCCAACAGCATCTAATTTCCCAGGTAAAAACAAATATTCTAACCATACTTTGAGATCTTATTTCCGGAAAGGTCGGGCCATTTCTTTTTGGACCTCTTTATAAGCATTAGCGATAGCCTTTACCCATCCAGCCACTTCTTCTGCAAATTCCTTACTCCGAAATTTCTCCCATGATTCAAACGAAAGCTGTGGTTCATTTTTAAGCAGTTTTACTTCAGAAATCCAAAACCAATTGTGGTAAGCCTCTCCGACTTGAAGATATTTTCCAACACTTAAATTGCCTACCAACGTTTCATAAAATCTATTTCTAACTTCTATAGGCACCACTAAAGGGGATATATTTAAATCCACGTGCATACCTATGGCAACAGTACCGCTGCTTAACCAGTACAATCGAATTCTTTCTGTACGACTTCCCTTTATCCAGAATGATATTTCAGCATCCGACTTTGGGATATTTTTTCCACTAAAATCAATATCAAAGTGATCTTCAAAGTCGGAAATACCTTTTAACGATTTTACAAGTTCTTCTCCAAACTGCTGGTAAAGCTTGTATTCAGTTGATTTTAAAGAATTAAATGCCTTAAAGGACTCTGAATTTCTTGTAATTTGTTTTATTATTTCGTCACTCATCTGATCGTCTGGGTTTTGGTTAGTAAGTCTTTTGATATTGGCGATGTACTGCGTTAATGTTTCCCGGATAATGGGTTGATCGATTGAAGCTAACCGACACGTCTCGATCCATTTATGGATATGTTCCCTGAAGGAAACTTTCTCATACACTTTAAAATCAACATAATACTGACTCTCATCTCCCACAAGAGTCAAAAAACACACTTTTGATTCGCTTGATTTAAAGTTGTTTTTCAGGTAGTTGTAATAGCGATGAAGTTGCTTTTGTTGCTCCACAGCATAAATTTTTAATTCAATAGCAATACCAATATTTTTGTATGGATTTGAGATCAATAAGTCGATTCTTCCCCCTTCAATATTTTCCCAATCTCTTTTGCCTACATGCTTCTCTATCTCAACAGTGAAGCCATCAGTGTCTTCTTTGATTCCGATGGCTTCAAAGAATAGTTTCAGAAATTTATCTCCTTGAAAATGTCCAGCTTTAGGATTTATTAGATAACCTATCAATCGAGTGTGAAAACGAGCTTCATCGCTTTCTAAATCCAGTGCATGGATAAAACTGAACCCGTTACCTGAAACCCGAAGGTTCTTTTCATAATTCTGAACTACCAAACCAACTCGGTTCAATAAACTTTCTGCAGCTAAAAATTCATTCATCGTATTAAGATTAGTTGTAAGATGCTTTTAATTACTATTAACTCCAAAGAAAACATCAAATCTCATTTAACTCCGAGACTATCCACTCATCTGCCTTTTCATAAGCACTCCTAAGAGCGAGATTCCCATATCGATGGCGTATTTCATCCAAGCAGTGGGAAGTGGGTTCACGGCGATTATCAGCCAAAACATAGATAGCTTGATCCGCATTTTTGCGACTGTATATTCCTTCAAAGTAAAAGGGCATGGTGGCAAGCCATTCCAATCCCTGCGTATGGGTTCGATAATGGAGGCCAAGGGACTGAAAAAGCAAGGTGCCGGTCGCTCTTCCCAAGCCTGCAAGGAATACCAACTCCCCTTCCAAAGTCCTGAGATGCGTCTCGATGTCTTGGGGAATTGGAAGAATAGGCAAAGGTTCCTTCTTCAGAAAACGCACATGTTCATAAGGCTCATAGAGGTATTCTGGAGGGATGAACCGGAAAAACTTCGCGTGAACATTCACTTGACTTGGTAATTCACCATCTATCAGCGTAAAAGAATCAAAATTTAGCTTCTCCCCGTCTTTTGCCACCGATCGGCATGCAGCCGTTCCCAAGGCAATCAGATGCCGTGAATGGGCGGGGGATGAAGCTGGGATTGCCGCCATGGCCAAAGGCGTCGCTGCGAAGACCGGAAACGTTTTGAGAAAGGTTCGTCTTTTCATTGGATGATTGATTGATGGGTGATGGCTGTAAACTTCCATCCACCCCGGAAATCGAGCTGGATGAAATTGGGTTGGATGGGTACTTTTTGGGTCGTTCTTGGATGCTGCCTGAATACCGGAAGAAAGAAATCTATGGCGGCACGTTGGAGTTGTACATTGCTGAGTCTTTTGTAAAAAATATAGGCCAGGAAGTAATCCATCGCATTGAGAGTTAATTTGACCTGTGTGCCAAGCATTTTAGATCCCATTTCCTCCAGAGCCTGTGTAACCCTTTGGAGTTCGATCGCCAGTAAGATGTGGATAGGCTCATCTTTGGAAAAGAATACCAGCTCCTCTTTTCGCAGATAGTCTTGCTCCATTAATCCCTGTAGTTCTACTGGCACATAACTCTTCCTGATTCGGTCCAAGTGACTTTCTTGCTGGCTCCACAGAAACTGGAACATGAGCCGGGTCCTTACGAAATCACAATCTCCAAAACAATCCAGGAAGCTAATTATCAAGCTTCCCCGCGCATCTGAGGGGCTGATTTCGAGTTGGGAGATATCGAGCTTTTTCCGCTCCCTGAGAAATTTTTGTACCCGTTGCCCTTCCCTGCATAAATTGGATTCCAAGAAGAAGTCATGGAAAAAATCAGTCAACACGACCTTTGGGAAAACAAGATAGGATTCCTGAAAAGCCTGAACCTGAGCCTTTGAAGAAGGTGCATTGTTATCCCAATTTTCCCATAGAATGATGGATTCACTTTGCCAGTCCAGCAGCTCCAGTAGATCAGTCAGGATTTCCCTTGCTTTTTGCCTTTTCCCGTACCCAATCAGGTGGATAAAGTGCACCTCCTCCCGGGACTGGATACCCAGCCAAAAGGGTTGCAGCAGATCCATCACCTCATCGATGAAAAGCAGCCATGAAGGGTGAAGTTTTTTCAATGCCTTTCGGGCCATGGAGAATTGAATCATATCATTCATACCTCCAAAGAAATTCGGCACCTCTGCCAAAAGCCGCCCGAGCTAAAAGTTTTTTCTATCTTCCTACCCTCAGCCATCTTTTGGCAAACCCTCGCGCTTTCTTTGAAGAAGAATTTTCTGCTATGAGCAAACTCACTTCCCTATATCGACAACTGGAAATCATCAAACTCGCCAAAAAAGGCCCGTTTGAATGGGACGAATTGGAACGCCATCTAGAACGGAGATCTGTTGGCAGTGACCTCAATCTCCTTATCTCCAAACGGACGCTCAACCGAGACTTAAAGGAAATCCAACAGCTGTTTGGCTTGGTGATCGAGTTTGACTTCAAACCCGCCAAATACACGCTGAAGGAAGAAGAAAGCTCAGAGGACCACATGGAACTTCTGGAGTCCTTTGAAACCATTCAGGCGTTTGGTCGAGCTAATAAACTGAGTGGCAGTGTGTTTTTTGAAAAGCGCTTGGCCCGAGGCACGGAGTACCTCAGACCTATTCTGGATGCGATTGAAAATCAGGAAGCGATTCAGATCGAGTATGAGAAGTTCTGGCTTTGGGAAACGGAAACCCGGCAGCTGCGGCCCATTGCACTCAAAGAATACCTGCATCGTTGGTATGTGATGGCCTGGAATGAAAAGGATGAACTCCGATTCTATGGGCTTGACCGGATCAAGACTTTGATGCCTATCTCGGGAAAAGTAAAACTTCCCAAATCACCTGACCTCGAATGCCGCTTTCTGGAAACCATTGGCATCATCAACGATCCCAACGAACCGGTAGAAACTGTCATCCTCACATTCACTGAATTCAAGGGCCGCTATATCCAATCCATGCCCCTCCATCCAACTCAGGAAATACTTGTTAATGATGGAAATACCCTAAAAATTAGACTTCGGGTAAAAATCAACTACGAACTGATCTCCGTGATACTTTCCCATGGAGACGAAGTCAAAGTAGAAGAACCAGAGCGGTTAAGGGAGATGGTAAGGAAGAAGGCAGAGAATTTTGTCAAACAAAAATTACAATTTTCAAGATGAACAAATCAATCAAAATCAATCCGGAATTATTGTTCCAAACTATTCAAGGAGTTGCCAGGTCGATAGAAAACGAGCTTGCTTCAATCAATGAAACAGGAATTTTCTTTGTTCCTGAACTTCATTTGGCATTCGAGGTAGGAAAAAAAATCTACATACACCGAAAAGAAATTTTTGGAACCAATGAACTGAAATGGGTCAGAGAAAAAAACCTTGGCAATGGCGGACCATGTGACCTAATCTTTGAAAATGATTCTGAATCGGTTGTTTTTGAGTTTAAAATAGCTGACACCTGGAATTCCTATGAAAAAGACATCAAAAAACTTCAGTCACTGCCAAACGAGGATTCGCATAGCTATCATAAATTCTTTGTGGCTGTCGTCGATCAATTTAGAGAAAAGCAGGATGGAAGGATTGATTACTTGAAAAGTTTTGATCAACTCCATTTAAGAATGGAATCCTTTGAAGTAGGATATTCAGGTTACCAAGGAAATATCAACTGTGTGTTGGCGCTCTATCGGGTTAATTGAGACCAAATCCAATCAATTAATCATTTCTGAAGACAACCAATACAAAATTGGTCAAATTTCAGAGCTCTTTTCTACATGATTTCTAATTAAACTTTTCAGCTATTTCGAAACAAAAGATCAGTTGAAACCTCGACTGAATACGAGATTATTAAAAAGTTCCGGTGTCTTAAGATACAATTTTTCAAGTGATTTTACAAGAGTTAAACAATTGCCGGTAGAATTTTGAATAAATAATAGGTTGATTATCAACACTGTTTAAAATACAGACCCTAGTAAGTCACGTAATTACCTATAATCCAAATACTCCACCATAGGCCAATGATATTTATCCTCAGGAAGGTTCATCTTCTTTTCATGCAGTGAACTTGTTAATGCTCGATCCATTTTACTGTAGGGCTTCATTTCTTCATCAGGATCTAAGTACGATATTTTGTACTCATTATTCACCGAGAGAATTCCTGTATCATAAAGCAAATGATGATTGGCGCAGAGAAGTATTCCATTTCTCACATCAATTCTCTCTTTACTACTACATGCAACCCAAGGCTTTATATGTGATGCTTGAAGTAGCCCTGGCCATGATATTTTGCAGAATGCACATTTCCCAGCATACGCTTTCATTACAGCCCTCCTGAATACAAGTTGAGCTATTCCGCGAGATTTAACTTTTACATAGACTTCGCTACTATTTTCTGGATATTCCAAGAGTTTCTCAACCAAAGAATGACTTGACTCTCCTCCTCTGGCAAATTCAAACGGGTTCTCATGTAACAACCAATTCCATCCATATACCTTCTTCTCTCCCTCTTCGATAGAATCCACTCCATAATAGTAAAACCCTGCGCCAACTCCACCTTTGTAATTTCTCACAAGTATTGTCAAAGGAGGCAAATTTTCCGAATTGCAATATTCTTGAATCAACCCCAACACAGGACCAAGCTTCCTATGATATACTCCAATTAGCCTCCCAAGCTCAGTATATGTATAAATTCGCCTTTCATTGACGGCAACTAATAGTGCATCCCAAGCGAGGCAGGCCCGCTGTTCTTGATTAACCATGGTCGTATTTATTGAAATTGATGAATATGCTTGGTGAAAAATGAATCAAATGCCTGGTTTCCAAAATTGACAACAAATAAATTTTTCCGACATCTGGTGATGGCAGTATAAATTAATTCCTCTGAGTTAAAACCTTCATCACTTTCTGATGCGGGATCTATTGATTCTTCATTCAAGCCGCTAGATTCTTCGTCGTTTGTGATCAATAAAATTAGTGTATCCACCTCCCATCCTTTAAAACTGTGGACTGTAGAAAGTTTCAATAAACCACGATTATCCCAGTAATTAAATTTCTTGCTTCTTCGCACCTTGTAGATGTCATTTTTAACCAATTTGACATTTTTCAGAATCTTTTCTTCTTCGTCATTTATAGATTCACCTTCTTTCATTTTCTTTCGAATGGCCTTGTAATCCTTTTTGAATTGTTCATTCGAAAGCTTTCTGTTTTTTAGAATCTCAAGGTAGGTTTCTTGCGATTCAAACATGGTATTTGTCTTCTGACTCGATGTCGTGGAAATATGTTCATCTATAAGTCTGAGAGGTTCAACTGATGCCGATTGAATGCAAATATCATTGTCATGTAAACCGTATTTCTTGGCTACTTTTCTATAGATTCTGAATATTTCATCAGCGCTAAATGCCTGAAAATTATGATAGCCAATCTCCGACTGATCAAACAAATCACCTTGAGTCAGTATTTCATCAAATTCATACCTCCCATCGAAGAAGTGTTTCTGAAATAGTTCTGCAAGCCGTCCAATTTTATTAGAAACTCTATACGATTTTTTCAATAGATTCCATTGACCGCCGATTTTAGTGAAAGGTTTCTTCTCTTGATCATCGAATACTCTTTGGTAGATATTCTGCTTTTCATCTCCATAGGCGACATATTCACTACTCTCAGCATTTAAAAAGTATTTGAGAACTAACTCCACCCAAGGCTTTTGATAATCTTGAATTTCATCTACGAGGATGGTGTCATATTGATCAATTGCATCCTTTACTATTTCAAAGAATGAAGTATTCTCCCATGAGTCGAAGGATAAAATTGGGCGGCTATGGTTATTGGCCATGTTGGAAAAAAACTGATGGTAATGGATGATGTGAAAATATTTCCAATCAAATCCTTCTCTCACTTCACTGATCTTATCTCGAATATAATTCCGAAGGGTGATATTGAAAGTCAGAATTAAAACGTTTCCACCATGCCTTAAATGGGCATTTACTGCCCTTTTAGCAAGGCATAACGTCTTACCGCTTCCAGCTACACCTTTTACTTTTTGCCATGATCCAGCCCTTGATTCGATGATCTTTTCTTGTTCCTTAGAATAGGTTATTCTAATTCCCTGTTCCGAAGTATGGGTTGAGGGTGAAAAACATCTTTTGAAACTCTCGTACAATTCCTGATCAAAAAGATAGGACTTCTTCGACACCCATCTTTTCTCCATTATTGATTGGATGTTACCCTCTGTAAAAGTGTTTATACCCAACAGATCAAAGTATGACAAGTATCCTAAGTACTTATTCCAGTGCTGAGAGTCTCTTTCATCTTTTTGAAACTTGGTCTTGACAAAATCATTTAATTCCTGAGTAGAAGCATTGTGAAAATAGACTACACAATTTACGATATTGAGCATCTTGAAATTCTGAATCTGCTTTTCCAACAAGCCTTCTACATGTAGGTTAAACAAATTCTCTTTGTAATTGAGCACTTGTTTGACTGGAGATTTTATCGGGTGTCGATCTCTACCTCCGACATTCACATGCCAATTTCTTTTTTCATCAATCGTATAATGCCTCAAATCCCAATCTTTGACCTCAACGATAATCACACCTCCTCCTTTTCGCATTACGACTATGTCAGGAATATCACCATTGATGAAGGGTTGGAAAAACACTTCATATTCATCAGACAACGCTTTTCCCAAAACATCAAGCGCATGCAGCTCGCCTTCAGTCGGTTTTTGCCGTAACTTCTTGATCGTTTCTAAATTTGGATAAAATACTGCCATAAGTAATCTTTTGGGGTATATTTCACTCCGACATATACATCGGATTTTCCTTTAATTACAAATCCCTTAACCTTTACCTCCCGAACGAAAAACTGAATCTATCAAACCCGGCATGGTCGGTGATGAATCGTCCTTCAGCAAGCCTGTATCCGCCCGGCTAAACAGAGATTGAAGTACCAGCTGCCGGTCTTTCTCGTCTATCTTTTTGTCATTCACCAAAGACAAATACACATAGGTAAGCTGATGCCGCTCTTCGGCATCTCGTTTTAGATGGTAGGTGCTATAAGCAAGTTTTGACAGGGTCTTGATACCAAATGCCAGAAAGGAGATAAAAGTGACATAGACAATCGTCCACTTGATTGCACTGGCCTCACCCTTAAAAATATTTAGAAGCATCCCATCTGGAATCTGCCATAGCAAAATAAAAAGTGATACTGCTCCTATTCCAATCAACGTGTAAAGAAGCTTCAAATAACTCTTCCCCTCAACGCCTAATTCATCAGCTCTATCTTTCCAATACTTTGCTGGCTCTTTAAGAAAAAATATTTCATTATAAGTTTTTTCAAGTTCCTTTCTTCTTGTATCCATTGAATCTGACAAACCCCTAAACTCCTTCGTGGACTTATCAAACCATTCTTTAAAAAGGTCTTCCTTATTTTTTTTCAGTTCATCGATTTGAGTTGAAAATTCATCTGACTTCGTCTTTGATTTAGCCAGATGATCTAATAATACTTTTTGAGATTGATCAATTGCATCCTCTATTTGTAGGGACAATTTTGATAAAGTTCCTTTCTCAGCGGGAGGTCTGGAAATCTTGGATCCTCCGTCTAATGAGAATTCATAAGCCTTAAGTGCTCCTGCAAACCCTTGCTTATCCTTTGGAATTTCCTGACCTGTAAAATAATAAAATGCCCCCTGTAACATTCCGGGAAAGATCTTGTTGAGTTCAACCAGAAACTTGGTCTCAGGACTGTCAAAGTTCAAAAGATTTCCAATTTCCCTTTGGTATCTATTTCCAACGCTCGGCCAGGAATGCGCTAATTGGTTCTTGGTAGAATGGTTATTTCTGACAAATTCCAGAAGTTCCTTTTTTAAGCCCGAAAAATAATCTTTGGACCAGTTGAGAACACTGGGCAATTCTTTCCCAATAGAATTGAAACCTTTAATTTGCTTCTCAACAAATTCAAAAATTGATAACAACCCCTTCTTTTTGACTGTCCCCAAGGAACATCGGAATGGGAAAGAATATTCCACATTTTCATACCAATCCTTTGATGGGGATGCAAGTACAAACTCTCTAATGTCTTTAATTTCCATAATGGACTGGTTTGATTGAATAGTTATATGCCGTCGAAAAAACATTAAAGGACAAGAACTTCATTCCAGCCTCTCCCGACAACCCCGCCCCCGCCCAGCACCAACTTGTCCTTGAGGGCTAATTCCAAAATCTTCTCAAATAGATTGTCCTGATCCGGTGGCATTCAAAAATTGAGCTTATGAAAAATGTATTTCATGCTAATTATAAGAATTTTTACATCTCTCTTCCAACGAATTCCCTAATTTTCATAGAAATGGCTTTTCCTGCTTCACGGGTTTTCTATATATTCCCCTTCCAAACCCCTGTTCCGAATAACCCCAATATCCGATGTCTGACAAACTCGACCTTCAAAGTCCCGATCTGGTCAACCAAAATATAGAGAAACTTGCCGCACTTTTTCCTAACTGTGTCACCGAAGATCCTGAAGGCAAGTCAATCGACTTCGACCTGCTTCGTCAAGAGCTAAACCATCAAGTAGTAGAGGGAACAAAAGAGCGCTATCGCCTGGAGTGGCCGGGAAAAAAGGAAGCCATCGTCACTGCCAACCTACCCACTACCAAAACCCTCCGACCGGTACGGGAAGACTCGGTGGACTTCGATACGACAGAGAACCTCTATATCGAGGGAGACAACCTGGAAGTTCTCAAACTGTTGCAGGAATCCTACCTGGGCAAGATCAAAATGATCTACATAGATCCACCCTACAATACAGGAAAAGACTTTGTCTATAAGGATAATTTCTCAAAAGATGCTCAGGAGGAACTACTCGAAAGTGGGCAAAAAGATGAATACAACCAACGCTTAGTGGCTAATCCTGAAACTTCAGGGAGATATCATTCTGATTGGCTAAGTATGATGTATCCAAGGTTAAAGCTGGCAAGAAATTTATTGACTGAGGATGGGTATTTTACTATAAGTATAGATGATTCTGAGTATTCAAATTTAAAATCTCTTCTCGATCAGATATACGGCGAAATCAATTACATCGGAACTTTGGTGTTTGACAAAAACAGGAAAAATGATGCTCGATATTTTTCAATTGGCCATGAATACATGATTGTTTATGCAAGACAAAAAAGTAAACTGGATGAAAAAGGAACAATACTAAGAGAGGAAAAAGAAGGGATAGACGATGCAAAAACTTTTTTTAGAAATCTCAGAGATAAACATTTAGATAATTGGCATGAAATTGAAAAAGAATGGAGGCAGTATTTCAGGAAACTTGACAAAAACTCTGAGGCAAAAAAAATCGGAAGATATTCAAAAATCGAAAGTGAAAGAGGTCCATTCAGAGACGACGGAAATATTTCATGGCCCGGTGGAAATGGACCAAAGTATGAGGTCATTCACCCTTTAACAAAGAAAAAATGTAAAATACCTGATGGCGGTTGGAGATATTCAAAGCCTGAGAAGTTTTGGGAAGAAGTAGAGAATGGAAATGTAGGCTTTGGGCCAGATGAATTAACCCTACCTCGTCAAATCAGATATCTATTTGAAGGAGACGGACAGGTGATGACTTCAGTATCTTTTAGTTATGCCCAAACAGCCACTATGGACTTATTCTCACTAATGGGCTCAAAAGTTTTTGAAAACCCAAAGAACTACAAAGATTTAAAGCGAATATTCAAATATTGTAACTTAAAAGATGATGATATAGTCTTGGATTTTTTTTCTGGCTCTGCAACCTCTGCGCACGCATTGTTGGATTTGAATTCTTTTGACAACGGAAACAGGAAATATATTCAAGTTCAATTACCTGAACTATTAGATGAAAAAAGTGATACCTACAAAGCTGGCTATAAAACCATTTGTGATATAGGTAAGGAACGAATCAGACGAGCAGCCAAGAAAATCAAGGAAGAAACAGAAGCAGATATCGATTATGGATTCCGGGTATATCGCCTTGATAAGAGTAATATGCAAGATGTGTACTACCGCCCTCAAGATGTACAGCAGGGTACCTTGGATATGTTTGCGGACCATATCAAGCCTGATCGTACTGCCGATGACCTCTTGGTCCAAGTGATGTTGGACTGGGGCCTTCCGCTATCCCTGAAGATCGAGCAGA
Source organism: Algoriphagus terrigena DSM 22685 (assembly GCF_000429445.1). Classification (GTDB taxonomy): domain Bacteria; phylum Bacteroidota; class Bacteroidia; order Cytophagales; family Cyclobacteriaceae; genus Algoriphagus; species Algoriphagus terrigena. Next base: position 67,560 of record NZ_AUBW01000005.1, read on the forward strand.
AATCGGTGGCCGGAAAGAAGGTCTTCCAAGTCGCAGGAAACTCCCTGATGGCCTGCTTCGACTCGGGTATCGATGAGGCCTTTGCGAAGGAAATCGCCACGGACAAACCCCTGCGAATCGTCTTCCGCGATGCCTCCTTCCGCAGCGACACCGCCAAGGAAAACGTCAAACAACTACTCAAACAACTCAGTCCGGAAACGGAGATGAAGGTTATCTGATATGGCCCTACCGGTAAATATCGAAGAGCTGGTGCATGGAAACACCATCGAATGGGAACGACTCGAGTTCAAGCAAGGCTGGAACCCGGAGGATACCATCCATTCCATGTGTGCCTTTGCCAATGACCTGCATAATTGGGGAGGGGGATATATCATTGTTGGAATAGGAGAAAGAGAAGGACAACCCATTCTCCCTCCAGCAGGACTGCCACAAAATCAATTGGACACCATCCAGGGAGAAATCATTCGACTGGCTGTCAACATCCAGCCCAACTATTTTCCGATCACCCAACCTTATGTATTGGATGGCCAGCATATCTTGGTCATTTGGTGTCCAGGGGGCGACAATCGACCCTATTCTGCTCCCCGTACTTTAGGGGAAAAAGGTCAGAGACACTATTATGTGCGGATCGGATCACGAAGCATTGCAGCCCAAGGAGACACCCTAAGAAGGCTATTGGAATTGACTGCCCGCATACCTTTTGATGATCGGGTAAATAATCGGGCAAGACTCGATGATTTAGACTTCGGATTAATCCGTGAATACCTGCAGGAAATACGAAGCGAATTATTGGAAGAAAGCATATATATGCCGTTTCCGGATGTATGCAAGGCCATGCTGATTGCCAAAGGGCCCAGCGAAGACCTCCGGCCAGTCAATGTAGGGTTACTGTTTTTTTGCAAGCATCCGGAGCGTTTTTTTGAAAGAGCCTGGATTGAGTTGGTCTGGCATAGAGATGATTCCGGTAAAAACTTCCGGGAGGCCACGTTCAAAGGACCTTTGCATGAGCAGCTTAGAGATGCACTATCTTTTATTAAGAGCTATATCCTATCTGAGCAAGTGATCAAGCATGCTGATCAAGCTGAATCGGAACGGTTTTTCAACTATCCATTTGGAGCCATTGAAGAAGCCTTGTCCAATGCGGTTTATCATAAAAGCTATGAGCACGGTGCTCCCATAGAGATCCAGATCTTTCCAGACAGCATGACGATTTTGAGTCATCCAGGTCCTGTTCCTCCAGTGAATGCTCAGGTTCTTTCTACCCAAAAGAGAATCATAGCCCGGGAGTATAGAAACAGGAGAATCGGTGATTTTCTGAAGGATCTCAAACTTACCGAAGGTCGGGGTACTGGTTTTCCCACGATCTACAACGCTATGGAACGAAACGGTTCTCCCAGTCCCACTTTCGAAACGGACGAACAAACCTATGTGCTGGTCACACTTCCTGCGAGACGTCTCGAAAGTAACACAGCCAGTATCGGAGCTAAAGTACCTTTATTCAATATTATTGAGGATGTTATTGAATATGGTAACGGAGTTGGTATCGGAGTAAGTAACGGAGCTCGGGATGGAGTTTCGATCATAAATGATTCAGTTCATGATCGGGTTAAGGAGATGCTTATGCTGTTGCTGGAAAAGAAAAAGCGCGCAGAACTTTTTAGGCGTATGGGATTGAGTAATCAAACCAAGAATAGAGAAAGGTATTTGGACCCTTTGATCTATTTTGGCTGGGTGCAGAAAGAGCATGAAGAAGACACGCATCCCGGTCAAAGGTATTTTACCAGTGAAAGCGGCAAGAGAATTTTAGAACTGATGTAGATGAAACTCCAATTCAAAGAACAATTTTTCCAGCTGCAGGCTGTTAAGTCAGTAGTCGATGTATTTCAGGGACAGGCCTTGAAATCCAATACCTTCACCTTGGAGCGAAGTAAGGAACTGATCCGAAAAGCCAAGGAAGCTGCCTTGGGTACTAAAGGCATTGAGTTTGAAAATGACTTGATGGAAGATATTGGCTACCGAAACGCTACCATCCAAATCGGTCCGGATGTGATCTTGGATAATATTCAGGAAATCCAGAGAAAAGACAATCTTATGGAAATCCCGCAGCTCCAAAAGCCAAAAAGCAATTTGGGCTACAATCTGACTATCGAGATGGAGACTGGTACCGGTAAAACCTATACCTATATCCGAACCATGTATGAGCTCAACAAGCATTATGGCTGGAGCAAATTCATCGTTATCGTTCCATCTATCGCAATTCGGGAAGGGGTATACAAAACTTTCCAAATCACACAGGATCACTTTCAGGAGCTCTATGGGCACCGCATCGCCCCATTTATTTACAATTCCTCCAGACCCCAGGACATTGAGAATTTCGCTTCGGATTCAAGGATCTCGGTGATGATTATCAATACCCAGGCTTTCAACGCCCGTGGGGCCGATTCCCGAAGAATCTACATGGAACTGGATCAGTTTGGCAGCAGGAAGCCGATTGAAATCATCTCCCAGACGAATCCTATCCTGATCATTGATGAACCTCAGTCTGTAGAAGGAGAAAAGACCCTGGACAGCATGCAGGATTTTAACCCCTTGTTTACACTCCGATACTCTGCCACGCACAAAAACGAATACAACAAGATCTATCGCTTGGATGCTTTGGATGCATACAACCAAAAGCTCGTCAAGAAAATCCAGGTTAAAGGCATCAATATCAAGGGTTCCACTGGGACAACTGGTTATCTCTACTTGGAGCAGATTCAGCTCAGTACTTCCAAGCCTCCCCGGGCAGTGGTCGAATGGGAACTCCGATCTGCCAGCGGTCAAGTCAAACGGAAAAGACAAGCTCTCGACAAAGGGGGCAATTTCTTTGATCTATCTGATGGCATGCCTCAGTACAAGAACTGGATTTTGACCGATATCGATGGATACCGAAATCAGATTACGGTTAATGGAATGATCCTACAGGCTGGTGAAGCGGTGGGAGATTTAGATGAGAAGACGTTCCGCAGGATTCAAATTCGGGAGACTATTCAGTCCCACCTGCAAAAGGAAAAAGTCCTGTTCAAGAAAGGTATTAAAGTCCTTTCACTTTTCTTCATTGACTCGGTGGACAAATACCGGGTGTATGACAAGGACGGAAATGAGGAACTGGGGGAATATGTCAAGATTTTCGAAGAGGAATACAACCTGCAACGAAGCGAGTTCCTGGATCTTTTCAATGAGGAATACAACACCTATCTGCAGGAAACAGATCCTGGAAAGGTCAGGGCCTATATGCCCACGGATTACCTGGACTATCTCAATCGAGACGATGCCAGCAAGGTTCACAATGGATACTTCTCGATCGACAAGAAAAAGAAAATGGTCGATCCATCGGTAAAAAGAGGTTCAGACGAATCAGATGATATATCCGCCTATGACTTGATCATGAAGGATAAAGAGCGATTGTTGAGCTTTGAAGAACCTACGCGCTTTATCTTTTCCCACTCTGCTTTGAAAGAAGGCTGGGACAATCCCAACGTATTCCAGATCTGTGCGCTCAAGCAGTCCGACTCAACAGTCAGAAGAAGACAGGAAGTGGGCCGAGGGATGCGACTCTGTGTCAATGATCACGGGATTCGGCAGGATTTTGAGACGGTGGGTGATGAAGTCCACGAACTGAATAAACTTACCGTGATTGCTTCTGAGGCATATGAGAAATTCGCCAAAGGGCTTCAGGATGAAATTGCTGCTACACTAAAGGATCGGCCTGTTAAAGCAGACGAACGATTCCTGATCGGAAAACTCATCACAGACGGCAAAGGCCTTCAAGTCCGCATTAATGATGATCAAGCACGAAAGATTAACCGGCTACTCTACAAGGCGGACATTTTGGATGAAAATGATTCCATAACTACCATAGGCCGAGAAAAAATAGAAGCCAGTCAGATTCCTGTTCCGGAAGAACTGATTCCCTTCAAGGAGGACATCGTGAAACTGCTGAAGTCAGTGTACAGCAGCGAAGTGATGAAGCCGGAGAATGACCGGGGAATGGTGACTGTAGCTGTGAACAAGAACTATTACCGGGAAGAGTTCCGGGCACTATGGAACAAAATCAATATAAAGAGCATCTATGAGGTCCAGTTTGACTCCGAAAAGCTAATCAGAGATTCCAAAATCCGGATCAACAAAGACCTGTACATCTCAGACCGGATATATGAAGTCAAGACTGGGGAATTCAAGGGTGGAGAAAAAGCTGATGTCGAATCAAATTCGGCATTCACTGATACCAACAGAACACATGGAAAAATTCGGGAAGATATCTACACCAATGCCACCTATGATTTGGTAGGAGAACTGGTTCAGCAGACCAATCTGACTCGAAGAACCATAGTGGAAATTCTGAAAGCCATCGAGTCTAACAAGTTTGCTATGTTCAGGAAGAATCCTGAAGAGTTTATCATGAAGTGCGGTTCCCTGATCAACGAAGTCAAGGCAAGCCTGATCATTCACAACATTGTGTACCACAAGACCGACGAGCGATACGATGCCGCGACAGTTTTCACTAATGACAAGCAGGCATTAAGGCAGTCCGAACAGCTCAAAAAGCATATCTATGACTTCCTGATTTCGGACTCCAAGACCGAGGCAGAGTTTGCCAAGAACCTGGAACTGAGCACGGCGGTAACCCTTTATGCCAAGCTACCCCAGAGCTTTTACATCACAACTCCAATAGCCCGATTCAGTCCGGACTGGGCTATAGTATTTGACAAAGAGCAAACCAAGTACGTGTATTTTGTAGCTGAGACTAAAGGTTCCGAAGCAGAAATGGAGCTCAAGGGTATCGAGCAGCTAAAAATCCATTGTGCTGATGAGCACTTCAAAGCCATCTCAGGCGCCGAGGTTAAGTTTGCCAAAGTGGCGAGTTATGAAAGGATGTTGGAGATTATAAATTGAAAAAAAAATGCAAGCAGGGCATATTAAAGGAGCAATTCTTGAATTCATTATTAGAAACATCTTAAAAAGCTGTGGATTCACTAATGTAGTTGCGGATCCGCCCTACACATTCAAAGATGGTGACTTATTTAAAATAAATGGAAAGGGAGCGGCTCATGATGCAGATGTAATTATGGAACCACCAATTCAAATTCCATTTTCATACCCAATGAGAATTATTTTTGAATGCAAAGCTTATGCCGACAAAATAAAACTTGAGGTAGTGAGAAATGCCGCAGGCCTGAGAGAAGACATAAATAATTTTGAAATTGTCACAAAGGATTTTCTTAATCAGAGAATTAGAAAAAAAAGGTCAGAATTTGCTTTTGAAAACAGAAACCGACATTTATATCAAGTTGGAGTAGCATCGGTTGGTGAATTTACTAAACCAGCTATTGAATTTGCCGTTAACAATAAAATCCCGTTATTCTCAATAAATGAAAATTTTGATTCATTTACCGCTACTCAAATCAATTTGATTACCCAAACAATAATCGACTCATTTGATCAAGATGAGATTCAGAATTTATATACTTTTTTAAAAGATAGAGAGGGGGATTTGGATGACCCTAAATATCAAAGAGCCTTAAAAGTACTCCAAACAGAAGGTCCTTTAGGAGATATAACTTCAATTTCGGGCTATTTAACAAAAAGAACAAATGTCGGAATTCTTAACAATGGACAGATTATTTTCTTATACAGTGTCCAAGATCAAAATCTTCTTTTTGATTCAAACATGAATTTGAAATATAAAGCAGAACTTCATTGGCATCGTCCTAATTACAATAGTTGGACTTTGGAAGTATTTCCTGAAAATGATGCAACCTCAAAAATCGATTTTAAATTTTTTCTTCCCGCCCAAATATTAAAAGAATGGGGAGACTCCAATTTCGATAAAGCTAAGGCTCTTGAATTGAAAGGCAATTACTTTTCAAAAATCATGGTATTCAATAAGGGTGGTGATAATATTTTCCCATTATCAATAATCAAGTTAGATGAAAATTGGCTTTCCCGACTGAAAAGTGAATTAAATGAAAATCCAGGTAATGAACCTTATTGACAACATCACCACCCGTCTTGGAGACGATCTGAAGCAGGAAATCAAGCGAGGAAGTAGAATGGCTATTGCTGCCTCCTCATTTTCAATTTATGCCTTTGAGGCACTAAAGAAAGAGCTTCGGGGAGTTGAGCAATTGAGGTTTATTTTTTCCTCACCGGCATTTGTGGAAGAAAAGTTTCAAAAGCAATCCAGACAGTTTTACATCCCTCATATCTTCAAGGAAGCTGATCTATGCGGGGGTGATTTTGAACTCAGACTCAAGAATGAATTGACCCAACGTGCCATCGCCAAGGAATGTGCTGCTTGGGTTAAAGAAAAAGTACAATTCAAGTCGAATATTCAAGTCAACCAGCCGCTCTATGGAATGATCCATTCTGAAGACAAAGAAGGGCAAGGGGTAGCATACACGAATATTAACAACTTTACCACCGCTGACCTAGGATTTACGCCAAAGCTGGGTTTCCCCACATTAATTCATAAGATAGCCACGCCAGAAAGCAAGGCCTACTTGGACTGGTTCAATCAGGTTTGGAATAATCAGGAAAGCCTTCAAGACGTTACCTCACATGTTCAAGAATACTTTGAAAATGCCTTCAAAGAGAACAGCCCCGAATTCATCTACTTCATTACCCTTTACAACATCTTTAATGATTTCCTGGATGACATATCCAGTGATTCCTTACCTAATGATCAAATAGGATTTAAAGATACTCTGATCTGGAGCAAGCTGTACAATTTCCAAAAAGACGCAGTGATCGGAGCTATTAACAAGCTTGAGAAATATAATGGCTGCATCCTTGCAGATTCTGTGGGACTTGGAAAAACCTTCTCTGCATTGGGAGTCATGAAATATTATGAACTTCGAAACAAGGATGTGCTGGTACTTTGTCCTAAAAAACTTGAAGCAAACTGGAATACATACCGAAACAATGACAAGGACAATTTTTTAGCAAAGGACCGATTCCGATATGATGTACTTTTTCATACTGATCTGAGTCGAGATAAGGGCGAAAGCAATGGAAGAGATCTGGAGCGAGTCAACTGGGGCAATTATGGTCTAGTGGTCATCGATGAGTCACATAACTTCCGAAACAACAACCCAAACATTGATAAAGAAAATCGGTATCAAAGACTCCTTAGGAAAATTGTCAAAGAGGGTATTGAGACCAAAGTCTTGATGCTATCTGCAACTCCGGTCAACAACCGATTCAATGATTTAAAGAATCAACTTGCCTTAGCCTATGAAGGTAATCCAGGAAAGATTGATGGGAAGCTCGATACTGAAAGAGGAATCGATCAAATCTTCCGTAGAGCGCAAACTGCCTTTAATACTTGGTCCAGGTTAGATAATGTAGAAAGAACAACCGAAGTCCTCTTAGGCATGCTTGACTTTGATTTTTTTGAAGTCTTGGACAGCTTGACCATTGCCAGATCAAGAAAACACATTACCACTTATTATGATACCACTGACATTGGAGAATTCCCGGCGAGGAATCAGCCAGAGTCCATCCAGGTTCCATTGAGTCAATATGCATCTATTACCTATCGGGAAATTGCGGAGAGTCTGGTAATGCTCAACCTTTCAGTGTATTCGCCGATGAACTACATCAAACCAAGCAAAATTCCGTTTTACGAGGAGCGCTATGATCAAAGAGTAGGGACGGGTCGTCTTAGGCAGAAAGACCGTGAAACAAGCTTAAAAGTGCTCATGCGGATCAATCTTTTGAAACGTCTGGAAAGCTCAGTTGACTCATTCAGAATTACACTTCGGAACATCCGAAATCAAATTCAGTCAGGAATAATAGCAATTGAAAAAGGAGATTTATCAGATACCTATTCCGGCATCGAAGCCAATTGGGGTGATGAGGAATTTGATTGGGAATCAGCTTGGGGCGATGAAGAGCAAGTCTTTGGCAGGAAGGTTAAAATCCATGTCGCTGATATGGATACGAGGAGATGGGGAGAAGACCTCAGAGAAGACCTTGCGGTAATTGATGGCCTCTTGCTTGAGATTTCTGAAATCAAAGGAAAGAATGACTCTAAGCTTCAAAAACTGAAGCATATCATATCTACCAAAGTAGAGTCCCCATTCAACCCGGGTAATAAAAAAGTACTTGTCTTCACAGCATTCGCAGATACTGCAAATTACTTGTATGATGAGTTGAAGGATTTCATGTTGGAAAAATTTGAAATCAACACTTCAATCATCACCGGTTCAAAAAGAGCTTGTACCTCAAAGAGAATCCCAACAGAATTGAATGCGCTTCTAACCTGCTTCAGTCCCATTTCAAAAAACAAGGAATTGATTTATCCTGGTATAAAGGATTCTATAGATCTCATAATCGCCACGGATTGTATATCAGAAGGTCAAAACCTGCAGGATGGTGACTATATGATCAATTATGACATCCACTGGAATCCGGTAAGAATCGTCCAGCGGTTTGGCAGGATAGATCGAATCGGTTCTAAGAATAAGACCATCACCATGGTCAACTTTTGGCCGGATATCACCCTGGATTCTTATATCAACCTTAAGCAGCGCGTAGAAAGCAAAATGGCCATAACCAATATGGCCAGCACAGGAGACGATAACTTATTGAGAGTTGAGGAACAGGAAATGGAGTATCGAAAGATTCAACTTCAAAAGCTCCAGAAGGAAGTGATCGACCTTGAGGATTTGCGTGAAGGCGTCAGTATTACTGACCTTGGATTAAATGATTTCCGCATTGATTTATCGAACTATATCAAAACCTATGGGGATTTAAAAAGTATTCCTCAGGGGTTACATGCAGTGGCTGCCTCAAAATTCAATCTACCTCCAGGTGTGTTCTTTGTTTTGAAAAACATTAATACAACCGTGAATATCGACAAACTGAACAGGCTCCATCCTTACTACATGGTTTATATTTCCCAGGACGGTCAAGTTATACACAACCATGTTGACGCTAAGAAGAATTTGGACGACTTCCGAGCCTTAGCTAAAGGATTAAACACTCCTGACAAGAAACTATGCGATCAACTTGCGATCGAGACGGAAGATTACCGGGAAATGGCCAACTATTCCAATTTGCTCAAAAAGGCGATTGGCTCAATTCTAAAAAGCGAAGAGGAAAAAGATGTATTAAGCCTGTTTAGAGCTGGTGGCACCACTGCGTTGGTTGAAAAAATCAAAGGCATTGAGGATTTTGCGTTAATTTCATTTTTGATTGTGAAGTAGAATGACTCCGATCAGTCAACTACCCAAGCCAACCCAAGTTAACAAGGTAATCCCCAAAAATGCCTTTGATTCTTACTGTACTGCCCAACAGAAAAGACTCTTTACTGAAAAGGTTGAGAAAATCAGATGGACGAATAAATTGGCCTGGGAAACCATCAACTTACCGTCAGTTCAAATAAAAGAAATCCAATGCTTTGAAATCGACCTCAGAGATCGAGAAGGAATTGATGAGGTTTTGAAGATTATAGATCGTGCAATCCCCTACCCGATTCTTTTTAGTCTTTCATTTGGGACTTTCATGAAAAGGCTAATCTCTCAAAAACACCCTCACCCTACCAATGAGGATAATGCCGTGGTTGACTGGACTTTTGAGTCTCCCTGGACAGCAGAGCCCATTGAAATCCATTTTGATTTGAGAGAGAATTTAGATGAGGTTTTCCGGAGGCTATGTTTAGCGGTATCAGGGGAGAATGAGCTTCAAATGGGAATTGATCAGCTGGTCACATTCAAAAAAGAATCACAGGACTTAGAAAGCAAGATTCAAAAGATCAAATCCCGAATTGCAAATGAGAAGCAATTCAATCGAAGGGTTGAATTGAATCTGGAATTGCAAACTCTTGAAAGAAGGTTAAAGTATTTGGTTTGAATAACTGAACAACGAAATGCAGAAAACATTTTCCCAGCCAAAAAAAAAGCCCCGAAGGGCTTTTTTCAAGATTCATCCGAATCCTGTTCTTTGACAGAAACGTAAACCGTGTGGGTTTTTCCGTACTGATCAGGTTCTTTTAGCTTGGCGACATTGAACTTGACGAAGGTTTCTCCTTCATACTCGAAGGTGTGGTTTTGAAGCTCGGCCATGTTCAGGCTCACTTCTACGATGTCCATGTTTTCGACTTGCTTTCCTTTACGGGCCCACTACTACAGAACTAAAAATCGGATACTTTGGGTCTGTAAAATTTGCAAAGGCAAAGGACCTTTCTCTAGCAAATTAACTAGATCAAATTTGACCCTAATGGATCTTCAAAAGAAATTAGATACTTTTTAAAAATATGCTTTAACTGTCGTTTTTATAGCTCTGTTGTATACTGAATTGGAAATTTCGCTTATGTTAGCGAATCCATGTTCATAAATTAATTGTATCTGCAAGGTTTTTGAAGGGCTATACCCTAGACCAAAAACTCCTGCAATGTCGGTGTCTTTCCACAATGCCTTTGCTTCGGCTCCTTTTACTGTAATTTTAGTATCTCCTTCTCCGAAAATCATTGCAGAGGATAAAAGAAATGACGGCTGGGGTCCTCCAATAATACTGAACCGCTCTCCCAGTTGAAAATCAAAAAGTAAAGGAATATCTAAATAGCCATTTCTCACCAATGAATTAACATTGTCTAAATTCGTCTTAGCACCCTTAGTTGCAAAGTCAACACCAGGTTCAAAACGAATAGCACTTGAAATTGGAAGGGATGTAAAGGCACCCAACGAAAATCCGTTTCGGAAATTGGTGTCCTTCCCTCCAGAATCTTCTCCTTCAAAAGTGGTTATTGAAAATCCCAACCTGAATCCGTATTTAACATCTTGAGCATTGATGGACGTTGTAAATGCAAATGCGAGTACAAAAAAGAGAATCCTTAACATGGTCGTTATATTTAAGTGAATTGAATCAAATGGATTTTGAAATTTTCAACAAAAAAATTCTCATTGACAACTGAACAAAATTTAATATTAGTTGAGTTCTCATATTGTCTGATACGATATCCATGAGATTAATGTTTTTCCTTTACTAAGAAATTATTTTTCATGAAATTAATAGTTGTTGGTTCTATACCTTTTGTATCTCCACGTAATTTGGGCCATTAGCTAGTTTGATTCCGTTCTGACAACTTATTTGCACCAACAGAGAAAAAATAAACAATTATAAAGAAGCCCCGAAGGGCTTTTTTCAAGATTATTCTGAATCCGATTCTTTGACGGAAACGTAAACCGTGTGGGTTTTTCCGTACTGATCAGGTTCTTTTAGCTTGGCGACATTGAACTTGACGAAGGTTTCTCCTTCATATTCGAAGGTGTGGTTTTGAAGCTCGGCCATATTCAGGCTCACTTCTACGATGTTGCTATTTTCGACTTGCTTTCCTTTTCCGATGTACTTTTTTGAGAATGCCATAGTATTTTGGTTTTAGTTAAAATTTATGCAGGTCATTTAGGATAGCCGGGAAAGTGAGAAAAAATTAGAATTTAAAAACTGGGAGGTAGTCCGTAGGAGACCCTGTTTTTAGAAAATTCTGCTGGAAGCCTCAATTTTTTGAAACTGACAGGCTGTCCGACCTTTGTGCATACAATTGGATAAAACCGGAATAGGGCTTCGTTTACTCGGTTCGTATAGCTAGGAAAACTACAATTAGGAAGTCGATTGCCATCATATATTCAAGCCAGCCGACGGATGAAATCTTCTGTTCTGGACGAGAGCGGAAACTACATCAGTTTACCAAAATCACTGAACGAATTCTCTCTTAACAGTTCTTTCACCTTCCCTTTTCTAACCTTGTTGGCTTCAATTTGCTCAAAGGACAGCAAAAGCTTCATCAACATAAATCTCAGGTCCTTATCGGTTAGATCAATTCCGTTCTGCCGAAACGACTCCTCTATAAAGGATTTGGCATTGTAAGGATATACCACTTGACCTTTGAAAGCTGCGTCTGCCGGGTGTACCACTTCATTATACATGTTCATCAGAACTATTCCGTCATCAGCCTTGTCAAGTAGGTTCAAGGCATTTTCTACTACTTTTTTGATACTCATTGGGTGTGTTAAGTTTCTGATTTAAAAATAGGCAAATGTTCGAGATAAGGAGCTTTCCCCTGCTTATTGGATAGTGATCTCTTCAGCAAGTGGAACCGAAGTTTCACCAGGTGGCAAAGCCTCATAATCGTATTGTAGATAAACCTCACCATCGGCCAAAACACTGACTGTCGCCGAAAGCGGCTGGAAAGAATCGTTAGTATCCGTTCCCAAGTGAACGGCATTGAAAACTAAGCCCAGGCTGTGGATTGGGGCTGAGGAAGTGGCCGCAATGGTGGATATTTCAGGCTCAAAAGAAAGCGTATAGGTATTGCCCTGTTCAATTACCTGAGTCCAATCGAGTTCGGTCGGCTGGTCCAACACAGGAGCGACAAAAGTAGATGTGCCGCTCAGCATACTATGAACCGAAAATGTCACCAGATAGTCATCGTAACTACCATCCATTGCAATTTCGATGATAACGTCCTTTTCCACCAATTTGGGATTTTCATCTTCTGAAGAGCAGGCAAGGGACAGGCTGACAAGAAAAAGGAGGAGGAGGTAATTCAGTTTTTTCATCGTGAAATTGGTTTAATTTAAAAATTCTGGTTTAAGCATAGTGAGCTGATAAATATAGCATAACCATATTAATTGACCTCGTTCAAAAACCGTTTATCGTCTTGATTAAATGACTTAACCCCCTTCTGTTTTGGTTTTTATGTGCTAACTGTTGGCAATAATACCTTGTGAACGAAATAGGACCCTGGCGAAAAATTGAAAAATGAATACTTTTTCAGTTTATAGGCGTACAACGACAAATCTCTAAAATCAAATGTCAGTAAAATGTCGGTTGAATGTCGTGGTAAATCCCATTTTAAGATTAAAATTAAACTCTAAATTGTAGTTGGGATTTCTCAAAACATCTATCAGAATGACTAAAGAAGACTTTGGAAGAAAATTGTTTCAAATCAGGAATGCTAAAGGATTAACACAGGATGATCTTGCAAAAAAATGCAAAATCACAGCTAGGACAGTTCAGAGGATCGAGGCCGGCACAGTTACTCCAAGAGCTTTCACCATCAAATTAATTTCCGAAACTCTTGAATTTGACTTTTTTGATAGTCATTACCGCTTACCTGAAATTAATTCTGACAATCAAAAATTCAATGCTAGTCGAAACCGAGTAACCCACTTCTTTAAAGATCTCCTTAATTTAAAATCCAATGCCATGAAAAAGATTTCAATTCTGTCTCTATCCCTATTGCTGACCAGCTTTTTTTTCGCGAAAATCTTAAAGACTGATGCACAATCTGTCCCCTTGGATAAAACAAAAAATCTATCTATAGAGCTTAATAAGGATAATTCTATATCAAAGGTTAACGCATTTTTCACAAATGATCTTAGCCTAGATGAACTTACTGAAGTAAAAAACAAATTAGCTGAAAATGGTATTAACATTCATTACAGATCTCTTGAGTTTGATGAAAATGGAGGTTTGTTAGGCATTACTTGTGATGTTGATTGCACAGATGGTTTTAAAGGAAGTTTTTCAATTGGCATGTTGAACTCCATAAATAAAGATCGACGGGTAGGATTTGTTCGCAACTACTCGGATGATGCAGAAACACCATTTTGTACCGGTGGATGCAATCTTTAAACATAGCAAAATCAAATTATCAGACCGCATTCCAATACACTTGATTAAGCTGATAAAAGGACTCAACTCCCTTTTGCTTAGGTTTAAATGTCCGGACGGTTTGAGAGATTCCTTGTGAAATGCAGTAGGTTCGAAGCGAAAAGGTGAAAATCGATTCCTTCGAGACTTTATCGTTCTTTTGGTTTTTAAGTTGAACCCAATCATCGGACAAAAGATACCGGCAGTCCCTATCGTGAACTAGATCCTGGACTTTACAATCCATCACCCTTCCCAAAATCGAGGCACTAAAAACCGTATTGACCTTCGCTTTTTTTGAGACCTTCTTGAATGCTTGGTTCAGCAAGTTCCAGTCAAACTCGGCCCCAATGATTAAAAAGCCAGCTTCATGAAATGAAATTCTGGCTTTGAATTGATTGGCAAAGCAGATGAGAGAAGCATAGGAGTCGGAGACAAAAATTGACTGAGAATTTTCAGAAAGATTCAGGACAGAAATCCCTTTGGAAGCCTGCTTGTTCCGGTAAAAACTCAGGATTTCACAATCCACTTTCTTGCCATGTTTACCAAAGAAGTCAAAAACGATCTGGCCCGTTTTATCCTGATAGGCAAATTTGGAAAATAGACGTTGGGTATCTATTTCAACCCCTTTGTAGCTCAAAATATCAAAGGTCTCTGTCAAAGCCATTGTCTTGTTCGGAGCGTTTTCTTGGTTTTTTTCCTTCTTCAGTATCGATGCTGTTTAGCCGTTTGATGGAATTTATATCAAAGTCATCCCTAACCGCTTTTGGTAGTGTGGAATCTGCCGAAATTTTGGAATATTCCTTCTTGATGTTGTTCAAATCACGGACTGCATCCCTGTCATTTGGGTTTCGGGAAATCCTTTGCTCTACTTGTTTTTGAACCTCCTTGATCGCTTGAAGGTATCCTTCGCTATAGGCTTTATCCTCCTGCCTTTCCTTTCCGAGCAATTTCTGGACGCCTGTGAGCAGTAGGTAGGACAGTCCTCCATCCAGCAAAACCGAAAGAACTAATCCGGATTTATTTGATCTGATGCCCTTTGGAGAGGAAGGCGAAAGTTGAAATGCTGTTCCATCTGCCAACAGCACTGTTTCCCCTTCCTTGTATTTCTTCTTTTGCTGTGAATTGAGTTCTTGCCCGTTTACCAATTGGGGAGCTTTGATGTCTCGGGGATTGTAGGAGAGAAATTGTTTGGTTCGCTGGTCGTACTCAATGATTTCGGTCTGAATGTTACCTTCTTTGTCAACATAGCTTTTCTTGATGTTGGCCAATTCCTTTCGAACAAGCCGATAACGTTCAGCTTCATTCAAATCCGGATGAAGATTCGGTTCCCTGTAAACCGGATCAATCCGCAAGGCCGGATTCCCATCTTCTCCTCTTACTATAGAAAGTCTGGCCGGTAATTTATCGATGTAAATATCCTTCCCTTTCAGGTCGGTCAATTCCACGATATCGGTTATCCCTCCATTCTTCAGTGCGTTGACTTCCTTTTCTGGAATAGTAAACTTTCCGTTTTTGATGACTCCAAAAATCTCCAGATCCTTCATCGGTAATCCATTTTGGCTTTGCATGTTGTTTGCTTTATGGTTTTGATAAATAATTGATTGCCTCTTCTTTGGTCGATAGTCTTGAGATCAATTGAATGAATAAGACTGGATTGACATATTCCTTTCCCTTTTTGATGCTCAGGTGCAGATGATCCCCGGTAGCTCTTCCCGTACTTCCGGAAATTCCCAGGATTGTACCTGGTAAGACTCGCTCGCCCTTATCTACAAGGGATTGAGAAAGGTGACCATAGATCGATTCATAGTTGCCGTGTTGGACTTTGATAAAAATTCCCAAAAGCGGATCATCGCCCACTGACACAACGGTTCCGTGGAGCATGGAAAAGACCTTTGAACGATTGGTTTCAAGATCGATTCCCCGATGAAATTTTGGCTCTCCTGAAAATGGACCGGAGCGGTAGCCAAACTCTGAAGTGAGGGAAAAATCTTCCAAGGGAAGGGAAGCCAACACAAGCTCTTCCTCTTTTTCAAAGGGTAGTACTCGTTTTGACAAAGGGTGAATTTCGGATCTCTTCGCTTCTTGCTTGAATTCAGTTGGCTTGACCACTTTCACAGAAGTCAATTCCTTTCGAAATTCAATGGAATTGAATTGAGGATATGCCTGGTGAGCGGCAAAAAGAAGAAGTAAGATCGATAGCGTCCTTTGCATGATTTCGATGACTTAATTTACGGTTGCCATTTCCCTGTGCTTTTCAATAATGTCGGTAACCTGTCGGTGGATTTTTTCAAAGTGCTTGGTCAGGATCTCTTCTTTCTTGCCTTGGAAATCATAGAATTTTGGAGTGGTTCGATAGGAATTTTCTTCTTGCTTGATCTCTTTCATTTCAAGATTGACCCGACAATGAACATTTGAGGTTTTGTATTTCCCGTCAAACTGAGTCCCTTCCGTAGCGATAATTCCCGCAATTTCCCCGGTATGCATGGACGCTATTTTTCCCGCAGGAATCAGTGGATCGTATCGCTCACTATACGAAATCGAGGTTTTGTCCCGATCTATAGAAACACTCTGGCCCAACTGCCTACGCTTTCCAAACAACATCTCCAACCAAGACAGCGTATCCTTATGGCGGACTGAGCCACAAAGCACGTTTCCGATCACCGAGGTCATGGTCGATGCCGTATCCTTTCCCTGAAGCTGATTTAACTGGGGCAGTTCCTGCAAGCCGAGCAAAACAGCTACTTTATTGCTCCGGGCAGTAGAAATCAAGTTTTCGATTTTATGGATGTAAAAAGTCGGCGCTTCATCCGCTATCAAAGCGGTTGGCAGATTCCCTTTGGTGTTGATCAACCGGGTCAGCCGGTTGATGATCACAGAATAGCAGGTACCGGTGATACTCTGCGTTTCGGTACTGTTGGCAAGGACTAGAATGGATGGGCTACTTGGATCCGAGATCTTGAGGTCGAAATCATCCCCGCTGAAAACCCAAGCGGTTTCTTTGGTATTCAGTCTGGAAAGGAAAATCTTCAAGGTTCCGACCTGCCCTTCCAGCTGTTTGTAAACCTTCTTTTCAAAGGCACTTCGAAAGGGAGATACCATGGATCTGAGTTCGGGATATTTGGTCAGACAGTTAAAAATATCCTCGTAATCCCTGTTTAGAAAATCCAGCACATGGGCGAAGGTGGAATATTTGCCCTCCTCGTATCGAGACACAAAAAAGATACAGGCCGAGAGAAAGTTGATGGCCGATTGCTCGAAAAACTTATCAGCTCCTCCGGACGAATCAGATTTTTGAAGGGATTGAAAAATAGCTTCTGCTGTTTCAGAAGCATTGGCCACTGTTCTCAAATACCTTCTGTTCATCGGATTGATCCTTCTGGAATATTCTACCTCGTCCAGATTGATCACATGGAATTTGAAATTTGGGTTTTTCTTTTTGTCCTGAGCTTTCAGATAGTGGATGTAGGCAATCTGAGCCAAATCAGGAAACTTGAAATCGTAAAGACACATGGTGAATCCCTTGCCAATCATCTGTCGAATAAAGGGATTGATCACACCAAATGACTTCCCCGAACCTGGGGTTCCAATCACGAAAGTCCCTCTGAATGGATTGACTAGGTTGATCCATCCTTTTCGGACTTTTCCCCTGTAATAGAACTTCATAGGGATGTTTACTGAGTAAGGATTTTCGATTTTTTTGGTGTCTTGCATGAAGGACTCCCCTTCGACATTCCATTCATCCTTTCCCAGACCCGATTTTATCAATTTCGACACATTGTCCAATGACGTATGGATCAAAACAGCCCCTATAAATAAACAGAGACTGTACCCGAGGTCTTGGATGGAAGTGAGGTCCAACACCAAAAATGAATCTTCCAGTGTGTAGAGATAGATAGAACCAAAGAATAGGATCAACCCGATGGTAAAAGGAAAAATGATCTGACTTCTCGGGTTATAATCCAGGTTCTTCCTAGAAACTGTACCTATGGCTGATAGGCAAATTGCTATCAAAATGGCCACTTTGCCAATAAGTACATTATCGTAAATCTTCAAGTTTCGCAGCTTTTCAAAAAGAGGAAAAAGAAACCTCCCCATCCCATCCATGGCTAACAACTGTGGAGCATAGACAAACATCAGAATGTCCAGAAACACCATCAGGTAAACAATGAATTGAAAGGTTGCGTGAAGGCTTTTTAATTCTCTCTTCTCATTCATAGCACGGACTTAGCTGAGGGGAAAATCATTCATTGGTAGATTTTACAGTGTGTCTGCCGCCAAAAGATCGGCGTACTTTATCTCTAAGGAGAGCGTCCTTCCGCTGATTTGGGATTCCGAAAGCTCGATGGTAAACACCTTGGAATTGGGGAAGGTGAATTTTTTGAACACGTAGATATTGCGATATTTCTTCTCAAAGCTTTCTGGCGTGAAGAGCTGATATTCCGGTTCTATCTCAATGGATTGGACATTGGTTGCTTTGGTGATTCGCTTGTCCTCGATCTCAAATCTCACCTGGTCTAGATCAAATTTGAGATTAGTCTTGTTTGTGAAGGAGATGTCCAAAAAGATATAATCGTCAACGGTGTAGATACTATTTACCTGACCGGAAATCCCATACTGGCTGCTTTTGGTGATCTTATCCTTCTTCTTCCCTTTAAATGCCTCTATTGAAAAGTATCGAAGCTCTTGATCACTCAGGGGGATTTTACCGACTTCCAACGGACTGGTATTGATAGGAAGAATTTCAATTTGGGTCTTCAGCTGGCGCTCATCATGAGCATACCATAAATCGTACTGAGCGATGAATTTCTGTCCTATTATGGTGATCACCCCCAAGGATTTATTGTATCCATTTAAGTCGGAAACACTGTCACGAATTGCTTTTACCCGAAACACATTCTCCAATGGAATATCCCCGATCATATTGTCAGTCGAGATATCGACGTACTGGATAGGCTCAGGAGAAAGAAAGTGAAGGGAAATTTCCTCGTCGATATAGATCCTTGGAAGCTCTGTTTTTAACCGAGTTTCGTTTTGTTGAGCACAAACCGAAACGGAGAGGACCAAAAATAAGAGTGTTATGATTTTGAGTTTCATGGCGAATCAGTTTTGGTTTTGCATCCTTTTTTCGTTTTCCTGCAATTCGTTGGCATCAATCAGATAGACAGAAGTTCCATATTTGATATTTGCCTTGTTCTTTTTGATGGATTTAGAGACGGCTTGGGAAGTTGAGGTGAACATTCTCTGAAGAGCTGACATATACAGTTGGCTCATTTCATCCGAATTTTGCTGCATGCTGATATTCATTCCGCCCGCAGTATTGCTTCCGAGTTCTTTGGAAAACTCGCGAAATGCACTAGCCGGGACATACAGTCCTTCCATTCCGTCCACATCATAAATGGAAAGTTCAATCGGATAGATTTGATCGCCCAGCATCACGGATGAAATTGTCAATTTCACGCGTTGGGCGTCATACCCTGAAATCAATGCATAGAGATAGGTCCCTTCCCTGACTAGGGCATTGCCAATCAGTATATCATCTAAAAGTCGGATTCTCAATCTGGCTCCGAGGGTACCGCTCTTGATATCCTGGTCAATGATTGCTTCGATGAACTTTCCTTTTTTTTTTATGGTGACGGTATTGAATAAAGTAGCTGAACCTTCAGACTTTTGAACTCGATAAACTGCGTTTTCGGTGTCTTTTGCTTCTGGTTGGCTCTCCTTCTCTTTTTGCTGTAACTCCTGATAAGCCGGATCATTCGCTTTGGAAATGGAGTCTATCACAGCCATTTGAGCTTTGAAAAGATCCATGGGATCTTCGTATTTGCTTGCCGGAAGTTGGGTCTTTTTCCCTTCCAGCTGATTGATGGCATTCAGCAATTCTTCATCTTCCTTAGAAAAGCTTTGTCGTCTGGAAGGTTGGGGAGTAACCGACGGAATCGAATTGCCCGCATCAGCTTTGGCAGAGTAGCGGCCTGAGTTTTTTAAAGCGTTGTCGATGGAATCCAAGAGCCTTTTTTCCTGCTCATTATAAAGCGTTTTGATTTGGCTGGATTCTTCCACCTCGAGTTCCAATCCTTTGATAGCCGTGTATCCATCATTTGCCCTTTTATAGGTTTCTCTGGAAGCATTCAGTTTGGAATCAAGCGGTTTTTTCTGGATCTGTTCCGATACTTCGCCGATCTCAGATTGGATTCCACTGATTCCCTGAACAGGCTCATCAGGACTGTCTTGGCTGAATGATTTATACCCGTAAAACAGCAAACACAAAAACGGGAGCATGATAATCGGCAGAATGTATTTGGGTTGTTTGAAGTCAATTTTCATGGGAGTGGTTATTAAAGTATTGTAGATGTTCAATTGCTTTTTCCAGATAGGCTGAATCCGTCTTGGAAATGGAATCCTGAGCGATGATTCTGTCTATTTCAGCTTTTAACTCCGCCATTTTCGCAGCTCTAAGGGTCAAATCCTGTATTGCTGAAAATTCGCCTGACAGCTCTCCCGGGATGGGCTTTAGCTCTTTTTTGAAATTCTGAGCCTGATTTTCTGAGGTAGGCTTCAGCACAAAAAAGGTCAGTATGAAAGAGGATACGATGAGAAGGAGCATGACACAAAAAATGATTTTGGCATGACGATCCATCAACCCCTTCAAATGGCCATTAACTCCAGCCAGGTGAGGAGAAAGCTCATTTTTAAGCTCTTGGAAAATGGTTGTATCCCGATCCTTAGAATGTGTTTTTCGAAACATTGCTCAGGTCTTTATTTTCAATGGTTTTCCAATTCGTGATCAATACCCCGTGGCTGTTATTTTCACTTCTCGGGATATCAATCAATTCCCCCTCTGTGATGATCGACCTGGTGATCGTGGCACTTCTCCGATCAATCTTTTGCCTACCGTAATACCGAAACCTGTTCTGATCGAGGACAATCGAATCCGTCTGAATAGAAAGCACAGAACTTGAGGAGAGAATGGAATTGAAGTAGCCCTTTTCTTTCAGGTTATTGTATTGGCCAACCCCTGTCTCATCCACGAAGTACATAGCCCTGCTCATTTGATATTCGATGTGCTTATCGTCGGGAGTCAGGTTGAAAAAAAGGCTATGGAATAAGTCCACTGCTGCTTTGTACTCAGCTGGCCTATTCATTTGCATATTGGCCTGCTTGGCCAAAATGGGGATATCATTATCAAGGATATAAATGGACTGCCTTGCGTTGGCTACCTGTTTATAAGCGTAAACCGAAACGAACCCGCAGATAATGATTGAGGTAATCAGGCTCCCCAGTGAAAGAACCGTTGCCAATCTGATTTTTGATTCAATGTTTTGGATGATCATGGTTGAATTAGTTTAGCTCTTGAAATTGATTTTGACGCTGAAGATCCCATCCTTCCGGCGGTGGTTGCTGCCGAGGAGATTCCTGAAGTGGAAATGATCCAAGTGGAAATCGAGGGCACGGTGGTAATGGCAATAGCGCTGACAAAAAATGCCACAATCACCAGCCCGAAACTCAAAAAGCCATTGGATGCCAGCCAAGCCATTTTTTCAAGTCTATCCGCCCCGCCACCGGTTGAAAGCAAGTACTCGTACTTGTCAATCTCGACCTCCAACGCATATTGTTGGAGTCTTCCTGTGATGTAGAGAATCAAATAGGCCACTCCCACATAAAGGTTGACGGAGACGAACCTTGCTATCCAAGTGGTGAACGCATCTCGAAATGCAGGAAGAATACTCGCCACAACTGAAAATGGTCCGAGTATTACCAACACCGTCGAGTAGATTATCTGCAACATGAAGATGATATAGACACAAACCCTAAGAATCCATATGGCCACCAATTCGATGATTTGGGTAGCAAGCAGTTGAAGGCTGGTTTGCATCCTTATCCTCATTTGGACAATTGGAGCTAAAATCTGATCGGAGAAAAACCCTTTTACTCCATCCACCACCACCGTCCCTAAATCTTTATCGGATTCTTGCGCCTGTTCAGATGCCATCTCAGTCACTGCCTGATATTCTACCAGCTGATCAGCCATCTCGATCATGTAGGCCGCGCGGTCAAGTCGCAACGCATTATTGGTGTCGTTTTGAGTCCCGAAAAGCACTTCTGTTTTGGTTGCAATCAAATCGGTAGGAAAAGCGATGATCTGACAGAAAATTGGCCACCACATCAAAAGAATCACCAAAGCAAATGGCCTCAAGAGGGGCATAATTTCAAGTTTCTTGTCACCTGCCATCATTTCGTAGCATTTCAGACTGAAAAAAATCAGCATGAAAATACATGCCAACGTCTGCGCGTCTCTCATGAAAGGATCGGAGTGAGCAAAGCCATAATTCCTCATTTCTTCAAAGAAGGTCATCACTCCCCTGTCGTAAATGCTGTTTCCCTGCAAATAGCTTATGGTCTCCTTGTACTGGTCATGGTTGGCCGATTGTGCAAATCCGGAGATTGACAAGCCAAGGAAAACAGATAGTCCTGTGAACAACTTCTTCATTTTAGGACTTGGGTTTGGTTAGCAATTTTCTTGGCTCTGTCCTCCTCGCTTTTTGGATCTGAAATGATAATCTCTCCGCTGATTTTCCACTGGTTCAACTTCCGGAAGGCAAGCATATTTGAAGTCATGTCCAGCTTGTATTGCCACTTTTTAAGGACATCTCTCATTTCAAGCATGATTCTGTGATACATCAGAATTCTTTGCCCTCTTTCCATATCCAGGTTCTTGGCAAACTCATACCTCTCTGAAAGCGAAGCCATGTTGTCAACATACCATTGGTAAGCACCATGATCGGTCATGTAATTGATTTCTTCTGCCCGAACTCCCTGGAAAGCTGTGGCTTCAGGATCTTCCAAAGGCTTCAGCTCTCGCTTATAATAGAATTGGTAAAGAGGATCTGTTCCCGAAAAAGCGCCTGAAATGCGAGCCATCTCAGCTGTTGCAAGGTTCTTGACAGTATCTGAGTGCTGCTTGTAGTAGTTGGAGGAAATCTGCATGGCCGCTGCCAACCCTAACCTTTGAGTTTGTTCTCCCCTTGGAGATAATGGCCTTCTGTCCAGATCCGGATAATTGGGATGCAATCCCCAGGTGGCATACCAAATTGGATTCGTCGGGATCCCAAGTATTCTCTTCGGTTCAGGATAGAATTTATCCTCATCCCATTGCTTAAAGACCATCCGTTCCTGCTGAGCTACAATAGCTTTATCATGGATGGGAGTCTGCCCGTAGCTTTGGATACAAACAGAAAAAAGGATCAAAAATGAGAGAGTATGCTTCATCGGGTAAGGATTTTCTGTTTGACGATGATTTCATTGATCAATCCTAAATCACGATTGATGTAAGCTTGGTAAGGATTGAGGGATCGGATTATCCAGTTAGTCTTAGCCCAATAGATGCTGTTTTTTGCTGCAAGTACCAAGGCAAGAATTACCTGCAATTCCTTCTGGACTGTATTAAGCAGCTCGTCCCGGACATTGTAATTCATCAGGAGGTTATCCCCTTCCTTGAGAATAAGGGATGAAACGTCCGTGGCCAGGTTGAGACTTCTGTTTTTCGCCTGAACCGTGTACTCTTCCACAAAAAGAAAAAGGATGGGATTGTCGGCTGCCAACTGGAACGCCTCGGCGGAAATGGAACTGATATCCAAGACCGTCTCAACTATCATTCTTACCTGAATTGCGTTCTTGAACCCTTCATTAATTTGGGTCAGGGAGTTGACAATCATGGTTTGAACCAGTGCCAGGCTGGATGAATTGAGAATGATATCATCGGTGTTTTGCCTGATGATATCCAACGTTTGATGATACCCTATCTCGCTGGCATTCCTTACTGCAGCATTGGCATTGACTATCGAAAAATGTTCTTTGTCAAATACAACGGTCTGGGCGTAGGATTCAAAAGCCCAGAAACACATGAAAAGAAAAAAGAGATTCTTCATCGAGTCAGGGTTTTGGCGTTTTGAATGATTTCTTCTACCAAAGCCATTTCCGTTGCTACATACTGTAAGTATGGATTGACTCCCCGCTTCCTTTCGAGATGGTGTTGAAGTGATTTGGAAACGGTATAGGAAAGTCCGTTGATCTCCCTTAGTTCGTCCAGAATATGCTGGAAAAGGATTCTTCTTTCCGAAACTTTCATCTGGTTGACCACTCCGATACTTGCCGAAAGCCCAAGGAGGTAATTCAACAGCGAGTAGGATCTTTCGACGAAAACCCGCTCAGACTCTACAGCAAAGAGCAATAATTCCGAATCTTGGCTACAGTAGAAAACGATTTGCTGTTGGTTATCAATAATAGAGTTGACCAATGGCTCAGCCGCAGCACCTATTCCAAAAGCATCGATAACTATGGAGAGTTTTGCAAATCGATCCTGAACGGCTCGGTATTTCTCCTTTACCGACTTGACCAAATTGTTATTGACCTCTTCATTAACCGAGTTTCTTCCTTGATTTTCCTTTGCCTCTTTTTGAAGGTTATATTCGGATTTAGATTCCTCGACTAGCTGGTGGAGAAGGGCCACATTGGTTTGGGCAAAATTCATCCCAATGGTTGCCAACAAAACAAAAGGTAAAAGCCAAATTGATTTCATGGTTGCAGGGTTTTGGCTTTTCTGGCTATATCCTGAGCAAGCTGGATATCCATGTTGATGTAACCTTGAAAGGGATTTAAGGCCCTCACAAACCCTTTCATCTGAGCGAAATACATGGATCGATACATGCCATAAGTGTAGGATCGAAGGATGACCATCTCAGTCAAAATCTGATTGATCAGTTTTGACCTTTCTCCTGCATCCATGAGATTATTCTCTCCTCCCCTCAACACAAAAGACCTGACCTCCAAAGCCAAAGAAGTTGCCCTTTGCTGAAATAGGGTGGCATTCCGTTCGGCAAACAAGAGTAAAGCGGGATTCTCTCCGGCCAATTCCACCACTTGGCTGAGGTCACTTGAAATCCCGGTGGCTATTCGTGCGATTTCCTGCACATTGGAAAGATTGGTCAAAATCGAACTGACTTCAGAAAGCCCTTTATAGATTTTGTCCTGCATCGTGTTGACAATGGTCAGGTTTCCGGTAATCGCCAGCTGACCCCTCTCAATCAAAGTCAACCTTTCATTGGTGGCATTAAGCTGGGAATTGATCACCGCAGAATGAGCAGCCGTTGCACCCGCTACCGCAGGATCCACATATACAGTCTGCCCAAAAGCATATCCCGAGAGGATCAGAAATACCAGTATGTTCAAACTTCTCATCTTAGTCATGGTTAAAAAGTGGCAGCTAGTGTTTCTCTAATCGGAGCCCCTTGCTTGTTGACCTCCCCAAAAAACTCATGAAGGGAAAGCTCAGAAGCTTTGAAATCCTCGACAAAAGCGTCCAGTCCTTTTTCGTATCTTCCAAAGGCTTGGATATAGATTTCGATGGCTGATTTTTCGGGCTTTTCCGTGGTATAAGTCAGGTATTGGTACAAGGAAACTTCCACCCCATACACCTCACCGGCAGATCCTCTCCTGATATATACTTCCTTGAATCTTCCCCTCCCTTCCTGGTTATCCAGCTGATTGATCGTGAAAATCTTTTTCCTTTCATTTTCATTGATGGAAAGCAGAGAGGCGATTTGAGAATAATTGTCTTTGAACTTGGTCTGATCCAAAAGACAGATGGTATCTGAATTATTGACGATACTGTCTTTGACCACCGCATTTCCGATGATATCTCCCAGTTCTTGGGTTACCACTATGGCTTCACCCCAGAATTTTCGAACGGTTTTATAGAGATATAAAATATAGCCTGCCATGAGTGGGGAGGCGATGGCCTTCCAAGCCTCTTCGATGATGAGCGCTTTCCGGTATTTGGTTCGGAATCTCATTTTCTGGATGAAGACATCCATAATAATGAGTGTGACTATCGGAAAAAGTACCTTATGCTCCTTGATGCTGTCAATCTCAAAAACCACAAAAGATTCGGTAAATAAAGACTGGTCCACTTTCTCATTGAGCAGATTTTCAAACTCTCCTCCCTTATAAAATTTCTTAAGCACGAAGCGGAATTCTTCAAGTTCAAATCCAATGCTTTCACGGTCTTTGATTTCGGGGATTTTCTCCAGGGCGAATTCATAAAAGCTGTTGAAGCAAAGCCGGTCGATCGTACTTTCCTTGGAGAAAAAAGAGGAATAGTAGGCCGAAATCGTACTGGAAATAACATCAGCTTCAACCTGAGAAACTGTTCCTTCCGCTGTCTTCCACAAAAGGGAAATCAGGGTCAGGAGATAGTCTTTCTTCTCGATGTTATACTCTTCTTCAGTAATGGAAAAAGGGTTGGTGGTTATTGGCTTTTCCTCGGTGTAAGTGATGTATTTCCCTTGGTAGTATTGGCAAAGTCCGGAATACGAGTGGCCGGTATCGACAATGACCACATCCATCAGCCATTTCGGATTGGGTCGCTTATTCCACATGCAATACTGCTCGATCAGCGCATTCATAAAGAATGATTTCCCCGAACCGGAAGGTCCCAATACGAACTTGTTTCGATTGTTGATTCTGTTGGTTTGCATTGGCAAATCAGCCGGATCAATCTTCAAAGGGATTCCTTGCCTATCCGTAAATCGGATCTGGAAACCGCTTTTCTCATCCTTGTTCAGTGACTCCTTCAAGAAAAAACATAATGCACCATCAGAGGTGGTTAGGAAGTAATCATAAACTTTCAACTCAGCGGTATTGCAGGGAAGTAGAGTCCTGAAAAGCTCCAATTGGTTATAGGAATTCTTGTTTGCTACAATGCCTTGTTGGAAAAGCGAGGATTCCACATAATTACAAGCTCCTTGGATGTGTTCCTTCTTGGCAGAAACGACCACATTGAAGTGGCAATTGACCAAAAGTTGGTTATGCCTGGCCACGTCTTCCAATAACCTGTCAATATCTTCGACGCAAATATTATTGGCTGGATCGGGTATCCCGGAATGCCGCTTTCGCTTCAATTCAAGCTTGGTCAGCGTGGATCTCTGCTCAATAATTTCAATGACCTGGTTGTAAACTATGGTTTGGAAATTAGGGACAACGAAAAGGAAGGCCATATTATCTACCGGAAACCCTTTAAGGCTATCCTTGTCGTTACGCTCCAAATGGGTGGTTACTTTTTCCGGAAGTTCTACTTTGTCGGTATCAACCAAGGTGATCGACCGAAATGCTCTTTCTCCACTTTCCACTTGGCTTTCTTCGGCAAGTAGATTGTCCAGTACAATCTCTTCCTCATGGAAGTTCATACTGAGAATTCGTTTCACATATCGGTCAGTCTCAATTCTTGAGAGTGATTCCGCCTTAATTCCTGCACGTTCAAAAAGGTCGGTAACCTTACCAAGTGTCTGGATAAAATCAACCACTGACTTTTGATTGTACCTGCCTTTTGCCCGTTTGGTAATTACCAAAAATGTCTTCAGCGAAGTATATTGACGCCCTTGGAAATGATCATCATACTTTTGCTGTAGGTATTCTTTTGAAAATTTTTGGCTGTAGGTTTTTCTTGAAAAAATGTCCTGTTTTTGGATCAAATGCCCTTCTCCAAGTATTTTGATCAGGTTGGTGTATAGCTGGTGAAAGGAATCGTATTTGGATGAATCGGCCGAATACTGCAATACTGGATTTTCCAATTTAAGAATAACACCAAAATCGCCCTTGAGATTGAATAGACAATGAAACCCATGGATCTGATCTTCAACCCCCAAGTAGGGCAGCTTAAATTCATTCCTTTTTTTCCTGAACATGATTATTTAGATTTTAAGGATGTGGCGATCTGAAACACTCCTATGTACCTTGTTTTGCTATGCAGGCCTTTTTTCTGTTGCTGAGAAGTGATGAGTAGTCCGGTTGTCATCACTGATATTGTGATTACACCGCCTAAAACCATGCTGGTTAAGCTTCCAATCAATCCTCCCGAGACGACACCAATGACAAGTGAGGCGACTCCCCAGCCGATAAACTTTCCCTGAAAACCCCGATAAATAAGAGGCTTCTGAAGCCCCTTATAGATCGGAAATTGTTTAGCCATTAGACACCGAAAAAAGCTTTGATGATCACACTTACTAGGACTAGAAACAGGCAGGAACCTCCCCAGCCCATCAATTCTTTATTGATATCCTGATCTCCTGAATTCCACTTGATGTAAACTCTCACACCTCCAATGAGCCCGACCACGGCTCCAATTACTAGACAAAGGCTTGCCACTGGATCGACATAGCCGAGTAGTGAAGATTCAGCCGCCGTGATTCCTGCGACACCTTGAGCTTTGGCGGATATTGTTGCAAGCGTCATTACAAATGCGCTTGCTAGGATTTTTTTGGTTCTGTTGAACATGACTTTTGTGGTTTTGGTAAGAAAATATTTGACTAACTATATATGATTGGATTTATAGTCTCATGTGAGAGGAACTCCGAAAAGGCCGCTGAGAAAAAAGCCTATGATTGACAGGAATAGACAGGCGCTAAACCAGCTTATTACCTGAATATCTATATGATGCTTTCCCATCTGCCAATTATTGTAGACTCGAAGCCCACCCAATATTCCCGAGACAGCACCAATGACAAATGACAGTTGGGAGAGAGCGACATAGATCCTTTCCATATCTGATTCTACCTCATTAAATTCTGTTACTCCAGGAGGGGATTGGCCATAGGCCTCAGATCCCGACAAAAAGAAAAAGAGGGAAAGGATAGCGCATAGGGTTAATCGATGAAATACCTTCATGAGAACACGACTTTCTTTTTCATTTCGATAGTGCCTTCCTTGGCGAGCACAAAGAGGGAATTGAGGGTGGTCACTCCTCCCGTAGATTTGACAGGGCTGGGATCATTGATTTTAAATTCGACATCCTCTGAATCCTCATCGCTGTTGCCCCATATTTCAGTCTGGGAAGCCGATTCTATTTTGGGCTTCACAGGATCAACCATTGGATCATTATCCTCAATCACCATCGGACTTTCGTCAAACTCGTTTAGATCGGTTTGGAAAGTGTAGGCATTCCCTGCTGACATTTCTGAAAGTTGCGGTTTGCGCAAAACATCGAAGACGACATTTACAGCGTAGTACACCACATAGAAAAGGGATAGGTATTGAAAGAAGTCTGTCCAAGTCATAGCTTTATCTTTCGGTGTGATTGTTTGATTTCTTTGATCAATTCCGGATTTTCCTTCAAAAACTCCCAGCACAAAAAATTTACAAAGGAGGTCACATCCACTCGAAAAGTGGGATTCAATAACTTCAAGACCTTTTCGGTCCTGGAATCCATTCGGATCAATCTTTTGGTTTCTCCCTTCACTTTAAATTTTCTCATGCTTTCCAAAAGGCTGTTGATATCTGATTCTTCCTTGGCGACACTTTCATTTTCTTGAGAGTCTGAAGGCACCATATCTTGGTTTCCACTGATAGCCATCTCCCCTCGAACTCCTTGCACCAGCTTATTTATGTAGTCTCCGCTTCCCATGTGGATTCTGTTTCTATATGGTCATCAAAAAGTTTATTGAAAATTGGATCCAGAATTGGGACCAGAGTTTCAGGGGTGTAGGAGGTCGTCAGCCTCTGAAAATCAATTCTGTCAGATACCGGTGAGGATAGTTCCCCAAATTGACCCAATGCCTGGTTGACGCTTTCCAGCGTTTCGTATTTGACAGACGACTTGACTCGATTGGGAATCAAGATGATCTTGCTCGATGGATTCACCTTTTTGACCACATAGCAAAATTCAAAAGTGCTGGTCACGCTATATTCATCGTAGCAAAAAGGGCACATGATCAATTCAGCCTCTTTAAAAACTTGGATCAGATTATCGTCATCCATTTTCCCCGCAAGGTCTATGACGGTCAGCTGCGACGGATCTTGATTCGCCTTTTTTTGGATGGACTTAAATCCCGGAATGTTCGCAAGCTCGACCTCATATAGCTTTTCATTTTCTAGCAGATCCGAATTGAGGTATTTGTTGTACAAGGACTGCTGAAAGTCCATGTCAAAAACCTTCACCTTTCTTTTCCTTTTCTGGACGGCAAAATTTGAAAACAGAACCGCAAGGGTACTTTTTCCCACTCCGCCTTTTTGGTTTGCGAATAGAATGATCATGGCTAACCCTTTATCTCGTGATTTCATTGTCTCCCTTGCGTTTTTTGCTTCTTTTCCTGCCGTGCACCGCTTCATCATCGATGTCATTGGCAATATTTAGTACAGGAACCAGGTCAAAAATCTCATGACTCTGTACCCCTTTATCGGTTTCGCTTTCTTGGAAGTACTGCCTTAATGCCAGCTGCTGCTCGGGAGAAAGAATGTCGCTGGCGGCGATATCTCCTTGGACTGTTTTCAGATAAGGACTCCCCTCCCTATTCTCCACCTTCAATGAATGGTGCTCCAAGCCTTGGCGAATAGTCGAGAAATCATTGAGCGCTGATTGCAGTTTCACTTTTGCCTCGATCAAATCGACGGGCTTCTCCTTGCTTGACTTCTGTGATTGATAGAATTTTTTTTCGCCTTCCTGTTCAAAAAATCGCTGGATTGGAAATACTTCGCTGCCTTTTAAAATGACCTTGTTGGCATTATCAATCAGAGAATAACCATAGGGCCTTTTTTCATCTTTCCCATGGAACACAAGCTGAACCCCAAATTTGTCCTTTATAAAATCAGCGAGATCCGAGCGATACCCAGTTTGTTTTCCTTTTTTGCCGCCGTGTGTAGGTTCAAAAAGACAAGTGGGTTTGGTTTGGTAAACCTTGGAATACCTATCCAGAATCGCCTTCAGCTGCTTTGCGCGGTCCTTATCCAATTGATAGGACTGTATCTTTTGGTTGAATTCTGAAATAGGAATCTGACCTTGAATTGAACCATACTTAATCAATTCGATCTGCTCACCTTTTTCCCTCACTTTGAATCCCAAATTTTCGAGGATCATGAATCCTTGAGCTTTGGTACTGAAGCTAAATTCCATCAACCTATCAGCAGCCTTCACCGCTTCATGCTTTGGATTCAGTCTCATGATTTCATTGATCGCTTCTTGAGCTCTCAGTTTTTCAAAAGAATCGTTGATCTTCTTTCCTTCCTTATCAATTCTTGAGGAAACAATATGAACATGATTGTTTGCGGTGTCCTTGTGAAAAACAATCAGGAAAGGATTGCTTCCATATCCCATTTTGTCGATCCACTCATGGGCTATATCAGTCAGCTGCTCCTTGGAATATTCACGGCCCTTGCAACTGATCACCGCATGAAATTGCTTGTCCTTAACAATGGAATTTCTGTTGGAATGTGCCGTCAGATAGTTTTTTACTTCTGATGGCGTCACTCCTTTAGAATCCTGTAAGTACCCAAAATTCCGCAATCGAGTTAGCTCACCCTTTCCGTTATTGGTCTTGTCGGTGTTGTAGTCGACCCCGTTAAATGTGCTTGTACTGGATAGAATCTTAGCCCTCATTTGATAATCTGATATATCTGTTTTAAAACCTTATTCATGAAGTCCCGGTATTCCAGATGCTTTGTCATCAATACCTTATGATCTCGAAATACCTGGGGAGAAATCCTGTCTCTGTAGGTATTGGCATGTTTCGCCAATTGGTTGATGTTGTTGTTCACCCTAGCTTGCTCTGAAACAATTTTTTCTATCGCATTTAGGATTCCGGTGGTGTCAATGATCTTTGCTTCTGCACCATTGAGTAACCTTCTGACCAGCGCGCTTCTTGAGATGTTAAGCCGTTTAGATTCAGCTATTATTTGAGCTTCTTGGGTCGGATGAATCCTAAAAGCGACCAATTTCAAATTGGAAGCATTGTCTTTCATCGATCTGAATTTTGAGCAAATAATCAGATCGGCTGGGTGAAAAAAATACCTAGAACTGCGCAAAAACGAAAAATAGGTATATCTGCGTATCTATATATTTATATACGCAGATATACCTACCCCTTGGGTTTAAACCCGATTTTTTGTATTATGAATAAGAGTTTAACGAGTTAATCAACTCCACTCTGTTTTTGCTTTCAGACTTCTTGTAAATCGCCTGAAGGTGTTTATTTACTGTTCGTTCCGAAATAAAAAGTACCTCGGCTATCTCCTTACTGGTCAATCCTTGTGATACCCGTTCAGCGACTTCGCATTCTCTTTTGGTCAATCCGACCTCGGCGCATCTTTGACTGAAAAAAGCACTTTGATCAACCTGATATTTCTGGTCGAAATCATTAAGCTTCTCGAA
The DNA here is from genome assembly GCF_000429445.1 of Algoriphagus terrigena DSM 22685. Lineage (GTDB taxonomy): Bacteria > Bacteroidota > Bacteroidia > Cytophagales > Cyclobacteriaceae > Algoriphagus > Algoriphagus terrigena. Next base: position 99,451 of record NZ_AUBW01000005.1, read on the forward strand.
AACTTTTCTGTTCTCGTAGATCATCTTACGGATGAACAAAAAAGTGATGAATATGAAGCCGACATTGGTACACATCACCTCTACAAATTGAGAAGCACTCACATAGCTAAAAAGCGGAAGCAATACCCATGGAACTGCAGCCGAATAGGTAAGGATTGCATCCAGTGAATTTTGGTATCCTCTGTATTTTTTCCTGATACTTAGAAATATCCTTCCGACCAAATAGACTGCATATCCCAGGGGGATTGCCAACCCATACCAAAGAATTGTAGGTAGATCATCTAACAAGGGAAGCCCTACACTAAAGAAAAGGAAGAATGGAGCGATTAAGAATATCCAGATCCCCGTCCGTGCATCCCACCTCAAATCATCCAGACCGAAAACCCGATAGAAATACAAAGGGAAATACGCTCCCATCATAAAACCTGAACCATAGGCCAAATTGATTTGAAGCTTTATGGAAAGCGGAAGTTCTGGATCTGGAAACAATCCGCCAGCTACGTTGTAAATGATTAACAACGCCAAAAGGATCAAGTAATATTTGCGATTTTCTTCAGCCGGATTTTGGAGATAGAAAACCAACTGCGACACAAAAAATAACACCTCACAAATGACAAAAATGAATGTCGCTACGTGCATGTCCGTTCCAAAAACTGTCATTGCAAATCCTTTCTGTAGAAGTAAAACGGAAAACCAAATTGAGCGGAAGAAGCATAGACTGAGAACCCGAAACGCTCATACCATTTAAAATTGCGCTCGGTAGAAGTCTCCAAACAGACTGGAAGATTCTTTTCTTTGGCAATTTCCAGAATTGACTTCATGAGTTTGGAGCCCTCACCTGCCCCCTGGCTTTCCGGTTCTACACCAATAAACCATACATATAAGAAAGGCTCTTTTGGCTGGACTTCCTCGATGCTGGATTCCCTTTTTAAGACTTTCGAAATCTTTGGGATTCCGATTCCACGAAGAGCAAGCTTAAGATCCCAGATCCAAAGACTTAATGGCTTCCTCTTTTGATCTGAATATTTGATGAGGACACACGATTTTCCCGAATCTGAAACAAAGACCTCCCCATTTTCCAAACAGTTTTCCAAACTATACTCCATCAAAACCTCCCGTCCTTTAGCAGAATCACCGACCACAAAATCGACGGATCTATTCCCCTTGAATGACTCTACCAGTATGTTGATGATTTTCTTTCGATCCTGTTCGATGAATTTCTTCATGTTTCAATCTTTTAAAATTTAACCGAGTTGCGAGGTTAAATGGCTCCTTTTGGGTGGATTCTGTAGAGAATCCCCTAAAAGGCAAAGTCGTGTTTGGCTAAGAAATTCGTCAGAATTTGTTATACAAATACACAACTTGCAAGGGTAACGCAATATGTACCTCAACCCTCATTTTGGGTAAAAATCCTGTCTAACCCTCAACGCTCGCTATGCTCTCCCCGTATCCAAAAACCCACAAACTTGACGAAGCCCTCAGGCAATTAATCTTCAATCCTCAGGATTACAGGTAGTTACAAATCTTATATCTACATATAGATATATATATATAGGCAGAAATACAGAAATCACATTTAACCCATTTCTAAATACATTTATAGGTATATATTTGTCCTAGGGTATCTTTCGAAAAGCGACAAAAGGAAAATTATGGGAACCGGTTACATCCTCCCGTTTCAAGCTCAGCTTTCCTGCGTATGGCACATTGTGGAGATTTTAATACCTTAAGAAATCGGTACCTTTTCCGACTTCAGTTCATCACCCAAAATGGATGATCTATAAAAGGGTATTGAACTATTCCGTTTGAATATATCCACATATACAAATATATGGTTTTGCGATATTTTCAGCGGCATTTAGTCAAACGGAATCATGACGGCAAATATTAGTGACTGAGAATCAGCGATTAAAAATTGTTAGGGGATTTTTGGATAAAACCCAGGTGGAATTTGCTTCATCGATTGGGCTGACTCAAGCTGGCTATTCAGACATTGAAAGAGGCAAAAACAATGTCTCTGGAAAAATTAAAATCCTTCTAAAAAGGGAACACCGTGTAAATGTGGTTTGGCTCGAGTCCGGTGAAGGAGAAATGTTCCTGCCAGCAGATGAAAATCAGAATTCCGAAGAACAAACTCTAATTGCCAACTTCCAATTGGAAATTCAAAGACTCCAAAAGGAAATCAATCAGCTTGCCGCTGAGAACAATCAGTTTCGCGAACAAGCTGATTCAATGAACCAAATCATTGAAAAGCTTAAAACCGATCTGAATAAAAAGTAATTACACTTTTATATAAATATATCTTTAATTAAATGATTTTTTGTATCTTGGAATAAACCCCAAGGCGATGAAAACAATATCAATAATGAACCACAAGGGAGGAACAGGCAAAACCACTTCCTCAATCAATATCGGTGCTGGTCTCGCAAAAAAAGGACTGAAAGTCCTGCTCCTAGATATCGACTCCCAAGCAAATCTAACAGAGGGACTGGGAGTCGGAGATCCTGAGGAATCGGTCTATGACTCCATCAGGGAGAACAAAAAACTACCCATCCTGAACATTTCTGATAACCTGGACCTGGTTCCGTCATCCATCGATCTTTTGGGTGCTGAAATGGAGATCGTATCCAAAATTGGCCGGGAGCAAATCCTCCATAAACTCCTAAAGCCAATCCGGTCAGAATACGACTATATCATCATTGACTGTCCCCCTTCAGTTGGGCTGTTAACCGTCAATGCCATGGTAGCAAGTGACACCATTCTCCTACCACTTCAAGGCGAGTATTTTGCCTACAAAGGAGTAGATCGTCTACTGGGGATAGTAAAGGAAGTCCGGGACAACCTAAATGACAAATTGGAAATCGGTGGTGTATTCATTACCCAAATCAACCCTAACCGAATTCTGACCAAAACCATTGTAGAAAAACTCACCGAGGATCTACAGGATAAAGTGTTCGATACCAAAATCCGGATCAATGTAGCCTTGGCTGAAGCCCAACTCCAAGGCCAAACCATTTTCGACTATGCACCTGACTCCAATGGGGCCAAGGACTATGAAATGCTGGTCGATGAAATTCTAAACCGATTAAACTGAGCAACACATGGCTAAGAAGCTAAACGACCCAAGTAAGGGCAATAAAAACCTCGGCACCAAACAGCGAGGAATCGGAGTGCTAATCAATTCCGAACCAGAAATTCAACAAAAAGAAAAAGTATCGAGTAAGGAGTTTGATACCGAAGATGTGAAAATCTATTCCCTCCGAATTCCCTCAGCCATGTTTGACAAGCTCAAGTATGAAATCGGCCGAGAGACCAAAGCTTCCATGCGAGATATGATTTTGAAGGCGGTTGCGGAGTATTATGGGATTTAGGGAAGGAATGCACTTTATTTCTTGAAAAAAAACACTCCCTGGTAGTGCTATTTTTTATTGAAATCGCGACTATTGAGTTTGGCGCTTAGGGTATTTTCGAATTTAAGAGGACAAAATTGTCAGTTCAAAATAAAAGTAGCTACGTGGTAGAATGTCCAATCAACATTTTCACCCGCCCTTAGGCTAATGGCTCTTACTATCCCCAATGATTCATAGTTCGATTTTAATGTTATTATAAAGTTCGGGGTAGGTCTTTTTTTTCTTTTCAATAAGTTGTATTATATAAAACGCAAAGATTTTAGCATATTTGAGAGCTTGTTCTGTTTCATATAATTCTGGAATAAAACCAACATGCACAACCCGATTTCTTAGAGAATAGCATTTTTCATACCAATTCCCTATTTCAGAACCCTCTTTTGTAATATCCCATATACCACCAAGTCTTTTAGATAATTCTTTTTTAATCATAGACATAAATGTAGTATTTTCCATTACCTCAATAATTTCATCTTCATATAAACCTTCGACATTAAGGAAGTAGTAAAAAAGCCTTTTTATCTTAACCTCTATTGCTGTTTGAGCAAATGTAACCGCCTCTGAATACAACCCTTTATTCAGTTTATTTTTTGCCAATAAAAGGTACTTTTCAGGAAGTAAAAACATATATTCATTTGAAATAATATGATTACTGAAATTTTGAAGTGCATCACATTGCTTCAATGTGATTTCATTTAAATTCACATCAATATTGTTATGCAAGACGAATAAAATGCTCTCAACGGACCATTCTGTTGTGTTAATAAGCTCATAACCACAGAATGGAGGCAGATCAAATTTTGTTATCTGGTAAACGTATTCATCTTGAAAATGAACAGAATAGGCTAGAATAACAGCGTTCAAATGGTCTAGAGATTTGTCGAAAAAGTATGTATGCTCATCTGAAAGGATTCTTTCAACGCCGTCTTTCTCGAACGAGTCAAATTTAAATTCGGATCCCACAACACAAAGGGTCACTTCCGTCTTTTTTGTATTTAATGGTACACTTTTATCAAATATTCTTACCTGATTTTCTATATTACGGGATGTGAAATACAAAATTGACCAATATTCGCTTCTATTATCAAAATCTGAAATAACGCAATAGCCATCTGGGACTGGTATTTGAAAAGGAAGTTCTATTTTAGTTTGAAATAAAAATTTCCCGCTTACATTAAGCTTCTCGAAAAGGTTCTTGAATGATTTATTATAAGTTTCTTCTGTTATCATTGTATATCTTTACATTATGTGGATTAAAGCTTGGTTATGATAGTCAGGAAATAAGAATCAATGGCTTTTTATTTCAATCAACGTAATACGAGTTTGTGTAATTCTCATCAAAATCGTCTCTAAACTTATTAAGAATGTCCCTTAAATCTCCATTTTTTGGATCTGATTTTAAGAGCTCTTCAATTATCTTGACTCTTAGTTGATGAAGGGTCAACTTAAAGTGGGAATTGAAGTTTGGCCTTCCGATATTGTGAAGCTCCCAGTTTCTATTGACAAAGGGATTTTCATAATATGGCACTTTCTCTAGTATGTCCTTTTTTATACCAACCTTTGAGAGCAGGGTTGATAGGTCTTCATGAAGTCGTTGAGAACTATCAGATTGAGCGCAAATGTCACAATAAGACATAACGCTTTGGAAATGCTCTTCAAGTTCGTCCAAAAGACCTAAGACTCCTTTATTAAAATCTCTTTCGATTTTTAAATCATGAAACTCAAAAGACTTCCTTGAAAGCTGGTCCCAATAACTGTTGATTTCCAAAAGCACTTGCCTTATCATGTTTTGAGTTGCCTCTCGTCCTTTTTCGGTAAATTGTGACTCATGATCCTGCTTCATAGATCGCAGTGCGTCAGCGGTCAATGGGTCAGTTTCTTTATGGTGACGGTGACACATGAACAGCAAATTATCTGATGATCTTCTTTCTTCGTCCGATTGCTCGTGATTATAACGTTGCCCTCCTTTCTCCGCCGCATGAATATGGCAAAGCTGAGCAATGTAAAGTCCGTCATTATTAAAGATCGGATGGCTGCAATCCGGATAAGCACATACATTTCCAGATAACACATACAAATATTTTAAAGTCTCAGCGTTTGGTGATTGTCTCATTCTTAAACTGGTTGTAGGATCCTTACAAATCTAAATTCTATTTCAAATGTGATAAATATCCGTCTTGCGTGTAGCCTATTTTACGTCAAATTAAGCAATTGGGTGATTTGATCAAGGCCCAAAATCACATTTAAATTGGACAATGTCAAAACGCGACTGTGATTGTTTTTAATCCTACCACTTTCATCCTAGCATTCAGTTAAAAGAAAGGAAGTCTAAAGTTCCCCTTCATCTGCAAAGGAAAAATATCCTTCAGAACTCAAAATAACATGATCTACAATAGGTAAATCTAAAGCACGACCGATTTCAACCAGTCTTCGGGTAAGTCTTCTATCCTGTTCAGATGGTTGAAGATTTCCACTGGGATGATTGTGACTAAGAATTAAGGAGGATGCATTCGCTTTCAATCCACCAGCAAAGACCACTTTAGGATCTACAACAGTTCCTGCCGTTCCACCGGTACTAATGCCGCAAATACCCAACACACGGTTTCCCCTGCTGAGTAACATCACTTGAAACTGCTCGATGTATTCCAGCGCGTCAGAATTCCAGAATTTCAACAGGACATCATAAACTTGCCTGGAGCATGTAACCTTCGGACGTTGGCTTGCCTTGATTTTTGGTCGATAAGCCAGTGTAATTTCTGCGACTTCATTAAAGTGAAATGATTGATTTAAAGCCTCCATAATTTTTTGAGTTTTGGTGAAACATGAATTATGGAATGATCCCAGCCCTGTTCCGAGCGAGGCCAAGAGGAAAAGGAATAAACCAGCTGAGGATTGCGCGCGAGCTTTATGCCGGAAGCTCTTTGCCGCCCCGAGGATAAAGAGCTAACTTATTCCGGAATTCAATGCCGCCCACGTCTTTCTTTTTCAAAAAGTGTGAATGTCTCGAAGTAATTCTCTTGATGATGCATTTTTGAATATCCCACGAAAGTTGGCCAGGAAATCCTGGTCGAGGAAATTCTAAACAGATCAAACTGAGCAAAACATACAGAAGAAGCTAAATCTCCCTACCGACATGTTTGATAACCCCAAGTGCGAAATCGGCCGAGAGACCCAGGCTTAATTGACGGATATGATTTTGACTGCTATTGGGAAGCATTATAGGATTAAAGATAAAAAAATCCAACTATATTAGACAGACCCTAAATCTTCGAAGTATTTTCTATTAACTTATCAAATTCTGAATACAATTTCGCTAAATCCATTAAGGGCTTATAATCATTCATCTGATTCGCCAACAAAGAAACAATAGAATCGGAATTATCCTCAATTTCGAATGCGGAGATCAAGCTTGTCAGGTTATATTGAGATTGAGCAGAGCCGTAATAATTCCTGATATCTAAAAGCAAATTAGTCAACGGTGTCTCAGAACTACCAAATCTAATTTCAGAATCATCTAAATTTCCCTTTTGTTCAAGAGTTTCCTTTCTTAAATCAGCTAGACGCTTTATTATGGAAAGTTCAGAAACATCTTCTTTGTTAAATAAAGTTGAAATAACGTCAAAAAACGAACTGGTCTTATTGGAATAATTAAAATTTGTTTCCGCAAGTGCAATCACATTGGAAGTGACTGCCTTAGGAGATATCTTAAAATTTAAGATGGACAATCTATCCACCATTTTCAAAGGTGAGTAGATATACCAAAATGACAATTGCTTATTTATCCTTGAAAGCTCCTTCCTAAATCCATAAAAAGCTGAATCCCAGGTTATCAAAAATGGCTCATTGTGCTGACCCGTCTCTACTTCTTTATGATTTTCAGGATTTGATAAATATAGCATAGTTCTTAAATCATGCTCCCTAGCCTTATAAGAACGCTCCTTTCCAGCATATGCTAAATTGATTTCGTAAGCTTTCTTTATCCCTTGATAATCCTCATATTTAGGATGATAAATAATCTCAAAATTCGCAGCCTCAAATAAGTCAATCAATCTGTCTAATATCTCATCGAAAAAATGTGACTCTTTATAGCTTGTTATAGGTTCACCAATCAAATCCTCAATAAACTCATCAAAATCCATATCAGAATCAATAATATCCTTTGCCTTAAAAGTCAAAAAAGCGTTGAAAAATACATTTTTAGATGAACCGATATCTTCAATGAATGGAAGCTTTAGAAACCTTTGAAGTTTAATTGCCTCTTCAAAATGTCCAGCCACTTCCTCTACGTAATCTTCTGTGGTTTGCAATATAATAGATGATCTGTATCGATTAAAGGCGGTCATCAACTTCTGCACTGCATCAAATGCCGTATCGTTGAATTCAACAGATTGTTGGTACCATACACAAAGAATACGTATTAGAATTTGCGTATCAATAACAATTGTCTTTTTCCTATCATTTATATAAGATTCTAATTTATCAGAAGCATAAAGATTGGAAAATAGGGATGTTGTTGCTAGTTTGTTAAAATAGGAATTCTCGGAACATTTCTCTAGTAGTTCCTTCGTAATTTTCTGTATCTCCTCTGATTTACCTCCCTTGGATTCAATAAATCGCTGAAGATCGCTGTAAGATCTCCTGAGCGACGCACTAAATGAACTTTCTGTTTGATTAATCTCTTCAATATCTATTTTATAGTTTTCAGTATGAATTTGCTTTAAAAACTCAACAAGTTCTAACGAAGTACAATTTAGATTATTATAAGAAATAAAGTCCTCAATCTCTTTTTCTACTTGATTCTCCTCAAGGATTATACGATCATTAATTTCTTCAATTTGTAAACGTTTCTCTTCTGATAAGCAATAATGTGATTTAGCGTTCGGTGTTAGAATAAATCTTCTAGATTTCAGATAGTTTAGCTCTTGGAGCAAATCATGTGTATCAATTTTTGTCTGTAAGTGGGATCGTAAACCTTCCGATATTTCATCAATTGTAGAATCTCCTGCTGTATATAAATAAGAGAATATCAGGGAATAGATAATATTTTTCCTGACCTCAACTGTATTACTATTCAAAGTAAGTACATCAAATAGAAGTTTAGATTCCTTACTAATTGTTGAGAAAGAGTTTGTCTCATTTATTCCATGAGATTTATATGCAACCTTTCTTATACTACTAAAGGAACTTGCCTCACTTGCAAGACTCTTTGCATCAATTATTTTCAAATCAATTCCATACTTCACCTCAGCATTTAAAACTAATTTATTAACCGTGTCCTTAGGTACATCTTGGCTTGTATAAAAATCCAGCTTGTTCAAATAACCGTATTTGGCTACATTTTCAGCAGACTTAACAATATCCTTTTCGAGCTTACGTTCATATCCAGATTTTTGTACAGTAATTTGAATATTTTTTCTTAATTCCTTTCCATCAACAATAATCTCTAAGTCATTTCCACCATCATAGGGACCATCGGTTATTCGAACATGTTTAGTTGAATACTTTTCTTTGCAATATTCCTGAACAAGATCTCGGAAACTATTGACTGATAGAGTATTAATTAATTTTTTAAGTTCTTCGCTCATAATTCAAAAGTAAAAATAGAACTGGATTTTTTTTTTAACTCACCCCCAAAGATTCTTGTTTTACAATTAGAAATCCTAAGCTTCCAAATTAACAATTTCAGCGACTACTTCAAGGATATTCCTTAGCGTTTTTATAGAATTCAGGAGTTCCCTAAGAAACCAATAAAAAATCCGAAGTACCATCATTTCCCACCAAAAACATATTTAAATCTTCAAAGCCTGAATAGATCTTCCGCTGATCAAAAACATCTACCTCCATTTTCCAAATTTTCTCCTCATTCGAAGGCTCGATGCTTAAGTTGGATAGTAGCTTCCTTATTTTTTTCTTACTTCCTCTCAACAGTGTCAAATCCCAGTCAGTAGCCAATCCACGTTTGACGCAGTATTGGTACAGCTGAGCAATCTCGATAAATCCATTGGAACAAGCTCCTCCAGTAGCGTCATTATCCAGATAGAGCTCTACTTTCTGCTCTTCCTTTAAAATATCAAGCATTAGCCGCATACTTAGATTGGCCGTACTGTTCAAAATGATGGCTTTAAAATCTGTCGCTCCGGAAAGCTTCAGATAGCTCAGAAAGTCAAACCAGCCTTCAAAAACTTTGATACTTCTAATAGTCCCAAGGATCTGAATCGAAATGCCACCTCCCAGAATATTTCCTTTAAAAATAGAGGATCGGAGTACCCATCCGCCCGATTGATTAGGAAAACCCACAGCGAAATATCGCTTTCCCTTGTTCCGCCAATGCACCTCTTTGGCAAAGGGGGCAATATCCTGAAGATCTATTCCCCTGCATCTCAGGTATTGGATCAATGCATCGTGGCTGATCTCAGATACCTTCTCCACCACTATCTTTTGGGTGATTTCCGTTATTTGCCGGGAAACAAACTCTCTTTCTGAAACAGATCCAGAAAGGCTTTCTACTGACTCAAAAAAGGTTTTGTTCTCAAATTTCTGTACCGCTGCGATAATATCTCCTCCCTTTCCGGCAGCATGATCATACCAAACATTGGCTTTGTCATCCACCGCAATAGAGCCAGTTCGCTGTTCCAAAAAGCCGAAGAAATATTCTTTCCCGTGAATGCCTTCGTATTTAAGAAATCCGGATTTGACCAAGCTTTGGAAATAATCGAGCACCGGGAAATCCTGTTTGATCCTGGCGGCTTCTTGTTTTACTTCATAGTAGTTCACAATATTTACATTTTTATATAAATACATCTATACATAAATAATACATCTTCCTGATTTAAAGGAGCCTTATCTTTCCTTTTGTCGTGAATTGTCAGATTACCTGCAAAAAGAAAACGAGGGGTAAAAGGAAGGTGAAATCGTACGATTCGCACACCTCGTACCCCTCGTACAGTTCGATTTTTACGATTGAGCTTACTCGTCTACCTCAATTTGCTTTAGCCATTTCCTCACAGCCCCTTCTGACACTCCGAGTTCTTCAGCTATCTTCACATTCGTGTGGCCCTCATTTTTGAGTTCCAAGGCCTTGGTCTTCATTTGAGATCTATCGATCTGGTTCAGTTGCTTTAAATGATCAGACTCTTTTCCAAATTGGAGGAATCGAAACGAACTGAAATTTGAGTCTTTGCCGATTTTACAGACTAAGACATTTTCAGATGGGTATTTAAAAGCCCCATACCTGACTTTTATCTGCTTCAAATATTTAATGGAAGGGTCTTTTTGACTTTCACCCACAGCGAAACAAGAATCGATTAGATTAATAAAGCTCTTGCTGCCTTGGATATCGTTTCTACTGATCGGAGAAAATGGGTTCCTCTTTGGAGTATGAGCAATTAAGAGGATTGACCAGCCATAAATCTTCTTCAGATTGTTTAGCCGAATCAAAAATGGAGTGGTATTCCTAGCCTTCTCATTATCTGAAATCACACAAGACAGATTGTCTATAACGAGGATTTTTGCACCTGACTTGGAGGCCTGAACCTCTATCTCTTTAAAAAGAAAGCTTTCATACTCTTCAAAAGCCTCATCAAATCCATAGGGATTGATTTCTGCCCTCAAAAAAAGATCGCTGAATTCGAAATGATCAAACAAAATATCCCTTTCCTTATCGTACTGAGCATATCTCATTTCAAATTGCTTGGCTGTCAATTCCAGGTCGAAGTAGATGACTTTGGACGCTTTCAGTTCCATTTCCAATCCCAGGGTCGGAACTCCTTTGGACACACTGTCGATGATTTGTACTGCGAGTAAAGACTTACCTTGATTAGTATCAGCGAAGAGAATGCACAGCTCTTCTTCATACCAAAATGGGCCAAAGATCTTCTTCGGAATTGGTTTACTCTTGGCTTCATCTATCCATTCGTTGGCGGACTTGATGATCAAAAAATCCCCAGGCTGAGGATCATTGGAGTTGTTATTTTGATTAATTGAGGTCATATTTTTTTGGCAATAAGGTTTCGACTAGCATTTTGTCTTAAATGCTATTTTCAATTTTTCGTAAACTTTTAGAATCCATCCGATTAGCTATGAGCAGGATAGCAGGATCTTGTCAGCATTGTCTTGAGGATGCAAAAAGTTGAATGAACCGTCTTGCCTAGGTTGATTTTGACCAAAAGATTGTTCAAATTGGAGCATGTTTTTAATTTTGCGAAGGTTAAAAGCGCACCAAGGAACTGCCTATTGAGCATTTTCAACAAAAGGAAAGGACGGCCATCCTTTCCTTTTTTAATTCTCAAACTCCCCCGCAAAAAATCTATCCACCTCACTCTGGTGAATAAACCGTCTTTTTCCTCGGTACATGGAGCGAAACTCCTGACCCTTTAACTCCGAAACTGATTCCATTTTTGAAATCGAATAATGAGATTTCACCCCTGTCGCTTCCATGAACTCCTGAAGCGACAACCATTCATCTTTGATGGACTTACTAGCTGGATTAATACTTGAGATTTTCTCTTCCAGATTTCTGAATTTCTCTTCCAGCCATTTTTGGCTAACAGCCGAAAACGGAATAAAAGTGTCTTGATTCATCTTGATTTGAGTTTGATTTACTCAAATATAAAGAAAAAATGTAAATCGGTCACCGGGTACCGATTTTTTTATTGAGTCAGATTTATTGGATTGAGATCATATCGGTGCCGCATTTCGGCATCAAACTTTACATCAAGCCATTTTTTCAATCTGATCAAATCTTTATTATCGTCAGTTTGTGCCATCCGAAATTGTAGCCTATCTACCTCCTGCCAATTCAAAGACTTGTAAATCTCATAATACTCGAATACTTCCTTTACCGTCTCGATTTCCATTATTCTATCAAAAAGGTCCGAGTCAAGATGTCGGAGGCCAGACAAAAAACGGATGGGACCAGCTGCCTCCAAAAGATCAATCAAATCTTGATCTATCTCTAATAGAATCAACTTGAGTTCTTTGTCCTCCAATATCTGATCGAAAAAATCAGCCACATTTTCCAAAGCAGTACTCTCATAGAATTCATCTACTACCATAGACGGCGTAAATTCCACTCCCAGGCAATCTTCAAAGTAATCCCTCAGCATTTCAATATGCTTGACGTCGGCGTCGATAATGTTGATTACTTCTCGGTTCAAGCCGCTTAAAGCCGCAGCATCCCCTCCATTTTGCTTCACATACCTTATCCCGAACCTAGAGGCAAATCTGGTTTTGACATTTTTATATCTCACCATTACATACAAAGGAAAAGCAGCTGATGACTTCCCAATCTTTTCAAGTTCATTGCCGTGATAATGCTTTATCGAGAGCTTACTTTTCTTTTGCATATTATCTCTGAATTACAGAAAGGATTCTCCTATAGGTTTCTACCGTTTTCCTCTCGGTATAGTATTTCTTTAGTACCGAACCTGGGGAATGACCGAATATCATCCTGATATCATTGTCATCCATTCCCAAGCGATCAGTCCACGTACCAAAGGTCTTCCGTCCAACCTTATTTGAAAGTACATCCGGAAATTTAATTTTCTCAGCGAGAACTTTCAGGTGCTGGTTAAACTTCTGCTCCGATATCGCCACATCCTTTGGGAACAATAATTCTTCACCTTCTCGAAAGTACTTTTTGACGATCCTTTTGGCTGTATCGTTTAGAGGAATCCAAAATTCCTCCCCATTTTTCTTCCGCTCTCCCTGGAGCACCATGTGCTCAGGATTTTCCTTTAATAAGTTCCAGTCAAACCCGGTTCCAGACCGAATCCCGATCAAATCATTATAATAAAGAGCTGTATTGCAAAGCACCAAGAAAAGATCCCTAGTGATTTCAAGTCTACTTTCCTCCGGTAGAAACTTCAACCCCGACAGCAGTTCATATTGTTTATCATTAACATAGATAATTTTGTCCGGCCTTTTGGTTGAGTCAACGTCCAATCTTTCAAAAATTCTCTTCTTAAAGAGGATCCCATACTGATCACAATACTCCCGATAGATCACTTTGAGACGGTCCACATATTTTGCCACAGTAGTATCGGAATTAATCTCCGTTGCATTGCTCCGCAAGAAATCTATGAATCCCAAAACATAGGCTTCATCTAAATCCGCCATGACAGCCTGGCTTTTATAACTTGTGACCAAATTTTTTAAAGTCAAATAAACCTTCTTCGTCCCGGCCGCCTTCTTTGATGTTGCACCAAAATTGAAGGAGTAGTCGATATAGGATGAAATTTTATCACTTGCACCTGGAGCTGTTGCCCCATTAATGCCCTTTATTCTTACCCCTTTATATTTAACCAGATAGTAGTTTTTCAATTTTTCAGCGGTCAAAATCTCACTCCGCTTATAAAAATCCTGAATAATCTCTCGGAGAAGATAGATTTCTCTGGCAATTACCTGATTGTAAAAATCCGCATATAGGTATTGACTATTTACCCATTTTAATGGTTTTCCCGACCAAACATTTTTGGGGATCTTTTCAAGGTTGAGATTGATGTAGTGTCTTCCCTTACGATTAATGCACAAGTAGATCGCTTCACCGTCGGGCGACTTCTTACTTTTCGGATTCAAAACCGCAGAAATCTTGAAATCTATCATGGTTCAAAATACCGATAAAAATCAAGGCGGACAAGAAGGGGGACAAATTGGGGGACAAAAAGGGGGACAAAACCATCGGAATTTAACGGAATCAAACAGATTCGAAATAATGCTAAACCCCTGAAAAACAAAAAACTCCGAACAATTTTGACATTGTCCGGAGTTACCAAGTAGCGGGAACAGGACTCGAACCTGTGACCTTCGGGTTATGAGCCCGACGAGCTACCAACTGCTCCATCCCGCGATATATTTTTAAGGCTATGCCCTTATTTCTATTTTGTCACCCACCCTTCCGGCGGATTGTGATACAAAGGTAAGGACAAACTCTACAAAATCAAGTACCTTTGCAAAAAAATCTTGAGAAATGATCGATTCTAACCACAAAGCAGGCTTCGTCAACATTGTCGGAAAACCCAATGTAGGCAAGTCAACGCTCATGAATATCCTTGTGGGTGAGCGACTTTCGATCGTTTCTTCCAAAGCTCAAACCACCCGTCACAGGATCTTAGGCTTAATCAACACCGAAGAATATCAGATCGTTTTTTCGGATACCCCTGGCATGCTGAAGCCAAAATATGAGCTTCACAAGAACATGATGGGCTTTGTAAACCTGTCGCTGGAAGATGCGGATGTGATCGTCTTTGTGACGGATCTATTCGAAAATGACGAGGAAATAGAAGATGTGATCACCAAAATCAATGCCTCTGGGGTCCCTGTTTTGTTGGTAATCAACAAGGTCGATCTGGCCAAAGAGGGGCAATTGGATGAAATCACAGCGTATTGGACCTCAAGAATAAAATCCGAAACGGTTATTCCGATTTCCGCTCTGGAAAAATTCAACACTGAGCGAATCCTCCAGGAAATTATCGATCGGCTGCCGGTGCATCCACCTTTTTACGACAAAGAGGAACTAACCGACCGCCCCGAACGGTTCTTTGCCTCCGAGATCATCCGCGAGAAGATCTTCAACAACTATAAAAAGGAAATCCCTTACAGCACGGAAGTTTCCATCGAGGACTTCTACGAAGAAGAGGCGATCATCAAAATCCGCGCAACTATTTACTGTGAACGGGACAGCCAAAAAGGCATCATCATCGGAGATAAAGGCAAGATGCTGAAGAAAGTAGGGATTGAATCCCGGGCCGAACTGGAGAAGTTTTTCGGGAAAAAAGTCTTTCTCGAAACCTTTGTGAAAGTGGAGCAAGACTGGAGAAAAAATAAATTGAAACTTAAAAAATTTGGGTACGACCCATCCTGATCATGGCAAATATTGTAGCAATAGTAGGTAGACCTAACGTGGGTAAATCCACGCTTTTCAATCGCTTGGTAGAAGAGCGAAAGGCTATCGAAGACAACATGAGCGGCGTCACCCGTGACCGCCATTATGGACATGCCCAATGGTCTGGGAAGTATTTTTCGGTTATTGACACCGGTGGATATGTGACCGGTTCGGATGACGTCTTTGAGGCTGAGATTCGCAAGCAAGTCAAACTTGCCGTCGAGGAAGCCGATGTAATCTTGTTCGTCGTCGATTGCCTAGATGGACTGACCGATCTGGACATGGAGTTTGCAAACGAACTCAGAAGCACGACCAAGCCCCTATACATCGTTGCCAACAAGGCTGACAACCGGGAAAAAGCCATGATGGCACACGAATTCTATTCCCTTGGCATCAGTGACTTTGAGGTCTATCCGATTGCATCTGCAAGCGGTAGTGGCACAGGTGAGCTGCTGGATGAAGTGATCAAACACTTCGAGGACGAGGGTGTGGAAGATCCCGATGCCGATATCCCCAAAATCTCCATCCTTGGCCGTCCCAACGTGGGTAAGTCTTCTTTTCTGAATGCGCTCCTTGGGCAGGAGCGATCCATCGTTACTGATGAAGCTGGCACCACGCGTGATGCGATTCACACCCGATACAAGCTGTTCGGCCAGGATTTCATCATCACCGACACCGCGGGAATCCGCAAGAAGGCCAAAGTAAAGGAAGATATCGAGTTTTACTCGGTGATGCGTTCACTGCGAACCCTGGAAGAATCCGACGTTGTGATCGTAATGGTCGATGCTACCCGGGGAATGGAAGCACAGGACATCAACCTGATCTCACTTGCAATCAAAAACAACAAGGGAGTGATGATCATGGTCAACAAATGGGATTTGATCGAAAAGGATCACAAAACCATGGACAAAATCAAAGTTCAGATGCTCGAAAGACTTGGGGAACACAAATGGATCCCGATCATCTTTACCTCTGTGACCGAGAAACAGCGAATCATGCAGGCAATAGAGCTAGCAGTGAAAGTTTTCGAAAACAAAACCCGAAGAGTACCTACCTCAAAAGTCAACGATGCGCTGCTAGCCGACATCGAGAAGTACCCGCCACCAGCATGGAAAGGGAAATACATTAAGATCAAATACGTCACCCAGCTTCCAACCAAAAACCCAGTTTTTGCTTTCTTCTGCAATCTCCCTCAGTATATCAAAGATCCCTATACCCGATATCTGGAAAATAGGCTCCGAGAACATTTTGATTTTGAAGGTGTTCCTGTAAAAATTGTTTACAAGAGCAAATAAAAAATATTTGAGCGGCTCTTGTACAATTGAAAATAATACTAGTACCTTTGTACTGTAATTAAGAAAACCATAACAAATGAAAAAGGTATTTGCAATTTTCGCAATCGCTGGCTTGATCGCTACTGCATCTTGCGGTAACAAAGCAACTGAAGAAGTTGTTGAAGAAGTAGTTGTAGTTGAAGAAACTCCAGTAGTAGTTGAAGAAGCTCCTGCTGTTGACACTGCTGCTGTTGCTGCTGACACTACTGCTGCTACTCCAGCTCAGTAATCAATCCGCGAAGGAAAAAATTAAGAGTCCCGAATTCGGGACTCTTTTTTTATTTTAGGGCAAATGAATCCCACAGATCAGCTCAGGAAAATTTTTGAAAAACATCTGCCCTCTCCAGCCATTGACTACTGCCTGGATCTTTGGCTGAAAATTCCCTTCACTTTTAAGGTTCAAAAACCCAGAGCTACCAAACTGGGCGATTTTCGGTACCACAGAGACCGGAAAATCCAGACAATCACGATCAACTCAGATCTAAATCCCTATCAGTTTCTACAGACTTACATCCATGAAGTCGCCCATCTGCATGCTTTCGCGCAGTTTGGATTAGGGCATTCTCCACATGGCTTGGAGTGGAAGAAAACCTTTCGGACACTTATGGAACCGATCCTAAATGACCGAGTTTTCCCGAAAGACATCCTGATTCCCCTCAGAAATCACATGCAAAACCCGCCCGCTAGTTCATCACGCGATCTTTTCCTTCGGAAAGAGATGAGCAAATATGACAGTTCATCGGCAGCTGCATCAGATGAAATCTTTCTTTCCGACCTGATGACTGGGAGGCAGTTCATCCTTTCCGGCAGGAAATTCAAAAAGGGAGAAACGCGAAGGACGAGGGTACTGTGTGAGGAAGTCGACTCAGGTAAAAAGTTTCTGGTATCCAGTCTGGCAAAGATAAAACCTGTCTGAGCGATTACTCCCGCTCCTCGCCGATCTGATTTTCGGGTTGGGAAAAGTCCTTTGGCTGCGGCAAATCCTTGATCGAATTGATCCCAAAGTACTCCATAAACTTCTCCGAAGTCCCATAGATTAGTGGCTTGCCTACACTTTCCGATTTGCCTTTTATCTCGATGAGTTCTTTCTCCAGGAGCTTTTGCACAGAATAGTCGCTGTTTACGCCCCTGATCTGCTCCACCTCTCCTTTGGTAATCGGCTGCTTATAGGCAATGATTGACAGCGTCTCTAGCTGGGCGCTCGAAAGTCTCTTCTGAGATTGCTGTCTCAACAAGATGCTGATGCTGGCTTGATAGGCAGGTTTAGTCAAAAATTGATACCCGCCGCCCAGATGCTCCAAGGAAAACGCAAAATCTTCCTCGTTGTACTTCTTTCTCAAATCATAAATCGCCGACTCGATGTGATCCAAAGGCACCTCAGCAGCAAACATCTCACTGAGACACTTGGAAATCTCGGCCACGGCAAGCGGCTCTGGAGCACAAAAAATCAGAGCCTCAATATGCCGATGAAGAAAATCCACTTTTACTTTTTGGCGAGTTTGGCCTCGATGGAATGCATGGTGTGTGGCACCGCTTTCAGTCTTTCTTTTGAGATCAATTTTCCGGTATCTACACAGATACCATACGTGCCGTTTTTGATCCGGATCAGCGCATTTTCCAAGTTGATCACAAACTTTTGCTGACGGGCCGCAAGCTGGCTCAAGCTCTCTCTTTCCAAGGTATCCGCACCGTCTTCCAAAAGTTTTGAAGTGGAAGCAGTATAGTCCGTCCCACTGTCATTTTTCTTGCTCAGGCTCTCCTTCAACGAATTCAGTTCCTCTTTTGCACTGGCGAGCTTCTGAAGGATGATCACTTCAAATTCTCTCAGCTCCTCTTGAGAATAGGCGGTTTTTTCTTCCAAGCTCATGATAAGTAATGGGTTAAAATTTAGTACTGAGACGGATTGTTAACGGTTTGGTTCCCTAAAATACGTCCGACTTTTACAATTGCAAAAATTAAAAAAAGTGACTTGGGAAAAGTAGGAGGTTAAAAAATCAGCTTCAAAAACAAACCCACTCCCTACCTGTTCATAATCAGGTTATTATCGTCCAGCCCGGATTCAGGAGCTGCGAAAGAGTGGTGCGTTTTTATTCAAATTGAAAAACCAACCGTCAGGCGACGGCCTTTTCGGTATGGAGGATTTTCTCCAATCGCCTTTTCAAGACCAGCTCATCAGCCTCGATTCGGTACCTCATCCTCAGATACCTTTGGACTTCTTTCAGGTCTTTGCCATCCTGAAGCACAATTTCCTGAAGGGCTGTCAAAATCAAATCGCGGTTCATGGGTTTAGATGTTGTTTCTTCCAAAATACTGAAAATTTGCTTTGGAATCCACTTATCCCGCGGATTAAAGTCGCGTAGCCACCACCAACGTTTTCTTCAACACCTTTGTCCGGCCACTCGGCTCATATAGCTCGACCACCAAGACATAGTAGCCCGCCCGGACAAGTTTACCTGTTGTATCTGTGCCTGACCACACAAAAAAGCCAGTTGTACCCAAAATTTGATTTTGAGCCAACGTCTGGATTAATTGACCTGAGGTAGCATATATCTTGAATGTCCCCGTCCAGCCCGGCTGATCCAATTGATAGCTGACGGTGGTAAATGCCGCCCCGGCGCTTCCCTCTGGATCAAATACCTCCGGCTCGATCTGGATCCAATCGGACTGAAGCTCGTCTGACATAGTCTGCGAGTTTTTCCTCCCCGGAGTTGCAAAATCTTCACTCCCTGAGGCAGACTGCCAGTTGGACGGATCTAAAGCGGCCGAAAGCGGGGAAATTCGCTCCAAAGAAACACCCTTGGGATCTCTCAAAAGCGGATGGTGTAGATCCTCATCATAGGCAAAAGTCTCTACTATTTGACCTTTCGGTGAAAGTAAGACCACCGTCCCACCGGCTATCGGGTAGCTCGGCAAAGTAGCTATTTCAGAAAAATTACCTTGGAAAGACTTAGGGTAGGCCTTCTTCAAGGCACTCGAGTCAGTGGTGACCGCCAGATATCCGTCTGGCTCCAAGATTGACCCCAACCCTCCAAATACCTTGGCCTGATCGGGATTTTCTGCTTCGTCCAACGCGGAAAGAGCCCAATTCTCAAGGCGAAGGTATTTCTGGCTTGTATTTCGAAGTTCGACAAACTTGGGTTCACCGGTTCGCGGGTTAAACAGCAGCTCATTGATGATCAACTCTCCCAGTTGCGGACTTTCCGGCAAAACAAAGCTGAAACTTTGCTCAGCAAGTGGATTCCCAAAGCAATCTTCTATCCCAACTATCTTTATCTCGTAGACTTTGTTGGATTCCGCAGGAGACTTCAAGGAAATCAAAACGTCTTTGTTCGTCATAAATCTCAAGCTATCAACCGTCAGGCTTGGTAAAAACATCATATTTCCAGAGTCAAAGTCAGGAAACACCGGTTCTGTAAAAACCAACCGGACCTGAAGTGAATCCATAAAATACACCGACTCCAATTGCGGGGACATTTGCACAGGATCTGGAGTGTAGACGGAGTTCTGAGAACCAGGAGTACCCCGGTTCGGCGCCATCGAAGGTCTTAGCAAACTGGTGTTGCTACATAGGAAATCCGGGCTTGGCACCTCCAGACTGTATCCACCATCCGCAAAGTCGCTTCCTCCCCAAGTGGCAGTCGCAAAGGAAATTTGATCAATCTCCGATCCTGAGGCGGATTTTAAGGTGATTTGGTCGCCCGAATTGAGTAGAGTTGGCCAATTCTTCACGGGCAGCACTTTCCCAAATTCATCTAATAGATAAGCTTGGCTCTCAGGAGCCACGATCAGATATTCACCCGGCTTGATCCAATATTCGCTCAGCGCGGTCTCCGTTCGGGAGTTGGAAAGCCGTACGCCTTCCAGCCTAAACTCATTTTCCCCGTTATGAAACAATTCAATGTATTCGACATTGGGCAGGTCCCGGTCGGCTCGAGGCGCGGGCATCAGCTCATTGATTACCAATCCTTTCCGAGGGATATCAGTTGGGTCAAAAAAAGTGAACTGAAAGCTCGTGTCATTGAGAAAATTTCCCTCCAAATCTGCAAGTTGTCGGAGGGAAAGGGAATAGGTTCTTCGCGGCTCTAATTCTTCTGAAAAAGAAAGCATTACCGTCGAATCTTGCCTCAATTCCGCACTTTCCGGATTCTGCCCATTCAGTTCGTAGGCTAGTTGAAATACCGAAAATACCGGGTCAAGCTTTTCAGAAAACCGGACTAAAACCGAACGGTCACTGTATCCTTTCACGTCGGTGACGCTTGGAGGGATTTCATCCTTCACAAAATCCCCAAATTCAAAGTCGTCCATCAGCCATCGCGCGGCGCTTCCGGAGCCAGAGCCATATCGAATCTCGAAGAACAGAACTACCTCCGATTCATCTCTCAATTCGTCAGGAATCCGAATGGAGAACTTTCTCCACTCTTGATCTTCATTTGCAAATTCTGAGTCCGTGCCAATTTGAGTCGGTGTCGAGAACTCTCCATTCAAACTTTCCCCCCAAGAATAAAAGACCAACGCCGGCCGCGTCCCGCTTCCATTCCGTACGGACCTCGCATAAAAAATCACCTCGGGACTGTCAAAATCCTGGGGAAAGAGACGCACCCAAATTTTACCATTAAAGGTACTGATCGGCTGGACGGCCAAGGATTTACTTGCGTTTCGTCCCAGCGAAGCGCCTTGAAAAATCCGGGATGAGCCAGCATTGACTTCATTTCCATACCAATTGGGAAGAAACTCTGCGGGGAAACTAACCGCCTGAAAATCGGCTTCGAACGTCTGCACTTGAGCAACCGCAAAGGATATCCCTATCCAATACAAAAGCAGGACAAGGATCACCAAGCATCGTGAAAAATGACGTTTCATCAAAAAATGCTTTAAAAAGTCTTACCTAAATATATAAAAACCGGAGAATTTCTTTTGCCAATTCTCCTAAAAACAATTGAAAATTTTCGAACACAATCCTGAAAATGAACGCTTAGTCCTTACTTTTGCAGACCGAAATCAATTTAAACCTATATTAAAATGAAACTGGCTGTAGTAGGTGCTACCGGACTGGTTGGCACCGAAATCCTCGAAGTGCTCGCGGAGCACAACTTCCCTTATGACGAACTTCTATTGGTCGCTTCCGAGCGGTCTGTAGGTAAACAGATAGAGTACAAGGGTAAGAAACACACTGTGATCGGACTTGCTGATGCAGTGGCAGCCAAACCCGAAATCGCCATCTTTTCGGCGGGCGGAAGCACTTCTTTGGAGTGGGCTCCGAAATTTGCCGAAGCAGGCACTTTTGTCATCGACAACTCATCAGCCTGGAGAATGGACGCTACCAAGAAACTGGTGGTTCCTGAAATCAACGCCAAGGAAATCGGTAAAGACGATAAGATCATCGCAAATCCAAACTGCTCTACTATCCAAATGGTGTTGGCATTGGAGCCTTTGCGTCAGCGATACGGCATCAAGCGTGTGGTTGTCTCTACCTATCAGTCTGTAACAGGCACGGGTAAAGCCGCCGTGGACCAGATGATGGCTGAGCGTGCAGGAACGACTCCTGACATGGTCTATCCTCACAAGATCGATATGAACGTCCTTCCTCACATCGACGTATTCCAGCCAAACGGCTACACGAAAGAGGAGATGAAGATGATCAACGAGACCAAAAAAATCTTCAGCGATGACACGATCAAAGTCACTGCTACTACGGTGCGAATCCCAACGATGGGCGGTCACTCAGAGTCGGTAAACGTGGAGTTCAAAGAAGATTTCGACCTGGCTGAGGTTCGCTCCCTGCTGGAATCGGCTCCCGGCGTGATCGTACAGGACGATCCGGCTAACTTCATCTATCCAATGCCGATCACAGCGCATAAAAAAGACGAGGTATTCGTGGGTCGACTGAGAAGAGACGAGTCTCAAGCCAACACGCTGAACATGTGGATCGTGGCAGACAACCTGAGAAAAGGTGCCGCAACCAACGCCGTTCAGATCGCAGAGTACCTTTTGGAAAATAAACTGGTGTAATGGATCTCAGCGAAATCAATAGCGCTGAACTCAGACAATTTGTGCAGGATCATCTCAGCGAAGATCCTGCACTTTTGCTTTTAAAGCATCAGGGCAAAGTTAAGTTTGATCTGAAAACTGCGGTTCAGCAGATCGCTGCCCGTCAAAAAGCTGCGAAAAAGCTTCCCGATTGGGTAGCAAACGCTGACTTGATTTTTCCAGCTACGATCTCCTTGGAGCAAAGTTCGTCTGAAGAAACCGCGCGATTCAAAACCGACCACCTATCCGGAGAAGCAATGATTGACCTCACGGGCGGCTTTGGCGTTGACTGCTATTATCTCAGCGAGAACTTCGGGAAGGCTATCTATTGCGAGCAAAATGAAGAACTGGCAGCGATTGCCGAGCATAATCTCAACATGCTCGCTCCCAGGAAATTTGAAGTTGTCAGCTGTGACGGCTTGGACTTTTTGCAAAAAACCGAACTTCAGTTTGACCTGATCTACGTGGATCCGGCCCGTCGCGGCAGCGGCAACCAAAAACTCTACAAACTCCAGGACTGCCAGCCGGACGTGGTCAACGCGTGGGAACTGATGAAAAGCAAGTCCAATCGGATTCTGCTCAAAGTCTCTCCGATGCTGGACATCTCGCAGGCTTGGTCGGAACTCCCGGAAATTCAAAAAATCACCGTCGTCTCAGTCAAAAACGAGGTGAAGGAGCTTTTGCTGTATTGGGAAAAGGGTCGAGAGGAAGCTGAAAAGCAAATTGAAGTCAGAGATTTGGGAAGCGATTTGCCGGGATTCGATTTTTCTCCCAGCGAAGAAGAAGCGGTTTCGTCAGTTTTGGGTGAAGTCGAACAATATCTCATTGAGCCAATCAGCGGAATATTGAAAGCAGGTGCCTTCACGCTTTTCGGAGAACGGTTTGGACTGAAAAAGCTGGACAGAAACAGCCATTTGTACACCGGGCCTGCTATCCCCAGTCAAATCCCCGGGCGGATTTTCGAGGTGATCCGGGAGATTTCTCCCAAAAAGCAGGAGATCAAATCCCTTTTCCCTGCGGGAAAAATCAACGTCATCTGCCGAAACTACGTCACCGGAGCTGAGGAACTCAAGAAGAAATTGGGCTTGAAAGATGGCGGCGAAGACTTCCTGATCGGAACCAAAACGCAAAGCGGATACAAGGTCTTTTGGTGTAAGAGAGTAAATAGCCTTACGCAAAATCCACTCACTCCACAATCGTCCTGAAAGTCAAATTCACTCTGGGTCTCGTGATGAGTTTCGTAGGCGGGAGCCGGTGTAGCCAATGCGTCTGAGTCACCCCTTTCATGACCAAGAGGCTTCCGTGCTCCAAGACAAGCTCCACTTTCTCCTTCGTCTGCTTGTGCTTGAAGGCGAATTTCCGCTCCGCTCCAAAGCTCAGCGAGCCAATGGCACCGTCCTTTTTCAGATCGGTTTCTCCGTCGCTGTGCCAAGCCATTCCCTCGTCGCCGCTATGATACAAGTTGAGCAGGCAAGAGTTAAACGTCTCTCCAGTTTCATCCTCAATGAGCGCTCTTAACTCCAGCAGTTCCTTCGTCCAGGGCAAAGCACGCTTGGTGGTATTGGAATAAGTGTACTCGAAAGGCTTTTCTCCGTACCAAGCCACTTTCCGTTTGGTGATAATCTTCTTCCCGAAGATCACTGCCTCGTCATTCCTCCATTCGATGTTTTCGAGCAGGTTTTTAAAGTAGAAACCCGCCTTCTCAAGGGACAGGAGTCTCCCGTAGTAGTTTACCGTCCCCTCGTAGGGAAGCCAGTTTTTGTGTTTATCTATTGCTTCGCTGAACAGATCCATAGTTTGTATTCTACCCTCATGCAATGTCCACAAGGACGATAATTGTGTTGAAGAGCTTCTTTCTCCGACGAAAAGAACACTCTGTTTTCTCTTTTCATTCGCTTGCCTGACTTGCAGTCTAAGGTTCCGTAGATCTTCAGCCTGCTGTTCCCGCCAAAAACAAGCTCTTTGCTCCTGATTCTCTTCCAGAGTTCTGAATCGGATAGCCCACCATGCTCAACCATCATTCTCGAACAAAGTTAACTGACCGCATCGTGAAAGATGATTCCCAAGGTGTGACGCTGGCCCTCTTTCACTTCGCTGACGCCATGTTTCATATTCACCCGATAGTAGCCCTTTGCTCCTTTTTCGGGCTTGAAATTAGTAGTGAAGATCAACACATCACCTTTACTGGGCTTCAAAACAATCGCCTTCGATTGTGCTCTGGGAATCTGTTGCGTCAAGACAAACTCTCCTCCTGTGAAGTCACTGTCCGGCTCATTCAGGAAGAGAACGATCTGTATTGGGAAATACACGTCGCCATACAGATCCTGATGCAAGGTATTGAATCCACCTTTTCCGTACTTGAGGATCAAGACCGTTGCTTTCTGCTGCCCGCTTTCGTGGCATTGTCGGAGCAGTTCTTGATGCTCCAAAGGAAACTGGACCCCTATCTTCAGCGCGTTAAACCAAGCATTTGCGATGGGGGACAGATGCGGATAAATGCTTGTCCGGATTGTCTGAATCAGGTCAGGCAGGGGATAGTTGAAGTATTTGTACTCTCCCAAGCCAAACCGGTGTCGGGCCATGACGACCGTCTTTCGATACAATTTCGGGTTGTCATAGGCAGCTTTCAAGGCCTCACATTGCTCCTCGGTTAACAATCCGGAAAGGATGGCGTAGCCGTTTTGATGCATCTCTTCGGTGATACTGCCCCAAGCCGCATCTTCGATCTTTTGAGTGATTGTCTGCATGGTTTCCGCTTTAGAATTCCAATTGAGTCTTTGCCCCTTCCCAGCCGATGATGGCAGCCTTCCGGGTTGGTCCCCACATGTATCCGCCAAAGGTCCCGGAAGATTGGATCACCCGGTGGCAAGGAATGAGAAAGGCCACGGGGTTGCTTCCGATAGCAGTACCGACCGCGCGGGAAGCGCTCGGATTGCCGATTTGCCCGGCGATGGTGCCGTAGGTTGACAGTTTTCCCATCGGGATTTTGAGCAAGCTCTCCCAGACTTTGAGCTGAAAGTCGGTTCCCTTCAGGTGTAGTTTGACTTCGCTCAGTTTGCTCCAGTCATTCTGAAAGATGAACAGGGCATTTTGCTGCAGCAAGTCAAGTTTCCGTTGAAAATCCGCATTTGGAAACCTCAGTTTCAGATCTTCCAAAGCAAGGTTTTCGTCATCCTGAAAAGCCATGTAGCAAACTCCTTTTGCCGTCGAAGCTACAATTAAAGATCCGAAGGGACTTTCTGCAAAACTGTAGTTGATCGCCAGGTCTCGGCCGCCGTCTCTGTACTCCGCCGGGGTCATTCCCTCAATGTTTACAAACAAATCATGCAAGCGGCTGGTGCTCGAAAGGCCAGTTTCATAGGCCGTTTCAAACAAAGTCGCCTGCTCGTTTTTGAGGAGTCTCTTTGCGTGCTCCACGCTGATGTACTGCAAAAACTTTTTCGGGCTCGTTCCCGCCCAGTCTGTGAACAGCCGCTGAAAATGGGAAGGACTGAGGTGAACCTTTTCCGCAACTTCATCCAGGTTAGGCTGGACTTTAAAGTTGGCTTTGATGTAGTCAATCGCTTCCGCGATTCGATGATAGTTGAGATCTGCCTGTGTTTCCATAATGTTCAATTTATAGGACAAATCTTCAAAATCGCCGCGAGCCCTAAAATCCGAATTTTGCGATGTTTAAAACAGCTGCCAAATAAAAAAGGTCTGTGCGGACACAGACCTTTAATTTTTATAAGATTAGCAAAGACTACTCTTTTACTTCTTCAAAGTCGACGTATTCCCCGCCTTCGATATTTTTCTTCCGTTTTTCCAGCTCCTCTTTCGGGATAAAATCCACGTTCACTGAGTCCTTTGGCCTAGAAGCCTGCTTTTGAGCTCGTTGTTGCTCTTCGGCTGCCGCATTTACCTGTTTGGCAAATTGCGCAAGTTTGGATCGGAGAAAGTAGCGGATTAGCTGGCCCAAAATCCAACCTACGCCAAGAAGTATTACAAGAAATTTTACCAAAACATTACGGATTTAATGGAGTCGGATTATCTACTCAGATAGAGATTTCGCTCCGAATAGATTTTCAGGAAATAATCATCCATCAGGTCATCGATGAAGTAGATCGCTTCGCCGGTGGATTTCATTTCAGGGCCGAGTTCCTTGTTGACATTCGGGAATTTATGGAAAGAAAACACAGGTTCTTTGATAGCATAACCCTTTTTCACAGGTTTGAATTCAAAGTCTGTCACCTTTTTCTCCCCTAGCATCACCTTTACGGCATAATTCACATAAGGTTCCTGATAGGCTTTGCAAATAAACGGCACCGTTCGGGACGCTCTCGGGTTGGCCTCGATGATATATACCTTGTCGTTTTTGATCGCAAACTGGATGTTGATCAAGCCGACGGTCTTGAGCGCAAGGGCGATTTTCTCTGTATGAATCTCGATCTGACGCACGACCAGATCTCCCAAGTTGTAGGGAGGAAGCACCGCGTAAGAGTCACCGGAGTGAATACCCGCAGGCTCGATATGCTGCATGATTCCGATGATATAGACATTTTCGCCATCGCAGATCGCATCAGCCTCCGCTTCGATCGCGCCTTCCAGGAAGTGATCGAGCAGGATTTCATTGTTTGGAATGTCATGCAGTACGTTGACCACGTGCTCTTCCAGTTCCTTTTCGTTGATCACGATCTTCATGCCCTGTCCACCGAGCACGTAGCTGGGACGAACCAAGAGCGGGAAGCCGATCGTTTTGCAAAGCTCCAAAGCTTCGTCCGTATTGTGGATGGTACCAAACTCAGGGTACGGGATGCCCAAGTCTTTGAGCAGCGTGGAGAACCGGCCTCTGTCTTCTGCAAGATCCAGCGCTTCATAGCTCGTACCGATGATCTTGATTCCGTATTTCTCGAGCTTTTCAGCCAGCTTCAAAGCCGTCTGTCCTCCTAGCTGAACGATCACTCCAACCGGGTTTTCCTGAAGGATGATTTCGTAGATATGCTCCCAGAATACCGGCTCAAAGTAAAGTTTGTCCGCGATATCAAAGTCCGTGGAAACCGTCTCTGGGTTGCAGTTGATCATGATTGTCTCGTAGCCGCATTCTTTCGCAGCCAGGACTCCATGCACGCAAGAGTAGTCAAACTCAATGCCTTGGCCGACGCGGTTAGGGCCAGAACCCAAGACCACGACTTTCTTCTTTTCGGATCTTACAGATTCATTCTCCTCTCCAAACGTGGAATAATAGTATGGAGTCTGTGCTTCAAACTCAGCGGCGCAAGTGTCTACAAGTTTGTACACCCGCTTGATCCCCATCTCGTCGTACCGCTTGTTGAACACTTCACTTTCCAAGCAATCCAGCAGATGTGCAATCTGTCGGTCAGCGTAGCCCATCTTCTTGGCGCGCTCCATCACTTCCTTAGGAATCGTGCCGATTTTATATTTCTCGACTTCCGCTTCGAAATGGATCAATTCCTCGATCTGTCTCAGGAACCACTTGTCGATCTTAGTCAGGTCGTGGATCGTGCGGAAAGAGATACCCAGCTTGAAGGCGTCATAGACATGGAAGAGTCTGTTCCAGCTTGGATTGGCCAGCGAGTACAGGATTTGCGCCTGGTCTTTCAGCTCTTTGCCGTCGGCACCCAGACCATTTCTTTTGATTTCGAGTGATTGACAGGCTTTTTGCAAAGCTTCCTGGAAGTTGCGGCCAATGCCCATGACTTCACCCACGGCTTTCATCGAAAGTCCCAGACGACGGTCAGAGCCTTTGAATTTGTCAAAGTTCCAACGCGGAACCTTTACGATCACGTAGTCGATCGCAGGCTCAAAAAATGCCGAGGTTGTGCCGGTAATCGTATTGGTCAGTTCATCCAGGTTGTAGCCGATGGCCAATTTCGCAGCTACTTTTGCGATTGGATATCCGGTCGCTTTGGACGCCAAAGCCGAAGATCTAGAAACCCGTGGGTTGATCTCGATCCCGATGATGGTCTTATTGTCCGGGCTTACCGCAAACTGGACGTTACATCCACCCGCGAAATTTCCGATGCCTTTCATCATCTTAATGGCCTGATTTCGCAGCTCTTGATACACCGTATCAGGAAGCGTCATGGCCGGAGCGACCGTGATAGAGTCGCCTGTGTGTACACCACAAGGGTCAAAGTTTTCGATAGAACAGATCACGATCATATTTCCAATCGAATCCTGCATCACTTCCAGCTCGTATTCCTTCCAACCCATGATGCTTTGCTCGATGAGCACTTCGTGGGTTGGAGATGCCTGGAGGCCTACGGTCAGTGCTTTTTCGAAGTCCTCTGCTTTCTCCACAAAACCTCCACCGGTACCGCCTAACGTGTACGAAGGACGAATAACCAGCGGGAAGCCTATCTCCTGAGCAATTTCTTTGCCTTGCAAAAAGGAAGTAGCCGTGTCTCCGACACAGACGCCAACTCCCAATTCCTCCATCAGGGCTTTAAATTTCTCACGGTTTTCAGCAGTCTCGATGGCCTCGATATCCACGCCGATCATACGGACATTGTATTTTTTCCAAATGCCAGCGGTATCACAATCTATCGCCAGGTTCAGCGCAGTTTGACCGCCCATGGTAGGCAGTATCGCATCAATGTCCGGGTGTTCATTTAGGATTTTGACGATGGATTTCTTTTCCAAAGGAAGCAGATACACATTGTCGGCAGTCACGGGATCTGTCATAATCGTGGCTGGATTGGAGTTGATCAGGGTCACGATGATGCCCTCTTCACGAAGGGAACGTGCCGCCTGGGAACCTGCGTAATCAAATTCGCAAGCCTGGCCAATCACGATGGGACCTGAACCGATGATGAGAACGTGCTTGATGCTACTGTCTTTTGGCATTGTGAGGTGGGATAGAGGAAGAGTTTTTACTGATGTCCAAATTGGCGCAAAATTAGGAAAAATATCCGAACCGGGAAGGATAAACTCGGATAAAAGCCCCTTGGAATCAGAGAAAAGTCGGATCAACTTCGTTTAACCCCACCTGCCAAATTATTCCATCCGATCGGCTAATTTCACCGAATGAACTGGAATGAATTCGAATTTTTCCCGGTATTGGGAGAAGTATTAACTGCCAAAAACACGCTCAAACTGGACTTTACCGCAGCAAATGCTGATCTGGAGAAAATCAATTTGACGGAAACGGCGCTTTTTGAAACCTATGTTTTAGAACAGCTGGAAAGTGCCGGAAAAACCTACGGTATCGGAGGATACTTGGAAAAACGGGCTATCTATCGCAGAAGTGACGTATTTGGCACTGCAGCGTCCGACTTCCGGGATATCCATCTCGGTGTCGATATATGGACGAGGGCTGGAGCTCCGATTTTTGTTCCGTTTGATGGGAGAATTCACAGTTTCCAGGACAATGTCGGTTTTGGCAACTACGGCCCGACGATCATCCTGGAGCATGAGCTCGGAGGAGAAAAACTCTACTCGCTCTATGGACATCTCTATCGCTCCGATCTGGAAATGCTACAAGTCGGCAAGGAAGTAAAAGCCGGAGACCTGCTCTGCCATATCGGTTCCTTTCCGGAAAACGGCGATTGGCCAGCCCATTTACATTTCCAGTTGATGTGGGACCTTCACGGCAACAGCGGAGACTATCCGGGAGTGGCCGCGGAAAAGGATGTGGAATTCTTCAAGAAAAATTGCCCGGATCCTGACTGGATATTGGGATTCGGACGACAGGACCAGTGAGCAGCTTGTAGATGCTATTCACATCCACAATCCTTCACCATGGCAGCGATTCCCTTGTCAGCTCCATGAAAAAGAACCCCTGAGATACTTGCAAAATTCCAGTAATCGACTCCGCCTTCTTCATCGGAATTACTCCAGCCGGAGTTGTTCGAGATGACTGTTTTGTCGGAGACGATCTGACCGGTGTTCGTCTCAATCAATGCGATTCTCAGTGTCGCACTGACTTCCAAATCCGGATCGGGCACGGGCACATTCGCGTTCACCTCCTCCGGACTGAGGTAAGACCAGTCCTCTCCATCCCGGGTTGGGCCAAGCGAAAGCCCCAGAAGATAGGGATACCCGAGCTCAGACTCGACTTTTGCCAGTTGGGCCGGATCATTGAGGTTTTTAATCCCTGCCTTTAGCAACTCGTAATCCATCCGGTCATAGAGTTCTACTTTGGTGAAGCCCCGGCTCCGCAGTTTGTCCAGAATCTGGCTCTCCAATTGATTTTGCTCGGAGGTACTCAACTGGCGAAATCCCGGCTGCCAAGCCAGAGGAAGTACCAAAATCCCATCCGTTTGGCTCAGGCAAATTTTGCAAAACTGCTTCGTGTAAATTTTGGAAGTCGTGCAGGAGGTACTTAAAAATATCAGCGCGGCAAAAAGCAGCATTCTAAAATCTCTAATCATCCGGCAAGTATAACTAAATAATCAAATACAGCAGGGAAGTATGTGTCTTCTCTGCCCGATTTTGAGATAGAGTCCTTTTCTAGATTTTACTTGAAAACCCGAACCTCAAACGGGCCTTTCCAAGGATTCAGAACGGCTTATTTTTAATTAGTACAAATTCATATTGGTTGACTGTCAGAACCTTATTGGATTTTCGAGGTAAATTAGAATACACCAAATGCACTAAGCCATGTCTATCCGTATATCCTCCAGCTGCAACCACTGCAATTCTTTCACCGAAGCCAACGTCTGCAAAACCCATTCGCTGAAAGTAAGCGAAGAATATACCTGTGATCAGTTTTCGATCCTCAAGTAGCTCGACAAGTCCATGAATTGCAACACCTGTGTCCGCCACCGCCGTGACGATTGTGCCCATCCGGATCTGGCCGCCGACGGGATGCTGTGTGCGAGCTGGGCTCCTAGGGTTTAGCCAGACGACGATCTCTCGTTTAAGAAAAATATCTATCTCAGGAGTTGACAAGGTTCGATTTGCCAACTCCTGTTTTTTTGCTCTATCTACTCGGATCAAACTTCTGCAAGCTTATTTAGCAAACAACAATCAGCGGATGGTGTTTTCCAATACCACGACAGATGGGCCATCTTTTAGCCACTTTTTACCCAATCCCGTGGTATCTCCCATGGGTTCGAAGTAGACAAAGGATCCAAGCGCAAGATCGATATCGCCGTCCCCGTCCATATCACCCGTATCCATGACAAACCACCGCCCATTGGTGGCCTCTGGAAAAGAATAGTCCTGAAAGGTCAAATCACCCTTGTTTTCCAGATAGACGAAGCTCTCCTCCGGAGACTGGACGTAGTCTGGGAAATAGGAAATGGCCGCAATGTCAAGATCGCCGTCGAGGTCATAGTCACGCGGGATAGCCTTGTAGGCTCCATTCAGCTGATAAAACCAAGACTGCGCAAAATTGAAATTGCCGTCGTTCTGAAAAATGTAGATGCCGTGGTACGATTTCAGAAAGGGAGTACGGTCGGCATTGTCACCGCTGACATAGATCAGATCATCAAATCCATCGTTGTTGAAGTCGGCAAGCTCGATGTACAGCGAGCCATTGAGCGGAGAAAACGACAGCAGCTTCTTCTCGGCAAAACTGCCATTGCCCTTGTTGGTATATAAAAACACACCTTCGTCGCCCTGGGCCATCAGCACTACGATATCCTGAAGCCCATCGCCGTTTACATCTTTGATGATGGAGGTAATTGCGCCTGGTTTGGCCCGCAGGATTTTCTTGAAGTAGCGATTCCTTCCCTTATTCTCAAACCAAACCAAGCTACCCGTCAGATCGCCGTATTCGCAGGCGACAATGTCTTCCAGGCCATTGTTGTTCAGGTCTCCGTAGGCCATTTGCACCGGTCGCTGCATTCCTCCGATCACCTGTGTCGCGGCATTATAGGATTCTGAGCCTCCTGATTTGGAGAGTTTTTGAAGCGATCCCCCAGGCAGATCATTCGGAAATACACCCACTCCTGCCATGGTCAGGTAGAGTGTATCGGCTTTTTCATAAAAACTTACCGGTGTCGTGCCAAATCCCAAATCATAGCTTTTCTCCAGTTCAGGCGTCAAGAAGGTCAACACGCTTTGTTCTCTTTTGCCGTCGCTGTAGGCGATTCCCCTATGATCCGAAAGGATTTTGACCATCGTCGTCATCGCCGGACGATTTGCGTAGGAGGCTTCCTTGTAGGCAAAATGCCTTAAACCCATCGTGATTTTTTTGCTTCTCCGGGGCGGCAAGATGGTGTCTGGAGCATTCTCCAGATAATAGGCCACGATCTTGGCCCAATCCTCTTTAGCCATTGCCGGGCTTTCCGGATAGACATTGGCATTTCTGATGATTCGCTCATTCTCCCCGCGACCAAACAAACTGTCGGGCTGGTGATCGCCTTTGTAAAACCCGAGCCGATGTCCCATCGAAGGAAGGACGTCGTCCCTCCAACTCGATCGAGGAAGCGTACTGGGCTCTACAAACAAATGGCACCTGGCACAATGAGTGGCGGCAAGCTCTTTGCCCGAAAGATTTGAGCGTGCTGGGAGTAGATCGGGGGCGCCTGCAGTTTCTGAAGTCTTTCTTCCGGTACAGGAGAAAAGAATCACGATAGCGACTACAGTCGAGAGAAACTGCTTCATAGAAGCCGTAAGTTGGGAATTTAAATTGAATCTCGAGCCGACAAGACGGTTCCCTTCGAGGTGCCGGTTGGAGCTGTGGTAGGTTCTCGACCTCACTTCCGCGGATGAAAGTCTGTCAGCACCTGTCTCAGATAATCCCGGTCCAAATGAGTGTAGATCTCAGTGGTCGTGATGCTCTCATGGCCCAGCATCTCCTGAACGGCGCGCAGGTCTGCTCCACCTTCTATCAAGTGCGAAGCGAAAGAGTGGCGGAAGGTGTGTGGGCTGATATTTTTGTGAATTCCGGCTTTCTCAGCCGTCTTTTTGATGATCAAAAAGACCATCACGCGGGTCAGTTTTTGGCCACGGCGATTGAGAAAGACAAATTCCTCGTGGCCTCTGGTCGGAGTCTGATGAACGCGTACGTGGTCTTCGTAGAGTTTCAGATACTTCAAAGCATCTTTTCCGACGGGTACCAGGCGCTCTTTGTTTCCCTTGCCGACCACTTTTAGAAAGCCGATTTCGCCAAAGACCTGGCCTTTTTTCAATTCGACCAGCTCACTCACCCGCAAGCCGGAGCTGTAGAGCATCTCCAGCATGGCCCGGTTGCGATGGCCTTCCGGATCGCCAAGCTTGATCGCCTCCAGCAGCTGCTCGATTTCCTGAAAACTCAACGTATCCGGGAGCTTCCTGCCGAGTTTGGGAGCCTCCAGAAGCTGGGAAGGATCTTCCTTGATCCGATCCTCGTACATCAAGAAGCGGTAAAACCCCTTGATTCCGGAGATGATGCGGGCTTGCGTGAAGGGTGAGATTTCGAGTTTTGCCAGGGCGTTTACAAATCTCCGGAGATGCTCCAGTTCCAAGTCCAAGGGGCTTTTGCCGGGAAACTCCCGCTCTGAAAAGTC
This sequence comes from Algoriphagus terrigena DSM 22685, assembly GCF_000429445.1. Taxonomy (GTDB): domain Bacteria; phylum Bacteroidota; class Bacteroidia; order Cytophagales; family Cyclobacteriaceae; genus Algoriphagus; species Algoriphagus terrigena. The sequence goes on from NZ_AUBW01000005.1 coordinate 133,538, forward strand.
TGCCAACTTCTCCACGTCGCGTGAATAGGCCTCGATGGTGTTATCGCTAAGCGACTTCTCAAGCTTAAGGTGGTGGCGGAATTGTCGGATAAGGGGAGTCCACATTTGGTCGGAAAGCGGTAAGGTTGCAAAGTTGGAAGGATGGCCCAACTTTGCAACATTCCAACCTTCCAACTTTTTTCGAACACTTGTCATATAAAGGGTTGAAGAACCCGATTAAACCATGTAAATGAACCGCAGCCAGCTAGAATCTTTTCTCCGCGACCATCACAGAGAAGCCTTCCTTTGGGCGAGGCAGTGCTGTGGCTTCGACGGGGAACTGGCCAAGGATGTGATCCAGCAGGTTTACCTGAAGATCCTGGAAGGGAAAGCGAAACTGAAGCACGATACCAACTGCAAAACATGGCTCTTCACGATCATCCGGTTTACCGCCATCGATGAACTGAGAAAATCGGGAAAATCGGAAAGTCTGGATTCAGAAGTCGAAGTCATTTGGGACGAACCGGAGGCTGAACCGGAAAACTACGAAGCCTTGGTTCGCCGTCTTCCTAAGATGCAGCAGGAGGTCATGTTGATGGTTTTCTACCATGAGATGACCCTGGAGCAGACAGCTGAAGTGCTCAAGCTCCACATTGGCACGGTACGAACGCACTACGACCGGGGGAAGAAGAAACTGAGAGAGTGGATCGAAAAAATGAGGATAGAAAAATGAGAAAGCCAGAAGTAGACCAAGAATTACAGGGGTTCTTTCAGGCCATGAAAGAAAAGGATCAAAGTATTTCGGTGCCGGATTTTCCTGAGATCAAAAAGACCAACACGATCAACTGGTGGATTCCGGTGGGAATTGCTGCGTCTTTGGCTGCAGGATTTTTTCTCCTTGGAGAAAAAGAACCCCCTGCTCCTCCTGCCCCGATAGGCGAGGTAGTGATCATCACCTTGGAAGAGGGCCCCAATCAAGAAATGCAATTCAACATCGAACATACCAACGAGATGGACATCTGGGAATCCCCGACAGCCTCTCTCCTCACCGAATACTAGCTAAACCAACTATTCCAGTTCAAAAATCAAAATCCCATGAAAAAAATACTCTTTATCTACCTGTTCTGCTTGGCCGGATTTGCCCACGCGCAACAGAACTATGTGACAATTGCTGATCCAAACATCTTCAAAGACAAGATCTACACGACCACAAATCTGATGGAAGTGAAAGATGACATCGAGCTGACCGATGCCCAAGTGGCCAAAATAAAAAAACTGCACGCGGACAATGCCGGGTCCTTTTCCACGCTAAAATGGGACTTGGATGATGCCACGGCTAAGCTGAAAAAGATACTGGATCAGCCCAAGATCGATGCAGCGGCAGCTTCCAAGCAAATGGACGAAGTTCTCAGGCTGGAAAACCAGATGAAAAAGACGCAGCTCAACACCATGGTTTCCATTAAAAACGAGCTGACTCCCGAGCAAATCACCAAGCTCGAAGAGCGCAAGGTTTATAAAGTCGCAACAGCAACTTCGATCTCCGGCAACTCTGTCCATGTGATCTCGGGCACCGGTACAAGTACCGCCACTGTCAATGGAGTGTCGATCTCCTCTTCGCCAAAGATCGCCGTGAGCGTAAATGGAAATGGAAGCCAACCGCTTTACTACATCGAAACCAAATCCGGATTGAAAAAAGTAGTTTCCTTTGAATCTCTAAACCCCGATGACATCGAAAGCATGTCAGTGTACAAAGGAGAACAAGCCATTGAAAAATATGGAAAAGCTGGAGAAAACGGAGTGATCGTGATCAAGCTGAAAAACATGCCGGATTGAGTTCTTCAACCTATCAAAAACAAAAAAGGAAGCTTTCGAGCTTCCTTTTTTTATTAATTGATTTTCATTTTGGATGGATTCATTCGAGTGGGAAAGAAATCCGTAACAAATACCCTCTGAGCTAGTTCCTCGACATAGAATAAAATCTTCAGTTCAAAATTGTTGCTAGCCCGATACAGGAGATACCGAACAGCTTTGGGGCTTTCACTCAAAGTCGGCTCTCTAGAACTACGGTGTGGCTGATATCGAAGTGAGCCTACTATCTCAAAAATTTCTACGTCGATTTCAAAAACCCGTCTCGGACTAAAGTTTGAATTCAGGTACGGATAAATATCATCTTGGTACCTCAAAATGGCCGACCTTGTGAGGACTATTTCGAAGCTCGTTCCTTCCACCATTTTTCATTCATTTGTTTAAATTCTTCCAATGAATGAACCCTCCCTTCTTTAATATCCTCCAAAGATTCTTTGAACCTTGCCTGCATTTCTTCTTGGATGATTAAATCCTCAATCCTTTCCAATGTGGCGGTTTTTTCAATCTTCATCACTCGTTGGATGAGATTCAGCTTGAGTTTTTCTGCGTTCACAGGATTGACATTTAAAATTGAGAACTAGTCGAATTTACGTTTTTTTCTTCAAAGCTGTTTCAATCCAAAAACCTCCAGCTGGCTTTATGATTCTTGTCCAAAGGCTTGCCAGTTACTTTGGCTCTCAGGATCTCAATCGGCATCGCATTTTGCGTCATGATCAGGTCGTGGAATTCTTTTTCAGGCATCTTGCCGGAGTCTACCATCTCTTTGCGCATGGAGTAGATTTCCAAGGCTCCAATCATGTAAGCAATCTGGTACAGCGGACCGTAGCTTCCTTCAAATGATCTTCTCACTTCGGCCTCAGCGTTAGCGCGCTCATGACCAACTTTGTCCACGAGCAGGTCGATGCACTGCTGCGGAGTCATGTTTCCAAGATGATAGTTGAGGGAAAAAATGATCCGCGCGCAGCGGTGCATCCGCCAGAAAAGCATCCCGACTTTGTCTTTGGCATCCCGTGGAAAATTGCGATCCCAAAGTACAAACTCCCAATAAAGCGCCCAGCCTTCGGTCCAAAACGGCGTCCCGAACATCCGGCGGTGGGTCATATGGCGCTGATTCATGAACTGCTGCAAATGGTGTCCTGGAATCAACTCATGCTGGACGGTAGCGCGTGAAAAATGCGGATTGTTACCGCGCATGGACATCATCTTGTCGTCGTGGCTCATCTCAGAAGTAGGATAAGAGATCTGGATAACTTCTCCACCGAGGAAGAACGGGCTCACACGCTGTCTTTCGGCAGAGATCATCGTTGTTCTCCAGGTTTCTTTTGCCAATTCAGGAACGGTAATCCAGTCATTTTTTTCCATAATTCCGATCGCTTCCTCCCCCAGCCTGGCCACTTCCTCCGGCCAAGCTCCGGCTGGCAGATAGGTGTTTTTCACCATCTCCAGCGCAGCTTTCCAGTCATTGCCAAAGCCCAGTTCATTGGAGGCCTTCAGCATCTCTTTCTCGCACCAGGCAAACTGCTTCTCCGCTTCTGCAATCAGCTCCTCCGGAGAATAGGCTATCATTTCAAAACCCAATTGCTTCTCCAAAGCCTCCCGTCCGATCGGCTTTCCGATGATTCCACTGCCGTCATCTTTGACGGAATTGGTATAGTGCTCGCGCAACCCTTTGGCATAAGCCTTCATACTCGCATCCAGTTTACTCCAAGGCTCCGGCATCCACCAGGTGAATGACGGATCGTAGTCAAAGTAGAAGTCGTAAGCTTCCTTTACCACCTTGTTTAGGCTCTCCACGGATTGGGCGGCGAGGTCGGCCTTTTGCCAGGACGTGTATTTGGTCGACGCCGGGAGCGCTTTCAGCTGCGCATCCACTGCCTTGGCTACCTGATCCCAGCTGGCGGCCAATTTCTGCGAATCGGGCTGCTTGGCTCTTCTCCTCGCCACGACGAATTCCTCCAGAGAACTTCCAAATGCCACGACGGATTTGACCTCATCAAATGCTCTTCGCTCCAGATCCAGCTCTGCAAGCTGCTCTTCGAGGGAATTTCTAAAGAGGACGTAATCGATCTTTCCGTCTTCGGAAAGATCATCGTAATTCTGAGCTTGCAGCGTCTTCAGATAGTCCTGATTGAACGTCAGCATCCGTGTGAAATATTCTGCTGATAATCGGTTGGTGTAGAGTCGTCCGAGCGCACCCCTATCCGCCTGATAGGTCTGGATCAGGTTGACCAACTCGGTCGCCCAACCCAACGTGGCGCAAAATACCAGCGCCAGGGAAAGTATTATTTTTTTCATAGTCAGTGGTTTATATCGGTTTTTCAGTTTTTCGGTAAAAAAGATCCATTCCAATTAGGGCTATTTTTTTGAAAAATCTGTAACCAATCACGGAAATTCTGCTCTAACAAGCAGTATTCCGCATTTAACAAAATTTTATGGAAGTCGTTTGAAACCAATTAATTATATTAAAAACCGAAGCTGACTCCCAATAATCCCACAGACTTCCACCAACAACCTTTACCCACTTTTCCCAACACGTATGGAATTAATCATCTCGAACCTCACCAAAACCTACTCCAACGGAGTGAGGGCTTTGAACGCTATCTCTCTCACCATCCCGCAGGGAATGTTCGGTCTACTCGGGCCAAACGGCGCGGGAAAATCCACGCTGATGCGCACGATCGCCACGCTTCAGGACGCGGATCTGGGCTCGATCATGCTGGATGGAGTGGATGTCCTGAAGGACAAACAAGCGGTGAGGGAGCGACTGGGTTACCTGCCGCAGGATTTTGGATTGTATCCCCGGATCAACGCGGAAACGATGCTCGACCATATCGCCCAGATGAAAGGCATCGGAAACAAGGCGGAAAGAAAAGAACTCGTCGAGGCGCTTCTCAACCGGGTGAACCTCTTCAAGGACCGTAAAAAAGGCCTCGGAACCTTCTCAGGCGGGATGCGCCAGCGTTTTGGAATTGCCCAAGCTTTGGTGGGAAATCCGTCCCTGATCATCGTGGACGAACCGACGGCTGGACTTGACCCTTCGGAACGAAACCGATTCTATAACCTCCTGTCGGAAATCGGGGAAAACACCATCGTGATCCTCTCCACTCACATTGTCGAAGATGTCAATACGCTCTGCTCCAATATGGCCATCATCTGTATGGGGGAAGTGCTGATGCAGGGAAAACCAAAGGACGGACTCGCGATGGTCAATGGAAAAATCTACCAAAAATCCATCGAAAAAACCGAACTGGACGAGTACAGAAAGGAGTACCACGTGATCTCCACCAAGCTGATCTCAGGCAAACTGAGTCTCCGGGTCGAGAGTGACACAGACCTGGGCAACGGCTTTGTGCCGGTGCCGGCAGATCTCGAAGACGTGTACTTCAGCTTCATTTCCAAAAAAGTCGATCCTATCACGATCTGAGTCACGCCATGTTCAAAGACATCTTTCTCTTCGAGCTCAAATACCGATTTGGGCGACCGGCTACTTGGATTTATTTTCTTCTTCTGTTGGTCACAGCCGTGCTTTTGATCGGATTTGGCAATACGCCTGCCTCCGAAAAGGTCTTCCACAATTCCCCGTATGTGGTCGCTCAGCTGCTGGTGTTGATATCCATCTTTGGTATTCTCATCGCTTCTGCGATCATGGGCGTGCCGCTGTATCGGGATCTGGAGCACAAGACTGGCACCTTCCTCTTCAGCTACCCGATCACCAAATTCGCATACTTTCAGGGTAGATTTTGGGGTTCCTTTGTGACACTACTATTCATCTCTACGGGAGCCATCCTTGGTATCTGGCTGGGAAGCTTGCTCGGCCCCACGTTCGGGACAGATGCGGAGCGGTACGGGCCAAATCTGCTGATGAATTACCTCCAGCCCTGGTTCACTCTTTTGCTGCCAAATCTCTGGTTGGCGGGTTCGCTGTTCTTTGCGCTGATCGTCTTCACCCGAAACATCCGCTCGATCTATTCTGGTGGTATCGTCGTGTTCATCGTGTACCTGCTGGCGAATTTCCTTTCGCAGGATATCGAAAACAAGGACCTCGTCCAGCTGATCGATCCCTTCGGACTTAACACGCTCAATCTCCAGACACGCTACCTCACGCCTTACGAAAAGAACTCCTTTCTCCTTCCGCTGGAAGGAAATCTCCTGCTCAACCGCCTGCTGTGGTCGGGTCTTGGGCTGGTGTTTTTCATAGCCGCATACATGCGCTTTAGCTTTAGCTACTTCTTTCAGACTTCTCAGAAAAAGACCAAAACAAAGGCAGAAGCTACACCTGCTTTCATCAGCAAAAAGATCAGTGTGGTCTCAGATTTTTCCAAAAACTACCAATGGAACAGTCTAAAAACGCTCACGAAGATCGAGTTTCAGAACATCGGCAAGGACATCTATTTCCGCTCCATTCTCTTAGGCGGGCTGATCTTTCTGGTGTTGGACTTTTGGATAGGAAGCACGCTCTACAGCGTACCCAACTTCCCCTCGACGTCCTTCCTGATGGAGTACAAGACGTATGATTACAATCTATTCGTCTTCATCATCATCGTCTTTTTCACCGGGGAAAGCCTCCATCGCGACAAGGCCACCGGCTACTCGGTGATCAACGACACATTTCCGGTGAGAGACGGAGTCGTGATTGCCTCGAAGTTTCTCGGAATGGCCTTGATCTGTCTGATCCTGACTACCACTCCTATCTTGGTGGGCATCGTTGTGCAGACGCTCAAAGGGTATTTTGACTATGATTTGGACGTCTACCTGATCGACAGCTTTCTGATCTCATTCCCGGATTACCTGCAGATGGTTTTGCTGGTTTTCGCAGTGCATCTGTTGGTCAACAATAAGTTCGGCGGGCATGCCGCGGCCATCGGTATCTGGTTGGTGATGATTATTCTCCGGGATTTTGCTGACTACAACTTCAATTTGTTTTTCTTCAGCTACAAGCCCGGATACACTTGGAGCGACATGAATGGGCTGGGGCATTTTGCGAAGCCATTGATTTGGTTTAATATCTATTGGACCGCTTGGGGGATTTTTCTGGTGCTTTTCTTCAGCATCTTCTTCAGTCGCGGCACGGAAAACTCCTGGAAAAGCAGATGGATCACTGCCAAATCCCGACTTTCCAAACCTGTTCCGAGACTGTCGTTCGTTTTCCTTGCGATTGCTTTGCTTTCCGGAGGCTATATCTACCACACCGTGGTGTATGAGAATGACTACGTCACCTCGGAGGAGGGCACTAAGCAGCAAGTGGCCTACGAAAAGCAACTGAAAAAGTATGAGGGCATTCCTCAACCCAAATACACCAAAGTCAATATCCAGGCGGATCTGTATCCCATGGATCGGAACGCCTATTTCTTCGCAAGAGTCGAACTGGTCAACAAGACCGATTCGCCGATAGACTCCGTACACTTCAACTCTACTTCACTGAGCGATTTCAAAGTAGTTTTGGACGGTGACACACTCGCTCATCGGTTTCCCTTGGATCTTGAATCTCCAAAATTCCAGCTTTTTGGGAAGAAACCCGAGAAGGAATGGTATCAGATCACCGCGCTTCCGCAGACGATGATGCCGGGCGACACGCTCAACCTGACTATCGTCAGCAAGGTCGAAAACAAAGGCTTTCCTAACTCAGGATACGGCCGGGAACTGGTGTACAACGGAACGTTTTTCAGCGGAGGAATCCCCGAAATCGGCTACGATCCAAACCAAGAAATCACCTCCGACGAGGATCGTAAAAAATACGAGCTCCCGGAGAGACCCGAGGATCTTCCTCCCCATGACGACCCCAAAGGCAGGATGACCCTGCTATTCGCGGATGAAGCTGACTTTATTCAGTTTGAGGCAACAGTCAGTACGATCCCGTCGCAGATTGCGGTGGCGCCGGGCTACTTGCAGCGGGAGTGGGAGGAAGACGGCCGTCGGTACTTCCATTACATCCAGGACACGCCGATTCAGTCATTTTTTACCTTTGTGTCCGCAGAATATGAGGTATTGAAAGATCAAACAACCCTTCCGAGCGGGCAAAAGGTCGACATCGAGATCTTCCACGACGCAAAGCATGCGTACAACTTGGATCGATTCCTGGAATCATACAAAGATGGCTTGACCTACTTCTCGGAGACTTACGGAGACTTCCAGTTTAAGCAGATGCGATTGCTGGAGTTTCCCCGCTACGCAGGTTTTGCGCAGTCTTTCCCTAACACGGTTCCTTTCTCGGAAGACTTTGGCTGGGTGGCAAATTTCAGCGATCCCGATGCCTTTGACTATGTGTATTATGTGACCGCCCACGAGCTGGCGCATCAGTGGTGGGGACACCAGATCACTCCCAATGCGACACGTGGCGCCAACTTGATCTCGGAAGCCTTGGCCGAGTATTCCGCCCTGATCCTGACGGAAAGAAAGTATGGCAAAGACAACATGAAGCGGTTTCTGAAGGATGAACTGGATCGCTACCTGCGCGGAAGAGGCAATGAAGCCAAAAAAGAAAATACCTTCATCAACACCAACCGTTCGTATCAGTGGTACAATAAGGGAAGCTTGATTCTCTATGGATTGAGAGATCTGATCGGCCCCGAGGCGATTGATTCCGCGCTGTATTCCTTCAATCAGGAGTTTGGGCTGAAAGAAACCCCGCCCTTTCCCGGTAGCTCTGATCTCTATCGCCATCTGAAGGCTGTGACGCCGGACAGTCTCCAATATTACCTGGACGACACATGGAATAAACTGGCGCTATACGACAACAAAGCCGAAACAGCCGAAGCTAAAAAAATCTCAGAAGGAGAATATGAAATCACCCTGAAGATCAAGTCTCAAAAAATATATGCAGACGAGACCGGCCGTGAAACCAACGCCGAATATGAGGGGGATTACATCGATATCGGCGTGTTTGCAGCCGATGATACTGATGAAAATGGAAGAGCACGCACCAATCCACTTTACATCCAGAAGTACAAGATCAAGCCCGGCGAAACTACGCTGACATTCCGTGTGAAAGGCGAGCCTGCCAAAGCGGGCATCGATCCCTACAACAAGCTGATTGACCGGATTCCTGATGACAATACGATCAGTGTGGAAATCCCGTAACGTCAGAACGGCTATTGATCGAGTAAAATAAAAAAGGTCACCCATTTAGTTCAGGGTGACCTTTTTTGATAAATCCAACAGTTTACCTCTTCCTCCGCACTACGGCGAAGAGAATCAAGATAAATGCTGCCCCGTCGACCACCAATTCAAGTTCGCCGACATCAAGGTCGATGTCCAGCCCTATGAGATTATTTTATCAAATACAAACGGCCATTCGCATATTTTTCATTAAATTCTCTTCGATTAAAAAATTTAGAAAATCGCGGAACTTGATTGACCCATCCTCATCTGATATTGGATGATTTTTTAGCCAGTTCTTGCCTATTTGCTTCGCATAGTTTTTCAGTACCTAAACATTTATTTTGTTCCATTCTTCAACTAAACCCAAGTCCTATGCAAAAGTCCTTTTATCGTCCTTTTTTCCTGGGTGCCTTGATCGTCGGCATCAGTTATAGCTGTATCGAGCAGAAATTAGAGCCCAATGTCGCTCTCTCTGAAGCCGATGAGATCGCCTCCAAAAATGCTGAAAACATTAACGCAAGAATGCTCGGAGAAGACAGCCCCCAGTTTACCCTGGTAACAGGGCAATACATTATTATCTCCGCTTCTCATTCCCTTCCTTCGGGCTTGGAAGAAGCGGTGCTAAATGCAAATGGTAAAATCTCTGCATTGATGGCAGAGGTGGGAGTAGCCACAGCCAGCTCCGATGCTCCAGATTTTGCGACCAAAATGGCAAAAGTCCCCGGAGTCCAGTCTGTCATCCGGGATATCACGGGGATGTGGATCGAAACTCCAAAGACTTTTGAACTTGACGAAAGTCTCTTTCCTGAATCTTTCGACAATCCCAATACCAATACCCGCTTTCCACTTCAGTGGGGACATTTAGCTATTCATGCTCCGGAAGCTTGGGCTGCAGGCTACCAAGGTGAGGGAGTAACTGTGGCTGTGTTGGATGGTGGATTTCGACTTGACCACGCGGATCTGTCTGGGAACATTATCTATGCGAAGAGTTTTGTGCCTGGAGAGGGAGCACAATTTGTTGGAAATGGATTTAGCCATGGAAGCCATGTGGCAGGTACGGTGGCAGCCCTGGACAACAATATTGGGGTCGTCGGGGTAGCTCCCAAAGCAAAGCTGGCATTGATTAAAGTATTGAGTGATGCCGGAAGCGGGGAATTCTCCTGGCTTAACGAAGGTATTTTGGATGCCGTGGAACAGGATGTAGATGTGATCAATATGAGCTTGGGTGCATATCTTCCTCGAAATGGGAAGTTTTGGGATGACAACGGTACCCCAAATGATCCCTCGGATGATTTTATCGTCAATGAAACCAAGGCGATTCAGGAGTTAATCACTGTTTTGACCCGTGTAATCAACTATGCCAACCAAAAGGGAGTTACAGTAATTGCGGCCGCTGGTAATGATGGGGCCAATGGAAATAAAGATAAGTCCAACATCAATATACCTTCCGATATACCCAATGTACTTTCGATTTCCGCAACTGGACCAATGGGATGGGCTCTCAATCCTTCTACAGACTTGGATCGGTTTTCATCCTATTCTAACTACGGAACTCCAGCTGTCACTTTCGCGGCACCCGGAGGAGATTTTGCGCTACCTGGCAATGCCCCTTGTACTGTTTCGGGGGTAACAATCCCTTGTTGGGCCTTTGATATGGTGCTGAGTGTCGGCAATATCGGTTCTTATAACTGGTCTGCAGGCACAAGCATGGCGTCGCCTCATGCAGCTGGTGTAGCTGCTTTGATTATCGGCAAAAATGGAGGCTCGATGAGTCCCACGCAAGTTGCTGCAGCCATAAAAGCTTCTGCAGATGATTTGGGATCACCTGGAAGGGATCCTTTGTATGGGATGGGTAGAATAAATGCCGCCAAAGCGGTGGGAGTAAGTTACTGAAAATAGAAATTCATCAAGTTTTTACAGGAGGCTGTTTCCGATCTATTGGAAACAGCCGCTTTTATTTTCAGCCATTTAATTAGTTTTTTCCTTCATCCGATTTAACACCAATACCCAGATTACAACTAACAATTGGTGACAATTGAGCCAACAACGTTTTCACTTGCCTTAAATAGATCAAAAAAGACGGGCACAACACCAAAAAAAAGGTCGCCCTTCATATCAAGGCGACCTTTTTTGCATGCTCCGGTGACTTACCTCTTCCTTCGCACCACAGCGACGAGAATCAAGATAAACGCTGCCGCGCCAACGACCCAGACCCAAGGCTGCTCGTACCATTCTGGCTTACCGAGGTCAATGTCAATATCCAGACCTCCATCTTGCGCAAAGATCTGAAAGGAGATCAACAGGCCCAAAAGAGCCAAAATCGTAATTTTCGAGTACTTGTTTTCTAGATAGTTCATGGTAAAAAGTGGTTAGATGAATTATTTAAATCGAATATTGTAGGTCCACGCAATCCCTAAGCTCTGTACGTCGTTGAAGGGATCGGAGACTAAGATTTGGTTATAGTAGGCGAAGATGTTCCAGTTGTAATTGTGGTATCCGATCTGCGGACGGAAGTAGGCCCCGCCAGTCTCCCCGCCACCGGTTCCTGTGAAAAAGGAATATCCTAAGTCAGTCCCGACAAAGAACCCTTCCGGCTGTGGGTAATACCTAAGCATCACTCCCAACGGGATTACACCAAAATCATCAGATCCTAGTACATCTGATTTTTTGAAATAATGGGAATAGCCCGACGCGATTCCGAGACCGAAATTGTCGGTTCGCATAAACTGCCCCGCTACATCAAGGCCCAAGATAAAGGAGGAGAAATCCGCAGTGTTTCCGAGAGGAGCTGCAATATTCACACCTGCCTTCAGCCAGGAGTTATCTTCGTTGATATCTTCCAGGTCTCTTTCCGTTTGTGCATAGGTCACAATTCCTGTGAATAAAAATGCACCGATCAGCAATAGTCTTTTCATAGGTAGTTTGGTTTCCCTTATTAGTCCCAAACTAGGTGCCGTTACTCGGAAAACTCTGCTAAAAGCCCCCTTACGAGCCCTATTCATCGATTTCCAGGTTTTATAGCCCGAAATAATCAGGCCGTCAGATCCCTTTTTCGGGGAAATTTTTCCCCGTTATGACGCGCTTCTATCTATTTTCCGCCAAGAATTTGGGTTCACTCCCGTCACCGATTTGAAACTTCGATTGAAATAGGAGAGGTTTTCGAAGCCTACCTTAAAGGCGATTTCAGAGATTCCCAGATCGGTCTCCTGCAAAAGCTTTTGCGCCTCGCTGATTCGGAGCTGCAGGAGGTATCGGGTGAAGGTCATCCGGGTGCGCAGTTTGAAAAACCTGCAAAAGGCCTCTTTACTGAGGTTGGCTCGCTCAGCAGCCTCTTCCAAAGCAATCGGACGAAAGCGGTTTTCAAGCAAAAATTGCATCACCTGATTCATCCTCTTCCCATCCCGTTCCGATAGTCCCCGTAAAAGCGTCGGACGGTTGAGCGGAACGATGTCTTCTCCGGATTGATCCAGGATGGAAAGTAACTGAATAGCCAACTGGAAGCGACCTAAGCCGACACTCGGGGGAAAAACCTCAAATATCTCCAGGATCCTACGCTTGCTCTCTCCAAAAATCTGAAAGCACAAACCCGAAAACTCTTTGAATTTGCGCAGCGCCTCCAGTTCCTCCAAGTCACCGAGGGCCTTTCCAAAAGCAGCAAAATCAAAGAAAACAGTGTCTCCTGCCGAGGTCAGGGTGCCCAATTCTTCAAAATACTCCGGGTCACTCCGAAAGACGTGGGGGGCATTTTCCCCCAAAAAGAACACATCCCCGGCCTGAAACCGGCCGACATAGTCCCCGCTCAGAAACTGCCCCTTTCCCTCCAAGATCACCGTCAACTGCAGCTGCGGATGCTGGTGGAGTCTATCGTAAAAGTGCCGCCCACGATCCTGCTGATAGCGGACAAATTCCCGATGGGACTTCGGAATCTGAAAGGAAATGATCTTCGCCATACTCAGAAAGTGGTATCAAATTGAATTCAATATTAAATATCAATCAATTAATCGATCAATATAGTACCATAAACTACTAATCCTGTGAAAGAATTCCGAAATCTGAACCGCTACTTTTGAATTGAATTTCAAGAGGGGTTCAAGTCCCTTCCATCAATCGCAATCATCAAAACGAACATACTATGAATTGGAAAGGCGTATTTCCCGCAGTCACCACCAAATTTCACGCAGACGGAAGTCTGGACATGGACTTGTTTTTCAAAAACCTGGATTTCCAACTGGAATCCGGCGTGAACGGGATCATCCTTGGCGGAACGCTGGGTGAAAGCTCTGTTTTGTCCCAAGAAGAAAAGATCACACTCACTGGCGAAACTGTAAAATACATCAACGGGAGGGTTCCTGTAATCTTGAACATCGCCGAAGGAGCGACGCAGGACGCACTTTTCTGGGCTAAAAAAGCCGAAGAGCTGGGAGCTTCCGGCTTGATGATGTTGCCTCCGATGCGCTATGCGGCAGATGCGAGAGAAGTGGTGACCTACTTCAAGACCGTCGCCAACTCGACCAAGCTTCCGATCATGATCTATAACAATCCAATCGATTACAAGACTTTGGTGACGATCGACATGTTTGCGGAGCTGGCTGAATGTGAAAACATCCAGGCTATCAAAGAATCGACCCGAGACATCTCTAACGTGACTCGAATGATCAACCGTTTCGGTGACCGATATGCGCTGCTTTGTGGTGTGGACACCCTGGCGATGGAAGAGTTGCTGATGGGTGCCGTGGGTTGGGTAGCTGGGTTGGTTTGTGCTTTTCCCAAGGAAACTGTGACCATCTTCAACTTGGTGCAGGAAGGAAAGATCGAAGAGGCGAGAGAAATCTACCGTTGGTTTTTGCCTTTGCTGGAGTTGGATATCCATCCGAAACTGGTGCAATACATCAAGCTGGCCGAGCAGCACTGCGGCATCGGATCTGAGCATGTGCGTGCACCAAGATTGACCTTGATCGGAGAAGAACGAGAAAGAATCGAAGGAATCATTACCGAGGGCTTGGCAAAAAGACCGAAATTGTAAAATAGACTCAAGAAGCAAGATATTAGACACAAGACCTGTCGAGTAATGCTCTTTGGGGCCAATTTTCCAATTTTGCAATCTTACAATCTTACAATTCTATGAACTTCGACTCAATTTTCAGTGCCGCCCAAGAAGCCTTTCTTTTTTACAAAAACCTCCCTGGAAAAGAAAAAGGCGCGTTTCTAGAAACTCTGGCGGAAATCCTGGAGGCAAACAGAGCGGACATCGTCCCCTTGGCTGTCAAAGAATCTAATCTGCCTGAGGGACGAATCAACGGCGAATTGGGAAGGACAACCGGCCAGATCAAGCTTTTCGCCAACCTGGTCAAAGAAGGTTCTTGGGTCGAAGCGACCATAGATCCTGCCGATCCAACCCGCGCTCCACTGCCTAAAGCAGACATCCGTCGATTTCTGACTCCGCTGGGTCCAGTCGTGGTTTTTGGTGCAAGCAATTTTCCTTTGGCGTTTTCCACAGCCGGCGGTGACACCATCTCAGCTTTGGCGGCAGGCTGTCCGGTGATCTACAAAGCCCACCCAGCACATCCTGAAACCTCCAAAAAAATAGCAGACTGCATTCATCAGGCAATTCTGAAATGTAGCCTGCCGGCTGCGCTCTTCACGCACGTTGAGGGCGGGATCGCCGAAGGTCAGGCATTGGTGAAGCATCCTATCGCAAAAGCGGTGGCTTTTACCGGATCGCATGTGGGTGGCATGGCGCTTTTCGATCTCGCTAACAAACGCGACGAGCCGATTCCGGTTTACGCGGAAATGGGTTCGGTGAATCCGATTTTCACCTTTCCGAAAAAGCTGGAAAACGAGTTGGAGTCGATGGCAAAAGCCTTTATCGGGTCGCTGACCTTGGGAGTGGGACAATTTTGTACCAACCCCGGACTGATCTTCGTGCCGGAAAGCCAGGCAAAAGCCTTTGAAAGCGCCATCGCTGCCGAACTCAACGCAATTGCTTCTGCGCCGATGCTGCATCCAGGAATCGCCCAAGCCTATTACGATTCGATCCAATATTTGCAATCCCGAGAGGAACTTCGCTGGGTCAAAGTGGCGGATCCGAAGCACCTGATCAACGGAAGCACCGCTTTGGCGGAGATCAAAGCTTCCGATTGGCTTTCTGACGCCGTTTTCCAAAAAGAAGTCTTCGGTGCGTTTGCCATGATGGTGGTCTATCAAAACGAAGACGAGCTACTCGAAATCTCCAAAAAACTGCATGGCCAGCTGACCATCACCGTTTGGGCGGAGGCAGAGGAGCTGCAAAACCAGCTTTTCCTGCTTAATCTTCTCGAAGAAAAATGCGGCCGACTGCTATTCAAGGGCGTGCCGACAGGAGTGGAAGTCGGCTATGCAATGCAGCACGGCGGGCCTTACCCATCGACGACTGCGTCAAACAGCACCTCTGTCGGAGCCCATGCGATCAAGCGGTTTGCAAGACCGATTGCCTTCCAGGACATGCCGCAGGAATTGCTTCCTGATGCCCTGCGAGATGGAAATCCACTGGGAATCATGAGAATGATTAACGGAGTCCATACGAAGTAGTAGATGTGGATGTTTACGATTTACGAATTGCGATTTACGGGCAGATGAGACGACTTGATGCTAATACCAGAGTTTTGCTTACACCTTTCAACCTTAAAACTCTCGTGCAGAGCATATTGAAGCACACCACCTTCCATCTCAATATTCCAATCTTTCAATTTTAGAATTTTGCAATCCTAAAAATGCCCTCCCGCCATACCTTTAGCTGCATCGACGCCCATACCTGCGGCAATCCCGTCAGGGTTGTTTCCGGTGGAGTTCCTTTTCTGAAAGGAAACAACATGCTCGAAAAACGTCAATATTTCCTGGAAAATCTGGATTGGATTCGCACCGGACTCATGTTTGAGCCGCGTGGTCACGACATGATGTCTGGCTCGATGCTTTTCCCTCCACACGATCCGGAAAATGATTTCGCTGTCCTCTTTATCGAAACCTCGGGTTGCCTGCCGATGTGTGGACACGGTACGATCGGCACCATTACGATTGCCATCGAGGAAGGCTTGATTCATCCGAAAACACCCGGCTTTCTGAGAATGGAAGCACCAGCCGGTCTCGTACTGATTGAGTACAAGCAGGAGGGCAAAAAGGTCAAATCCGTCAAACTGACCAACGTAAAGAGTTTCTTGGCCGCGGAAAGTCTGGAAATCGAGATCGAAGAACTTGGCAAGCTCACCGTGGATGTCGCTTATGGCGGCAACTTCTACTGCATCGTCGATCCGCAGGAGAACTTCCCCGGAATCGAACATTTCAAAGCCGAACAGCTTATCTCCATGGCGCGAAATCTCCGCCAAAAGATGAACGAACGATACGACTTTGTCCATCCGGAACACGACAAGATCCGCGGACTTTCGCATGTCCTTTGGACAGGAAAAACGCTCGATCCGACCAGCACGGCACGAAATGCGGTATTCTACGGAGACAAGGCCATCGACCGCTCACCCTGCGGCACCGGTACGTCTGCGCGAATGGCGCAGTGGTTTGCCAAGGGCTGGCTGAGGCCGGGCGATGAGTTCGTCCACGAGAGCTTCATCGGCTCTAAGTTTACCGGGCGAATCGAGGAAGTCACCGAGATCGGGGGAAAACCGGCCATCATTCCGAGCATCGAAGGATGGGCCAAAGTGTACGGATACAATACCATCATCCTGGACGACGACGATCCGTATGTCCATGGATTTCAAGTGATTTGAGAGATAAGATGCAAGAGCCAAGAATCAAGAATTCTGGTTCCAGCGTCTAGGCTCTTGGTTCTAAGCTCTTGACTCTATTATGAAACCAACCCTCATCATCGGCGGCGGAATCGTCGGTTTGTTCACTGCTTATTTTCTGAACAAAGAAGGAATCGAAGTCACGGTTATCGACCGGACCGACCTTTCGGAAAATTGCTCCACAGGCAATGCCGGCATGATCGTGCCCAGCCACATTATTCCCTTGGCCGCTCCGGGTATGATCAGCAAGGGGATTTCCTGGATGTTTTCTTCCAAAAGCCCCTTCTACATCCATCCCCGCTTGGATATGAAGCTGGCCAAGTGGTGCCTTCTTTTCTTCAAAGCCGCCAATGAGGCTCAGGTCAATCGTGCGATTCCTTTCCTCAAAAACCTCAGCCTACTGAGCAAATTCCTCTATCTGGAGTTTAAAGAAGCGCATCCTGAGGCGGCTCTGGCACTTCAGGAGAAAGGCCTGATGATGGCGTATCAGACACAGGCTGTAGAAAAAGAAGAGGTTGAATTTGCTCATTTGGCGAGAAAGCACGGACTGGAAGCGGAAATCCTGACACCGGACGATCTCCGAAAAGTGGAACCCAATCTCGAACTGAAAGCCCGCGGAGCGGTACTTCTTCCCGGTGATGCGCACCTGGATCCCGGAGCTTTGTATGGCTTTTTGAACAAGTATCTGAAAGAAAAGGGCGTCAAATTTCTCTCCAACACGCAAGTGACAGACTTTGAAAAGACCGGCTCGAAAGTCTCCGCAGTCATCACAGACAAAGGAAAGATCGATGCTGAAAAGGTCATCCTTTGCGGTGGTTCCTGGTCTGGCGAACTCGCCCAGATGTTGGGTTTTTCACTTCCGATGATGGGTGGCAAAGGCTACTCGTTCCTCCAGGAAAACAAACCGGAGATCATGCAGGCCACGATCCTTACCGAACAAAAAGTCGCTGTCAGCCCTTACGGTGCACACATTCGATTTGGCGGCACGATGGAGATCGCCGGTACGAACCAATCGATCAACCGAAACCGGGTCAAAGGAATCTATGAAGCCATCAACCGCTACTATCCGGACTTTCAGGCGAAGTTTCCCGAAGAAGGAAAGATCTGGAAAGGGCTCCGACCTTGCTCCCCCGACGGATTGCCCTACATCGGTTTCGCGCCAAACTACACCAATGTCCTAGTCAACAGCGGACATTCGATGATGGGTGTCTCTTTGGCTCCGGCTTCTGGGAAAATCGTCGCCGAGCTTCATCAGCAAAAAGACACTTCCACTGAAATCGCAGGATTTGAAGTGGGTAGATATGCTTAAAAATTTTGGATTGGGTCAACTAAACGAAAGGCAGCGGGAAGTCCCGCTGTTTTTTTGTTTTCCCCCGCCAGGTTTATTCCTTCACCTCCGGTTTTGAGGTGATCGTCGCCACCATCAAGTCAAAGGCCTTACGGATCTCGGCAAACTGCCGGTCTCTGGATTCCTCCAGTTCTTCTTTGGCAACACCGGTCGCGGTCATAAATCGGTCAAACAAGCCGGAAAACTCCACCGCGTCCCGATTGCCCTCCACGCCCCAAGTCCCCAGATAGGCACTCAGCTTCTCCACCTTCAAGCCCACATGCGGCACCGCATAGCTCATCGCTGTGATGGCCCCATGGAGACTCGTCCCGATATAGCATTTCGAATTGGCGATCAGGTACATGATATCCCAGATCGTGTCCGCATCAAAATAGGTAAAGGGTGACTTCACCAACTTGCCCAGATGGTGTAGTGCTTCATGATCGTCATGATCCAGCGCTTTCCCGATCGGGCAAAAGCACAGCTCCGTATGTCCTTCTTCATGCACCCGGTCCAGCTCCGCAGCGATGGTCTTTTCATGGCCTCGGGTTGTTTTTTTGTTGATCTGGACAAAGGCATAAGCTCCCCGATGAGTCTCCACATAAGCTCGCACGTCCGCACTTACCTTGTCTTTCAGAGTTCCCAGAGGAAAAAACTCAGCCATCAAAATCGCGGAATCGGGAAAAAGATGAGCCTCCAATCCAGCGTTCAGGACATTTCGAAGAGTCACCTCGTCCCTGACGGCAAAATAGTCCGCGTGCTGCAACTTGGGTATAAGCTCCCGGTATTTCAAAAAGGTCGCGTCACTGAGTCCAGATCCCCCCAAAGAATTGAGAATAATGGATCTGATCCCGGGGAATCGCTTTTTACCCAACAGAAACGGAAGCCTAGTCTTACCTCCCAGAAACTTCCTCGTCAGTCCATTGAGATCAAGAATCTTGTTGATCCTTTTGTGACGATAGTTGATCTTCTGAAAAACCGGACTGAGCGCCGCATAGAGTGAATTCCAAGTCACCCCCAAGGCTTCGCCGCCGGCGATGATGACATGCACCGGGTGATCGGGATCACTGCATTGCCGGTAAAAGTCCTGAAGGCCCTGAGTCGGAATCCCGCCTTCGGGCCTCAGATCACTTTTGACCAAACCAAAAAACTGAAATCGGAAGTCAAGTCCGTAGGTCTGTAGCTGTTTTTCTAGAATGATCGGAAAAAGTAGATCGCCGTAGTTGTATCGGTCAAAGGCACCGATAATGAGTATGTCTTGCATTGGATTTTTAGGTTTGAGCTGCGGACTGATGACCCATCCGCAAAAATTGATTCAGAAAAGATGACTAAATTCCTTGCCAAGCCTGAAACCTGCCGGTCTTTTTTAGGACATTAAAACCACCGGACCAACGCAGACCGGAAAAAGACTTGGCTTTTGGCCGACTTTTGGAAAGGTGGCCAGTAGAAATTTCATCAAAAATATCTTAATTGAAAAGTCCATCTCCAGCAGCTAAACGCATTTTTTCCGGTTCGGTGTGGGGCATCGTCTCCAAAATTCTGGATGCAGGAGCCAAATTCATCACCATTCCTTTGCTGGTAGGATACTATGGCAAAGGCGATTACGGCCTGATTGCTTTGGCTTTTTCGCTCAACGCCTATCTGCGTCTGATGGATCTCGGAATGAACGTCGGCTCTGTCAGGTTCCTTTCCCAATGGGAAGCAAAAGGCGACTGGGATTCGATCAGCCGGGCCTCCAGGTCCGGGGTCATCTTCTATGGCGTCATCGGCTTGGTCAATACGCTGGTTTTCTTGTTTATGGCTTTCAACGGGGAGTATTTCTTCAAGCTTTCCCCAGACCAGATCCCCGTCTATCGCACGATGATGTTTATCCTTTCGGCCAGCACAGTCCCCAACTGGCTATCCAATGTCGTCGTGCAGCTGCTCAGCGCAAAAGACGAGCTTGGACACGTGAACCGGGCATTTCTGATCAGCAGCTTGGCCAATTTCGGTGTCGCGTTGATTGCAGTTCAGTTCAAATGGTCGCTTCCGGCTTACTTCCTCGGCTATACCTTGGCAACCCTTCTGCCTATTCCACTGAATATCTTTAGGTTGAAAGTATTCCCAATCAAGCTCTCCCAGCTCCTGCTTCCGAAGTGGGACTTGCCGATCTTCAAAGAGATCATCGGCTACAGCGCTGCGATCTTCCTGATGGGAATCTTCCAGCTGACTGCCAACGAGCTCCGACCAATCCTCTTGGCGAGATATGCCTCCAGCATCGATGTGCTCACAGATTACCGGGTGATCCAGACGATAGCGATGCTGGTGATTTCATTTGGAAGCATCTTTCTACAGGTGCTACTTCCTTCTGCGTCAAAGATCTACGCGGAGGGAAATCACGACAAGATCGAGCGGATGGTCTTGGAAGCGACCCGCTACATCTCGCTATTCCTCTGTTTTGTGGTCTTCATCCTGATCCTCAATTCCCACGATCTACTCGGTCTATACATGGGACCCGATTATCTCTACCTCGCTCCCTGGCTCAATCTCTGGCTGCTGACTGTCCTGCTCAACATGCACAATACACCGGTGGCGAGCCTGGTACTCTCTTCTGGCAAGACCAAGGCGCTGATCTTTTCCTCGGCGATCTCCTGCATCGTTTCACTTCCCATCACGGTGGTCCTCGCTCCCACGATGAATGTCGGCGCGGCGGTGTTGGGATATCTGGTGTACATGTCGATTCAGATTGGGTTTTTCTATGTGTATTACATTCCCAAGGTGCTTAAGCTCAGCAGCTGGAAAATCCTCGCCACCTCCTTCGTGCCAGCTTTAATGGTAGGGCTTTTGTCCTTTGGCGGAGCGTACGGATTGCAAAAGTGGCTCGGGTTGGGGAATTCGGAATGGGTCAAGATGATTCTGAACTCAGGCATATTTTCCCTGATATTTCTGGCTGTGGCCGGAGTATTTTTGATCAGACCGGGCGAAAAACAGCTCCTGAACGCCTATTTACAACGCTTTACAAGACGAGCCAACTAAACAAAGATGGTCAAGTTTTCTATCTGCATACCCGCTTTCAAAAGCAGCTTCCTCGAAGAGTGTATCTCCAGCATCCTTGCCCAAACGGTCGGAGACTTCGAGCTGATCATACTCAACGACTGCTCTCCTCAACCCGTTGACGAGGTAGTGAGAAAGTTTACAGATCCTCGGATCCGATATTTCACCAATGAAAAAAATGTCGGAGCCTACCACTTGGTCGACAACTGGAACAAATGCCTTTCGCTCGCAATTGGGGAATTTTTCCTCATAATGGGGGATGACGACCTCCTACACCCAGATTATCTTCGTGAGTTTTCTAAGTTGATCGAAAATTTTCCCGGCCTAAATGTCTACCACTGCCGCAGCAAAATAATCAACGATGCCGGAGAGACTGTCCGGTTGACTCCGGCACTTCCCGCGTTCGAGCACGTATTTGATTCCATCTGGCAGCGTCTCGAGCAACTCCGCTCCAACTACATCTCGGACTATGTCTATCGCATCGACTCGCTTCGCGCGCAGGGTGGATTTTTCAATCTTCCCCTAGCTTGGGGTTCGGACGATATCACGGCATTCATTGCCTCTCGGGATCTGGGGATTGCACATACCAACCGTCCGGTGTTTAAATACCGCAGTAACGCCCAGTCTATCACTTCCACCGGGAGCGATCTGATCAAGATGGAAGCAAATCTCGGCTATGCCGTTTGGCTGCGGGATTTTTTGAAAAACGAGCCCGCCGATGACACGGACCGGATCGCCAAGGATTACCTACAGACGCACTTTGCGCAGCTGATGCAAAAGCGAAAAGCCTATACCATGCTGCTGTCCATGAAGAGCAACAGCTGGGAAAAAGCGATGAATTGGTGGAAAAGCCGAAGACAGTTCGACCTGTCTAGCCAGGAAATTGCAACGACATTTTTAAAGAGTTTTCGAAAATCATGAGCCAGGCGGAAGCAGCTATCCCCATCATTTTTAACCCTCCGGACAATTCGGAAAATCAATACATCCACATTCTTGTGAAGGGAATCGAGGAAAAAGGATTCGTGGTGAATCCCTTGGACGACCTTTTCAAGAGCAGGGCTCATTTCCAATCCATCCGACTGGTTCATTTGAATTGGTTTGAGAATCTGGATGAAAGCTCGAAGGGTGCGATGTGGAAAAGTTTTTCCCGAAAAATCGTCGCACTGCTGGCCATCAAAGCGAGCGGAAAAAAGCTCGTCTGGACGATGCACAACCGCCTTTCCCACGAAAAGGGGTCCGGAAAGCTGAGTACCATTCTGGTGAAATTGCTTCTGAAAAGCGTCGATGCCGTCGTCATCCACTGCGCCGCCACGGAGACCTTTTTGAGAGAGATTTATCCGAAGTTTCGGAGCAAAATCCTGTTGATTCCCCACCCGCATTTCATCGACGTATACGGGAAAGCCCTTGAACTTCCCAAAAACCCACAAGAACCCCTGAAGCTTTTATTCATGGGGGCGGTGAAACCTTACAAAAATCTAGAACTCCTGATCCGGGTGTGCAGGGAATTTGGAGATGCTATTCAACTCACGATTGCGGGCAAGCCTGCGTCACAGGACTATGCAGAGGATCTCCGGAGGCTGGCATCCGGCGCAGACCAGATTGATCTACGCCTGGGTTTCGTGGAAGATCATCAAATCCCGGACTTCATCGGGGCATCTGATCTGCTGGTCTTGCCCTATGACCTGAGAAGCAGTCTCAATTCCGGGACGGTGATTTTGGCCTTCTCCTATGGCCGCACGGTGATCTGCCCGAGAATTGGCACCATTGATGAACTGGCTGCCGCGGATTCCGGAGTGTTTTCGTATACCTATGCATCCGAGTCCGAGCATGAGTCAAAGCTCCGCTACGCCATCGGGCACGTACTTGAACTGAAAAAAAACGACCCGCTTGCGCTTCTGCAGATGGGGAGGACCATGAGAGAGCACGTACAAAAAGCAAACGACCCCGTTGTCGCGACAGATGGCCTTAGCAAGCTGTATCGGGATCTTTTATCTTGATCTTTTTTAACACATGAAAATACTGTACGTCAACTCCTTGTATAGCCCTCTGATCAAAGGAGGAGCCGAGCTTTCGCTCCAACTGATCGTCGAAGGGATGAAAAGCCGGGGCCATGAGGTGGTGGTAGCGAGTCTTCATGCCGAAAAAACCAAAACAGTCGACGAGGTGAATGGGGTCAAAGTGATCCGTGTTCCGTTAAAAAACGGGTATTGGCCGTATGGTGACGCGCAGGCCCCAACCCTCTCCAGAATGGCGTGGCACTTTCGGGATCGGAAAAATGTCGGGATGGGAGAGACCATCCGGCAAATCCTCCAGGAAGAGCGCCCCGACGTCGTTTCGTGTCACAACCTGGCGGGCTGGTCAATAGCAGTTTGGGACGAGATCCATGCGGCTGGAATCCCCATCATCCAGGTGCTTCACGACTTCTATTTGCTTTGCCCCAACAGTAACATGAACAAAGCTGGAGTCCCCTGCGAAACGCAATGCCTGAGCTGTCAGCTACTACGAAGCAACCATCCCACCACTTCTTCTAAAGTCTCGGCGGTCGTAGGTATCAGTCAAAGTATCTTGAATCGGTTTGTTTCTGCAGGCTACTTTTCCAACGCCTCCAAGGAAGTCATCTATAACGTGAGGACTGCACCCGAGTCGCTGCCTCCCCGCATACGAAAACCAAGAGAAAAGCTCGTTTTGGGGTATTTGGGTACCATCTCAAAAGTCAAGGGCGTCGAATGGCTGATCGAGCAATTTCAAAAGTTGAGCATTCCCGCGAGTTTGAAAATCGCCGGAAATGGCAACGAAAATACCTTGGAGGAGTTTCGCCACCTCGCTAAAAGTTCGCAAGTGGAATTTGTCGGGTTTGTCAAACCAAGCGAATTCCTTAAAACAATTGATGCGCTGGTAGTTCCCAGTCTGTGGGAAGAGCCGCTCGGGATGGTGGCCATCGAAGCCCTGGCGCATGGTGTTCCGGTCATCACTTCCGGAAAGGGCGGACTCGGTGAAAGCGTCAAACATGAGCTAAACGGCCTGATTTGTCATCCGGAGCAGGCAAACTCTCTGGGTGAGGCGATGGTCCGACTTTATGATTATCCTGCACTCTATAACCGTCTGAGTGCAGCTGCTTCTGATTCTGTTTCGCGTTTCCTGGACAAAGACCGCCTGATCTCGGAGTACGATCAAGTCGTCCGCGCAGCTATGCTCCAAAAATCCCGCGCCTGATATGAGTTCCCATTCTCTCACAGGCCCGCCGACCCGATCTGATTTCAGCCGGAAATCCGTCACCCTGACGGAAAGTCTCCTTTTGCTTTCATTGGTCAGCATCTTTCTTCCCTGGAAAGTCTACCCCGTCTTTTTCCTGATTTCCTCTTTCTTCTTCGTTCGGGAATCGTGGTCTATCCATCTTAATAAATGGATGATCGCGTTGGCCGTGTATGTTGGATATGGGCTTGTAGTCGTAGGATTGACGTACTCAGGAAGCTCTCAGGAGATCGGAAACGCAGCAAAGTTGCTGGTCAATCCCCTCTTTTTAGTGTGCTCCATCCACTGGCTCAGTAAGCGTGAAAACACCCGCTTGACCCACTTTCTCGACTGGACGCTGGGCATCCTATTGCTGCTCAGCTTACTTCAACTGCTGGTTTACCACGCTTCGTTTGACTTTCGCCTGATTCTGGGATCCGACACGTCGGGTCAAGCCAGCGGACTGTACCGACCTGGACTTTATTACTGGGGATTGGACGACAAAAATATGTTTGGAGCCAGGATAGCCCTCTTGGGGTTTGTATTTGTCTTCATACCTGTTCTACAAAAGCACAAACTGAGTGCAGTCCGCATTCTCTTTGTCTTTTTGATCGCCTTCCTGAGTCTTTCCAGGACGCCGATGGTCGCGCTTTTGATTGGAATTTTTGCCTTGAGTTGGATGATTCTGGAGCGAAAATGGAGAATCGTCCTCCTCGTCGCAGTGGCGATCGCGCTCCCGTTCTTTCTCACGCAGGTCGTACGGATCGACTCGATCACTTCTTCCAACGACGGCATGGGCATCCGGATCGTGTATTGGACAGCGTTTTTCACTCACTTTTCTGAGCTTTCTATTTGGGGAGGTGGATTCTTGGAAGCGAGAGACTTTCTGCAGGAAAACGCAAAGTTCTATCGCGGCGAACCGCATATTCACAACACCTTCATGACCACTTATGTGGAGTTTGGAATCATTGGATTCTTGGCTTTCACCGCTTTTATCGGCCTGTTTTTCCAAGCCTGCCTTCAACGAATCGGGCAAATTGGGATGTTGATCGTGCTTTTCCTCCCCATCCTCGCCATCATGATGATCCTGTATTCGGGATATGACAATGACGTCGCGGTGTATTTTGTCCTGATCTGGCTGGTAGGATCCCAGCATGCAATCGACTTTCACCATACCAAAATCAAGACCCTATGAACGGGAAAAAAGTATTGATCGACTCCAGCTGGGACGGAGATACCGGCATCGGAAGACTCTATCGCGAAGTGATGGCCCGCAAGCCGGACTTTGTGAAAGCGATTCCGCTTCCGCAGGAGGAAAACGCCGCCGGTTTTCTGGCTCCCTTCCACCTGGCCCAAAAGATCAGAAAATCCGAAGCGGACGTCTTCTACAGTCCGACGTTCATCCCGCCGCTGTTTTCGGCAATGCCCTTTGTCTTTACTATACACGACTTGATGCACTTGTTTTACTACTCACGGCTGCATAAAGAATACTACCGCTGGGTGATCGCCCCTTTGGCAAAAAGGGCGAAAAAGATCATCACCGTGTCCGAGTATAGCAAGTCTCTTTTGGTGGAAAAATTGGGCATTCCAGCCGACTTGATTCGGGTGATCTACAACGGTGTCGGGGAGAACTTCCTGCAAAACGAACGGGAATACGAGCTGGACAGACCTTACTTTCTCTATGTCGGCAACCGGCGGACTTATAAAAATATCCCTGCGATGCTCGAAGCTTTCGCTCAGGCGGATATTTCGAAGGATTTTGTGTTCGCGCTCTCCGGACATCCGGAACCGGAGATTGACACCCTCATCCGCACCTTAGGAATCGAAAGCCGGGTAAGGTTTTTGGGTATGATCCCGGAGGAAGATCTTCCCTCGGTGTACAAAGGGGCACATGCAACCCTGTTTGTCTCCAAGATGGAAGGCTTCGGACTGCCCGTAATCGAATCGATGGCTTCGGGTACTCCGGTACTGACCTCGTCCGAGTCTTCACTACCGGAAATCGCCGGGGGTGCCGCCATCTGTGTCACTCCGAGTGAAGTCAGCGCCATCCAGCAGGGAATCGAGATGCTGGTCCACGACGAAAAAACCTATCTCTACTGTGTAGAGAAAGGACTCGAACGGGCAAGAGACTTCTCTTGGGAAAAAACCGCAACCCAGACATGGGAAACCATCCTAGAGTAAACCTATTATTGATATGCAACTGCTTCTTACACTTCTTTTGTTTCTGTTCACCTCTGACCAAAGCTCTGGCAACGATTCGCTTCCGGCGGCTTCCAGCACCGGAATCCGGCGGACAGTGACTGATTTTGGCGCTGTAGGTGACAGTATCCGCGACAATACTGCCGCCATCCAAAAAGTTCTGGACGAATCCTCTCCCGGCGACACGGTTTTTATTCCCGAAGGAAATTTTATGATTCGGACACTCCAGCTCCGATCAGGAGTCCATTTGGTTTCCACAGGAACCTTGGCCCACCATCCCGACGCGAAGACTGGCGACTACTCGATCGAAAAGCAAAGCTCGCCCAATCCGCTGATCAAGGCGGACAGCGTGACCGACATTTACATTTCGGTGAGGGCAAGATCAAAAAATGAGGCAATACACCTGCGAAAAAGCCAGCGAATCCGCATTGTAAACTCGGATTTTCAAGGAGACTCTACTAAGCTTCGTGCTTATCCGGGGATATTGGCTTTTCAATGTAGCGGATTGGAAGTGCTTTCATCCAGGATCCATCACTTTGGAAGCAGCAGAACGGAGACACATTCCTATCAACCGGGCACCGGAATCAGGATTCTGACCAGTAACACGATTTCGATCAGAGACTCAGAAATCTTCAAAAACGGAGAAAACGGCATTTTCATCTACGGCAGTCGCAAAGCGGAAGTCCTGAACAGTACCATCCACCACAATGGTATGTCTGGGATTCAGGTGGCGTTTGGCGATAGCGGCAAGGAAAGCGACTACACCTTTTCCGGCAACGTGCTGGATCGCAATGCGGCCGATGGGATTGATATTAACAATCGTTCCCCCGAAAGAGCAAAAGAAATCTCGACCACGATTGCTTACAATCTGAGCTGCGAAAATGGCTTTGTCAAGGGACAATCCACTCCCGACGGCTCCGGCTTCGGCACGCTGATCAATATCTCCGGCTTGGTCATCTACCGAAATCAGGCCATCGGCAACAACCGTCCCGCGCTATATATCGAGGACTGCGGCATCATCCTGACCAGAGAAAACCAAGCTGACAATCAGGTGGAGATCGTGCTGGGTCTCGCAGATCTCAGGATCGAATCCAGCCAGTACAGCAGCATCAATCTCATGGCGAATACCAAGGCGAAGCACATCCTGATCAAAGACAGCCAGATCGGCTCGCTCTCCCTGCCCAACAAGATCGAGGTGGAGCAGTTTGAAGTGCTTTCCAACTCCTTTTCCCATGCAAGATTCAATATCAACATGAAAGGAAATCTGGTGTTGAAAGGCAATGATCTGAAAAACAACAGCGAATCCAACGTCCTCTTCATAGCCGGGGCAGGAAGTGTAGCCGTTGAGGACAACCAAATCGAAAGTCTGAAGACCACCGCGGTCATCGTGAAAAAGTCCGCGACTGATATCCGTCTGATCGGAAATGAGATACGCTCCGCAGGTCCGGTGATTCTGGACGAGGGCAGTCCCAATCTCCTGATCCAAGACAACAAGATCGAGCTACTCCCTGGAGGAAAGGAAAATGTCACGTTAAGGAGCAACTATCCCGACAGGATCCAGCTATTGGGCAATGAACATCATGGCGCCGAGGGCAAACCGACGCTGGTATTTGTCGGCAAAGGCAAGGCAAAAGTCAACGAGAAACTCGTCAGCGGCATTGCAGACTACGCGGAAGTGGAAATAGAAAACGATTAAAAAAGCTCACTCACAAATGAAAGTCAATCTCTATATCCCCACGCTAAACGGCGGCGCTAGAATGGAGGAGGTGGTAGCGGGAATTCTGAAACAGACTCAAGCTATCAACCGACTGGTGGTGGTCGATTCTGGTTCCACGGATGGCACTTTGGGCTACTTCAGTGGCATTGCGCACGATTTGATCACGCTAGACAAGAAGGATTTTGATCATGGAGGGACGCGAGATCTGGCAATCAAAGCGTATCCGGATGCTGAAGTCTTTGTCTTCCTGACACAGGATGCCATCTTGGAAAACGCTGACGCGCTGGAGAAAATGGTCTTAGCTCTTGATTCGAACCCAAAGCTCGGAATGTGCTATGGGCGACAGCTGCCCCATCGCCATGCGAAAGTGCTGGAATCTCATTCCCGCCTCTTCAACTACCCGGAAAAGTCCCAGATCCGCACCTTTCAAGACCGGGAAAGATTGGGTATCCGCACGATCTCCTGCTCCAATTCCTTTGCCGCATACCGAGCGGAAGCTTATTTTGACGCGGGAGGATTTCCATCGGGCACCATCCTCGGCGAGGACGTGCTTATCGCCGGACAGATGATGCTCAAGGGATGGGAACTGGCCTATTTGGCCGAAGCTCGTGTGTACCATTCACACGACTATTCCCTGGCGGAGGAATTCAGGAGGTATTTCGACATCGGGGTATTTCACCGGGACAATCCCTGGATATTTGAAAAGTTCGGCAAAGCCGGCAAGGAAGGTTTCAGCTACCTTCGCTCAGAGATTGCCTATGTTTGGGAGCATAGTCCGCGACTACTGCCAAAGACGTTTGCTTCGCTTTTTGCCAAGTGGACAGGCTATCGGCTGGGCATACTCCATCAATCGCTTCCGCTGGGTATCAAACCTTCCCTTTCCATGCATTCTGCCCACTGGCGGAAACAATAAACGCCCCAAGCTGCCAGAAATTGGCAGTGGGGTGTAGCAGGTCTGAACAATGTGTGGAACGTGCCGCACAGCGATTTCTTCGCCAGCCGTACAAAGAAATCAGTTAACAAATATTTGGATATTTTTTTAAAAAGACCCTTCAGCGCATCCATTCGAACTTTTTGAGGCTTTTACCACTAAAATTCTCTGCCTTTTCCTTCCAAAAGAACCCGCGATTCCAGCCCCCGGTAGGTCATGGTATGTTAATTGGATTTTAGCAATCACCAACTACCACAATAAATTCTTTTAACGATGGCAGGATCTAATCAAAACCAAGAATATGTACTCACGGAGTACAGAGGACAATCATCTCTTCCGACTTTCATAGAGATGTACCGTGTATCGTCAGACACCGTAAGGGAGGCTATCTTCGACGGGATCGAGATCACCACACGATTTGTCAAGCGGAGCTTCGACATTGCGTTTTCCAGCGTGGTCATGCTCCTGGGACTCCCAATCTTCCTTACCGTGATGCTGATTACCAAACTTACCTCTCCCGGGCCGGTCTTTTATAAGCAAGAGCGGATCGGTCGAAATGGTATTCCATTCTACATCTACAAGTTCAGAAGCATGATCGTGAAGTCCGAAGTGAACGGCCCGCAGACGACCAGCGACGACGACCCTAGGATTACTCCCTGGGGAAATATTATGAGAAAGACTCATTTGGACGAGTTGCCGCAATTCTGGAACGTACTTAAAGGCGATATGGCCATCGTAGGCCCTCGACCTGAGCGGGCGTTCTTTATCCGACAAATCACCGAAAAAGCGCCGGCTTACTGGAAACTCCTTGCACTGAAGCCTGGGATCACCTCAATCGGTCAAGTCGATTATGGCTATGCCGAAAGTGTAGATCAAATGGTCGAGCGAATGAGAGTCGACTTGAGATATCTGGAGGATGTAAGTATCCTGACCGACCTTGAGATCATCTTCAAAACAGTCGGAACAATGATCGGCGGCAAAGGGAAATAATTGCTCAGATGCTCTAAAACAAAAAAAGCTAAAGCCTTGATTGGCTTTAGCTTTTTTCGTTTTCCTACGACCAGAATCAGAATCCAACAAACTCAGGAGGGGCGATTCCCTTGAAACGAAGGTAAGCGATGGCCGAACCGCGATGATGCGTGCAATGATCCATCAGCAGCGCTTCCACTTGTCTTCTGGATACAGTAGTAGTACCGAAAACCTCGATTTTCTCGGCCGCGTCAGCATCACTGAGCGCTTTCACGGTCGCTGTGCCATAGTCATAGGTGGCGGCCACAAATTTTGCCAAGTCAGCTTTGGATGCCGTCGCCAGTTCGATCGCTGGCGCATCGTCCGCTCCCTTGAGGAATCCTTTGGAGATGCCGACAATTGATTCTGCGATGTGATGAATTTGCTCCTTAAATGACATGGCTTCCGGATCGGGCTTAAAGTCCAACTCCGTCTCTGGCATTTTGTCCAGCACATCCAGCGTGAATTGTTTGCCATTTTCCCATTTAGCCAAAAATTCCTCTTTGGTGGTTTGGGCCTCCGCCAGACCGGCGAAAAGCATCATCGTCGCAGAGAAAAGCGCGGCGAAAGTAAATTTGATCGTAGTTTTCATGGGTCAGTGTTTTTGGTTTTTTGTTAAAGTTCTTCTATTCCAAGTTCAATTCAAATGGAAAACCTAATTTTGACCATGATGAAATCGAGCATGATGAAAGTGTCATACGCCAGAATGATTATCCAGAAAGCGAGATTCGATATGAAACTGTTGGCTTTGCCGCTTCTCCTCTTGGTCTTAGCCGGATGTGAAAATACATGGCTGCCAAAACCGACCGGTTACAACAAGATTGACCTTCCCAATCACTCCTACGACAGCCTTTCGGGCGACTATCCTTATGAGTTGGATTTTGCGAAAGCCAGCAGCGTCGAGGCGGATTCTTTTAACTTGAAAGAAAAAGCCTGGATCAATCTGAACTACAAAGACTTCGGCGCAAAAGTCCATCTCACTTACAAAAAAATAGGCGAAGACGGAGCCGATTTCCAAACCCTGTCCAACGATGCCTTCAAGCTGACGGCAAAGCATCAGATAAAAGCCTACGGGATCGAGGAAGGAGTATTAGTGACGCCGCATGGCTACACGGCCGTCGTGGCCGAGTTGTCGGGAGAAGTACCGACTCAGTTTCAGTTTTTTGTCACTGACTCCACGCGTCATTTCCTCAGGGGAGCGTTGTATTTCAATACCGCAATGAAAAACGACTCTCTGGCTCCCGTGATCGAACACATTAAGATCGACATGACTCATTTGATGAACTCGGTGAAGTTTGTGGACTAGTCGGGCACTTTTTTTCACGTAGTCGGCAGCATAGATTTTCAAAGTGAACCCGCTTAATCAAGCATCTCCAAATTGCCGTCTTTGCAATCCCCTTCAGGAACATTTCCTTATCTTTGCCCCCTGATTTGACCAAACCACGCCCCGGATTTCGGGGTTTTTAGCTGACACGAGATACCCATGAGCAGAGAAGTTAGAGTACGATTCGCCCCTTCCCCGACAGGCGCACTGCATATTGGCGGCGTCCGCACCGCGCTTTACAATTACCTTTTTGCCAAGAAAATGGGAGGAAAATTCCTCCTGCGAATTGAAGATACAGATCAGACCCGCTTTGTACCGGGTGCTGAAGAATATATCAAGGAATCCCTCGAATGGCTGGGGATCTCCCCTGTCGAGAGTCCCTGGAATCCGGGTGACTGCGGCCCTTATCGCCAGTCTGAGCGCAAGGCGATGTACATGCAGTATGCGCTGGACTTGGTGGAAAAAGGCCACGCCTACTACGCATTCGACACTTCCGAGGAGTTGGAAGCGATGCGTGAGCGCCTCACTGCCGCCCGCGTCGTCTCTCCACAATACAACAGCATCACCCGCACGCAGATGAAGAATTCGCTGACGCTCCCTGCTGAGGAAGTGAAAGCGCGTCTTGCCTCTGGCGAGCCCTATGTCATCCGCGTCAAAATTCCCCGCAACGAGGAAGTGCGGCTCAATGACATGATCCGTGGCTGGGTGTTGGTACACTCCAGTACCCTCGACGACAAGGTGTTGATGAAGTCCGACGGGATGCCTACTTATCATCTGGCCAACATCGTCGATGATCATTTGATGACGATTACGCACGTGATCCGTGGCGAAGAATGGTTGCCATCTGCGCCGCTTCACGTGTTGCTTTATCGGTTTTTTGGCTGGGAGGACACCATGCCCACTTTTGCGCATTTGCCACTTTTGCTGAAGCCTGACGGCAACGGAAAGCTTTCAAAACGTGATGGGGATAAGCTTGGTTTTCCGGTTTTTCCGTTGAATTGGGTTGATCCTTTCTCGGGTGAAAAAGCCTCTGGATTCCGTGAAGGCGGCTATTTGCCAGATGCTTTTCTGAATTTCCTTGCGTTCCTCGGTTGGAATCCTGGCGATGAGCGGGAGCTTTTCACCTTGGACGAGTTGGTGGAAGCTTTTTCTGTCGAGCGCATCGGCAAGTCCGGAACCAAATTCGACATCGCCAAAGCCAAGTGGTACAACGAGCAGTATTTGAGAACCAAGCCCAACTCCGAATTGGTCGACTTCCTGACAGCTGACGCAAAAGCGGAGGGCTTGGAAGTGCCCGGCGACAAGGTCGAGGCAATCTTGAATCTTGTCAAAGGACGGGTGACATTTCCGGCGGATCTGTGGAGAGAAAGTAAGTTTTTGATCAGCGCACCGACGGAGTTTGACCAAGACGTAGCCGCCAAGAAATGGAATGCAGATGCCGCCAAACTGCTGGGCGACTATGCCACAGCATTGGACGTCTTCGAAGAGGCCTTCGACGCAGCGACTGCCAAGTCTTTGCTCGAAAGCACAGCCGAATCTGCTGGGATCAAACTCGGCAAAGTCATGCAGGCTGTTCGTTTGGCTGTAACTGGAATGGGCGGAGGCCCGGATTTGATGGAGGTTTTTGCTATCTTGGGTACTTCAGAAGTGGCCAAAAGAATCCGATTTGCGTTAAATACTTTGACAATTGTAGCATAAGATGACAAAGAAAAAGAAGAAAGAAGCCGATCCTCGGGTTCACGATGAGCTGAAAGGCTTCAAGATGGAGATCAATTCCTTTGGTGAGATTTCGTCAAGTTTTCCGATTGACAAGATCAATGAGTTTCTCAACAAAAATGTGGAGGACAAGAAACTGAAGGATCGGGATGATCTTAAGGAAGATTGAATTCTTGCCTGAATAAACAAAACTAAAAGCTCCTGATTGGAGCTTTTTTCATATACTTGAGTTCAATTCTAAAGAACCGGCGAAAATGGGGAAAACTACTTTTTTGATCATCGTTTTTCTACTCGTTTCCATTCAATCTTTCGCCCAAACCAGCACGGTCACCGGTGTCGTGAAAGACGCCGATACAGGCGAGACACTTCCTTTTTGCAGCGTATTCGTCAACAACACCACCATCTCCACGGCCACAGATATGGACGGGAAATTCACCCTCTCCGGTTTGGAACCGGGCGCTGTGGAGATTGGATTTTCTTTCATGGGCTACGTGGCAGAAACCAAGAAATTGACCCTAAATCCGGGCGGGACTGCTACGCTCAATCTTGCGCTGAAGCCCTTTGCGCAGGATCTAAGTGATGTGGAGATCCAAGCCTCGCGGGACAAAAACTGGGAGCGGGATCTGCGGAAATTTCAAAATCTCTTCGTCGGCATTGATGAGGCTGCTGCCCAGACTCAGATTCTGAACCCATGGGTGATCGATTTTCCTGCAGCTTCGGAAAAAGGAGCTTTTACCGCCAAAGCCGATCAGCCAATCGAGATCGAAAACCAGTATCTGGGATACAAAATTACCTTTAACCTTAAGGAGTTTTTTGACTCTCCTACCAACTATCGGATCGCCGGAGCGGCGAGATTTGAAGAATTGGCTCCGACATCTGACATCCAAAAATCGACTTGGGAAAAGAACCGGGCAGACGTGTATCGCAAGTCGCCTATGAATATGTTTCGAGCGATTCTCAGCGGGAGCCAGGAGCAGGAGGGCTTTTACCTCTACGGAGACAAGGCAGGCGGATCTGCCACTATGAACATGCGATCGGACATCTTTGCCAACGAACTGGGCAAATCAGTCGTGCCCTATAAGTCTGATCCACTTGTCACTCCCACCACTCCTCCGGGAGAATTTTTCATCAATCTCAAAGGCCGGATCGAGATCCACTATCAGAAGGGTTATGCACAGGCCAACACCTACAAAGACGCGCCCTATCCGGTCTCTTGGCTGGAAGTCAGCGGGGGCAAAGTGAAAGTCCGTGAGAACGGCACGGTGATGAATCCGCAGGATCTGGTGTTTTCCGGAGACATGGATCGCAAGCGCATCTCCAACCTCTTGCCGCTGGATTACGATGCAGAAAAGGCGATTATGCTCCAAGACGTGGCCAAGACGGCTAAAAACTACCAGGAAAAAGTCTACCTGCACACCGACAAACCTTACTATTATGCGGGAGACCAAGTCTTTTTTAAAGGATATTTTGCCTACGGCAATCCCTACCTGCGGGATGAGCTGAGCAAGGTGCTCTACGTGGAGGTGATCGGCATGGACCGAGACCTGGTCATTGAAAAGAAATTCCAGATCAGGGATGGGATCGTCGTGGGTGACTTCTATCTGCCGGATTCGATGGATGGGGAAAAGTATTTTCTCCGAGCCTATACCAACTGGATGCGCAATTACGGCCCCAATCAGTATTTTCTCCAGACGCTGACCATTCTGGATCCCTACAAACGGATCGCTCCGGACGAAGCTGCGACATCTTGGTCAACGCAAGGAGTGGCTCTCCGCTCTGACAAGGAACAGTTTGGTCCGAGAGAAAAGGTCACTCTCACCCTCAAAGTAAGTGGCAGGAATGGGAAAGCCATCCCCGCGACGCTCTCAGTAGGAGCTTGGGATGCGAGACAGCTGGTTCCCGTGGCGAGAAGTCTGGAAATGGGAGCTGCGCTGGATCTACAGGGTATCTCAGAGACGCTCGGACTGGATCGATTCTCGTATCCGATCGAGAAAAGCCTCCACCTGGCGGGCAAAGTGACTGATGAGAAAGGCAAGGGAGCGTCTGCGGCGATGACTGCCTTCGTCAATGATTTCCAAGGAATGATTGACCTGGAGTCTTCGGGCGATGGTTCGTTCTTGTTGAACGACTTGGAGTTCTACGGACCGATGAAGTTGGCATTTTCCGCGATGGACAAGAAAGAGAAACCGCTGAATGTGGAATTGGATGTGCCGCTGAGAGCTCCGGTGGCGCTTCCTGCAGATGCCTTTTTCCCAAAGATAACCATCCTAGCCACGCCGGTAAGGACGCCGGTCGTCGAGGAAATGGAAGCCCTGAGCCCAGCTGCTAACAGTCCGGGCGGGAAGCCTGCGATCTATGGCAATCCAGATTTCGTGGTGCCGGGAGAAGACCTCATGAAAACAGGTAATAGTTCCGATCTGGTCAGCAGCCTGGCCGGGCATGTGCCAAGTATGAGAGTGACTCAGGTCGGAGCGACCGGTCAGCAACAGATCCGAATCCGTGGAGGGGCAGTGTCGGGCGGGGGCAGCATGGAGCCCTTGGTCATGCTCAATGGCGCCATCATGGGCGCTGCCGGAGGCGCATCGGCGGCGGATAATCTCAGGGGAATCAATCCCTTCGACATTGATCGGGTCGAGGTCGTGACTCGTATGGCTCCGATGCTGGGCGATCAGGGGCGAAATGGTGTCATCTCCGTCTATCTCAAGGACAATGTTGGGATGGGTGATCTGTCCGGTCAACCAGGAATGAAGGAGTTTGTCGTGCAAGGCTATCAGCCTCAGGGGAATTTCGTGGCGGTGGACTATGGGCAATCGACTGAGAAAGTGGAAAAAGACGACCGACAGACCTTGTATTGGAATCCTTATCTGGTGGCAGACGAAAAAGGTGAAGTGACCGTTTCGTATTATACTAACGACTCGGAAGGGCCAGTCGTGGTGGAGGTGAGAGGTCTCGGGATCGATGGAGAAATCATCACCGGAACCTTTATCCTCAATAAGAAGTAGCACCGGTTGTCCGAATTCCCTTATTTTTGGAAATGAATAAAATTCTGATTTCCTTTTTTCTGTTGACATTGCCGTTGGGTGCTTTTGCGCAGCTCAGCGTAGGAATCAGAGGAGGATATGCCACGTCCAGCTACAGCTACCAGGGAACCGCCTCAACACGAAGCACTTCAGTGGACGGAATCGGAGCACCGACCTTTGCGGTCGTAGTGGAGTATTTCAACGCAAAAAATGCCGGGGTTGAATTCAACGCTCAGCAATTGACACTTGGGTTCAGGCAGTTTTCTGAGGAAGAACACCTCAATCACACAGAGCTGACTTACCTCAAGATGCCTCTGTTGGCCAGTTTTTTTGCGGGAAGGTCAGGCCGCTTTCAGATCAAGTTCGGTCCACATTTGGGAGTTTTACTGAAAGCGGAAGATATCACCCGGGAGTACTCGGGAGCGACGCCACCCGAATTGCCGACCTACGGCGGATCCACGGACAATCCCAATAAGTTGATGTACGGACTGACGGCTGGAGCGGGAATTTCTAAGCTTTTTGGGAAAAGTACTATCTCGGGTGAAGTTCGGTTTGCCTATGATTTCACCAATCCAGAGTCCCAAGACAGAGTTTATGACATGGGCTCAACCAATCTGGAGTTTACTTTGGCCTACCTTTTCCGAATAAAAGAATGGAAGTAGAAAAGTTGAATGCTTCGAGGGACTACTTAACTTTGAGCCAAAGCTTTAAACCTAAAATGCCTTGAAAATCCAAATCATCAATGGCCCCAACCTAAATCTGCTGGGTAAAAGAGAGCCGGAAATCTACGGAAGCGAATCTTTTGAAGACTACTTCGCGCAACTGCAAAAACGCTTTCCCCAAGTCGAACTCCACTATTATCAAAGCAATGTAGAAGGCGAGTTGATCAACAAAATCCATGAAGTCGGGTTCACCTTCGACGCCATCTTGCTAAATGCAGGCGGCTACACCCACACCTCGGTGGCGATCTCCGATGCGATCTCGGGAGTGACCACACCGACGTTGGAAGTCCACATTTCGAATATCTACAAGCGCGAAGAATTTCGTCATAAAAGCATCATCTCCAAGTCTTGTGTCGGCATGATATCCGGCTTGGGACTCAAGGGTTACGAACTTGGCATTACTTATTTTCTCCACACTCCAGCACTATGATCACCTTTGCTCCCGGCCCGTCTAAGGTTTACGACGCGCTACCAAAATACATGCAGGACGCCTACGATCAGGGGATCCTCAGTGCCAATCACCGCAGTGGAGTGTTCATGCATCTCTATCAGGAGACTGAGCAGCTGATGCGGGACAAGCTCCACATGCCGGATGATTACAAGCTTTTGCTCACCTCCTCCGCTACTGAAAACTGGGAGATCATCACCCAGTCCATCGTGGAGCAGGCGAGCTTTCATATCTACTCGGGATCCTTCGGGAAAAAATGGGTGGAGTTTGCCAAACACATCATTCCCGCTACCGGAGCTTTGAAGCTCGACGCCAATCAGGCGGTGGACGTAGCCGGATTGGAAATCAGCGAGGATTTTGATCTGATTGCCGTCACCCAAAACGAAACGGCAAACGCAACTCAAGTTCCGATGTCGGTCTTGGAAGCGATTGGAGAGAAATTTCCTGAGAAGATGATTGCCGTGGACACTACTTCGTCGATGGGGGGAATCGAGCTGGACTTTGCGCTTGCAGATATTTGGTATGGCTCGGTGCAAAAATGCTTCGGTCTTCCGGCTGGTTTGGGTTTTTTGATCCTCTCTCCAAAAGCCGTCGAAAAATCCCAGCGCAAGGGTGAAAAGGGCAGATACAACAGCCTAAGCTTTATGTTGGAAAACGCGGCTGGCTACCAGACCCACTACACTCCAAATGTCTTTGGGATTTACTTGCTGAACCGTGTTTTGAAAGATCTGGAAGAAATCCAGCACGTCGACGCCCGTCTGAGGGCTCGAATGTCCAAGTTGGAGAACACCATCGCCCAGTCGGACAAATTCAGGATGCTGGTGGACAATGCTGAGACCCGAAGTACCACAGTGATGGCGGTGGCAGGAACCGAGGAGCTGATTTCGGCGGTGAAAAAAGCGGCCGAAAAGGGAGGAATGCAACTCGGAAGTGGGTACGGACCACATAAGCCAACGAGCTTTCGTATCGCAAATTTCCCCGCAATTACAGACGCGGAGTTTGATCGCTTGATTGACTTCCTGAAAAACTACTAAGAGGTTTTCACCGATCAGTATTGAATAAAAAAGCCCGGAGCCAAATCCGGGCTTTTCTGTTTCCGTTATTCTTGCACGCTTTCGTTTGCAGTGAAAGGATTGCTTTTTCGGATCAATCCCTCCGGAAGCTCACCCTCCGTACTTGCGACCACGGTACAGACAACCACATCCCCAGTCACATTGACGACAGTCCTAAACATATCCAGGATTCGGTCAGGAGCAATGATTAGCGCTATCCCGGCTGCAGGGACCTGGATAGATTCCAACACAATAATCAGCATAATCAATCCGGCACCTGGCACACCAGCCGAGCCAATGGAGGCCAAAGTCGCCGTCAGTACGATCATCAGTTGCTGTGTCCAGGTCAATTCCATGCCGAGGGCCTGCGCGATAAATACCGCTGCCACACCCTGGTAAAGGCTCGTGCCGTCCATATTCACCGTAGCACCCAGTGGCAGCACAAAGCTGGAGATGTTTTCAGATACACCGATTTCCTCCTCTGTCTGCTTCATCGTGACTGGCAAAGTAGCGGAACTGGATGAAGTGGTAAAAGCCAAAAGTTGGGCGGGACGGATGGCTTTGAAGAAATCCTTGTAGGGAACTTTGGTAAAGGCTGCCAAAATCGAAGGATAAACTGCAAAAACCATTATAAACAGTCCTCCTAATACGACCAGGCTATATTTCAACAAAGCCAAAAGCAGTTGAATGGCAGAATCCGGATTGTTTCCAGCGATCTCGACAATCAGTGATGCCATGAGTGCAAAGACACCATAGGGCGCGACCATCATGATAAAATTGACGATCTGGATGATCACATCGTTGAAACCGTCAAAGAATACAATAATCGGATCGGCCTTTGACTTTGGCACTTTCAGCAATGCGACTCCCACAATCAGCGCAAAAAATACGACTTGGAGCATTGCTGCATTGTCTGTGGTGGCAGCAAAGATGTTTTCAGGAACGATGTCAATGACCGGTTGCAGGGGACTTTGTTCTTTTATTTCTTCAGCCAGACCGACTTTGGAGCCTGCGTCGCCTTGATACAGGGTCATGAGATTTTCCCTGGTTTCCGCCGGAAGGCTAGTCCCAGGCTGAAATACATTGACCAAAACCAATCCTATGGTAATGGCTAAGACGGTGGTGCAAAGATAAATCGCAATGGTCTTGCCCCCGATACGGCTAAGTTTGGACACGTCCCCAAGGTTGGACACCCCCACGATCAGAGAGGAAAGCACCAGCGGGACTGCGATCATCTTCAACGCATTGATAAAGATCGTGCCGATCGGCTTGATAAAGTCCAGCGTGAAGGAATTGGGAATATTGGTCTTGATGACCACTAACCCAAAAACCAACCCCAGAACCAGGCCGATGATGATCTGAGTATGTAGAGCTAATTTTTTCAATGTATATCGGGGTTTATATTTCTGCAAGTTTATTGGTCTTGGCTATTAAAAGGTAGTCCGCAATCACCAGCGCAGCCATAGCCTCTACAATCGGTACCGCGCGGGGGACTACGCAGGGATCATGTCTCCCCTTTCCGCTGACAGTGACGGTTTCACCGGCTTCGTTGAGTGATTCTTGGTCCTGCATGATCGTGGCTACCGGTTTGAACGCCACTCTAAAATAGATGTCCTCGCCGTTGCTGATCCCGCCTTGGATTCCTCCTGAGTGATTGGTCAGTGTATGGACTTGACCACCTTCTTTGACAAAGGTGTCGTTGTGCTGCGAGCCTCTCATCTTGACGCCTTCGAAGCCGCTACCGTATTCGAAGCCTTTGACGGCATTGATACTGAGCATCGCTTTGCCCAGCTCGGCATGAAGCCGATCAAAAACCGGCTCACCCAGGCCAGGAGGCGTGTTTTTGATCACACAGGTAACTACTCCTCCGATCGTATCCCGCTCCAGCCGAACCACATCAATCAAGGAGATCATCTGCTCGGCCATCTCCGGATCAGGACATCGGACAATATTTTCCTCGGCAAGATCCAGATTGAGTTCAGTGTAACTTTTCTCCAGCGTCAAATCGCCAACCTGAGAAACGAACGCTTGCACGCTAATCCCTTTTGCTTCCAAAAACTGCTTTGCGACAGCACCTCCAGCCACTCTGGCTGCAGTCTCCCGCGCACTGGAGCGACCTCCGCCACGGTAATCACGGATGCCGTACTTTTCGAAGTAAGTGTAATCGGCGTGTGAAGGGCGAAACTTGTCCGCGATATGGGAATAGTCTTTACTTTTTTGGTCGGAGTTTTGGATCACGATGCCGATCGGGGTGCCTGTGGTCTTGCCTTCAAATACCCCGGAAAGAATTTCGATTTCGTCTTCTTCTTTGCGCTGGGTGGTGATCTTGGACTGGCCGGGCTTTCGACGCTGCATTTCCAGACGGATCTTCTCCTCATCCAATACCAACCCCGCCGGACAGCCTTCCACGATAGCGCCCAAAGCTTTTCCGTGTGATTCACCAAACGTGGTGATTTTGAAAAGCTTGCCAAATGAATTTCCCATTATTTTTTCTTGATTATCAAAACCGCGAGCAGGGCGACTGCACCCAGCAGGAGCAGGTTGATTACGGTCGTAAAGTAGTATTTATATTGCTCGTTTGAAAACTGATTGCTTTCAGAATCGATCTTGTCGTAGATCCCTCCAAGCCGCTGTCCGGAGATCGCCTGATTGACTTTGCTTTCTCCCGAAACTACAATCTTGGCCTGAGGCATCAGCGTATCATAGACAGCCCTCACCGGATCAAAATAGATCCACTGAAAGTGATCGTCGAGCTCATAATTCCCCGCTTCGTTGATCGTGATGTAATAATTAAACTCCTTGATCCCCGAGACCCGGCCGTAGCCCTGGTTGATCTGCTGGCGCACATTTGGGTCAAAGGTATTGAGATTGGTGCCGGTCAATCGCTTGGGAGGGGAAACGGAATTGATGTTGCCGACGCCGCTGATCCCAAAG
The DNA here is from genome assembly GCF_000429445.1 of Algoriphagus terrigena DSM 22685. Taxonomy (GTDB): domain Bacteria; phylum Bacteroidota; class Bacteroidia; order Cytophagales; family Cyclobacteriaceae; genus Algoriphagus; species Algoriphagus terrigena. Next base: position 174,915 of record NZ_AUBW01000005.1, read on the forward strand.
TTGTACTCGAAGCCCTGACCGGTCTCGACTTCCAGATTGGTGATATTTTCTCTGAGCTGAAAGACACCGACGCTCACCTCATTTTTGAGCGGATGGGGAGGAAGTGGCTTGACCGTGATCGTCTGGGGTGCGGAGTAGAACGTCTTGAAATCCTCCTGGCGATTTGCGCCAAAGAAAGTTGGATTCTTTGCGATTCGATATTTGATCATCTCCCAGGGAACTGTTGGAATTTCGATAGTCCCTTCGGAAAAAGGAAAGAAAGAGGCCTCGTAGACTTTATGCCTCATCCATCTCTTGCCATTAATGTCAACTATTTCGGGTTGGATGTTGGTGATGTTGAAGTTTTCTTCCCAAGCATTGTTGGGCTTGAGTTTTTTGAGGATCGCGTCCAGCTGCTTGCCCGGCTCGTAAAATTCAAAGGGCGCCCGGTTCTGTTCCGACATGTAGAAGGCGATATTCAGGTTGAATCCTTCCCCTGCGAAAATCTCCTTTTTGTCCACCGACACTGCAAAAAAGGCATCATCGTCCAGTTCGACATATTCGGGTTCTTCGTCGGTACGTCCAAAAAACTCTGCGAAAGGATCGGTTGAATTTGCCCCGAATCCTTGGTTGCTGGAGGCGTCGCCGACCGTGATTGACTTTCCGGGAGAGCTGAAAGATTCGCCATTGATCAGCACTGAAAAGCTGCCTAAGGTAAACTGGCCCTTCCGGGCTGGTTTGTAATATTGAATGATGCTGTTTGAACTGCTCATCTGTCCGTTGATGATGTTCATGGCCGAAGATTGGGAGATGCCCTGTTTTTGAAATCCGGGGATTTCAGGAAACTGGTCATAGGATTTGATCTTGTCGTTTGCAAGTGTGACTTTGATCGTAAACGTCTCATTTAGCCCTATTTCACTCGGGCCGAGTTCTATCTTGACATCCTGTGCCAATGAAAAACTCACCAGAAAGAAGGAAAGGCATACGAAAGCGAGACGGTGCATCGTTTTGGACATAGACGCGAAAATAGGGATTATTCTATACTTAGGGGTTCCAAAAATAACGTAACATCTTGGGAAAAGCCCTCGTTTCCTTGCTTAAAAACAGTTAATAAAACCAAATCATGATGGCCATGCTGGAATATGTAAAGACCATTTTGCAAAAAGTTAGCTTTAGTACGTATTTGTTTGAACGAGAATTGAAAAAAGGCCTTCGCTACCTTGTCCCGAATGAATTGGAAGAATTTCGAGACTGGTGCTACGAGTCCTTTGGCTTGAGTCATCAGCTCATCCTCAACCGTCATTTTAGGCCGGCCTACTAGCCGAAAAGAAAAGCCCTGAACTCTTACATTCAGGGCTTTTGGGTTGGTGGTTGATTGTAATAAAGTTAATCTCTAGACGCAAAGTCCGGGTAGGCACGCATGCTGTGCTCATTGATGTCCAAGCCTTCGATTTCTTCTTTTTCGTCGACTCTGATTCCTACGGTCTTCTTAAGCGTAAAGAAAATCAGGAAAGCTGCAGCAAAGCAGAAAACACCGACAGCACCGATTCCGATCAGCTGAGAAACGACTTGATCCATACCGGCCAGGTTGCCAAATAGCCCCACTGCTAGAGTGCCCCATACGCCGCCAATCAGGTGGACAGAGATGGCACCTACCGGATCATCAATTTTGATTTTGTCAAATAAAACTACCCCAAATACGACCAGTGCTCCACCGATCGCTCCGATGAGGATCGAGTCAAATACACCCATTTGATCAGCTCCGGCAGTGATCCCGACCAGTCCGGCCAGGATACCGTTAAGCACCATCGTGATGTCGTAGGTTTTGAATTTCAAGTAAGATACCACCAATGCCCCAATCGCTCCTGCTGCTGCAGCTAAGCAAGTGGTGACAAACACTCTGGACACCAATCCTGGATCAGCACTCAATACAGAGCCGCCATTGAACCCAAACCAGCCGAACCAAAGCAGAAATACGCCGATGGTTGCCATGGGAAGATTATGTCCCGGCATGGCTTTCATACCCTGAGGCGTGTATTTACCGATTCTTGGGCCTAAGAGGTAGGCGCCTACCAGGGCTGCCCAGCCGCCAACTGAGTGTACAATCGTCGATCCTGCGAAGTCGTAGAATGGAGTCTCCAGTGTGGCCAAGAATCCTCCGCCCCACTTCCACATGCCTACGATCGGATAGATGAACGCGACATACAAGATCGAAAAGGTGATAAATGGGCCGAGTTTAACCCGCTCAGCCACTGCTCCCGACACAATCGTAGCCGCAGTCGCAGCGAACATTGCCTGGAAGATGAAGTCAGTAAAATAGGTGTAGCCAGCGTTATAATTGCTAGTATCCCATCCCTCTGGCAGGCTCAGTCCAAATCCTGCAAAACCGAAGAAACCTCCGGCAAAGTCAGCTCCTGGATACATGAGGTTGAATCCTACGATGGCGTAGGTCAACAACCCGATGGCGGGGATAATGGTATTTTTAAAGAGAATATTAACGGTGTTTTTTGAGCGGGTAAGGCCTGCCTCCAGTGTGGCAAATCCAAGGTGCATGAGGAATACCATCGTCGTGGCAATCATCATCCAGAGGTTGTTGACCGTGAAAAGGTCAGATACAGGTATTTCTTCCATGAGTCTAAATAGGTGAGGTGGTGTTCAATAGGTCGTTAAAGAGCAGCTTCGCCGGTCTCGTTGTTTCGGATTCGATAGGCTTCCAAGACATCGTAGACGAAGATTTTTCCGTCCCCGACTTCGCCAGTTTTGCCTTCGGAAAGGATGCACTGAATCACGGAGGGGGCAATTTCGTCCGGTACTACGATTTCCAGTTTGGTACGTGGGATGTAGGTGGGCTCGTAAGCAACTCCCCGATACATTTCCAGTCTTGCGTGCTCGAAGCCCATTCCTTTGATTTCGGAGAAGGAGAGGAATTTGACACCCAGCTTAGAGACGCAATTGTGGATTTGATCAAATCGAGAGGTTCGGATGATCGCTTCTATTTTTTTCATTTTTCACAATAGATTAAGTGGTTTTTTGAGATTATGGCATGAAAGTAAGACAAAAATTAAGAATGGTCAGAAAAAGGCTAAAAAAAATACCACTAAACGGAAAATAATTGCCCAAATCTGAAATAGTGGTGTTAAAAAATATCGGAATAACGAATATACAGTATCGTTTTTTCGTTTTTCACCGGAAAACACTACGAAGGCCAGATAATTCCGACGATTTGCCTAGGGACGATAAAAATCTAATTTTGTCTTCGCTTTAATATAAAGACTATGACTAACAAACCAACGCTTCTGCTATTGGCCGCCGGAATGGGCAGTCGGTACGGAGGAAACAAACAAATCGATGGATTTGGCCCCAACGGGGAAACCATCTTGGAATACTCGATTTTTGATGCAATCCGTGCCGGATTTGGCAAGGTGGTTTTCATTGTAAGAGATGAAATCCTGGAAGTTGCCAAGGAGAAATTCCTACCAAAACTCCAGGGCAAGATTGAAGTGGACTGGGTGATCCAGTCCCTGGACAGTTTTGTTCCTGCAGAATTGAAGCAGGCAGAAAGAGTGAAGCCCTTCGGCACTGCCCACGCGGTGCTATGCGCCAAAGACGCGATCAAGGAACCTTTTGCGGTGATCAATGCCGACGATTTTTATGGAAAAGAGGCGTTTGACGTGTTGGGAAAATTTCTTTCGTCGGACGTCAAACCTAACCTCCACGCCATGGTGGGCTACGCGATCCAAAATGTGCTTTCCGAAAACGGAACAGTCAGCCGAGGTGTCTGCGAGACCAATGAAAAAGGCCAACTGATCGGTATGGTCGAGCGGACGTCCATCGCCCGAGAGGGAGAGGAAATCGTCAGCAAAGGAGAAAACGAAATACTTGAAATCGCTGAAGGCACCCCTGTGAGCATGAATTTCTGGGGCTTTCACCAGGACGTTTTCGCAGATATCGAGCAGATGTGGAATGAATTCCTTCCTGCGAATCTGAGCAACCTGAAGTCAGAATTTTACATCCCGACGGTAGCCAACAACTTGATCAAAGCTGATAAAGCAGCTTTCGAGATCCTGGAAGGTGGCAAAGTCTGGTTTGGAGTGACCTACACCGAGGACAAGCCTGTAGTGATCGAAGCCCTGAAAAAGCTTCATGACAACGGAGAATATCCGGCGGATCTGTGGAAATAAGAAAAGAGGCTTCGGCCTCTTTTTTACTTTTTAACCACACCCAATTCTACTTCAAAAAACTTTACCTCCGCATCCAGTTCTCCCAAGATTTTTTTGGACCGCTCAGGTCTCGCATCCGTGAGGAAGATCTGTCCAAACGCGTGATCGGAGATTAATGCTAGCAGCTTTGAGATCCGCCGTATCGTGTGCTTCTAAAGTTCAATCAAAATCAAATCCAGCTTCTCGATTTTGGAAAACGCTTTGTCTGCTGTTACCAGCGGAACTCCGTAAACGAAAGCGGTGGCGGCAATTATTGCATCGGGAAGCTTAAGGGAATGCATTCTTCTTAATGCGATAGTTTGTTCTTTGATCTTGGTATTCCATTCGATCAAAAAGCAGTCATCCAAAAGTTCTTTTAATTTTTCTTCCTCCAATTTGCTTATCCCATTGAAGCCCAGCAACTCTACTTCCGTGATAAATGAAACTCCATAATTGAACTGTAAAAACGGCTCAGTGATTTGGTTCCCTTCATGTACATAGATCAAAAAATTGGTGTCTGCAATGAAGTCAAATTTCATTTTCCCTAGTGGCTAGTTGATAAGCTAGACCATCAATTTTTCTCTTTAGTTTCCCAAAATGCTTTGCGAGATTTCCGGTCTTTTTCTGACCTTTTATCTTTTCAGCTAGGATCTTGGAAACCTCTTTCGCGTTGTTTTTTCCAATGATTATGGTCATTCCGTTTGTATTTTGGTCTGGAAATCAGAAACGTACATTTCAGCAAAATGATTCTTCCGCTTGACTTCTTCACCTATTTCAACTTTTTAAATCTATAAAAAAATCCCGTCAAATTTTTAGGAGTTCAGGCCCGATGCTTTCACCTCCCCTTTTTCCACTTCAAAAAACTTCACCTCCGCGTCCAGTTCTCCCAAGATCTTTTTGGACCGCTCAGGTCTCGCATCCGTGAGGAAGATCTGTCCAAACGCGTGATCGGAGATCAATGCCATCAGCTTGGCGATCCGCTCGTCATCCAGCTTATCGAAGATATCATCGAGGAGGAGGAGCGGTTTTTCTCCCTTTGTCTTCTCAAAAATCTGAAACTGGGCAAGCTTCAAAGCAATGATAAAAGATTTTTGCTGACCCTGACTGCCGATTTTTCGAATCGAATGCGTGCCGATTTTAAACTCAAAATCGTCCTTGTGGATTCCCGCGTTACTGTTTTTAGTGGCCAAGTCCTTTTGCCGAAGGCTGAGAAAATAGGCCTCAAAGTCGGGTCTCAAAGCCTCCGTTTCATAACTGACCGCCACTTCCTCCTGGCCATTGGCAATGTCTGCGTAATGGTCCTGAAACGAAGGCGCCATCTCCTCCATCAGCGCCTGTCGCCTTTTTGCCAGGATCATGCTCAGCCGGATCAGTTCCTGATCATAGCTCCCCAAGAGTGTCAGATCCCGTCGCCCAGTCTCGGCAAATTGCTTCAGAAGCGCGTTTCGCTGCTTCAAAAAGTGATGGTAACGAATCAGCTGATCGAGGTAGGGATGGTCGAGCTGGGAGATCAGCCCATCAAAAAACTTCCGTCTTCCTTCGCTCCCGCCCTTGATCAGCTCGGTGTCGTCGGGAGCGATCAGGACGAGTGGAATCAGTCCAACGTGCTCACTGGTTTTGTCCAGCGCTTTGCCGTTTTGGTAAATCAGTTTCTTTTTCCCTGCCTCGAATGTGCATCGAACTTCCAGTTTCCTATCAATCAAACTAAAGGCGCCCTTTATTGCAAAAAAATCCTGCCCGTGATAAATGTTCAAGGAGTCGCTACTCTGGACGGCGCTTTTGGTGAGCGATAAATAATGGATTGCATCCAAGAGGTTCGTCTTGCCACTGCCGTTCAAGCCCATGATACAGTTCAGCTGTGGGCTAAACTTCAGGGTGGTTTTCAGGTGGTTTTTAAACTGGATTAAATCGACGGACTCCAGATGCATGCAGCGGTAATTATTTTAACAGTAGCCTGATTTTTAGGTCTGGATTACTATATTTGGGGCCTAAAATAGCATATTTTGATCATTACGATATGGCAAAGAAAACTGCAGCGACCAAGTCCAAAGTAAAATATTCGAAAGAAACCTACAGCTTTTGGTACGAAAGCATGCTCTTAATGAGGAGGTTTGAGGAGAAAGCGGGGCAACTTTACGGTCAGCAAAAAATCCGTGGATTCTGCCACCTTTACATTGGACAGGAAGCTTGCGCTTCGGGTTCTATCAGTGCTTTGACCAAAGACGATAAGTGGATCACTGCCTATCGCTGTCATGCGCACCCACTGGGATTGGGTACTGATCCGGGCGCGATCATGGCTGAGCTGTATGGCAAAGCTACCGGCACCACCAAAGGTAAAGGCGGCTCGATGCACATCTTTGACAAGGAAAGAAATTTTGCAGGCGGTCACGGGATCGTTGGTGCGCAGGTACCAATGGGCTTGGGTCTCGGCTGGGCTGAAAAATACAAAGGCACCAAAAATCTGGCGATCTGCTACATGGGTGACGGAGCTGTCCGTCAGGGTGCGGTTCACGAATCATTGAACCTTGCGATGCTCTACAAAACCCCAGTGATCTTTGTAATCGAAAACAACGGCTACGCGATGGGAACGTCCGTGGCACGTACTTCCAATGTGACTGAGCTCTATCAGATCGGCGAAGCGTACGATATTCCATCGTTTCCGGTAGACGGCATGAACGTGGAAGCGATCCATGAAGCGGTATCTGAAGCTGCCGACAGAGCGAGAAGAGGCGACGGGCCAACCTTGCTGGAGTTCCGTACCTACCGCTACAAAGGACACTCGATGTCCGACCCGCAGAAATACCGCACCAAAGAAGAGGTTGAAGAATACAAGCAGCGTGATCCGATCGAGCAGGTATTGGCTACGATCAGAGATAACAAGATCATGACTGAAGAGGAAATCGACGCCATCATCAAGAAGGTGAAAAAGCAGGTGGACGATGCAGTGAAGTTTGCCGAAGAATCTCCTTGGCCTGATGGACAAGACGCTTTCAAAGACGTCTACGTCCAGGAGGATTATCCTTTTGTAATGGAATAAAACCAAGTTTGAATCAATTGAAAGCCATGAAGTCTTTCCGATTTCATGGCTTTCTTATGAATACTTGTGTATTTGATAAAAACCGTATATTTGCGACCGAAATTTGAGTAACATGGCAACAAAGCAAACAAGAAAAGCAGCTGATCACGATCTTTTGGAAAACCCAGAAGAAATCGCAGAGAGAATCGGTAGAGGCGAGGCTTTTCTGAAACAAAATACAAAAGTGCTGGGTGGCGTATTGGCTGCGGCCGTAATCCTGATTGGCGGAATTCTATTCTTCCAGATCAACACCCAAAACCAAAACGAAAAGGCGCAGGCGGAGATGTTTCAGGCGGTCTATTTCTTTGAGCAAGACAGCGTTGACTTCGCATTGAACGGTGACGGAATCAACAAAGGCCTGCTGGCCGTGGTTGAGGACTATCCTCGAACTGACGCTGCGAATCTGGCGCATTTCTACATCGGGTCTATCTACCTTTCTCAGAAAAACTTCCAGGACGCATTGACTCACTTGGAGGATTTCTCCTCGGATGACTACCTCGTACAGTCCAAGGCTTATTCCCTGATCGGTGATGCAAATCTTGAATTGGGCAACACTGACCAAGCGATCTCCAGCTACACCAAGGCGGCGCGCACCAACGAGAACAAATACACTACTCCTAAATATTTGGCGAAACTTGCCGTAGCGCAGGAAGAGTCAGGTAAGGTGGCAGACGCAATTGCTACCTATGCCGAGATTGAGGAAAAATACTACGAGTCATTCGAATATGCTGCTGCACGAAAACACAAAGCTCGCTTAGAAGGCCTTGCCGCTAAGTAATGCCGGTGTGTACCGCATGATTAGAGGAGTAAGGCCGACCGGTCTTACTCTTTTTTTATTTCAATCCCTCCCAAAAATCAAAATTTCATGGCAACTGCCCTCAAAAGCCTCAGCGCGCACAGCTCCAAAAATATCCAGGACATCAGTGCTAGAAAATTCGCAATTGTCGTTTCCGAATGGAACGAGGAAGTAACCGAAGCACTTTTCTCCGGTGCTTATCAGACTTTGCTTGAGCATGGAGCAAAAAAAGAAAACATCATCCGTAAGAATGTGCCGGGTTCGTTTGAGCTTACACTTGCCGCACAGTGGTGCGCGCAGGATGAGAGCATAGACGCAGTACTCTGTCTGGGATGTGTGATTCAGGGCGAAACGCGCCATTTTGATTTCATCTGTGACGCGGTGGCTCACGGGATCACCAATGTATCCCTGAAGTACAACAAGCCGGTGATCTTTGGGGTATTGACTCCCAACACCCAAAAGCAGGCGATGGATCGCGCCGGCGGGAAGCACGGCAACAAGGGCGACGAAGCAGCGATCACCGCCATCAAGATGCTTGGATTTTAATTTACAAACCTATTAATAGACCCTATGAAAATCATGAAATTCGGCGGCACCTCTGTGGGCCGTCCTGAACGCATGCATCAGGTGAAAGACCTGGTAACCCGCGGCGATGAGCCGACGATTGTGGTTTTATCCGCGCTTTCCGGAACAACTAACGGTCTGGTGGGAATCGGTGAAGCGCTTGCGGCGGCAGACAAAGATTTGGCTAAATCCCGCATCGACGCGCTGCATGCGCATTACCTGGCTTTCTATCCAGCTTTGCTGAAAACTGCACCTGCTCAGGCCAAAGCGGAAGAGATTATCCGGGAGCATTTTGAGTTTCTAAATATCCTGCTGAAAATCTCCTTCAACGAGGCCATCAATCGTGACATTCTTGCCCAGGGAGAACTGCTTTCTACCAAATTATTTTACACCCTTTTGGAAGAACTGGAGATCCCGGCGGTATTTCTTCCTGCCTTGGATTTCATGAGTATCGACGAGAACTCAGAACCAGAATTGGGCAAAATCTCTGAAAAGCTGACGGCGATCTTGGCCAAAAATCCGGATGGAAGATTGTTCGTCACTCAAGGCTATATCTGTAAAAATCACCGCAACGAAGTCGATAACCTAAAGCGTGGCGGAAGCGACTACACGGCTTCGCTTGTAGCTGCAGCCATCAAAGCGTCTGTCTGCGAGATCTGGACGGATATCGACGGCATGCACAACAACGACCCCAGAGTCGTAGACAGAACCCGTCCGATTGCCGAGATGTCGTTTGACGAAGCGGCTGAATTGGCTTACTTCGGCGCGAAAATCCTCCATCCTGCCTCCATCTGGCCGGCGCAATTGTACAACGTACCCGTGAGGTTACTCAATACCATGGAACCGACTGCCCATGGCACATTGATCAAAGAGACCGTAGAGACGACAGGCGTGAAGGCCATTGCCGCCAAAGACGGGATCACTGCTGTCAAGATCAAGTCTAGTCGGATGCTCCTGGCTTACGGTTTTTTAAGAAGGATTTTCGAGGTTTTTGAAAAATACAAAACGCCTATCGACATGATCACCACGTCCGAAGTGGCGGTATCGGTGACCATCGACGATCTCACTCACCTGAGTCAGATCTTGGCTGAGCTTCAGACTTTGGGCACTGTGGAAGTGGATCAAAATCAGACCATCATCTGCGTGGTCGGAAATATGGTGTCTGAGACCAAAGGTGCGATCAAATCGGTGATGGATTCCCTGACAGAGATTCCCGTTCGGATGGTTTCCTATGGCGGCAGCCGACACAATGTGTCGATTCTGGTAGATGCGCAATACAAAGTTCAAGCACTTAAAAACCTGAATGAAGGTGTCTTTGTCTGGGATTAAGTTGAAAAACTGATCGTCTCACACATGAAAGTTTCCTAAAATTTGGAGCCGGATTCGTCCGGCTCTTTTATTTAGACTGTTTCTTATTACTTTTGAAGGATGCTAGACCAAAACGGAAAACCCGGATTTCTTCAGCGACTTCAGACCAAGTGGAAACTGAAAAGTTTGCTTCAAGTAGTGTTGGTTTTGGTGGTTTTTGCCTGTACCGGATTTACGATCTTGTTTATCAAAAATCCGATTCTTGATTTTTTTGGAGTGGAGCGCGGCGGGGGTCAGGGATTCCTGAATACCGTATTATACCTGCTGCTGGTATTGCCCCTCTACCAGATCATTCTGCTGATCTATGGATTTATCTTCGGCCAGTTTAGTTTTTTCTGGGAGAAAGAGAAACAGATTTTTAGAAGGATGGGCGGTCTATTTTCCAAAAAGAAAAAATAGCACTTCATCGCTACGTGTCGATCCGCAGGCTCTGAGGCTCGCTTGGCGGATTTTCAATTTTCAAATTTTGAAATATTACAATCCATCAAGAAATCCGGCTCCAATTCACCGCCGTCTTCTTTTGCTGCCTGATCTGTCTCAAAATCGGGGAATTGTCAGGTAGGGTCAGCTCCGGGTCATTTGCCAAAAGCTGCTGAGCAGCATCTCTTGCCAAGGTAAGAATCGGCGCATCCTTGCTCAGGTCAGCGATCAGCAGGTCGGTAATTCCGCTTTGCTGAGTCCCCATCAGATCTCCCGGCCCGCGCAACCTGAGATCCACATCAGCAATCTCAAATCCATCGTTGGTTCGCACCATCGTATCCAGCCGGATTCGTGAGTCTTTCGACAGCTCGTACTTGCTCATCAGCACGCAATAGCTTTGCTCTGCTCCCCGCCCGACACGACCCCGCAGCTGGTGAAGTTGAGACAGGCCAAACCGCTCGGCATTTTCGATGATCATCACCGAAGCATTCGGGACGTTCACTCCCACTTCGATGACGGTGGTGGCCACCATGATCTTCGTTTCACCTTTTACGAACCGCTGCATTTCGTAGTCTTTCGCATCGGATTTCATTCCTCCATGGACGATGCTGAGGGGATATTGCGGGAAAGCCCGCGCAATGCTTTCATACCCATCCATCAGATTCTTCAGATCCAATGTTTCAGATTCCTCGATCAGTGGATACACGATGTAGACTTGCCGACCTTTTTTGATTTCCTCGCGGATAAATCCAAAGACCTTCAGTCGATCCTTATCGTAGCGATGGACGGTCTGAATGGGCTTTCTTCCGGCCGGGAGTTCATCGATGACCGACACGTCCAGGTCCCCGTAGAGCGTCATGGCTAAAGTCCTGGGAATGGGCGTCGCGGTCATGACCAGCACATGCGGAATATATTCCTCATTTTTCGCCCAGAGTTTTGCCCGCTGAGCTACCCCAAACCGGTGCTGCTCGTCCACGATGGCCAAACCGAGGTTTTGGAACTGCACTACATCCTCCAGCAAGGCATGCGTCCCGATCAGGATTTTCAATTCCCCGTTGAGCAACTCCTCGTGGATGATCCTGCGTGCGGACTTTTTCACCGAACCTGTCAGTAGCGCAATCTTTAGCCCCATCATGTCGGCATATTCCTTCAGCCCGGCATAGTGCTGGTTGGCCAATATCTCCGTCGGCGCCATCAGGCAGGTCTGAGCGCCGGAACTGATTGCAATCAAGATGCAAATGAAGGCCACCATCGTCTTACCACTCCCTACATCACCCTGAATCAGACGGTTCATCTGCTTGCCTGATTTCATGTCTGTAAAAGCCTCCCGGACCACCCGTTTCTGAGCATTGGTCAGCTCAAAAGGGATATGGTTTTTGTAAAAGTCGGTCAGAAGTTCTGTGCTGCCGAGCACTTGTCCCCGCGACTTCTCCGTTCGGGTCACTTTCAACATCAACAGACGAAGTTGGAGGTAGAAAAACTCCTCAAACTTCAGTCTTTTTCTTGCCCGATTGAGGAGGTTAGGGTCAGTCGGGAAATGAATCTGCCGGATCGACTCCGGTTTCCCTATCAGTTGATATTGCTGGAGGATTTCCGGTGAAAGCGTCTCCGGGATCTGCGAATACACCTGGGGAACCAGCTGTTCGAGGATCTTAGAGATTCCCCTCGAATCCAGAAATTTAGCTCTGAGCTTTTCGGTTGTAGAATAGACCGGTTGAAAATTATTGCGGGTTTCGTTTGCGGCAGTCACCGGCTCCATCTCTGGATGGGCCATGCTCCATTTTCGCCCATATTGTGCAGGTTTACCCAAAAAGATGTAAGCCGCACCTGCCAAAATTTTTCGCTGAACCCATTGGATTCCTTTGAACCACGTCATCTCCATCTCCCCGGTATCGTCAAATACGTGTGCGACCAGACGTTTCTTTCCGCCCATACCGATGAGTTCGATCTTCTTGATTCTGGCGATGACTTGGACGGTTTCGAGCTCGTCGGAGAGTTCCCTCACCTTAAAAAACTTCGTGCGATCCTCGTATCGAAAGGGGTAGTGCTGCAGCATTTCCCCATAGGTGAAGATTTTCAGTTCCTTGTTTAGCAGTTCGCCTTTTTGTGGGCCGACGCCTTTGAGGTATTCGATTCGGGTATCAAAAATTCCGGACAAGTGAGCTGAATTTTGGGAAAAGCAAATTAACCCCCTAGGCGTTCAAAACCCAAGGATTTGAAACCAATTGTCGGAAATCAAAACTGCAATCCGGTTACCTTCTCCCAGGTATTTTTTAGCAATTCCCTATTTTCCTGTTGACTTTGGAGGAAAATCATCTGGTTTTTAGCCCGATGGAAATTCTGTTCCGGGTAGGCTACCCGGTAGTAGATATTTCCCTCCAGGTGGTCAGTGAAAAAGCGAAGCCCCATGATCAGGGTCATGATTTCTCCTCCAAAAAGTACGGACTTCGCCTCTTCGGCGGTGGCGATTTCTTTGACACCTTCCCAATAGCCTTTCAGCAATTCTTCAAAAAGCTCCGGAATTTGATGAATTGCCTCCCATTGGGTAGAAGTCTCGGGCAGGCTGCATGCCACCGTTCTCGCCAAATCCCCAAAATCATACATCAAAAAGCCTCCCATCAGCGTGTCCAGATCGATCAATGCGTCGACTTTTTCCAGATTTTCTGAGAAAATGAGGTTGTTGATCTTCGTATCGTTGTGGGTGACGCGAAGGGGAAGTCGGTCCAACTGGCTTAGATACCAGTCTACGAGATGCTCCTGACTGAGGTAAAAGTCCAAAACCTCGATTTCCGCTCTGCTGAGGCTATTTTTATCCTTGGATGCCAAGATCAGCTTTTCGAAGCGAAGATCCAGACGGTGAAAATTTGGAATGGTTTCCTGCATTTCGTCGCCGCTTACATCTTTGCCCCACGTTGCAAATTCACCATAAGCCAGTGCCGCCATGTACGCCTGATTGGAGTCGTTGACGTGCTGGAGCGTGGTTCCCTTCACAAAATCAAAAAGCCTGTACTTTTTCCCTTCGATTTCAGCTAGTCCGTTTCCGGAGTTATTGAGTATTGGAAGGGGAAGTAAAAAAGGCAGCGGATGCGTCTTGGCATGTACACTCAGCAAAGAGAGATTATGGTCGATTCGCTCCGGGAAATTAAAAACTGCCTCATTAAAACCCTGCAGCACCCACTTATCTGTTCCGTTTTCTACCAACAACGTCTCGTGGATCAGGCCCTCGCCCAGAGGCTTGACGTTAAGCGTCTGGTTCTCAAGGATCGAGTAGGATTTGGAAAGTGCTGGAATCAAGTCTGAAATCATTTTGCGAAAATAGGGAAGAAATGCACACAAAAAATTCCCCACACTGAGGGATGATTAGCTTAGGGCATTCCATCTGGCTAATAAAAAGCAAATTGTAGCCAGATGAAAATAAAATTTGCTTCCTTTTGTTTTTGCCAAAAGCAAAAGGCTCCCGAAAGACCATTTATGGTCGTTATTTTTAAAAAAAATTAAAGAAGACTTCATTCGATAGAAAAAAAAATTGTTAATTGTCCGCCGATTTAAAGCCAAAACCCTATGAATGTAACCGCCTTGGATTGGGGCATCATTGCAGCCTTCTTCGTGATCTCCCTTCTCATTGGATTGTTTTCTGCCAAGTCCGCCGGAAGCTCGGCCAAAGAATTTTTCCTCTCCGGCAGAAATATGCCTTGGTGGCTTCTGGGCGTATCCATGGTGGCTACTACCTTCTCTGCTGACACCCCAAATCTGGTCACGGACATCGTCCGCAAAAACGGTGTCGCCGGCAACTGGGCCTGGTGGGCGTTTTTGCTTACCGGTATGCTGACTGTCTTTGTCTATGCCAAACTCTGGAGGAGATCAGAAGCCACGACAGACTTGGAGTTCTACGAAATGCGCTATTCCGGCAAGGGAGCGGCATTTTTGAGAGCTTTCCGCGCAATTTATTTGGGGGTATTCTTCAACGTCGTCATCATGGCGACGGTATCGCTCGCAGCTATCAAGATCGGAGCCGTGATGCTTGGACTGTCTCCCTACCAGACGCTCCTGATCGCCTCTATTGTGACGGTGGTTTACAGCTCTTTAGGCGGATTAAAAGGCGTATTGTTGACTGACTTTTTTCAGTTCTTTATTGCCATGATCGGCTCATTTGGAGCTGCATACTATATCCTTGATCTTCCCGAAATTGGCTCCTTGAGCAACCTGCTTTCACATGAGGTCGTCGCCACGAAGTTGGATTTTCTTCCTGATTTCAGCGATCCCAATATGTATATCCCGCTTTTTATCATGCCAATCGCCATCCAGTGGTGGGCGACCTGGTATCCCGGTGCAGAGCCAGGAGGAGGCGGATACATCGCCCAGCGGATGCTTTCTGCGAAAGATGAAAAAAATGCGATCGGTGCGACCTTGTTTTTCAACATCGCTCACTATGCGCTTAGACCTTGGCCGTGGATTTTGATTGCCTTGGCATCCTTGGTGATTTTCCCTCAAATATCTGATCTTCAGGCAGCGTTCCCGAACATCCCCGTGGATAAGTTGGGGGATGACTTGGCCTATCCAGCAATGCTGACCTTTTTGCCAACAGGACTAGTCGGTATCGTATTGGCATCCTTGATCGCCGCCGTGATGTCCACCCTTTCGACTCACCTCAACTGGGGATCGAGCTACATTGTGAATGATTTCTACCTGAGATTTGTAAAACCTGAGGCTACAGATAAGCAGCTGGTGGCAGTGGGACGGATCTCCACCGTGGGTTTGATGGTGCTATCTGCAGTACTGGCATTGGCACTTTCGTCCGCCTTGGATGCTTTTAACATCTTGCTTCAGATCGGCGCAGGCACAGGCTTGATCTTTATTCTTCGCTGGTTTTGGTGGAGAATCAACGCCTACACGGAGATCTCCGCTATGGCGATTTCCTTTGTGGTTGCAATCTTTTTTGAGGTGATCAACCCTAAAGTCGGTTGGATTGCAATCCCCGAAAATCAGATGTATTTGAAATTGGTGTATTCCGTTTCGATTACCACGATTGGCTGGTTACTGGTTACTTTCCTGACCGCTCCTGAGAAGGACGAAGTGCTCCTTTCTTTCTACCGAAAAGTAACTCCGGCAGCATTTGGCTGGAAAAAAGTTCTGGATCGTTATCCTGCGGAAAAGCAGGAACAAGGAGCGCTGCCGAAGGAAATCGGATTGATGCTGGTAGGAACGGTGATGGTTTACGCCGCACTTTTCTCCACCGGATTCTACATCTACGGAAACGCGGTCGCGGGTACCATCGCGGCGGTCATCGCACTCGCAGGCGGAGGGATCATCCTCAAAGCTTGGAAGAACTTGCATTAATTTGCACGGAATCGCGGAGTCGCTATTTCTCCGAAATACAAAATCCTGTCCCGAGTTAACCCGGGGCAGGATTTTGTATTTCCGGCCTTTGGGTCACGGCCAGAATGCCAGGCTTTGGTCAGAAAAAATGAAGATTTACTTCACCGGTCAGCCTTTCCGTTACCCTTCTGCGTTTTCATCCTCTCGTTTCTGGGCTTCGATCTTAGGTTTGTCACTGGTTAAAATCCATCCTTTGGACAGCGCATGTGCCGCAGCTTCCGTGGTGTCAGCAACCAAAATCAGCTCCACGTCGCTCTTTAGGTATTCGGTGGCCAAAGCTGACAAGTCGGCGCCGGACACATCCCGGATATAAACAGCCAGAATTCTGCCGGGATATTTTTGAGTGATCTCAAGGTAAATCTGCGGATCTTCCTGTCCGCTGTCTCCGAAAAGGATAAACCGCAAATCCCGACACACTTCCAGGATCTGCTCGATTTGCTTCAGCTTATGATCGCGGTGCGAGCCGGCAATGAGCTGATCTCTCGACAACCCCAAATCCCGAAGCATCAACGGACCTTTGGGAATCTGATGCGCATCGAGAAATTCCATCAGAAAATCATAGATATTCCAGGGGCTACTCGACACATAAAAAATCGGATTGCTCGGGACGTGATCACTTCCTTTGCGGAGCGCATCGTAAAATTCCGACACTCCGGCAAAAGGGATACGTGTATGGGCATTTTGCGTGAAAGTCACCTTCAGCATCTCCCAAAGTCGCGCGGCACCCGTAGTCAGGATCGTGTCATCAATGTCGGAAATGATCCCGTAGTCGGCATTTGGCGCCGGAAAATACACCTCTCCAAGTGCTACCACCTCAGTCGCCCGGCCCAATAGATCGTGAAGCAATCTTAATCGAACCGGATGCCAGCCTTCGGGAATTTCGGCTACACCGACCTGTAGTTTAATCTCAAAATAGCCCTCTTCGTCTGTCGTAACTTGGATCGATTTCCCTTGAAATTCCGCCTCCACATCAACGCCGGGAAATACGATCGTGAAAAACCTTCTCCGCATCTTGTCGAAATTTCTCCAAAATCGGTCGTCTGGAGTTGAAGCCTGGATATTCCTATCTGCCAAAACTCTTCCTGCCAGGTAGAGCTCCTTGCCGTTACCATAGCCGGCGTAGGGCTGGATCATGACTTTTTTCACAAAGCCAACCTTGACCCAAAACCAAAGCTTCAGCTTAGAAACTTGTCGCTTGACAAAATAGAGCGCTGGAAGAATCCGGAACCCAGAAGGCTTTGATGAGGTCATGGGGCAAAATAGGGCTTTCCTTTCAACGATAAAAAGCTAAATCCCTCTACGGCGTCCTTTAAAACGGCAATTTGCCCAGATCCACATTGCCTCCGGAAAAGACGATACCCACCTTTTTTCCGGCAAATCTTTCCTTGCTGGCCAACAGCGCCGCAAGAGGAACGGCTCCCGAAGGCTCGATCACAAGTTTCATCCGCTCAAAGACCAGACGCATCGCCTCGATAATCTGCGGATCCGTTGCCAATAGGATATCCTTCACATGCTTTTGAATCACCGCAAAGGGCAGCTTTCCCAAACTCGTCAACAGCCCGTCCGCGATCGTATTTGTAGAGGTATTTGGAATGATCGAACCCTCGTGAAATGACCGAAAGGCGTCGTCCGCACCGGTCGGTTCGCCTGCAATGACTTGGATCTGCGGATTCATGTAATGAACAAGCAGCGCCGTCCCTGCCAACAGTCCGCCACCGCCCACAGGAGCCATGACTACGTCGAGATCAGGCTGATCTTCGAGCAGCTCCAGCGCGCAAGTCGCCTGACCTTCGATCACATCGAGGTAGTCAAAGGGCGGGATAAAAGTAGCTCCTGTTCGCTCCACAACTGCTTCCAGTGTGGTTTCCCGGGCTTGAAGTGTGGGTTCGCATTCGATGATCTCTCCGCCGTAGCCTTTGACAGCTTTCTTCTTGATCTCCGGAGCATTGGAGGGCATGACGATGTAGGATGGGATTCCGGCGACGCTTGCCGCTCTCGCCAACGCTGCGGCATGGTTGCCAGAACTGTGAGTGGCCACTCCGTTTGCTCGTTGTTCCAACGAAAGTTTCATCACTGCATTGGCAGCTCCCCGGGCTTTGAAAGCGCCAACTTTCTGGAAGTTTTCACACTTAAAAAAAAGCTCGCAACCGGCGATTTCGTTGATCGCCGAGGAAGTCAGGACGGGGGTGCGGTGGATAAAAGGCTGGATGCGGGCGTGCGCCGCTTGGATATCGGAAAGGGTCGGCAAATTCATGGGCTAAAGATAGGATTTCAGCTATTCTGTAAAAATCGTTTTCCGTTGACCGGGGGAACTCTGATTTGCGCCAATCTCCCGGAATCCTATCGAGTCCAGCTTCTGGAAAAGCCGGACAACTCAAGCTACCCTTTCCACCGAAACGACTTTTCATCGATCGCCCGCATCGTACATAGTATGCCGTCTAGGTGATCGTATTCATGCTGAATCAGTTCGGAAAGAGCACCTTCTACCGTCCAGCTTTTCTTTTGCCAATTTTCATCAAAGTAGTCCAAAGTCAGGGATTGATGCCTTTTTACTTTCACTAGTAGATTCGGAAAGCTCATACAGTCGTCCCACAGCTCAAACTGTTCGCCGCTCAAGGCTTTCAGTTCTGGATTCAGAATTACATAAGGCCGGTCCAGATTGAGGTAAAACATCCGCTTCATAATTCCCAGCTGCGGTGCGGCGATTCCTCTGCCAAATCCATAGACCCGGCGGATATCTTCCATCGCTTCATGGAGCTGCTGGGTCCATCCCGGCACCAGCGAAAGTTCGGCCTCCAGAACCGGCTCACAGACTTCATAGAGCCTCGGATCGCCGAGTTTCAGGATATCGTGGATGGTTTTCATGGACGGAAGTTAATATTTCCGCTAAAGAACAAAAGCTAACAAGTTTAAAGGCTGGGTTTTCCCTACTTTTGCGGCATGAATTACCTATCGGTCGAGAATCTCAGTAAAGCTTTCGGAGAGCGCAAGCTATTTTCCAATATTTCTTTTGGCATTTCCCAAGGGCAAAAGATCGCCCTAGTCGGCATCAACGGTGCCGGCAAGTCCACGCTGATGAAGATCATCATGGGATTAGAAATCGCAGATACGGGTCAAGTCGGCATCAATCAGTCGGTGAAGATCGCTTACGTGCATCAAAACCCGGTATTCGAAGCCAACCTGAGCATTTACCAGACGATCTTCGACCAGAGTAATTCAGAAGTGCTGCGGGTGATCGAGGATTACCACAAAGCTTTGATTGACGCCGAGCTTGGCATCGATAACTCAGACAAGATGTCCATCTTGTTCGAAAAGATGGATGCGCTGCAGGCTTGGGATTTTGAATATCAGGTGAAGGAAGTGCTGGGCAAACTTGGACTTCACGACACGGAGCTGCCGGTGGGAAATCTTTCGGGAGGACAACGGAAGAGAGTTGCTTTAGCGAAAGCCATCCTGGAAAAACCCGACCTTCTACTCCTCGATGAGCCAACCAACCACCTCGACCTCGAAACCATCGAGTGGCTGGAAGAGTATCTTGCCAAAGCCAACCTGTCGATCTTCATGGTGACCCACGACCGGTATTTCCTGGAGACGGTCACGAACGAGATCCTCGAACTCGATCAAGGCAAGATCCACCGCTACCAGGGAAACTACGGCTACTTTTTGGACAAAAAAGCCGAGCGGATGCAGATCGAAGACATCGAGATCGAAAAGGCGAAAAGCCTTTACAAAAAGGAACTGGACTGGATTCGCCGCCAGCCAAAGGCCCGTGGCACCAAGGCCAAATATCGGGTCGATGCTTTCGAAGAAACCAAGGAAAAGGCTTTCACCAAGCGTGAAGAGCGGGATATCGAGCTGACTGTTTCTACACAGCGACTGGGAAACAAAATTCTTGAAATCGACAAAATCAGCAAGTCTTTCGACGAAAAGACGCTCGTTAAGGACTTCTCCTACATCTTCAAAAAGAAAGACCGCATCGGAATTGTCGGGCCAAACGGAGCCGGAAAGACAACTTTTCTCAAGATGATCACCGGTCTTCTGGATCCGGATGCCGGCAAAGTAACGGCCGGTCAGACGACAGCTTTTGGCTATTATCGCCAGGAAGAAGATCGATTTGACGAGGAAAAGCGCCTGATCGACGTGGTCAAGGAAATAGCCGAAGTCGTGGTGCTGGACAAAGGACAGACGATCACCGTGAGCCAGTTTTTAACGCAGTTCGGCTTTCTTCCCAAGCAGCAGTTTACTCCGATCGGGAAGATGAGCGGGGGTGAGCGACGTCGTTTGCAGCTCCTAATGGTCCTAATCAAGAATCCGAACTTCCTGATCCTCGATGAACCGACCAACGATCTCGATCTGATGACTTTGAATATCCTGGAGGAGTTTTTGGATTCGTTTCCGGGCTGTCTGATCATCGTGTCTCACGACCGCTACTTTATGGATCGGCTCGTGGAGCACTTGTTTGTGTTCGAAGGCGAGGGAGTGATCCGTGACTTTCCGGGTAATTACACGGATTTCAGGGAGTGGGAGAAGGAGAATCAAGATGCAGGAACCAAGAACCAAGATTTAAGTAGCAAGACTCAAGACGCTAGTATCAAGACCGCTCAACCGAAAGTCGAGGTAGAAACGTCCAAAAATCCAGCAAGCACTCCCAAGATCAAGGCCAGCTACAAGCAAAAGCAGGAGTTTAAGAAAACGAACGAATCGATCGCCAAACTGGAAGCCGAAAAGCTCGAACTAAACGATCAAATCACGGCCGGTACTTCCGACATGAACAGGTTGATGACTTGGTCTAGCCGACTTCAGACAATCGACGGAGAACTGGAAGAGCTTGAGCTTGTGTGGCTGGAACTGAGTGAACTGGAGGGGATAGAGGATTGAGAGTAGCGAGATGACGCGAAGAAACTTCCTTTGATACCTTTTGGTGAAATAAGAGCGTTAAATGGTTATCTTAATCATCAGAATTTCGATGTCATGGAAACAATTCTAATAGAATCGCAAAACCCCGAGGATACTAAAGCTATCAAGGAGTTTTTGAAATCCTTGAAAATCAATTTTAAATCTTCGACCACGCTTTCCGTCGAAGCTCTGGAAAGGGCAATCAAAGTCGCTGAGGGTTATAAGGAAGCAAAACTCATCGAATCAGGTAAAAAGGGTTCCAAATCTTATTCATCTTTTAAGGAGATGATGGATGAGCTTTGAGCTAATCCCTACTTCTGTATTTTTAAAGGAGCTCAAAAAATTAAAAAAGAAATATGCCTCCCTAGAATCTGATTTAGAAATTCTGGGTCAACAGCTCCTTGCCAATCCAACCATGGGAGTTGAGATCTATAAGAATTGTTACAAAATCCGATTTGCGATCAAAAGTAAAAACAAAGGCAAAAGTGGTGGAGGACGGTTGATTACTTGGGTCAAACTAGAAAAGGAGCGAATCTACCTTCTTTCCATCTATGACAAATCCGAAAAGGGAAATGTGACCGACCAATATATCAAAGCGCTTTTGGAGTCGTTGGAGAGTTAGAGATCGATTTGACCTAGTTTTTTACTTCATATTTCAACTCTAGTTCTTGAACATCAATAGCTCCACCCGCCATTTCCATGGATAAAACATGAATATTCTGAAAAAGAAATTCCCCATCTGAAGTTGGAATAAATGCTAAATAAACTGTGTCATTTCGAATGAGGAGTTCTTTAGTACATCCCTGAATTTCGAATGTTGTTGAATCAATTTTTGAAAAATCGTCACAATCAACTACTGCATTCACTATTTTCCGCTCAGAATTAATTGAATACATTTTTGCTATAAATTCTTTGCCTTTCTGAATTGATTTAGGATAGATAAGTTTGATCGATCCAATTATCTCCTCTTGATTTTCCGTAACGTGATCTTTCTTTTCAGAACATGAGATCGCAAAGCCTGAAAGTAAGGCAAGTAAAATACATTTCATTTTTAGCTGTTTATTCAAATCAAACTCTCCCCTTCAAAAAATCCTGCCGCAGTTCTTCTGGAAATTTTTCAATCGCATAGCGAAGTGCGGTTCTCGGCATGGTCTGGTAATGGGATTTCAAAAAGTCCACTTCCACCTCAAAATCCCGGTTTCCTATCTCCCGAAGCATCCAGCCGACTGCCTTGTGCATCAAGTCATGGGGATGATTTTTTAGCATCGCTGCCAAAGCCAGCGCGTCTGTGAAGTCTCCTTTTTTGATCCAAAAATAGCTGCTGATCATAGCGACCCGTTGTCGCCAGAGATCGTGCGAACCTGCCATGTGATAGAAAAGACTCTTGTCCTTCTTCCAATAAAAGTGTCCCAAGATCGCATGGCTGGAGGTATCCACCAGATCCCAGTTGTTGACCCAGTCGAGATGATGGAGATAAAAATCAGCCAATTCTTTCTGTTCGCTTTCGGATTTGGCCTTTTCGTAGCGGTAAACCAAGGCAATCAGCGCAGTCAGACGAACTTCATGATAGGCGTTTTGGATCAGTTCAGAGAGATCGTCGAGAGAGATCTCCCGATAAAACTGCCTGGCAATCACCCGTTGATCCGGGACAGTCACTCCCAAAAACAGATCACCCTCGCCGTACTGTCCCGGACCTGTTTTGAAGAAGCTTGGAAAGAAAGCCGCTTTTTCGCGAACGGCTTTATCCCTGAGGGATTCGATGATTTGCTCGGTCAATAGGCTCATGCTTCAAGTTAGCCAAGACTTTGATTTGAATCTTCCTTCCTGTCAAAAATCGTCTCCGCCCATATCATCTCCTCCTTCGCGCCGACTTTCCCTTTCCTCGCTTTCCTTAAATCCTCCAAACCGATACGTAAAGGAAAGCGTACCGATGCGCGTCTCCCGCTGGAAAGTCCGGCTTTGCGTAAACCTCGGATCGATGGTGTCGATCCGAAAGTTTCTGGTATTAAAGACATCCGTGACGTTAAGATTGATCGTGCCACGCCCGGCCAGGACGTTTTTGCTCATGCCCATATTGAGCGACCACTGGGGAAGAATCTCACCCTGTGGCTGCACAATCGGTCCGCGATAGTTGCCCTGGAACTGGAAACTGAACCATCGGGGGATGAGGAGATTTCCAAGAAGCGTCACCGTCCAACTGAAGTTTTCATTGCTGAATCCCTCCTCGATATTTTCTCCGTTGACCTTGGAGTAGAAAAAATTACCAGTAAGCGTGGCATCGAAATTTCGCGCAAGCTGCACCTGATTGATCAACTCAATTCCACTTGAGATTCGTGTATCGGCATTTTGTCGGGTTTGGACGGCCACATTATCATCGGTGAGATACGTGATTCTGGTCTCGACATCCGTGCTGTAACGGTGGTACACCGTCGCATTCAAGAGATACTTTTCCCAGCCCTTTCGATATCCAAATTCATAGGAATCGGTGAACTCTGGCTGCAGGTAGGGATTGCCAATGCTGACATTGTACTGATCCTGCACTCTGTAGATAGGAGCCATGTCCCAGATCCTTGGACGCGAAACACGACGGGAGTAGTTGAGGCTGAACTCGCTTTCCTTTCCGACTTCGTAGGTGAGAAAGGCACTGGGAAATAGGTTAAAGTAATCGTTGGGTATTTCCCGCTCTCCCTTTACGGTTTTTCCAAGGGTGTTGGTTTGCTCTGCCCTAACGCCGAGCTGATAGCCGAATTTATCTTTCTTGCGCTTGAAGGTCAAATATGCCGCATATACGTCCTCGCTGTAGTCATAGCTCTCGTTAAGACTGTCCACGACGATCGGGACAAAGTCCGTGTTGACGTCCCCCGTCGCGAAAGTCTGTCCTGAAATCCAGTTGGCGAAAGTTCCCTTGAGTCCTGCCTCCATGCTGCCGTATTGACCCAGCGGCTTTTCATAGTCCATCTGGGCGACCACCAATTCACTTTCGCTAGGACGATCGTTGGTTTGAATCAAGCCCTTGGATGGATCGAGTTCGCCCGATGAGGAGTAAAACTGCTGGCGGTAGTACTCATCCTGGTGTCGGTCATCGTAGGCATAGGAAAGAGACGTGTAAAGTTTTTGCCCCAGCGAGTCGATCTCCCAGGTGTAGTTCAGGCCGCCCTCGAGATTTTTGCTCTTGCCCAGTTGCTCATTTCTCCTGACAAAAGAAGAGTCCACGCTGCCCGTCGAGCTGATATTATCCTGATTAATATCCTCCAATTCTTCCTCGGTTTCAAAATTTCCCTGGAAATAGAACCCAAATATTTTTCCCTGCCCGAGCGTCCAATCAGCCCCCGTGCGGATCAGGTGGTTTTTCTCCAATTCCAGTCCGTTCTGACTTTGCTCCAACACGGGCGAGAAACCTTCCAAATCCGATGTCCTGGTTCCGCTGCCGGATTCGACCTCCCTTCGGTCCTGCCAGTTGTAGGAGAGAAAGTAGTTGGCCTTTTCCTTTCCATAGTTGAGATTGATGCCAGCTTGGTATTTCTCACGGGTTCCAACAGAGGCGTTGAGCTGTCCGTTAAATCCCGTCTGTTCGTTCTTTTTGAGTACAATGTTGATGATGCCTCCGACCCCTGCTGCATCGTAGCGCGATGAGGGATTGGTGATCAGCTCTACTTCCTTGATGCTGTTGGCTGGAAATTGAGAAAGGATACTTTCCATGTCATCTCCGGAAAGATTGGAAGGTCGGCCATTGATGTAGATCAGGATATTGCCGCTTCCCCTCATGGAGATGCCACCTTCGTCATCCACTTGGATGGATGGTAGTGTTGCCAACAGTTCCGCGGCTGTGGCACCAGTGGCGAGGATGTTGTTTTCCACGTTATAGATCCTTTTGTCTACGTCCGACTCAAAGATCGACTTGACGCCCTCGACCACGACTTCGTTTAGGTTTTGGGTATCGGTTTCGAGCTTAATGATGCCAAGGTTCACTGGAGACTTGCCATCAAGGGTGATGTTTTCAAAGTAATTTTGATAGCCTATAAAGCCCACCCGCAAGACGTACTTCCCAACTGGAGTGGAAAACTCGAAAGACCCGTCCAAATCGGTCATTCCTCCGGAAATCAACACGGAGTCGGCAGGACGCAGGAGAGAGATATTGGCAAACTCCAGCGGACCATTTTGGGCAACGTCTTGAACCCGACCTTTGATGGTCACATCCTGTGCCTGAGTCATCCCGGCGAGGAATAAAAAGAATACGAAAAGACTGGTTTTGGCCATTGGGTCAGGATTTGCAGTTTTGACAAAAGAGGCTAAAAAACGTCCATAAGCCGAGTGACTTACAAAGCATTAACAATCAACGATTTTCAGGCCAATCATGACTTTAGAAACTGCCGAAAAGGTCTTTGGGTTTTGAAAAAAAAATATTCTTTCTGTTCGGAGCTAGGGCTTTACGAGCAGCATTATACTAGTCTAAGCGGGGAAAAAAAATAGATTAACCTCAAAAACCGAATGACTCCAAGGCTGTACGGATCATCGTATCCACTGTTTTCTCAGCCTCCCGGTCAAATTTTTTCAGAGGTCGATTGGCCACAATGGCGTTCAGACTGAGCATCTGATGTCCAAATAACTCGCCCAGCGCGTAATAGGCCGCCGTTTCCATCTCAAAATTGGTCAGGCGATGCCCGCCGATATTGAGTTCAGCCAGTCGCTCAAGCATCCGCTCCATGCGGGGCTTGAGCAGAACATGCCTACCCTGAGGCGCATAGAAACCCGGACAAGTCAGCGTAATGCCTTTGGCAAACTGACCCTCCACTTTGCCAAGCAGTTCGGGATCTGCGTATGCTTGGTAAGGAAGAAAAGATAACTCCAACTCTCGCTGGATAGCGTCAGCCATATCATGATCTCCGCTTAGGTGCGGATAAAAAGCCATCATGGTGTCCAGTCCGATGGCAATCTCTGAGACCAGCAACTCCCCGGCGTGCAGATCTTCCTGCAAGCTCCCAGAAGTACCGAGACGAACGATCTGCAGGCGTGTTTTCTCGGTTTTCACCCGTCTTTGCTCTAGGTCGATATTAACCAATGCGTCGAGCTCGGTGAGGAGAATTTCAATATTATCGGTGCTCATGCCAGTGCTCATGACGGTAAGACGCTTGCCGTTTTTCCAGCCGGTATGGGTGACAAATTCCCGCTTTTTGATCTTAAAATCTATCTGATCAAAGTACTGGGAAACCAAGGGCACACGATCCGGATCACCTACGGTAAAAACAAAAGAAGCCAGATGCTCTGGCTTCAGATGTAGATGATAGATACTTCCGTCGGGATTAAGTATGAGTTCGGACTCAGGAATGTGTCGGTTCTCCATGATTGCGGTGTTCTTGGGATGAAGAACGATAAAGCCCCTTATATGGGTTGTATCCGTTGGAGTTTTTTTGGTAATAGCCCGTGCCGTCGTAGGGACGCTTTTCCGGATTGTCTTTGCATTCTATGGAGCAAGTGCCTTCCAGTTCCCATCCGCATTTCTCACAGATTGCCAAGTGCTCGTTGCAGGTAGGATTGGCGCAGTTGACCATGCGGTCGCAATCCGTGCCGCAGACATGACATTTGGATACGACGGTAGGATTGACGGTATTTACATCCACTGCAATGCGGTTATCAAAGACATAGCATTTGCCCTCGAAATCTTCCCCTCCGGCTTCCATGCCGTATTTGATGATTCCGCCGTGAAGCTGATAGACGTCTTCAAAACCTTGCTCAAGGAGAAACGCAGAGGCTTTTTCACACTTGATTCCACCGGTGCAATAGGTAAGCACCTTCTTGTTTTTCAGGTGTTCCAGTTCTTTAACTTTCTCAGGAAAATCCCGGAAGTTGTCAATGTCGAGCGTAAGGGCATTTTTGAAATGCCCCAACTCGTGTTCGTAATTGGAGCGAACGTCCAGGATGACCACATCTTCTTGATCTTTCAAAGCCTTGAATGCTGCAGGATCGAGGTGCTTGCCAGTCTTGATATTGGGGTCGAGATGACGCAATGCGGAATGCACGATCTCCGGCTTGTAGCGACAGTGGATCTTGGCAAATGCATGCTTTTCATGCTGATCGATCTTGAATTCCGTCTTGGCAAATCGCGGATCGGCATGGATATAGGCCATGTACTTTTCGCAATCTTCGTGCAGACCGGAGACCGTGCCGTTCAGACCTTCGTCTGATATGATGATCCTGCCGCGGATGTTGTTGTCCACGCAGAAGAGGTGGTGTTCTTCTCTGTACGCCTCAGGATTTTCAATCTTTGCGTAGCAATAGTACAGCAGGATGCTGTAGGGTTTTTTTGTGTTTTCCATAACTAGCGCCCTGTTTCGGCAGGGTGTTTTGGGATTGTTGGATGTTTAATGTCGGATGCTGGATGCTGGATGTCCGACGCCTAATCTCGAATTTTAAATTTCAAATCTCAAATTACTTCACTTTCGCCGCTGGGTTTCCAAAGACGGTTTCATTTTTCCCCACGGTCGCAATCACCACCGAGCCAGCGCCTACCCTGGCACCTTTGCCGATGGTCACGCCGCCCACGATGGTCACGCCAGAGCCTATAAATGCACCCTCTTCGATCTTCGCATCCGCATTGACAATCGACCCCGCTCCGATCTGGACAAAGTCGCCAATCTCGACTTTATGGTCAATGATCGCTCCTGTGTGGAAGATGCAGTGGCTGCCTACTTTGGTGCCTGCACCGATCGCCACATTTGCATTGATAAAATTGCCATGGCCGATAGCAGCGTCTGTAGAAATGTACGCGCGTCTGTGAATAGCATTGACTGGCTGAACCTTGCGGACTTCGAGCAGCATCTCCACTAGAAATTTGCGGTATTTGGTGTCGTCCACCGCCACGAAGGCTTCGGTTTTCTTGCCGATCAGTTTTAGAAATCCTTCATCTTCTGTGTTTCCCAGCACCGAAACCTCGTTGATCTCTGTGCCATAGAGACTCTGATCTTCATCCAAAAAGCCGTATACAATGACCTGGTTGCTATTGAAGATTTCGAGCGCGGGATGAGCAATTCCTTTTGCTCCCAGAATAATCACCGGTTTTTCCATGGATCCATTGGTTTTGGACTGCAAAAGTACGGTAAATCACTTGCTTGCGCAAAGTCTCATTTGGATTGACCTTTGAGCAGGCTTTGGCCGATCTTACAGGAGAGACATTTTTGAGGCTGACAAAAGCTACGATACAGGCCGATCATGCCTTGGGAATCAAAAGAATTTTCGGCTTTCCAGCCTCTTTCTTCAAAAATTCGGATGATAAAGTTGTTCTCGCCGGGGATGGTTTGCAGCAGGTCAAAACATCGCTCCTGCCATTCCGATTGCTCAAAATACCGCCCGTAGGCAAACCACAGCGGGATGACAAAATTGATGATCAGAAGTTCCAAAGAACTTCCGGAGATGCCTTTGGAGGCTATTTTCTCGGTAGGCTTGCCAAAGGAATAGTGGTATTTCCAATAATCTGAGGGAGCAACTTGAAGCAACTTTTTGAAACCGGAAAACTCCCGAGTGTCCTCCATCAACGCTTGGAGTAAGTTTGGGGCTTTGGAAAGAATCGACGCCAACTGGGCAATTCGGATCGTTGGAAAATTGGTCGGTCGAGCTCCCATAAACGTCCAATGTTGTCGCAGCATGGACGTGGTCCAGTTGAATTTCTTTCGGTAGAAATCAAACTCGCCGATCAAATGCTGCACGTAGGGTTCATCGGACTTTTCGGGTAAAAGGCCCGCTTGCCCGAGCAACATCGCCTCTAGGACAGAGACTTGATTCCGGTGTTTTTGAAGAGTTTTGTACGAAACTAACGCAGCAAGCTCGGCCATGGACTGTGAGTTGGTCTTGAATCCAAAGCAGGTAAAAAGCCAACGATATGCGGTCTCTTCCCAGTCACCTTTGGTCTGATGGAGGATCGATAATATCAGCTCTGATTTATCATAGAGGCGTCCTACCAGCGCCTTTTCCAAGGCCGAAAAGCGGATGATGTCGGGAACTGTGTTAAGCGCGTAAGCGCAGGGAAGGGCTGATTTGAAGTCGAGGAGCTGCTCGTAGTTTCTCCAGATTTCAAGGAAGATTTTGCCTTTCAGTTCGAGCGTCGGCATCAAAGTGCCGTCATTGCGTAAGACCTCCCGGTCGTTTTCCCAGACCACATGAAGGATTACCGAGTTGTATGCCGGATCGCCTCCATGCGCATGCTGCTTCCAATCCGAGGCCAGACGATGTACCTCAACGTGACCGTGAAGCGTCACTCCATCCAACACCACGGTAGAATCCCGAAAGTCCGGGCCTTCGCTTTGATTGTGGAAGCCCACATTGAGGATTTGAACAGATTGACCATCGATGGTTTTGAGGTCTTTTCGGTCGAAGTACTGATACTTCCAGACCAGCTGCAAAAAGTCTTCCCTGAAGTTCATAAAAAGTTGAGGACTAAAAGTTATTGGAATTTAAGAAATCCTCCAGCAATATCCAACCCGGTTGGTCCTTCCGTTTCCGCTGGAAATCTAAGACTTAAAGATGTTTCTCCAACAGAACCTGCATCTCCGCCTGCAGCTTAGCTGCTTCGTTTCGGGCTGTTTTGGCAAAGTCTTTTTCGCCAGATGCATAGATGATTCCCCGACTGGAATTGACCAGCAGTCCACAATGAGCGTTCATGCCATACTTGGCGACATCGGCAAGGCTTCCACCCTGCGCCCCAACTCCGGGAACCAAAAAGAAATTGTCAGGCACTATTTTCCGTACTTCTCCGATCAGTTCTCCCCGCGTAGCTCCGACGACATACATCAGGTTTTCCGGTGAACCCCACTCCTGGCTCTTTTCCAGAACTGATTGGTACAGCGGCTTCCCGTTTTCGTCTTTGATCAGCTGAAAATCCATCGAACCAACATTGGAGGTCAGCGCCATGAGGATCACCCATTTCTCCTCGAATTCTAGAAATGGCGTCACGCTATCGGCTCCCATATAAGGTGCAACCGTGATCGAATCAAAATCCATCGTTTCAAAAAAGGCCTTTGCGTAGAGTTTGGACGTATTCCCAATATCTCCCCGCTTGGCATCGGCGATGGTGAAAATGTCTTTCGGAATGAATTCCTGCACCTTCTGCAAGGTCTCCCAGCCCTTTGGCCCGAGCGCTTCAAAGAAGGCGATGTTAGGCTTATAAGCTACCGCATAGTCAGCCGTTTCCTCTATGATTGCGCTGCAAAAACTGAAGATCGGATCGGATTCGGAACGAAGGTGGGCGGGTATCTTTGCCAGATCCGGATCAAGTCCAACACATAGAAAGGATGATTTCTGTTGAATTTGGGCAAAAAGCTCGGCTCTGGTCATAAGGATTGAAGTTTGGGCAAAGGTAATTAGATTGAACAAATCTGAGATTTGGACTTGAAAGTATCCATGCAAATTTTAAATCTGCATGGATAATTTATCATAAAATCATTGATATTCAGGTTTTTATGAATTTATACCCAATTCGACCTTGATAAAGGATCCAGTCAAGGAAACGGCCGCCGAGATCAAGAAAAAGATCAAGCTGAACGCGACTGCGATCGCCTCATCAATCCCCACATAGGTATGCGCGTAGACAAAAACCAGCTCACGCGCACCGACTCCGCCGATCGTCAGAGGTAACACCGCCACGATGGAGGAAAGCAAAAAGACCAGCTGATAGGCCAAGAAATTCTCCGTCACCCCGAGGCTTTTCAGGATAAACCAAGCACAAACCAACTGAGCCAATTGACCCGCCATCGACCAGGCATTGGCTTTCCAAAAAGAGGGCAAGAAAGCTTTCAACAGAACTTTTTGCATCAACCAAAAAGCCGGGAATACCAGCAAAGCAGCAATTCCAACCAGTAACTCCCAGGGAATTTCCGAAGCGAAAGGCAAATCCAAATCCACGGCAAAAATGAATATCAGCAACAAAAAGACAATAGCCACGAGCCCACCCAGTCGATCCAAAAGTGAGGCTTGTACCAGGGATTTGACGGGGGTCTTGTAGTGCTTGTTGAGCAGATAGACTTTGTAGCCGTCGCCCCCGATCCCACCGGGAAGAAATAGATTGTAAAACATCCCGACGAGGTAAAGTCGCCAGTTTTGCCGTTCCGAGATATGAAGTCCGATGTTTTTAAAATACAGGTTGAGGCGAAAAGCGGTGGCAATTTTACTTCCCACAAAAAATAATACGGCAGGAATCAGCCAGAGCCACTGGATGGATTTGGCAGTTTGCAACAGCTGATCGGTGTCTATTTTTCGAAAAACCAGAAACAAAGCCAATCCAGTCAGCAAGAGCTTAAGTGCGGTTTTGAGCTGGTTTTTGAATCTGGCCACGATGGAGCGTTTAGGGTTCTAAATCAGGATTGGCTCCGGAGAAGCAGCACAACCGGAATCCATTACTGATCACTGAGACTGCCTGCTTTCTCCTCGACCACTCCCTGATAAACCGACCTCACGGTGTAGGTCTTCTTGTCCTGAGATTCGAAATAAGTCCGAACGATGATCTCAGCGATAATCCCCGTGGTGATCAGCTGAATCCCTCCCAAAATCAGGATGAAACCCAAGATCATGATCGGCCTACCCCAGATATCTTCTCCAAGAATCTTCAAAATCAACAGATAAAAACTGATCAGTGAGCCCAGCAAAAAGGAAATCAGCCCGATCCCACCAAACAAGTGAATCGGACGCTGGAAGTACTTTTGAAAAAACAGCATCAGGATCAGATCAGACATCACCTTGAACGTCCGACTCAGCCCGTATTTGGATTCTCCGTGGATGCGTGGGTGATGCTTCACATCCATCTCGGTCATGCGCGCACCTTGCTGTTTTGCCAGCACAGGGATAAAGCGGTGCAGCTCTCCGTAAAGCCCCATGCCCTGTGCGATCTCCGCTTTGTACACACGGAGCGTGCACCCATAATCTTTCAGATATACCTTGGTCGTATTCCGGATCACCCAGTTGGCGATCTTGCTGGGAATTTTACGCAGCACAAAACCGTCCTTCCGATTCGCCCTGCGACCTGCCACGACGTCCCATTCTTCGTCGATCGCTTTTTGCAGCATCAAGGGAATGTCCGTCGGGTCATTCTGCAGATCGCCGTCCATCGTGGCAATGTACTCACCTGTGGCCATGTCGATGCCCGCAGCGAGAGCAGTAGTTTGCCCGTGATTTCTGTTGAAAATAATCAGCTTGGTGCGGCTGTTTGCGTATTTTTTGACCTCAGCCACAGTCCTGTCCGTAGAGCCGTCTTCGATCAGGATCACTTCGTAGTCGATCTGCGAAAGAGCCGAATAAGTGGCTTCCAATAGAGGCTGGATATTGTCTTCCTCGTTGTACACGGTGATGACAACGGAAATGAGCGGCTTGGTCATGTGCTGAAATTTGGTCAAAAATAGGGGTTTTTACGCTTGGCGACAAAAACACCTCAATCACGGACTGGCAATAGCCTTCGTTTAGTAAGTATCCGGCACAAACGGCTGGTAGGACTGGAGATTTTTCCAGACCTGAATCTTGACGCTTCGGATCGGGATCTGGCGGTAGTCTGGTGTAAAAGTCTCCTCGTAGATCAGGCTCTCAAAGGTGGCGCGATCTTGCATGGTCTCATGATTCATACTGACAAAGACACCCTCATTTTCCCCGCCTACAAACTGCGACATGTCCGTCCAGAGATCGAATTGATTTTTCCTCGATCCCATATTCATCACATAGCTCTGGGGATGCCCCTCGAGGTAAAATGAAAGCTCCGAGGCGGTATGGTAAGAATCCGAAAAGTAAAATTCGTCTTCCAGCGCCAGACTATCTTTCAAGAATTCCAAGCGCTGAGCCAACTGCTCATGTCCTAGCAGCCTATTCAAGGCTTTTTGCTCGCCCTTTTGGATTGACGGAATGGATTTTAGAAAAGTGATATCAGGAAGCAGAAAAATCGTGGGGATGGCGATACTCAACACAATTGCCACCATCGCATACCGACGCCAGGCCTGCGATTGCGAAACGATCCAGCCTCCCAAAAAAACCGCGAAACCGGTGTACGCAAATATCGGCCAGTTGACTTCGACTCTTTTCATCAAGCTAAGCGAAGCAAAAGCCAAAAAGGCCAGAACTCCAGGCAATGCGAGGTATAATGACCTGTTGTCTTTGGTTTTGAAAACATCCCTAAAACACACTAACCAAGCAGGCAGCAGAAACGGCGAGATAATCGCCAGTTGGCCGCTCCAGTATTCCAAAAACCACTTCAACGAATTTCCCAAATCGACGGGCTTTGACTCTCCTCCTCCAGCGCCTCCGAGGGTCGCAAGGTGTTTAAACGTATCGAAGTTGTTTTGCCAATTCCATATCAGGGCCGGTACAAAACCCAGCAAGCTGACGCCGACAAAAACGGCGAAATTCTTTTGTTGCAACTTGAAGCTTCTGACAAAAAACAAATAAATCAGGACCGTCGGGAAGATCAAAAGCATCACCATCTTGGCCATCAGGCCAAAAGCCGTGGCGACACCCGCCCAGATCCACCAAGAGGTTTTCTTTTCCTCAACTCCACGATACGCTAAATAAACCGCCAGAATCCAAAAAAACGTGAGTGAGGAATCCGTCATGTGAAAAGTCGACGCCAGCCACCAGACCGGCATCGCCTGAGCGAGCAAGCCCGCCCAAAATCCGGCTTTGGAGCCATATAGATGCGACGCAAAAAGATAAGTCACCCAAGCAATCCCAACCCCACTCAAGATCGCATTGATCCTGACTCCGAGCTCTGTATTTCCCAAAACAGCCGTACTGAGATAGTTGAGCACAGCGACTAGGGGCGGCTTGGAGTAATAGTGCCAGGCCATATTCTGCGACCAAAGCCAGTATTGCGCCTCTTCTGTGAAAAGATTAATCTCCGGGCGAAGGGTGAAAATGATCTTGACGGCGGCAAGGGCAATCGTGATTACCCAAAAGCGCATATGATAGTTAGAGGCTAGTTCCATTTGACAAAGGGCAAAAATAAAAAACCCCCAGTTTCCTGAGGGTTTAAATCTATTTATTTGTCAAAGTCACTGTTTGACCAGGACTACCTTTTCCTTGTATTTTTTGATTTGCCTTCTCAAGCCTTCGATGGACTCATCTGCTGCCGCTTCGAAGGAGTCGGCTTGGTTCTTGGCAAAGAACTGCTTTCCCGGGACGTTGAGCTTGACTTCAACTATCTTATTTTCATTCTTTTCGTTTTTATCTAGCCTCATAAAAACCTCCCCATCTATGATTCGATCAAAGAAAGTATCCAGTTTGTCAGCCTTTTTTTGAATAAGGTCGATCAGCTTGCTGTCGGCGTCAAAATGGATGGAGTGCATCTGCAGTTTCATAACGATTTGCATTTAAGTGGTTGAACAATTGATTTATTTAGGCTTTAGGATGTGCCTGTTCGAACACAGCCTTCAGTTTTTCCATTGAGTTGTGGGTATAGACCTGTGTGGCGGCCAGACTAGAATGCCCGAGCAGGTCTTTGACGGCGTTGAGATCAGCTCCTTTGTTGAGCAAGTGTGTAGCAAAGGTATGCCTGAGCAAATGGGGACTACGCCGGGTATTTTGGGCAAAAAGATCCAGATAATGTCTGACAATCCTGTAAATCATCATAGAATAGGCTTGTTCGCCCCGGTTGCTGACAATAAAATAGGCATTCCCCTCAATTTTCGAAAACCTTTCTTCAAATACTTTGCTGTACAAAATTATATTTTTCTTAAGTATCCTTGTTAGAGGGATTATTCTTTCTTTGTTCCTTTTTCCCAAAACTTTCACTTGATCTTCGATGAGGTTAAGATCGCGCCACTTCAACGCCGTAAGCTCCGAGAGTCGGACTCCTGTGAGATAGAGAAACTCCATCACCATTCGGTCACGTTGCCCTTCAAAGGTCGGTTCGTAGACGCTCTCTTCTAGTACGGACTCAATGGTCGTTTCTTGTACAAACTCAGGAAGTTTTTTCGGTTTTTTAAGGGATTTTAACTTGTAGGTCGGGTCTTGGGAGATCACCCGAGACCGGAGCAAAAATTTGAAAAAAGACTTGAGAGAGGCAATCTTCCTGTTGACGGTCGTGGCGCTCAGCCCCTGCTCCACCAGATCGATGACCCAGGCACGGAGATCTGGATGGGTGCATTGCTGAAGTTCCTTGATCTCAAAAGAGATCGCCACAAACTCCGCGGCCTGCTCCAGGTCCTTCCGGTAAGCGACCACGGTGTGCGGACTGCTCCGTTTTTCGTACTCGAGGTAGTTGATGAATGAATCAATCATTACCTAAAAGTTAGCAGAAAATCGGAATGCAAAAGCAGACAATTGTCACAGATTAAAAAACAAAAACGCACTTGCCTGAGGGACAAGTGCGTCTGTATTTGGAATCAAATCTGATTACTTCATTTCTTCGTCACGAAGATTTTGCTTGTAAGCAGCTTTGATGACCTGTGCTCTTCTTACGATAGAAGGCTTCGTGAAAGCCTGACGGGCTCTCAGTTCGCGAACCGCACCGGTTTTGTCAAACTTCTTTTTAAAACGCTTCAGCGCTTTTTCGATGGATTCGTTCTCTTTTACGTTTACAATGATCATAGTATACACCCCCTTTCGTGGCTGCAAAGGTAATGGTATTCATTGGAAAACCAAAGCATGGGCGACGTCGCAATTTCTATCACTGAAAATACTCCTCTTCATCAGGCACCCCGAGTTACCTTTTTCGGCAAGATTTTAACCAAAAAAAGGCTGCATCTCATCTGAAATGCAGCCTTTCTGTCTTTAGCTTGTCTAATCTTATTTGATGATTTCTCTCGTCTTGATCATGTAGCCCACCGAGACATACATCATGGTACTCTGGGTTGGGGTATAGACTACGCCCGGTTCGTTGACGGATTGATTGTCTTCCTTCAAGAAGTCTGTCAAGTAGTATTTGAATCGGATGTAGTTTCCTTTTTTGGATTTCAGCTCCGCGAACACAGATGGTAGATAGATGTTAGTCCGGTCGCTAAACCAGATATTGGTCTTGCTCTTTTCGTCGTTCACATACTTTTTCTGCTTGTAATTAACGGCGAATTCATTGTCAATACCGGCAGCAATCAGGTTGCCGTTCATGTCGCCGAACTTGAAAGCCACCGGGATACCAACGGTATAAACACGTTGTTTCATCCGGATAGAATCATTCAGATCGGTGATAATACCGACGTTTCGGGAAGCGATACCGGTGTAGAACCCGGTTTTTTCATTGAAATCCCGGTGAAGCAGAAGGCCGACGTTGATAAAGGGAGTAAATCGGCCAACGTTCTTCGTGTCAAGTCCGGTTGCTTCCACATTACCCCAAGAAAGAATTGTCTCTGAAGCCGAAACGAGATACCAAGGTTTGGTCGGAGCGTCTTGGGC
Source organism: Algoriphagus terrigena DSM 22685 (assembly GCF_000429445.1). Classification (GTDB taxonomy): domain Bacteria; phylum Bacteroidota; class Bacteroidia; order Cytophagales; family Cyclobacteriaceae; genus Algoriphagus; species Algoriphagus terrigena. The sequence continues at coordinate 210,940 of NZ_AUBW01000005.1, forward strand.
GATCGCCAAATTTCCGGCCAAAATTAATAGAAAGAGTAAAGCTATTTTTTTCATACTGTTAAAGAGTTATTGATAAAAGTGAATTGGTTTAGAAGAACGAAAGATACTGATTTTCCAAGTTTAGATTAAAATTCCGAATCCATTCCGAACGATAAAAACTCCCGAAACCAAGTTTGTTTTTAAGAAAACAAGATGGATTTTTAAGAGCAGTAGCAAACATCTCAAAATCATTTTACGCGGAGGTTTTACTTTGAAAAAAGCAGATCCGCCGCTTCTGTTCAGTTAGACCATTGTTTATGAAAAAGTACATTTTAGTCCTTCTTTGCTTTCTACTTATCTCTGCCAAAAGTCCAAAGTCCCTGACCTGGGTGGCCATCGGAGACTCCATCACCTACCTAAATGATCATCCCGACGAAACCGGGAACCGGATCAGCAAGGGATACCTCTCTTTAATAGAAGAAAAATTTCCGGAAATCGCCGTCATCAACAAAGGATACAACGGCTGGACTGCGGTGCGGATCGCACAGGAATTTGACAAGTTGGAGATCCCGAAAGCTGACATTTACAGCATATTCCTGGGAACCAACGACTGGTGGGGTGGCAAGCCGCTGGGCACGCTGGCCGACTATAAAAATTCGACCGGTCCCGAGACGGTGCATGGCGCATTTCGGGTAATGATCGACAAAATCCGCCTGCTCAATCCCCAAGCGAAAATCATCCTGATCACGCCGATGCAGCGCGTGGATTTCGTGTACATCAACAATCCCAAAAACAACGCCTTTGGATCTTATCAGGACAAAAACGGCCAAAATCTTGGCGATTTCGTCAATGCGATCAAGACCATCGGAAACCAAGAAGGTCTGCCGGTAGCGGATCTTTTTCACATCAAGCAAATGGGACTTGCCGATTTGGTGAAGTATAAATGGCTCAAAAACCCAGCTACGGGGCAATACAAAAAATATAGGTATCCAGACTTTATTGACGTTCCTTTCGACCCGGAAAAGGACGAATACCCCTATCCCGAAAAGTCGATCAACGTCACTTATGACGGACTTCACCCTTCGGACAAAGGCTACCGGATCATCGCCAAAGAACTTTATCCGATTTTTGAACGAATCTCAGAAAATCAATAGGATTTACTCCCTGCTTATAGGGCCCTAGCACGAGGATTTTCGGACCGACAGATCAAAACCCGAAAAATCAATTGGCTATATCATTCATCTAGTTCATTTTTTTGTCCGCCTCAGTGAATCTGATTATTCTTGCTGTTATTTTTTATTAATTTGGATTTAACGAAGGAGAATAAATAACAGGAGCTTCCTACGACCCGAGCCCCTGATCCCGGATTGCTTTCAGTGCTTTTTTTCGAACAAAAAATTTTTAAAGACTACACCATGAAATCTCAGATTGGAAAACTAAAAACATTAGCCTATCTCATCCTTTTGGGCTCTTTTGCATGCACGCCTCCTGCGGAAAAAGCTGAGGTAACCGTCCAAGAAACGGAAATCGACCCTCTTCCTTCCTGGAATGAGGGCGAGCACAAGCAAGCGATTATCAGCTATGTGGAAGACGTGACGGATACGACGAGTGCCAACTTTATTCCGGTGGCAGACAGGATTGCCACATTTGACAACGACGGCACGCTTTGGTCGGAGCAACCTATTTACTTCCAGTTCTTCTTTGCCCTGGACCGAGTAAAAGCCTTGGCTGCTGATCATCCGGAATGGAAAACCACGCAGCCATTTAAGGCTGTCCTGGAAAACGACATGCACGCACTGATGCAGCAAGGCGAAAAAGGTCTAGTTGAACTGGTGATGACTACCCACGTCGGGAATACGACAGACGAATTTGACAGCATTGTAAAAAGCTGGATCGATACCGCCCAGCATCCAGTTAAAAAGAAACTGTACACCGAATTGGTATTTCAGCCGATGCTTGAATTGCTTGACTACCTCAGAGCCCATGATTTTAAAACCTTTATCGTTTCCGGTGGAGGGATTGAATTTATGCGGCCTTGGGTGGAAGGAGTCTATGGAATCCCCAAAGACCAGGTGGTAGGCAGTAGCGTCGAGACTGAATACGATTACAATGACGGCAATCCGATCATTAAAAGACTGGCTAAGATTGATCTCGTTGACGACAAGGAAGGCAAGCCTGTAGGAATCAACCGCTACATTGGACGCAGGCCGGTTTTTGCCGCCGGCAACTCCGACGGCGACCTGCAAATGCTCCGTTGGGCGGATTCTAATAAGCTGAAGACATTCAAGCTCTACGTGCACCACACCGACTCGATCAGAGAATGGGCCTATGACAGAAAATCCCATATCGGGACTTTTGACAAAGGTTTGGACGAAGCGGGAGAAAAGGGCTGGACTGTCATTGACATGAAGGACGACTGGAAAATCATCTATCCCTTCGAGAAAAATTAGGTCAATCCGTGAACAGTTCAATCAAAACAAGATGGAAAACTTGGCTCATCATCCTGTTCGCTGGTATCGCAGCAGTCCTCTCTACCTCCACCACATCCCACGCCCAAGAGGAGATGCTGGAAGAGACAGAATCGGAGAGGAAGCATAGTCTGGCAGTAGCCATTGGCCATGTACAAGTCGCAAAAGGCGTCCAAGAAGGTGATATAAAATGGCTGGCCTTGCCGAGCTGGGCATTGGACTACACTTTCCGCTTAAACAAAAAATGGAACATTGGCCTGCAAAATGAACTCATCTTAAGTGATTTTGAGGTAGAATCCGAGGAAGAAGACGGGAAGGTGATCACTCGTTCCACGCCTTTATCAAGCATCGCGGTGGCTGGATATCGCCCCTTGGAGTGGCTGACGGTCTTTGCTGGAGGAGGAGCTGAATTTGCAAAGGAGGAAAACTTCGCCATGGTTCGGTTTGGAATAGAACCCTCGATGGAAATCCGCGAAAGACTGGAGCTCCTCGCGAGCCTAGTCTATGACATCAAAATAGATGGCTACGACAGCTTCGGATTGACGTTCGGCGTGGCTTACGCCTTGTAAAGCGCCCACTAGATCCGAACCACGGGCAACAATAAAAAGGGGCGGCTGTTGAGAATCAAGCCACTTTTTTATTTTGAAGGCGATGCTGAGCGGAAAAAAAATACCCTGCACAGGGTATTGTGAGATTTTCCACTAAAAATATCTTTGGGACCAAACCACTTTCAATATGAAAAAGCTCTATTATTTACTTTTGGCATGCGCCATTTTTTATTCTTGCTCCGGAGAGGACGAGCCGGGTGATGAGAAAATCACTGTTTCAGAATCACAAATTTCCATTGACTACGAGGAGACCTATACGCTCGAAGCGACCTTCAATCGGGACGGCTACGCACCAGGATCTCTAGTTTGGTCGAGTGCCGATGAAGAGATAGCTACCGTCGACAACAACGGTAAAGTCACCGCAGGCTTAGTCGGTGAGACAGAATTGACGGTCAAGACCACGGACGGTCTTTTCTCCGAAAAAGTAAACGTTGAAGTGCTTCCCACCGTCACGGTTTATAAAGAGCCTGTCCTAAAATTTGGAGAGAGTGGCAGTTTCGTCAAGTCGAATGAAACCAGAACCATCGACTCGGAAACAGCAGATTTCATCATCTACGCCGGAGAAAATCCAGAAGTCCTTGGCGTGATGTATCTCTTTGAAAATGCCAAATTAAACTACGTGGCCGTATTGTTGAAGACCGATGAGAGCACAGTCGAAAAAGCTGCATACCATCTGATCCAGCGATACAATGCCGAAGGGAGCCAAGAGGATGTTTACTTCTTCTCCCGTGGTGAGGTCTCACTGGGGATTACAATTGATCCGACTTTGGGTCTTGTGGTCATTTACGTTCAAGGAGAATCTTCTCCCGGAGGCCGAATGATGGACTTCAAAACCAGACTGGAAGCTCTTAAGACTCAAGTCGGTAAATAGCCCATTCTTTTCCGACTCATTAAGCAAGGCTTTACTCCTTTGGGTATTCCATCCTCAACACTGCCTCCCCAAAAATCAAAAACCCTTTATACTTCGCGTATAAAGGGTTTTTTGTAGCCTAGCTAGGAATCGAACCTAGATCTAGCGTTTAGGAAACGCTTGTTCTATCCATTGAACTACAGGGCCGGGTAAGCCGACGAGAGTGGTTTACAATCTCTAATCAGGCATAAGATGTGGATTGTCTGTATCCCAATTTCCCTCAATCTTTCACAGTGAGATGCAAACCGGGCCGCAAGATAAAGGAATTCTCAATTTACAGGCAAATATTCTGAATCCAACTTGTGGCTTTCCAATGATTTACCCTATCTTTGCACTCCAAATTTAGGATGGACGGGTTCCATCCAATCACTTAATCTAAAAAATTATGTCTGTAAAAATCAGATTAGCACGTCGAGGCAGAAAGAAACAAGCCATCTATGACGTCGTTGTAGCTGATGCAAGAGCTCCACGTGATGGACGCTTCATCGAAAAAATCGGAACTTACAACCCGAACACAAATCCCGCTTCCATCAACATCAACAATGAGCGCGCTCTTACCTGGTTGTTGAATGGAGCTCAGCCAACTGATACCGTGAAGGCAATGCTTTCTTACAGAGGTATCATGCTGAAAAAACACCTTCAAATCGGTGTCTTGAAAGGCGCTATCTCCCAAGAGCAAGCTGACGCGAAATTCGGCACTTGGTTGGAAGAGAAAGATGCTAAAATCGTCTCCAAATCTGACAAACTGGCTGCTTCCAAAGCGGATGTCCGTGCAAAAGCACTGGCTGCTGAAGTTGCTAAAAACCAGGCTCGAGTGGATGCCAAGCAGGCAAAAGAAGATGAGCAAAAGGCTTTGCTTGCCGCTGCTGAATCTGCAAACAATCCTGTAGCTGCTGAAACTGAAGTGGCTTCCGAAGAAGTTGCTCCTGAAGCTGCCGCAGAAGGCGGAGAAGCTGAAGCTTAATAGTATATAATCCCATGAACAAGGATCAATGCTTCCAAATAGGCAGAATTGCCAAAGTTCATGGACTTCGTGGTGAAGTAAATGTGGTGCTTGATGTAGATTATCCGGAGGATTACGAAGGATTGGAGCACCTCTTCATCGAACAAAAAGGCCGGTTGGTTCCCTTCTTTCTGGAGCACTTTGTGATCCAGCCCGGAGACAGAGCTTTGGCCAAGTTTGAAGAACTGGACACGATCGAGTCGGTCGAAAGCCTGGTCGGATCGGAAGCTTATCTTCCGCTGACCGAGCTTACACAGCTCGAAGATGGCCAATATTACTTCCACGAACTGGTTGGTTTTGAAGTCATAGATGAGACTTTGGGACTGATCGGGCCAATACAGATCATCTACGATCTGGAAACACAGGATCTCCTCGGAGTGATCCACCAAGGCAAAGAAGTGCTCATCCCGATTCAGGATGGCATCATTACCAAGGTGGACAAGGCAGCAAAAAAAGTTTTCTGCCAGCTACCCGATGGTTTACTTGACATCTATCTGGAAGACTGAGCGATGCATATTGACATCATCACTGTGGTGCCGGGATTGCTGGAAGGGCCTTTTTCCCATTCGATTCTGAAAAGAGCCGAAGACAAAGGACTCGCCAGCGTCAGGGTGCATAACCTTCGGGATTATGCCACCGGCAAACAAAACCAAGTCGATGACTATGCATTTGGAGGTGGAGCCGGGATGGTCATGATGATCGAGCCAATCGCCCGATGCATCGAGGCACTTCAAAAGGAACGAACGTACGATGAAATCATCTACATGACGCCTGACGGAGAGACCTTTGACCAACCCATGGCGAATTCGCTTTCCCTGAAGAGAAACCTCCTGATCCTCTGCGGTCACTACAAGGGAGTCGATCAACGGGTGAGAGACAAGTTTATCACCCGGGAGATCAGCATTGGAGATTTCGTCCTGTCTGGCGGAGAATTGGCCGCAGCGGTAATCGCTGATGCCGTGATCCGACTGATACCGGGCGTGCTCAATGATGAGACTTCGGCATTGACAGATTCTTTTCAGGATGGTCTATTGGCACCACCGGTGTACACCCGCCCCGCAGAATATGAGGGAATGGGCATCCCGGAAGTGTTGCTTTCGGGCCATGAAGCCAAGATAAACGAGTGGAGATTTGAAGCGTCGGTTCGCCGAACCAAGGAAAAACGTCCGGATCTGCTCAAGGGCAGCGGATGGGAGTAGGCGAGACAAAAGTTTAAAAAAGTAATTCATTTAAGCCGCTGCGGCGGTGCACTGCGAAAGCATAAAAACATAAAGCTATGAGCGATTTAATGAAAATTGTAGAAGCGGAATACAGCGAGGTGAGAGCCAAGTTCCCTTCTTTCAAAGCGGGTGATACCATCAACGTACACGTACGTATCAAAGAAGGTAGCAAGGAGCGTATCCAGCAGTTTCAAGGAACTGTGATCCAGCGTAGAAACCCCAACTCTAACGGTGAGACTTTCACTGTACGTAAAATCTCCAACGGTGTAGGCGTGGAGCGTATCTTCCCTATCATCTCCCCAGCTATCGAGCAAATCGACGTGTTGAGAGAAGGTAAAGTAAGAAGAGCTCGTCTGTTCTACCTGAGAGGACGTCAGGGTAAAGCTGCACGTATCAAGGAAAAAATCAGACCAAGACACTAAGACCAGTCTTGCTGAATATCCAAAAAAGGAACCTAGAAATGGGTTCCTTTTTTGGTTTATTGTTAAATTGAAGAAAATCTGACACTTATGAATTCCTCGATTTCATTTCCCGATCCGGGAGCAATGCTCGGAAAAACCATCCTGAAAATAGGACAAGTGCTTTTGGTAATTCTCGCCGCTGCCAGTGCCAGCATTGCCTACTTGGCATTTGCAGAGATGTTTTCAGGCTGGGACATTGAGTTGGATTCTGACTTGGTATGGCTGTTTCCAAACGTGGACTCAGGAGAATGGATCAGTTATTTCTTCATTGGATTGACTCTGAAATTTTTGATTTGGCTGGGAGTGTTGGTTTGGCTGGATCGGAAAATCTAACCGGTTTTCCCCTCTGAACTGATCCAGTCTTCCAAGGAACCCCTCTTCAGGTTCCTTTTTTAATGCCTAATTTCAGAATCAAATCTTCTCAAGCCTTGAAAAAACTCCTATCCGTTCTGCTTTTCTTTTTCTTGAGCTTCTTGGGCGAGGCCCAAGAAATACCCCAAGTCATCGTATTCTATACTGCTCAAAATGACCAAGCTCATATTTCCTTTGTCGGCGAGGCGCTGCCCTGGTTGGAAGAGAAAGGCCAGCAAAATGGATTTGCTGTGCGTGCCACGACTGATTGGGATGAGTTGAATTCTGAAAACCTGGGTAAGTATCGGCTGGTGATATTTCTTGACACCAGACCTGAAAAAGAGACCCAACGGAAGGCTTTTGAAAGGTACATTGCAGACGGCGGCGCCTGGATAGGCTTTCATTTTTCGGCTTTTGCTCTCACTCCGTCCGATTTCCCTCAAGATTGGGATTGGTATCATGACCGCTTCCTTGGATCTGGACAATACGCAAGCAATACTTGGCGACCAACTTCCGCAATCCTGAAACTGGAGCAAAGAGATCATCCAGCGGCCAAAGGATTGCCCCAAACCTTTAAATCCTCGCCCAATGAATGGTATCGCTGGGAGCTTGACCTTCGGGAAAACCCAGACATCGAGATCTTGGTTTCGATCGATCCATCTAGCTTTCCGCTAGGCACCGGACCCAAAGCCCATGAAATCTGGCACGATGGGTACTATCCTGTCGTGTGGACAAACAAAAAATATCGAATGGTCTATTTCAACATGGGACACAACGACATCGACTATGAAGGCGGTACCAATAAGACACTTTCTCATACTTTTGGTAACGAAGAGCAGGATAGACTGATCTTGAATGGAATGTTGTGGTTATTGGATCTTTGATCGCGAGTGCGATCTATAAAAGAGAACTCTTTAATAACTAGGCAATTCTCTGTCACTTTTTCAAAATTCGGTATCACCGTTTCGTGGCTTATTCTTAGATTTAATAGGAGTTTTTTCAACCTTAATTAAGATTGTATGATAAAGAGAATTTGTTTGGGGCTGGTTCTGATATTCTCAGCCCATTTTGTACAGGCCCAAGAGGGAAAATTGGACAGTACCGCGATGATGATCTTGGATAAGATGAGTGCGATATTGGGTGAGCTGAAGTCCGTGGGCTTTACCACCCAGGTTGCGAAAGATGTAGTCTATGCCGAGGATTTCTTCATTAAGGAATTTGGCTCCAGTAAGGTGAGATTTGCCGGACCGAATAAGTTTTCGGTGAGAGTCGCCGGGGAGAAAAAAGAAGATCTGTACGTCTACAATGGCACCCAGATCTTTTATTATTCGTTTGCAAACAACCTATACACCATTGCCGACGCTCCGGACAATCTAATCGAGACCATCGATTGGTTGTATGAAGATTTCGGAGTGGAACTGACAACCGCAGATCTTTTTTATCCGAGCTTTTCAAAGGATTTTGCCCAAGACATGGACTACATCGAGTTTCTCGGAGTGACCCATATCGACGGAGACCGGGTTTTCCATATCGGTGCAGCCAATGAGAACGCAACGTTCCAGCTATGGATCTCAGACGACGGGTATTATCTGCCTAAAAAAACCCTGATCACCTATCTCGATGGGATACATTCCCACCAGCATGAGACGGATTTTTCTGACTGGGAACTGAATTATGGATACCCGGAATCTATGTTTGAATTTTTACCCCCTCCAAGTGCAAAGCAAATCACTTGGATTAAAAAGGACTGAACATTTTAATAGAAACTTATGAAAACGTATAAGATAAAGACAGGAATAATGATGCTGGGAATATTGGCTATGCTGACTTTACCCGACATGGCCGAAGCGCAACGAATGCGGGGTGCTGCCGCAGGCAGAGGAGGAGCAAGACCCACGACTACCCGAAGTGCTCCACAGCGAGCCCCGGCTGCGAGAACTCCAGCTGCTGCGAGACCTGCAGCAAACTCTAGGCCTCAGACCACAGCGAGGGCATCCAATTCCAGCTCCAGACCTACTGTCAACGGAGGCTCCAGCAGAGTGACCAACAAACCCGTCAACAACAGCAAAGTCGCCAGTATCAAAGACAACAAGGTTGGAAATAACTCAGGAAACAATATTGGGAACAACACAAATGTTGGAAACAGGGTTAACATTGACAACAGCAAAAATGTCAACATCAACGTCAGGAACACCCGAAACGTAGCCTATCGGCCACCCTATCGCCCTTATCCACGGCCGCCTGTGATTTGGGGTGGGTATGGCTTTTCCTGTTTCAGGCCATATTACTATCATCCGTACACGCCGTTCTACTGGGGCCCGATGTGGCATCCTTGGGGATTTTTCATCGCCACGCTGGCTACCACGGCGATCATCGTGTCTGTTGAAAACCAAAAATATCACTACGACCAGGGCGTTTTTTATACAGAATCGGATGGAGGCTATGTAGTCGTCGAAGCTCCGCAGGGAGCCACGGTAAAAGTGATCCCAAGTGATGCGCAGACCGTAGAGGTAAGCCCCACCGTGAACAATTACTACTACGGAGGCACTTTCTATGAAAAAGATAACGGAGAATATACCGTCGTCGCACCTCCCGCCGGCGCGACCGTCGATCAACTGCCTGACGGAGCCGAAGAGGTAAAAGTAGGAGACCAAACTTATGTCAAGTACGGTGATACATACTACCTCCCCGTTCAGGTAGACGGCAAAAATGCCTATGAGATAGCTCAGGTGGAAGAAGCCGCACAGTAAAAGTGCCTAGTCCAATCTATAACAATCTTTACCATGGAAAACCAAAAAACACAGCATTCGATGTCATTGGGTCTCTATGAATACTTGTTACTCATATCCCCCAACGAGTTGGTAAGACGCTTTGCGTGGAAAATAAAGCAATTCTTTACACAGCAATACGACTGTACCAAAGCGAATAGGCTTTCACCTCACATCACGGTTGGCACTTTTCTGCTTCGCGAAAAACTGGAATCTACAATCGTCAGCAGCCTGGAGCGCTTTGCAATGACTGTGGACCCCTTTAAAGCGGAATTGGACGGGTTTGGAAGTTTTTCGTCACAAACGATCTTCCTCGACGTATCTAACAAGCAACCTTTCGCTCAGTTGTCCAAGGGCTCAAAGGATGCATCAGCTCGCTTCACTAGCAACAACTCCCACTTTTCATCCAATGCCCATCTGACAATCGCAAGAGCCATGGATGCAGAACAGTTTAGAGATGCCTGGCAAGATTGGAAGGACAAATCATTCAAAGCTTCCTTCAATGTCAACGAAATGATCCTACTGCGCAGACCATTTGAGAAAGACAAAGTGAGCCGTTTTGAAAAAATTGCAACCTTTCCATTCGGGGGAACAGACCCTCCCGAAGGACAATTACAGCTTCAATTTTGACAAATAGGCAAGGGTTCGAAAAAACAAATGCCCAAATCTCTCGATTTGGGCATTTTTTAAATTTCAAATTTTAGCCTTCAGAATTCCCTTCTGCCTCATTTCTTACTCTCCGCCACTGCATGATGTGCCGCTCGAGCTGCAAATGCCATGTAAGTCAGTGAAGGATTTTGGGTAGAAGTGGAGGTCATAGATGCACCGTCAGTGACATAGACATTGGGAACCGCGTGAAGTTGATGGTTGGCATTGAGCATCGAGGTCTTTGGATCTCTGCCCATGCGCACGCCACCCATTTCGTGGATGTCCAGTCCCGGAGCACGGTGATCGTCGCGGGTTTGAATATTGATAAAGCCCGCCTTGGTAAACATCTCCGACATCTGCTCGATGTAGTCTTTGACCATCTTCTCATCGTTGTCATCGTAGTCTACGCTGATCTTGAGCTGGGGAATTCCCCACTCGTCTTTCAGACTAGGATCGAGGGCGACGTAATTGCTTTCCTTCGGAATAGTCTCGCCCATCATGTGTGATCCCACGCTCCAGAGTCCGTATTGATCGGGATTGAGGAGGTTGTTTTTCAACTCCATACCGATCCCGTCCGAATTGGAGCGGGCACCACGGCTAGCTGAGAATCCCGCTGCATAGCCCCGCAGGAAGTCGGTTTCTTGCTTGTAAACATTACGAAATCTCGGAAAATAGCCGCTGGTCGGACGGCCACCGGAAGTGGTGTATTCGGAATGCCCTTCATATTGGGCGGAGACACCCGCGCGATAGTTGTGGAATGCTACATATTTGCCCAGCAATCCACTGTCATTGCCCAAACCATTTGGAAAACGGGTGGAAGTGGAATTCAAGAGGACCAGATTGGTGTTGATCGCGGCGGCATTGAGGAAGATCACATCGGCGTAAAATTCCTCCGTCTCTTTGGTCAGGCGGTCCACAATTCGGACGCCCGTTGCTTTTCCCTTTTCTTCGTCATAGATGATCGAATGTACGACTGCATCTGGCCTGAGGGTCAGGTTTCCTGTTTTCAGTGCCCAGGGAATCGTCGAGGAATTAGAGCTGAAATAGCCTCCAAAAGGACATCCACGCTGACAGAGCTGACGGTTTTGGCAGAGAGTTCGGCCTTGGGCAGCAAACTGTTCCGCATTGCCGTGGATGTGCGCGCATCGGGCCGAGATCATATGACGATCCCCTCCGTATTGCTTCTTGAGTTGCTCCGCAAAGTATTTCTCTACCACATTCAGCTCATAGCCCGGCAAAAACTCCCCGTCAGGAAGCGTATCGATACCATCTCTAAAACCAGAAACTCCGGCGAATTTCTCCACATGGCTGTACCACTTTTCGATGTCCTTGTACCGGATCGGCCAGTCCACAGCGAAGCCATCACGGGCAGGGCCTTCGAAATCAAAGTCTGACCAACGCTGTACCTGTCTCGCCCAAAGAAGGGATTTTCCTCCCACTTGATATCCCCGAATCCAATCAAAGGGCTTCTCCTGCACGTAAGGGTGCTCGGTGTCTTTCACAAAAAAGTGCATCGCATCCTCACGGAAAGCATAGCAGCGGCTGATCACCGGATTTTCGTCCTGGATCGCTTGCGGAATTTGGCCTCTATGTTCAAATTCATACGGAAGCATATTCGTCGTCGGGTAGTCTTTGCCGTGCTCCACATTCCGGCCACGCTCGATCATGAGGGTTTTTACACCCAGATCACAAAGCTCTTTCGCAGCCCAACTCCCACTGATTCCCGAACCGATTACAATAGCTTGATAAGTTCTATCTTGTTTACTCTTCAGATTCAAATTAGCCATTGACACGCGGTTTTTGAAGGTCGGTGATCAAGACTGCTCCATTGTATTCGCCGGGAATCAAGGAGTAAGGGATCACTTCGGTTTGGATGTATTCAGAAGCCATATAGCCTTGGATGGTAAATCGCTTCGCAGAGTTCAAAAAGTAAGAAATCGCACCGTTTTTCTTTCCTTCCTCCGTGTCATCACCTTCCAGTTTGGCTCCAGAGAGTATGATTCCCTCTTTTTCTTTGGCAGAAAGTGCGTCGAAATTCTTCCCTGCAGTTGATTTTACATACTCGGGAAAAGCTGCCAGACCAGTCGAAAACTTGCCCTGATTTTCCTTCGTGAAACAATCATTGACCATCACCAGGATGAAATCCGCCACCTCGAGGTCGAGGGCGCCTTTGATTTCGCCTGCGGGGATGATGGTATCAGAGACCGCCGCCAGCAGGTTTTTCTGGCTTTGGGTAATGTTCAAGTTTTGGTAGGCGGCAAGAATATCTTCTTTGCTGAAATCGCAGGAAGGAATCATGATCAGTCCTCCCGAGATCAAGGCCAAGTGCCGCAAGGCTATTCGTCTGTTCATGGGTGCAAGGGTTGGGTTCAAAGCAATTGAGCCGAGAAAGTAGCCAATTTGCTTAGAATCGCCAAAAATTGTTTAAATGGTTTATCGGGTAATCACTCCAAATTCTGCAACCGTAGCTTTGTCTCCGTCGGTCGTCTTCAAAGCTTTGAGTCTGACGTGGCGTGCCTCTACTCCATCAAAGCGTACGATCTGCTCGATGGGGCTGTTGGCGATGTTGGAAAACTCTCCCCGCGCGACCTCTTTCCAAGAACTTCCATTTTGACTCACTTCGATGACGTAGTCGGCTATAAACCCGCTCGGATATCTCCCCTGCATCGGGTAGTAAGTGATCCCAGTAAGCACCGCATTTGCTCCCAAGTCGACTTGAAAAACGTCGTTCTCGGTAGTCCAATACGAGTTGATATCTTCATCTACGCCTTTCTGGCTGCCTTCCGTAGTAGCCGCTACCTTCCACTGAGCTTTCGGCAGATCAAAGTCGACCCGTGCCAGATCTGACACTTTGCCCGATCTCGGGTCTACCGCAATCGCCTGCACGGTCTGAGCAGTCAACACTTCAAATTCATTGGTATACGGGTTTTTGCCAGCTTCCGGCTTACTGCCGTCTGTGGAAAAATAGATTTCCGAGCCTCCTTCTGCCGCGGTGATGCTCACTTTTCCTTCCGGAGTCCGGGTTATTTTGGGGGGAAAAAGAAGAGCCGGAGCGGAGTAAACTCCGATCTCAGAGATGACCGGAATGCCTTTTCCATCGAGGAAATTGACACGGATCTTTTGCGCCTGCGTGTCCGCAAATCTCAGTATCCGCTTATATCCAATCGTGGTGCCTTCAGCGATCTTTTCCCAAGATCCATTCACTTCTTTTTCCAGGGAAAAAGCCTTCACCCGCTGACCCAGATTGACAAATTCCTGGATCAAAAGACGGTTGAAGGAAACTTCTTTCCCAAAGTCAATCTCCACCGAGGCTTGCATCTCGCCATCCTGAGTCGTCCAATAGGTATTGAAATCTCCGTCGCTGAGGTTCTTTGCATCGTATTCGATTCCGCGGTCCGCACTTGCCTCAAAAGAAGCTTCCTCGGCCAGATTCACCGCGAAATCTTCTTTCACTTTCGCAGCCATCTTGAGGATCGCTTCCTCGTCTTTTTCATGAATTAAGCCGCGTGTATCAACCGGAAAGTTGATGAGGAGTGAGCTGTTTTGTCCGATGCTTTTGTAATAGATCTCCATCAGCTCCGGCAGAGTCCGGACTTTGTGATCTTCATAGGTGTGATAGTACCATCCCGGGCGGATACTGACATCCGACTCAGCCGGCACCCAGTGGGTTCCGTTCTCCTGACCAGTTGCCCATTTATCGAAATCCGGCATTCCCGCATAGACCGAGTCACGCATCAAGTTTGACCAGGTGGTTTCGTAAGCGAAGCCATGCTCATTGCCCACCCAGCGCACATCCGGTCCAGCATCGCTGAAAAGCATTGCGTTGGGCTGAAGCTTGCGTACCAGTTCAAGTGTCGTCGGCCAGTCGTAATAGGAGAACTTGTCCACTTTTCGCTCTTCGTTGGCACCGCCATACCAGCCAGTGCCACCATTTGCGCCGTCAAACCAGATTTCATAGATCTCTCCATAGTTGGTCAACAACTCGGTCAGTTGATTGCGCATGTAGGTGATGTACTCCGGCTTGCCATAGTCCGGATGATTGCGATCCCAAGGCGAATAATAGATGCCGACTTTCAGGCCTTCAGCCCTACAAGCGTCCGCAAATTCTTTGATCAAATCGCCCTTTCCGTCTCGCCAAGGGCTATTCTTCACCGAATGCTCAGTATAAGCCGATGGCCAAAGGACAAATCCGTCATGATGCTTGGCGGTGATGATCAGACCTTTCATCCCGGCTTCTTTGGCAATCCGTGCCCACTGCTTCGCGTCCAGTGCCGTTGGGTTAAACTGCTCCGGCTTCTCGTCGCCAAAGCCCCACTCCCGATCCGAAAAAGTATTCATATTGAAGTGGACGAAGCCATAATACTGCATGTCTTGCCAGGCAATCTGCCGCTCGTGGGGGACGGGCAGAACCTGCTCTGGCGGCGCGGCTTTTTCCTGACAATAACTAAGGCCAAGTGCTAAAAATGGCCATATATACTTCTTCATAGCTGTAAAATTTCGGCTCGATACTACCGATTTTAAGCCGATAAATAAAGAAAAAAATACAGGAAGTCCTGGCCCATTTTTATAAATAATAAAAAAATAGCAGCCAATAAACATTGAAGTGGATGAAGGTCATTAGTCCATGGACCATGGAAAATATTCCCTTTGTTAGTTACTGCTAGGCTCCAGCAAATCGCGAATTTTAAAATCTTCCCATTCCTGCACTGAGCCTGTCGAAGTGTTCAATCTCTTTTCTGCTCAAAGACAAAGATCCCCTTCTTATTGCCAATCACCACGTCGGTCAAACCATCCCCGTTGATATCTTCGGATACCACGTTAAGACCCACGCCTGAATCATCGTCGATCTGGTGGGCCAGCCATCTTGGATTCTTGCCCGGGACAAACTCAAACCAATACAGATAGGCCGGCTCTAAAGCGCCGGTCCCCTCGCGCATGTGGGCATAGTAACGCTTGCCTGTGACAAAGTCTTTCTTCCCGTCTCCATTCACATCGGCAAAAGCCGCCGCGTGCGTCTCCGACATCTCCTCGGTCAGGACATGACGGGTAAACTTCTGATTGCTACCGTCGCCCTGATTTTCATAGTACCAGATCCCCCGCTCGTGGGCAGATGCAGCGAACACATCCATCTCTCCATCTTGACTAAAGTCGAAAGAATACATCTGAGATGCTGGCTCACCGAGATTCGCAGGATGCCAAGCCCAATCGGGCTGAGTTACATCTCCAGAATTTTCCCACCAACCGTCCCGGATGATCACGTCGGACTTGCCATCTCCATTCATGTCCGAAAAGCCCAAGCCGTGGGAGAAATTCTCCGAACCCGGAGTCTGGGGTTTACTGATCGTGTATTTTTCCCAAGTCAAATCTTCCTTCGAACTCGGTGATTTGAGCCAGATCATCTGTCTGTTTGCTACTTCGCCGCAGAGAATGTCTTTTCGGCCATCTCCATCCACGTCATAGAATCCCGGGGACTCATTTCCGACAGTTTCATGGATCAGATGTACCTCCCAATGCACATCCTTCCCCTGCGGATTCTCATGCCAATAGACTCCTTTTCCCGGAAAATCAAAACGAATAAAGTCCACCCAACTGTCCTGATTGACATCCAAGGCAAAATTCAACATCGAATCGCTCCACTCTTCTTCGGCCACATATAGCTTGGGTTCGTAGATTTCATGCCGCTTCCAAGTCGGCGCTTCAAACCAAAACGGCCCCGCCATGACGTCGATCTTTCCATCGTTGTTGACATCTCCGACGGCCACTCCTTCAGTCACAAATTCAGAAAAGAGGACTGTTTTCTTGAAAGGAATGTCGCCGTTTTTGTCTCGACTGGCCATCATCTGTCCTTCACAGGAGAGCTGAAAAAGTAAAGTTAGAGGGAGGGCGATCAGGGGACGGAGTAGGTTTTTCATGGTTTTTGTATCAAGGAAAGCGGTGTGCAGTCGTCAGCAAGTGAAAACTTCCTGTATAAAACTTGTTAGAAATTATTCCATTCAAGCTTCTAATCCAAGCATTTGCTTTTGCCTCCCCTGAGTTTCAATCTGATTCATTAGCTGAAACTGCCAAACACTTCATTTTTTCAATCGTTAAAAAACATTTGAACTTTTGTCTGGGTGAATCCGCTTAATTTCCCACCATGAAACAAGCACTTGTCTTTTTGTTCTTTTTGATCAGCCAAACCCTCAACGCCCAGATCCAACTCAAAATCACCGATCAGATCTCCGGGGCACCTTTGGAAAATGTCAGAGTGAAGGCCGAAAACCAAGCGATCCAGCAAACAAACGCCTCTGGCATCGTTGGTTTTCCCGGAGAAAACCTCAGGATTTCTTTCGCCTTGGAAGGATACGAAACGCTCGAAAAACTTTTCGCCGCTGGAGAGCATGAAGTTCAGTTGGTTCCTACAGTCTTAAACTTAGCAACCGTTACTGTTTCTGCATTTGAAAGCGAAAGGCCGCTTTTGGAGCAATCTGCTGCCATTGTTCAGGTCACGGAGCGGGATTTTAGCCGCTACAATGAAGTATCGCCGGTCAGTGCCTTCAACCAAAAAGCAGGAGTGCGGATCGAGGAACGTGCACCCGCCAGCTATCGTGTTTCGATCCGAGGCAGTTCGCTTCGCTCGCCTTTTGGGGTGAGAAATGTAAAAGTCTATTGGAATGAAGTGCCTTTCACCGCGCCCGACGGCACCACGGCGCTCAATCTCCTCGACCTAGCCAACATCAAAACTTCTCAAGTGATCAAAGGTCCATCCGGAAGTATCTACGGAGCCGGAAACGGCGGAGCGATCTCCCTCTTCAGCCAACCGAAACAAACCGGGAACCGGGTTTCTGCAGACTACTTGGCTGGAGACTTTGGTCTTTCAAAATATCGTGTGGGCATTTCACAACAGCTCGGAAAAGGTGGTATTGAAGCATCTTTCGTCAGTCAGCAATCTGACGGATATCGCGAGCATTCCGCGGTAGACCGGCAGGTTTTTCAGTTGGGAGGATTTTTCCCAGTGTCAGAAAAACAGGAAATCCGGACGCAGCTCTTGGTTTCTGACCTCGATTACCAGATTCCCGGGGCCTTGAACGCGGACCAACTTGCTGCCGACCCCACCCAAGCGAGACCGGGTTCGGTGGCTCAAAACAGCTCCATTTCCCAAAAAGCTTTGCTGCTTTCCCTAGGCCATTTGTATCGCTTTTCCGAGAAAACCAGCAACAATACCACCGTGTATCTGAACACGAACGACTTCGAGAACCCATTCATCTTGGATTATAAAAAGGAACTGGGTTTTGGCTATGGAGCGAGGACGAAGTTTACCTATGACGGAGAATTAGCCGGAAAATCTTTGAGGATAGTCGCCGGAGCCGAATACCAAAACGGGTTGACGGACGCCCAAAACTTTGGCAACCGGGAAGGAGTCGCAGATACCGTTCGCTTTGCGGACAAACTGCGGGCCTACCAAGGCTTTCTCTTCCAGCAGGCGGAATGGAATCTGACAGAGGAGCTACTCTTCACGCTGGGCCTGAGTGAAAATTTCTCCGGCTATGAAATCGACCGGCAGATTGACGCCGCGGGCGGAGCTACTGGTCTTCAAACCCGCAAGTTCGATCCGGAGATCGTGCCGAGAGTAGCGCTAAACTATATGCTGAACCCGCAAAGTTCGGTCTATGGATCGATCAGCAGTGGCTTTTCCCCTCCGACCATCGACGAAGTCCGGACCAACGAGGGAAGCTTAAATCTGGATCTGGAAGCCGAAAAAGGTGTGAATTACGAGCTCGGCTATCGACTTGGGAAAGAGAGATTCAATGCAGAACTGATCGTGTACTATCTGAAGCTCGATCAGACCATCACGACCTACACCAATGAAAACGGAGTCGTGCTCTTCCGCAATGCTGGAGCAACGGATCAAAAAGGAATCGAGGCCTCTTTGGATTATGCGATCTTGAGAAATTCATCGGGCTTTTTTAAAGACGTTTTGGTTGGCATGGCTTACACCGGTCAGTTTTTTACCTTCAAAGACTACCAAAAACAGGACACCGACTTCTCTGGAAATGACCTCACCGGCGTGCCTCCAAACAATTTGGTCAGTCGCCTGGATGTCAGAACTTCGCTCGGGCTTTACCTGCACCTCACGCACCAGTTTACCGACGAGCTTCCCCTCAACGATGCCAATACGGTTTTCCAAGATGCCTACAACCTGGTCAGCCTCCGGTTTGGCTATGCAAAAACACTCGGGAAATGGGATCTCGAGCTTTTTGCCGGGGTGGACAATCTGTTAGATGAAAGCTACTCGCTGGGCAATGATCTGAATGCCTTTGGCGGCAGGTACTACCAGCCTGCACCCACCAGAAATTGGTATGGGGGAGTGAAGTTGGGATTGAATTATTGAAAATCAGATACAAGATCAAAGACGCAAGATTCAAGAACCAGACAGAATTGACGGTTAGCAACAAATCTTGTCCTATCTTAAAACACCTGCTTGACCATTTCCCCCTTCAAACCGATATGAATAAACTCTTCATTGTTCCTTTTTTATTACTGCTGTTCTCTACCGGAATTTCATTTTCCCAGGAAGAAAAAGCCGAAGTTAAACCGGTGACCCGCGACCCTCAGAAGTTTGAAGCCTCACACTCGGGGACTTTCAACGGACAGAAAATCACCTACAAATCCATAGTCGGGGAGATTTTTCTCAAAAACTCAAAAGGAGAAGTCACCGGCGCGATGTGGTCCACGTCCTACGTCCGAGAAGGAGTTGATTCTGCAAAAAGACCGGTCACATTCGTCTTCAACGGCGGGCCGGGTTCGGCATCCATGTGGCTTCACATGGGATTCTTCGGCCCCAAAGTCGTCAAGATCGACTCTGAAGGCAAGGTCGACGACGGTGCCGCGCCATATCGTTTTGTGGAAAATACCCAAGCCTTATTGGACTTGACCGACTTGGTATTTATCGATCCGATCGGGACTGGTTTTAGCAAGATAGAGGGCGTGGGAAAAAATACTGACTTCTGGGGATTGAATGAAGATGCGAGGTCAATTGCGCAGTTTATGCGGATTTGGGTCACCCAAAACGGCAGATGGCAAGCGCCAAAACTTATGGCTGGAGAGAGCTTTGGCACCACCCGCGCGGCAAAAGTCGCTGAGGTCCTCGAAGGCGGCGGACAAAACATGGCCCTCAACGGAATCATCCTGATTTCGCAGGCTTTGGACTACGCAGGTTCGTCCAGCTGGGCAGATAACCTCACTTCCTTTTTCACTTACCTTCCCTCACAGGCAGTGACCGCCTGGTATCATGGCAAAGCCGGGCAGGGCAAGACCATCGAAGCTTTTGCCCAAGAAGCCAGGGACTTCGCGTATGGCGACTACCTGAACTCGCTCTATTTGGGAGAAAAGCAAACTCCCGCCCAAAAGGAATCCATCGCCGAAAAGCTGGCCTATTTCACCGGATTGGATAAAGGTTACATCCTCCGCTCGGACAACCAAATCCTGATGCACCGTTTCAAAAAGGAACTTTTGCGAGTCGAAGGAAAAGCCATCGGGACGCTGGACGGACGGTTTTTGGCGCTGGAAACCGACAAATCTTCGGAAGGTCCGGTGCTTGGCGACGCCAGCGACTACATGGCGGAGTCGGCCTACACCGCGGTATTCAACGACTACCTGATGCGGGACTTGAAGGTCACAATGGATCGGCCCTACCTGACGTCCGCTGCCGGAATGGGCGGCGACTGGAACTGGAAACCGGTGCCAGACGGCGCGTACTACGAGCCCAGCTATGTCAGCACGGCCAGGTCACTGAGCGAGGCCATGCACCGAAACACACAGATGCAAGTCATGGTCGCCAATGGCTACTACGATCTGATCACCCCGTTTTTTGATGCGGAATACACCTTTGCCCGCCACAACTTTCCACAGGATCGCATCCACATGACATACTATGAAGCCGGCCACATGATGTACAACCGCCAAGAGGATTTTGATGCGCTGGCTAAGGATGTGAGGGAATTTCTGGAAGGGATGTTGAAATAAAGACCATGGAAGACAAGCAAGAAAGTCATCCAAGAAAAGGGTGGGCAGAGCAGTTTAAGAAAATGCATGAAGCAGATGACGACAAGCTTTTGATTCCCGATTTTTTCGAGGATGAGGAATTCTTGACTGATCCAGAAGCTTGGACTTGGCCTGGCATTTCAGATGAAATCAAAGATGACTTAAAAACCAAAACCCAGAATGATTTTTAGAAAAATGAAAATAAGGGAATTTTAAAAGTAGAATCTGCCTTTTAGAACTCAAAATAGTCTCGAATACTCAAATTGAATCATCGATCACAAAAAGATTAAGTCTAATAAAAATGGAAATGCCAAATTTCAACATCGAAGAAGTCAATAAAATCATCCGCGGCCGCCGCTCACAATTTGTTGCCCAATTCAAAGAAAACGACCCAATTGATGACTCCATCATTGAAGAGATACTCGAAAATGCCAACTGGGCTCCGACTCACAAAGTCACCCAACCTTGGAGGTTTATCGTCTACACCGGAGCCGGCTTGAAGAAGTTTGCGGATTACCAGGCGGAGATGTATAAGATGCGGGCTGAGAAAAACGGCACCAACTTCATCGAAGCGACCTTTCAGAAATTCAAGGAACAGCCGTTAAAAGCTTCCCACGTGATCGCGATCCTGATGAAGCGAACTGAAAACTCCGGCATTCCGGTGATGGAAGAAATCGCTGCCACAGCCATGGCGGTCCAGAATATGTATCTGACTGCCTGCGCGCATGGCTTGGCTTGCTACTGGGGAACCGGCGGACCAACCTTTTGGGGCGAAGCTAGAGAAGACTTCGGGCTCGAAGGAGAAGATATGCTAATGGGCTTCTTCTATGTGGCTAAGCCTGCATCGGACAACTGGCCGGAAGGCAAGCGTCAGCCGATTACTGAAAAAGTAGGCTGGGTGAGGGAGTAACCGTCATCGCGAGGTACGAAGCGATCTTTATAGTTTGGAGTGATAAAGGAAGGCTTTCGCCTTCCTTTTTTTGTTAACCCAAGAAACCAAATTCTATCTCGACTTTCTCAACGGAAACCAACTAAATATGGTGTTTATTAAAATTATACTTTGATAAGCCAATTAGGATATTCGCCTTTTGTCTTAAAATTTGGAGAATTTCTTCGTTGTAACCAAAATCTGACAAATTACTTGACGATACTGCCGTGCCTGCAATACAAACCATTAGCATACCTTTGCCTCCACCAGCTTCAGAGTAATCAATATCGGCAGCGATCACTGCATTGCCTCCAACATTCAATGCATCAAGCCGCAGAATCTTTTTACAAAACTCTTCTCCGTCCTTTAGTTTGTTTCTATACGAATTGGATTGTGTTCCGAAAAAATCAGTCCAATTAGATGCAATTTCACTTATTACCCCTGTTCCAATTACTGATTGTGAGGTGACCATTTCAATAGGTTTATAAATCCACCCTTTAGGATCATGAACAGTAAGAATTGGAACTTGGTCAATGTTTTCTTCAATAAAATCTTGGCACTCCGTTTTTATAGCTTGGAATTTCTTCGTTGCCTCCTCATAAGGAGACTTGTAACATTTATTACAAAACTCCCTTTCCTTGTCTTCTGAGAAATCTTTTATGAAAAAGGAAATTTCGCCCTCTATAACGTAGGTATTCGAAATTAAGGTTTGTCCCAGCGATGTTCCACAATTCGGGCATTTCTCTTTGCTCATATTCTAAATATAACTAGTCAATCGATGGCTAAATATGCCATAAAGTAGTAAAACACCATTTTGCTCCGCTCGTCTGGACTTGCCAAATTCCCATCCATTCAATTTAAAAAATATTGAATGCTACAATTAGGGATTTATGAAACTAATTTTCCAACCCAACAATTTCCCAATTCAACTCACCTCTTCCCCAACCCAAAAAATCCCCTTCCCCGCAATCTCCGTAATCCCCTCAGGCATTTCCAGCTGACTCAAATAAACCAAAGGAAGCATCAGTTTGCCGTTTTCATTGGAGATCTCAACCGGCATCCCTTCTTTTCCCAAGATCTGGATCGTGCTTTCTGCAAACCATTTTTTGAATTTACCGCCTTTGACCGGATAGTATTTCCAGTCGCCATCCATTATCGTCAGGTCAAACAACTCCAGCTTTCCCTCCAAATCCACATGCTTCAAATGAGAAAGTCCCACCAAATGCGCTGCCGGATGCTTGGTCGCCAGCAAATATTGAAGCCCTTCGTCTAGCGTATTTTCTGGCGACGCAGTCAGAAACTTGACCGGATATTGTTCTTCAAGCAATTGGAGATTGTCTTTTTGAAAGGCTTCCGTCGCCAGAATCACATCCACCTTGATTCCCCAACTCAGCACGGTTTCTAGACATTCCTGTCCCACCAAGACCGTCGGCACCCATTCCAAAAGTGGAGAAACGGTCTCAAAACTCAGTTCGGCGGTGTCAAGGATAAACACCGCAGGTTCTTGCTGGTCTTTTACAAAATGGTGGCTCGACATCAGTTCCAGAGTTTTTGGTAGAAGTTAAACACGTTTTCTGAGGCCAGCTTTCGGAGTTGGGATGCATCAAGATTCTTGCTCAGGCTTTCCAAAAGGGAAGGATATTTTCCGGCATTTTCTGCCAAAGGAAAATAAAACGGATGCCGGCTTTTGTCCGGAAAATCCTTCGTATAGAAGAAATCCGCCCCGAAGCAGATCGCGTCCTCACCCAGGCTGAATCCATGCAGAATATGTTCAAATAGCCTCTCAGGAAATTTAGGATCCAAAAATGCCCGGAGAAAATTCACCCCGATGATTCCTCCACGCAGGATGATTTCCTGCGCAAATTCATCGCTGAGATTCCGTTTGTGATCCCAGATCGCCCGGAAATTGGAGTGGCTGGCGATCACAGCAATGTCAAGCTGGTTTTGGTCGATGTGATTCAAGATTCCTTCTGCCAAAAGATCAGAAGTATGGGAAAGATCAATTGGGATCTTCTTGCCAGCCATGTAATCGAGCAGGTGTTTTCCGTCGTCTTTGAGCCCGATTCCTTCGGTGTAGTTGCCACCACCAAAGCGGTTTTCGGTATGGTGCGTTAGGCTAATGTACGCCAGCTGTCCAACATTGTCAACAATCGAGTCAAACTGGGAATAGATGTCAGGCCAAGAGGCATTTTCATTTCCAAACCCAGCTGCATTTTCCACCGAGGCAATGATACCTATTTGCTCCGGTTGAATTTGGATATAAGCAGAGTCAAAACGCCCAACTGTGTCCACCTCTTTGCGCAGCAAATCCACAAAAATTTCTGCCTGCTTCCCAGCGAGATCCATGCTTTCCGGCTTGACATCTGTGTAGATCGCCAAGACTTGCATCTTGACATTCCCATCTTTCAGCCAGGGAAAAGCACAGGCAATCTGGTCTCTGTCAAAAGGATCGGCAGCGGGGATTTTTGCCATAAAGGACAACAAATCACAGTGCATATCGGCTATCGGATATTTCATGGAAGGGGTACGTTTTCGGACAAAATAAGACAAAAAAGAACAGCTTTATGCCTATTTTTAGCCCTTTCAACAATTCCTTTGACCCTATGGCCGTAGCAAAACCCTTCAATTTCAAAAAATGGATCGATGAAAACCGTCACCTCCTCAAGCCTCCCGTAGGCAACCAGCAGGTGTACAAAGGCAACGGCGATTTTATCGTGATGGTCGTCGGCGGACCCAACTCGAGAAAGGATTATCACTATGACGAAAGCGAGGAGTTTTTCTACCAGTTGGAAGGTGACATTGTCCTCAAAATCATCGAAGACGGGAAGCCCAAAGACATTGAAATCAAGGAAGGTGAGATCTTCCTTTTACCCGCCAAAGTTCCCCATTCTCCACGCCGCCCGGCCAATACCGTTGGCTTGGTGATCGAGCGCTACCGTCAAGCGGGTGAGTTAGATGGTTTCATTTGGCACTGCGAAAACTGCGGAGAAAAGCTGCACGAGGAGTATGTCGAACTGACCGATATCGTCTCCCAACTTCCTCCGATCATGGAGCGCTTTTGGTCCAATGACGAGCTGAGAACCTGCAAAAGCTGCGGGACAAGAATGGAGAAATAAAAGTTGGAAAGTGGTAAAGTAGAAAGGTTGCAAAGTTAGAAGAACCTCCGAGGCGCATTACTTTATAACCTTATGACCTTGCAACTTTGCAACAAAAAATCCCAAATATGACCTCATATCATTTCCAATACACCGAATCCTTTGCCCGCGAATTAGACGAAAAAGACTCGCTATCGCATTTCAGATACCGCTTTCACTTTCCCAAACTCAATGGAAAGGAAGCCATCTATTTTTGTGGAAATTCGCTTGGTCTCCAGCCCAAATCGGTCAAGGATCACTTGGAAAAGGAGCTGAACAACTGGGCAGATCTCGCAGTGGATGGGCATTTTCACGGAGAAGACGCTTGGTTTCATGTTCGGAAAAAGTCCAAGCCCGCCCTGGCCGAGATCGTCGGCGCTCACGAACACGAAGTGGTAGCAATGAACAACCTTTCGGTGAACCTGCACCTGCTGATGGTGTCTTTCTACCAGCCCACAGCCGAACGCTACAAGATCATCGTGGAGGCGGGAGCTTTCCCCTCGGACCAATACATGCTCGAAACCCAGATCAAGTTTCACGGACTGGATCCGGAGAAAACTTTGATTGAGCTTTCTCCCCGAGCAGGCGAACACACCTTAAGGACGGAAGACATCATTGCGGAAATCCAGAAGCAGGGCGACTCACTCGCCATGGTGAACATGGCCGGACTGCAATATTATACCGGGCAGCTATTTGACATGAAAGCGATCACGGCGGCGGCTCATTCCGTCGGAGCCTTGGCTGGCTTTGACTTGGCTCATGCAGCTGGAAATGCTGCGTTGAAACTTCACGACTGGGATGTGGACTTTGCGACTTGGTGCAGCTACAAGTACCTGAACTCCGGTCCTGGCAATATTTCGGGGATCTTTGTCCACGAGCGATTTGCGGAGCGTGCGGATTTGCCCCGGTTTGGGGGTTGGTGGGGACACGATGAAGGAGAACGCTTCCGCATGGAGAAGGGATTTGTGCCCATGTTTGGCGCGGATGGTTGGCAACTAGCCAATACAGATGTCCTGGGTCTTGCTGCACATCAAGCGTCTTTGGATATTTTTCAGGAAGCCGGCATTGAAAACCTGCGGGCAAAGAGCGAAAAACTGACCGCCTATCTGGAATTCCTGATCCGCGAAATCAGCGGAGAATCAGGGGTTTTGGAAATTATTACCCCAAAAAACCCTGCCGAAAGAGGCTGTCAGTTATCTTTGCTGATTCACCGGGGCGGCAAAGCCGTCTTCGATGAATGGTATCAACATGGTGTAGTAGGCGACTGGAGAAACCCTAACGTAATCCGTCTGGCACCTACTCCGCTGTACAACAGCTTCTTGGACGTGTTTCGATTTGCACAGATTTTGGAACAATCCCTGAAGAAATTCGCTTAAAAGAAGCGTGGGTAAAACTATCCGATGAAAAAAAACGAAATCACCATCTTAGGTGCCGGCCTGATCGGCAGTCTGATGGCCATATACCTGAAGCGTCAGGGCTTGGAAGTGTCACTGTACGACAAGCGGCCCGACAAACGCAAAACTCCCTATTCTGAAGCCGGTAGATCCATCAACATGGCCTTGAGTGATCGGGGCTGGAAAAGTCTGGAGCAAGTGGGCTTGAAAGACAAGGTCCTGCCGCTGGCGATTCCCATGTATGGGAGACGGGTGCATGACGAGCATGGCAATACCACGCTCATCCCGTATGGCAAAGCCAATCAGGCGATTTACTCCATTTCCAGAGGAAAATTCAACCAACTGCTGGTCGAGGAAGCCGAGCGCTTGGGAGCGACAGTCCACTTTGAACACAAGTGTCTGGACGTCGATTTCACCAAAAACGAAGTGACTTTTGAAACTCCTGAAGGAGAAGAAGTCCTGAATCCTAAAGTGGTCATCGGAGCGGATGGAGCCTATTCCTCCCTGCGAATGTCCATGCAGAAGCAGATCCGCTTCAATTACAAGCAGGAATTTATCCCCCACGGATACAAGGAGCTGACGATCCCAGCTACGGCTGACGGCGAATTTGCCATGGATCCCAATGCGCTGCATATCTGGCCGCGTGGCAAGTTTATGCTGATTGCATTGCCCAATCCTGACAAGTCCTTCACCTGCACGCTCTTCCTGCCCTTTACTGGTTCCAAGGTTTGCTTTGAGAAAATCCAGGACGAAAAAGACCTGGAAACGATGTTCAGAGCTTATTTCGATGATGCCTACCAACTGATGCCGGATTTGAAAACCGAGTTTTTCAAAAACCCGACCGCAGCGCTGATCAATATCGAATGCTATCCTTGGGTGCAGGGAAATTCCCTGCTTTTGGGGGATGCTTCGCACGCGATGGTGCCGTTTTACGGTCAAGGGATGAACTGCGGCTTTGAAGACTGCTACATTCTAAACGGCCTGATCGAAAAGCTTGGAACCAATGCCTGGGATCTTGTTTTCGAAAAGTTCCAGAAAAAACGCAAACCGGATACCGACGCCGTCTGCCAATTGGCCATGGAAAACTTTAAGGAAATGCGGGATTCTGTAGGAGATCCGAAGTTTATGCTTCGCAAAAAAATCGAAGCCAAGCTTCATGAGCTCTATCCCAAGGACTGGATTCCGCTCTATACGATGGTGACTTTTTCTGATATGGGCTACGCGGAGGCTTATGCCCAAGGTAAACTCCAGGAAGCGGTCATGAACAAAGTGATGGCCGATCCGCTGATCACCGAAAACTGGAACAAGCTCGACTACGAGGATATCATCAATCAGATGGAAACAGCAAAAGCGATCTAAGGATCGCTTTTTTTTTAGATCTGGCTTGTTTAAGAAGTTGGACTTCATTGATTTTTCCGAGTTTCGACTAGGTTAGTTCATAAAAATCGTCATGATTGAGCGTTTGTCCCAGGCCAGCATCTAGCGTGTCCCGTTCTTTTGACTACGACATCCATAGATTTGGCTACGTCTGTTTTTACGATTCGCCGGAGATTTGTAGAAACAAAAATCAAAGAAAATGGCAAACAATAAAATTGCATTGGTCACCGGCGGGAGCCGTGGCCTCGGACGGGACATGGCGATCAACCTCGCCAAAAAAGGCATCGATCTTGTAATCACCTACCACACAAATCGCTCTGCCGCTGATGAGGTGGTGACTGAAATAGAGAAGGCCGGCACGACGGGAAAAGCACTTCAATTGGACACCAGTGATGTAAAGAGTTTTGATGGATTCTTTGCACAGCTATCCAGTTATTTGAAGGAAGAGAAAGGTGTTGATACGTTCGATTTTCTCATCAATAATGCAGGGACTGGAATCTATGTTCCCTTTCTCGAGACGACCGAATCCCAGTTTGACGAGATGGCGAATATCCATTTGAAAGGCGTCTATTTCCTTACCCAAAAGGCCGTCCCCTTACTCAGCGATGGAGGTAGAATCATCAATATTTCCTCAGGTTTGGCTAGATTTAGTCTTCCAAATTCATCCGCCTATGGCGCGATGAAAGGCGGCGTGGAAGTGCTTACGCGCTACTTGGCCAAGGAACTAGGGCCTCGAGGGATCACCGCCAATGTGGTCGCTCCAGGGGCAATAGCCACGGAGTTCGGCGGTGGAGAAAATAGGGATAACGATAAAAAGAGAAGCATAATAGCGGGAGTGACGGCCTTAGGGCGAGTTGGTGAACCCGAGGATATCGGCGGCGTTGTTGCGTTTTTGTGTTCAGAAGATTCACGCTGGATCAATGGGCAGCGTATAGAAGTTGCCGGGGGGATATTTCTATAGGATTTTTCGAGGGGTGGGGATTCGGCAAGACGGATAGATCAGCTGATTCACAAGTTTCGCTTTGTGTGCCCACAAGCCGAAGCAACTGGTTTGGGTTGGACAAAGATGGTGACAAGCACCACCCTGTCCTTTTCTAAAAGAGAAAGCAATGGAAAGCAAAAAAGTAATCAAGATCAATTCGATTTCGGAGTTTCACCGACTCCGAGGGCTTCGGCCCCCGTTACATCCGTTGGTTAGTCTGGTTGACTACAGTAAGGTAAAGTATGCTCCAGAGCATGATCAGGTGAGCTGGTTGCTCACTTATTATTCGATTGCGACCAAAAAAGATGTGCCGGGAAAATACCGCTATGGACAGTTGACATACGATTTTGACGAGGGCTTGATGTCTTTTTTTGCTCCCAATCAGATCTTGAATGTAGCCTATGTGGAAAACGATCCGCAGAAGAAACCGTCAGGATGGATTTTGTTGATCCATCCTGATTTTCTTTGGAATACGCCTTTGGCAAAGCGGATAAAACAATATTCCTTCTTTGATTACTCGCTTACAGAGGCCTTGTTTCTCTCTGAAAAAGAAGAGCAGACTATCACGGAGATCATGCTGAATATCCAGCGGGAGTATCAAACCAACATCGACAAATTCAGCCAAAACATCATTATTTCCCAAATTGAGCTCTTGTTGAACTACGCTGAGCGATTCTATGAGCGGCAGTTTATCACCCGAAAAATAGAAAATCATGCCTTACTCACCCGACTGGAGGAGGTGCTGGAGGAATATTTCGGCAGCGAAAGCCAAAAGTATGAAGGCCTGCCGACCGTTCAGTTTATCGCAGATTCGCTAGCTGTTTCTCCAAACTATCTGAGCAACTCCCTAAAATCCCTGACTGGACAGAGCACACAAAACCATATTCATGAAAAGTTGATCGCCAAGGCAAAGGAACGCCTCTCAACCACCCAATTGTCTGTAAGCGAAATTGCCTACGAATTGGGATTTGAGCATCCGCAGTCTTTCAGCAAGTTGTTCAAGAGTAAGACTAACCTTTCACCTATAGCTTTTCGACAGTCATTCAATTGAATCCATCCAGGGTCTGCGCTTGATCTACTCCCTACCCACCCATAGCAGCGGGAATCTCACAGGCATATTGCGGACGACCTCTGGCGTATCAAAGTCCGCATCAAGGGTATTCCAGAGCTGCAGATAATTTTCCTGGTCGTAGGCCAAACTTCCAAAAAGCAGGAAAGAATGCCTCACTGGCCATTCTTCCCAGTACATCACGTCCTTTTGATAAGGCCACGAATCCTTGTCCGCGACATAGGGATAGAGAAATGAGATCCCCGAGGCGAGCGATTTTCCGTCGGGAGTCTCGTAGTCAAACAAACTCTCCGAACTACCGGCATAGACTTGGCAGAGTGTAGCCATGGCATCGAGGGTGAATAGAGAGTAGCCGTAAGGTTTGGTGCGCTTGAGTTCCAAGGGGAAGCTGCCGTCTGCCTCCATTTGATCGGGAAGCAGCACCGTCTTGTACATTTCCCTGCAGTAGTCAAGCACTTTTTGGTTTCCGACCAGCTGCGCAAAAACTGCCGCCTGCATCGCCCAGCAGACACTGTGATTGTTGCCGTGATCCCGCTCTGCGATTCCATAGGGATGGGTGGTCATCCAGGTTAAATACTCCGCAAACCAGCCTTTCATCTGCTGGATTTCCGCAGGAGAAATCACTCCCGAACCTTCCACAGCCTGGATTGCCTTGGCCACTTCCATTAATTGAATCGTGTCAATAAGGCCGATGCCTCGTCCAGTTACCTTTCCTTTGATGGCTTGGCCATAGAGCAGGTGTGGGTTCATCTTAGTCGATTCATCGATAAACCAAGCCTTCAGATGGGGAGCCAAAGCTTCCACATATTTATCGTCTCTGCTTACCAAATAGGCCGAAGCCAAGGCACCGGAGATCTGGCTAAACCGGATCATCGCCTCACGATGCGCGGTGAAATTATCAGGATTGGTCAGACCATCCCGCTGGATATAGGGCCCTTCTGGGTTATCCGGGTCCGGCCACCAATAGTCTCCTTCGGAATAGAAATCATGAACTCCGCCGGCGCTCCGGGGACTGGACTCGGCAGTCACGGTAATCGGCTTTTCGTCTTCGTATTCTTCTGCAAGTCGGATTACCCGGCCTCTTTCTTTGGCAAAGTATTCCTCTTGTGGTCGGTGCGACGCAACAGTCGGCGAGGTCTTTTCTGGATGAATGGCAAACGAGCTGAAAGCGAAAAATACGATAAGAAGGTATCTGGGCATTTTGGGCGATCTGATCAGATTGAAATCAAGTATTCAAAGTGCAATTTATTCTGCTGTTTTGAAAGACCTCTACCATAAACGAATGGGTGGCCTGGCAGTCTTTCAAGCTAAAAACGGACTCACTGACCAGAGGGTGTCAGAAAATCGGCCATCAGTTGAAAACAAGAAAAGCGGCCCGTTGGCCGCTTTTTTATGATTTTATCAAAGATCAAACAACGTCCCACTCGCTCCGGTAGGTTTGATCTTGAGATGGGTGTATGCCAACTCTGTCGCCATTCGACCTCTGGAAGTTCGCTTCAGGTACCCTTCCTGAATCAGGAAAGGTTCATAGACTTCCTCGATCGTCTCCGCTTCTTCGCTGCAAGCTGTGGCAATGGTACTGAGTCCAACAGGTCCGCCCTTGAACTTCTCAATGATGGTGAGCAGGATACGGTTGTCCATCTCATCCAAGCCATTTTCGTCGACATCCAGCGCATTGAGTGCAATCTTTGCGATCTCAAGCGTGATGGTCCCGTTGCCTTTCACTTCGGCAAAATCCCGGGTTCGGCGCAGGAGCATGTTCGCGATTCTCGGCGTACCGCGACTTCTTCTGGCTATTTCGTAGGCTGCTATCTCATCAATCGGCGTCTGCAAAATCCCAGCAGAGCGGATCACGATGTCTGTCAATAGCTTCGCGTCGTAGTACTCCAACCGCGAGTTGATCCCAAATCGGGCACGAAGTGGAGAGGTCAGCAATCCGGATCGGGTCGTCGCGCCAATCAGCGTAAATGGGCTGAGCGAGATCTGCACCGAGCGGGCGTTTGGCCCAGAGTCCAGCATGATGTCGATGCGAAAGTCCTCCATCGCAGAATAGAGATATTCCTCCACGATCGGATTGAGTCTGTGGATTTCGTCTATAAAAAGCACATCGCCTTCTTCTAGATTGGTCAGCAAACCCGCCAAGTCAGAGGGCTTGTCCAAGACGGGCCCTGAGGTAATCTTGATCCCGGCACGCAGTTCGTTGGCGATGATATTGCTCAGCGTCGTCTTTCCCAGACCTGGAGGGCCATGCAAAAGCACATGATCCAGCGGTTCGTTTCGCTTCTTGGCAGCATAGACAAAGACCTTGAGGTTTTCGATAATCTTGGCCTGTCCCGTAAAATCCTCAAAACTCAAGGGTCGCAACGCCCGCTCAAATTCTTTGTCTTTTGGGGTCAGCTGCTCTTCGTCTCCTCTCAGATAATCTTCTCTCATGGCGTGTGGGGTACGCGCAAATATAAACAAAACCGCATGCGGAGAACTTGCCGATCTTGTCCTCCCTGACAAAAAATGACCTAAATTTGCCTGAAAATTAGCGCCTCATGAATCCCAACGCCCGGAAGAACATCATCTATTCACTTGTACTCTTTGCATTGGTATTGCTGGTATATGCGTGGCGGACCCGTGAGGGCAAATCTGCCGCCGATTTGGAGGCGCAATCTCAACCGGGAAAAGTCCACTTCTTTGGCAACACACTCGATGCAGAGTATCGAATCACCTATCTCGATCAGGAAAACAGGGTTTTCAAGTCTTCCATTGATTCGCTTTTCAATGCTTTTAGCCTGAGCATCTCTACGTCCGAACCCACCTCCGAGATCAATCGGTTAAACCTCCGCGACACGCTGACATCCCCGTCTGAGACATTAGTACAAATGCTCCTGGAAGCAAATCGAACTTACGACCTCAGCAACGGCGCGCTAGACCCAAGCCAAAAGCCGATCGAAGATGTGTGGACTTTCTCTCCCTCCGGAGCGCGACTGCTGGACAGCACAGACATCAGGTCGATCCTCCCTTATGTGGGATTGAAAAAAATAAGTGTGACCGACACGCTGATACGGAAGTCGACTACGGGCATCTTCCTCGATTTCTCCAGGTCGGCCAGAGGCTATGTGATGGATTTAATTGGAGCATTTTTGGAAGAAAAAGGCATCAAAAACTACCTCATCCAGATCGGCGGAGAGAACCTCGCAAAAGGCACCAATGAGCGGGAGGAACTCTGGAAGATCGGCGTACACCACTTGGCCGACAGCACGCAAGCGAAAGCAGATGGCATCATTGCGCTTCAGGATCAAGCCATCTCCACGGCCGGGAATTTCGAGGAGTTTTACACCAAGGACTCGCTTCGGATGTCCTACACTCTCGACCCGAGAACGGGTCTACCTGTCAGTCATGGACTACTCGGAGTGACCGTCGTCGGTCCCGATGCCAAAACTGCCGACGCGCTCTCTGACGCCTTGATGGTGATGGGTTGGCGCGAAGCAATCCGCCTTGATTCGGCTCGCTCCGATCTTGTAATGTTGCTGATCTACAATGAAAAAGGAGGAAAACCAGTCCAGTACATCAGCCCTGAGCTCAGCCGTGTTTTATCTTTCCCGGTAAAATAGCGCCGCTAAATGCAACATTATTGAATTTTCTTACCTTTGCCTGGGTTATCACCTAAACTGCTTTGTCGATCTACGGACAAAAGCCAACCGCTCGCTATGGGAATAAACTTTCTGGTTCTTTTTTTTACCGCGATGATTTGTGGGTCGCTGGTGTTTTTTGCGCCGACCTTCAAAGATCGATTTTTCAAACTGGTATTGGTTTTCGCAGGTTCCTACCTTTTTTCCATCACCATTCTGCACATTATCCCAGAGCTTTTTAACTCCGGCTACAGCAATTCCCGGATGGGACTTTACATCCTCTTGGGTTTCCTCTTGCAGCAGCTGCTGGAATTCTGGTCATCGGGGATCGAGCACGGCCACATCCACAAGCATCATTCTGAGACTTCCAAGGGCGTGATCACGCTGATGCTGGGCCTTTTCATCCACGCATTTCTCGAGGGTACGCTCCTGTCGCACGGAAGTGCGATGCCGGAGGAGTCGCTGATGTCCGGGCATTCGCACAGCGACAAGTCCGTGCTGCTTGGGATTATCATGCACAAAGGCCCTGCGGCGTTTGCACTTGCAGCGGTACTTTCTGCTTCGCTGAGCAAGAAATGGACAATTATCTTTCTGACGATTTTCGCTCTGGCTTCACCGCTGGGCATGTTTTCAAGTGCCTTTTTCATCAATCAGGGTGTCCTGTCCAATGAAGGCATCGGCCTACTCTACGGCTTGGTAACGGGTGGATTTTTGCACATCTCCACTACGATTTTTTTCGAAAGCAGCCCCCATCACACGTTTCAGCTGAACAAGCTTATCGTGACCTTCGTCGCTGCAGCGCTGGCAATGGCTTCGGAGTATTTCATATGATTATAATTTGTTTCTTAATGGCCATATAGCCTGTCCCGAATTTGATTCGAGAGAATGCTTCGAATAATCATTCTCCTGTTTGAGAAGTATTTTCATGGGCATTTCATATGATTTTCTCCTTTTCTGAAAAAATAGTGTATTCCGGAAAAGCCTATCGGATAATCGGGAATTTTTTGAAGAAATGGCAGGAAGTTTTTAAAAAAATTGGGTTTTCGAAGAAAAGAACTTGGATTCTGTTTCCAGATTCAAGTATTTCATTTTTGATTTGAAAAGCAGAAATTTCTTTGCCGGAATCGGCGTTTTAAATGCCTTTTCATTTGTTTTTTCTCTCCGAAACCCCAATTCTATATGCCCGAAACTCCGAACAAAATGTCTGTCTACTGGAAGAAAAATCTGCGGACACTGCTGATCTTACTGTCTGTTTGGTTTGTTGTCTCCTTTGGGTTTGGGATCATCTTGGTCGAGCCGCTCAACCAGTATCATGTAGGTGGATACCCACTTGGTTTTTGGTTTGCCCAGCAGGGCGCGATCTATTCGTTCATCCTGTTGATCTTTATCTATGTGATCCGAATGAATAGACTGGATCGGGAATTCGACGTTCACGAAGACTAACTATCGAGATGGATATACTTACCTGGACCTACTTGCTGGTCGGACTTTCTTTTGTCGTTTACATCGGAATCGCGATCTGGACCCGCGCAGGCTCTACGCAGGAGTTTTATGTGGCAGGCGGCGGCGTCTCTCCGTTGGCTAATGGCATGGCGACTGCCGCAGACTGGATGTCTGCAGCGTCGTTTATCTCCATGGCGGGGCTGATATCCTTTTCCGGATACGACGGCTCCGTCTACCTCATGGGCTGGACAGGAGGATATGTTTTGCTGGCGCTTCTGTTGGCTCCCTATCTTCGAAAGTTTGGCAAATTCACCGTCCCTGACTTCGTCGGAGACCGCTACTATTCTAACAAAGCCCGAGTCGTAGCCGTGATTTGTGCGCTCTTCATCTCTTTCACTTATGTCGCAGGTCAGATGCGAGGCGTGGGGATCGTCTTTTCCCGCTACCTCGAGATACCCATCGAATGGGGTGTAGTGATCGGGATGTGCATCGTCTTTTTCTATGCGGTTTTGGGCGGGATGAAAGGGATCACCTACACTCAGGTGGCGCAGTTTTGCGTGCTGATCTTTGCCTACATGGTCCCTGCGATCTTCATTTCCATGCAACTGACAGGCAATCCTGTTCCTCAACTTGGTCTTGGTGGCGATGTGGCAGACGGTACGCCACTCTTGGCAAAGCTTGACGGAGTGCTGGCTGATCTGGGTTTTGCAGAATATACTTCAGGGAGAAAAGGCATGGGAGACATGCTGATGATTACGCTCGCCTTGATGGTGGGCACGGCCGGATTGCCTCACGTGATTGTTCGTTTCTTCACGGTGCCAAGAGTGAAAGATGCCCGTCTTTCCGCAGGATATGCCTTGTTTTTCATCGCCATCTTATACACCACAGCTCCAGCGGTGGCGGCTTTCGGGATCTACAATGCGATCAACTCCACTTCGGAAAAGAACATCTCCGAACTGCCCACCTGGGTTCAAAACTGGCAAAAAACCAACCTCATCTCGGTGGATGATAAAAATGGAGACGGCAAGGTCCAGTACCTAGCCGATCCCGCGACCAATGAACTGTCAATCGATAAAGACATCATGGTATTGGCCGGACCGGAGATCGCCAACCTGCCCAACTGGGTGGTCGGACTGGTCGCTGCCGGTGCGATGGCTGCGGCGCTATCGACTGCCGCAGGCTTACTGTTGGTGATTTCCACCTCTGTCTCCCGGGATTTGGTCAAGACCTTCAACCCTGGAATTTCGGAGAAAAAAGAACTTCGCATCGCAAGACTTGCAGCTGCGGGCGCAGTTGTCTTTGCAGGATATTTTGGAGTGAATCCCCCGGGATTTGTCGCTGAGGTCGTCGCGTTTGCCTTCGGACTGGCCGCGGCATCCTTCTTTCCGGTGATTATTCTGGGAATATTTTCCACCCGGATCAACAAAGAAGGCGCCATAGCCGGTATGATCACTGGTCTGGTCTTCACCATCGGATACATCGTGTATTTCAAATTTGTCGATCCGACGATCAATACGCCGGACCATT
This sequence comes from Algoriphagus terrigena DSM 22685, assembly GCF_000429445.1. Lineage (GTDB taxonomy): Bacteria > Bacteroidota > Bacteroidia > Cytophagales > Cyclobacteriaceae > Algoriphagus > Algoriphagus terrigena. The sequence continues at coordinate 246,853 of NZ_AUBW01000005.1, forward strand.
GGTGGTTTGGGATTTCCCCCGAAGGAGTTGGATCTGTCGGAATGGGTTTGAATTTCGTGGTTTGCTACGTCGTTTCTAAATTTACCCCTGCACCACCCCAGCATGTCCAAGATCTGATTCAAAATATCCGGATTCCAAAAGGAGCGGGAGCGGCTCAAGATCATTAATTTTCAATACCCCCTATAACCATTACCTACAATGAGTGACCGATTACACACCCTCAGCGGGTACCTTCACGAATACCAAAAAAGTGTTGCACAGCCCGAGGAGTTTTGGGCGAGGATTGCGGATTCGTTTCACTGGAGAAAACGCTGGTCCAGCGTCCTGAAATGGAACTTTGAAAAGCCGGACGTCAAGTGGTTTGTCAATGCAAAATTGAATATTACCGAGAACATTTTCGAGCGATACTTATACACCATCGGGGACCGTCCTGCGATCATCTGGGAGCCCAACGAACCTACGGAACAGACGAGAACACTCACCTATCGTCAGCTGTTTGAGGAGGTTTGCCGATTTGCCAATGCATTGAAAAGCAAAGGAATCCAAAAGGGTGACCGCGTGATCATCTACATGCCGATGGTACCGGAAGCGGCCATCGCCATGCTGGCTTGCGCGAGAATCGGAGCCGTTCATTCAGTGGTTTTTGCAGGATTTTCCAGCTCTTCTCTCGCAGATCGTATCATTGACTGCGGCGCAAAAGCAATCCTGACTTCCGACGGCAACTATCGTGGAAACAAGAAAATCGGAATCAAAACTGTAGTGGACGAGGCCTTGGAAAAATCTTCCGTGGAAACTGTCATCGTCTACAGAAGAACCGGCCAAGAAACCAACATGGTGGATGGAAGGGATTTTTGGTGGCACGATGTCGTCAAAGAAGAATCTGAGATCAACGTCGCCGAGGAAATGGACAGCGAAGACATGCTGTATATCCTCTACACCTCCGGCTCCACCGGCAAGCCGAAAGGCGTGGTCCACACCATCGGCGGCTACATGGTCTACACCAAATACTCCTTCGACAATGTCTTTCAATATTCCCCCGGCGATGTGTATTGGTGCACTGCTGACGTGGGATGGGTCACCGGACATTCCTACATCGTTTATGGGCCACTTTTGGCCGGAGCCACCACCCTGATGTTTGAGGGAGTGCCAACTTATCCGACACCGGGCCGCTTTTGGGATGTAATCGAAAAGCACAAAGTCAATGTGTTCTACACCGCCCCCACGGCAATCCGCGCATTACAGGCTTTTGGCACGGATCCAATACAGGGAAAAGATCTAAGCTCGCTCAAGGTACTCGGATCTGTCGGCGAACCGATCAATGAGGAAGCTTGGCATTGGTATCATACCCATATCGGTCAGGGTCGCTGCCCGATTGTAGATACCTGGTGGCAGACCGAGACAGGCGGGATTATGATTTCACCGCTTGCCGGAATCACCCCCACCAAACCCGCCTACGCCACCCTGCCGCTACCGGGAGTGCAACTTTGCATCGTAGATCCGGAAGGAAACGAGCTTACCGGCAACTCGGTCGAAGGCAACCTTTGTATCAAATTCCCCTGGCCGTCCATGATCAGAACGACCTACGGAGATCATGAGCGATGCAAGCAGACCTACTTCTCCACCTACAAAAACATGTACTTCACCGGTGACGGTGTCAAGCGCGATCATGACGGATACTACCGAATTCTGGGCCGCGTCGATGACGTGATCAACGTCTCCGGCCACAGAATGGGAACCGCGGAAGTGGAAAACGCCATCAACGAACACCCTAAAGTCATCGAATCTGCCGTGGTGGGCTATCCTCACGAGGTCAAAGGTCAGGGCATCTACGCCTATGTGATCTGCGACATGACCAACCGCACCGAGGACAACCTGATCAACGAGATCAAGGATACGGTCTCCAAGATCATTGGCCCGATAGCGAAGCCTGATAAAATCCAGATCGTGCCTGGACTGCCAAAGACCCGCTCCGGCAAGATCATGCGCCGAATCCTGAGAAAAGTGGCAGAAGGAAACTTGGACGGAATGGGCGATACCAGCACGCTCCTCGATCCGGACGTGGTAGAGAAGATCATAGAAGGAAGAAAGTAGTCTGACGCTTGTAATAAGGCATGGCAACGCAAAGAAATCAGAGCCGGGTAAATCCGGCTCTTGTTCGTTGAATTCAATCTTTGGGAGCGGAGTCGTCCTCTCGCTCATCTATCTCGATCGAATTGACAATTGAATCCGGCGAGTCCATCTCCTGCTTGTAAAAGTTATGCACGCCAACCATAAAGGCTACGATCAGCGCCCAAAGAAGTCTGCGAAATGGCCTCAAAAATTTGAAAAGCACCTTCATTTACAATAGCTTGAGTCGGGGTTCTCTCAATTCTTAAGCCGAACTATTTCTTGCCATTCTGTCAGACATGATTCCCAGCAGCCCTCCTCTGTGCCAATGAGCAATGTAATCGTCAACCGAGTCGCCGAGTTTCTAAAGAGATTTCCGCCGTTTTCTTTTTTGGAGAAAGCGGATCTGGATCTCGTCGCCAAAGCCGTGGAAATTCAATACCTGGAAAAAGGCGAGACGCTTTTTCACCAGGGAGATGTCGCCAGACCCCACTTTTTCATCCTGAAAGAAGGCATCATCCATCTGGTCGAAAGCTCCTCCAAAGGCGACGAAATCCACGAAGTTTGCGACGAAGGAGACGTCTTTGGTGTCTTGGCTTTGCTGGGAAAAAGGCCCTATCTCCTGACTTCCAAAGTCGTCGAAAACTGCCTGATCTACGCGATTCCGGTAGCTATTTTTGAAAAAATCCTGGAGGAAAACAGCCGAGTAGCACTCTTCTTCGCAGCGGGATTCGCAGCTGGCCAAGTGGTCGTCCGGCAGGATCTTTCCGAAGGCCAAAGAGCAAGAGGGGCGTTCAAAAGTGCTTCCGGTGATCATTCGCTATTGATCTTTTCGGATCAGAGCCAAATCAACTTTTCCGAAAAAGTCCTAAAATGCGGCCCGGACACGACGATCCAGCACGCCGCCAAACTCATGGCCGATGCACAGGTGAGCAGCATTGTAATCTGCGACGAGAATGATTTCCCCCAGGGAATCCTGACGGATAAAGATCTGCGTAGCCGCGTTTTGGCGCCTGGAATATCCACCAAAAACCCCGTCTGGGCTGTCATGACCAGCCCGGTAATCACCCGGAAAAAGCAGGACGGATTTTCCAACCTGTATCTGACCATGATCCGTCATCGTCTTCACCATCTGGTGTTGACGGTCGATGGCAGTGAGCAAAGTCCGGTGGCCGGCATTCTCTCCGATCATGACGTATTCCTCTCTATGGGCAACAGTCCTGCTGTCCTGATCCATGGCTTGATGAATACACTTGAGGTCAGCGACATGCGAATCATCCGGGATCGGGCTGAGCAGATGCTTCTCTACTATCTGGAGAATGAAATTTCCATGGAATTTGTCGCCTCGGTGATGACCGAGATCAATGACGTCATCATCAGTCAAGCCTTGGAGATCGTGCAGCAAAAATTGCTGACTGACTATCCGGAGATGGCAAAAGTCCGGTTCTGCTTTCTGTCTATGGGAAGTGAGGGCCGGGAAGAGCAATTGCTCCGCACTGACTTGGACAACGCGATTCTCTATCAGGATGTCCCGGAAAAGCTCAAGGCAGAAGCCTCCGAATACTTCCAAAAACTAGGCGAGGGAATCGTCGAAGTGCTTCTGGCCTGCGGTTTCGATCCCTGCCCCGGCAAGATCATGGCCAGCAATCCGGAATGGGTTCAGCCGCTGAGCGTGTGGAAAAACTACTTTAGCGAGTGGATACTTCATCCGAGTCCCGAAGCGCTGATGAAAGTGTCGATATTCTTTGACTATCGGGCAGTCGTCGGCTCCAAAGCGCTGGCCGAGGAGCTCACCGAGCACATCTATCAGGAAATCGCCGAGAAGCAGATCTTTCTGAATTTCTTAGCTCAAAATGCGTTGAAAAATCCGCCTCCCCTTGGCTTTTTCAAAGACTTCGTGGTCGAGAAATCCGGCGAAAACAGGGATCAGTTTGACATCAAATCCAGAGCAATGCTTCCACTGACGGACCTGGCCCGACTCCTGGTTTTGAGCCACCGGATCGTAGGAATCAACAATACCTTCAAGCGGTTTGAAAAGCTTTCTGAACTGGAACCAGGCAATTCGGAGCTTTTCTCCCAAGCAGGAAAAGCCTACGAGATCCTGATGCGGATGCGCGCGCTGGAGGGATTGCAGACCCGCAGCAACGGCCGCTACATCCAACCCAAATCTCTTGGAAAACTCCAGCGGCAACTGTTGAAAAACGCCTTTTCCCCGATCTCTGAGCTTCAGGAGATCGTCAATATCCGATTTCAGCTAGACTATTTCCGACGATGAGCTGGTGGGAGTTTTGGAAGCCAAAGGCGGAGCGCCTGGATTTCATCCGTGATTTTCTTGAAATCAACGCGCAGCCCATTACCGGCATCAGATCCATTGATCAATTGAATTTCACCGTGATTGACACCGAAACTTCCGGCTTGGACCCTGCCAAGGATTCCATCTTGTCGTTTGGCGGAGTGAAAATTTTCGAGCGAAAGATCCAAATCCAATCTTCGGTAGAATGGTATCCGACCGCCAAAAACTCCGGCGGAAAAACCGCTCCGATTCACGGTCTGGTGGGGATTCAGGATCAAATTCCCCTGGAAGATTTTCTTAAAAAACTCCTTCCCTATCTCGCCAATTCAATCCTGGTGGGACATCATGTCGGCTTTGATCTGGAGCTGCTGGAAAAGGAACTGAAACCTTTTGGGATCGAGCGGCTGCCAAATGCCGTCCTCGACACAGGCAACTTGGCAATCCGACTGGAGCACGGACCCCACGCAGACCGAAGTAGAATCAACCTTGAGTCCTACAGCCTGGACGCACTTTGTGCCCGCTATGGAATCGAGACAGACGACCGACACACCGCAGCCGGAGATGCTTTCCTGACCGCCCAACTTCTATTGAAATTGTTGAAAAAATGCCATGCTAAGGGGATTCAGGATTTTAAAAACCTAATGAAAAACTACTAATCAAAATCCCGGTTTAATGATTTTCAGCAGGTTGATTTTCAGTTGCTTGTAATTAGATTTGATTAGCTTTTTTGTTTCACATTTTTAATCAAGTCCTATGTCAAAACTCAAAATTGACCCCAATCTGGTGAGGACGGACCTGAATCTGGAGTTGCTCAGAAATATTCAGGTCTTTCAGCATCCCATTACCCTGAAGTATCAGGCCCTGGGAGGTCCAGGCGGCTGGTTGGGCCCTAATACCACCGCGATCACCAAATGTCCGGATGGTGTTGGTTCGTTTCAGCATTATGCCAACGGATCGATCTATTACCATCCATCCACAGGCGCCCATGAGGTTCATGGGCTGATCAGAGCCCGCTGGCAGTCTTTGGGCTGGGAGCGCAGCTTTCTCGGGTATCCTCTGACCGACGAGTCTGTCTGCCCCGACGGCGTAGGCAGATACAATCATTTCCAGGGAGGAAGTATCTATTGGAGCCCATCAACCGGAGCTTGGGAAGTCCACGGTCTGATACGATCCAAATATTCCAGTCTTGGATGGGAAAAGAGTTTCTTGGGATATCCACTGACCAACGAAACCACCACTCCTGATGGAGTCGGGAGGTACAATCATTTCCAGGGTGGTAGCATCTATTGGACTCCCAGCACGGGAGCGCATGAGGTTCATGGCTTGATCCGACAGCACTGGGCATCTATCGGTTGGGAGAAAAGTGTGTTGGGATATCCGACCTCAGACGAACTTGAAGTATTCGGCGGTACGGGCAGGATCTCACATTTCCAACGGGGAAGCATCTATTGGTCTAGCACGGCGGGAGTTCGTGTACTCCGGGAGCGGGTGAGAGTTCATGTTAAAATCCTGGACAATCCTACCTCGTTTACATTGAATCAGCAATTCGCCGCAATGCAGGAAGTGTGGGCAGTTTCGGGCATCCGGGTAGACTGGGTGACCACGGAAAACCTCAGTCTTCCCACACTGACCGACGTGGATGTCGGAGGTTGTTTTTATGGGACAGACTACCGCCGAGCAAAATACGCTTTTCGGTAACCGGAATTTTATGGGCGGAAACGACCTCGTCGTGTACTACGTCAGAAGTACCGTCCCCGGCTACAATGGGTGCGCTGCCCATCCCGCCGGAAGGCCGGGTTGCGTAGTCGTCCGTTCGGCCAGCCGCTGGACGTTGGCGCACGAGTTTGGGCACGTACTGGGACTCAATCACGTCAGCAACAATGACCGGCTGATGACGGGACTCGGCACTTTTAACATCACGAATCCTCCCCCTGATCTCACTGCCGCTGAGTCCACGACGATGCGCAACTCGAATCTCAGTACTCCACTTTAAATCTCCACGATCATGGCACAAAAACGAACAACAGCCTCCGACGGCGAATTTAATCCAGATGAATTGCTGGCCTTTCTCCGACAGGATGAACTAGACTACCCTGCCGCTGCACTGAAATTTGGAGCTGCTGCTCTTCCATTTCTGAAAGAATTGATAGCGAGCGGTGATGAAAATCTAGCGATGAAAGCCGCCTATCTGGTAGGCTACATCGAAGGAGACGCGGCGGATCAAATCCTGGAGGAAGCAGCCGCTACGGGCTCGGTTCCGATTCGGGTTGCAGCAGCTTTTGGCGCCCAAAAGCGCAACTCTGCTGCAGCAGAAGCAATCCTCAAACGATCTCTGGAAGACAGCAGTCCTTCGGTGGTCAAGTTTGCACTACAGTCTGCGAAAGCCAGCAAGTTAGGAAGCGCGCTGAAGACCAAGATCGACCACATCTCCAAAAACTTCCTCGACGACAACATCAAGTCGGCAGCAAGCGATGTATTGAAAAAGTTGAAGTAGTCCGAAAGCTGAAAATTACTGGAAGCTGCCCAATGCAAGTTGGGCAGCTTTTTTTGTGTGGTGCGTCAGATCACTCACCGGGACGAATGGTTCCTGTCTCACTTTCACAAACGACCTGCCATTGACCGAAAAAGTTATTTCCAGGATATCTCCACCTTTCCGACGGCTTTCAGCTGAATCTCCAGCCCCGTCGCTGTCGGATAGAACCCGTCCGGATAGATCTCCAGGTCGACAATCTCGAGGTCGGCGTATGGAGTCTGGAGCGCGAGTCTCTCCCGGATTCCGCCCAAGCTTTCCTCCATGACATCTCCCATCGGAAATCTAAGTTTCTGGTTGAGCTGGCGGATGATCTTTCCTCTCTTCAGAGACGCGGCCATCTTCGCCTTGTTGCTGTCGCTTTCCAGGTAAAAACTGACCTTATCAAAGATCAGCACCTCCTCCACCGGATCAAAAGTAGGAAGACCGACCAGAAACAATTTCCCATCAATAGTCTGCCCGTTGGTCTGCTCTGCATGGAAATCCATCCAGATGCCGAGCTTCTCGCCATAGGCCTGAGACTTGAAATTTCCCGGTCGGAAAACGGTCGTTTTGTTGACCCGGATCGACTGGTTTTCGAAGTTTTCTTTCAAAAGTTGCTCAATCTCTGCGTAGCTCAGGCGAAGTGGAATGAGGATCTCGAGACCATTTTCCAGGCTGTTGTTTTCTGTGAGTTTTGGGAGTGGGAACGCCCGGCTCGGGGCAGCGTCGACGGGATGAATATTCACCTTGCCCGTTAGACCGAGATTGAGATTGTAGCCCTGTCCGGGAGTGAGATTTTCGGAAAGCTTGACATAATCCGGCTGGATCGAGAAAGCCATCTTCTTCCCTTCAAATTCCACAAAAACCGGCCTCCCCACTTGATTCCAAGCTTTATCGATGATCGGCTTCAGCCGAACCAGATCAGGCTTGGCGGTTAGATTTTTTGCAGCATAGTCCTGGATTTCGCTGCGGATCATCTGACTGAGGTCAAGCTCCATTCCCAGCACATTCAGCGCCATCTTGCCTCCCAAATCCAGCACTTCAAAGTCGGAAATCCCAAGGGACCAATTGGAGTTGATCTGGGGATCAAACACGACGACCGGTGCAAATGATTGGTTGAGGGGGATCTTGGACTGAAACAGGTTGCGGAGCCCCCCTGGCTTCAGCCCAACTTCGCCCTGGACGGTGATCGGCATAGTGACTTGCAGTCGTTGGTTGTCCAAGGCCTCCACTTTCACCATGCCATTTCGGGTAAAGTTCAAGTCACCAACCACACCATTTCCCATATCCAGGCCCTTGTCTTCGAACAGCACCGGCGGGACCCGTTGATTGACCAGATTTTCTAACGTCTGCACTGGGATCTGTACCGGTACATTCACTCTCGAATAGGCCGTGGGAACGGGACGAAGCGCAGGACTCAGCGTAGGATCCAGGCTTTTGCATGCGCTCAGCCCACAAAAAATCAAGAAAGTGAGTAGCACGAAATGAACAGGCCGGCTGTTGTCGGTTATTTTCATGTATTTACAATTGTTTTTCATTGGCCACATAGCCTGTCCCGTCCGCCGCGGCGGATCGGGAGAATCTGCCATCTTTGATTGTCACTTCTATGTATGTTACTTGAGTTGTGCTCGATTTCATAGTGGTAAATTCAAAGTCATCAGAAACTGGCAGTCAACACTTCTTTGCCAAAATTCCGTATAATCACAGGGGTTACTTCCCCCTGCAACAATTGCCCCAAAAGTAAACATTCAAGACAATGAACTGGAAAAAACTGACCGACTCGACCCAAATTGAAGAAATTAAGGAATTGAGCAATTCTAAGCCGGTTCTTATCTTCAAGCACAGCACCCGCTGCTCCGTGAGCAGTATGTCGCTAGACCGACTCCTGCGAAACTGGAAAACGGAAGATGACGAAAAAGTAGTGCCTTACTTTTTGGATTTAATTGCATTCAGAAATCTATCCGATCAGATCGAAGTCACATTCGGAGTGGCACACGAGTCTCCGCAGGTATTGATCATCCGAAACGGCAAGGCGATCTACGACAACAGTCACTTTGGGATTTCCTACCCGGAGATCATGGCTCAGCTTTAAATCATTTCAAAAATTTAAAAGATTTTCCAACCATTTATCCCCATTAATTCCCACTCTAATTTTTTGGGGAGTGGGGATTAAACCAATGTAGTTTTCTCTCGGTCAAAGGCTCGAACTTTGTATCGATATGAAAAAAATCTATCTTTTTGCCGTCCTGATTTGCGGCCTTCTGCTCGGAGGTTCTGCCTTTGGACAACGTCCGGGAGACCCTGACCGCCCAGAGCGGAAATTTACCGGAACGGTCACTGACGGAGTGTCAAAGCTGCCCATGATCGGAGCCAACGTCCTGATCAAGACGGTGAACGATTCACTGCTCCGCGGCACCGTAACCGGCGCCAATGGCGAGTTTGAACTTGCAAGACCTTCCATTCCAGAAGTCAAACTGGAGATCTCATTCCTAGGCTATAAAACCATTACTAAGATTCACAGCTTCAGAGATCCTGTGGAGCTTGGAGAGCTGATTATCTTAGAAGACACCAAAGTCCTTGGCGAGGTGGTCATCGAAGGCCAGTCGGTGGTCGGTGAGCAGAAAGGTGACACGACCTCATTCAATGCGAATGCCTTCAAAACCCAAACCAACGCACAAGCCGAAGACCTGATCCGGAAGATGCCTGGGATGACCATGCAAAACGGTCAGCTGCAGGCTCAGGGAGAGCAAGTGCAAAAAATCCTGGTTGACGGTCGGGAGTTCTTTGGGAGTGATCCCAGCATCGCTTTGAAAAACCTTCCAGCAGACGCCATCGACCGCGTGGAAGTACTGGATCAGCGATCGGATCAAAGCCGCTTGACTGGCTTTGACGACGGCAGCTATACCAAAACAATCAACATCATCCTGAGAGAAGACCGTAAGAACGGCTCCTTCGGAAGGGCTTATGGAGGGTATGGAACAGACGAACGCTATTCGGCGGGTGGAAGTGTGAACATGTTCAAAGGTGATCAGCGGTTTTCCGTGTTGGGACTATTTAACAACATCAACCAGCAAAACTTCGCCAGTCAAGACCTAGCTGGCGTATCTGCAAACTCATCCGGCGGCGGCGCTGGCGGTGGAAGAGGACCTGGTGGACCCGGCGGCGGCGGCGGCGGCGGCGGTGGCGGTGGAGGCGGCCAATGGGGCGGTGGAGGAAACAATTTCTACGTCGGAAACACGGGTGGAATTGTGACAACGAATGCGCTGGGACTGAACTATTCCGACAAATGGGGAAAGAAGGTCAACTTCACCGGCAGCTACTTCTTCAACAATACGACCAATACACTTCAGCAAACCACCAACAGAGAAACTGTAGTAAACGAAGACCTGAGACAATACTATCAGGAAAGTCTGGTCAACACGGTGGACAATAACAACCACCGGGCAAATGCCAGGATCGAGGCAGATCTGAATGAGAAAAACTCCATCATTCTGACTCCAAACCTTTCTTTTCAGGCCAATAAGACGTTCAGCGATCGGGATGCGTTGACCATGGCAAGCACTGGGGATTCGCTCTCGGCTCTGAGGTCGATCACGAATGCAGAAACCCAGGCATTTAGCATTTCCAACAATTTCACCTACCGCTATAAGTTTGAGAAGAAAGGAAGAACGCTCTCCACAGATATTTACACCGCATGGAACAACCGGGATCAAAACTCAGATCTCCTTGCCGCTAGCCGGGATTTCAACAGAAATATCATCGACACCACCCTCCAGGAGACAGACGCATTGAATGACGGCTTCAACTACCGGATCAATGCTACGTTGACCGAGCCTATGGGAGAAAAAGCCATCGGTACCTTGGGCTATCAGATCGGCAACAACAAGACAACAGCAGACCAAAAGACCTACATTCTGGACGATGAGCGAAGAGCCGTGCTGGACACCGCGTTGTCCAATGAATTTGACAATAAGTTCATCACGCAACGACTCCGATCCGGCTACGCGTACAATACCGGAGGGTATAGCATCAATCTAAACCTGGACTACCAATATGCCACGCTGGACAACGAGGCGTTCTTTCCAACGGAGGGAGTTTTCAAAAGGAGTTTCAGCAATATCCTTCCAAGCGCAAACCTCAACTACCGTAACCGCGAGACAGGATTCAGCTGGAGATTCCGCTACCGGACTGATACGGATGAACCCAGCGTATCTGAGCTACAGAATGTGGTCAACAACCAGAATCCGCTGAACATGAGCGTGGGAAATCCGAACCTTGCACAAAGCTTCAACCACAACATCTTTGCAAACATCAGCAAGGTCAATCTGGAAAAATCACGCACGCTGTTCATGTTCATGAACTACTCTGCGACCAACAATTACATCGGAAACAACACCTTCATCACCGCTCAGGACACCTTGATCAACGGAGAAATCCTGTTGCGCTCGGGAGGACAAATCTCCCAGCCTGTCAACTTGGAAGGAAACTGGCGAAGCAGCTTCTTCCTCACCTATGGCGCTCCGATCAAAAAGATCAAAACACAGTTCAATACCAACACCCGGGTAAGCTTCAACCGGACTCCAGGGGTCATCAACGGCGACAGAAATATCAACGACAACCTCGCGCTCGGACAAGGCTTCACCTTCAGCTCCAACATCAGTAAAAACGTCGACTTCTCGATCCAGACTACCGGAACTTACAACATCGTCAACTCCAGTCTCCAGGAGGATCTGGACAACAACTACTACCAGCAGGAATCCAACATTCGACTATATTTGTCCTCCCAAAACGGAAAAGTCTTCATTGGAAACAACGTAGGCCACACCCTCTATAAAGGGCTTTCAGAGGGTTTTGACCAGAACTTCTGGTTGTGGAACATCGAAGGTGGCTATCGCTTTGCCAAAAACAACAAGGCCGAATTGAAGGTCGTCATCTTCGATTTGCTGAACCAAAACAATAGCATCAGCCGAACCATCTCCGACGTGTCGGTGACCGACACGTACACCAACGTATTGACCCGTTACGGTTTGCTGACCTTCACCTACATCATCGGCAACTTCAAGCAGCCGGAAGCTCAGCCACAGCAGCCATGGCAACAGGGAAGACCTCAAGGTGGAAGGACTTGGTAAATGAGAAAAGAGGCAAGCTTCGACTAAGCTCATTGCTAGGACTTGAGATTTAAAAGCAAAAAAACCCGACTGGACGAATCCAGCCGGGTTTTCTATTTCTCACAGGGTCTATTTTGATTTACATCTTAGGAAGTACCACGGTGTCTACAGAATGAATCACCCCGTTTGACTGCCACACATCCGCGATGGTAACTTTAGACTGTCCACCGTTTTCGTCTGTGATGTAGAGATCTTTGCCTTTCATCCAAGCTGTGAGCGTACCGCCTTGTACGGTTGTCAAGGTTGCCTTGCCGTCGCCCTTTTTGATCGCAGCTGCGATTTCTTTGGAGCCCATTTTACCAGCTACTACGTGGTAAGTCAAGACAGCTGTCAACTGGCCTTTGTTTTCAGGCTTCAAAAGCGTCTCAACCGTTCCGGCTGGAAGTTTTGCAAAAGCTGCATTGTCAGGAGCGAAGACGGTGAAAGGTCCTTTTCCCTGAAGTGTCTCCACCAATCCGGCCGCTTTTACAGCTGCTACCAAGGTCGTGTGATCGGCTGAGTTCACGGCATTTTCTACGATGTTTTTGGAAGGATACATCGGTGCACCGCCCACTTCGACGGTCTTTTCCATCTGCGCATAAGCCAGGTTAGCTGACAAAAATACAAAGGCTGCGAAAGCCAGTTTCATTAGATTGTTCATGGTTTTGTTTGTTTTAGAAGTTTCGATTTTTATTTGAAAGCACTTACGACCGGATATTTTAGATTGGATTGAGTGGGGAGAAAAAAAGTTTCAGCGAATTGGCTTTGAACGGAGTACTTGATCAGAGACTTTGCCCAAAAAACCCTAAAACCCTTAGCTTTGCAGCTTGATAAAATTCAAGTCATGAGTCAGGAAAGAATCGAGGCGATCAAAGCCGCCATTGCTGCCGCAGATGCAAGTACCCCGGATGAACTGGAAGCCTACCGCATGGAGTACATCTCCAAGAAGAGTGTGGTCGGCGAACTGTTTGCCGCGATGGGCAAGATCCCGAATGAGGAGAAAAAAGCCTATGGACTGGTCGTCAACAGCGTCAAGCAGCTGGCTGAGGAAAAATTCCAAACCCTGATCGAAAAGGTAAATTCGGCTAACAAAAAGTCGAAGACTGCTGACATCGACCTGACTTTGCCGCCTTCTAATTATTCGCTGGGAGGTATTCATCCGTTGACCGCCACGCGTCAGCGCATCATCGAGATCTTTGAGCGCATCGGCTTCAACCTGTCCGAAGGACCGGAAATCGAAGACGACTGGCATAACTTCACCGCGCTAAACTTCCCTGAAAATCATCCTGCGCGTGAGATGCAGGACACTTTTTTCATTGAGAAAAATCCGGATATCGCACTCCGCACCCATACCTCATCGGTGCAGGTACGGGTGATGGAAAACCAAAAACCTCCGATCCGTACGCTATCTCCAGGACGGGTTTATCGAAACGAAGCAATCTCCGCCCGGGCGCATTGCATCTTTCATCAGGTCGAAGGCTTGTATGTGGACGAAAACGTGGGTTTTGCGGACCTGAAAAATACGCTTTATCATTTCGCCAAGGAGATGTTCGGTAAGGAGACCAAGGTGCGGTTTCGCCCTTCCTTCTTCCCCTTTACCGAGCCGAGTGCGGAGATCGACATCTCCTGTCTGATTTGCGGCGGCAAAGGCTGCAACGTCTGCAAAGGCAGCGGCTGGGTAGAGATCGGCGGCTCCGGCATGGTCGATCCGAATGTGCTGGAAAACTGCGGGATTGATTCCAAAAAATACACTGGCTTCGCCTTCGGAATGGGTATCGAGCGCATCGCCATGCTGAAATATCAAATCAAAGACTTACGCTTATTTACCGAAAATGACGTGAGGTTCCTCCGGCAGTTTAGGCCGATGTTGTAGCATTGAGGCTGGCTTTAGAGTCAGCCTTTTTATTTGCAAGAAACTTTGGACTCATCCTAGATTATGTCAGCCAAAGAAGTTCAATATCATGTGTGTTTTCGAAAGAAAGAATAGCGGATTTTGAACCACGAGCGCCATTCTTCCCGTTAGGAAAAATATTATAACTTACCTGTATGAAAATCACATTGGAAATAAAGGACACCAAAGCATCTGCTTTCTTGAATTTTATCAAAAGTCTGGATTTCATTCAAATCAAGACGCAAGAGGAATTGGATGAACCAACAAAAGAAGAGATCCTCGAAAATATTGCTGCTGGCCTTCATGAAGTCAAAGAACATGAAGCTGGAAATCTGAAGCTGAAAAGTGCCAGAGAGTTTTTGGATGAGCTATAAAGTCCTCTCTACCGCTACTTTTCAAAAGGATACAAAGCGGCTTCTAAAAAAGTATCCTTCCCTCAAATCCGATCTCCTGCTTCTTGTCCAATCGTTGGAAACTCAACCCATACAGGGGATCCCACTCGGAAATAATCTATACAAAATCCGCCTTTCGATCTCCTCCACGGGAAAGGGCAAATCTGGAGGAGCAAGGGTAATCTCCCTCGTAAAAGTGATTCGAGAGGAAGTTTTTTTGGTTACGATTTATACCAAGTCAGAAAGAAGTTCTATTTCAAAGGACGATCTCGAGCGGATGCTTTCAGATCTCCCTTGATTTTTGAAGTTCTGGTTACACTCCCGCCACATTACTCCGGCACCCCGGCACATTCACTTTCACCAAAAACACGTCACCGCTTTGCGGATATTGCTTCAACTGTTCAGGAGAAAGATTTTCCTGCGCGGTGGTGATCAGCAAGTAGTCCAGGTTTTCTCCCCCAAAGCAACAGGAAGTGACATGAGGCACGGGAAGGATAATCCTATCGAGAAGCTCGCCAGTCTGTGGATTCCAGCTAAAAACCCCGGATCCTCCGTAATGTCCCACCCAAAGCATCCCTTCCTGATCAATGCACATTCCGTCGGGAGAGCCGAGTTTCTCAGGTACCTCCGCGGCAACTCTCCGATAGCGGATCTCTCCCGAGTCCAAGTCAAAATCAAACTCCCGGATCTGCCGCGTGGGCGTATCGATAAAGTAAAACGTCTTTTGGTCTTCCGTCCAGGCCATGCCGTTGGAGATGGTCAAGTCGGCAAGCATTTTTGCCGGGACTAAATCCGGTCCAATTCTATACAACGAACCGGCTCCTTCGGTAAAAAGTGTACTCAGCGTTCCAATCCAGATCCTTCCTTTTGCATCGACTTTTCCATCGTTGAAGCGATGCAGCGGCAAATTCTCCTCCACTTCGCAGAGCCATTCCAGTTCGCCCGTATCCAGATCAAATCGCGCTAGCTTCCGGTCCAAACCGAGAATCAACTTCCTCTCTTGCCCTTCCAACACCACGGCCAATCGGTGTGGAAAATGCCGGGTCCGGGTCACATTCGTAGCAAGATGGTGTTCAAAAAGATTTCCCTTTTCGATGTCTACCCAAAAGAAACTTCCCCGCTCGGCATGCCAAAGCGGCCCTTCTCCGAGGAAGCATTGGGAGGGGATAGTTGTAAAGTCAGTAGATAGCAAGGCGGTAAAGTTTTTCTGTCAACGGTCCACAGTCCATGGACCACAGCTGTTTGGTTTATAAATTCATGAGTACAAATCTCACCGATTTCTCTCTTTGCGGTCGACTGTCGACAGTGGACTGTTGACGATTAGTCCTGCCAATACTGCGCGATCTTTTTCTTGAGAAAAGCCACACTTCTCGCCAGCTGATCCATACCGTCCACGCCGTCTTCAATGCTGATCCAGTTGTCAAAACCGACTCTTTTCAGCTCCGTAAAGATGGCATCGTAGTCGTTCATTCCTTTGCCGATTTCCCCATG
Source organism: Algoriphagus terrigena DSM 22685 (assembly GCF_000429445.1). Lineage (GTDB taxonomy): Bacteria > Bacteroidota > Bacteroidia > Cytophagales > Cyclobacteriaceae > Algoriphagus > Algoriphagus terrigena. The sequence continues at coordinate 262,685 of NZ_AUBW01000005.1, forward strand.
GGCCAGGCGCTTGGCATAGCCGACAGCTCCGCCTTCTTCCTTTCGCAGATCCTCGATCGTACCAGACTTCAGGTAACGGTCGCTGGCGTGCATGGTCACGACGCGCTCAGAGACATCATACAACAAATCCAATGGATCTTCGCCTGCCAAGAAGGTATTGCTCGGATCATAGTTCACTCCGAAGTTAGGGTGGTGAATACTGCCTACCAATTTGGTGAAGATGGCCCGCTTCTGAGCGAACTCGGGATATTCCCAGAAGTCGTCCTTATAATGGTTTTCGATGATCAGGGTAATTCCCAACGACTGGGCATAAGGCAGACATTCCTCGATGCAGTCCTTTGCCAACTTGATTCCTTCGTCAATGGCGAGCTCGGGACGATACTGACCTGAGAGCACACGGCAGTATTTTCCACCCAACACGTCGGTCATCTCGATCCAGCGTTTTTGCTTCTGGATCTCTTTTTCACGGAAAGCCTTGTCCCGATGGGTAAAGTCCGGCGAGCAGCACATCATCGGAATGACCATTCCTTCGTCCGCTACCATCCTCCGGAACCCCGGCCAGTTTTTCTCGTTTTCCATCTCCAAAAATCCGGCGTACCATTCCAGTCCGTCGATCTGCAGAGGAGCTGCCAGCTTCACCCATTCGGCGATTTTCATGGTTCCATCCTTGCAAAGTGCCTGCATAAAGGCCTTGGGAAATGCTGCTAATTTTGGCATTTGAATCTCTGATTTAGGTTGGATTAGTTGATTGTACTGCTGTCCTTGGGGAGGTTTCTTCCGATCATCGGATGCTGCTCCAGCGTGACGACTTGACCCGAGACAGGCCCGCATTCGTCTGAAAGCCAATAAATGGCGGCGGCAGCGATCTCTTCAGGTTTTAGGATTCTTCCCGAAGGAGCAAAAATCGCCGGCAAACCCTCGTACCAAGTGTCTGACAATCCGTGAAGTTTCTTGCGCTCGGTCTCCCGCTCGGTCAGCACCCAACCCGGATTGATCTGATTCACCCGCACACCATACTCCCGCATCAGCGAGTCGCCCAGATTGCTGGTTAGGGTCATGATTGCGCCCTTGGAAACAGAGTAGGCGAGCAGGTTGGGCTCTCCGCTCCAAGCGTTGACCGATCCGATATTGAGGACATTCCCCCGGTTTCTTGTCAATTCCGGCAGTGCCTTTTGGATCAGGAGAAAAGGAGAAACCGTATTGATGTCGAGCACTTTTTGGAAGAAGTCCCGGTCGGTGTTGTGGATGTCAGAAGCGATCACCAAGGCAGCATTGTTCACCACTGCATCCAGCTTGCCGAAAGACTTGACCGCAAGGTTTACTAAGTTTTCAGGACAGGATGCCGAGGTGATATCTTCACAAAGAAAGACTGCATTTTCCTTTCCTATTTCTTCCAAAACTTCGAGACCCAAGTCTTCCTCCAGGCCGTGGAGGACTACTTTGGCTCCTTCTTCCACGCATCGTTTCGCGATCGCTTTGCCGATACCAGTGGTACTGCCGGTGACGATGATGACTTTGTCTTTCAGCCTCATATCAGACGGGTTTCAATACAGATTTCACCACTTGGCCAGAGTGCATCTTTTCAAAGGCTTCTTTCCACTCGGTAATCGGCCATACGCCGCCGATGATCGGTTTTACGTTCAAAGCACCACTTGCAAGCAGGGCGATCACGCGCTCCCAGATCGGCCAGTTGTGGCTGAAGCTGCCTTGGAGACGGATATTTTTCTGCACGATTGGATCGATAGAGAAATTAAGTGGCTGCGGTCCCCAACCCACCTTGGTAATCTGACCATTTGGACGGACGATCTTCATGGCGATCTTTAGCGTGATACTATGACCGGCTGCATCGATGATCAGGTCTGCGCCCAAGCCGTCACGCTTTTTTGCCCAAGCTTCTGCCGCATCTTCTCCGATCAGTGGCTCACAACCGTAAGCCTGACGGGCAATCTCCAATCTAGCGCGGTCGCCTTCCAATCCAAGAAGTCCGACTTCCGCCCCGCAGAGTCTTGCCATGGCTGCGCAAAGGATGCCAATCGTTCCCGGTCCGATCACGATTACGCGATCACCGGGCTTGATGCTGGAGTTTCCCACGACAGAATTGTACGCCACGCAGCAGGGCTCCGTGAGGCAGGCTTCTTCGAAAGAAAGGTTTGCAGGCACGTTGTGCAGGCAGCGCGCAGGAACTCTGACGAATCTGGTCATGGCACCATTTACGCCATAGCCAAAGCCTTTGCGGGTTGGATCGAGGTTGTAAAGTCCCACCTTACTCATCGGATTCTGGGTGCTGATCACCGCAGCGGTCTCAGATACCACTCGGTCTCCGACATTCCAACCGGCAACTCTGGAGCCCAAAGCAGCGATTTTCCCACCGAACTCATGACCCAAGACAACCGGATAATTCACCGGCCAGCTATGGTCAGAGGTCCACTGATGCAGGTCACTTCCGCAAACTCCTACGTTTTCTACCTCAAGGAGAATATCCTCCTCTCCGATCTCTGGAAGGGGAATCTCTCTGATTTCAACAGAATATTTTTGCTCGGAGTAGTTGACTACTGCCGCGTTTTTTGTGCTTGACATGGCTTAGGCTCTAATGGGTAAAACAGTTTGTTGCGCGTGGATAGCCTCGCAGATCATGCGAAGTGAGGCTTCTAGATTTCCGTCTGCGGTCTTAAAGGAGTCAGCGTCAATGGTCAATGGTGCGCCGAGGACAACCAGCGGAGCACCGTATTGAGGGCACTTGATAGCCTGCTCCAATGAAAGTCCACCGACAGCCTGCACCGGAATGTTAACTGCGGCAACTACTTCACGAAGTTGGTCCAATGGACTTGGCATACGAAGTCCTGCAGCGGCTATTCCTCTTCGTTCGTCGTATCCTATGTGGTGGATCACGTAATCGCAGCCAAGGTCTTCCAAAAATTTGGCTCCCTCGATCATATCAGGGCAAATCATATTGTCACCCATCACTTTGACTCCGAAATCCTTGCCGGCTTTGACCACACATTTGATAGTTTCGGCATGGGCGCGAGCCATCACGACGACGTGGGTCGCACCGGCTTTTGCCATCATCTCTGCTTCGAGATAGCCGCCATCCATGGTCTTGAGATCTGCTACGATTGGCACTCCGGGGAAAGCTTCTCTGAGCTTTCTGACTCCGTGGAGGCCTTCTGCCAAAATTAATGGAGTACCGGCCTCAAGCCAGTCTACTCCGGCTCTCATGGCCAAAGCGGCGGTTTCCAGCGCCTCATCGATATTCGTCAGATCCAGGGAAATCTGTACAATAGGTTTCATATGATTACAATTTGATTTTTAAAGGATATATGGAATCTCACGAGGCTTATCATCACCCTAGCGTGTGTCGTCCGCTTCATGTTCGATTTCATGTTTTTTATGGGTTTGAATTACTTAGCCGATGCTTAATTTATGGATTATTCTATCAGATAGTACCCTGATCTGACATGAATGGACTATCCGAAAAGCTTTCGGCGGCACCTAAATTTTCATGATTTTCATTCAGTCTGAAAAGTTCTGAAAAAGTGCGGGCTAATGTTGAAAAATTCGGAAGGCTTTCAATTGTTGGTCTGAGCCCTAAATAAAAAAACCCGGAAGCTAGGCTTCCGGGTTTCGTAGTTGCATTGATTGGAATCTCAATTTTGCAGTCGTGCCTGAATCTCCTGGATCAGGCCGTCGTATTTCTTCAGGATTCGGGCCCAGTCTTCAAATTTCTCATCGTCTTTGACCGTGACTGGATTTTTCCCATCCAAATAGGCCTCTTGGCTGATTAGCTTCACGGCATAGGCAAGCTGGTCAGAGTTTCCTCCGCTCGATACAATTACCCGGGTACGGATGATGCTCGACTGGAAGTTCTGAACCTGCCAAGATGTGGTCAGATAGCCGGTGTTGTAATCGACTGTCTCCAGGATATCAAAATAGCCGGTGATGATGGAGCTGAGAATCTTCCAAGATTCCTCCGGCGCAAGGCCAGCCTTCACAGGTACCGTGATCCGCACGTTTGCCAGATCTGAAGACACTGAGGAAGTGTAGGCTTCATCGACGACCATTTCGAGAAAATCAGAAGCGGGAGGCTCCTGCATATTGGCTTGATTGCAATAGTTTTTCAGATAGCGGATGAAACCGTCCTTGCTTACGCGGATTTCCACGCAGGAATTTTTGGCGACTTTCAGATCATAGGAGCCATTTCCGACGCGCTTACCGCCGATCTCGATTGCGGCATCAGCTGGCGTGGTGGTGATTTTAACCAATCGGTCTTCCAGGATTGCCTTGTCTCTGACGGGAGGTTCTGGATCGCCCTCTTTGTTGCAAAGGACTTTCTCATAGTTCACAAAGCCGTCCTTGGTCACCGTCACGGTCACACAGTCTCCAAAAGGAATCTTGATGTCTTGGTTTCCTTTGCCAAGTGTAATCCCATTTGCGGCGACATTGGCATCTGCCGGGGACACTTCCAGTCTTACCTGTCGGTCTTTGAGGGTAAAATGATCTTTGAATGGAGGAGTTTCCTTGTCCGGCTGATTGTAGTAGACCTTGGTTTGGGTGGCATACCCGGGCTTTTTCACCTCCACGGTTAGAAAGCGATCCTTCTGGACATAGAGGTAGATCGCTTTGGTGCCGATCACTCTGCCGTCCACGAAGATTTCCGCGTCAAACGGCTCGGCAGTGACGTCCACTTGTCGTGTGGTCAACGAAATTCGTTGTTCTTTGTCCCATTTGAGGTCTTTGTTGTACTCTTTGATGATGGACTGAAAACCCGGCTTGACGATCTTGACGCGGTTTTTGCTGTCTTTCTCAAGCTTCAACTCAATGGTACCCGTACCCAACTCCATCTTGTCGGAGTCATCATAGTCATTCAGCAAGATGAATTTTGCGTCGGACTGGTCCGCCGTCAGCATTATTTTTTGGGAGAAAGATGAAAAAGCGATTAGGGTAAAAAGGGTGATAAGGAGTAAATTTTTATATTTCATAGATGAGCTTTGGTGATTAAGGTCTGCAAATAATTCAATTTGAATTATTTATGCAACCCCAAAACCCCAATATCCTTCAATTATTCTTGGCTCAACCCCAGGCCTTCTTCAAAAAGTTCAACCAGTTGCCATGCATGACTTTTTGGACGTCAGATTCTGCGTAGCCTCGTTGGCGTAGCAGGTCCGGGATTTTTTGCAAATCTGCGATAGTTTCAAGATCTGCTGGACTTTGCTCTGTCCCGAACGCTCCGTCCAAGTCTGATCCGATTCCGATGTGATTGGCATTGCCGGCAACTTGGCAAATATGATCCAGATGATCCAAGACTGTCGAAATGGTCACATTCCGCTCTTTCGGAGTAGATTTTCCCCTGACCCAGCCCGGACTCAGCATCCAGGCGTCAAAAGCTCCACCGATCACAGCTCCCCGATCCACCAGCGCCTTGATCATCTCGTCGGAGAACTGCCGGTTGTGATCAACCAGCGCCCTGACGTTGTTATGACTTGCCCAGACCGGGCCCTGATAAATTTCCAAAGCATCCCAAAATGCCAAATCACAAAGATGGGTGGCATCCAGGATGATCCCGAGTTCATCCATTTTTTTGACAAGCTCTTTCCCCTGTTGGGAAAGTGGAGCCGAAGAATCAGTCCCAAAGGCATAACGCCCCGGTCCGTAGTGTGCCGGTCCCAAGGCCCGGAGCCCACCTTCGTAGGCTTTTTCCAAATAGTTCAGATTGACTATCGAATCCGCTCCTTCGAGCGAAAGGATAAAGCCAATGGGCTTTTCGCTGACGTCTTTTCCGTCATTCCAAAAAGTCAAATGACCTTCCAACTCTGCCAGATTGCGTATTTGGGTCATTTCTCCTTTTTCCACCATCGCTTGATACCACGCCAACTGACCCTGGGTCTGCGCCCAGGCCTGCTCGGCAGAATGCCAGCCGGGCAGCGGATTATCCAGCGCGACATAGCGACCGATTTGCGTCGCGACGACCAAGCCGATGTTTCCTTTGCGTAGCTCAGGAAGCGAAACCGTAGCATTGCCCCGATCCGGCTTGTCTGTCATCCCTTGTTCACGGCCATTGATCTCGGCGAGCGGCCGGGAAAGATCCCGGTTCCACTCCAGGGCATTCATACTCAGGTCAAGATGGGCGTCGATGGTAAACATGGCTTAGAAGCTTTGTAGGATAAAAACAGTGGGGATTTTGTGAAGATCTATCGGATGGTTTTTCCAATCGGCGATGGTCTTCGTCTGGATAAATTCGTCTTGCGCAGTCAGGTTCTTTGCGATGCAAAGCTTGGTCTGGGGAGCAAGCGAGGCAAGCGCATCCTCTAGCATTTGATTGTTCCGGAAAGGCGTTTCCATGAAAATCTGGCTTCGTCTTTCTTTCAGCGATTCGGCTTCAAGTCTTCGCAATGCAGCAGCCCGTTCTTTTTTGTCAATAGGCAGATAGCCATGAAAGGCAAAGGATTGGCCTGAGAAACCCGAGCCCATCAAGGCCAAAAACATCGAACTCGGTCCGGAGATTGGCACGACCTGAATTCCCTTTTGGTGGGCATAAGCTACCGCCAAGGCTCCCGGATCGGCAATTCCCGGACATCCGGCTTCGGAGATCACGCCGATATCGGCACCGTTCATCAGCGGCTGCATCAGTCGGTTGATAAACTCGGGCGGCGTGCCTTTGTCCAGGATTTCCATGTGGACTTCCTCCAGATTTACTCCCAGCTTGAGGCTGGAGATATAACGTCGGGCGGATCGGGGACTTTCGACGAGGAAGATTTTCGTGTGGGCGATGACTTCCTGTACTTGTGGAGAAATCACCCAATGGGCTGTATTGTCAGCAAGGACGTTGGGGATTAAGAAGAGCTTTCCTTTGGGCATTTCAGGAATCGTGAATTGGGGGCGAAAGTTAAAATTTAAAGCCCAAAATCAGTATCTTTTTCAACGTTTATCACCTTCCTAATATTTCCCCCATGAAACTTTATCTGCCCATTCTCGGAGTTTTGGCGTTCTTTTCCACCCAAGCGCTTTCCCAGCAAACCAAGGCACTCGTCGGCGGCACGCTGATCGATGGCTTTGGAGGCACCCCGATTCGGAACTCAGTTATTTTGATTGAAGGGGAACGGATCAAAGCCGTGGGCCAGGTCGGCAGTTTGGAGGTTCCGGCCGGAGCGGAAATTATTTCTACCGAAGGGATGAGCGTACTTCCGGGACTTTGGGACATGCACGTGCATCTGATGCTCAACGGTCACAGCGACTATACCCATTGGGACAGCACGTATATTGATGTGTTTGAATCTGTCATCATGCCTTCTTCCGCGCATCAGTTGTTGATGGCTGGTGTGACTAGTGCCAGAGATTTGGGTGCACCGCTTGAGGCAAGCATCAACGTGCGAAACCGTATCAATAATGGGGAAATTCCGGGACCGACGATTTATGTATCCGGACCTTTTATCCAAAAAGCTCCTTATCCAAATACCGAAGCATTCCGCTGGGGGGTAAATGGGGCCGCGGATGCTCGGGCAAAAGTAAAAACACTGGTCGATGCCGGAGTGGACGTGATCAAGCTGATCGATCAGGATCAGATGACATTAGAGGAAGCTCAAGCAGTGGTGGATGAAGCGCATAAATATGGGAAGATGGTGGTCGGGCACTCGCATCGTCCCGACGAAATCCGGGTTGGGATCAAGATCGGCGTGGACAATTTTGAGCACACCGGGCTAAGTTCGGCACCGGAATATCCCGAGGACATCATGCTGCTGCTGAAAGAACGTGCTGCCAAGATGAATCTTGGTCCACTCTTCTGGACGCCGACTGTAGAGGGACTTTACAATTATGAATCCGTGCGGGACAATCCAGAGAAGCTGGACGACACTTCCTGGCATTTGGGTTTGCCAGATTCGATCATTCGGGATATCCGGGCTTCACTTCGGTTCCCGGGAAGGATGTCTTATTTCCAGTTGACTCCGGTGAGAAAGCCAACCTTGGATCGCAAATTTGCGCAACTCAAAGAAAGTGGCGTGGTGATGCTGGTGGGTACGGATAGCGGCATCCCGATGAAATTTCACAGCCAAAGTACCTGGAATGAGCTCGATGTCTGGGTCAATCACTTCGGAATGGATCCGCTCTTGACGATCAAAGCAGCGACCTATTGGCCTGCGGTGGCGATGAAGGTGGAAAAAGATTACGGCACTATCTCTGAAGGAAAATACGCCGATATCATCGCCGTGCGGGGAGATGTGCTCCGATATATCAACCTACTCCAGGATGTCGATCTGGTGGTGAAGCATGGGAAAAAAGTAAAGTAGGTGTCAGTTTCCGGTGATCAGTCGCAGTGGACAGAAAAGTTTGACGGTTGAAGGAAGAAAGCTAAAATCGCGTAAATGACATTCCGCCTCAACCGTTGCAAAATTTGCAACAGTTCAAATTTCATCCCAAAAACCTTCTCATCTCGAGCACTACCGCATGCGGCTGCTCGGCGTGAAGCCAGTGGCCTGCGCCGGCTACAAACTCCAGCTCGTAGTTGGGAAAATGCGTTTCCATGTCCGCCATGTCTTTTTGCTGGATGTAGTTGGAGTTGGCTCCCGCCAAAAACAAGGTCGGGCCATCGAAATTAGCGCCTTCGGGAAGCGCCTCTCCCACATTTTCGATGTTTTTGGTGATCACCGGCAGGTTGATCTTCCACACAAAGCCGTCGCTGTCCCGGCTCAGGCTTTTGAGTAAAAATTGCCTTACGCCCAATTCTGGGATGTACTGCGCCAATTGCTCGTCGGCTTCTTTTCGGGATTTGATTTCTTTCAGATCCAGAGAATTCAATCCTTCCAAGATGCTTTGGTGATGCACCGGATAGTACCTCGGCGCGATGTCCGCCACGATGAGTTTCTCAACCCGCTCCGGATATTTGAGCGCAAAATTCATAACCGTCTTTCCACCCATGGAGTGTCCCATCAGGTAGATTTTATCCAACCCTTCCGCGTCCAGCATTTCTTTCAAATCCTCTACCATGACGGCATAATCCCACTCCTCAGCATGGGGAGAATCTCCGTGGTTTCGCTGATCGACCAGGTAGAGTGTGTAATTTTCCACCAGTTCTTTGGCAATAGAAAACCAATTGTCCAGCGAACCAAACAGGCCGTGGAGGATGACAAGGGGAGGGCCGGAGCCGGATTTTTTATAGTTAAGCTTCATGGTTTATTTTGTCAACGGTCCATAGTCCACAGACGACAGCCGAGTAGTAATAAAATTAAATTTCAAAGTCTAAAATGAGTTCCGTAATGCTTGGATTTTAACGATCAACGTTTCATAACTGGAATACAATCGGGAAAAATCTTCCTCATTTATAATGATTCTTTTCTTTCCCAGATATAGACAGCTCACCACTTCAATAGCTGAGCGGATTGCATAGCTTAGAAACTTTTTGAATTCGGCATTTGACTGGCCAGTGGAGCCCTCGGCGATATTTAACGCCACCGAATCGGCTGCCCGCTGGATCTGGGAACTGAGTACAAACCTTTCTTCTATTGGAAATGATTTTACCAATCTGCTTACTTCTGCAGACAGATTAATCGCCGATTCCCAAACCCTCAATTCTTCAAATTTGAAAGCCATAAGTGAACGGTTAAAAGTTGCCTTAGGGATTGCGGTTCGTTAAAACGGGCCGTTGACCGTCGTCCGTGGACTGTTGGCCAAAAACTAAACCTCCAACTGCCTCCTGTACATCTGAATCGTGTTTTCCAAGCCATAATACAACGCATCACAGACCAAGGCATGGCCGATGGAGACCTCTTCCAAATGGGGAATACTTTGTGCCAAAAAAGCCAAGTTGTGCAAATCCAAGTCATGTCCTGCATTCAGCCCGAGGCCGAGTTCTTTGGCAATTTTTGCAACTTCTACATAGGGCGCCACGGCCTTCTTGCGATCTTGATGATAGTGTGCAGCATAGGGTTCGGTGTACAGTTCCACCCGATCTGTCCCGGTGAGCTTGGCAGGCATGAAGTATTTTACCTCGGGATTGATGAAGATAGAAACCCGCGTCCCGATCGCATGGAGCTCGTCAACGATGTCGCGAAGGAGGTGCTGATGCGTGATCGTATCCCAACCGGTATTGGAAGTAATCGCGTCCGGGGGATCAGGAACCAAGGTGGCCTGCGCCGGTCTGACTTCTCGGATCAGCTGCATAAACCGCTGATCAGGATAGCCCTCGATGTTGAATTCTGTAGTCACCACCTGAGCCAAATCCAGGACATCCTGGTAGCGAATGTGCCGCTCATCCGACCGGGGATGTACTGTAATCCCTTGGGATCCAAAACGTTCGCAGTCCAGCGCAACTTTGACAACATCCGGATTGTTCGCTCCACGGGCATTCCGAAGCGTGGCGATCTTGTTGATATTTACACTTAGTTTAGTCATATCAGCTGGGAAAAATGGGTATTTTTACTCGAAATTTTCGAGGTAACACAAACTTAGGACTAATGGCTTTAAAGCAGAAAATAGAAGGGGAAATTAAATCCGCAATGATGGCAAGAGATAAGGTACGACTCACCGCCCTTCGCGCGATCAAATCGATGATTCTTCTGGAAGAAACCAAAGAAGGCTTCAAGGGAGAGATGACCGAAGACGAAGAAATGAAGCTTTTGACCAAGGCAGCCAAACAGCGCAAAGATTCTGCCGACATCTACCAGCAACAAAACAGAGCCGATCTACTGGAAGTCGAACTGGCGGAATTGTCCGTTATCCAGGAGTTTCTACCCGCAGCCATGACGGAGGAAGAGCTGACCGCTGCCATCCAGGAAATCATCGCGTCTGTCGGAGCGACTGGCCCCAAAGACATGGGCAAAGTAATGGGCGCTACCAAAGCATTGGCAGGAAAGGCAGACGGCAAAGCAATTGCAGATAAAGTAAAGGCTCTATTGAACAATTAACTTGGCAACGGTAGATATTGTCCTTTTGATATTGATTGCACTCGGAGCCTATGAGGGCTACAAGAAGGGCTTATTGCTCAGCATTGTAGGTCTCATAGGCTTTGTTTTGGCGATTATTCTCGGCGTGTACTTCATGGAGCCAGTCAGCAAGTATTTGGCAAACCATCTCAAAGAGCTCACTTTTGCGTTTCCGATCATCGCGTTTTTGATCGTATTCGGCATCACGCTGGCGCTTGTGGGGATTGCAGGCTGGATCTTGAAAAAAATGATGAACATCATCCTCCTGGGCGGATTGGACAGCATTGGCGGAGGGATCTTGGGCATTGTGAAAACCGCCTTTTTTATCAGCCTCTTTATGTGGCTTTGTGGGCTTTTCGATTTGAAAATGCCCAGGGACTGGAGTGCGAAGAGCGAGTTTCTCCCATACATTGAGCCAATGGCTCCGGCGGTGATCTGGGTACTCGAACCCATCGTGCCGAAGGTGGGTGAACTGCAAAAGACGATTGAGGAGATCGTTGATGGATTCCGGGATGCTGCTGCTGATTGACAATTTTGATTCGTTCAGTCATATTCTCGCTGATCTGATCCGGCAAACCGGAGAGGAACTGGTCATCTTGAGAAATGACGTCACACTAACAGACCTTGAGAGTATCGACTTTCAAGGTCTGATTCTTTCTCCCGGTCCGGGCATTCCCTCCAAATCGGGGAATCTGAAAGCTATTTTTGAAAGGTATCATGACAAAATCCCTGTACTTGGGGTTTGCCTGGGACATCAGGCGATTGGCGAGTTTTTTGGAGCTGAGCTGGTGAAAAATGCTGTGCCCACTCACGGTAAAGTCCACCGGGTTAGAAAGACCAAACCTCACTTTTTCACCGAAAGCTTACCGGAAAGCTTCAACGTGACTCGCTATCACTCACTCCAATTGCAAAATCTACCCGACAATCTGGAATGCATCCTGGAGACTGAGTCCGGAGAGATCATGGGGATCGCCCACAGGTCTTTGCCGATTTTAGGGATTCAGTATCATCCTGAAGCTTTCTTAACCGAATATGGATTGGAAGTGGTCTCTAATTGGGTGAGGCTGGCTACTCTCAGTCGATCTTAATCTGATCGAGGTAAAACTTCATCCGACTATGATCGCGCGGAAGAAAGTCGATCTTGTCGATCTTGTCGAGTTTGTGATTGTAGAACACCTCCACGTACTCGTTTTCCAGCAGATACAGATTCACCTTGTGCCCGTAGTACCGGATCGCTACCACAAAAGTGGCTTCCAGGTACAGCATATGGATCTTTCTATTCAAAGGCAACTTGGCAAATTCCTCCCGACTCATCCGATTCATTGGCTTATGTACTGAATTTAGAAAAAATGGTTTGGATCATCCCAGTTTGCAGATGCAAAAACCCTCGAAAGTTAATTGATCCGGCGGCTCTTGAAAGTAGCTATGCATTAAAAAACAGGGAAACCACTTATTCAAAAAATGGAAACAAAAAGCCTCACTTTGACCATCTGCTAAACCTACTTTTCAAATTTTAATTGGAAAAAGGCATATCCGTTCGATTTTTTAAACCAACATAGAAAAAGAATATTTTCACAACATATGATGACTTTACGAGCTATTATTCCACACAATAGAAATAAAATATTGATTTGATCAGCTATATATAAATAAACAGAATATAATTCCATTCTTCCTGATTTTATCAATGGGCTTTATACATACATGAAAGGTAAAGCGCGAGACACCTTGATTCTCTAATTTCAAACCGCAAGCTTTTAGCCCCTAGTTGACCCTGTTTAAGCTGGATAATCCAATCCAAAGAATCACCCCAGATAACCTTTGAATGGCCGGACTGCGCCCATTCAATACGATTTTCTCATTTCCTAAGTCAACTAATTCAAGCATTCATGAAAAGAATTTTTACAGATTGGGTGGAATTTCCACCCTGGAAAAGTCTTACATTCTTCCTCCTCCTGCTGGTCGCGTGTACCCACACCGCACTTGCGCAGGTCAAGACTATCACGGGAAAAGTGGTGGACCAGGAGGATCTCGGTATCCCAGGAGCAAACATTCTGATCAAAGGAACCACCAAAGGGGCCGTAACTGACTTGGACGGGAATTTTACGCTGGACGTAAGCCCGCAGGAAAATATCCTGGTCGTCTCCTATATCGGCTACGAAACCAAAGAAGTCACCCTGGACAATCAAACCAACCTTTTGATCAAACTGGGCGGTGACATTAACCTCGGAGAAATCATCGTAACCGCCGCAGGCATCGAGCGGGACGCCAACAATCTGGGTTACTCAGTCTCCACGCTGGCTTCCGACCGACTCAGCCAAAAAAACGAACCCGATCCCATCAGATCCCTGACCGGTAAGATAGCAGGTGTGAATGTCGCCGGCTCCGGCGGTGTCGCGGGTGGTGCCACCAATATCACTATACGCGGCAATTCCTCTCTGGGAAACAACAACCAGCCGCTATTTGTGGTCGACGGGATCCCGTTTGACAATTCCACATTTGGGTCCACTGGAAACAATCAGACTCAGTCAGATCAGTCCACCTCCAACAGGGCATTTGATATAGATCCCAACAACATCGAGAGCATGACGGTGTTGAAAGGCGCGGCAGCATCTGCTCTCTATGGCTCTCGCGCGGCAAACGGGGCCATCATCATCACCACGAAAAGCGGCTCCAAAAAAGGACGAAAAGGCACAGAGATAACCATCACCTCCTCCTACTCACAGGAAGAAGTAGCCGGTCTGCCGGAATACCAGCAGCTCTACGGTCAAGGCACCAACGGCGACTACCGCGCCGGTGTATACGGGTCCTACGGTTCGCCGTACTCGTCGAGAGAAACTATTCCACATCCGCTGGCTTCCAGCGCATACCCAGCCAGCATCTTTCCGGAGTTTTATGAAGCCGATGGAAGAACCCCCGTTCAGGTCCCCTATAGATCCTATGCCGGTCAGGCCCAAAAAGACTTCTTCAGAACTGGTCAGCTCCTGGAAAACGGCGTAAGCATCACCACCGGAAACGAGAAAACCGGGATCAACATAGGGGCCAGCCGAATGGACAACCAAGGCGTCGTACCCGGAAATGAAATCTCCAGAACCTCTTTTTCCGCAGGCGGAAATGCCAACTTGGACAACGGCTTCTTTGTCAGAGGGACTTTGAACTATGTGAAGACCAATCAGCAAACTCCGCCGATCGGAGGCAGTGGATCGGTCATGGGCAACTTGCTCTTTGCGCCAACCAGCTATGATCTGACTGGCTTGCCCTACAAAAATCCGGAAACCGGGGCCAACGTGTATTATCGCGCCTTGGACAACCCGTATTGGTCAGTGGAAAACAGCCCCTCCACGAGCGATGTGGACCGCTACTTCGGAAGCTTTGTCTTGGGAAAAGAGATCGCCCCATGGATTACGATCCAAAACACCTTTGGGCTAAACGGCTACAACGATGATCGGGTAAGTGTGCTCGGAAAAGGCTCATCAGTGTACGCTGCGGGGACGATCAACACCGATCACATCTACCGTCAGGAGCTTGACAACACGCTATTGATCACCACCAACTTCAAGCTCAGCGAGAACATCTCCCTGCGCGGGATCTTGGGAAACAACATCAACCAGCGAATGACCAAAAGGTCGGCTTTCTCCGGTGATGGCATCATCGTCGCGGGAATCAACGACATCCGAAATACGACTACCATCACGCTGTCCAGCATCCCAAACAATCGGGCACTGATCAAGCAGCGGTTCTATGCTTTCTTTGCGGATTTGACCTTTGATTACAAGAATTTCGCGTCGCTGAACTTTGTGGGAAGAAATGACATCTCCTCCACACTGCCTGCGGAAAACAGAAGCTACCTCTACGGAGGAGTGAACGGCTCCCTGATCTTCACCGAAGCGCTGAAATTGAAAAGTAACTTCCTCAATCATGGCGCGATCCGGGCTGGCTACACCCGGGTAGGAAATGAAGCAAGCCCGTACCAAACGATCAACGTGTTCATTGCAAACGCAACCTTTGGCGGGATCGATTCTCCTTTCTCCAACTCGACCAACACCAACGTCAGTACGCAAACGCTGTCCAACAGCTTAACAAACAGCGAGCTGAAGCCCGAATTCATCACCGAATTCGAAATCGGGACGGATCTGAAGTTTTTGCAAAACCTCTTCTCCATCGACTTCACCTATTACGACAAGCGCAGTACTTCCCAGATATTTGTGGTAGACTCGCCGCCGTCCTCAGGCTACCTGACCCGGATCATAAACCTCGGTGAAACATCCAACAAAGGAATCGAGATCGGCCTGACCGCCAATCCGCTGATGTCCGACAGAGGCTTGAACTGGAGCATCTCCGGTAACTTCACCCGCAACCGAAACATGGTGGAAAATATCGGTGACAACACCCAGCTAGTTTATGGCAATAGTGGCAACATCCACATTGCAGGACAGCCTTACGGACAGATCTTCGGTACGCGATTCGCCAGAGACGATGAAGGCAACATCCTGGTCAACCCAGCCACAGCCAAGCCGATCACAGCAGCAACCAACGGTCCTATCGGTAATCCCAATCCGGATTTCATGGTCGGCCTGACCAATACATTTTCTTGGAGAGGAATCACGTTGGACGTGCTCTTCGACTGGAAGCAGGGTGGCGATATCCTGTCCACCACGATCGGGGAAACATATGCGCGCGGTACGCTAAAAGATACCGAAGACCGGGACTCCTTCCGCATCGGCGAGGGTGTGATGGGTGATGTCAACACAAGAACTCCGCTGCTGGATGAAGACGGCAACAAAATCCCCAACAACACAGCGGTAAACTACAATGACTACTACTTCAGCAGCGGCTTTGGGCCAAGCGGAACTACGGCTGGCTATGTTGGCGAAGCGACGGTATTTGACGGTACCGTCTTCAGATTGCGGGAGATCTCCCTGGGCTATCAAGTCCCGGCGTCTTTGTTGAGCAAAACACCTTTCGGAAACGCCTATATCTCATTGAGCGGTAGAAACCTCTGGTACAAAGCACCAAATACGCCGGATGCCATGAACTACGATCCCGAGATCAGCACCAGCGGTGCCAACAGCGCCGGAAGGGACGTTTTGGGCGTACCTGCTACCAAGCGGTATGGTGTCAATATCCGATTCAGTTTCTAACCTCGCAAACCTCAACTGTCATGAAAAAAATCAACTATACTGGACTGGTTTTGGGATTGCTGATGCTAGTTGCCAGCTCCTGTGATTCATTTATCGATATCAACCAGGATCCTAACAACCCGACCACGCCTCAACTAAACCTGCTCCTTCCCGCTACACAGCTCTCGATTGCCGGCAACTTCAACGGGATCAACCGTGGTGCGTCCAACGTCGTGCAACACCGCGCCTCCGGTAGCCTAAACCGCTGGGATCAATCCGGCACCACCTTCGAGAGCACTTGGCTGGGTTATTATACCCAGGCTATCCCGGATCTGGAGACCATCATTGCCGCAGGCACCGAGCAAGGTCAATGGGGTTACGTGGCAGTCGCCAAGATCCAAAAAGCCTACCTCTACAGCATCATGGTCGACCTCTGGGGTAATGTCCCTTACTCAGAAGCTGCTTTAGCTCCCAATCCAACCTTTGATGAAGGATCAGTCATCTACGATCAGCTCTTTGCCCTGCTGGACGAGGCGATCGCTGACATGGGAAAAGGATTTGCCATCTCCGCATCAGCTGACATTTTCTACCAAGGGTCCCAAGCCAAATGGCTAAAACTGGCCAATTCCATCAAGCTGAAGATGTTTCTGAACATGAAGGCGATTGATCCCGACGGCGCGCGTCAGGGAATCATGAGCATTCTATCCTCAGGCAACTACATCCAAGCCAATTCGGATGACTTCACCTTCAAGTTCGGGACAAACACCGCGCCTGATGTACGCCATCCTTGGTACTCCAGTGGCTACTCGCCAGGCAGAGACGGCTACGTGAGCATGGTCTTGATCGACCGGCTCAAAGCTCAGGACGATCCCCGTCTGCGCTACTATATCTTCCGGCTAAATGAAAAGGCAGGGCTGGCCAACTCCCAAACCGGTGAAGGCTACTACGGACGGTATCCTGGCGACGGCGCAGCTTCTCCAGCCGATCAAAACACGCGTGCAATTGTCGGCATCTATCCGGGTGCGGGACTGTACGACAATGGAATGATCCCTTCCATTGGCAGCTCCGGAGTCTATCTAAACAACACCGGAGCCGTGACTGGCACAAGCGCCAACTCATTTAAAATCGCCCTCTTTGCGAATGGAGACGGCAATGGCGCTGGAGTCCAGCCACTGATCACCAATTTCATGATGTTGTTTGCGCGAGCAGAAGCAGCACTCACGCTCAATACAGGCGAAGATGCAGCGGATCTACTTAACAAAGCGGTTGCTTCCCAATTCGATGTGATCAATGCCCTCTCGCCAGCATTTCCTATCAGTGCTTCTACCCGGCTTGGATTTATTGATCGACTGTCTCAGCAGTATGCCGCCGCCGATGAGCAGGGAAAACTCGAACTGGTCATGATGCAAAAGTGGATTGCGCTCTATGGAAATGGAGTCGAAGCCTACAACGACTACAGAAGAACAGGATTGCCTGTCTTGGACGAACTTGTGTCTCCTTTGGATGTCTTTCCTGAAAGATTCTACTATTCGGAGACGGAGCTTACTTCCAACACCACGGTTATAGAGACCCGGGAGCAGCTTCAGCGTGATCAGCAGATTGTGCCCGTATTCTGGAGAAAATAATCATCTACTTTAAAAAGACTCAAATGAAACGCATCAAATATCTATACATCGGTCTCAGCATGCTCGCGTTGGCGGGCTGCAAAACCGTCGACTATGACTACGAAACGTTCCAGTATGCCGCGACGCCAGACGTGACGGTAAATACTGCGAGCTCCGCACTGCCTACCTACGAATCGGCCAATGTGTCTTTCTTCAACATGAAGGACCCCACCTATGCAACCAGTCAGAAGTTTGAGTGGGAACTGTCCTACTACGATGCTGAGGGGCGAGCTCCGGTCAAGGAAATCGAGGTGTACATCAGCTTCAACAAGCGTGAAAACAATGTTCCAGTCTATCCGATTGTTCTTTCACTGGCTCAGGTTCACCCAAACAGCGCCCAATTTCCCCTGCCAAGCAGAATCGCCGCGGCCGACAAGCTGTATGAAACAGTCTCGACGTTTCCTAAAACCTACAGCTTTACCGCTCAGCAGCTTGCGGACATCACGGGCACTAATCTGTCAACGGTAGCCGTCAATGACTACTTCCTCTTTAAGTTCGTGGTAACCATGGAAGACGGCACCCGGATCGTACAGTACGACAACAACTCCTGCGACGAGTCGCGTGGAGAGCTCTGCGACTGCCGGATCGGTGTAAGGTTCAAAAATCAGTAAAAACCCAAATAGGTCGGGGGGAGATCCTCCGGCCATTTTCTGAAACTCTATTTTATGCTCAAAAAAACAGTTCTTTTTGCCCTGATGGTGCTCGGCACCTTATCAGGTGCAATGGCCCAGGAAGTCACCTCTCCCAAAGACCATTTTGGCTTTGCAATGGGTACAGACTATCACCTGGCAACTTTCGATCAAACGGAGGAATATTTCAAAAAGATAGCTTCGCAAAGCGACCGGATCAAGCTGGTGTCCATCGGTAAAACGGCTGAAAACAACGAGCAACACATGCTCATTGTCACCTCTCCGGAAAACCACAAAAATCTGGATCAGTTCAAAGAAACTTCCGTCAAGCTGGCGCGGGCCGAAGGCATCACCGAGCAGGAAGCACGGGCCCTGTCGAAGTCCGGAAAAGCTGTCGTCTGGATTGACGGCGGCCTCCACGCCACCGAGACGGTCGGCATCCACCAGCTGATCGAGACCATCTACCAGTTCACCAGTAGAACAGACGAGGAGACGATGAACATCCTGGACAACGTCATCATCCTCTTTGTTCACGCCAATCCCGACGGACAAAACATCGTGTCAAACTGGTACATGAGAAATCCGGAACCGGAAAAGCGCAAACTGGACAACCTTCCGGTGCTGTATCAGAAGTACATCGGGCACGATAACAACCGGGATTTCTACATCCAAAACCAAGCGGAATCCCGAAACATGGGCTATCAGCTTTTTGTCGAATGGATCCCCCAGATCATGTACAACCATCACCAGCGCGGACCGGCTGGGTCAGTTTTGGCAGGACCTCCCTACAGAGATCCCTTCAACTACCTCTTCGAGCCGCTGATGGTCACCGGAATCGACGCGGTCGGCGCAGCAATGTACAACCGACTGATCACCGAAAACAAGCCTGGATTTACCCGCTTGACCGGTTCTTCCTTCTCGACTTGGTACAATGGAGGTTTGCGGACCACCACTCACTACCACAACATGATTGGTATCCTGACCGAGATCATCGGCGGACCAAACCCGGAGGATATTCCGCTCGTGCCAGACAGGTTGCTCCCGACCGGCGCTACCCCTTTTCCGGTCACTCCTCAAAAAGATTGGAGATTCAGACAGTCTATCGACTATTCCGTCTCTCTCAACTATGCGTTGCTGGACTATGCTGCGCGAAACAAGGACCATTTGCTCTATAACATCTACTCCATGGGAGTCAGCGCGATCAACAAGGGAACGAACGATTACTGGTCACCATTTCCTAAAAAGATCGAAGAGATTAAGACCGCTTACGAGTCCGAGCGCGCCAAATCGAGATCCGCGCAGCCTCAAAGCAGCAATCCTTTCTCCCGAGGCACCGTCCCGGATAAGTTTTACGACAGCGTCTACCAAGCTCCTGCCAAGCGGGATCCCAAGGGATACATCATCCCGGCAGATCAGGCAGACTTCAACACCGCCGTGAAGTATGTCAATGCCCTGATCCGAACCGGCATTCGGATCGAGAAGGCAACCGCAGATTTTACCGTGGCCGACAAATCCTATCCGAAGGGATCGTACATCGTCAAGTCCGATCAAGCCTTCCGCGCGCACGTGCTTGATATGTTTGACCCGCAGGATTATCCGAACGACTTCCAGTATCCGGGCGGACCTCCGATCCGTCCTTACGATGCGGCCGGGTGGACGCTTGCCTATCAGATGGGAGTGGACTACGATCGCATTCTGGACAGTTTCGAAGGTCCTTTTGAGACACTCGTCTACGGTGAGTTGGAGCCGATGCCAGCGGTAGCCCTTCCTTCTGGAGGAGGTGGATACCTGATCAGCGCTCTGGAGAATGATGCTTTTCCTTTGGTCAATCAGTTGTTGAAAGCTGGCGTAACTGTATCCCGAACTTCGGCAGAGACGGCTGGAACTCCGGCAGGCTCCTTCTTTATCCCATCTTCTGCCAAGTCAAAACTTCAGGATATCTTGAAGACAACGCCTGTCCCGGTGAAATCCTCCGGCAAACCGTCCGGTCTGACTCCTGTCAAAAAACAACGAATCGCGCTGTTTGACAGCTATGGCGGCTCGATGCCATCCGGCTGGGTGAGATGGATCTTGGAGCAAAACTTCTATGACTTCGAGGTTGTGTTTGCCAAAGAGATTGATGGCGGCAACCTCAATGAAAAGTACGACATGATCCTGTTCATCAGTGGAGGAATCCCGTCCTACGGCCCCGAAACGGGCGGGTACGGCGGCTATGGCAGAAGCACGCCGAAGGAAGCCGACACTCCGGCTGAATATCACGGAATGCTGGGATCGATCACCGTCGACAAGTCCATCCCTCAGCTGAAGGGCTTTGTGGAAAAAGGCGGGAAAATCCTAGCCGTGGGAAGCAGTGCTTCGCTGGCCTACCATCTTGGACTTCCGGTGAAAGATGCGCTGACCGAGATGACCCGGGAAGGCAAAGAAGTGCGCCTTTCAGGAGAGAAATACTACATCCCGGGCAGCGTGCTCCAGGTGAAAGTCGACACCAAAAACCCAAGCAGCTGGGGAATGGCTGAAAACACCGACGTCCTGTTCAACAACAGCATGGTGTTCAAATTCCAACCGGAAGCCGCTTTGCAGGGAATGGAAGCTCTGGCTTGGTTCGACAAAGCGGCTCCGCTCCGCAGTGGCTGGGCTTGGGGAGAGTCCTACCTGAAAGACGGAATCGTCGCCTTCAAAGCACCGATCGGCGAAGGAGAATTGTTCGTTTTTACCCCGGAGATCACCTACCGGGCTCAATCCCACGGGACGTACAAGTGGCTTTTCAACGCCCTTTATCAATAGATTTAAACTACCACGACTTGAACTTTACCCTTCAAAACCCGCTTTATGAGCGGGTTTTGCTTTTTTGAAGAAATATGTTTCTGCGACCGAAAAGCGCATAATTCTTGCATCCTTGTCAGTCATGCGGTAAAATTGGAGCTGCTAAACCACCTCACTTTGGACAAGAAAAGAATAACGCCACCCGGGATCTTGATGCTATGCCTTCTTGCATTGGTATTCACTCAGAGTTGTAAGTCCAAAAAGAAGCTGTCCGAAGCCTCCCCCGCTTTCACCGTCATTCAAACTGCTAAATCCTACCGGGGCACTCCTTACAAGTATGGAGGAACGACCAGAGGAGGAATGGACTGCTCGGCGTTGGTCTTTCACTCCTACTATTCGATCGGAATCAACCTGCCACGAATGTCCGCTGATCAAAGCAAAGTCGGTCAAAAGGTCAATCTGACACAGGTGAAGCCGGGCGACTTGCTGTTTTTTGCCACTGGGAAAAGGAAAAATCAGGTCACTCACTCGGGCATAGTCACCGAGGCAGCAAAGGATGATATTCGCTTTATCCATGCTTCCTCGTCCCTCGGAGTCACAGAGGATTACATGAGCAATTCGTATTGGAAAAAGGCTTTTCTATTTGCGACGAGGCTGCTGGAATAGTTCGGTTTTGTTATCCTGCTTCTCCCGAAGTTGGTTTTGTTGTTATCCTGCTTCTCCAGAAGCTGGATTTAGATATTTTTTCAAAGACCTGACAGAACATATTCTAAAAAAAAGGAGCGCCGAAGCGCTCCCTTTAACCCAGTCTAAAAAATTATCCAAAATTAATTTCCAGCTTCCACCAGCTCATATTCGAAGCTTGGCTTGCCTCTTTCACCGTCTTTGGTCAGAGAGAGGAATCGTACTTTGTACACGTTTCCGTCAGAATCCTTCACGATATAGTAGATCGTATCATAGACGGTAGGCGTTGGAGACGGAGGAGGTCCGCCGCCCGTAAATCTCCAGGTGGATCCAATGGTAAGTCGATTATCGCTGTTAAAAGCAAGGGTAGGCACGTCGGTTTCGTCAAATTCAGCGTAAGGCACAGTTTCTTCCAACACGGCTACTGCACTTGTCCCCCCATAGATATTGTGGTAAACCAAATCTTGGTAGAAGTATGCCAGGGTCGTCCCTTGAGACGTAGTGGAAGAAGTTCCCGCAGTCCAAGCGATGTCCCAGTCGGTCTTAGCTGGCTCTACGTCCACGATTCCGGTCTCAAAGTTTACATACACAAAGTTGTCATCCGCGTTCTTGGTGATGTCGAGTGTGCTGAAGGTAGTGGCATCTGCATTGGCATGCTGAAGTGTATATCCGTCGCCTTTTCTAATGATTCTGACCTTTTTCCAAGGTCTCGCTTCCGCTGCGCTAGCTCCCCTAGAGAGCAAATACACGACGTTGCTAGCATCGGTGGCGCTGACAGCTGCAATCACTGGCTGGGATAAGGGATTCGCAGCGTTATCCACTTTAAGGATGCCTACCATGTTGGTAAATCCCATGATCAGCTCTCCGCTTGCTTCAGCTGCGGCGATCTCTGTGGTACCCACTGCATTGATATCGGTCTTTGTAGTAGCAGACGCCATCGCGCCGGTAGTGCCGTTGATCAGAACTTTGAAATCAGAACCTGTGCTGAACGCAAGATCCCAAGACGCTCTCGGAACGGCAGTTTGTTTTTCAGCGCGTAAGGAAACAAACACGGTGTTTGGATAGGTAGCTCCCCCACCATCCACTTCAATCAATCCTGATTCTGTCGGTGGTACGATCACTGGATCCGGATCATCGCTGCAGGAGGAAACCAGAACCACGCCAGCCAAAAGTGCTGTGACGGGTAGAAAACGATACTTTTTCATAGAGTTAAAATTTGGAAATAGTTATTTATTTAGTTGATAGGTAAGGCCCAGGAAGTAAGATCTTCCATAGCCCACGGGTCTTTGGGCACCGCCTCCGTGTGCTTCTCCGCCGCCGGAAGTACTACTGATTTGCTTCACGTCAAGGAGATTTCTCGCTCCAAGATTCACGGACAGGTGCTTGCCAAAATCCTTCTTGAACGTGATGTCCATCCAGTGATAGCCATCCAGCATGACCTCGCTGGCGACAGGATTTCCTCCGGAATCCGCCACGATCTCATACCCTGGAAGTGCGCCTGTCCACTTATAAAACAATGTGACTACGCTTCGCCAAGGCAAAATCCGGTAGGTCAGATTCGTGTTTACTTCAGGAGTCCAGCTCATTTCGGGCACTTCGGTTTGCTCTTCGGTCAGCTGGTTGTAGCGGCCGATGTAGGAGAAGCCGACGTTGGCGGTGAGGTTTTTATAGCTATGGGTTTGGTTGAGCGTGACTCCCGCCGTACGGTAGTATTCCACATTGAAGAGCGTAGTCACCTGGATATCGTTAGGATCTTGCCCATAGGCGATCTTGTCTTTCACATCATTGTAAAACACTCCCAACACGGACGTGATACCCCAATCCGTATTTGCCTTGGCTCTCCAGTCCAGCGAGCCGTTGAAGCTGTTAGAGGTTTCAGCTTTCAGATCTGGATTTCCGGTGATGCTGTGACTCGCGTCAAAGAAGTTAAAATAGAGTTCCCGGATAGATGGTGCCCGGAAACCGTTGGCATAAGCGAGTCGCAGGTCCAGATTTTCATGGAGCGAAACCTTGGTGTTCAGCGATGGAATCAGACCCGGCGCATCGTAAGCCGAATTCCAGCTTTTGCGAAGTCCAGGTTTGATCTTGACCGAAGGTACCGGTGACCATTCTCCGGATAGAAACACCGCGTAATCCTGGATTCCCTCATTGTCTTCAATCCGTTCACCGGAACCAGTCTCTGTGTTGAGGTCGATGCCGGGCTGAAATCTAAACTTCTCGTCGACCTTCCAGTCTCCGATCATTCTCCAGCTAAAACCGGTGTAGAAGATGGTGGAATTGGCGGCCGGAGCCTGCGACTGATATCGCTCGCCAGTCCGCACGTTGGTCACCCAGGTCTGGCTTTCTCTCTCATAGTCGGTGTAAGCACCCTGCCAGGTCAGAGCAAAATCAGGTTTTGCAGCCCACTTACCGCTTAGTCTGTGCATCCATCGGCTGGTTATGAACTCCTGATCCAAGACTTCCAGACGGGCATCCGGCCCATAGGCAAAGACGGTTTCGTCCAGGAAATCCAACTGATATTCCAGATTCACCGTCTTCCCTGTCCAGCCGACTTTCGCGTTGAAAAAGTTTTGGTCCTTGGGCAGCCATTCGAACTGTCTGCCGGTTTCTTCGCCTTTCCATCCGCCGAAATTATTCTGCGAAAAGGAGGCTCCAAAGTCCCAGCCTTTTACCCGATAGCCGCCGGTGACACTTCTGAGGTGGTTTCCCTCACCGTCAAACGGGCTGTATTCGCTGCCCACGGTTTCCTCCTGTACTCTGGCTTTGAGTGAAAGCTTCTGCGCGTCGTCTGCTTTGGTGATGATATTGATTACGCCAGCCAATGCGTCTGCTCCGTAGACGACTGACATCGGGCCTTCGACAATCTCAACCCGCTCGATGCGGTTGATGTCGATCTGATTGATGTTGATCTCGTTGGATGTCCCCTGACGGCCTACCATCGGAATGCCGTCAATCAGGATTTTCACATTTTGTCCGGACATGCCGAGCAATTCCATATTGCTGGAGCCAAGCGCGTTGTCCTGCGAAAAGCGGATGCCAAGTTCGGTGCTCAAGATCTCCTGAACGGTGCTCGGAGCACGGTTTTGGATGACCTCCGAACCAATCGTCCTCACCTGATAGACAGACTGACGGGCGGATTGCGGTTCGAAACTTCCGGTGACCACGACTGTCTCCAGATCTGCGGTGGACTGCTTCAGGACGAAGGTTTCCTGTGTTTTTCCGGCTGGCCAACTGGCCGATACCGTCTCAAATCCAACGGCTGAGATCTTGAACTTGCCTTCTTTTGGAAGTTCACTGAGACTGAAGTTGCCCTGCTCATCCGCCACTTCGCCTTTGGCATCTCCCAGCCAAACTGTCGCATGCGGAATAGCCTCTCCCTTTTCAGTGACTACTCGGCCTTTGAGGACCGTCTGCGCCACTACCTCTGAAAAAAGTCCAAAGGAAGCCAGGCAAAAGAGTAAAGTGAACTTATTAAGACTAAATCTACGCTGAAGCATAAAATTTTTTGAAATTGGCGGAAGCCCGAAGACTTCCGCCGGAGTTTTTTTAAAGGCTATCGACCAAATCTTTCCACTCGGATTTTTGCGGAAGCCCCGGCTTTCTCAGGCCGAAAAACTGAGCGACCATCTCGCCTTCTTTGTCGAAAAGCTCCAAAGCGGACACCAAACCGTCGTCGGTGTTCTTGTGAACCACAAAGGCTTTGTCTACTACATTTTCGTTCAAGTGCATGTTGAAGTCAGGATCCAGCACATTCAGCCAATCGCCCATCTGACGGACAGTCTGGACCTTACCTTGGTGGATCTGGATGTTTCCTTTGTTTCCCGCGAAAACCATGATTGGAAGCTTTGTCTCCGCGGCAGTTTCCACCACTTTTCTCGCGGAAAGTCTATCCACTTCGTGCGCCCATTTGCCACCGATCCACTTCACCGCATCCAATCTGTTCAGCTTGTATTTGCGGAGCATGCCGAAGAAGTCGTGCGTGTCCTTCATGCCTTCCCAGTCTTTGCTGAATGCTTCGAAGTCCAGCTCTTCTCTGGAAGCATACTCAGGAGTTGGAAAAGCTTCCAATTCCAGTTGAGCGCTCTGCACCGCTGCAGTGAATTTCTCTACCAGTTCGTCATAAGCTTCAGGATTGGATTTTTCCTGCAAGTAGACCTTCATGATCGCGTCACCTGCCTTGTCAAAGTACTGGAGGTTTCTCATCGCGCCTCGTGGAGTTTCGGTCGTGACCGCAAATCCAAATTTCCAACCTGCAAAAAACACGCGCTGCTCGATTGGGCCAATCACGGTGGCGATCTTGTGCGGCCCCGCTTGGATCATCTCTATCTTTTGAAAAGGGCCCTTGTGTTCCAACACACAGCCTTCGCTTCTCGTCAATGACATCACACGTCCCAGTTTCGGAAATTCCTCCACTTGCTCCGTGAAGTTTTCAGTCAGTCGGATGACGTTTTCGCCGATCCCGGTCGCCAAAAGTTCCGCTTCAGTCACTCCCAGTTTGGCAGCAGCGTCACGGATGCGAAGGGTTGGCTCGGATGTTTTTAGGTTTTCCCAAGCTTGCTTGAGTGACTGTACGGATTCTTGGATAGTTTCCATGTTACGCTTGTTTAAATGTTTGGATATTTGGATGTGAACTGGCTGCTGAGGAGACGAATACTCCGCCAGTCGCTGGGTTAGGAATCAGATGGATCGGATGATCAAAGACATGGGCCAAGATTTCCTCTTCGAGGACATCTTCAACGGTACCTGTTTTGGCGATCATGCCATTTTTGAGCAGGGCGATCTTGTCGGCATATTGCGCGGCGAGATTCAGCTCATGCAGGATCACGAGGATCCCGATATTTCTGGATTTGAGTGTTTCGAGGATTTTCAGGACGGCGTGCTGCTGCGCAATGTCCAGACTCGAGGTCGGCTCGTCGAGCAGTAAGTAACGTGGAAAAGGCTTCGCCTCCCATATTTGCACCAAGACCCTGGCGAGCTGCACGCGCTGCTTTTCTCCTCCGGAAAGGGTATTGAAAACCTGGTCTTTCAAATGTGTCGTATTAGTCGCTTCCAGCACCTCGCGGATCAGCTTCGACGGATCTTTGGCTTTGGTACTGATCAATCCGAGCTCAACTACCTCCTGCACGGTAAAGGGAAAATTAACCTGCGTATGCTGCGGCATCACCGCTCTTACTTCCGCCAGTTCGCGGCTTTTGAGGGTATAAATGTCGTGTCCGTTATAGCCGATCGCGCCATGCTTGCACTTGATTTCACCAGAAAGAATCTTGAAGAAAGTCGATTTCCCGGCGCCGTTTGGTCCCAAGACGGCGAGGATCTCACCCGGATTCAACTCCAAGCTGACCTCATCGACGATGGGTCTTTGTCTGATGCAAAAATGAACTTTCGAAGCCTTTAGCATTACTTTTTGGATTTATTCAGGTTGAAAATCAGCCAGATGAAAAACGGCGCGCCGATCAAAGCGGTGATGACCCCGATGGGCATTTCGGCGGGAATGACAATTATTCTTGCGATGAGATCTGCAAAATTGAGCAAGATCGCGCCCAGTAGAAACGCTCCCGGAAGAACCAAGCGATGGTCTGCACCGAAGAGAATCCGGATCAAATGCGGGACAACCAGACCGACAAAGCCGATCATACCCACCATAGAAACGCCCGCTCCGACGATCAGGGCACTAAAGACCAGGAGCTGCAATTTCACGCCCTGTACATTCACTCCCATGTGGAAAGCTTCCTGCTCTCCCAAAGCAAGCGCGTTGAGCTGACGGGAATTGAAAAGCAGCAAGGCAGAAGGAATGGCAATGAGAACCAAGCTGACCGGAATCTTGCTCCAAGTCGCTCCACCCAAATCCCCCAAACTCCAGAAAGTGAAGCTTCTCAGGGCTGAGTCATCTGCGAAAAATAAAACCAGGCCAATCAGTGCACCGGCCAGCGCATTGATGGCGACACCGGCCAGGATCAGTGTGGCGGCATCGGTTCTGCCTTGGGATTTTGAAAGTTTATAGACTGCCAGCACATTGATCAGTCCTCCGACAAAAGCAAAGAGCGGCAGGCCAATCGGTTTGATCCAAGCCAAGCTGGCCGTCACGGGGACTAGCACCATAAATATCACGGCAAAAAGCGCACTTCCGCTGCTGACACCGATCAGTCCCGGCTCCACCAAGGGATTTCTGAACATTCCCTGAAGCGCCGCACCTGCGATCCCGAGTCCTCCGCCCACCAAGATTGCCATCAGCACGCGCGGCATCCGGATTTGGAGCAGGACATTCTCCTGTTGCACCTCAAAGGTGCCCAAGCTCATACCAACCTGGTCAAACAAGATCGCAAGCGTCTGCGGGAATGGAATGCTGAACGCTCCCATCGACAGGGACATCAGCAATACCAGACCGAGCACAAACCCAAATCCCAGCAGGATCAGGTTTTGGCTTTGCGTCTTGGTATATGACAAGGTGGAGATCATTTATTTATTGACGGGTAGCTTTTGCCAGATCTAAAGCGGCTTTTCCTACTCTTGGGCCAAAGCCAGACAGATACTGTCCATCCAAAGCAACGATGTGGCCTTCCTTATAAGCAATGGTTTGGTCGATTCCCTGGATCTTCACCAAGTCTTCTTTTCCTCCGAGGCTCTGGATTCCTGACTCGAAAAACACCAAATACTCAGGATTCATCTGCACGAGCGACTCGGGAGTCAAGGGAGCAAACTCGTCAAATCCTGTGGCGGTACCTTCCAGGTTTGCCATCTTGAATATCTCGGTGGCGAAGGTTTTGTCACCTGCGACGAATACTGTCTCAGGACCTCTTGCCATAACAAAGATCGCTTTGGGGCGAGAATCCTGTGTCTTCAAATAGGTATCGAGCTCTGCCAAGTCAGCATCGAGTGCCGCGTTGATTTCTTTTGCCTTTTCCGGCACTTCAAAAAATGTCGCGATTTCCTTCACCAAGGTTTTGGTTCCTTCGACCGTGGTTGGCTTTTTGAAAACCTGAATGTTGACCTTCGCAGCCTTCAGCTGATCCACCACGTCTGGAGTCAGGTAATTTTCCTCGATCAAAACCAAATCCGGGCCCAAGGCCAAGATCCCCTCAGCCTTGATCTGGTTTCTATACCCTATAGAAGGAAGGGTCTGCATGGTAGCAGGGTAGGTCGATGTGATATCTGTGGCGATAATCTGATCACTGAATCCCAGCGCATCCACCACCTCGGTGATCGTGCCACCTGCGGTGATGATTTTCCGGGCAGGCGCCGCGGTTTCAGTAGATTCCGGAGCTTTGCAAGCCCAGCTGATCAGCAACAAGAAGAGAAATAGATTTCTTACCATTATTAAGATCGAATATAAATTAAGTCACAAAAGTACTTTTATTTAGATTCGATCCAAATTAATTGAGTTGATTTTAGACCGACGGAAGTTTGGAGTTATGAAGTGCGGTTTGGCCTCTTTTTCTTAAAAAGCGGCCGATAAGCGACCTGAATGCCCGTCAATTCAAAAGTGGACAGTGATTGGGATTAAATTTCCAAATATCCTTTGGGATTAGGCTTTTCTGCTTAATTTTGCGCTCGAATTAAAAAAGCGTAATCCTTTTTACATTTCACTCTACAAATGGCAAATATTGGAAAGATAACACAGGTAATCGGCCCCGTAGTGGACGTTTCCTTTGAAGGCGGAAAACTGCCGAACATCCTTGACGCGTTGGAAGTAACCAAAGAAGACGGCCAAGTAGTCGTAATGGAAGTTCAGCAGCACCTAGGCGAAGACAGAGTACGGACTATTGCAATGGACGCTTCCGAAGGGATGGTTCGTGGCATGGAAGTGCGTGATTTGGGTCAGCCTATCTCCGTACCTACCGGTGAAGCGATCAAAGGTCGTCTTTTCAATGTCGTAGGTCAGGCGATCGATGGTCTTCCGCAGGTTCCTGCTGGCAAGAGACTCCCGATCCACAGATCTGCTCCTAAGTTTGAAGATCTTTCTACTGCTACCGAAGTTCTGTTCACAGGTATCAAAGTAATCGACTTGATCGAGCCTTATGCAAAAGGTGGTAAGATCGGTCTTTTCGGTGGTGCCGGTGTAGGCAAGACGGTATTGATCCAGGAATTGATCAACAACATCGCCAAGGCTTACTCAGGTTTGTCTGTATTTGCCGGTGTGGGTGAAAGAACCCGTGAGGGAAATGACCTTTTGAGAGAAATGATCGAGTCAGGCATCGTGACCTACGGTGATGACTTTATCCATAGCTTAGAGACTGAAGGCGGATGGGATCTTTCCAAAGTAGATCTTAAGAAGCTGGAAGAGTCCAAAGCAACCTTCGTGTTTGGTCAGATGAACGAGCCTCCAGGGGCGCGTGCACGAGTGGCCTTGACTGGTTTGACTTTGGCAGAATACTATAGAGACGGTGACGGGACAGGTCAGGGAAAAGACATTCTTTTCTTTATTGACAACATCTTCCGATTCACCCAGGCAGGTTCCGAAGTGTCCGCACTTTTGGGACGTATGCCATCTGCAGTAGGTTACCAGCCAACCTTGGCAACAGAGATGGGTACCATGCAGGAAAGAATTACTTCAACGAAAAACGGTTCAATTACTTCCGTTCAGGCCGTTTACGTACCTGCGGATGACTTGACTGACCCGGCTCCTGCGACGACTTTCGCTCACTTGGATGCTACCACGGTATTGTCACGTAAGATTGCCGAATTGGGTATCTACCCTGCGGTGGATCCTTTGGATTCTACTTCCCGTATCCTTTCTCCGGACATCCTGGGCGAAGAGCACTACGGATGCGCGCAGCGTGTGAAAGAGATCCTTCAGCGATACAAAGAACTTCAGGATATCATCGCCATCCTCGGTATGGAAGAACTTTCCGAAGAGGATAAGCAAGTCGTACACAGAGCAAGACGAGTACAGCGTTTCCTTTCCCAGCCGTTCCACGTAGCAGAGCAGTTCACAGGCTTGAAAGGTGTATTGGTTGACATCAAAGACACCATCAAAGGCTTCAACATGATCATGGACGGTGCGTTGGATCACCTGCCTGAAGGAGCTTTCAACTTGGTGGGTAGCATCGAAGATGCGATTGCCAAGGGTGAGAAGATGCTTGCTGAAGTGAGGTAAAATTGGTTAAGGGTTAAAAGTTAATGGTTAAGGAAAGACTCCAACAACTGATAATTTCCCACCCAATAACTCAATAACTAATCAAAATATGCATTTAGAAATCGTCACACCGGACAAAAAAATATTCCAGGGAGAAGTATCCGAAGCCAGTTTTCCAGGCGCGGACGGCTCTTTTCAGGTATTGAACAATCACGCTCCGATCGTTTCGGCTTTGGCAAAGGGAACTGTTTCCTTTACCACCAATGAAGGCGCAAAGCAGTCTATGATCGTAGACGGCGGAGTAGTGGAAGTGAAAGACAATGTGATTGTGGTCTTGGCTGAGAAAGTAGTAGCCTAAGCAATCCCAACACAAAATCAAAAAAGGTCTCCTGTGAAAGCGGGAGACCTTTTTTCGTGTTATCCCAAGTCTGATCCTCGTAAAAACAAAAAATCCAACTCTTGCGAGTTGGATTTTTTGATTAGAACTCCAGACAGAGATTATTTCAAACTTCCAATCATATCTTCCGGCTTCACCCACTCGTCGAACTGCTCTGAGGTCAACAGGCCCAAAGCGATCGCCGCTTCTCTGAGGCTGGTTCCTTCTTTATGCGCTTTCTTGGCGATAGCTGCGGCATTCTCATAGCCGATGTAAGGATTCAGCGCGGTCACCAGCATCAGCGAATTTTCCAAATGACGCTGGATCATTGCGGTATTTGGCTCGATGCCGATCGCACAGTTATCATTAAATGACACGCAGGCATCCCCGATCAGTCGGGCAGACTGCAGGAAGTTTGCAGCGATCAATGGCTTAAACACGTTCAATTCAAAGTGACCGTTAGATCCACCGATGGAAATCGCCACGTCATTGCCCATCACCTGTGCGGCCACCATGGTGATGGCCTCCACTTGGGTTGGATTGACTTTACCTGGCATGATGGAAGATCCGGGTTCATTTTCAGGAATCAGGATTTCGCCGATACCCGATCTAGGACCGGAAGAAAGCATTCGAACATCGTTTGCGATCTTCATCAAAGACACTGCAAGCTGCTTCAATGCTCCATGTGTCTCGACCATTCCGTCATGGGCAGCCAATGCCTCAAATTTATTTGGCGCAGTCACGAATGGGTGACCGGAAAGTTCGGCAATCTTCTTGGCTACCAGTTCAGAATATCCCTGTGGTGTGTTTAGACCAGTGCCTACGGCTGTGCCCCCGAGCGCCAGTTCCGAAAGGTGGGAAAGTGTATTTTTCAAAGCTCTCAAGCCATGGTCCAACTGGGCCACATAGCCGCTAAACTCCTGACCCAAGGTGAGCGGAGTCGCATCCATGAAGTGGGTACGGCCGATCTTCACGACATTCTTGAAAGCCTCAGCTTTCGCAGCCAGCGTATCTCTCAGCTTCTGTACGCCAGGAATCGTAGTCTCCACCACCATCTGATAAGCTGCCACGTGCATTGCAGTCGGGTAGGTATCGTTGGAGGACTGGGACTTATTGACGTCGTCGTTTGGATGGATCTTCTTCTTGGCATCTTCCAAAGATCCTCCCAAGATCACGTGGGCGCGGTAAGCGATCACCTCGTTGGAGTTCATGTTGGACTGGGTGCCTGAGCCAGTTTGCCAGATCACGAGCGGAAACTGATCGTCATGCTTTCCGGCAAGTATTTCGTCGCAGACGGTCGCTATGATGTCTGCCTTGTCCTGATCCAAGACACCGAGTTCGGCATTGGTCAAGGCTGCCGCTTTCTTCAGGATGGCAAACGCGCGGATGATCTCAATCGGCATGCGGTTTTTCTCGCCGCCGATCTTAAAGTTATTGATAGAGCGTTGGGTCTGTGCGCCCCAGTATTTGTCGGCAGGAACCTCCACAGGCCCCATGGTATCTTTTTCGATGCGGATGGACATGATATCTATTTGGTATATGGGTTTGATTTCGGTCGCAAAGTTAAGACCTAACGGCCTTTTAGCCTAAGAAGCGGGGTGATAGTTACGGTCTGGATTCGTCAACGGACGACTGTTCACTCCCGCTTTAAAGGACCTCACGGGGTGATCCATGAAAGTTGTTTTTGGTGTGGCGGTCAACTCAAGTAATACGCGGCTGTGGTCGGTCGACTATGGACCGTTGACTGACTTACTCTTTGTCTTTCATTTCGAAGTTGATCAGCTCGTGGAAAAGCTCCCGGGATGCTTTCACCTGCCGCTGAAAAAAGAAAATCCCCAGGACGTAGTTCAGCACCGCCAGTCCGATGCAGATGCTTCCATAGTTTATATTTTGCAAGCCCACAAAGTAGTATGCCGCAAATGCCAGCAGCACGACACTCCAAAAAGACAGGAACAAGACGGTCGTCGGGAAGAGGCTGTATCTGACAAAAATGATGCAGCCTCTCGGTGTAGACTCCACCTCTCCCCTCATCAGGGGAAGAAAGGAATCTCCCCGCTTGATAGCTCTGGAAATCCGGAAGCCTTCCCGGCCAATCATCCCATTAAACCGGATCTTGGAGTCTTGTTGTGTGCGGGCGTCCAAAAAATTAACCTCCCGGGTCACACGGATCAGATGCCCCAACACCTCCTCTTTGGTGAGGGCACTGACGAGCGTTTCGCTATGGAAGGGAAGGAGGTTCAATGTTTATTGTTTCACGGCGATACAGGAGATTTCCACATTCACATTCTTGGGAAGCTTACTTACTTCTACGGTTTCGCGCGCTGGGGGATTCGATTTGAAATACTGGCTATATGCCTCATTGATAGTCGCAAACTCTCCCATATCCCGGATGAAGATGGTGCATTTCACCACGTCGGAAAAGCTAAATCCAGCTCCACGCAACACAGCCTCGAGATTCTTCATGACGGCGTGGGTTTCCTCGGTGATATTCTCATTGATCAGATCACCGGTATCCGGATCTAAAGCGATCTGTCCAGACGTATAAAGTGTATTTCCTGCCAGCACGGCCTGTGAATACGGGCCAATCGCCGCCGGAGCCTCGGGAGTGAAGATGATTTGGTTTGACATTTGGAAAGGGTTATTCGTTTACTGGTTATTTGTTATTAGTCTATGGACCATAGTTTCGGAGTTCCGCATACTGCGACTGTAGTACTGAAGACTGCCTACTGATACCGGCTTCGACTCTGCTCAGCCTGACACCGTTATTGCCATACTGCCTACTGCTTTTTCGCCTCGTTCCAATAGACATCCATCTCCGCCAGGGTCATTTCGCTGAGATTTTTACCGGAATTCTTTGCTGCATTTTCCAAGTATTGAAAGCGCTTAATGAACTTCAGATTGGTACGCTCCAAGGCTTCCTCGGGATCGATGTCGATAAATCTGGCGTAGTTGATCAAAGAAAACAACAGATCACCAAACTCGCCAGTCGCCTTCTCCCGGTCGACCTCTTTGTTGTCAGCTACATTAAATTCGGCTTTGAATTCCTGCATTTCCTCCTCCACCTTCTCCCAAACCTGACTTTTCTCTTCCCAGTCAAAGCCAACACCCCTCGCTTTCTCCTGAATCCGCATCGCCTTGATCACTGCTGGCAAAGACCTTGGCACTCCTCCTAGAACGGACACATTGCCTTTTTCTTTCAGTTTGATCTTTTCCCAGTTTTGGCTGACAGTTTCTGCGTCATTGGCCTCCGTGTCGCCATAGATATGGGGATGGCGTCGGATCAGTTTCTCGCAGAGGGAATCGATCAGGGTCGTGACATCGAAGTTGCCTTCTTCTGAACCTATCTTGGCATAGAACACAATGTGAAGTAAAATATCGCCGAGTTCTTTTTTTATTTCCTCGGGATTTCCTTCCAAGATCGCATCCGACAGCTCAAAGGTCTCCTCTATGGTTAAGTGCCTGAGGCTCTCTGTGGTCTGTTTTTTGTCCCACGGACACTGCGCGCGA
Source organism: Algoriphagus terrigena DSM 22685 (assembly GCF_000429445.1). GTDB lineage: Bacteria > Bacteroidota > Bacteroidia > Cytophagales > Cyclobacteriaceae > Algoriphagus > Algoriphagus terrigena. Next base: position 297,411 of record NZ_AUBW01000005.1, read on the forward strand.
AGCTCGTCCATGATAGTCAACAAGCGATCAAAAGCTGCGAGTTGTTCGGGCCGGGTACTCAATTTTGACATGGTCGGGGAAACTAACCTGAAAGTATGGACGTTTTCGAAGTAAAGCTTTAAATTTGCGCAAATTTATCCGTTATGACAACTGTATTCATTACCGTAGGATTCGTGGCATTATTCTTCATACTAATGTCCGTACGCCTGATATTCCTCAAAAACGGCGAATTCAAAGGCACTTGTGCCTCTCAAAGTCCATATCTCAATCAGGAAGGAATCACCTGCAGCCTGTGCGGAAAAACAGTAGACTCCACCAGCAACTGCGCCAACCCTGACAATGAGGTTGACAAAGTGATGGCCAAATTCAAGTAACGCTTCCCCTGTTTTATCCGGTTTTTTCAAATCTCAATCCTATTAAATTAATATTTCGTGTCGCTTATAAAGTCTATCTCCGGGATAAGAGGAACCATCGGTGGCAAAGCCGGTGAAGGTTTAACCCCTATCGATATCGTAAAATTTGCCTCAGCCTACGGGGCTTGGGTTATCGAGAAAACCAACAACCCAAAGGTCGTCATTGGCCGGGATGCGAGACTTTCCGGTGAAATGGTGTCCAAACTGGTCTCCGCTACACTTCAGGGCTTGGGGATTCACGTGATTGATCTTGGACTAAGTACGACTCCAACTGTGGAGCTGGCAGTACCTTTGGAAAATGCCGGTGGAGGAATCATCCTCACAGCAAGCCACAATCCTATCCAATGGAATGCGCTAAAGCTCCTCAACTCGGTCGGAGAATTTATATCAGATGCCGAAGGAAAAGCGATCTTGGACAAAGCCGAAAAAGAAGCTTTTACTTTTGCAGAAGTAAAAAAACTCGGAAAATATACCCAGATCAACGACTACATCGAGCGGCACATCCAGCATGTCTTGGCTCTGGAACTCGTGGATGTCGAGGCAATCAAAGCCAGGAACTTCAAGGTCGTGGTCGATGCCGTCAACTCTACAGGAGGAATTGCCATCCCGGCTTTGCTTCGCGCGCTTGGAGTGACTGAGATCGAAGAGATGTATTGTACTCCGGACGGCATTTTCCCACACAATCCTGAGCCACTGCCCGAAAACCTCCGGGACATCTCCAAAAAACTGGAAAAAGGAAGCTACGATCTTGGGATCGTGGTAGATCCGGATGTCGACAGACTGGCATTTGTCAATGAAGACGGGTCCATGTTTGGAGAAGAATATACACTGGTCGCAGTGGCCGATTATGTGCTGTCCAAGACACCGGGCAACACTGTCTCCAACCTCTCCTCCACTCGCGCCCTACGGGACGTGACCGAGAAAAGAGGCGGACAGTACACCGCTGCAGCAGTCGGCGAAGTAAACGTAGTCAATCAGATGAAGGCAGTAAATGCCGTCATCGGTGGCGAAGGAAACGGTGGCATCATCTACCCAACCTCTCACAACGGCCGCGATGCCTTGGTGGGAATCGGGTTGTTTCTGACTCATCTGGCAAAATTCGGCAAGTCGATCTCCAAGCTTCGGGCCAGCTATCCCAACTATCATATCTCAAAAAATAAGATCGAACTGACCCCACAAATCGATGTGGACAAGATCCTGCTGGAGATCAAAACCAAATACCAGAAGCACCCGATAAACGACATCGACGGTGTGAAGATCGAGTTTGAAAAGGAGTGGGTGCACTTGAGAAAATCCAACACGGAGCCCATTATCCGGATCTATTCTGAGTCAGATTCCGAAGCGACTGCCGAGCATTTGGCCAAAAAGCTCATCCAAGACATCAAGGAAGTGGTCAGCGCCTCCCTGATTTGATACCATAGACTACAGTACCGAGTACCCTACACCCAAATATGATGAACGTTTACTTTGACAATGCCGCCACTACAGCCATGGACGATCGGGTGATCGAAGCCATGCTGCCGTTTATGAAGTCGCATTTCGGCAACCCTTCCTCCGTGCACAGTCATGGCAGAGAGGTCCGGACTGCTATTGAGAAAGCGAGAAAAAAAGTCGCGGAATTGCTCAATGCGAGCCCATCGGAGATTTTTTTCACCTCGGGCGGCACAGAAGCTGACAATACCGCTTTGGTCTGCGGGATCGAAAGCCACGGGATTACCCATGCGATCACTTCTCCACTCGAGCACCATGCAGTCCTCCATACCCTAGAGGTTTTGGAGAAAAAAGGCAAGATCAAGCTCAGCATCCTGGATGTCAACGAACGGGGAGAAATCAGTCTGAGTCAAGTTGAAGAGCTTCTCAAGGCCAATACAAAAAGCCTGCTCTCCCTGATGCATGCCAACAATGAAATCGGCAACCTGAACGATCTTGATCAACTCGGCAGATTGGCGAAGGCGTATGATGCCTTTTTCCATTCCGATACGGTGCAGACGATGGGACACTACGTTCATGACGTGAAAGCGCTGCCGGTCGACTCGATCGTAGCGGGCGGACATAAATTCCACGGGCCAAAGGGATCGGGATTTCTCTATGTGAGAAAAGACAAAAAGATCCTTCCTTTCATCCACGGCGGAGCGCAGGAGCGCAACATGCGTGGAGGAACCGAAAATGTGATCGGGATCATCGGAATCGCGAAAGCGCTGGAGCTGGCCTACGAGGATATGGCCGGACATCAAGCCCATATCGAAAAAATCAAACGACATTTTATCGACAGACTCGTTCAGGATATTCCGGGAGTGGAATTCAATGGCCTCTCAGGCGATCTTGAAAAAAGCCTGTACACCGTCCTAAACGTCAGCCTGCCTCCGTCTCCCACCAATCGCGGCATGCTGTTGTTTAATCTGGATATCGAAGGGATCTCAGCCTCGGGCGGCTCAGCCTGCAGTTCGGGAGCAACCGTCGGTTCTCATGTGCTCAGAGCTCTGAATCACAATCCTGAGCGGGACTCGGTGAGATTCTCCTTCAGTAGATTTAACACACTCAAAGACGTAGACTTTGCCGTCGGCAAACTGAAAGACCTCTACTTGGTAGAAGCATAAAAAGAAAAAGGAGCTCCGAGGGCTCCTTTTTCTTTTTACACATCTCCGCGCTATTTCCCCGGCTTGTAGCCAATCGCATACGGTGTCCAAATCTCGTAAATCGGCGCACCCGTGGAGCTCAATCCGCTATGGTGCCATTCGCCATCGATGACCTCAAAGTCAAATCCCAGGCTTGCTCCCACACGGCTATTATCCCGCGAGAAGAAGGTAATGTTTTCGGTATATTTTCCATCGACCGCGGTGTATGTGCCTCCCCCGGTACCGGAAAATTCTTTGGTTTCAGAGTTGAAAGCAATCCATTGGAATCGGCCCCCACTCAGTATCTTGACGGTTCTACGGGCTCCAGGCGTGGACCGGGAGATCTCGCCATCCCGCTTTCTACCTGTGATCACCCAGTTTCCTGTCAAATCGTCGGTCGCGTCGGAGATTTTCTCCCAAGTTTCGACCAGCATGCCGTCATTGGTGTTGGCAGAAAGCGTCAGTTTGCTCCCATTTAGTTCGATCTTGAAAGGGGTCGTCGTTCCCACCTGAAGTGGGTTTAGCGTGAAAAAATCCAAGGTCTCTGAGTATTTGCCATCGGCAAATTTAAACGGGCCGCCACCTGCACCGATAAAGGCATTGTCGGCTACATTTTTCACTCCAAACGCAAAGTAATCGTCCTGGTAGATTTTGACGTACTCCTGAGCCGTGACGGGGTTTCCATTTTGGCTAACCAATTTCCAGGCACCATTCAGACTTTGGCCGCTGGCCCAGCCAGCCAAAAAGAGAAGAGGCAATAGCAGATATTTTTTCATGGTGTGATCAGGTTTATTGTCTGTTTAGGGAATTTGGGCAGTAATCCCGAAAAAACCAAAGTTCTCAGACTTAGATGGTTATTTTGCATTTCAAATTTGGCCGGAGATGAAATCGAGCAGGAAGAAGAACGTCCGATAAGGAATCATTGTTGATCATGCGAAGATTCTCCCGATCCGCCGCGGCGGACGGGACAGGCCATGTGGCCATTGAAAAACAAATTATAAGCGCATGAAAGAATACAGTCTTGGCACCAGCAGGGAACAAGTCTTCGGGATGTTTCCCGAAAGGTCAATCAAAAAACTCCAGCTGGGTGAGTCACAGCTCGCCGGTGTAAGAATCGGCGAACAGATCTTCGTTTTCCAGGCTTTTTGCCCCCATCGCGGCGCTCCCCTGGTTCAGGGCAATATCAATGGGCTGGGAGAGATTATCTGTGCGCTTCACGAATACCGCTTCGATTTGGCTACCGGTGAAGTCCGAGCTGGATCTTGCGGAGATCTCAAAGTTTATCAGACCCGAATCGAATCAGACGGACTGAAAATCGTCATTTCTTAGTGGAGTCTTTGTCCATTGGGCACCTGTCTTTCCACGGTCGCCAATACGATCCCGCCTGATTCGGCAGTAAATCCGGTCAGCAAAACCTCAGACATAAAATCTGCAATCTGACGGGGTTTGAGATTGCAAACGCACAGCACCTGCATTCCCTTCAATTCTTCCGGCGTATAATAATCGGTCACTTGAGCCGAAGATTTTTTTATTCCCAACTCCGCCCCAAGGTCTATCCAAATTTTGTATGCCGGTTTACGGGCGTTTTCAAAAACTTCTGCCTGAATAATCGTCCCAATCCTCACGTCTATTTTGTTGAATTCTTCGAAATCGATTGTTTGCATGTGGATTTTTTTTCTAATTTTAGGAACATTACTTGTAAGCGAGTCGAAGATCAACCTATTCTAAACTAAGCCATGTTGAAATTCTCAGGATTTCATTTCACAAAACCCACCTTGCTCTGCGTAGCTATTTTGGGATTGGCGCTGATTGCCGTAGATGCTTCTGCGCAATCTGAGACAGAAAAGATGGAAGAGCACAATGTAAAGGTCAACGATCGGGTATTATTGGAGGACAATTCCTCACTTCAGGACAATCACTCTTCTACAGTTATTGCCGCCAAGCCGGGCACAAGTGTCAAAACCACTCAGGCAGCTGTCAAACGAGACCTGCCGGCAGGAGGTATTTCTGAGAAAGATGTAAAAAAGAACGAATCCCCGTCTACGCTGTCTTTCAACATCTTCCTGTATATCGTAGACAAATTCAAAGCAGATTAAATCCAACCGACAATACACGAAAAAGAGGCCAAAAGCCTCTTTTTTTATGCCTCTGCTACAAACTTCTCAAGCTCGTTCAGACTGATTTTCCCTTCGTAGTAGGCTCGGCCAAATACCGCTCCCTTGAGCCCAAGATCCCGTAGCTTCCTGAAATCATCCACGCCTCTTACTCCCCCTGACGCTGCAACATGGATTGATGGGAATTTTTCCAAAATACCTGCGTAAAGATCAAAGTTAGGTCCTTCCATCACGCCGTCACGGGTTACATCCGAACATTTGAGATACTTCAATCCTCGCTCGTAGAAGAACTCAATATGATCGAAAAGATCGATCTCGGTTTTCTTCAACCAACCGCGGGTCTTGATTTTATTGTCTTCCGGGTTTGTATCCGCGGCAAGATTAATTTTCTCCCTTCCATAAGAGAGGATAAACTGAGCAAAGCGTTCTGGAAAATTAGCTGCCGCCGAGCCGATGGTCACCGTCTTCGCACCGAATTCAAAACACTTGATCACGTCCCCGTCCGTAGAAATCCCTCCCGTAAAATCAACCTTGAGCTCGGTATAGCCAGCGATGGCCTCCAAGATATGGTAGTTTTTGGGCTCACCGCGACGTGCGCCATCCAAGTCAACTAAGTGAAGTCTTCTGATTCCTATCCCTTCGAAAGCCTGCGCGATCTCCAGAGGGTTGTTTGAGATCACCTCCTGCGTGGCAAAATCGCCCCTCTTGAGGCGAACACATTTACCTTCGATAATCCAAATGGAGGGGATAATTTCAAACATGGGTCTATAATTCGTGACGGGTAAAACTACTATTTCGGGGATTCTTTGCTTAAATATACTACGGTCGGGGAGGATAAAAAGGACAGAACTGCCAAAAACTTGACATTTTCAAAAAATCAAATGGGCAGTCTTCTCAAATTCCCGGCCTAAATCACGGAACCAAAAGCCCTATTCGTCCACCGCTTCCGCTCGCCCAGATCGCGTCTCGCTCTCCCGAAAACTTCACGGCATGGTATCCTGTGGTTGAAAAATTCTGCCAGTTTCTCCCACCATCGGTTGAGAAATCTGAGCCAGAAGGGCCAACGGCCACGGTCAGGTTCTTCTCTTTCCAATACGCTATTCCCGAACGATACCCCAGAGGCATTGCAGCCGGAGATTCAAAAGAACCGGAACTATAAATAACCGCGTGCTTGTCGCGATCATCAAGCTTAGTGTAGTCTCCGCCGACTAAGACCAACCCAGCATCGGTCTTAGCTATAGCAAAAATCCCTTGAGAAGGCGCTCCTTGCAGCATCGGGGTTTTCGCTTTAGTCCAAGTTTGGCTACCAAACTGATAAAAATGAAGGTTAGAAACAGATCCTCCTGTACCGAAAATCAACCCTTTTTTCGTGGCAATCAAGGAAGAGGCACTCGCTGCAAAAGCCGCTTCGCCCACTTCTGCGTCTGGTAAAGTTGCGAGAGAATTCCATGTAAATCCGCCGTCCTTGGTCTCCAAGATCATCCATTTTCCACCAACAGGATCTCCGATGACGTAGCCGTTCCTTTTATCGAAAAAACTAACCCCGTCAAAGAATGCCTCAATAGCGTGTTCCTCATGCACTTTCTGCCAAGATTTGCCGCCGTCCGAAGTTCTAAAAATCACCGCCGGCTGGCCAGCAGAAGCGACAATGGCAACATTTTCATCAAATGCCTGAATGGAGCGAAAATCAACGGTGTCCAAACCTGCGACGACACCATGCTCCCAAGTCAATCCACCATCCGTAGTCTTGAGCCACGTCCCGGCACTACCGCTGGCCCAACAGACCTTGGCCGAAACGGGTGAAAGCCCCCTGAGGGAGGCTTTCACGGGTGTTGTAATCTCTTTCCATTGCGGGTTTTGGGCTTGGGATATAAACGCCCAAGTCATCCCTAAGACCAACAGTGCTATCCGTTTCATGCAAGATCTACTTTTCTGTAGGCCTCGATCAGCGCTTTCTCGCCGTCTGCTCCCGGCAAAGCATTGCCGTGCTCCATCCCCATGACCCCTTTGAAACCCTTGGAATCAATGTATTTGAAAACATTCTTGTAATTGATCTCGCCCGTGCCTGGCTCTTTACGGCCCGGGTTGTCACCGATTTGGATGTAGGCGATCTCACTCCAAGTCTTCTCCATCATCGCAATCAGGTTGCCCTCGTTGCGCTGCATGTGGTAGATGTCGTAGAGGATCTTGCAGCTTGGACTTCCCACCGCTTTGCAGATCATGTAGGTCTGATCGGCATGGCGAAGAAACAAATCCGGGTTGTCGCTTAAGGGCTCCAATACCATCGTCAAGCCGGCAGGCTCGAGGATCTCTGACCCACGCTTCAAGGCTTCGATGACATTGCCCGTCTGCACTCCCATTGGGAGATTTCTTTCAAAATAACCAGGCACCACGGTCGCCCATTTGGCTCCGACGCGCTTGGCCACTTCGACCGATTCCTTACAGGTTTTGAGAAACAAATCCAGAAATTCCTGCTTGCCGGTGGTGAGAGAAACTTTCCAATTGTCTCCGCCGTCGATCACGAAAACTCCCATCCGCATCCCGAGATCGCTCAGTGTCTTTCCGATCAATTCCTGATCAGCCACGGATCTTTTGAGCATCCCGTTGTCTTCCAAGGAACGGAAGCCCTGGTCTGCCATGAATTTCAATTCGTCTACAATGCCTCCGGGAGCTGAATTTTTGAACATCCCAAAGTGGGGAGCAAAGTCCATCTTGAAAGTCGGCGCCGCTGCATTTTCCCCTGCAAAAGCAGGAATACTCATCGCTCCGGCGGTACCCAAAACAGCACTTCCTAAGCCCATTCGCTTGATAAATCCTCTTCTTTCCATGATTATACGACTTTGGATTTGCCAGGAACTGCATGTGGATAGAAGCCGTCAGCTCCGGGAAGAAGCTTCGGCGTAGCATCCCACGCAAGGGTGTCCGGGAACAGATCCACGGTACCGTTCAATGCCTCATCCCAAGTCAGGACTTTTCCGGAATAGGTCGCATATCGACCCATGATGGCTGTCATGGTAGATTTCGCGGCGCGTTCAGCATCAGCGAATTTGTATTCGCCTTTGACTATCGCGCCCCAAAGCTCGTCGTGCTCGGTTTGATAGGGGTTGGCTTGATTTTCCCGGTTGTGGGAATAGATAGAATTGCCCTTCCAATCGGTCATATCGCCATGGTTGCCTGCACTCAGGTACACCTTCCCTTTGGTTCCCTGGAAGGTCTCATCCACACGGTTGGCAGCTCCCGGGAAGTGACGGCATTCGGAGTGGATCACCGAACCATCCGCATATGTGAAGGTCAAGACGTGGTGATCGAAGATCTCCCCCGTGTTCTTGCCGGTACGAACTTGACGTCCTCCGGTTCCTTCTGCTTTTACTGGATACCCATTTTTTGCCCAGTTGGCAATATCGATGTTGTGCACATGCTGCTCGGTGATGTGATCGCCACACAGCCAGTTGAAGTAGTACCAGTTTCTCATCTGATATTCCATCTCTGTCATCTCAGGTTTACGCTCTCTGATCCACACTCCGCCGTCATTCCAGTACACCTGACCGCCGACGATTTCACCCAGCTGACCGTCTTGGATTCGCTTCATGACTTCGATGTAGTTGCTTTGATAGCGTCGTTGAAGCCCTACTACTACGTTTAGCTTTTTGGCTTTGGCTACCTCTGCAGCAGCCAATACTTTTCGGATTCCGGCAGCGTCCGTCGCCACAGGTTTTTCCATGAAGATCTGCTTGCCCTGATTGACGGCTTCCTCGAAATGGGATGGTCTAAAGCCTGGAGGTGAAGCCAAAATCACTACGTCTGCCGCCGCGATGGCTTTCTTGTACCCCTCAAATCCTACCAGTTTCATCTCCTCCGGTACATCGACTTTGTCTTTGCCGTATTTGTCAAAGATCGCCTTGTAGCTGTTGTCCAAGCGATCTTGGAACGCATCGGCCATCGCTACCAACTTGATGGGATGGCCAGTCTCGAAAGCTTGAAAGACTGCACCGGTACCACGACCGCCACAGCCGATTACGGCTAGTTTCAGTTCATTTGCTGGAGCTGCATAAGCTCCTGGCACCAAAAAAGAAGGCGCCATCATCCCGCCTGTCACCAGCGCGGAGGTTTTGAGAAAGTCTCTTCTCGAATTCAGGTTTTTCATATAGATGGTTATTTAGGTTCAATAATCAGCAATCGGCTCCTGTTCGTAATAGGCCTTGATTTGCTCGGGAGACGGTGGGTTGAGCGGCCGCACAATTCTCAACCCGATAAACGGCGCTTCTGGAAACCACCACTGGCTCTTTGGAATCTGCGGATCGATCCGCTTCCACGTCGGATCGGAAACGCCGCGGACAGCAGATCCGATTTCACTCTCAGGAGTCTTGAAGCTCCCTCCACGAACGACGTGAGGATAGAGCTTCTCCGCCGGATTGAGTGGATTTTCCTTAGCGGATCTGCTGTAAAAATCCTCCTCGTAGAGATCAATTGTCCACTCCTGCACATTGCCGTAGATGTCAAACAATCCCCAGGGATTGGCCTTTTTTTGCCCTACCGGATGGGTCCCATCTTGGCTATTGGCTTTTGTCCAAGAATATTCGCTCAGATTTGCAGGATCATCACCAAAGAAAAAACGTCCTTTAGAGCCTGCGCGCGCGGCATATTCCCACTCTGCTTCGGTCGGTATCCGGTAAAAAATCCCGGTTTTCAGGTACAGCCAGCGGCAATATTGAAGTGCTCCGTATTGGGTCATCCCGACGGCAGGCTTACCTTCTTTTCCCATCCCAAAGGTCATGTCCAAATAAGGCAAACTTGGTCTGGTCAAGCCATCTACGATCTCCGGCACTCCGCCTTCGGTCATGGATTCCTCGTACTGTTTGTCAAGGAACAGCTCAAAAGCGTCCCAAGTCACTTCGTGGGTGCCCATCCAAAATGCGTCAAGTTTAACCTCGTGGATCGGATTTTGGTCTGGAAAATTGGAATCGTTTGAACCCATCTGAAAGGAGCCAGCCGGGATCGGCGCCAAGTCAAAGGTCACTTCTGTGCCGGGGATCTTTTGGGTATAAGCTTCAAAGACTCCGCTTTCGTTGAGTTGGAAACTCATTAGAATCAGGCCTGAAGCTGCAAGGTACTTTTTCATCTGCTGATAAATCGTTTTTAAAGGCCAGATGGAATCTTCGCATGGGTGATCATTAATGATCTGTTTGCACCATGCTCGATTTCATCTTTTACTGGGGCAATTGCAATTTTAAATTAATACTTCCGATTCTGATCGGAATCACTCTTTTGATAAATGGTAGGTATACTGTTGGATTCCATGGTCCTTGGTGTAGAAAAGAATCCGGTCGCCAAGGACGTCGATCTTTCTGAGCTCACCCTTGATGGACAATCCCGACTGAAGTGGCGAAAGCGCCTCGAACCCGCCTGCTCCGTTACCCAAGAACACCGCGCCATGATTGGCGTCATAGCGCCCAAACTTCAGCTTGGTGTCAAAAAGATTTCCGCCAAAAAGCAGATCAAGATTCCCGTCGCCGTTCAAATCAGCTGAAGTCGCAGCGAAGACCGGCGAGAATTGCGCCTGAAGCGGCAATTTCTTAGACTGGAATTTTCCGTTGGAGCCCAAAACAAAATAGGTCGTCGACAAACTATTCACTTCAATGGATTTGGAATCTTTTCGCTCTTCCGGGGTAAAAAGATCATCCATCTTCACACCGGAAAAACTTTTGAAGTCCAGGTATCTTTTCTTCAGAAAAAGCACTTGGCCAAGGATCTCATCGCGGCTTGGAGAGGGGTATTTTTCCCCCTGAATGTAATAGCTCAAAATTGCATCCGTCGATCCGTTGGAGTCAAAATCCTTATAGAGCAATTCCAGCGGTTGTGTCTCGCTGGCGAAAAGCTGGGAATTTGAACCGTGATTTCCGACGAAAAGCTCAGCCTTGCCGTCCTTGTCCCAGTCGGCAATCAGCAAGTCAGACCAGAATCCCACCTGCGGAGTTTCAAAATATTCGGACGTCACATCTTGCCAAGAGTCGGCTGATTTGGAGAAAATGGTCACGGGCATTGCGTCGCCCACCACGATCAATTCATCCTGACCATCACCATTTAGGTCTGCAAGTCCAGAATCCTTAATCATCCCGAGACCTTTGAAATCAGGAGCTATAGTTGCAGTCTGATCAGAGAAATTCCCCTTTCCGTCCCCCACCCAAACACGCGCTCCAGGTGAGGTCGGGTACTGGCCGGGAATGACACGTCCTCCGGCGAAAATATCCAAATTGCCATCGCCGTTAAAGTCAACAGTCAGCAATGAGCCAATCGGGAAGGCATCTTTGGGAAGTGAGTCCGGGGAAAGTGTAAACTTTCCTTTGCCGTCATTCAGGTACAATCGCGTTTGCAATCCCGCATCTCCCATATTGAACTGGTGCATCCCACCGCTCGCAACCAATAGATCCACGAAACCGTCGCCGTTGGCATCAAAACTCAACGCATCCGAGTCCTCGCTCTGGGCGGAGGCTACAAATGCGGTAGAATCAGCGCTTCCAAACTGGCCGTTGGCTCTTCCAAAAAGCACCCTCCCACTCACACCAACACCACCTCCGAGGAAGATATCTGAATTGCCATCGCCGTTGAAGTCGTCCACGACCATGGCTTTGCCATTTCCTGAGATCTCAAAACTCAAGAGCGGCTGACGCTTGAAGTCATTTACCGCATTGGCCTTAGGGATTAAGATTTTGCCCGCAGCGGTCAATAGAGGTTCGACTCTTTCGAGCTTTGAAGGACGTCCTTTTCCAGCCTCTGCCTGCGAAATAGTCTGGGTTTGGTTCGCCGGTGAATCGATCAATCGTGAAACTTTCCCCCCCGGCCAATTGACACGAACTGAATCGGCTTTTGGACTGGCTCCCAAGCCAAAAATCATAACCGGTGAAACTGATGACTGAAAGCCCCTGTAAATATTTTGCTCCTGAACCTGAATTTTCCCACCGGAAAAGACGCTAACCAGAGCGCCCTGCCCTATGGTATTCTGTCCCTCTCCCTTGAGTTCAATCCTGAGAAAATTGCCTTTGGATTTTTGCACGGCAAGATTTTCATAGACAAACGCGGAAGCATTGATGTTGTTGATGACCAGATCGAGGTCGCCGTCATTGTCAAGATCGGCATAGGCAGCGCCGTTGCTGTTTCCGTTTTCGGCAATGCCCCAACTCGTGCTCACATTTTCGAAGGTCAGGTCGCCGCGATTGCGGAAGCTGTAATTTTTCAGATTGGAAGAACTCATGGATTTGACTAGGGTGAGCAAATCCTCACGCTTCAATTGACCACCGGCAGTACGGACGTAGTTGTCCATATACTTCAAAAAGTCCTGGTTGTTGTAATCCCGCAGGTAGCCATTGGTGACGAAAAGGTCTTTCCAACCATCCAGATCGAGATCGGTGAACAGTGCAGACCAACTCCAGTCGGTATTCGATATTCCAGAGAGTTGACCTATTTCCTGAAAGGTGCCATCCCCGGAATTCACATGCAACATGTTGCGCATGTATTGGTAGTAGAATCCCCGGTCAACATTCAGTTGGTACAGCTCGAAATTGTCGGGAGCAAGCAGAAGCTTCTGACGGGCATTGTCCTCTGGCAACATATCCAGCGTAAAGATGTCCAGCAAGCCGTCGTTGTTGATATCAGCGATATCATTGCCCATGGAGAAGTGTGACACGTGATCCAGCATGGACTGGATTTCGTCTCTGAATGTTCCGTTTTTCTGATTGATGTAGAGGTAGTCGGGCATCGAGTAGTCGTTGCCGATGTAGATGTCAGACCAGCCGTCACCGTTGATATCTGCTACAGAGACGCCGAGTCCGTAAGAGAGGCTGGAGCTTGAAATGCCCGCTTTTTCGGTGATCTCAGTGAACTTCCCGTTTCGGTTTTCCAAAAGTTGGGATCCCGCTTCGTGCTTTTCCTTTAGCAGGCTTTTGGTCCGGGTGACGTCGTGATTTTCAATGGACTTGGTATTGTGATTCAGGATAAACAGATCCAAATCGCCGTCCAGGTCAAAATCAAAAAATGCTGCAGAAGTGCTGGTTGCTTCCGAGGCAATCCCATATTCCTCGGCCATTTCCTTGAACTGCGGAATTCCGTCAGTGTTGTTTCCCTGATTTACAAAAAGCTCATTCTTCCTTTTCTCGGGCATGAGCGCACCCGAGTGGCAGAGATAAATGTCAAGTTTATTATCGCCGTTGATATCGACCAAGACGACGCCTGTTTTCCAGGGACCGGGACGACCTGTAGCACCGGAAGCCTGGGTAATGTCTTTGAATCTTAGCTTTCCTTCATTAAGGTAAAGCTGATTTTGGCCCACATTGGCCGAAAAATAGATATCGTCAAGTCCATCTTGATTAAGATCCCCAACCGCTACCCCTCCACCATTGTAGAGGTATTCGTACATCAGTACGTTGAGATTGAGGTCTTCTTCGATGGGGTTGGAAAAAGTAATTCCAGTAGAATCTGACGAAAGCGATCGGAAGATTGGGTCTGAGGGAGCGGATGCTTCTGGGGGACTTGCCTGTTCGGCCTTGTCACAGGAAAAAAAAAGCCAGCAAACGCTAAGCAGGCAAATGGGCAATCGAAATAGCTTCATATAAATAAAATCTGAGCTACCCCAATCGGGATAGCTCAGAAAGTTAATCAGGATTATTGATCGTATCCCGGATTTTGAACCAAATCAGAATTTCGGTTCATCTCATCCCGCTCGATCGCGACATAGTACATCTTGTCCAACCACTTACGGTTTTCCTTACCCGGATCCATGTCGATCACTTTGTATACGTAATTGTAGATCGTCGGATCGTACTTGTAGGTGCTGAGCGATTGACCCGGCTTAAATGTCGCGGTGATATTGATCCCATTTGCCTGTCTGGCAAATGCCTGCGGAGCAATCATCCAACGACGCGCGTCATGGTAACGCTGCTCTTCGTAAGCCATCTCGATTCTTCGCTCGTTTCTGTAGCGATCTCTCAAAGCCTCGCCGGTTTCGGTCACAGCTGGCTGGCCTACACGGAATCTGATCTGGTTAAGCCAAGCTTTAGCCTCAGCTTCCTGACCCAATTCGATGGATGCTTCCACGTAGTTCAACACTGCCTCAGTGTATCTCAATACCGGCCAAGGAACTTGCTGGTAAGTATTCTGATCCACAATTGCAGGATTTGCATCGATAAACTTACGGAAATAGTAACCTGTATACGAACCGTTCCAATCTTCGATTGGGCTGTTTCGGGTATCCAATCCGAAGTGGGTACCGGTACCTCCGGTGATCTCATAAGTACCAGTCTGGATCTGACCCAGTGGATCTCTTGGCTGGTTAGCAGAGGATCTTGGCTTCCACTGAGCTCCGTCATAGAGCACGGAAGCGTAGAATCTTGCGTCTCTGTTTACATACGGCGCAGCTGCATGGGCAGGATTGCTCCAAGAAAACTTGGTACCGTCCATCATCTCGTAGTCATCAATCAGGGTCTGGACAGGTGTATTCCCAGCCCAGTTGTTGTAGCCGTTTGGACCGTTAAATAGGCCCTGACGACCACCTGCTTCCTGCTTTAGGTTAATGAAATATCTACCCAAAAGGATTTCGGCTTGACCGCCATTTCTGGCCATGGAGTTGTTGATGTAGTTTTGGATACCGGTCGCATGATCTACGGGAGCAGAAAGCCCCATTTGGTTACCGGTTGTTGCATCCAATACCGCTTTGGCAGCAGCCTGGGCTTTCTGCCATCTTTCCATTCTGTTGCCAGACGGGTAGGCTAATATCTCCAGATTGGGATAGGCAGCCAACTCCGGAGATTTTGAAGCTGCGGTCGGACCGTCGTGCAGATCACTTGCTGCATACAGGAGAACGCGTGACTTCAGAGCCAGAGCGGATACTTTGGTAGCTCTTCCTGGAATGACTGATTGGCCGGTAAGTAAGGCTTCCGCTTCATCCAAATCCTTCACGATGAAGTTTACACATTCCTCGAAGGTATTTCGGGGAGCCAGAAACGTCTCAGCATCCAGGGTATATGCATAGTCCACGATCGGGAAACCTCCATAGTATCTCAAGAGCTGATGATAATAGTAAGCTCTCATAAACTTGGCTTCTCCGATCAATCGATCAGTGCTGGCTCCAGTATGTGGAAACTTCTCGTCTGTCAATTTCTCAATTGCAAGATTGGTAGCCCGGATTCTGAGGTACATGTTATTCCAGGAGTAGGTACCACTGACCCAGCCCCTATCAGCCGAATTGGAACGAGCTTCCGTAACGGTCGTGATTCCCCGACCCGGGTGGGTAAACATGGCTTCATCCGAAAGAGAGGCAAGCATTTGTTCGTCAAATCCTCCCTGGCCGAGTCCCGAGTAGATGCCTACTACGAATGCTTCTGCCAAGTTGATGTCAGTCCATACGCTGGTCTCATCTACTTCGCCAAGTGGCCGGGTATTGAGAAAGTCATCGTTACATGCTGTAAGCGTGAAGCATGTAGCGAGCAGAATTGCAAGATAATTATTGATTCTTTTCATGATTCACAAATGTTAGAAAGTGACATTAAGACCGGTGCTGATCACTCTAGCCTGAGGATAGTATTGTCCTGTGCTGTTGTTTGTTTCCGGATCATATACCTTCAACTTATCCCAAGTGAACAAGTTGATACCGTTTACATAAAGTCGCAGGTTTCTTACACCAACTTTTTCAGTAATATGGGCAGGGAAATTATAGCCCAGCTCAAAGTTCTTCAATCGGATGTAGTCTGAACTTCTGAACCAGTAGGTGTTTCCTCCAGAGTAATACTGATCACTTCTGTTGGCAATTCTAGGATCCACACTGCTTGGGTTGTCGATCGTCCATCTGTTTTCATAGATATCTAACAGATAGTTGCCGATGTTTCCAGACTCGCCTGCGCTAACATACTGTCTCGCGCCTGCGGCACCCTGGAACAGAACAGACAAGTCAAAATTCTTCCACGCCGCGTTTAGGTTAATCCCGCCTTGGAAGGTTGGAATGTCGTTGTTGTCCATTCGAACACGATCCTGTGGTGTGATCTTACCATCTCCGTCGTAATCCTGGTATCTCATATCACCGGGACGAAGGTTGTTGCTGATCGCCGTATAGTCAAGCGATTCGGAATCAATGTCTTCCTGGGTAGCAAATACGCCATCATATTGGTACACCAAGTTGGTATTCATCGGCTTTCCGGTAGACATCTGCCACTCCGGTGCTCCCGGAGCCTCATCCCAGTAGAGGATCTTGTTTTTGGCATAACCACCATTCACTGATGCAGAGAACGTGACAGGACCGAGGTTACCGCGGTAGCCAAGGTTCAAATCGAAGCCTTTGTTTTCAACCTCGCCGATGTTTTCAGCAGGAAGGATCAAACCGGTACTTTGAGGAACCGATGCGTTCTTTCTCCAAAGGATGTTGGTTCTCTTGTTATAAAACACATCAAACTCGAAGAAGATCTTACCCTGAAGGAATTGTCCTTCAAAACCCAAGTTGGTGTTGTTGGCAATCTCCCAAGTCACCCGGGTATTAGGAATGCGGTTTTCAACCAGGGTCTTAACTTCTGTCCCATTTACAATGTAAGAACCGAATCCATACGTAGACAGGAACTGATACTCCTGCAATGACGCTCCGTTTTGCCCATCATGATCAAAGAAGATCTGGTCGTTACCCAACTGACCCCAAGATCCTCTGATCTTGAAGAAGTCAAAGGTCTTGCCCAGGGTGTTCTGCCAGAAGCTCTCGTCAGAAACCACCCAGCCCAACATCACTCCCGGGAAGAAGCCATAGCGGGTATCTTCAGGGAAGAGATAGGAACCGTCATATCTCCAAAGGAACTCTGCAAGATATTTCTCCTTATAGTTGTAAGACACCCGGCCGAAGTAGTTCAAACGAGCTCTCTCGTAAGCCCCACCGCCGTTGTTTTTTTCCAAGTCACCACCGGCAAACATCTGGTCGATAGCTGTAGACAAGAAGTATCTTCTAAAGGCATTGAAGTTATTGCTTTGGACAGTTTCTTTATTGAAACCTGCGAGCACATTTATGGTATGGTTATCTGCAATTACTTTGTCATAGGAAGCCACTGTACCCAAGAGAATGTTAAGGGTATTTTCGTTTTCCTCGAAAAGATTGGGATCTGCCGGTCCTCTTTTGGAAGGAACCAAGACTGGAGTGACGCCATCTTCCTCAAAGCCTGAACCTAACTGGTACAAGGTCCAAGGGGTTTGCCATAGTTTTCGGAAGCGCATGGTCTTATCCACAGCCGCAGTTCCAGTGACCTTTAAGCCTTCCACCCCTGGGATCTTGATCTCCAAGGTACCATTGGTCTGGAAGTAATCGCGGGTGTCACGATCGTAACCCGTCTGGTTGGTGGTGATCACGACCGGGTTTTCACCGTTTTCGATATCCGGTCCTGGACGGCCATCTGGCCAGAAAGCTGGCTGGTTGGGCTTACCACGCATCTGCATACGGAAGATCGATCCTGCACTACGCGTAGGGTAGAAGCGTCGCTCCTCACGTCCCATCAATCCAATACCCACTTTGATGTATTTGTTGATGTTAGCATCCAGGTTCATCCGAATGTCATACTGTTTGAAGCCTGTAGCAGATTGTTTGTAGTAGCCATCCTGATCCTGGAAACCGATAGAGGTCATGTACTTGACATTGTCAGTACCGCCGACCAACTGTGCATTTATTCTCGTCTGTGGAGACCATTCCTTCAGCGTGGCATCATACCAGTCGGTGTTGGGATAGAACCAAGGATCGGAGCCATTTCTATATAGTTCCAGTTCGTCAGGACTATAGGGAGCATTTCTAAGCTGGCCATTGGGACGAAGGTATTCGCCGTTGTTTTTGTAGGCCGCGTTAGCTGCATCCCATTCGTTGACTGGCAAGGCATATATATCCAGATCATTAAGCATTTCTGCATACTGAGATGCATTGGCAAGATCCGGAACTACAGTAGGCTGAGCCCAGCCCTGATTGACTTGGAAAGTCAGCTCAGGCACGCCGCTTTTACCTCTCTTGGTAGTCACCAAGATGACACCGTTGGCAGCACGCGAACCGTAGATTGCAGCCGATGCATCTTTCAATACAGAGATGCTCTCGATGTCGTTTGGATTCAATCGGTCGATCCCGCCAGCACGTGCCGGAATTCCATCGATTACTATCAATGCATCGTTGTTACCCAGTGTATTGGAACCTCGGATACGGATCGATGATCCATCAGCCCCAGGCTCACCGCTTCTGTTGACCGCTACCACACCAGGCATACGGCCGGCGATGGAGTTGGAAAGGTTGACAGAAGGGGACTTGGCCAGTTCACCACCTTTTACAGTAGCTACGGAACCTGTGATGGTTTCCTTCTTTTGCTCACCGTATCCGACCACGATCACTTCTTCGAGTGATTTCGTATCAGGACCAAGTCTGATGTCAAGTTGGTTTTGAGAACCAACCACGACCTCTTGGGTAAGGAAGCCCACAAAGGAAAAGACCAGAACGGACTCATTAGATGGGACCGACATTTTAAATGCACCATCCACATCGGTGACGGTACCTGTAGTGGTACCCTTGAGGATGATCGATACTCCGGGAAGCGGTAGATTATCCTCGCCGGATATAACAACTCCAGACACCTCCCGGGTCTGAGCCTGTGCAGTACCTAGATAGAGTAGGCACATCAAGAATGTCAGGCTGAATAGCCTCACATGAGTAGAGATTTTCATAGGCAGTTTTGGGTTAATGAAAATTAAACCACAATGTCAGCCATTTTTGGGCTAAATGCCTAACTGTTTACTGCCAAAAACCAACTGTATTCTGCTGCTTTAGTAAACGGAAAAGCAAATAGCCGCCTTTTATAAAGAAAAACAGGGAAACCGCATCCTGTAAATCCTAAAAAATGTTAACTTTTTTTCTTGCAAAATTTACTTTTTTTCGAGAACAGGAAAATCACCGAAACCTTCTTTCCTTGCCCGTAAGAGGAATATTTAAAGTCTTTTCACCACCTCTTTCTTTGGAATTTTGACCGACCACATCCCCCGCAGATCTCCGACTTTGTGGCCGATCGCTTTGTCATCCGGATAGAGTTCCCCCAGCTTTTTGAAGGTACTTTCATCCAATTCTTTTCCAGCCTCTCCATGACAGCTCAAACAAAACCCGCTGGGAATCACGATGGGTTTGGTATATAAGAATACGTCGCCACCCGATATCTTCTGGATATTTGGGTCACTTTTCCCACCGCTTTCCGCGGTGTATTCATAGGCCTCCAAGATTTCCTTTTCTTCCCCTGTGGGCAGGCTTTGCGGATTTCGGTTGCTATTGGATACCCGTCGGATCTCGACGCCGTAGGTTTCGCCAACTTCACCCACGAGCGACAAGGCATTGACATTGCAGAATTCCAAAGCCTCCGCGGTACCTTTTTCTTCAATGGCCTTTTGCAAGGCTGCCATCAACTGGGCTTGCGCTTCGTTTGTGATCGAATCGCCCCAAATCATTGCCTCCTCAATGATCTCGACCTCCGTCAGGCGTTTCACTTCCATCGACTCATTTACCTGCTCAAAGGTCTCCTTGGATATTCTATCCCGGGGTTCGCAGGACGACAATGAAATGGATGCTACGAGGATGGTTATGATTTTTTTCATCTGTTTATAATTTGTTTTTAGCGGTCAGATAGCCTGTCCCGATCCGCCGCGGCGGATCGGGAGAATCTTGGTTAATAGTCATACCCCTGTGTGAGAAGCATTTCTCATGGGTATTTCATGGCATTATCAATTAAACCATAAATTTATCATGCTATTTAAGAATTCAGGTGAAAGCGATTGATTATCTTAAAACCGTGTCTCCACTTTCCGACAAATTACATTCTCGCCCAAGCAGCTTTTGTTTTCATAAAATATGAAGAGACTCCTGTCTGTTTTTCTTTTTTTCCTGCTCATCTCATCAGATGCTGTCACTCAGACCTTAACCCGCATGCAAAGCTGGGGGCTCGATTTCGAATCAATCACATGGAGAAATGCCCAAGAAGGCATCGTGGTAGGGGAAAGGCTTATCGTCCTGACAAGCGACGGAGGAGCCACCTGGGAAGAGGTCTTGCAAAAGTTCGACACGAGGTTCTATGATGTTGTCTTTGTTGGAGAAGGCAAGGCCGTCGCTGTCGGCGACAGCGGTGCCATCTACCTCACAGGCGACGGGGGCAGAAGTTGGCAGAAGAAGGAATCAGGAACTCAAAACACCCTGCTCAGCATCGCAAAACTTTCCGATTCCCTCCTTTTCGCAGTAGGTGAAAAGGGGGAAATCGTGAGCTCCACAGATTCCGGCGAAACCTGGAAAAAGGTATCCAGCGGAACTGCTCTCCGGCTGAACGAAATCACTTTTTCAAATGAAAATACCGGATTCATCGCGGCAGACGGGGGAAAAATTCTAAAATCAACAGACAAAGGGAATACCTGGGCCCTTTCGGGTCTTGCTCAAAGCGACGCCCTGTATGGGATCGCCTTTTCGAGCGAGTCGATAGGCTATGCTGTTGGTGAAAACGGCCTTTTCGTCAAAACCGTGGACGGCGGATCGACTTGGCCAGTATTGAACTCCACCACCACCAATACGCTGCGGAAGGTCGCCATCAGTCCACTGGATGCGAGGATAGTCACCGCAGCAGGTGATTTGGCAACTATGGTCAGAACCGCCAACTCGGGAACATCATTTACCAAACGCAGTCTCGGTGCTGGCAATATCCGAAACCTCAAGTCCATCGCATTTATACCCGGTAGCAATCTCGCTTCGACAATAGGTCAAGACGGCTACCTCAGCAACTCCGGCAATGCTGGAACGAGCTGGACGCAAAAACTGGCTGGGATCAGAAACAACTTTACAAGTGCAGATTTCAAAAATGTAAACACCGGATATATCGCAGGAGAAAGGGGAGGGTTGTTCGTCACTACCAATGGTGCAACTACCTTGGTCAATCGCTCTCTACCTGAGTCTATCCTCATCCATACCATCGACTTTTGGAACACCTCATTTGGCTATGCCGGATCACAAAGCGGAAAGATCTACCGCACTTCAAATTCCGGTACCGTCTGGACTCCAGTTTTTAATCCTGCGGACCGGAGTGTTACAGGATTTTACCTTTTTGCCCCATCTACGGTTTATCTCACAGGCTCCCAAGGATATATTTCCCGGTCTTCAGACTCAGGTGTAACCTGGGATCAAACCGTGGTATCCAATACTACAGAAAATCTCAAAGACCTTACCTTCTTTGACAATGACAATGGATTTGCGGTGGGGGACAGCGGACAAATAAGTTGGACCTTTGGAGGGAATATGTGGGAGACCATCCCAAAGGTAACGGAACAAAATCTAAACGCACTGGCTAAGATCGACACAAGCCAGGCGATTGTAGTAGGCGATGGCGGAATCATCCTAAAAACAAACGACAAGGCCAAAACATGGAAAAAGATCGAATCCGGCACGGACAAAGACCTCAAGTCCGTTGATTTCTTTGGCAAGAATAACGGCTTTGTGGCAGGTGAGGACGGGTTGGCAATGGTCACAGTCGACGGTGGAGAAACTTGGAGGCCAATCGTCACAGGAACCCTCCGAAGTCTGAATGCGGTGAGTGCGGGCACGGATCAAAAGGCCTATTTCGTCGGAGAGGATGGCACTATCCTTTCATTTATCTGCTCACCTCCGACGGGTAGCTTGGGCGAAATTATGGGCGATTCCCAAAGCTGTCTGGTCAACAAATCCTATTCAGTGTCGGGACTTCCACAGGCCGGATCCACTATTGCCTGGCGGGTGGACGGAGGTGAGATTATCTCCGGCCAAGGAACCAGCCAAATCGAAGTCAAGTGGACGACCGCAGGCAGGAACGCCGTTCTCGTCAGCCGATCCAATTTCTGCGGAACCGGAGAGACATCGGCCAAGGAAGTTCAAGTCACGTCTTTACCGCCTGTAAATGTATCGATAGAGGGAGAAGGGACTGTGTGCCAGGAGGTTCCCTATACTTATTCCTTGCCCAATATTGAAGGAGTCACTTACGCGTGGACAGTCAGCGACGGACAGATCACCAAAGGACAGGGCACTCATGTGGTAGAAGTCCTTTGGAATCAAGAAGGCACCCAACAGATCACCGTCAAGCAAGAAAACTACTGCGGAGCTGCCGAGTCGATTGTAAAGGCGATCGCGGTGAATTCGGCACCCCAAGCTCCCGTGTCCATTGCCGGTGAGGCAAGGGTCGGACTGGGTGGGCAGACTTATGAGATCGAATCCATTCCCGGGCTGAACTACCGATGGGCCGTAAGCGGCGACGGCGGCAAGATCCTGTCCGGCCAGGGAACTGGAAGGGTGGTAGTTGTGTGGGAAAAGGAGGGAGATTTTGAACTTTCGGTGGAAGCCCAAAACGAGTGTGGCTTCAGCACGAAGCGAACCCTTGCGGTGAACGTGAATATTATTACGGCACTGGAGCCACTCGACGAAGGAAACCTGAAGATCTATCCAAACCCAAGTTCAGGAAACCTGACGATCACTTCAACTTCACTCGATTCTTGGGCAAGCCTCTCGGTATTCAATTCCCTCGGGCAATTGGTGGAAACGCTTCCGATAGCATCCGGCCAAGGCGAGATCTATCTACAAGGGCTCCCGAAAGGCCTTCTCGTAGTTAAGCTAGAGGGCAAAAATGGTGTCCTGTCCAAAAAGGTCTTGGTGAGGTAGCGTGAGAAAAACTGACCCACGGTCCTTGAAAGCAATCTCTGTGGAAATCTGTGTCTTTTTCTGCTGAGATCTGCGGGAAAGGGAAAAATAGAAGACTTTCAGACAAAAAATAGAACACGTCGGTTTCCCGAGAAGCAATACCACCGAACTTCAAAAAAAAGCGAAGCTTATGCTTCGTCCCGGATCATCACATACTGGAATACGTCCCCGATAGTCCCTCTCTTAATGTAGGCTCTTTTCAGGATGGCCTCCGGGATAAATCCGGCTTTCTCCAAGACACTCATGGATTCTCCATTGAAGTCATATACCTGCGCGTAGATTCGTTGGATATCGAATTTATCGAAGATGTATCTGGTGTAGAGCTTGACTGCCTCGGTGGCAATGCCCTTTCCCCAAAAAGGCTCACCCACCCAAAAACCCAACTCCATGTTGGTTCTGAGTTCGTCTTTACCCCGGTCACATCCGATCGATCCGGCCAGTTTCCCTTCAAATTCGATGGCAAAATTTTGAGGAGGATTGAATTTCTGGTTGTGTTCGATCCAATGTCTCGCATCATGAATCGTGTAAGGCTGGGGGTAGCTGTCCCTGAGATTCATGGCGATCTTGGGATTGTTGGCAAGAGGATAGAGCGAATGAAAGTGTGACTCGCTCCATGTGACTAGATTAATTTCTCTTTCTCCTGCTATAATCATAAAAACGCTTGGGTTATTTCTAAGCTCGGGCTTTTTATCCCTTCAATATACCTTCTAAATTCAATCTTGCAAAGCATGTTCCAATTACTCGATGCCGCCCGCCTGCATCTTTTCGAGGTTTTCGGCCATACGCAGCGCGGAGATAAACTCCTCGATGGCCCCATTCATCACCTCGGGTAGGTTATAGACTGTTTTGTTGATCCGATGGTCGGTGACACGTGACTGGGGATAGTTGTAGGTTCTGATTTTGTCAGAGCGGTCCCCGCTGCCTACCATGGATCTCCGCTGAGCGCCAACGGCATCGTTGTGCTTGGCAAGCTCAATCTCATAAAGTCTGGATCTCAAAACCTTAAGCGCTTTTTCAAAGTTTTTGATCTGGGATTTTTCGTCTTGACATGTTACGATCAGGCCTGAAGGGTTGTGGGTCAGCCGAACAGCGGAATAAGTCGTGTTGACTGACTGACCGCCCGGACCGGATGAGCAATAGGTATCCTTACGGATGTCATTCATGTCCAGATGCACCTCAACTTCGTCCATTTCGGGGAGCACTGCCACAGAAGCTGCGGAAGTATGCACGCGTCCCTGCGATTCGGTGGCTGGCACCCGCTGCACGCGATGCACGCCGGATTCGTATTTTAGCATGCCATATACATCCGCACCGGAGACAGTGGCAATGATTTCTTTGTAACCTCCCGCCGAGCCGAAGGTCAAATCCAGGACCGTCAATCTCCAACCCTGAATCTCGCAAAACCGCTCATACATCCGGAACAGATCTCCTGCAAAGATCGCGGCTTCGTCGCCACCGGTTCCCCCTCGGATTTCGAGGATACAGTCCTTGGAGTCATTGGGGTCTTTGGGGATGAGCAGTTGTTTTAGATCTTCCTCCAGCCCTTCCTTTCGATCCCGGAGCTCGTCCAATTCCGCCTTGGCCATCTCCCGAAACTCAGGATCTTTCTCCTTTTCCAGGATCTCTTTTGAGCTGTCG
This sequence comes from Algoriphagus terrigena DSM 22685, assembly GCF_000429445.1. Classification (GTDB taxonomy): domain Bacteria; phylum Bacteroidota; class Bacteroidia; order Cytophagales; family Cyclobacteriaceae; genus Algoriphagus; species Algoriphagus terrigena. The sequence goes on from NZ_AUBW01000005.1 coordinate 321,922, forward strand.
ATGTTCTGCATGACGAGCTTGTATTCGTCAAAAGCGGCCACGATTTTCTCGAGATCTTTATACTCTTTGCTAAGCTTGGTGTATTTGCTCATGTCGGACATGGAGTCCGGCAGGATAATGAGTTGGCCTACTTCTTCGAAACGATCTTTGAGCGCCTGTAATTTGTCCAGCATGGGTGTTTTCTTCGCTGCGCAAAAGTAAGGATTTTATCGGCTGGGTAGTGGTGATTTGTGAAGTTGTACCTTTGTTTGTAGCGACGTGATTTGAAAATCCGTCCACTGAGTATGAGAAAATTGCCTGTCCTTCTATTCTTTGGTTCTCTATTTATCTTTTCACACTGTGAAGAAGAAAATATTCCGGAAAATTGTATCGATTCAGAAAGGATCACTTCAGGACCCTGTACTTTAGACTACACTCCGGTTTGCGGATGTGATGGCAAAACCTATGGAAATGCCTGCACGGCCGATCGCTCTGGGGTAATATCTTGGACGCCCGGGGCCTGTAACAAAAAAGACTGACATTTCTGCCAGTCTCTTGATTTATTCCACCGTCACTGATTTCGCCAGATTCCTCGGCTGGTCTACGTTGCATCCCCGCATCACGGCGATGTGATAGGAGAGCAGCTGCAAAGGCACCACTGCCACCAGAGGAACAAACGCCTCATGCACCGCAGGGATCTCGATCACGTGATCCGCGATTGCTTTTACCTGGGTGTCGCCCTCGGTCACCACAGCAATCACTTTTCCTTTCCTGGCTTTCACTTCTTGAATATTGCTGACCACTTTTTCGTAGGAACTGTCCTGAGTGGCGATAAAGAATACCGGCATTTCCTCGTCAATCAAGGCGATTGGCCCGTGCTTCATCTCTGCTGCCGGATATCCCTCGGCGTGGATGTAGGAAATCTCCTTCAGCTTCAATGCTCCTTCCAAAGCAACCGGGAAATTATATCCACGTCCCAGATAGAGCGCATTTCTCACATCCTTGTATTCGGAAGCAATATATTTGATCAGATCGTTGGTCTGAAGCGCCTTCTCAACTTTAGCCGGAATGGCTGCCAATTCATGCAGCAGCTGTATGTATTTGCTTTCTGGCAAAGTCCCTCTTTGGTAGCCAAGCTTCAAAGCCATCATCGCCAAAACGGAGATCTGTGCGGTAAAAGCTTTGGTAGAAGCCACTCCGATTTCTGGCCCGGCATGAGTGTAAGATCCCGCATGAGTTGCTCTCGGGATAGAAGATCCTACGACGTTACAAACGCCAAAAATCGTAGCTCCTTTTGACTTTGCCAACTCAATGGCTGCCAACGTATCGGCAGTCTCACCGGATTGGGAGATGGCAATGACAAAGTCTTTCTCGCTGATTACGGGGTTTCGGTACCTGAACTCTGAAGCATACTCCACTTCCACGGGCACTCTGGCAAACTCCTCAAAGAGGTATTCCGCGACCAGGCCCGCGTGCCACGAGGTACCGCAGGCGGTGATGATGATCCGCTCCGCATTTTGAAACTTATTCATGTAGTCCCGCAAACCTCCCAGTACCAAGCGTCCGGATTTAGCATCCAATCTTCCTCTCAGACAATCTGCAATGGACTTGGGCTGCTCATAAATCTCCTTGAGCATGAAGTGCTCGTATCCACCCTTCTCGATTGCTTCCAGCTCCATTTCGAGTTGGTTGATGTAAGGGTGGGTTTCCACGTTTTCGATCGTTTTGACCTGAAGTTTACCATCCCGGATTACTGCAATTTCATAGTCATCGAGATAGACCACCTTATTGGTATATTCGATGATAGGAGTGGCATCGGAAGCCAGAAAATACTCATCTTCTCCTACTCCAATGACCAAAGGTGAGCCTTTTCTAGCAGCAATCAGGGTATTCGGCTCCTCCTTATTGATCAGGACAATCGCGTAGGCACCTACTACCTTATGCAAAGCCAAACGCAGCGCTTCTTCGAGTGTACATTCGTTGTGCACAAAGATGTCTTCGATGAATTTAACGAAAACCTCCGTGTCTGTATCACTCTGGAACTTGTAGCCTTTTTGAAGAAGATCCTTTTTTAGGACCTCGTAGTTTTCGATGATCCCATTATGGATCATTGCAAACTTCTCCGAAGAGGAGTAGTGCGGGTGGGCATTTACGTCATTTGGCTCCCCGTGGGTAGCCCAACGGGTATGACCGATTCCAATTTTGGATGATAAGCCTCCGGTAGACTCCAGATGTTTCTCCAATTCGGAAACCTTGCCTTTTTTCTTATAGATACTTAAGCCTTCACGATCCAAAAGAGCCACACCGGCTGAATCATAGCCACGGTATTCCAATCTTCGAAGGCCTTTGAGGATTATGGGTAAAGCTTCCTGCTGCCCCACATAAGCGACAATTCCGCACATATTTAAAAATTATTAAAGTTGGTTTGAACTTCAGCAAAGAAACACCATTCGTGCCAAAAAAAATAATCCACTTCCCGAAAAACGGAAAGTGGATTAGAGCGACTTCAAAGAAATCGATTGAACTACCGTGTTTTCGAATAAATGACTTTCACGGTAACCTTATCTTTGTTTACTTTAAACTGACGCAGGGATCTTTTGAAATCGTCCCCGGTCTGCGGAGTTGATGCATAGAGCAGCCAGTCTTGGCGCTGCAGATCTCCCCGGTAGATCGCATTCACATGGGAGGTGATCCCTGCCAGATAGGTCTTTTCATCTGCCACGTAGCTCAAAATAGCGGCGTTTGCATACACATTGCTGGGGACTTTATCCCCATTGGAATCCAGTACGACCTGTGCTTGCCCATCCGTCTGTACATAGAGAGCAGAACTGTTAAGGGTACTTTTGATAGGCTCGTTATTCTGATCGACAAATATCATCACCATACCGCTGATAGGGTTATTTTCCTCGTCCTGACTTTCAATCTCACCCATGGAAAACAGAACCTGATTGAACGTAACACCGGATAAGGTATCCAAAAACGCATCCAATGGACTGGTATCTATTCGCAGCGCCATAGCCACTGTCGACTTCATCCCTACCAAAGGACTGACAGGATAGGATTCCCCATACTCTGTGACGACTTCCGTAGGAGTACCTGAGCGGTCAGATTTGACTCCGTTGAAACTTCTCGATGAACTGGTGTTGATGTCGTACCGTTGTGAGACCGTGTCACCAGCATAGTGATAGTAAGTCGCGATGCCGGTATTGGCGCCAAGCACCGTGCCGATCGTGGTGTTGTCACCTTCGGTTGCTTTAATTGCTATACCTGGGAAATAATTTCTGAAACTAAAGAGCGTCTGAAACTCAAATTCGTCTGTGATCTTCCCAAAAAGCTCTTCCTGAAACTCCTCCGTAACAGAAAGCCTCATGACTGTATCTCTGATATCCTCTCCGAACGTGATCTCTCCCTCCGCAAAAGCATCCGCCTGAAATGCCAGCGCATCAAAGTTGTAATAAAGCGTATCCAAGATGGGCTCTGTCAGCTTGTGTACACGATATCGCTTTGGGTTTTCCAAGTCTGCCCCATTCACGCTGACGACGTCCATATTGAAGAACATCGAATCCAATATCGCCTCATCGGTAGGTCGGTCTTTGGTAGCGTCGATATAGAGCCTTGAGAAGCCAGTGGCGTCGGTTTTGCCGAAATAAGGATCCGACTCATTTCCCACTACCAATACGGCGGAGTTCACCGCATTAACGGTATTGAACGAATCCAACAACACCAGCTGGGCATCGAGCACAAACTCTTCGTAGAATACACCAATCTGGTTATTCCCGGGCGCCAACTCGAGTCCGACGGATGCCGGGTCACTGCATGAACTGATAAGGGGTATAGAAATTAAGGCCAGTCCGGCCAGTTTAGCCCGCGAGGCTGTTGTAAATTCCAAAAAGCTCGTCATGAGCTTGCTGTTCTTCTTGAATACTGATTTCAAAATTTTTGTCTTTTGAGAAATCCTCGATGAGTTGGTTTAATTCTGGTGACACAGCAGAGCCTTTTACCACGAGGTCGGCATATTCCATCCCCATCTTGATAAAGCCTGTGAAGTCTTTGGTCTTCAAAGGTGCTAAAATAGCGTCATCGATATCCACCATCTTAACCTTGTTTAACAAATCGTCGCCAAAGGTATGTGAAAATCCATTGTTATAGATCGCAAACACAGTTTTAGTGTCTTTGAAGAGCGGCTCATTTTTGTAAGTCGTTTTGAGATACATCGGGATGAGCGCAGTCATCCAGTCATTGCAATGTACGATATCCGGTGCCCAGCCTAATTTCTTCACCGTCTCAATGACACCTTTGCAGAAGAAGATGGCGCGCTCGTCATTGTCTTCGTAAAACTTCTGCTGCTTGTCATGGAATACATGCTTGCGCTGGAAATAATCCTCGTTGTCAATAAAATAAACCTGAAGTTTTGCGTTGGGAATAGAGGCGACCTTTATAATTAATGGCTTCTCTTCATCTCCCACTGCGATATTGATTCCTGAGAGACGGACGACCTCATGGAGCCTGTTTTTCCGTTCATTGATCAGCCCAAATCTTGGCACCAAGATACGGATCTCCATACCACGCTCTTGCATAGCTTGGGGCAGGGATCGTAAGAAATTGGCTACTTCTGAAGTTTGTAAGAAAGGGTTGATTTCACTGGCAACGTAGAGGATACGTAGTTTGGACATGCTATAGGGATTTTAATGAACGTGATAAACAACGGCACAAAGATAAATAAAAAAAAGCCCGAAAGCATTGTATTTCTGGATATTAATCTACTTTTGCCCCAATTTAGCCGAAATACTACCCCTCCGTGAAGTTAATTCATACCCCGGCTGAGTGGAACCCGCTCTGGCTCAATCATCTCCAACTCAATCAGCGTATCGGCCTAGTACCCACCATGGGTGCACTTCATCAGGGCCACGTCGACTTGGTGGAGAATTCCCGCTCAAAAACCGACATTACGGTCGTTTCGATCTTTGTCAACCCGACCCAGTTTAACAATCCCGAAGACTTCAAAAAGTATCCGGTGACGCTGGATTCCGACCTGGAAAAACTCGAAAAAGCGGGGGTGGACTATGTGTTTTTGCCCTCAGTAGACACGATGTATCCGAATCTTCCGTCGCTTAAGATGGACTTTGGTGATCTGGAAAGGGTATTGGAAGGAAAATTCCGCCCTGGGCATTTCAATGGGGTAGGTATCGTGGTCTCCAAGCTTTTCCATCTGATCCGTCCACATGTTGCCTTTTTTGGTCAAAAGGACCTGCAGCAAGTGGGAATCATCAAAAGACTAGTCAGTGATCTATCTTTTCCCCTCCAGTTGACGGTCGTACCCACTCGAAGAGAAGCTGACGGCTTGGCGATGTCTTCACGAAATCTCAGACTGAATTCCAGCGAAAGATCCCAGGCGTTGATCCTATTCAAAAGCCTCGAGAAAGCAAAAGCTGAACTTTTATCGGGTAAAAAATGGTTGGAAATAGTGCGAGAAATTGAGAATGATTTCGCCGGGGTTCCTTCAGCCAGGTTGGAATATCTCCAACTGATCCATCCCGAGAGCTTCGAACACTATGTGGATTTTTCTCCAAAAGAAAAATCCTCCATTTGCGTAGCGGCTTATATCGGAGACATCCGCCTGATCGACAACCTGCCGATTATTCCCTAGTTTCGCGCCGGAAATACTAAACCAATGCATATCCAAGTATTAAAGTCTAAAATCCACCGGGTGAAGATCACCCAAGCAGAGCTTCACTATGTCGGATCGATCACGATTGACGAGGACCTGATGGACGCTGCAAATCTCATCGAAAACGAAAAAGTCCAAATCGTCAACGTCAACAACGGCGAACGTCTCGAGACTTATGTGATCACCGGCAAGCGGGGAAGCGGGCAAGTATGCCTTAATGGCCCGGCAGCCAGGAAAGCATCAGTGGGCGATATCGTCATCATCATCTCCTATGCCGGCATGGAGCTCGAAGAAGCCAAAAAGCACAAGCCCGTTCTGATCTTTCCCGACGAAAGAAATAAGCTCGTCTGATGAATCCAACCCTCAAAAGAACCATCCAAGTCGTGGCCTCTTTGGCGATTGCGGTCTGGATCTTTTGGCTTTTATACCGGGACATCGAATTTTCGAGTCTTCAGAAGCAGGTACTTAGCAGCAATTGGTTTTGGATTTTGTTTTCCATGCTGATCGCTTGGGGCGGATACTGGATCAGAGGATGGCGCTGGGCACTATTGATCAACGAAGCCGGTGGTGAAAAGGTCACCGCCAACCGAGCCTATCACGCGGTGATGGTTGGCTACCTCGTCAATATGCTCATCCCCAGGGCAGGCGAAGTGGCGAGATGCGGCGTCCTGACCCGCACTAATGGTATTTCTTTAGGTCATTTGTTGGGGACCGTTATCCTCGAAAGAAGCATCGATTTGCTTTTCCTAGTTGCGATGATTTTTCTTGCCTTCGTGGTGGAAAACCAACTTTTTCTTTCGCTTGCAGGCGAATTGGTAGATCTGGATGGTCTAGGGCAGAAGATCCTGAGTAACCTCCCTCTCTTCTTGGGCGCCATTGCGATATTCGCACTTCTGGTCTATCTCATCATCAGAAGATTCAGAAGCAGCGGGCTGATCAATAAACTTCAGGAGTTTTCCCGGCAGATTCTTTCAGGTGTCCGATCTATCCGAACGCTCGACCGTCCGCTTGCTTTCTGGGCCAGTTCGATAGTGATCTGGATTATATACTATCTCACGATGTACACCGTTTCTATAGGGATCCAAAGTACTGCCAACTTGACACCCGGCGAGGTGCTTTTGGTGATGGTAATGGGAACTATTGGCATGGTGGCGCCCGTCCAGGGGGGCATCGGAACCTTTCACGCCTTGGTGGCCTACATTTTGATCCAGTTTGGAATAACAGAGACTGACGGTAAAATCTTCGCGGCCATCATCCACGGCACCCAGGTCATATTAGTCATGATTGTGGGATTGGCCAGTTGGATTTGGATGGTAAGAATCCCCGCTTGGATTAAACCCGACAAGGTCTAACTTCGTATTCACACCCAGTTAAACAATAAATCAAAATGATTATCTTAATCGTTGTCGTATTTGCAATCCTTGGATTTGTAGTCAGTAGCAAGCTGAAAAGCAAGTTTAAGAAATACTCCGAAACGGCTCTTCAAGCCAATCTCTCCGGAGCTGAAATCGCCAAGCTCATGCTGGCAGATCATAATATTCACGATGTTCAGGTGGTTTCTGTAGAAGGTCAGCTGACTGATCACTACAATCCGGCAAACAAAACGGTCAACCTCTCCCCAGACGTTTACTATGGACGAAACGCCGCGGCGACTGCGGTAGCTGCCCACGAATGTGGACACGCAGTCCAGCATGCTACGTCCTATGCATGGCTGAAGATGAGATCTGCCATGGTTCCCGTTCAAAACATTTCGGGGAAAATCTTAAATGTTGTCTTGATTGCTTCACTCTTCGGTGGAATTGCGCTAGGCTTGAACAATGAATTAATTGGCTTTATCGTAGTAGGCTCATATTCTGTGATGACTTTGTTCACTCTGGTCACACTTCCGGTGGAATTTGATGCGTCTAAAAGAGCACTCGCTTGGGTACAAACCAGAAACGTCGTCACCCGCCCAGAATATGATATGGCTAAGGACGCCCTGCATTGGGCTGCAATGACTTATGTGGTAGCTGCCCTAGCTTCTCTGGCAACGTTGGCTTACTACATCTTTGTGTTCTTTGGCAACCGGGATTGATCCAGATCAAAATCCAATTTCAAAAGGGGCAGGTTTTGCCCCTTTTGCATTTTTGGCCTATATTCTCCCTCAGAACTTAAACCCAAGATTGGACAACCCCTATGAATTTTCAACTAACAGAGGAGCAGCTGGCAGTACGTGACGCCGCAAGAGAATTTGCACGGTCAGAGCTTCTTCCAGGCGTGATTGAGCGTGATTCGGAAGCAAAATTCCCGAAGGAACAGGTCAAAAAAATGGGGGAATTGGGTTTTTTGGGAATGATGGTCGACCCAAAATACAATGGTGGCGGCATGGACAGCGTTTCCTACGCGATTGCGATGGAGGAATTGTCCAAGATAGATGCCTCGGCCTCCGTGGCGATGTCAGTTAACAATTCGCTGGTTTGCTGGGGTCTGGAGAAATACGGCACGGAAGCACAGAAGCAAAAGTATCTGACGCAGCTGGCAAGCGGCGAAGTCTTGGGCGCTTTTTGCTTATCGGAACCAGAAGCCGGATCTGACGCGACCTCACAACGAACCACGGCTGAGAAGCAAGGGGATCATTACCTGATCAATGGCGTCAAAAATTGGATTACCAACGGTTCCTCCGCAAGTATTTATCTGGTCTTTGCTCAGACCGATGCATCAAAAGCCCACAAGGGCATCTCTGTATTTATTGTTGAAAGAGGCTGGGAAGGCTTTGTCGTCGGGAAAAAAGAGGACAAGCTCGGAATCAGGGGCTCCGACACTCATTCATTGATCTTTACCGATGTGAAAGTTCCCGCGGAAAACCGCATCGGGGAGGAAGGTTTCGGCTTTACTTACGCCATGGAGACACTCAATGGCGGCAGGATCGGCATCGCATCTCAAGCTTTGGGCATTGCCGCAGGCGCATATGAGCTGGCCCTCGCCTATTCCAAAGAGCGCAAAACCTTTGGCAAGCCGATTTGCGAGCATCAGGCGATCCAGTTTAAACTAGCCGACATGGCTACCCAGATTGAGGCCGCCAGACTTCTGGTCTACCGGGCCGCATGGCTTAAAGATCAGGGAGAAGACTATGCACACGCTTCGGCCATGGCGAAGCTCTATGCCTCCGAAGTGGCGATGAGCGTCACCATCGAAGCCGTCCAGGTACATGGAGGCTATGGATATGTCAAGGAATACCACGTCGAGCGACTGATGCGGGACGCAAAAATCACCCAGATTTACGAAGGCACTTCAGAGATTCAGCGCATCGTTATTTCGAGAAAAATTCTCAGATAGGTCTAATTCAGACCCAATTGCAGGGTATAATTCCAAATAATTATGCCCTGCATTTATTTTTTTACGCACTATTATAGAATACTCCTGTTTTCCCGTTGGAAAAATTATATTTTTGCGATTCCACTTTTATTCCCGAGTCATGGACTATTACAACAAAGTCATCGAATCCGTCCACGTACGTTTTTTGAAAGGCACCAATTTCAAGATTGAAAAGCCCGTCACCGTCCTCGACTACGAAGAGAGCGAAAATAGCCTGATTTTGCTTCATCATGGCACCCTGAAGTCAGGTGAAGATCAGGAACTGGTCAATGAAGGCGAAGTGTTGTTCGTCCCAAAAGGCCAGAAAATCCAACTCACCTTTGGGACAGGCTCCAAAAGAAATGAAATGGACATGGAGCAGTTTGGTGACAGCCGACGAAAATACCTCCAAACCATCAGCTTCAAGGACATCAAAACCGCCGAAGATGACTGCATCTCCATCGTTCAGTTCGAATCCAAGGTTTTTGATGTCGTCAACTTTTTCAATTCCCTTGACATTCCGCCCTTTATCATCCGATTCAACGACCGGATCGCCACGCTGCTGGAGGATATCATCAAGGAGATCGAAGCAAGTAATGTCGGAAAAGAACGCGCACTGAAGGCTCAAACGGAAGTCTTGGTGATCGAACTTTTGCGCCACATCCTAAAGAACAGACTTTTTACAGAGGAACTTTCCACCAATTCGACGTACTTCAAAGACCCGCGATTGATCGATCTTTTCAATTTCATCAAAGCGAATATTGGCGGCGATTTGTCCAATAAGGTACTGGCGAAGGTTGCCAATGTCTCGGAAGACTACGTCGGGCAGTATTTCAAGATGCTTACTGGCATCAATCCGCAGGACTACATCGAGTACCAGCGCATGGAGGCGGCAGTAGAACTACTGCGTACCACCAAAAAATCGATCCGGGATATCGGAAAAGAGGTTGGCTACAAAGACACCGCTTATTTTTGCAGACGATTCAAGATGATGTACGGGGTTCCGGCTGGAAAAATGCGACGAAGAGAATCGCTAATTAATATTCAGTGAGAGATTGTACCAGCGCTTAGTCGCCAGGACCTCATCCAAAAATCCAGCATCTTTCTCGATCGAATTGCCCAAAACAACCAGATCCGCGCCTGCGTCAAAAGCAGCTCTTATCTTTTCGGTGGTGCCGAGTCCACCGCCTACTATCAAAGGGGTTTTCACCGCAGACTTCACTTCAGAGATGACTGTCGGGTGTACCGGAATACTCGCTCCGCTACCCGCATCCAAATAAAAATACCGCATCCCGAGAAATTTCCCCGCCAGGGCCGTTGCCTTAGCCAGGCTGGGATCTTCGTTAGAAAGCGGTAAGGTCTGACTTGCGGAATGAACACTGAGCAGCTCGCCCTGATTGACCAAGATGTATCCGGTCGGCAAAACCTCCAAACCCAATCGGGCCACTTCCGGCGCCGCCTTGACCTGATGGGAAATCAAAAATTCAGGATTTCTCCCAGAGATCAAGCCCATGAACAAGATGGCATCCGCCTCGTCCGAAAGGTGAAGATGAGAGCCAGGAAAGATGCAAACGGGGATTTCACCGGCAATTTGCTTCAGCGCTCGCACCGTATTGTTGAAATCCCGCGCAGAAGCAGTGCTCCCTCCCACCAGGATAAGATCCAAACCCGAATCCTTCACCCAGCCAAATTGATTAAGGTCGATTTTCTTTTCAGGATCGACCAGCCAAGCGATTCCCTTTTGCCTGCTTTTTGAAAGTGATTTGAGGAGCTTACTTACCTTCCTCACGTTCCTTGACTTCGGCTGGAGGCGCAAACATATCGACGAACAGTTTCTCTTTGGCCATAGCTAAACCCAAAATGAGCAATCTCTGCGTCAGATTAGGCCAAAAACTGGAGCCCTTTGGCTTGGTCAGGCGCTTTTTGATGTCTTCATTGAGCAATCCTTCTTTTTCCAGTACTTCTAGGGCCTTATCCGTAGTCTTGACTTTCTTTTTCCGCGTCACCTTTACGATCCCGTAGGTCAGCAAGACTCCCACAGCGACCACCGCTCCCACTTTCAGCCATTCTTCCGATTCCTTCTTCAGCATCTCAAGCTGCTTGGCCAGGGTCTGCTCCAGTTCATCCGATGTCTTCTCCAATTTATTGCTCATCTTCTTCCTTCTCTTGTTGTCTTTTGAGTCTCATTCTGAAAATAAAGTTTTTGAGCAGGTTCTCCACTCTGTCCTGGACCCGCAGGGAATCTCTGCTCAGGATCAGCATCAGCATGACCAAAAAGTAGATCAATGCCACGATCAAAAATCCCATATAGGGACTTTTAGTCAATTGACTGAGGAAAAATGCCAGAGAAAGTGAGAGAAACAGAAAGGCGAACAACAGCATGCTCCCGATCACGATCAACAAGATCAGCCGTGACAAAATCTCGACAAACTCGTTTTGAATTTCCTGCTTAACTATTCCGATCCGGGTCTCAACGATCCCTTTTAGTGTCTGGACGATTTCGCCGATTTTCAACATAATTACGGGTATTTTTGGTGCTATTGCCCCTTTTAGATAGCTCTAATATACTGGAAAACCAGGGAGCAAAAAAATTGCCATCCGGCGCTTTACTCCGCCTCCTCGTAAAACTTGAACCGCAAAACCAGCTCCAGCGCGATCAGGATGGCCTGATTGATCGGATACTGGGTGTTGAGAGATTCATCGACATCATACAGTCTGGTGTAAAAAGCCGTCGCCATGGGAATATCCAACCCCGAATTGATGCGCGAGTTCACCAACGCAAATTCCTCCGGCCTTTGTTCCTTCAGTACCTTGCAGGTAATCAGCTCCTTCTGCCCGTACTTGGATTTACGCGCTGAAGCTCCAAACAGCCTGCAAATCAGACCTCTGCTTGCATAGCTACCGCAAAAACCCTGCGTCTCATCGTCCTTTTTGGAGCGATACACGATGCAGTTCCCCAACTCATCCTGAAGCGCCAATTGATTGGCGATTTCCTCCGCGAGCCCTTTCTCGTAGAGATCGAAGGCCAAAGGCAAGAATTCCAGCGGCGAGGCGGGTACCTGCGGGTTGGCGCAGCAAAACCCACAACCTGAGACGCAAGCCATCCCGCCCTCTTCGTGAAATTGCTGGGATTCGGTGGCTAATTGCTGAAAGACCTCCTTTACAGCTTCGGACTTTTCAAATAGATTCATCTCAGATAATCAGGATGTAAAAGTAACGTAAGTATTCCCCATTTAAATCCGTGGATGAATTCATTTTTTTACCTTGATAATCAGACCATTAGTTTCTCAAACTTTTCAAATGTGATCTATTGCTGCTGAGAATCGTTTTTTTGAAGGATAAAAAAAGGAATATGAGCGATTTTGAAGATAAAGAAGCTGAAGAGCGCATCAAGCGGGCATTCAAAGAACGTGACTGGAGTGAAATCAGAAGCGAAGATTCCTGGGCGATTTTTAAGGTTATGTCAGAGTTTGTCGTCGGCTACGAAAAACTCGCCAAGATCGGCCCTTGTGTATCGATATTTGGCTCGGCGAGAACCCCACGCGACCATGAATACTATCAAATGGCCGAGGATATCGCCGCCAAACTCGTGCGGCACGGCTACGGAGTCATCACCGGCGGCGGCCCCGGTATCATGGAAGCTGGTAACAAAGGAGCCTATTCCGAGGGTGGTAAATCAGTCGGATTGAACATCATGCTGCCCTTCGAGCAGTTTAACAACATCTACATCGACCGGGACAAGCTGATGAACTTTGATTATTTCTTTGTGCGCAAAGTCATGTTTGTTCGTTATTCACAGGGCTTTGTCGTGCTGCCGGGAGGTTTTGGTACGCTGGATGAGTTTTTTGAAGCACTCACTTTGATCCAGACCAACAAGATCGGTCGATTCCCGATTGTCCTGGTGGGTAGATCCTATTGGGAAGGCCTGGTAGATTGGATCAAAAAGACGCTGCTGGCGGACAGCAACTACATCAAAGAAGACGATCTGGAACTGTTCACAGTTGTGGACAACGCCACAGAAGCGGTCAAGGTCATCGACGACTTCTATAGCAAGTACCTCCTGAGTCCAAACTTCTAACCTCTTCGAAAAGCCATAAAAAAAGGCCGCCCATCTCAGGATCGGCGGCCTTTTTTGCTTTTGCTTTTAGGCTATTTTCAATCTCAACTCGCCTTGTCTTTTGACGACTTTTAGCTCAAAATAGTGATTGATAAATGCCTTACAATGGTTTTCAGCCCATTCGGCCCGAGACTCCGTGTCGTACAGCAGCGTCATTCTGAGCATGGTTTTCACATACTGTTCGTGCTGTCCCAGCTCTTCCATCCAAGAGATAAATCCCGCTTCCCACTCCTCCTTGAATTTGTCGAAATGGCTGCGGCCATCAAAAAGTAACTCGAGCTGATTATCCTTGTTTTTGAACCGGTAAATCCCGCAAAGCTGCCGATAGATCAACCTGACCCGCTCTTTGGGAAAATCAAACGTATCCAAAATCCTGGAATAGGTCTGATCCATCAGTCGGAGAGGATTGTAGAGGTAGGTGTAGGAGCGCTTGAGCTCGTAGATCATCTGATCCAGCAATTCCTCCTCCAATACATACTGAGCCTGTCTGAGGATGTAATTTTTGTCCAGTGGAAAAAGCTTGTCGATCATGCAGCTGTCAGGGTTCTGGCAAAAGTACCATTTATCTTTCTGAAATACGAAGTCAGGAGTGTGAAATACGGGGAAGTGTTGGATGATCGATGCAGGATGACGGATGTTTTTGAGACGTCATTGCAAGTCTTTTTTCACCAAGCCTAAAATTCGGTTGGACTTTCATGCCCGAAGCAATCCCATCAGTGGAAGCAGATTTTGATGAGAAGACTGCTTCGTTCGTACCTCAATCGCAGTGACGGCTCCGATCGTGAGACACTTTTCCGCCGCGGCGGAAAGGCCGTTCGTATATCACCTGCAGCGACAACTCACCGGGCCCGGGCCTTACCAGTCTGCCGGGCGTCCTGCTTGATAGGCGGACATCCGATCCAGCAGATCCACCGGATCGTCAGAGATGATCAGCATTTCTTCTTGCTCGGGGTAGAGAAAGCCAGATTCCAGCGCATGGTTGAGAAACTCAATCAGCTTGTCGTAGTAGCCATTGACATTGAAGAGTGCCAGGGGCTTTTGGATGTAGTGGAGTTGGTTCAGGGTCATGATCTCAAAAAGCTCCTCCAGCGTGCCGATTCCCCCAGGCATGGCGATAAAGCCGTCCCCGCGCTCCGCCATCAACCATTTGCGGTCGCGCATGGTTTCCACGATGACCAGCTCGGTGCAGCCCCGGTGCGCCACTTCCCGATCGACCAGCTTTTGCGGAATGATCCCCAGGACCTCTTTGCCCGCAGCCAACATCTCGTCAGCGATCACCCCCATCAAGCCCACGCGCCCCGCACCATACACTAAGGAGTGATCCCGCTTGATCATCTCCTGAGCCAAAGATCGTGCGCCCGCTTCAAAGACGCCGCTGTTGCCCTTCTTGGAGCCACAGTAGATCGTTATTTTCTTCATGGCTTGAAGTTATGGATTCTTGATTTTGCAAAAGCCCGAAAGCTGGAGCCAAACTTGAAAATCTTTGCCTTCTATCTGTATTTTTGGGCTATGAAAATCTGCTTCGCTACGAACAACGCCAAGAAAATAGAAGAAGTCAAAGCCGCTTTAGGGTCTGATTTCGAGATTGTCTCCCTTCAGCAAATCGGCTGTCATGAGGAACTTCCCGAGACGGGCGACACGCTGGAGCACAATGCATTTCAAAAGGCGCGGTTCGTCAAAGACCACTACGGCGTCGATTGCTTCGCTGACGATACCGGGCTGGAAGTGGCTGCCCTGGACGGCGCTCCGGGTGTGTATTCGGGACGATTTGCCGGGGAGCCGCGCAGCGATGAGCGAAACATCTCATTGCTTCTGGAGAAAATGGCTGGAAAAGCGGAGCGAACTGCCAGATTCCGAACCGTCATCGCCCTGATTCTGGACGGGCAAGAAATTTCCTTTGAAGGAATCGCCGAGGGTGAGATTTTAGCCCAAAAAGTCGGTCACGGAGGCTTTGGCTACGATCCGATATTCAGGCCGACAGGTTTTGACAAGACCTTTGCAGAATTGAGTCTGGCCGAAAAGAACGACATCAGTCATCGCGGCAAAGCCGTAAACGCGCTGATTTCCTTTCTTCGCCATCGAAAATTCTGAGATCGAGTCTAAAATGATTTACATTTGACCCCAATGAAAAAACCATTCATCGTCGGGATCACCGGAGGTTCGGCCTCTGGAAAAACATTATTTCTGGAGCGTTTGCTGAGCAGTTTCGAGCCCGAGGAAGTTTGCCTTATTTCACAGGACAATTACTACAAGCCTCGGCACCAGCAGCCGATCGACGCACAGGGCGTCCATAACTTTGACACACCCCACAGCATAGATTTCGAGCAGTACGCTGCCGACATCCGCAAGATCCAAAACGGTGAGACGGTACTTCGCGAAGAGTACACCTTCAACAATTCCGCTAAAAAGGCGAAGATGCTCACCTTCTCGGCCGCCCCGGTGGTGGTGGTTGAGGGCATATTTGTGCTGTACTATCCCGAGCTGGCGGAGCTGCTGGACCTGAAGATCTTCATCGACGCCAAGGATCACATCAAGCTGAAGCGCCGGATCATCCGCGATAAGGTAGAGCGGGGCTACGATCTCGATGATGTCCTGTATCGCTATGAGATGCACGTGATGCCCACCTATGAAAAGTACATCAAGCCATTCAAAAATGAGGCGGATCTGATCATCCCCAACAACTCCAACTTCGATATGGCTTTGGACGTGATCAGAACCTATCTCAGAACAAAATCCGAGGGGTAAGTCAAAAAAACGGAGACGAAAAGCTTGAATTTCAAATATTACCTATATTTGCGCCGAATGAAAACCCGGGTAATCCATAACAGTCTCTTCCAGCAGCGCTTTACGCTGTTGATGGCGTTGCTGTTATGCCTGTTTGTGTCGAGCGTGGAGTACCTGCCTCAGGAAGGCAAAGTAGACCATACCGAGCATTCATCCGACCATCCGGATCAGACTTTTCTCAATGTAGCGGTAGACGCGGTGGTACCTTTTATAGTGCACGTGGCTAACACCGTCCTGTATCTGATCTACCACGTTTTCAGCTTTGAATTCAAAGTACCGACCACACAGTCAATATCTGCCTCGATTCCCAACCAGCTCGTTGAGATACTTTTTGAGCGGATCATATCCACTAAGGGGCCCTGATTCCCTCTTTTTCCCGCAAGTAATTCCCTGCCGAAGCCAGCTGGCTTCCCGGCTTCTATCCTGTATTTTCCAAACAATTAAATAAATAACCCTTATGCATAACAAAGGTGTCATTGTGTTTTTGACAGTCATCATTACAGCGCTTTGCCTGTACTACCTGTCATTCACATTCGTCTCCAGCGGTATCCAGCAAAAAGCGGAAGCTTATGCAACTGATACTTCAGGCAATATTGACTTTGCCAAAAAAAGAGCTTACCTCGACTCCATCTGGAGAGAGCCGGTTTACAATTTCCTGGGCGCTGATTTCACTTATCAAGAAATCAAAGAAACCGAACTTGGCCTTGGACTCGATCTTCAGGGTGGTATGCATGTGACTTTGGCAGTCTCTCCGGTAGAGATCGTGAGAGGTCTGGCAGGCAACCCAAAAGACCAAGGCTTCAATAAATCAATCGAGGAAGCCAGAGAAGCCGCCAAAACTTCCGACGCCAAGTATGTAGACTTGTTCTACACTGCCTGGCAGAAGAACAGCGCCGGCAAAAAACTGAGCACCATCTTCGCTACAGCGGCCAACAGGGGCCGGGTTTCTCTGGAGTCGTCTGATTCAGAAATCCTCGACCTCATCAATACGGAAGTGGAAAATGCCATCGAGCGTTCATTCAACATCCTCAGAACCCGTATCGACCGATTTGGTACTTCCCAGCCAAACATTCAGCGAATCGCCGGATCAGGTAGAATCCAGATCGAGCTTCCTGGTGTGGATAACCAAGAGCGTGTAAGAAACATGCTTCAGGGCGTCGCCAAGCTTCAGTTTTGGGAAGTATTGGAGTTGAATGAATTTGGTGGATCTATCGAAACCATCAACACGACTTGGATTGCCGATCAAAAAGCCAGCACAACTCCGGCAGATACAACTTCACTGGAAGAAGTGTCTCCCGAGGATTCTTTGAAAAATGCACTGGAAAAACAACTGGAGCAGATCGACCCAACTCAAAACGCCAACAGCACTTCGCCGCTGATCGCGCTGATCAAGGCAAATTATGGCTTGGTTTACGACGTGAAGGACACTGTTGCTATCAACAGAATCATCAAAAATGAGCGCTATAAGTCATTCCTTCCAAGAGATCTGAAGCTTCTGTGGGGTGTAAAACCTACCGTAGCGGAAGACGGAAGCGAACTGCTTGAACTCTATGCCATCAAAACCACCCGTGGCTCTGACGAGGCGCCGCTTGAAGGCGACGTAGTCACTGACGCGCGTCAGACTCTGGATCAGACTTCACGTCCGGCCGTATCGATGCAGATGAACGCTGAGGGCGCCCGTAAGTGGAGAACCTTGACATCTGAGAATATCGGAAGAAGAATCGCGGTCGTACTCGATGACTACGTGTACACTGCGCCAGTCGTAAACGGTGAGATCCCGAGCGGCCAGTCTGAGATCGCAGGCAACTTCACGCTGGTAGAAGCGCAGGATTTGGCTAACATCCTGAAGTCCGGCTCCCTTCCCGCTCCTACCCAGATCGTAGAAGAAAGCATCATCGGTCCAACCTTGGGTAAGGAGGCCCAAAGCCAGGGTATCTTCTCCATGGTCGCAGGCTTGGCATTGGTAGTTTTATTTATGGTGGCCTATTATGCCAAAGGCGGATTGGTGGCAATCGCTGCGCTGGTTTTCAACATCTTCTTTATCCTAGGAATTCTCGCCCAGTTGGGTACCGCTCTGACCTTGCCAGGTATCGCGGGTATCGTATTGACCATCGGTATGTCCATCGATGCCAACGTGCTGATCTTTGAACGTATTAAAGAAGAACTCCGCAATGGCGTGGGTCTGATGAATGCCATCTCCGTCGGGTACAGCAAAGCATTCTCTGCGATCCTGGATGGTAACGTGACCACCTTCTTGGTCGGTGCGATCTTGTTTGCCTTGGGACAGGGACCTGTCAAAGGATTTGCCATTGTCTTGATGATCGGAATTGCGTGTTCCTTCTTTTCCTCGGTATTCATCACCCGAGTGATCATCACCTGGATGACCAAAAAAGGCGACAAGAGCAACATCAACTTTACAGCTCCATTTGCTAAAAACACGCTTACTGGCCTGAATATCGACTTCATGAGCAAGCGTAAGTTTGCTTACATTGTCTCTTCTTCCATCATCATAATCGGACTCGCCATAGCTGCAGTCAATGGATTGAAGTTCGGTGTCGACTTCACCGGAGGTCGTTCCTACATCGTGGCCTTTGACGAGGCAGTAGTCCCGTCGGATCTGAAAGTCGGTCTGGACGGTGAATTTGACGGATCTGTAGAAGTGAAAACTTATGGATCAAACAACACGCTGAAAGTCACTACCTCCTATCTGATCAATGAAGATGATGACGCTTCCAACAAAGAAGTGGAAGCCAAAGTAAAAGAAGGAATCGCTACCGTCACCGGATTTACTTTTGCGCCGAACCCAGAGCAAATTGGGGATGGGCAGTTCTCTATCACCGGTTCCTCCAAAGTAGGGGCGACTGTAGCTGACGACATCAAAGCATCTTCTGCAGAAGCGATGATCGCCGCGCTGATTGCCATCTTCCTATACATCTTGCTGAGATTCCGCAAGTGGCAGTTCTCCCTGGCGTCTATTGTTGCCTTGATTCACGATACCTTGTTTGTGATTGCAGCCTTCGCGATCGGAAGCGCATTTGGAGCGACTTTCGAGATCGACCAAGTATTCATTGCTGCGATCTTGACTGTGATCGGTTATTCGATCAACGATACGGTGATCATCTTTGACCGTATCCGGGAAAACATCGATGCCCGCGGCACGCAGAAGCTGGTGAAAGTATTCAACGATTCGATCAACCAAACCCTGAGCCGTACGCTGATCACTTCCTTCACTACCTTGATTGTGGTGATTGTGTTGTTGCTGTTTGGCGGTGAAGTCTTGAGAGGTTTCTCTTTTGCGCTGTTTGTCGGTATCGTGGTAGGTACCTATTCCTCGATCTACATCGCGACGCCTATCGTGGTGGATTTGATGAAAAAGGAACTGGAAAACGAAGAAAATCCAGCACCAAAAGATGCTAAGAAGATCGCTTAAACTCTTCATTAAATTTTCAATAAAAGGAACGGGATCCCTCCCGTTCCTTTTTTTTGTCCCAATCGCACAAAATCCACTATCTTTTCATTACAATAAATTTTTACTCCCAACCTTTTCAAAACAATCCACTTAACCATGAAGATCAGCAAAGAAGACTTCGAAAAAATGAAAGCGAAGTATGACCAGGAAGTCAAGAAGGGCAAGCCCGCAAAGGGCAACAAGCACGACATCGAAAACCAGACCAACTGGGAATCTTATACCAAGGAAGACTTGCTGGAGGTTCTCAACCAAGAGGGCGTGATTGGGCTCAAATTTCACCTGACGGAATATCCCGAGGATGTCGCCAAGGAGTTCTATGGTGATGAGGCTGATCTCTATGTCGGCAGACTTAACCTCGTCTACTCCCCCATCTACGCTGAAAATGCTCCGGGCAAAAACGAAGAAGAATACTATGATAGGGGTATGGTTTGTCCTCCGACCTGTCAATAAACAGTTCTTATGAAAGAAGTAAATCTTGATCTATTTTTCGACAGGCTTAACTACTACCAACTGTCCTTAGCAGCATTTGCCATAGCAGGATTGTTCGGATATTCACTTCTTTCAACAGCGCAAAGGAAAAATGAAGCAGTAAGGTTATCGCTTGGAATTTTGGTTGTGGTCGCTTGCTATGAATTGATTGGAACGTTCGTCGGCGCTCAACAAATAGTAAACAACTGGGTATATAACCTATTCAATTCGCACGTAGCTGCTATCTTGTTTTTTCTATTGCTCAGAAGCTTTCTCAAGAGGAAGAGTCACAAAAAGATGGTCAATATCCTGATTGTGCTTTTCCTCTTGACCTCCTTGGTTTTACACCTTACCGGATTTGTGCATTACAATGACAGCGGGGAATACATCTCATTCCTGAATACGGTCTTGATGCTGTGCTGCTGTGGCCTGTATTTTATTGAACTGATCACACTGGACGAGTTTTTGGATGTTGATCCCTTAAGAGAATTCAGCTTTTGGGCATCCACAGCCATCTTGTTCTATTTTTCCTCCTCATTTATGATTTATATATCCCATAAATATCTGTATACCCATCATTTGGATATTTATTACATGGTCAGAGAAATCCCGACAAATATGACGCTCCTCTGCAACCTGCTGCTGTGTATGGGTATCTATTCGCCTTTGATCAAAGACAGATTCAAATTGGAGATCATCCATGTCTGAGCAGGAGAGTCAATTCCTGTTGATCCTGTTTGGGGGGATTTTCTTTGCTTTCCTGATGTCCCTTTTTGTGGTAGGCATGGTCGTACTCCACCGTCAGCGACAGGTCCAAAACAAACAAAAAATCAGTCAGATCAAGTCCGAGCACGAGAAGACCCTGCTCAATGTAGAGAACGAGATCCAGCAGGAAACGCTCACCCGGATCGGAAGGGAGCTGCATGACAACATCGGCCAGTTGCTCTCCCTGGCCAAGCTCAATCTCAATTCCCCCAAACCGGAGAAACAAACCGAGGGCAGGGAATACCTCAATCAGATCATCAAAGAAGTCCGCACTCTCTCCAAGACACTCAATCTGGACTGGCTGGAGTCCGTGTCCCTGGATGATTTTATCCGGCAGCAACTGGAGAAGATCCAGTCCACCGGCTTTTGTGAAACTGCCCTGGAATCCGACGGGTCCTTTTTGGAGCTGAACAAAGACCAAAAGCTGGTCCTGATCCGGGTGATCCAGGAGTGCCTGAACAATGCGATCAAACATGCCCAGCCGGACCGGATCGACATCCGGATTGCCAAAAACAACCTATCCCGCCGAATCGAGATCCAGGATGACGGCACGGGCTTTGATCCCAGCCAAGCTTCAACCGGAAGCGGGATGTCCAACCTGAAGAAGCGGATGGAAACGATCGGTGGCAAATTTTATCTGACATCTGAGGTCGGAAAGGGCACAACGATCAAGCTGGAACTTCCCGTCTAGACCGGAATTCGCTCTGGTCGTCGTCATTAAAGCGCGGTTGACACCAGAATAAATGTTGACCAATTACGCCTCTTTTTCGCCCAAAAGGCCTTTTGCAGGCTCAAATACCAAAAATTCCTCCTAATTTGACGGAAATCTAGACCCTGCCGAATTCTAAAATGAAAATCACAAAAGAGGACTTCGAGTCCATGAAATCCAAGTACGATCAGGAAGTAAAAAAAGGCAAGCCTGCCAAAGGCAAAAACGGCAAAGACAAAACCAATCAAACCAGTTGGATTTTTTTGGATAGGGAGACGCTCGAAGGGCTATTGGCCAAGGCGGACAAAGACCCAAAAGTCGGAGGTGTTCAGTTTTACTTTACCGAATACACTGAAGAAACCGCCAAAGAACGCTATCCGGATGAGGCAGACAAATATGTTGGGCAAGTGACCTTGGTGATGCGTGCTGCCAATCTTAAGGAAAACAAACTTCAATCTGCCAATCTTGGCGGTACCGGAGATGAGTACCAAGTCAATGGTGAGCAATGCCCCTATGTCTGTGAACCGGAACCCACCGATACTTAATGATAGATCCCAACATTTGGATCGCCTTTGGAAGCTGGTACCACATTATTCTGGATATCTCATTACTTCTTAGCATCTATTTATTCTTCAAATTACCCAAGGAAAAGAGAGCCAATAGCACCTATTGGCTTCCTTTTTTGATCCTATGTCATTTTGTGGTTTACCAAAATTTCGGAGCCTACACCAATTATAATTTTGAATTCAAAAAAGCGGTCAATGCCTATCTGGGCAACACTGAAAATCCCAAATTCAACCTCTGGCTTTATAACATCACAGAAAGGCAAATTCTCACTGTCCTTTACCTCTTCCTAATCAGATCCTGGCTGGAACCCTCCATGAAGAAATACATCAACTGGATGATCTACTCATTTGTGGTCATCGCGCTGATCCTCCAAATCACCAAGGTCGAGCTGATGTACACGGAGCAGCCCGTTATTTTTGCTTTGGGGGCCAATATGATCCTGATCGCCTGTGGGCTTTATTTTATTGGATTGATTACCAATGAAAAATATCTGGTATCCAATCCCCTTCGCCTCCTATCATTTTGGACAACGACCTTTTTGTTGTTTAACTATTCTTTGACCTATGTGAGTTCGGTCTCTCTTCTGTATCTATACCGTGTGAACCCCGTTTTGGGAAAAAGTCTTTTCCAAATCGGCCGAGTGATGGGCGTCATCAATATTTCGGCATTGGTACTGTTGATTGCCTCTGCTTTTCTTACCAAGCTATTTGACAGAGAACCGCTTTATGAATCCGGCCGATAATCAGATTTACATCATCATTTTTAGCACGCTCTTTTTGGGAGGTTTGATGTCTACTTTCGTCGTCGCCATGGTCTTCATCCACAGACAGCGCCAAGCCCAAAACCGGCAAAAAATGGATCAGATGCGGGCTGAGTTTGAAAAGACAATCCGCAACGTCGAACACGAAATCCACCAAGAGACCCTCACCCAGGTCGGCCGTGAACTCCACGACAACATCGGTCAGCTCCTTTCTCTTACCAAGCTCAATCTCAATTCCCCCAAACCGGAAAAACAAACCGAAGGCAGGGAATACCTCGATAAGATCATCAAAGAGGTCCGAGCCCTCTCCAAGACCCTGAATCTGGACTGGCTGGAGTCCGTCTCCCTGGATGATTTTATCCGGCAACAACTGGAAAAGATCCAGTCCACGGGCTTTTGCCAAACTGCACTGGAATCAGACGGGTCCTATTTGGAGCTGAGCAAAGACCAAAAGCTGGTCCTGATCCGAGTGATTCAGGAGTGCCTAAACAATGCGATCAAACATGCCCAGCCGGACCGGATCGACATCCGGATTGCCAAAAACAACCAATCCCGACGAATCGAGATCCAGGACGACGGCGCGGGCTTTGACCCCAGTAAAGCTTCAACCGGAAGCGGAATGTTCAATCTCAAGAAGCGTATGGAGACGATCGGTGGCAAATTTTATCTGACATCTGAGGTCGGAAAGGGAACTCATATCACATTAGAGTTGCCTTTCTGACTGAAGTATCCTAATTTCCACAATCTTTAGTAAAGCAACCCTGCTCAATTTCCAACCCCACCTCCTCCAAAATGATTCGGATCGCCCTCGCTGACGACCACAAGTTATTTGCAAAAGGACTCGAAGGACTTATCGAAGAACGTGAAGGTTTTTTGGTAACCGGACTGTTTCCGAATGGGAAAGAATTGCTTGAATTTTTGGACAGCGAGGAAGTGGATTTAGTACTGACCGATCTCAACATGCCCATCGTCGATGGCTTTGGAGTGCTCCGCCACTGCAAAAAACACCATCCCGAGCTGAAAGTAATCGTCCTGTCGATGTACGATGAAGAAAAGATCTTCAAGGAATGCATGCAACTCGGCGCAGACGCTTTCATCCTGAAAGACGCAGATCCCGACGAACTGATCTTTACAATCATCGAAGTCCACGAAGGCCGCTATCTCAAAGATTTCAACCGTGTCATCCAACAGGCGAACGTGTCTCCATTTTTTGACGCCTTCAGAGACAAATACCGTCTTTCGCGGCGTGAAACCCAAATCCTGAAACTCATCAGCGACGGATTGCTCAACAGGAATATCGCCGATCAATTGAGCCTGAGTGTCCAGACAGTCGAGACACATCGCAAAAATATCCATCAAAAACTACAGGTGACGTCACGTGTGGAATTGATGAAGAAAGTCAACGAAATGCACCTTTAACCCTTTGTGATGACGCTGCCAATTCGAACAGCATTGGTCGGCTACGGCTCAGTAGCTGAGAAAATGCACGCCCCTCTGATCGACATCTGCCCGGGTCTGGATCTGGTAGCGGTGGTCGAGCGCAACTCCAACAAGTGCGAGCGAAAATTCCCCAATGTGGGGACTTTCCGAAGTCTGGAGGAATTGCTCGAAGCAGATGCTGCGGATCTGATCTGCATTACCACGCCAAATGAATTTCATTTTGCCATGGCGAAGCAATGTCTGCTCGCGGGAAAACACGTCGTCGTGGACAAGCCCGTGACGATCTATTCTTGGGAAGCGGAGGAGCTGGAGGAACTATCCAGGGAACGAGGATTGGTTTGCAGCGTGTTTCAAAACCGCCGGTACGACGGGGATTTCCTGACTTTGCAGCAATTGGTGGCAGAGGAAACGCTAGGGGAATTAGTCTACCTCGAGTCACATTTTGATCGGTTCAGACCGCATATTTCCGAAAACTGGCGGGAAAAAGATGTCCTTGGCAATGGCATCACCTACGACCTTGGAGCTCATCTGATTGACCAGGTGATCCTACTTTTTGGCAAGCCCACAGCCATCTTTGCCGACATCCAAAAACAGCGAACCGGCGCAATATCAGACGATTACTTTGACATCTCGCTCTTTTACAGCGGATTCAAAGCTCGCGTCACGGCTGGAGTCTTGGTCAATGTACCTACTCCAAAATTCCTCCTTTGCGGCAAAAAGGGTACTTTTCAGAAGTATTTCCTGGACGTACAGGAGCAAGCCTTCAAAGACGGCAGAAAGCCAGAAGGGGACGATTGGGGAGTAGATCCCGAAGAACGATGGGGAACACTCTATCTGGAAAACCAGACCCTTCCCGTCCGGACAGTCAACGGTGACTACCGAATTTTTTACCAAAATGTTGCCGACGCCATCTCAGCAAACATTCCGCTCAAAGTCCCTTTGGCTCAGGCCATCACCGCGCTGAAGCTCATCGAGGCTTCCTTCCTGTCTGCCAAAGACGGCAGAAAAATCTATCAAGAGGAAGGATCTTGGTAATCGGATTGGCTTAGACTTTGCCATGAGGCAAGACAAACCAACATAGAGTTACCATGAAAAAATTGTTTATCCTTTCGTTTGTCCTTTTTGGCCTGGTCTCAGTCGCCGAGGCACAAGTCAGCGTGGGAATGAATTTCCAAACTTCTGACATCTTCCTGACGGTCGGCACCGATGCTGACAGAGAGTTCTTCGGTGAAGCCCGCCTGGGCATCGATCACGAACTCGGACTGGAACTGATGGGCGCGTATAACTTCGTCCGCAAATCCGAGGTCAATGCCTATGTCGGTGCGGGCTTGGGCCTGTTTGGCGATGATCATCACGGCCACTACCACGACGACCATGACGATATCTATTTTGCGATTCCGGTCGGGGTGCTGATCAAGCCCTTCAACACCAAAAATCTCGGGATAGTGGTAGAAGCGGCCCCGGTCTTTTCCGGCCATGATCACAATTACTTCCGAGGGGGACTCGGGTTGAAGTATACGTTCAAGTAAAAAAAGCCTCCGGAAAATTTTCCGGAGGCTTTTTTTCTTTAGAAGAAAAAGGATCCTCCTAAATTGAACGAATGGTTTAATCCAAAGGAAAACGAACTTTCATCCCTTTGGTAGCCGTTTTGTTCAAAAGTTGAGTTGCCAACGGAATATTTCATCAGAGGAGTCTGGATATGGACTCCTATTCTTTTGGAAAAGAGGTACTGTAAGCCGAAAGCCATTTCTGTGTTAAAAAATTCTCCTTTTTCCAAAACGGTACGATTCTCCCGGCCGCCGTATGTCCCACCGAAATTTTCCCAAGATGCATCCGCGCTTACCTCTCCGAAAAAGGAAAACTTGTCACCGGCTGGAAAGTACTTCCGTACAAAAGCGCCTACACCATAGGAGAAGGTGTTGAACCTATCCGCTCCATCATTTCTGGACTTCGCCCATTCGTTTCCTACCAGTGCCGACAGGCCGAGTACCAGATTGTCTTTCACAAAAAAACCAACACTGGGATTGAAGGAGACGCTGAAGGTGGGATCGCCTTTTTCGCTATCACCTCCTGAGCCTTGAGAGCTATAACTGCTTCGAGTTTTGGAAAAGGCCAGATTTCCATCAACCATCCAGCTCCCTTGCTGCATTTGGGCCATAGCCGCCGAGCCGCCTGCCCAAATCAGCAACATTACCATAAAAACCTTTCTCATCGCTTGTTAATAAAAAAATGGGCTCCCAAAAGTATAGACGAAGTATTTAATCCGAAATCCAGCGTGTTGGATTTAGTAACTGCACCGTCGAATTGTGTCGTGTCCTCGTTGACGAGATGCGTGTAGCTTAGAGGATTGACAGAAAGATCCAAACTCAGCCATTTTTTCGGAAAAAAGGAAAAGCCCAAAGCTGTCGAGGCTTGAAATACTTTAATTTTACTTGAGCTATCCTGGGCGTTTAGGTTCTCATAAACTGTTTCCGTTTCGCCTCCCTGAAAACCGAGATCGAACTGCCCAAAAAAGGCAAATTGATCTCCGACCGGAAAATACATTCTTACGAATGGGCCAAGCCCATATGTGGAAGACTTGTACTCATAACCATTACTTCCAGAACTTGTATAGGAGGATGTATTGGTTTGGGCAAGTAGGTTCAATCCCACAGCCAGGTTGTCTTTGAGAAAAATCCCGACTTTGGGACTGAAGGTAAAGTAGGAAGTGGGGATGTCGAGGCCGCCTCCCGATCGGTCGCCAGATTGTGTAGAGTAATTCAGTGCCCCTCCGAGAAGTATGTTACCTTTCTGAAGTTGCGCCATGGCGGTGACACACAAAAACACCAAGGGCAACAACGCAAAAATCCGTTTTTTCATAAGTGGTTGTTTTAGTTTATGAACTTTAAGACGCTAATAAAATAAATTAGTTCTTCATTTTATCGTCCATACCCTCCCCAATTATTTAATGGATTGATCTTTCAATCTTTGCGATGCATGGGAATCAGGAAAAAGCGGAAATTCAGAAGGATAAGCCTTAGGATTCCTTCAGCCAATCCAATTTGTTTCTTTATTTTTGCGGCCTATGGCAAAGACAGAGACCCCGGGCGAAAACGCCCAATTGAAAGATATTATTTCCCATGCCAAGGAGTATGGCTTTGTGTACCCAAGCTCAGAGATCTACGACGGTCTACAGGCGGTCTATGACTATGGTGCCTATGGGGTCGAACTGAAAAATAACCTCAAGCGCCTCTGGTGGGAGACCATGACCCGTGTGTCCGACAATATCGTCGGCATCGACGCGTCGATCTTCATGCACCCGACCACTTGGAAGGCCTCCGGTCACGTGGACAGCTTCAACGATCCGATGATCGACAACAAAGACAGCAAGAAGCGCTACCGCGCAGACGTGCTGGTAGAGGAGCATGCTGCCACTTTTGAAAGAGCCGGAGACCTTGAAAAAGCAAAATCGTTAACCGCAGCTTTGGCTCGTTTGCTCGAAGCAGAAGATTTGGACGGAGTCCGTGACCTGATCACCAACGAAGGCATCAAATGCCCGATCAGCGGCACTTCCAATTGGACCGATGTGCGTCAGTTCAACCTGATGTTTTCCACCCAGGTGGGATCGGTGGCGGAGGATTCCTCTACCATTTATTTGCGTCCTGAGACTGCACAGGGGATTTTTGTGAACTTTCTGAAT
This sequence comes from Algoriphagus terrigena DSM 22685, assembly GCF_000429445.1. GTDB lineage: Bacteria > Bacteroidota > Bacteroidia > Cytophagales > Cyclobacteriaceae > Algoriphagus > Algoriphagus terrigena. Next base: position 349,660 of record NZ_AUBW01000005.1, read on the forward strand.
GTGCAAAAGACCGCACGAATGAAGGTTCCTTTCGGAATCGCCCAAATCGGAAAGGCGTTCCGAAATGAGATCGTAGCCCGTCAGTTCATCTTCCGTATGCGTGAATTTGAGCAGATGGAGATGCAGTTTTTCGTGCGCCCTGGCTCTGAATTGGATTGGTACCAGAAGTGGGCCGACACTCGGATGAGATGGCATTTGGCTTTGGGTACGCCTGCGGCAAAGCTCAGAAAGCATGACCACGAAAAGCTCGCACACTATGCCAATGCGGCCATGGACATCGAGTTTGAGTTTCCGTTTGGATTCAAAGAAGTCGAAGGCATCCACTCCCGAACTGACTTTGACCTGAAATCACACCAGGAATTTTCCAAGAAAAAGCAGCAGTACTTCGATCCAGAGATCAACCAGAATTACATCCCGTATGTGATCGAGACTTCCATCGGTGCAGATCGCCTGTTCCTCCTGACCCTTTGCAATGCCTACACCGAAGAAACGACTGAGGAGAAAAGCAGAACCTATCTGAAGTTTCATCCTGCCATTGCTCCGGTAAAAGCAGCCATCCTTCCCATCGTGAAGAAAGACGGCTTGCCAGAGAAAGCTAAGGAAATCGTGGAATTGCTGAAGTACGACTTCAACATCATCTATGAAGATGCGGCATCAATCGGCAAGCGATATGCCCGTCAGGATCTGATCGGCACGCCATTCTGTATTGCTGTCGATCACCAAACATTGGAAGACAATACCGTCACCATTCGTCACCGCGACACCACCGAGCAGGAGCGTATTGCAATCTCCGAGCTTCATGGCCGAATCGCGGAGGCGACCAGCTTCCGAAGGATTTTTGAGAAGCTCTGAGGTGTCCGATGACCGTTAATACCTAGAAAAAGCCGTCAGATTGAATTCTGGCGGCTTTTTTTCTGAATATCGACTCTTTAGAGCAGGATTTGCCCGCGAAAGATAGGGCTACATTTCTTTTCAAAAACCCGCAAAAATACCACATATAGGGTATTGGCGAGTCGCCTTTTCAAGTGTAGTTTCAGAATTTACAAACTATGAAAAACTGTATTCTTCAGGTTCACTAATAATAGTCCGACAGTAAAAATCAACGATCTGACATTCCGATGAACTACTTCGAACTACATAACCTCTACAGTGTTGCGAAAATTCAGTACAATTCTGAATTTAAGGAGGGAGATTTAATAATGGGAAGTCAGGAACGAGAGGTTCAGGATTTATCCCATCATAGGATCCATACTCAAATTATAAAGGCAAGTGGAATGATTAACGATTTCTATAGCCCCTCTTCAAACCTTTCCATGAGAGTGATTGTGTCCTCTCGAGCAAAATCGCTTTTAGATTCCTTTCGAGACGGTAATATCCGCTATTATCCTTGTCCAGTCATGCGAGGAAAAGAGGCAGTTGAAGGGTATTGGATTACCGATAAAGTGATCTTCGATGATGAATGGGTGGACTTTACAAGGTCTGAGTTCTTTTTCCGAAAAAGAAAACTCATAAGCGAGAAGAATGAGCCCCGTGCCAGATATGATATCACAGAACAGATCATTCAATTCAAAGATCTCGAGGATTTTAACAAGTTCCTGAAGGAAGAAATGTGGCATATGGATGAACGTTATCCCTATAAGATTATCATCAAGGAAGGATGTCCGCACCATATTTTATCAATTCATACAACTGGCCCAAGGTATTTAATTGTCTCGGAGGAATTAAAGAATGAACTCCAAAAACAGAAAATGGACAAAGGCTTAGAATTTAAGCCTCTGGAAATCCCCGACGAAGAATGGTTTGGACCCGATGGATTGCGAAAGCAGTTTTATAAATAATTCAGAATCCAGTCCAAAGTCATTTTGGGCAGGATTTCCTTTTCACATATCAAGAATTGTATGGAACAAAATACCTGGCCCAGTCTGGAAGAATGGGTAGAATCTGAAGAAGAACTCAATCGGAAAATCACCGAACTCTATGAGTCTGATTTGTCTGCCGAAGAGCAAGCCCTGGAAATCTTAAGTTACCTACTCGAGCGCTATAACCTTCCCCAAACTCCCTTGGAAATAGAAGACCGAGAATGGGAAGACACCGGAGATTCTTGGTATTTGCCGATTTCGATGTTTGAGCAAATAGCACAGCTGAAGTTTGTAGAACCAGAAAATAATGACCCCCGGTACTTGGTACTGAATGCAGCTTACCTGATTCACCACAAACTGGTCATCGACTTATCTCAAGAACTGGGAGATTTTCTCGGCGAAGACGAACTTCAAGGTTTGGGTTACCGGGGTGAAGACATCCTAGAAGCTGAGCTGATTCCCGTTAAAAAAGGGGAAAGCTGGTTTGACAAAGGCTGCACGTTTTTTACCAAGGAGATGGCTTAAAAGACAACCCTTCCAGTCCTGGAAAAAATCGGGACTGGAAGGTATTTCAATGGAATCCTTTCATAATTCCCCAAAACATCCCAATCCCGGTCTCAATCAGCTCATCAGGAAAATCATAGGCTCCCTCATGCAACTGGGGACAAGCTTCTCCCGCGCCAAGACCAAATAAAAAGGATGGGCAAACCTGTGAAAACAGCCCAAAATCCTCCGACCAGCGAAATGGCTCGGTCTTTTCTACTAGGCTCAGGCCAAGATTTTTGGCGGCATTTTCTACTACGCGATACAAGTCCGGATCATTGACCGAGACAGCAAACTGCTCCACAAAGCTAAAGTCAACTTCCAATCCCTCCGGTTCCGCCACTGCCTTAGCTTTTGCCTTTACTTTCTCAATCAAATCATCCAAATCCTTTTGGTCAAACGCCCGCAAGGTCATGCTCAGACTGGCCCTGCCCGCACTGGTGCCAAAAGCCAAGCTGCCCAGATCCGCATGGATCAAAGTCAACAGGCCAAAATGGGAAAGGGTTTTGGGAAGCTTGGGCAGTTCCTTCATCAGCCGGGCCAAGCCTTGGGCCGGATTGATTCCCGATTCAGGATGTGCAGAGTGGGCCGTTTTCCCCTTGAGATAGACACTCATTCCGGTACTTCCTGCTGCAAAAGTTCCGATTCGCATCACGATCTGATGCAGGGGATAGCCGGGGAGATTGTGCAGGGCAAAGGCAAAATCCGGCCTGATTTCTTCAAACCTAGGATCTTTCAAGATCGCTTTTGCTCCGTCTCCCGTCTCCTCCGCTGGCTGGAAAAGTAGGATGACCTCGCCAGACTCGGGTCGGTTCTGTGATAGCTTTTCCCCCAGCCCGCAAATGATCGCCATGTGTCCGTCGTGTCCGCAAAGGTGACCTTTCCCGGGAATCTGGCTTTGGTGATCGGTCGGCGCTAGATCTTCGATCGGCAGCGCATCCAGTTCACAGCGAAAGAGGATTCGTCTGCCTAGCTTCGCTCCTTTGAACACAAAAGCCAAGCCTGTTCCTCCCAAGTTTTCGATAATCTGATCGGGCTTCAAAGGCCGGAAAAAATCCACAATCCGGGCGGCGGTTTGGACTTCTTCCAAAGCCACTTCGGGAAATCGATGGAGCGTGTGTCGGAGTTGGATGAGGTGATTCATGGGTTCTTGATTTCGCCAAAGTAAATAGCTTTTCCAGAGTTTGAAACATTGGAAAAGCTTGAAGTTAAAGCCAATTATTGAGACAACTTCACTTGGTAGCGTACACTCCGCCCGCCACCTTCTGGTACTAAAACGCCCAAATCCCGCAGATGCTGCAGGTCTCGCGTAGCTGTTGCTTTGGAGGCGCCCGTGAGCGACATGTATTTCTTGGCATTCATACCGCCGTCAAATCCATCCGGACCTTCATCCAGCATTCGGTTCAGGGCTTTCAGTTCCCGCTCGTTCAGCTCCTTGCTAAACGCATCGAAAAGCTTGGTTTTCTGAAGGGAAAACTCAATTAGCTCCTCCACTTTTTCCTGAGCTTTCATCACCACATCCGCGAAATACAGCAACCAGTCATCTACTTGAAGACTGCGTTGAGCCTGCTTGAGTTGATCGTAGTAGAGCTGTCGCTTAGCTTCGATGACTTGGGACAAACTGATCAAAATCGGTTGATCCAACCCTTGGTGCAGCACTTTTTCTGCCAAGGCGCGACCGATTCGACCGTTCCCATCTTCGAAAGGGTGGATGCTCTCAAAATACAAATGTGTCAAAGCCGAACGCAGGATGGGATTCAGAATCGCCTGACTTCCGCCCGGAACGGTCTGGTTGAACCAATCAACAAAAAGCTTCATCTCCCCGGGAACCCGTGAAGAAGGAGGAGCCTCAAAGTGGACAACTTCCTTACCCATCGCTCCGGAGACAACCTGCATCGGCTCTGCACCTGTCCGCCAAGTCCCGGCATTCACATAGCGATTGCCTTCCATGAGCATCCCGTGCCAAGCAAAAAGCATTGCCTCGCTCAGCGGTTCCTGCCAGGTTTGGCGCACAGCGACCATCAGTTTGGCAATGCCTTTGGCGCGGTGATCTTTAACCAATCGAGGCTGCTCTTCGTGAATTCCAAGATTCTTTTTGAGGGATGACATGACATCAACCCGACTCACGAATTCGCCCTCAATCTCGGATGTCTTGATGGCCTCAGACAATAGGATGTCTACGAGAAGTTGGTCTTTCTTCTCGGGGGGAATTCCGGAATATTGCCCGCTGGATTTTCCGGATTTTAGCAAAAATTTAAGCTGTACGTCCTCGATAATTCCAGAGGTAAACTCAAATTTTGGCCAGCCTTTCTGTTCCCAATTGGAGCTCATGAGCCGATTAGATTTCTTATTCGGCTCAAATATAATCAATTTGTGAGCCGATTAGTGGGATTATTCGGCTCATATTTGCTTGTTTTGTGAGCCGAATAGCAAAGTTATTCAGCTCATCGCATTCTAAATTGCTATCTTCTGTCAAAAATAAATCTCAGATTCAAGAAAATATCCGCTAGCTTAAATACAGACATTCAATCAATTGGCAACTATCTCTCCGTCACACTTCCATTGAAACCATTCCCAAAACTCCATCTTTGGCTTATTCTCCCATTCTTGCTAACGCTGTTGGGTTTTAGCAATTACTGGACTGGGTTCTCCAAGGCTCCCCTGCACTGGCATCTCCACGGAATATCCGCGACAGCCTGGTACATCATCCTGATCATTCAACCTTGGCTCTACCACCACCGACCGATTCAGGTCCACCGTAAGGTCGGCATGCTGGGCATCATACTAGCTGGATTTCTGACTGCATCGGCTGTCGGAGTGATCAAGGGAAATCTTCTTCAGCCAGAACAAAGCCCTCTTTTCGATGTCAGGTACTCCCTTTCTTTGCTCGATTTTATTTTTATCTCTGGATTTTTGGCTTCGGTAATTGCGGCAGTGTGGAACGCAAAAAACACCCAAGTGCATGCCCGATGGATGATCAGCACGGTTTTCTGGGTGCTTTCTCCCGCCACGACGCGTTTATCCTTTATTCCGCTGGGGATGATTTACCAACCTAAGGAATTTTCGGATTTTCCGTTTTTTTGGGTGGATGTACTGAACTGGAATCAGTTCTTGATCTTCTTGATTGTTACTACTTTGATGATACTGGACTACCGAAAGGAGAAAAAAATATACTTCTCCTATGCACTGGTGGGCATTGTCCAGCTGCTGGTCATCTGGCTAGTCTCGGGGTTAAAAGACGCACCTTGGCTCATTTCAACCCTAAATCATCTCTTTGATCTGGGCTAGCGTTGCCCGGCACCAAACTGAAATCCCATCCAGACTCCGATTCCCATCAAAGCGACGGTGATAACTGAGAGCAAAAGCAGCACATTCAGCGGCATCTCCCAGTCCTCAGAACCGATTTTGAATTTGATGAGCTTTTTCCAGTTCATAGGAAGGGAGGTTATTGGTTATTTGGAAAAAGCTAATGGGGGACAGACCATGGATCATTGTCAAAAAAACGAATCCAAATTCTCAATGATCAATACTCAATTGCCAATTTTCAAGTACCGTGTAAATGAACTGTCTTGAAAATTGAACATTGGAGTTTGTTAATTGATTATTTCTTCAACACCGCTTTCCAGCCTTTTTCCTCAAGTTGAGCGGCTGACTCTTCAACTTTTTCACGAAGGCCGGTCTTGAAAGCATCCATCTTTTTCCCCACCTCGAGATCATACGCACCTACGATTGACGCGGCTAGAATACCGGCATTTTTCCCTCCATTCAATGCAACTGTCGCCACGGGAATCCCACTTGGCATCTGCAAAATGGACAAGATACTATCCCAGCCGTCAATGGAATTGGAGCTCTTCACAGGCACTCCGATCACCGGCAGGCTGGTAAGTGAAGCGACCATTCCCGGCAGATGGGCCGCGCCACCGGCGCCGGCGACGATCACTTTGATCCCACGCTCGCGGGCAGACCCGGCGTAGTCAATCATCCGCTGTGGCGTGCGATGTGCCGACACGACGGTCAGCTCGAAGGCAATGCCGATTTCCTCTAAAAACTGAGCCGCTTCGGCCATAACTGGAAGATCGGACTGACTTCCCATGATGATTCCTACCTGTGGGTTCATGGCGTGGATTTGATTTTGATAAGTTCTTTGATTCGATAGGCCTTCGCCTTGAGGCTGGAGATGTCGTCGTCCAGGATGGTGACATGGCCCATCTTGCGGAAGGGCTTCGTAAGTTTTTTCCCGTAGAGATGAATGTAGACGCCTTTTTCAGCAAGTGCTTCTTCCTTTCCCTCCACCAAGACAGGCCCTGAAAACCCATCTTCGCCGAGCAAATTGATCATGGCAGCCGGACATCTCAGGTCAGGATTGCCAAGTGGCCAATTCATGACCGATCGCAGATGCTGCTCAAATTGGGAAGTAAAATTGGCCTCTATGGTATGATGGCCGCTGTTGTGTGGGCGGGGAGCGATCTCGTTGACCAGTACTTCGCCGGACTTGGTGACAAAAAGTTCCACGGCCAAGATTCCGACCATGTCCAGTTTTAGGATCACGTCTTTGGCGATTTCCTGGGCTTTTTGTTCGATTTCGGGAGAGATTTGCGCTGGCGCAAAAAGAAACTCGACCAAGTTGGCGGTCGGGTGAAAAGCGCATTCCACAGCAGGATAAGCCACCAAATCTCCGGCTTCATTCCGAGCCACGGTTACAGCGATCTCCTTGTCGAAGTCGATCAGCTTTTCCAACAGTCCCGGCGCATCAAAAGCGTTGTCCAGATCATCTTCGCATCTGAGAATTTGTACGCCCCGGCCGTCATAGCCTTCTTTTCCCAGCTTGTTTACCGCAGGAAGGAAGGCCTTTTTGGCGATCACATCCGCTTTATTTTCCGTCAGGACAAAATCCGCCGTCGGAATCCCATGCTGCAGGTAAAATTGCTTTTGCTCGCGCTTGTCTTGGATGAGTTTGAGAATAGCTGGCTGAGGAAAGACTTTTTTGCCTTCATCAGCCAGCTTTTGCAATGCCTCGGTATTCACTGCCTCGATCTCAACCGTGATCACGTCACAGTTTTTGCCAAAGGCGTACACTGTGTCGAAATCTTTGAGCGAACCTATCCGAAACTGCTGTGCAATGTCTTTGCAGGGCGCATTGGAGTCGGGATCGAGAATGTGAATATCCTGATTGTAATTGATGGCGGACTGGATCAGCATACGTCCGAGCTGTCCGCCTCCTAAAATACCGAGAATCTGGTTTTGTGAAGTATGGGTCATAGACGACCCAAAATTAACAGATTCTCAGAGATTAGACGACAATAAAAGTTTGGATCAGTTCCTTTCTAGCGTCAGACTGCTCTGCCGCCACCGATCAGTCGGAGAAGAATAGCTACGACTGCCAAAACTAAAAGAATGTGGATCAAGCCCCCTACACTGTAAACAAATACACCCAACAACCACCCGATGATCAAAACTAATGCGATAAGATACAATAAAGAGCTCATGATAAGATTGGTTTAAGATTAACAATTGATTTCATTGTCAACTACCCAATATGAATGCCATGTGCTACAGCTTGCCAAAGCGGATGCCCATCAATTCCATCAGTTTATGTGCGTTGAAACTCGGACAAGGGCCTTTTTTGATCATATAATCGAAGTCAATTGACCGGTCATGGATCTCCGAATGAAACGAGAAATTGTGTACATTTTCCACACTCTGTTCCAATACAGACAGCTCGATATCATGCGTACTCATGATTCCCAGCCCCTGAGTCTGGAGGATTTGGAGGATTAGAGCTTCAGATCCCGAGATCCGATCTTGGGTATTTGTCCCTTTGAGAATTTCATCGAGCAGGAAAAACAACGTTTCACCGGATTCCAGCCGTTCGATCAGCGTGTGGATTCTCTTCAGTTCCGCGTAAAAGGAACTAACGCTTTCGCCCAGATTATCCGAATTGCGCATGCTGGTATAGAGCTGAATCCTGCCAAGCTTGAGGTGTTTGCCAAAAGGGCTCAGCCCTAGATTGGCCAAGACGCAGTTGACCCCGAGGGTCCGCATAAAGGTCGTCTTGCCACTCATATTTGCGCCGGTCAGGAGGATCAGCCGGTGATCAGAATCTAGATCGATGGAATTGGGGACGGCCTTCTGCGGCAGGATCATCGGATGGGAAATCTCCGTCGCTATGAGCTCGGCTTCATCCGTCCATTCAAACTTCCCCGAGCCCTCCAGTTCCACCTCAAATGCCCCCAGAGACACCAGCACTTCCCATTTCTCCAGGTTTTCAGGCAAGTGACTAAGGGATTGACCCACCCGTTTTTTCCATGCGGCGAGTTGGGTGAAAAGCAAAAAATCCGTCCAAAACAGCAGGTTGATTGGCAGATAGAGGAGGTTCAGCCGATTTTGAACCCATAGGCCAAGCCGGTCAAGTTCCCGCAACAGCACCGAAGGAGTGGCTCCGTCTTTACACAATTCTGCCTGGGAAACCTGCAACTTACATGAGGTAAAATTCTGATTTTCTATCTGTTCGGCCCGGACGAGATAAGATTTGAGCGTCGAGGAGACGGGAATCGCTTCGTCGGCTTTTTTCAACCGTTGGAACACGGTGCTTAATAGCCCTATTCCTATCAGGGTCCAAACTCCCAGTATGGCTACCGGCAAAATCCCGATATAGATTAAAATTGACAACGTGATCCCTCCCAAGGGGCCCACAAAAGCCAGAACCTTCGGCAGCGCTGTTTGTTTCTCAGCGGTGTTCAGCCAGTAAATCCACTTTCCGTTTTCCTTGTCGTCCTTTCTCAAAGCCAATCCTGCCGCCTCCATCGCCTGGAGAAACAGCGGCTTGGAGGTCAATTCCTTCACGGCCTGGGCCCGGGATTCAGATTCGTCCTTGTTAAAACTACTTTTCATCAAACGAGCCAATTGCTCTTTGCCGCCTTTTGAAACCGTGTGGTTTAGCAGCTGGAAAAGTGAATGCTCCCCAAAAAGATCCAAGTCATTGCAAAAGGGATGGGACTTGTCAGAAAATTCAATCCCTGAATCGAAGCCGGAAAGCATGCGGTTTTGGCGTTTGGCTTTTTGATCGGCCATCTTTTCCAAAGCCAGAAAGATCGATTCTTGGTCTTTTTGAAAATTGTACCAGCCTACCGATCTGACAAAAAAATAGGCTGCCACCACAGTCGGAAGGAGCCAAAGTGGATGCTCGGCAATACTCAGCACAAAGAATAGCCCCATCCCAAAAAACAACACCAAGCGCAACAACGAAAGACTCGACGCCCGACTTCTTACCGAAGCCAGCTTCCTGTCCAACCCTTCCCTTTCAAAATCGAATCCATTCATCCTCAAATATAGAACTAGGCGAGTTCGTTCATTGAGAAAATTAAACTTTACGCCAAATGTGACGTCTAAAAGAACGATTTTTAACTTTCCCCGCAGAAAATGAAATCCCAGAAAAAAACGAAACCTGAACAAGAGGAAGCAACAGAATGGGATCTCAGCGAAGGCATGGGTATCCTCCCGGACGACATCTCCCTCACCCAAAATATCGGATGTGTGGGAGGGAAGCCTACCAAAGGCGATAAATCAGCTAAAAACCCAACTAAAAACAAGTAAATTCGCGCACACTAATCCATCTAGCAACATGAAAATCAACTCCTTAATCGGCATAAAAACCGCTCTTTTCGCTATTCCCTTCCTCGTCTTTTCCTGCAACGACGATCCCGATCCAGTGGACGCCGAGCCAAAAGTGGAAGTCGTCGAGGAGGAATTCGTCATCAACGCGGCATTTGAAGACGCTGATCTACTTACACTCGACATCCTGCAGGACTCGGGATTGGGAGCCAAAACATTGACTGACGCGGATATTTGCGACAATACCGTAGTTACTCACAACGAGTCTACCAAGAAAATCACCATTGACTTCGGCGCCGGATGCACCAGTCCAAACGGTGTGGTAAGAAAAGGCAAGATTCTGCTCTCCTATTCTGGCAGCAATTTTCTTTTCCCTGGCACTTCGATCATCACCACTTTCGAAGGCTATGAAGTAGACGGGATCAAAATCGAAGGAACTCGCACCATCATGAATGCGGGTATAGATCTGGTCAACAGCAAAGCAACCCTCAACGTGAAGATTGAAAACGGAAAGTTGACTTGGCCTGACAGCAAGTTTGCAACCTATACCAGCACGCAGACCCGAGTCTTGACTCTCAACAACGACGGATACGAAGCCTCTATCACGGGCAATTCCGCAGGCAAAAGCCGCGAAGGAATCGACTACACCGCCACAGTCACAGAGGCTTTGATCATCAATCAGGCTTGTGTCAGAACGGCAGTCTTTGTCCCCAGTAAGGGAAAGATGGACTTTGCTGTCTTGGGCATCACCATCTCAGCGGACTTTGGAGCAGGAGCCTGCGACAAAACGGCGACACTCACTTATCCTGGTGGATCAAAAGAAGTCGTGCTGGATTAACTCAAAAAGATCCTCTTACAAAAACGGTTAACTTTCGGGCTAACCGTTTTTTTTTTCTGAAAGTCTGGTTAGCTTACCCCATAGTTGTTCCAGGACATCAGTTTTGGCTAAGTTTTTTCTTTAGAGAAAAGTTTTTTCTACGTGCTCTTAGGCAACAGCTGTGGGTGCTTAGCGTCTGATATCAGTTTTATGCTCGGGGTATAGTCCACCAAAAAAAAGACGACCTTTTCTAGTTGGACGCTAATGATTTAAGTTTTTGGAGCCTTTTTTCTAGGCGCTCCATTTCCGCTTTTCTTCGTTCATCAATGATCTCCTGCCTGAGTTGAGGTTCTTTATAAGGGGTATTGTCCCTGAGAATATGAT
>NZ_AUBW01000006.1 GCF_000429445.1 Algoriphagus terrigena DSM 22685
TGGGCTGAACAGTCTTTACTTTTCCGTCGGAGGCTTTGATTCGAGGGAGCCGACACTTGATGTAAGTCCTATATTGCATCGTGTCCAAATGCCTCCAAGAACGCTCCGGCGCATAATCATAAACCTTGCAGAACTCTCCGGATCCAGCGTCTTCCAATTGATCCAACACACAAACAACCTGTATGTAGATCTCCTCCTTTGTTAAATCCGAATCTACAGATTCAACTATCCAACCGTCTTCCAGATCAAGCAGCTTTGTGAAAAAATTCTCTGTGAACATCTTTTTGCCTAAAGATACCATTTCCATTAAATTCGTGGTAGAACCAGAAAACTCTTCCTAATCGATTGTTTAGGCGCTTTACTGACTGCATTTCTTTTGTTTGCAGTCTTCAGAGCTTACCATGAATTCGTTGGTGTGGCGATTGGGACACTGACTTTGCTGGCGGGAATTGCGGCGGTATTCTGCATTTATTCGGCCTGCTGTTTCTTATTTCTGAAGGGGAATTGGGCACCATTTATCCAGGCCATCAGCATCGCCAACCTGCTTTATTGCATCGTTACCCTGGGACTTGTATTTATCCCCGGTTCCGAAATCAGCCTTGCCGGAAAGATTTACTTTTTGGGGGAAATACTGGTCGTGTGTGGGTTGGTTTATGTCGAACTGGCAGTTGCAAAGGCAATAAAAAAAACAATATGAAAATCCGCGTCGAAGCCAGTAACGGGTTCAAGAGCGTCAAATCAACCTCGAAAGTCCCTATTTACCAAGCAACGTTTTAAAATCAAATCTCGGATTGGGCTGTCTGTTCTGGAAACTACCCTACTCAACAGTTGAAAATATCCGCTCCCAGCGAACTTTGTCCAGCCCTTCTCCCTCCACATTTTTTGAAAACAAAACCATGATCGGTTTGCCGATAATATGGCTCTCAGGTACAAAACCCCAATAGCGAGAGTCGATCGAATTGTCCCTGCTATCTCCCATCATAAAGAAATAGTCTTGCTTGAACGTATAGGTTTCAAGCCTTTCCCCATCAATCTCCAATTGTCCGTTGGCAACATTCACCTGCTCATTCCCCTCGTATTTTTCAATCAATTCACCGTAGAAGTCCAAGGTCATTTCATTGACCTGAATCATCATTCCCTGCTGCGGCACAGTGAGTGGGCCGTAGTTGTGAAGATCCCAAGTATCGTTTTTCAGTGCCGGAAAAAGCGGAAAGCCGACTGGTGAACCGGAACTGGCCTCAACTGAAACTACATCCCGGGCTTTTTGTACTTTATCGATCTGTCCATTGGTCAACAGCATGCTGTACACTGTTTTGTTTTCCCCGACATATTTCGAGGCCCAATAATCCTCTTTGCCTATACCTAAATTTTCAAGCTGGAGAGGCTGAAGTGGGTATTTGGTAGTGACTTCATATTGGAATTTCGTCCCTGATGGATTGACCGTTTCTTTTCCATTAATGGAAATTTTCCTGTCCTTGATTTCCAAGACATCCCCCGAAACGGCGACACAGCGCTTCACAAGTAAAGTCATCAAATCATTAGGCCGATCTGTCGGCTCCAGCAAATCTTTCGGAGCATTGAAAACCACAATTTCACCCCTTTCCACATTTCTAAATCCAGGAAATCGGTAAGATGGGATTTGAACCCAATCCAGATAGGATGGGATTTCGGTTCCCCAAATTTTCTGATGAGTCAAAGGAAGCTGTAATAGAGTTTGTGGAGTCCTGGGACCAAAGTGAACTTTGCTAACCAGGATATAATCTCCAACCAATACCGAGTTTTCCATCGATCCAGTCGGAATGACATAGGCTTCGGCCAATGACCATCGAAAAAAGGTCGCAACTACTACTGCAAATACCAGTGCATTTCGCCACTCAATAAATTTTGATTTTTTAATAGTTGGGTTCGTTTTCATACCGGGGAATTTTAGAAACAATGGAGGAGTCAGGAAGCTTAAAAATAGAATTTAGGGTTAGAATAATAGCTTCTTTTCCATTGAATTAAAGGTATTTAACGTTTTCAACCTCCTCGAAAATCCGGATTTTCTAATTGAAAGGTTTTGTCAAAAAATTTAGAGGCCCAAAAAAACGGCCTTTTAGTAAAAATAGAACTTGGCCCACCAATGTATTTTTTTTGAGAGGGCAATTAAAAAACAAACTTATTCGCTCTGCTCAGGATTTCACACTATAAATTGCGTCAACTTTAAGCTCGACGCATGAAATATTTTCTGCTAGTTTTTTTCTTCGCTTCGCAATTTGCGATCGCTCAATCGCCACTCAGCTACGTCAATTCAAACGGAGACAAACACCTGGCAGGCCCCATTGAACTGGATGATCTCAGAACGGACACAACCTACAGCGGCTGGTTTGAAAGCAATTATGCCCGGTTTCAACTCAAGGGAGGAGATACTTCGGTCTGTATCTCTAACTTGCGTCCAAAATAAAATATCTGGAATATGAGGATTAAATTTTTCGCCGTCTTGTCTTTGATTTTGATTGCAATGACTTCCTGTAAAGACGTTCTTGAGGACATCACTGATTGCGTGGGTGAATCTGCCTTTACCACGATGAAGCACGAGGCTAGCGCGTCAAACGCACGGGAAGTGACATTTACGATAGCGTATATCGGCAGTCATACCGTGAGCTCCGTGGATTGGGATTTTGGCGATGGCTCCACACAAAATGTAAAGGGTCTCACTGTGACCCACACCTACTCCGCACCAGAAACCGCGAATGTATCGGCCAACGTCCACCTGGCAGATGTTTGCTCTTTCGAAATAAAAAAATCAGTCACGATTCCTTAGGCCAAAAAAACGGCAAATGGGGAGGCTGGCCAACACCCATCTTCAATTCCAGCCATTAATAGTTCGGATTGATTCGACTCTACTCACCAACCATGGATGAGCTAGACAATCGTTCATACCTGCCTACCGGACAGGCAGGCCTACGGCATTAATACGAAATAACCCTTTCCGCGCTACAGCTGGCGGCTCGCTGGATTTGTCTGGTGGACAAATTCTAAACGCTCGCCGCTCCCAAAGGGATGGACGATTTATTTCATCGCTTTCTCTTTTTCAGGATGTTGTAATAGATAGCCAGCAAGAATACAATGGCAAAGGCTATGGCTGTAATCACGTCGATTAAAACTGGGTCTGAGTCTATGCCGGCCACCTTATCTACCCAGTATTTAATGAACGAATTGGGCAAATCTGTTTCTCCCAGTTTCGATTTCACCTGCCACTGCCAATCGGTGAGAGGACAATAGCCGATCCCGAACCAGATTCCCAACCCGAGCCAGGATGCAGCAGTCAGCAATACACACCAGAGATGCAGCCGCCTCGTGGCAGGCCAGATCCAGCCCAAAAGATTAAACCCGACGATCAGTAGGTGAAGCGCGGTAAAAAAGTAATCGAGTAGGTTCAGCCACATATCCAATCGTATAAGTCCTTGGAACAAGGATGAGACTATCCACTCAAGTTGCGAGTCTGCGATTAAAGCGTCAATAAAAGCCTAAAGTTGGGTGTCTCTAAACTCCCTTTTTCTCCTGCAGTTCGACGATCATCTTTTCGGCATTGGGATTTTTGGGATCGAGGCTGAGGGACTTTTTATAGTTTTCGATGGCAAGGTCTGTGTCTCCCAATTTCATGCAGGCCTCGGCATAGCTGTCATACACATTGGCACTCTCGGGGTAGAGGAGCATATTGATCTTGAACAGGTCCCTGGACCACTTCAATTTGTCATCTTGCATAAATCGATAGCCCATAGAATTCAGATTTTCTTCTCGGATGGTAGGATCATCGGGATTCTGCTTTTTCACCGCTTGATACTCCCTCAGCGCTGCGTCAAATTCCCCTGCGATCAGCAATTCGATTGGGACTTTTTTCCCGTCCTCCATCCTAGCCATGTCCATTTCGGTGACTCCGGAATCAGGGTTGAGGGCAAGCAATTCACGTTTTCCGCTATTGGGATTCACTTTGAACTGGATATGCTGGGTATTGTCCCTTCGGATATAGAGGCTATCGGATATCTTGACCAATTCAACGGGTTCATCGAGCAGGCCTTTGCTGTACAGGTTGCCGTCTTTTTCAAAAATCTCGACGAACCAGTTCCCGTCGATCTGATACCTGCCCGTATTCTGGCTGGCTTCCTCGGCGGAAAGTGGCTTTCGCTCATATTTCGGCACGAAATCATCCCAGTCATAGGTCAGCGCAACGGAGCGAATCAGTTCGGAGATGAATTCAGGATGGTTGGAATTGGTCAAGACGACTACCCCGTATCCTTTGTCTTTGTGGGCGATCATCTCGCTGGAGAATCCCTCATCCCAACCGCCGTGACCAAAATAGACCTCGTCTTTCATCTTGGTAATGAAAAGACCCAGTCCGGTAAAATCCTCCACAAATGGAGTGAGCATCAGGGAAGTCATGTCCTTTGAAAGGACCGTTTCAGTACCGCTTTTCAAAGTCTGCTGGATATTCACCGCAAACTTGGCGAGGTCCTCTGCCGTGGTCCACAGTCCCGCGGCCGCCATCTCCGGATAGGTGTGTCTTTTACCCTTAGTCATGGTGCCGTCCGGCAAATATCCCGTGGCGGCCATCTTCAATTGTTCGCCTTGCAACGGCTGGTCATAGGTGCTGTGAGCCATCCCCAGAGCTAGGAGAACCGATTCCTTCATCAACTCCGGAAAGGGCTTTCCCGATACGTCGATCATCATCTGCTGCATCACGGTGTATCCTCCACCGGAATATCTAAAGCTTTCCTCCGGCATTTTGTTGACAAAGATTGCCGCTGAATTGGAGGGAGGCGTACCGTTTAATACTTCCACCAAAGTGGGAACGGGCAGGCCGGGGCTGTAACCCAAAAACCCGTGCACGGTGAGCCCCGCCGAGTGGTTGAGCATGTTCTTCAGCGTAACTTTCTTGTCGGCAGTAAACTCACTGTCGGGAAGTTTCCAGGTTGTCAGGTAGTTGTTGACGTCCTCTTCCAAACCAATTTTGCCCTGCTCGACGAGTTTGAGTGCGCCATACGCCGCTACCGGCTTGCTGATGGACCCAGCCTGGAAAAGCGTCTCTCCGGTCACCGGGGTTTTGTCCTCCTTATCCATGATGCCGTAGGTTTTGATCCAGGCAATCTTGCCGTCATAGATCACCGCGATACTTACTCCGGGCACGCCATAATGCGCCATCCGCTCCTCGATGGTCCAGGTAGAATCCCCTTCAATCACCACCTGATTGCTGAGACCGCGTTCTGTCTGGGCGATCTTATCGGAATCTGTTGTGGCAGCGTGATCTTCCTTACAGGATTGGAAAAGAATAAAAACCAAGATCAACGGGAGCAGATTTTTCATGGATTCTTGTGATTTTTTGGGGAGAAGGAAGATAAGAAAATAATGTGGTAGTCCCTTTTTCCAGCAATCGGGTACTTATAAAGACTAGTTACCATTTGATTTGTGTCGATGAATTACCGAAACAGCTACTTCAGGCTTCTCCTGGGCTTTTCCTTTGCCGGACTTACATTTTGCACATCCCCGCAAAAACCGCTTCCTGATCTCAAGTCAACTGTGGACGGGATTGTGACCCGACTTTACGATGAAATCCCGTCAGACAGCCTCAACCTGCTCGATGAGGAGTTTTTCTTGCACTACCTGTCTGCGGACGAAAAACAGGTTCTGAGCTCTCAATATTGGGTGATCGAAGTAAATCAGCCGGTTCGGGTTTCTCTGATGCGGGATGTAAGTCAAGGCACTGTTCCGTTTTGGTTGGAAAAATCAGGCTTTGTGAAAACCGCCCTTCAGGTAAAGAATGAACTCTCAACCTATGAGGTTTGGCAAAAAGAAGAACCTGCGGGCAAAATCTCTCTGGGCATCAATGGCCTCGACAAACACCGTCCGGTTTACTTTATCAGCTTGGCGCCTCTGGATCCGGAAAAGCGGCTGGAAATCAAGCCGATCTTCCCTTCACACCAGCATATCGAGAAGTTTCAGCCCGGAGCCTTTACCTACCACGATTGGGACGGTCTAAAGATCAGCGAGGTACCGGAGCAACTATTTGGTGAATCGATGCTTACCACCATCCGTGGGAGGGCGCGGGAAGCACACTTGGTCAATGCCTTCAGAAACACCGATTTTCCATCATCCGAATCTCCGGACTTGATTACGCTCCATTGGGTTCAGGACCCTAAAAACTCCATCTCCATTAATTGGCGAACTTCTCCCAATTCCTCAGAGTATTGGGTGGATTATTGGAAAAAAGAGACTCAGGACACACTCAAGCTTCGATCCAGCTCTCAGGAGATGGAGGACCGGCTTTTGCAAAATGACCGCTTTACGCTTCGGCATACCGCCCGGCTTGTCGATCTGAGTCCCGGTACGACCTACGAATACCGAATCCGAAGCCAACAACAAACCGGCAAGATCCACTCCTTCCAGACCGAGCCGGAGGCCCTAAAGGACTTTTCATTCATCTGGTTTGGCGACATGCATAACGATGCCAAGACAGGCCAACTTGCAAAAGATGCCACGGCGAGGTTCCCGGAAACCAAATTCTACATTTCCTCAGGGGATCTGGTGAATACCGGACTGCACCGTGATGACTGGGACAAGCTATTGGGATACACAGGCGACAGCTTTGCCAACCGGCCATTTATGCCAGTACCTGGAAACCACGATTCTCAGGATGGGCTGGGAGCATGGATGTATGAGGCGCAGTTCGACCTGCCCCGCAATGGTCCCGGTGATGGATACGCGGAACGATCCTATTTCTTCATCTATGGGGAAGCCCTGTTTCTGATGCTGGACGGTACGCTCTCCGTTCCCGATCAGGCGGCTTGGCTGGAAAAAACCCTGAGTGAAAACCCCGCCAAATGGAAGTTCTTGACCGTTCACTTCCCCGCCTACAATTCCGTGGAGCCCTATCCTGAAATCCAGGATTCTTGGATTCCCGTTCTCGAAAAACACGGGGTAGACCTCTATTTCAGCGGTCATTTCCACTATTACATGCGCTCCAAGCCTCTGAAGGAGTTCAAACCGGGATCAGATTCCAACCTGATCTTGGTTCACTCGGCTTCCGCCCACGGCAAGGGATTCGAAAGTGAAAAGCAAGACGGTTCGATTACCGTTTTGTCGTATCCTAACGACTACCTCTATCAAAACATTGAGATCAAAGGGAATACACTTACGCTGAGTTCCTACCTGGCCAACGGGGAATTGTTGGATCAGTTTTCGATCAAAAAATAAAGCAAATACCGCTCTTAGGCTCAGCAAAGTGGAGATAAGAGGAAGTTCAGAATTCCTTCCGCCTTCGCATCTCAAAATCCAAAACCCCGTTCCATTCCAGTGCTTTGGAGGAACGGGGTTAATTTGTTAAAATCCGGTCAGACGAGCCCAAAAAGCCCTGGAGCGTAGTCTTCTTTACTGGCTATGTCAGTTCTATTGAAATCAATCCCAAAAACACGGCCCACCAACGTAGGTACTTTCTCGCGGGCGAAGTATAAAGGCAACTGCATTCCTAAAATGATAGCCAACGGGCCTTTTGATCATACTATAGTGTGGAAGGGATTACTTTTTAATTCATTGTACACAGCAGCCAAAATGTTGCTGCTGTTTTAAATTATCAAATTGTCCTGGTATAACTGGATGTCGGTCGAGTCGCTCTCATATGTTGGGGCTTAGACTTTTTGGAACTGGGTGTAGTTAAAGTTCAGTTTGGGTGGCTGGACATAAGTCTTCTCCGGTGTATTACTGCTGCATTGGGAAAGAGCATAAAGATGATTTTGTTTAAAAATATCTTTAACTTAAAAGTTTAAACAACTTTTATCTAAACACTTATGACCATGAAAAAAATTGTTACGATTGTGGTATTAGCGCTAATGGCGACCGCCACTTATGCACAAAAAGGAAGCGCCTATATAGGAGGCGCGGTGGCTTTTGGAGGTGATCAATGGAAAGTAGGACCGGAAATTGGCACTTGGTTAAAAGACGACATTCAACTGGGGGCCGTCTTGTCCTTTGGTGGAAGTGATATGGAAGGCACCAAGACAACCGATATAGCCCCACATTTATACATTAGAAAGTGGTGGCCGGTAGGTGAGAAATTTTCTCTGTATGCAGGGCTTAATGCACGGTACGTAAGCAGTAAATACGAGACCGGCGGCACCAGTACCACAACGGATTACTTTGACGCTTTCTTAGACGCGGGATTTGCATATGCTGTCGCCGAGCGATGGGGTATTGTTGGTAGAGTAGGCTCGCTGGGATATATTCAAGAGGATTTTAAACTCGACTTCAATATGTCTCCTCAGTCTCTATTCAACGTCGGTATCTACTACACTTTCAAACAATAAAATATTCAATTACTGAAAAATAGCGCCTTTGTGTATCTGCTTGCCACATCAGTATAACTTTGCAAATTAAAATGCACCGATCTTAGACAAAGGGAGATCGGTGCGATCCCGCCGACGAGTGATTAGATGCCGATAGATTATATTTAGAAATACCTACCCATCAATGTATTTGAAGAATGTCTTGAATAGAAATATTGACCATTTACCTGTGAACGACGATTTCTGGTTTCCCGGCAGATGGATCGGCGGCATCTCAATGGTACTCGCCCCGATCCTTTTTCTAGTCGGAATGCTGCTTAGGATCCAGTTTCATTTCTTCTTTCCCCAGCAGCTTGAAGCCTTTCGAGACCACCCCACACTGATGGTGGCTTCTTACAATTTCTTCATCTTCGGCAATATTCTATTGTTTCCCGCCATTATCACCCTAGCTAGGATGATCGGGAAAAAGAAAAGTCAATTAGCCTTGTGGGGCGGGATGTTTGTCATGCTGGGGCTTTTTGCCCGGACCTTTCAGGGCGGCATCAACCATCTTGCTTTCCAGCTGGTGAATGTCCAGGGACTGGAATCTGCTACAAAGACGATTGCCGACTCATACGGAGCTTTTAACCTGATGGCGACTCTCAACGGTACCATCCTGTTTGGATGGCTGATCTTGGCGCTCGGGGCTTATCTCTCCGGCACGCTTGGCCTGATTCGATCTATTTGTCTTGGGCTGATGGCAGGACTGATGATGGGTGTGCTCAAAGGCACCACCTTGTTTTCTGTACTCGCGGCGGCCGGGTTGTGTGCTGCCCTTGTCCCTCTTGGTGTTAAGGTGCTAACCGATGGCCCCATGCCGGGTTGGAAAGTCACTCTGGGTTGGATGCTCGGAATTTGCCTGTTGATTGCACTGCTCTATTTCCTTGGGCAGGCAGGATAATCAGTTGGCTCTCTCCTTTCAGGAGGATTCTGTTTAAAAGAACATCTAAAGCTGGCCTTACCTCGTCTGTGTAACGATATATTCACAGCATCGAAACACTTTTCCCAACCAACATGGACAGTCTTCTTTCTCTCATGGCGTCTCTGGAGCTTCACGGTACGAAAAAAACGTATAAACCCGGAGAGAACTTTGTCAAAAAAGACCAGATCCCGCAGAAGATTGCTATCGTGAAAAAGGGGCTGTTCCGGTACTACTACCTGACTGGCGAGGGGAAAGAATTTACCAAGGTATTTATGCCGGAGGGATCGATCTTGAGTGCCTATTCGGCGATGGTCAGTGGGACGCGGTCCCATTTTTTTATCGAAGCAATAGAAGAAGCCACGACGGTGGAGATCACCTTTGACACCTGGAAGAAGCTCCGGGCACAGGATCCCAAATGGGACAGGTTGCTGATCGCATTCCTGGAGAAAGGATATGCGGTGAAAGAGAAACGTGAAAGGGAATTCCTGTTTTTGGATGCAGAAGCCCGTTACAGGCAGTTTTTGATTGACTATCCAGAGCTGGAAGCTCGCGTGACGCAACGGATCATCGCTTCCTATCTGGGCGTCACCCCCATTGCCTTGAGTAGAATCAGGAGAAAGATGGGGCTCATTAACCTATGTTAATGCAATAGGTCTGGTGGCGGGCTAATTTTCGTGCCTGATGTAAAATACAAAAAGGCATGAAAAAATTGATCCCGCCCGTGCTCCTGGTTCTCTCGGCAGTGACGATGGTTGCTCTACATTTCACTTTCCCCATCAAGTCTCTGATTTTCTTTCCTTTCAACCTGTTAGGACTCATTCCCATCCTGTTGGGTCTGAGCTTCGCCAAGAAAGCGAGCACGCAGTTCTCAAAGGTGGATACAGAGATCCACACCTTCAAGGATCCCAGACAATTGGTGACCCAAGGGCTGTTCCGGTACAGCAGAAATCCGATCTACGTGGGTTTCCTGTTGGTTTTGCTGGGGTTGACGATCCTGTTGGGCTCGGCGTCGCCGTTTTTGCCGGTCATGGTATTTTTTGGTGTGACTCAGTTTTGGTACATCCCCTTTGAAGAAAGGAAGATGAAAAAGCAATTCGGGCAGGCGTATGATGACTATAAGAAGGCTGTAAGAAGATGGCTTTGAGCGCATCTCGCAATGCTCACCTGCCACCGGAACGAGTGTGCCCCTTAGCCCGGCTCCCAAAAAACTAATTCAGCAAAAATCAGGATTACTACCGTCGGTAGCATAGGTTTCCGGCTTTACTTCAACTTAAACTGCATGTCCGCAAAATCCAGAACCTTTTCCCAGTCGTAGGCGGTCAGATCGTGCTCGCCTTCACGTAGGTGGTAGCCTACGTTTCGCTGGTGGATCGTCTGGACCTCCATCTTGAAGTCCTCCGGAAACTCCAACGGAACGCCATAGATCTCCGAATATACCCGACTTCCGATCTTGAGAGACAAAAACTCTCCTTTGGGATCAGCCCAAGTGTCGTCTTTGGAGCTCCCCACATACACCGCACGAGGCGCAATACTCGCTATAAGCTGATGCTGATCGAGGGGAAGCTGCTCTTCTCTGTCATTGTAGTTTTTGAAATTTTCACTAAACCAGTATGGAAAACCGGTATTGATCCGGTGTACCGTCTCTCCAATCATCCGCTTGGACAGGGCAGCTCCCCCACAGCCAGATTCATTGGAAACGGTAATCGCCCAGCGTGTGTCATTTGCTCCAGTCCATAGGGCAGCTTTGCCTCCACGGCTATGGCCGATCACCACGGCTCTGGATGCATCGACTTCGGGATCTTTCTCCAGGTAATCCATCACACGCATCGCTCCCCAAGCCCAGGCTGACAAGCCCTTCATTCCATTCGGCATCGACTTTTGCTCCGGGTAGAGTTCGTCCAAGATGCCTTCGGTGTATCGATCTGGATCATCAGGGGACACGAACTCCACGTCAAAGATCGCCGCGGCATACCCACGGTTCACAATTTGCTCTACCGGAAAAAAGCGGTTTTCGGTATCTGCTGTCAACTTCTCCACATCTCTGTGACTAATCAGGACAAACACCGGCATGGGTGCAGTGGCGTTCTTTGGCAGGTACAGCTTCAGATGCATGGTCTGTGTCTTGCCATTTCTGGAGACATCTATCGCCACTTGCTTCAGAGTGGAATACTCCGAGTGGGGATGATTCGGTTGAATTTGCACTCCGAAGCCAATCTTGTCAAAATCTTTGGGAAGTTGGCCATAGACTTGATCCGCGAACTTGGCCACAAGCTCAGGCCTTCTTTTGTTTTCCCAATCGCCAGGTGTGCGGACCAGGCTTCCGTCGTAGCCAACCAAGACATCCGGCAATATCAAATCCGGTACCTTGCTTTCATCATAATGTATCGGGCGCTGCGCCATCATTGGTTGCTGCGCACCTAAAAAACCAAGAAACGTCATCGCTGCCACGCACCTTTGAATTGCATTCATGGGTAGGTATCTTTTTTTGAATAGCAGTCCTCCTTCGCCGTCAATCCCGATGGATAAAAAAGTCTCCACTAGCAGCGAAAAAGAACTCCACTTTTAAAGTACTTAATTTTCCGGAATATGGGCCTCTTCGTTCGTGGATAGTCCAACTATATACGCTATCGCGGAGATTGCAACAGCGCTTCAATCCTCCCCCAGTCTCCCTCCAAAGCTTCATCGATCCAGCCGTTCCAGGTTTCCTGGCCTTCGGGGTCGAGGCCGTGGTCCACTCCCTTTTCGTACAGTTCCTGCAAGCGGTTCATTTCACGATAGGCGTCCAAATACGCTTCGTTGATCTGGGCTTGGTAGAAGTCCAGGCTCAGACCGGCATTTTCCAATCGGTAGATCAATCGATCCGCCACGATCCTGACGATGTCAAAATGCCGCTGTTCGTGATTCAGTCCATAGTCATTGGGCGTTCTGACCCAAGACTGCATGGGTAGCATGTAGACGTTGAGCTCCAGCGTCTGCACAACCGAACCCGAGTCCATCAGCGAAATCCCCTCCAGAGAGAAGCTGGTAAAGATGGTCGCGTTGTTGCGGCTACCCGGGCTGGGACGAGCCTTGAAGTCACTCCAAACCAAGGGGCGGTCTGGGTCATAGAACACCTTCTCTCCGGTAGAAATCTTGTCTTGCTCGATGATGTCCAAGCGGAAAGTCTTCGCCAAAGCCCGCGTATTCAGCGCCTGGCTTTTTATCCAAGAGTCAAAATAAACCAGGGAATTGGAAAACAACTTGTTGAGCACGGTCTCCACTCGATCCATCCTAAAACCCGATCGCTGGTATTGGATCGAACCCGCATAGTCCAGCAAATGAACCGGATCGAAGCTGCCGATCACATAGAATCCAAGCCCCAATTGAACGTCCCCTTCGTACAGTCCAGTCTCCGGATTCAATCTTTCTATCAGTTCCAACTCCAGAATCCGAACTTGGATTTCTTTCTCCGCCGAATCAATGGGAAGGATGCTCTCGCTGAAAAACCGACTTGCCGAGGGCACCATCCCGCCTTGGACAGTCACCGGAAGCTTATATCCCGCGCGCTCATACACTTCTCCGATGTCAGACTTCCTAATCCTGTGATCTAACACCTCGATAAATCGATAGTCTGTCACCAGGATCTGATTTTCGACAGGACTTAGATTCAACACGACTTTTTGTGCTGAAACCTCAAAAGCCAGAAGGATGGCGCAAAAACAGAAAGCTAACAGGGTCCTCACCAGAGGAATATAGGGCAAATTTACCTAAGAGAAAACAGGGGCAGTCACCAGTGATCAGTCGCAGTTTGCAGTTCAAAACATCAGTCATCGCGCATCGGACAGCAATCAATCTTCCGTCTCCGGTCTTCCTTATTCCGTCCCAAATCTCCCTTCCCCGCTTTAGATCCTTTTCGAATACACGTTCCCAAACCGGTCCTTTGCCTCCACGACGAGATTGTCGGTCGACTCCGGTTTGAAGAAGAACATGTGATCATTCAGCTGTGGCTCCACCCAACTTCTGCGGGAAGGCAGCGTAGGCCCTGAGTGCAGTTCCACGCTCCAGGGATCCAAAGCCACCTTCTTCTCCGGCGATCCTTTTTTGACCCCATTTTCGTACCAGCTGATCTCCCAGGCCGGATCGTAGTTCCAGCAGTTGAGGGACATTTGATCCGGGAAATCTTTGTGGTAGCCGGTCTTGTACACCCGGAATTGCTCGTTGATATCCAATCCCGTGCCTTTGTACTGCCATTTCAACTCCGAGCCCCTGGCTTCGTAGACCGCATAGCCGTTTGGCGTGCCGTCGTAGCAGATCGGCCCGGACCACCAGGCACCGCAGACAGTCCCGTGGCAATGTTCATACACGTGCCCGCTGATCATGTTGTCGTTGAAATGGGTGTGTCCAGACAGCAGGTGCGCATTGTAGCCTTCCAGCATCCGGTACAGATGCTCCCGGTTGCTGACCGTTCCGCCCAGTGTGTCGCGATCTGGATAGCGGGTCACTGCTCCTGTGTAGGACGGGATGTGCAGGGAAACGACGACGGTCTTGCCTTTTTCTACCAAAGCCAAATCCTGCTCCAGCCAGGCCATCTGCTCCTCAGGAATGTGGCCGATGTACTTTGTCCCCTCGCCAATCCTCCCCAAGTAAAACACGTCATCCAAGACCACATAGTGAACTTCTCCCCTATTCCAGGAATAGTACGTCGGGCCGAAATGCCCCTTAAAAGTCCCCGTCGTGGTGGAGTCAGACCGACCGCCAAAGTCCAGATCATGGTTGCCCATCACCTGAAAGAACGGCGTATTGTACATCTGCACGGACTGATTGTATTCTCTGAAAAGCTCCAGCTTATCGTACACCAAGTCCCCGCAACCGATCCCAAAGAGGTTTGGATCGTTGAGCGCGGCGATGGTCTTTTGGACGTCAGGAGCGGCCACGGTGAGCAGTTGACCCGCGTCGTACTCGTCTTGGATCTGTGTATCCGAAAGCAGGAGGAAATGATGGTTTTCATCCGAGTTGGCAGCTTTTTTCAAATCAAAAGTAAAACTCTGTTCTGCCTTAGAAGGGTCTAATTTCTTAAAAAAGGCGGCGGACCCGTTCGCTTGTCTTGCGATTTCAAAGCCAGCTGGCAAAGACACAAAAACCAAATCCCGATCGTTGCCGGAGATGAAATCAAACTCCCCGTTGGAATCGGTTTGGGCTACGATGCGGCCGTCAGAGACGGCTACTCCTGCCAGTCCTTTGCCTGCGGAACTCACTTTGCCTTTGATTCGGATCGGACTAAAGAATGTAGGGGCGCGATGAAGCGGCAGTTCTCTTTGGATCTCTGCCAGCACGGCGTCGCCCATTCCCAGCCAGGCGACCGAGGTCAGCCCGAGGCTTTTGATAAACTCTCTTCTCTTGAACATAGGTTGGTTATTGGTTATTGGTTACTAAAAGTCTCGCTTCGATGAGCATAGTCGGTAGACTTTGCTGCCCAAAGTTGTAAAGTCACCGGAAATCAAAAAGGCATTTCATCAAACTTCTCAATTTCTTAACCCAGGGCTAAAAGGAAAATTGATCTTCGGCTTTTGATATTAAGGAGATTTATTTAGAAATTATAATCCGCTTACAGCCTGAAGTTCAAGCGAAAGCGTTTGGCCTGTTACTTTTTTACACAGGCGTTTTTCAAAAGTTTCCTCACCGATTTTTAACCAAACCCATGAAAAGAAGATTTTCAGATCTGCACTGCCACAATCACATGCGGGCACATTTTCACATGCAGGAAAAGGCAAAAAAATTCAAGCGAAAGGGTGAATTCAGCCCTTGGACCGTCATCGCCTCCAACTCCAAGAACAAGGAAAAAGGAAAGATGGGCGCCAGCTACAGCCAGATTGACTTGGTCAAATGCTGGAATGGCAACCTCCGCCTCACCTTCAACTCCCTCTACCCACTAGAGCGGGAGTTTGTAAAAGGGATGGACCCCAAGATCAAGGAAGACAAATGGTACAATTTCGCCGCGAGAGGTATCTTGGGTCATTCCGGACTGAAAAGAGACCTCCTACAGACGGCATTTATGCGGATTCCGGACAAGGTCATCGATTTTTTCCAATCTGAAGAGTACGACTATTGGGAGGCACTGAACAAGGAGAAGGATTTTGTACTGCTCGACTCCGGCAAGCGCATCGCCCAAAATGAAATCCACGTGCCTTCGGCGCTTTTCGGAGATGAAAAAGAAGCTGCGAAACGGGCCAAGGAAGACCCCAATTCCTATGTCGCGGAGAATGCTTCCTATCGGGTGCCAAAGGACCGGGCCGAACTCCTCCGATCACTGGCCGACGACTCTGAGATCACCATGATCCTCACCATCGAGGGCGCTCACGCCTTGGGACGGGAGAGTTGCAAGAGCGTTCAGGACGCCTCCGACCGGATCAAATTCATCAAAGAGATGTGGGAGGCACCGGTATTTTTCATCACGTTCTCCCACCATTTCGACAACCAGTTCTGCGGCCATGCCCACTCGATTCCGGATATGGGGAAGATCCTGATGAAGCAGGGACAGCACACGAATACGGGTTTTCGGCGAAACGGACACCGGATTGTCCGCGAATTTCTCGGACTGAACCTCCGGGGAGCGCGTGACCCAGGCCTTGGCTATCGGATCCTGATCGACGTGAAGCACATGGCTGCCAAGTCACGGGTGGAATACTATCAACTGGTCAATGAGTGCTTGGAAAAGGGAGACCGGGTTCCGGTCATCGCTTCGCACTGTGGCTATTCCGGTATCGAATCGCTGGCAGAGCATATTCGCTGCGAAAAAGAGGAGAAAGACGACTACTGCGACAAAAAAAGCGGGAAGTTCAACGCTTGGAATATCAACATGTGCGACGAAGACATCGAAATGATCGTTAAGACGCGGGGAATGTTTGGGATTTCCTTTGACCAGCGCATCCTCGGCATTACCAAAAAAGACCTCAAAGATCCTGAAAGCAAGCGCAACGGAATCCTGCTGATCTGGGAAAATATCGAAGCCATCGTCCTCAGCGCCTACGAAAACCCGAGGCTAAACGAAGCTCAAAAACCCGAAATCTGGAAGTCCCTAACACTCGGTACCGACTTCGAAGGTCTGATCGATCCGGTCAATGCCTACCCCACGGCCTTGGAATATGGGAAGTTTGCAGAAGACCTGGTAGAAGTGATCGACCAAGCCCGCAAAAATCCAGCTGCAAAGCATCTCGTCCACATCAATTCCCGCGAAGACGCCGAAAAGCTGGTCGACGATTTCTGCTACAACAACGCCGAAGCTTTTGTGATCGAAAACTATCCGGTATAAGCGATTTGAAAAACTTGTCCGCAGTGAAGGATTGGGAAATTAGGGTTGTCAGGTGGCAAAGTACTTCATAGCTTGTACTTTCAGAGAACGTAAATCGTATCTCAAAGAAATCAGCACACAATCGCGTAGGAAAAAACAAACAATAAGAATATGAAAAAGAAAATTATCATCGGAGTGGTGGCTTTCGTTGTCCTGCTCGGAATCGCCTTCGTTTACCTCAATTACCGCAATCGCAGCCTCAGTCCTTCAGGCACCGCTGAGTTAACAGCCAACGGGCTGACGGTGTCTATCCCGTATAGCAGACCCTCGGTACGCGGGCGCTTGATATTTGGTACCGCAGAGGAGAAGGCTTTACAACCCTTTGGCATGTACTGGCGTCTGGGTGCAAATGAGTCAACCGAAATCACCGTAAATAAAGACTTCTTATTCAATGGGCAGCCTGTCACTGCTGGCACCTATCGAATGTATGCCATTCCCAATGCCGGGGAATTTGAGATTGTCCTGAATTCTGAACTTGGGCAGTAGGGTGCTTTCGAGCCTAACACTAGTCTGGATGTCTTGCGCACCAAGGTGCCGGTTGAAACTACCAATTCTCCAGTTGAGCAGTACACCATCTCCATGGTCGAGGCAGATGGCGGCATCAATGTGGTTTTCGAATGGTCAGATGTGAGATTTAATGTTCCGATAATCGCACAATAATGTTTTCAAAAAAGGTCTACTAGTCAAAAACAGCTGGTAGAACCTCCTTCTAAACTTCTAATATTAAGATACATAAAGACACCTTATTGAAACCAGTTTCAATAAGGTGTCTTTGTTTAATGAAAACTTAAAAAAATATTTCTGGATAGCTTCAAAACGAGCCGTTGGCAGGCTTTAGCTCCGGGCTAAATGGATGAACAGGTAGGGAAGACTGTTTGTTTGCCCATTCTTAATATGAGTTCAACAGTATTGTTCGCTCGCCCCTCTATGTCAGGAGATGGGAACCTTCGAGGGGTCACAAAACAACTGACTGACGCGAACCCCTTATCACAGGATAAGTAAGACTTGCGCCAGTCAGGTTTTAAGCTGTATCAAGTATCTTTAAAGTATTCCGCAATCCGGAGCTTCATATAGATCAGCTACAGCCAATTGACATGCAGGATCGGCTGAGAAGCTGGCGGATACATCCACACCTACTCCTGTTGGAGGTAAGCCAAACACATTAACTATTTGAGGAGAGGTGCCAATTGGGAAAGAGGTAACTGCGCCATCTATTGAAACGTCAAGTGTTCCGGCCGCTGGGGCGTTTTCATAAGTGATACGAAGCTGTAAATCGTAGGTCGGATTAGGATCGGTACACGTTGCATTAAGAAGTTCAAAGTCGGTAATACTACAAGGATCTCCGCAGTTATTGGCACCAGGATTAGCGTCTGGATTTGTGTCATCACAATCAACTTCGCCGCAGGCATTGTCTCGATCGAAATAGCCGTCGTTGTCCTTATCAACGGCATCTCCATGTCCCTGATGGTCCGGCACAGATTCAAAGTCAACCAAAATAATTTTGCCTTTGTGGCAGATCTTTACCTTATCATCTTTATCGCAGCTTGATAAAAAAAGAACAGAACAAAACGCAAGGAGGGAAAGCGGTGCTAGAAATAGAGTTTTCATTGTTTTGATGGTTTACGGTTGAAGATTAAACTATAGAAAAGGCAAAAAGTACCCATCAACTGAGGACGAAGAATCCTTGTATCGATTCTGCCTGAGCGATACTCTAAGATACTGGATTCACACACCATTTCAAACTCACAGAAACCTGATATTGAGTTAGTTGTGTAAAATTATCCATTGTACTGAAGCGTCATAAATTAAAAATCCACCATAGTCCCTCGTAGTGCGTATTTTCGCTTCAGTTTAGATTTTTTACAACACTAAAAAATCCACCATTCCGCCTTCACTCCCATGTAGTAGCCCCATCGTTCGGCTCCGACGAATTGAAGGTAAGGGCTGTAGAGTTGTTCGCTGGCGTTGTCGTTATAACGTGCCGCACTGAAGACAAACCGAAGATGCGGACGCGCCCAGACACTCCGCTCTCCGGAGACAGAGAGCGTGGGAGCCAGGGAAAATTTACCCATCGCATACATGGGTTGCTCGCCGTCGCGCCGTTGGGAGTAATTCAGCTCTGACAGCAGGTGAAAATTATCGCTGATGTACCAAGTACCACGGGTCCCGAGGGTGAGGTCTTCCTTCTTGTTGAACACTTCTTTCCCGAAGAAGGTCCCCGCCATATCGTCGGATGCGGCGGCACCCTTGCTGCGATTGTAGATCACATAGCCGTTGAGGGAAAACCGCTCAGACAGATTCAGCAGGATGTGATCCACCAGCGACCAACTGTAGGCTTTGCTGAAACTCTGATCCACCAAATCCGGCGCACCAAACGTCAGCCAAGTACGCGACACTCCGCCGTCCCCGCCATTGGCGATACCGCGCCCATACCGGATGCTGACATCATTGAACGAACCCATCGGCAACTTTGGCAGGATGGTGTTGAGCCGTGCTCCCAGCACATAGCCGTGGTCTCCGGGATAGGCCAAGTCGGGAAGTGTATCCGTGACATCCGGATTTCCCATTCGGTGATACTCTGCCAAGAAGGTGAGCTTAGAGCTCTCTGAGAGCACCTTGTCCTGCTCCAGCACCAGCACGGTACGCTGACGGAGTGCCAAGGCGGGGGTTCCTGTTTTGATGTTCAGATAAAAGTAAGGAGGCACTGTGGAGGAGGTGTCCGTGGAGCTGACGAAGATGGCGGCAAACCGGGTGCTTTTCAACTCCACTCCAAAGCCCTGACCGGAATGGTCGTTGAAGTAAAAATGATCCGCGATGTGGACATCAGCGCCCCGATAGAGCCGACTGCCTACCCACAGATTCACGCGATCCCGCTTGCCGACGCCGGTCACCTCCACATAGAGTTCAGGGATGGCTAGCGTAAGGCCACCCGTGCTGGTCGTGGTGCTGTTGCCAAAGAGCGACAGGCTGTTGGACCAGACTGCAAAGCGGGTGTTGACGGTCACATTCATACTGTCGCCTTTGATCAGAGGAGAAAAGTCGATCCCAGTGGCCAGCTCCAGATAGTCCTGCTCCTCCATCCTGCCGCCGATACTGCCCATGTTGTTGAGGTTGAGCCGTCGGCCAATCGAACCTTCGTTGACAAAGGACCAGTCGGCTCCAATCCTGCCGTAGGTGCCAATGTAAAAATTCTTGTAGGTCGCATGCTGATAGGCGATTTGGGCTTGCGAATGGGAATTCAGGAGTTGAAAAGCCAGTAAAAACAGGCAGATACTTAAAAGTCGTGTCATCTTGGGCTGGGGTATCACTAAATGTAGTTGATATGGCAACAACTCTCAATAGCAACCTCCTGTGGCTCAACCGAAAACTTCAAGAAAGCATCGAATTAATCTGGGAAACTCTGATTGCCTAATTTTCAAAAGCAGCTTTGCCCTGTTTGTACCGTCTATGGCTTTTAATAAGCCGAAATCTCAGGTCATCATAAAAAAGACTTAAGACCAAAATCGCTGCTCCGATCAACAGGGTGTCCAGGCCGAGCCCGAGTCTGGAAAAGCAATATCCACCAAGCAGGCCGCCCAAAAAGAAAAACGAGATTATAAAAACCCTAAGCCGGATGGTGGACCTGATTTTGGCTTGGTCGGGATGGTTTTTTGGGAAAAACAGCTGGGAAATCTCGATGCCCAAATCCGTGAACAGACCCGTCAGGTGTGTCGTTCGTACCACGGCGTTCGAAATCTTGGTAACAAAGGAGTTTTGAAGTCCCATCGCAAAAAGCAGTGCGCAAACGATGAGGTAGGAGTTTTCTGTCGGGAAGAGGTTACCTAAAACCGGAACTAGTATCAAGATCAAGCTTTCGATGCCTGTCGGCAGCACAAAAACATTCAATCTTTTGCTTTCCCGAAACTTCTCAATCAAAAAACTTGAAGTAAAAGAACCCAGCAAAAAGCAAAAGATATAGAGCAGGTAGACTGCGCCTTTCCAAACCTCAAACTCTGCTACATCCTTGACAAAAAAAGCAAAGTGTCCGGTCACGTTGGTGGTCAATTCTCTAAACGACAGAAAACCGGTAACATTCACGATTCCAGCCACAAAAGACAGGACTGTTGCGATACGGAGATTATGCTTGTGTGTCCTGCTTTTACCCTGATGCCTGAACATTGTCCCACGATTAATTCAACAGCCTTCACTTCTGAAGAAAGTTCTCCCCCGCCTCGAGGCAGCGACAAGCCTTCGTCCGTTAGCTAAACACAATTAAATCAAAATCCAGACATCAGCCCCGGGCTAGCATAAACATTTTGTCAGGGCTTCGCTGCTTCTATTGTTTGTCCTCCCGAGTCTTTCTGTAAAAAGTCTTCATATCTGGTAAGATACTCTAGGGCTAAGAGCAACAGTATCGAACTTGCGTTGTATACCTTCTGCATAATGATCGCCCAATCCAGGTAACCAAAACCAAATAGGAAAAAGAAACAGTAAAAAGTCAGAAGGCACATAATACAGCAGACTTTAAGTAGATGAAGTTTGGTCTTTAGGACAAATACAGTCACAGTAAATAAACCAAGCAACGTCAGGACGATCGATATCACTCCCACGTCATGCAAGGGAGTGGCGATCAAGAAGATCAATAGTATGTTGGCGGCGCCTATAAATTTCAAAACATTCGCCCATTGTCTTGAAGTGATCTTTTTTGACATATTGATAAAAAAAATCCCATAGCCCGCCGAGTGGAATGCCATCCCAATCACTGCCCAAATCCGGCCGGGGTTTTCTGAGCCATTTATGGCTTTTGCTTCAAACAAATTGCTCAGGAAGTTTTTTGACCAGTCAAACCCGATAGAATTATTGTCAAACAATGAGCCCCCTGGATAGGCCAACGCTGCTACTACAATTAATATCAGGGACGTAACCATGCATATCAAAACCGCATACTTCTTAATTAGCTGTATAATCATCTGGCTAAAAATCAGTTAGATATCGCTGTTGCAGAGTCGTATTCGCCGGCCGCTTCTATTACAATTGACTGAATCTTTGAAAGGATTGTTTAAAGTCCTAAACATCGGATTTCGTCCAAAGACTAACCGATCCGGAATTTATTTCAAATTCCGTTCCTTCAACAGCTGCTCCAATGCTTTGTCTTTTTTGGAACCATTAAACAATTTATAAGCGATAAACAGAGGAATCAGGGTAAGAAATCCCCAGCTGTTCTTCACGGCACTGTAAATGACGACGCCAATCATTACTCCAATCAAGACCGCATTGAGTAGGGCCGTAGACTTCATCTTCTTTGCTTCGTCTAACAGCTCTTGGTCTGTTAATTCTGACAATTCCTTTTCTTTCATTTTATTGGTTTTGATGTGTTTGCGATAAATACTACGAGTAATGCACTTTCCTTTCCCGAGGCGGATTTTGATAAAAGTCGAGAACCTTGAATTCGGCTTTTTCCAACCATAAGCTAGCCTTCTTGGGGTATTTTTTAACTTTTCATTTTTAAAGATCTGTCCTTTGAAGCCTTGTAATCTCTGTTTGTCGGATCTAATTCTAAAGCCTTATCAAAATTTTCGATCGCTTTGATGTGATTGCCTTGGAGTTGGTAGGCAAATCCTTTGTTATGATATGCATCTGCATATTCTGAGTCTATCTCAATTGCGTTTGAAAACGCATCTATTGCGTGTTGAAGTTGGTCCTGTTGCCCATATAAAATGCCAAGGTTATGGTAAATGAGTTTGTTATCTAACTCCGAGTTATTGGTCAGATCAACTTCAATCGCTTTTCGATAGTCCGATATAGCATCTTCAAAATCACCAAGTTTCTCGTAGGATAGTGCTCTGTTATAAATTGCAATCTTGTTTTTGGGCTCAAGCTCAATTGCTTTAGAATAGCTGTCCAGGCTGCCTCGAACGTCTCCAAGAAGATCTAAGCAATCACCCTTTCTTAAATGGGCTTCAGCAATTTTATCATCAACCTTTATAATTTCTTCAAATTTTGAAAGAGCTCCTTGTATGTCTCCTTGTTCAAACAGTTGAACCCCTTGTTGACCAAGCTTTTCAACTTTGCCCTGACCACTACACGCAGAGAAAACTGCAGCAATAAAGGTGATCATCAGAGTCACTTTTTTCATTTTGTGTTTTTCGTATTCAAAATCATCGCAACATCTGTATTCACTAAACTTCCCCATCCCCCTATTTCGTCTCTCCATTATTTGTCCGAGAGTTCGTGACTTGCCCCAAGACCAAATTAATAATTTCGTCGAAACTCCCCAGTGAACGCCGTACATTTTTGTTAGAGTTGGACAGGATGTCGGAATATTCTGACTTGAAACGAGCGTGAGATTTACTCTTGAAAAACGAACGAGGGTAAAATTTTCATTTTTTTACTCTCTTTTTATTATCGAAGGTAATTTTTACACTCGTCCTAGAACACCTGAAATCCCAATTTTTCAATCCGCCACGGCGGACAAGTTCTTAAAATTTTCCAATCCCCGAATCCCTCAGCCAATCACCCGACTTGGCAAAAATGGCAGCCATTCCTCGGCCTGACGCTCGGCGTATTCCGCCAAAAAGTAAGAAAGCGAAGGCTTGAAGGGTTCGGATCGGAGGATCAGTCCCGCTTGTTCGGGAGTCTTATCACCTTTGTTCACGTTGCAGCGGTTGCAGGCGGTGATCAGATTCGTCCAGTTGGTCTTGCCACCTTTGGACTTGGGCACGATGTGGTCGATGGTCAGATGTCTTTTGCTCCCGCAATACTGGCACTCGCCCTTATCCCGCCTAAACAGATTGGCCCGATTGAGTAAAACGCCTCGAAAAGGGATGGACTTATAATGCGCCAAGCGGATCACCGCGGGGTATTCAAAGCTACGGCTGACCGTCCGGATGAAGAGCAGGTCGTAGGTGGTGAGGACGTTGGCTTTTTCCAACAGACAGAGCACAATAGCCTTGTGCACCGGCACCACGGCCACCGGAGAATGATCTAAGTTCAGCACCAAAACACGCTTTTCCATAGTTTATGTAACGATAGCCCGGGTGTCCATGCTTACCTGATCCCCGGTATTGTTTCTCAAAAAATCCTCCCACTCATCCAGATCGGAGACCTTCATGCGGTGATCCAGGCAGAGGATCTCCTCCGAACCTAAAAACAAACCGAAGTGGGACTTTTGTTTTTCCAAGTCCCTGAAAATAAACAAATCGCCCGGAAGTGCGGCCTCGGGCTCCACACTTTTGCCGGGAATTTTTCCCGAAATCCAAGAATAACCCGCTATCGCAAAGATCAGCGCAAAGCCATGCTCCTCGTCCAAACCGAAGATGCTTCTCCCTCCCGCCTGGAACGGCGCATTGAGGAAGCGAAGTCCGATCTCGACCAATTCCTCCCGCTCGGCTTTGACCACGTGGGGGCGGGAAGTTCCCGTAAAGCCGACATGATCCTGCCAGTTGAAGAGTTCGAGTTCGGAGAAGTGGAGACGGCTGCCGGGAAGGAGATACAGGCTGGCTCCGAGGTATTCGATTGCGGCGATCGGGCTGGTCACGACCTGAAAGTCGCGGTTGAGGAACTTGTGGTATTCGTCACCGGTGATCTCTTTGATCAGTGTGGCCCAGACCCAGCCTCCCATGCCGGTGTCTTCATGGAAAATCCGAAACCATTGGCGGTCGGAGGTCAGTCCGTTGATCTGATAGCACTCCCCAAAAAGCAGCTGCGTGACCAGCGCGGAGTCAAAGGTGGGTTGGCGGTACACGGGCAGGATCGTCTGTCGACAGATCCCAAAAGCATCAATCAAAGGCCATTCGCTGGAGCTCTCTTTTTGCATCTTTTTCCTTCAGGTCCTGACGTTTATCGTGTGTCTTCTTGCCGCGGGCCAGTGCAATTTCGATCTTCGCCAGACCGCGGTCGTTGATAAATATACGAACCGGAATGATTGCCAGACCTTTTTCGGCCGACTTAGTTTCGAGCTTTTCTAATTCTTTTTTCTTCAAAAGCAGCTTGCGATCCCGCACCGCCACGTGGTTGTAGCTGGCCGCCATGCTGTAGGGCGAGATATGCATCTGACGGATGTACAGCTCCCCTTCCATAAAGATGCAAAACGCCTCCGTCAGCGAAACCTTGCTCTCGCGGATCGACTTGATCTCCGTGCCAGTCAGCAGCAGCCCACACACATAGGTGTCGATGAACTCAAACTCAAAGCTTGCTTTCTTATTCTTGATGTTGACGATCTTTTCGAAGCGGTTGGGCTTGGACATATCAGAGTTTCATTTTGGCCAGGGGAGTGACGTCGAGTCCGACAAATTCACCCTTGAGGTATTTGTAATGTGCCGCCATGGCGATCATGGCAGCGTTGTCAGTGCAGTATTCGAATTTTGGCACGTAGAGGTTCCAGCCTTTTCTACGGGCCAGTTCGGCCAGGGTATTCCGCAAACCTGAGTTGGCGGAGACTCCACCGGCAATGGCAATCTCTGTCACACCGTACTGCTTCACAGCTTCCTTCAGCTTGATCAGCAGCATCTCGACGAGCGTGTATTGGATGCTGGCGCAAAGGTCCCGCAGATTTTCTGTGATGAAATCGGGATTCGTCTGGAGTTGATCCCGGAGAAAGTAAAGAACGGCAGTCTTGATACCGGAGAAAGAATAATTCAAACCGGGCATGCGTGTCACCGGAAATTTGAAAGCTTTCGGGTTCCCCTCCTTCGCATACTTATCGACCAAAGGGCCACCGGGATACGGCAAGCCGAGCAGCTTGGCAGTCTTGTCAAAAGCCTCTCCTACCGCATCATCCTGCGTCTCGCCGATCACTTCCATCTCCAGGTGGCTTTTCACCAAGACCAACTGCGTATGTCCCCCGCTTACCGTAAGACAGATGAAGGGAAAAGCCGGCCGTGGATCCTCGATGAAGTGCGCCAAGATATGCGCCTGCATGTGGTTCACATCGATCAGCGGGATCTCCAGCGAGCGGGCAAAGGCTTTGGCAAAACTCACTCCGACAAGCAGCGATCCCATCAGTCCCGGACCCCGTGTAAAGGCCACCGCCGAGAGTTGATCTTTGGAAACCCCAGAACTCAAAATCGCCTCCTGGACTACAGGAATGAGGTTTTCTTGATGAGCGCGGGAGGCCAATTCGGGAACCACGCCCCCATATTTTTCGTGGACGGATTGTGTGGCCACAATATTATTGAGTACTTTGCCATTAACTATAATGGAGGCAGAAGTCTCGTCGCACGAGGATTCGATTGCTAGTATAGAAATATCTTTGGTACCCATTGGAAAAGAACTCGAAAGTTACGGATTTTTTGTACAAAGCTTTCCGGGTGATCCTTTGGACGGTGTTCGGGTCTCTCCTTTTTTTGATCTTGATCGTCTTGGGACTGCAAATCACCCCGGTGCAAAACTGGATGCTCGACAAATTCACCGGATACCTTAACGAAAATTCCCGCTTCAAGACCGACATCGGAAACATTAAGCTGACATGGTGGGACTCGATGGAGCTCCACAACGTATCGGTACACGATCACAGAGACAGTCTGATGCTGGGAGCCGACCTGCTCTACGCGGATTTTTCACTGTTGGCGCTGATTCCACCCGCAGATCCCACGATCGATGCGGTGAGGCTTGAGCAAGCTGAGGTCAATATCCTCACCCACGAGGGCGACTCCTCGATGAACATCAACATCTGGATCAAAGAGCTGAATGCGCTTTTCAGCACGACCGATACCAGCACGACCAAGACCAAATTCTACATCACCGACATTGATCTCCGGCAGGCCGCCTTTTCACTGCACAACTACAACGCCGAACCGATCGAAACAGGTTTCGATTTCAACCGGATTTCGCTGCATGAGATATCGGGAACTGCGGGCGACTTCCGGGTCGAAGGGTCCGAAATCGGCATGAATATCCAGATGCTCGCTGGTGTGGACACCAAGACCGATTTGAAAATCCAGGAGCTAAAAACAGTGTTCTCCTACTCCCCGGACTTCATCGAGCTTGACCGCCTCAATCTCAAAACCAACAAAAGTCACATCAAAAACTACATCCGTCTGGATCGGATTGGGCCGGAGGGATTCGCGGACTTCCTGCATCAGGTGAAGCTGACAGCACGGATGGACGAAACCAAGATTGACCTGCTGGACCTTCGTCGCTTCGCCCCTGCACTTCCTGAGTTTGAAGACGAGATCTACCTCAGCGGTGAGGTAAGCGGTCCGATCTCGGATTTGAAGTCCGATGAGTTCTTGATTCGGCTTGGGGAAAAGACCGCTCTTTTCGGATCATTTGAGCTGGATGGACTGCCAGATATCGAAACCACCTATCTCAACCTTTCCCTGAAAAACTCCGTCGTCTCTGCCCGGGACCTGGCTCCTTACCTGACGCCTGAGATCGAAAAGCAGATCAACAAGTTCAATCTCATCCGCATGGATGCTGATTTTGCAGGATTGGTGAGCCGCTTCACCACCACGGGAAAGTTCAAAACCAGCATCGGAAATCTGGAAGGCCGAGTCAACTTTGACATGGTCAACGACGTCCCCTCGGTCGTATCTAGGGTACGGCTGGAGAATCTCGACATGGGGATTTTGGGAGAAAACAGGGAACTGCTCCAGAAACTCAGTCTGGACGGCCGGGTGAATTTCAAAGGCAGCTCTGTAAAAAATGCCGTCGTAGACCTCGATGCCAAGATCTCCAAACTGGGCATAAATAATTACACCTACACCAACATCACGACCGATGCTGCCTACGGTCTGAACCTTTTCAAAGGAAACCTGGCGATCGATGACCCCAATGTGAAATTGCAGGCGAGAGGCTACCTCAACCTGGAAGAGTCTGTGGACTCTGTCCGAATGGTCGTGCAGGTGGACTCGCTTTTCCTGGACAAGATCAACCTGGCGGAGCCGCCGACTTTCCTGGCGGGCAAGCTGGACATCGACACCAAGGGCATCAATCTGGACGATATCCAGGGAATTGCCCGGTTTAGCGACATCAAGGTTGGCTATCAGGATCGCTTCTTGGATGTCGGAGATTTCTTTTTCCAGTCGCTCTTTGCAGGAGGTACCCGCACGCTGTCGATCAATTCCGACTACGTGGTCGCTGCTGCCTCGGGGCAGTTTGAACTCGAGCAAATGCTCGCCGACCTGAATATGCTGGGCAGTCAATATCTGTCCATCATTCTCAATGAAGTGCAACCCATCGCCGATCTCGAGAGGAACTTCTCAGAGACTTATAATTTGGATTTAAATGTCCGGCTGCAGAATCTGAACCCGATTATCCAATTGTTTCAGCCTGACCTTTCGATCTCCAAAAACACCATCCTGGAAGGGGCATTTTATCAAACACCGGAGAATACGGTATTCAACTTTTTCACGAGTATCGACACGCTTTCCTACCAAGGCAACTCCGTCTTTGGGACCAACATTGACTTCAACACCTCCAAGATCATCAATAGCGAGGACATCTTGGCTTCGTTCTATGTCTATTCCAAAGAGCAAAAACTCGGAAACAGTCTCGGCTTCAAAAACCTCGGTTTGGAGGCGATTTGGGATCAGAAGAATCTCGATCTACAGCTCAGCCTGGATCAGGACTCGACCCAAAGCCGGGCCAGAATCGATGCCGAGACCACCTTTTCTTCTTCGGGCACCAAGGTTCATTTCAAACCTTCGCTCCTCCGCGTGCTGAGCAAGGACTGGAATTTTGATCCCGAAAACCAGATCCTGATTTCCCAGGGAGAGATCACCTTTGACAAGGTGAGCATCCTCCACGACAAGCAACTCCTGGGAGTGGACGGGAAGATCAGTCGAAACCCGGAGGAAGTTCTTGACCTGACGTTCCATGACGTGGGCATTGATTTCCTCAACACCATCACGGCACAGGAGTTTTTGGGTACGGCCAATGGTGCTTTTCAGCTGAAAAATCTCTTTGAAAAACCTCTCATCGAAGGCAATCTCTTCATCGACGACACGGAAATCAACCAATTCCCGATCGGAAACATCGCGGCCTCAGCCAATCTCAAGGACAATGAACTGATCGTCAAGCTGGACAACGAAGTCAACGGGGTGAACAAGATCGACGTCGACGGTACAATCGAACTGGCATATCGAACCCTCGATCTGGAGGCCAAAATGACTGAGGCCAATCTGGTGATCTTCGAGCCATTTCTCTCCAAATACGTCAGCAATATGGACGGGACAATCAGCGGAAACCTGCAGGCCCGAGGCACAATGGATGCCCCGGAGGTGCTGGGAAGCGGACGGATCGACGACGGAAAAATCCACATCAACTATCTCAACACCAACTATCGGGTAGACGGCAGCATCCTCTTTCAGCCGACACAGATCAGCTTTCGGGACTTGATCTTTCGGGATGTCAATGGCAACCGGGCGACCTTTGCCGGGGGAATCAACCACAGGGGATTTCAAAACATCTACCTGGATATCAACTCCACGCTGAGCAACTTCCAGGTGATGAACACCACGTCGAAGGACAATGAAATCTTCTACGGAACGGCCTTTGCCACAGGCAATCTGTCCATCAAGGGCAGCACCAAAAATCTGGATCTCAACGCCCGGGTCACCACTCAGCCCAACACGCGCATCGCCATCCCCCTGACCAGCAGTAACACGCAGTACCAAGAGGCATTCATCCAGATCATCAACGTCCAGGACACCGTCAGGATCAAGGAGCTTGCCGAGGAAATCAACCGCCTCGACATCGAAAATGTGCGGATGAATTTCATCCTCGACATCACTCCTGATGCATTTGCAGAGATCATCATCGATCCAAAGACGGAAGAAAGCCTGGAAGCCAGAGGACGGGGCGTGCTCACGCTCGGCATCGACACGCAGGGCAATTTCAGCCTCACCGGCAATTATGAGATCACCCAGGGGCAGTATAATTTCTCCCTGTACAATGTGGTGAAAAGGAAGTTTGTCATTGATCCGGGAGGAAGAATCACCTGGTTTGGAGATCCCTATCAGGGCGTGATGAACCTCAAGGCCGCATATGAAGAGAACATCTCGCTCCAGCCGCTGCTAGCCTCCACCTCTGCCTCGGAAAACAGCCAGATGCGCCGGAGATACCCGCTCAAAGTGCTGATGGACTTGCAGGGTGAATTACTTTCGCCGGATATTAAGTTCAGCTTTGACTTCTCTGAATTCCCCTCAAGCGGAGATGTGCAGACGACTATATCCGCCTTCCAAAGCCGGGTTGCGGCAGACGAACAGGAGATGAACCGGCAGGTTTTCTCGGTGATCATGACCCGAAACTTCTCGCCGGAAGGACAGTTTTCCGGGGTTTCGACGATCTCCTCAAGTCTGGGAAACCTGCTTTCCTCGCAGCTGAACAGCTTCCTGGCGCAGGTGGACAAGAATCTGGAGATCAATATCGACTTGGCTTCCCTGGATGAAAACACCCTGGAAAACTTCCAGTTGAGCGTTGCTTATACATTCTTGGACGGTCGACTTCGCGTATCCAGAGACGGCGGATTCACTGACAATCAGGGAAATACAAGCGCGGCCTCGATCATCGGAGACTGGCAGGCGGAATACATGCTGACCGAAGACGGCGTCTATCGCCTGCGGATCTTCAACCGCAATAACTACAACACGTTTACCTCTCTTTCGCTCACGCAAAACGTCCTGACCTACGGCGCTTCCGTGACTCAAAACGTCTCTTTCAACTCATTTTCGGAGCTATTCAAAAAGATTACCGGCAAGAAAGACAAAGCCATCAATATCTCAGATACGGATGATTTCCTGAGGGAAGAGTATCAGCGGAACGAAAACTGGAAACCGCTGGATCTCCAAAACCTGCCCCCGAGAAAGTCTCCTCCTCTGCCGGATCCTGACGATTTCATCCGCCCCAAGGAAAATCGTTAAACAAACTCCGGGCGAAAGAACTTTATACTCTTAAAGATCTCATGGAAAAAATCACCTTGTTTTGGTTTCGGAGAGACCTGAGACTGGAAGACAATTCTGGACTTTACTATGCCCTGCAGCAAGAGAAAAATGTCCTTCCGCTGTTCATCTTTGACAGAAATATCCTGGACAGACTCGAGGAGAAAAGCGATCCCAGAGTGACGTTTATCCATTCCCAACTCGCTGAAATAAAGTCTCAACTGGAACAAAAAGGCAGTTCGTTGTTGGTCAGATACGGAACACCGGAGGAGGTTTTCTCCGCCCTTTCGGCGGCATATGACCTGCAGGCCGTCTACACCAACCGGGACTACGAGCCCTATGCAAAAGACCGTGACGGGAAGATAGAAGCCATCTTGAAGGAAAAGGAAACGGTTTTCCTGAGCTTCAAAGATCAGCTCATCTTTGAGCCGGGAGAAATCCTGAACGGCTCCGGCGAGTTCTATAAAGTCTTCACTCCGTTTTCCCGTGTCTGGCTGGAAAAATTCCGCCAAACAGCTATCCTGGAACTCGAGTCCCCCAACTGGAAAAACCTTCTTGCGTCTAAGGCTTTACCATTCATCTCCCTGGAAGAGATGGGCTTTAAGCCATCATCCGTGCAAATCCCTCCCAAGTTCACCGACGAAGATCTGATCAGCCATTACGATCAAACTCGGGATTTTCCCGCGAAAAAAGGAACCAGCCGACTGGGAATTCACTTGCGCTTTGGGACCATCTCTATCCGGAAACTGGCCAATGTCGCGGCCGAACGCAATGAAACCTTTCTGAAGGAGTTGATCTGGCGGGAGTTTTACGCGATGATCCTGGCCTTTCACCCGCAGGTAGTCGATCAGGCCTTCAAGCCTGCCTACGACCAAATCGTTTGGAGGAATGACCCCGCCGAGTTTCAAGCCTGGTGCGAGGGCAAGACCGGTTTCCCGATCGTGGATGCAGGAATGCGGGAACTCAACGAGACCGGCTACATTCACAATCGGGTGAGGATGATCACGGCATCCTTTCTCACCAAATTCCTGCTCGTCGACTGGAGATGGGGCGAGGCATATTTTGCGGCGAAGTTGCTGGACTTTGAGCTGGCATCAAACAATGGCGGCTGGCAATGGGCAGCAGGCACCGGCACGGACGCCCAGCCGTACTTCCGAATCTTCAATCCAGAGACTCAAACAGCGAAATTTGACCCAAATCTGGAGTACATCAAAAAATGGATTCCTGAATTCGGAACAAATATGTACCCAAAACCCATTGTTGATTATACATTTGCAAGGGCAAGAGCACTGAGCACCTACAAAAAAGCGCTGGAACAATGAACATTGGAGACAAAGTAAGATTACTGCACGGAAGAGAAGAGGGAATCGTGAGAAAAGTGTCCTCCGGTGGCCGGATCGAAGTGGAGATCGAAGACGGTTTTATCATACCGGCGATGAAGTCTGAGGTGGTCATTATCGCGGAGGCTGAGAAGAGCTATTTCGGAGAAAATGCCAATGTGGCCAAAGAACCTGAGGTTGCCCTTCCGATCTCGGCTCCAAAAGATCAAGGCCTCTATCTGGCTTTCCTGCCCATCAACGACCAAAGCCTGAGCCTCTACCTGATCAACGACACGCATCAGGCCTATCTGGTTCACGCCTCCGAAGTCCACGGCAGCAATCAACGTACGCTTTTCGCAGGTACTTTATCCTCCGGAGAGAGCAGAAAGTTTGACGACCGGCTGATGAAAGAAATGGATGAATGGCCTTCTTTTCTCCTCCGCTTTATCCCAATTCAAACCAATCTCGAAAAAGCCATCTTGCCCTTTGAGCGACTGCTCAAGATGAAGGCCACGCAGTTTTTCAAGCATCTCAGCAAAGCGCCGAGACTGGGAAAGAACGTGTACCTATTTGCCATGGAGCAGACCACCAAGGCACTGGACATCCGAAGCCTGAATACGGAATTGCAGGAAATCAGCCCAAAGCCGGCGCCGATCAAGATCACCAAACCTGCCCGCTCTATCGACCTCCACATCGAGCAGCTGCACCCCGCGCCGGACACGCTGAGCAACTCCGAAAAGATGAGAATCCAGCTGGAAACCTTCGAAACCAACCTCAATCAAGCCATCGCTTCGGGTATGGACGAGATCACCTTCATCCATGGTCTCGGCAACGGAATCCTCAAAAAAGAAATTCATAAGCGTCTGAGCCAAATCCAAAATATTAAGTACTTTCAGGACACTCAGAAGGATCAATGGGGCTATGGCGCCACCTTGGTACGAATTTCCTAACCCCATGCAAGCGAAGACTTCTCCGGTTTACCAGATTTTTGA
Organism: Algoriphagus terrigena DSM 22685; assembly: GCF_000429445.1. Classification (GTDB taxonomy): domain Bacteria; phylum Bacteroidota; class Bacteroidia; order Cytophagales; family Cyclobacteriaceae; genus Algoriphagus; species Algoriphagus terrigena. The sequence goes on from NZ_AUBW01000006.1 coordinate 32,774, forward strand.
GCAGCAGCACCAAGACGCCAAATCCATTTTTTTGGTGCTCGGAAAGCAAATAAAATCCAAGAAAGCAATCGAACTACGGGCAAAGCTCGAGTTTTTGGAGGTGTTCACCGATCTGATGGGCAAGGTTCATTTCGAGGATCCAGATCAGGGTTCCGATCTCTTTTTGCCATTCAAAGCGCTCAAAAAAGCGCTGCGCAAAACCCATCATCTCAAGCTGGTCGAGCGAAACCTAAGGGCGAGAGAAGAAGAAGTCGAGCATGGCTACGGTAGCTTTGCGGAATATCTGCTCGAGCAAAAGAAGGAAATAAAAAAGGAAGCCTTCGATCTGGTAGTCGGCAGTTCGCTGAAAAGCTGGGATGACTTCCAGCAAAAGGCCCAACAGTCCAGCCGGGGGATTAAGCCATTGGTGATCAATACCGCCATTAACCAGCTCGTGCAGGAAGAACTTGAATTTCTCCACCACGACCTCAAGGCGCCGCTACAAAGCCAGGGTTTTCGGGATCTCTTCGAAAGCCTCCGCAGGATCATCATGTTGGAAAACCTGCTGATCCAGCTGGGGTTCAACCCGATCTTTGTCACCGCGATCCACGAGGAGATTGGCCAGCTCAAAGAGAATCTAAAACCCTGGTACTCCAATCACCTCGCCTTTCAGGCGCTTTCGGGATTTTTGGCAGAAAAGGACCACATCTCCAAAAAGTACATGGAATGGATCAAAGAGCTGAAAGAGGAGAAAAAAAGCCTGTCTTCCGAGATCGAAAAACAGGCCTTTGACTTGCTCAAAAAGGTCTTGGTCTAAATCAGATTTTCGACAGGGCCTTTGCCAGGTCATTCTTCAGATCTTCCGCATCCTCTACTCCCACACTCAGTCTGATCAGCGAATCGACGAGACCTACTTTTTCCCGCTCCTCCCGAGGAATTGACGCGTGAGTCATCGAGGCCGGATGGCCACAGAGCGACTCCACGCCGCCGAGTGACTCTGCAAGCGCAAACAAGTGAAAGCTTTCCATTACTTTCTTGGCATCCTGAAGGCTGTTACCAATCAGGGTAAAGGAAATCATCCCGCCAAAATCCCGCATTTGATCCTTGGCCACCTGGTGATTGGGATGATCCTCAAAACCAGGCCAATAGACCTTGTCCACCTTGGGGTGGGTGCGCAGGTAGGCTGCGATGGTCTTCCCGTTTTGGCAATGCCGCTCCATGCGCAGGTGCAGCGTCTTGATTCCTCTCAGCACCAAAAAGCAATCCTGAGGTCCGGGAGTTGCTCCGCAGGCATTCTGTAGGAAAGCAAGCTTGGAGTGAAGCTCGTCGTCCTTGACAACCAGCGCGCCCATCACCACATCGGAGTGGCCGCCGAGGTACTTGGTGACGGAGTGCATGACGATGTCAGCACCCAGATCGAGCGGATTCTGGAGGTACGGCGAAGCAAAGGTATTATCGACTGCGAGGAGCAGGCCGTGTTTTTTGGAAAAAGCTGCCATCGCCTTCAAGTCGATGATATTCATCATCGGATTGGTTGGTGTCTCCACCCAAACCATCTTGGTATTGGCGTTGACATAGGACTCCAGAGCCGCCGGATCTGCCATGGATACAAAGTGGAACTTGATGCCATACCGCTCAAAGACTTTGGTGAAAAGTCGGTACGTTCCCCCGTATAGATCGCTGGTAGAGATGATCTCATCGCCGGGATTGAAGAGCTTAATGACGGCGTCAATCGCTCCCAATCCAGAAGAGAAGCAAAGGCCATGCTTCCCATTCTCCAAGGCCGCCAGGCTGTTTTGGAGAGCTGTGCGGGTTGGATTGTGAGTTCGGCTGTATTCATACCCGAGGTGGTCTCCGGGGGATTTTTGGACGTAGGTAGAGGTCTGGAAAATCGGAGTCATGATCGCACCGGTGGACGGATCGGGACTTACTCCGGCATGGATGGCTTTTGTACCAAATTTCATATTGTTATAGTTATTTATTAGTGGCTATATGGAATCCCGCATGATGGATAACCATCCCGGTGGGTGTCGTCCATGCCATGCTCGATTTCATCTGTTTATAATTTATTTTTTATGGTCACATGGAATCTCGCGAGGTTGATAATCCTCCCAGTGGGTGACGTTCGCGACATGCTCAACTTCATAAAGTAACAGCGTTTAGTTTCTTTGGGCAGGACTTTGCGGTGAATCGGATCGGATAAGGGGTAAATCCGAGTAGGAATGCTAAACTTGCCGAGGCTAAGCAAAATCCCGGACGATAGCCTTCCAAAGATGACAAAAAAGGCCAGTATTTTCAAGACATTCGGAGAGTACTTCAAGGCACATCCGGCCGCTTTGATCGCTTGGCTTTGGGTGACCATCATGCCGGGAATCGGCAGTCTTATCCTGCTCAGCGAGTACGATTGGCTCTACGATATCAACTTGACAAACAAAATACAGCATACACTCTTCACCCTTGCGCTCGCTTGCCTCATGGGACTGGCCTTGCTGCCGACCACCCTCACTTCGATTGCTATGGGCTATTTTTTTGGCTGGTGGGGACTTCCAGATTTATTGATCGCCTATGTACTTGCCAACTTCCTTGGCTACTATCTGGGCAGCAAGCTGAACATCGACTTTCTTCCCATCTTGCAGAAAAGAAATCCAGAACTAAAGGATCAGCTGGACAAACGCGCCGGAAACATCGGAGAGTTGATCTTTTTCATCCGCATCAGCCCCTTGATACCGTTCGCCATCTCCAATTTTCTGTTTGCAACGTTGGATATCGACCTTACCAAAGTCATCCGGTATGGAATTCCCGGAATGCTGCCCCGCACGCTGATCGCCTTTGGCACCGGTTTGCTGGCAAACTCCTTCCTAGACGCAAAAAAGTCAATGAACGATCCTGTCCAATGGGTCGTGCTGGTGATCCTGTTGACAGTCAGTTTTTGGGGCTTGGCGAGATATTGGAAAATTGCAAAATCCTAGCGGAGCAGGTACATCTTGCCATAGCCTTTGGTGAATCCCTTGTCTCCAGCGGTCGGCCGATGCTCCATGAACTGGCCATTTTTCCGCACCAAAACCCGGTAGATGTACACGCCGTTTGCCAGCTGATCTCCAAATTCATCCCGCCCATTCCAAGCATAGTCAGTGATGTTATTGCCGATTCGGATCGGTCCGAGTTCATTTTGGAGTATTTCGCGCACAACTTTCCCTGTCACGGTCATGATCTGAATCTTGATCTCGTCCGGGATCCCGGCTCCGGTCAGCGTGAATACAAACCGAACGGAGGTGCTGAACGGATTCGGGTAAGGATAGAAGTTGGTGATCTGGGACTCGTTGACCACTTCGAAGGTGATCTCATACGGCTGCGGCGAATCCTCGTTGGTAATTCTCAGGGTGTACAAGCCATCTTCCAAAGGACCGGGAATGAAGGAAACCCGGAAGCTCTCGTTTTCAGAGGCCGGCGTCCAAGTCAGATTTGGATTGGAGAAGTTGACGCGGTCAAACTGGCAACCTTCGCAGTTTTTCTTCACAAACAGTTCCATCCCGAGTGTATCGGTCTTGTAGAGCAGCGTCTGGTCATTTTTGAGCAAAGCCGTGACCATCACATTCGGAGATACGAGGTCACCGTCCATGATGTAGACCCCGTCAAAGTTGACGTCCAGCAGCGAAGTGGAATTGTCTCCCTCCACGTCGAAGGCGACACCAAGATCGATGAGATTATTCTGGTAGGTTTGTTCCCGCTGGATCCTCGGATTGGCAAAAACCTCCAACTCGGTCTGCCCCGCCCTGCCAATGCTGTTGAACTCGACCGAGAATTCCGCCTGCTCTCCGGCCTTCACGGCAGGGAGTTTGATCATAAAATTTTCCACCTTTTTGGTGGTCAGGTTGGTCATCTTCCAGTCCACCTGAATCGAGTCCAGGAAATTGTAGACCGACGCATTCTTGAAGATAAAGTCAATCTTGCCGCTCTGTCCTTCCTGCAATCTGACCGGTTGACTTGGATTCTTCTCCAATAGCACGCCTTCCGGCACACCTTCAAAGTTCACCTGCCACCTGTCAAGTTGAGCCGGTTTCGTAGAACTCGGATCATTCATCTCATATCGCAGCCTCAGGTACGGGTAGCTTGCGGGACTGATCGCTGAGAGGTCGATCTCCGCCTCCGACACATTCCCGATCACTACCTGCTCTTCACCGTTTTCTTTCACACCGAGGATATCAAAGCGGGTATAATCGTCCTCGTTGATCCAGTTTCGGGCATTTACATTTTGGAAAAACCGCTCCCATGCCGAGGCCGGGCCGATTTTTGGCGTCAGTATGACTCCATCGGTGAAATAGCCCTCCACCTCTGACTCAAAGCTGAGCGTCTGCTGATTCGCCGGTACTTCAAAATTCGGGTTGCCGATGATCTCAATTGCATCGCCCGCCCGCATTCCTTTGCGACCATAGAGGATGTAAGGATCGCCGGTCTTCAAGGCTCTGAGCGTCGCTTCATTTGCTCCGAATTCCTTCAGATTCTGATAAGCCCGATCCGGCCAAGCGTCAAATGTCACGCTTCCCACCGTGAAGATGATCACGTAGTCGCCGGGCTTCACACCACTTACATAGTCTTGCAGCATCGTGTTGCCCGGCGTGGTAATCCAGGCATTTTGAATGCTCTGGATCATCTGCGGCACACGCCCACAGGCTCTCGAATCGAGGATATCAAATCCGGGAACCGGCACTGCGAGATAAGGCAAAAGAGTCTTTTGGTCGATCGCCACCAAGCCGATGGAGCCATTTGGACACAGGCGGCTGTTGGCATTGTTGACGTTATCAATAATCTGTGGGATCTGATCGTAGTAGAATTGGGTATTGCGAAAGTTTAGCGAATCTACTCCAGCGCCGACGGTAAAGACTTCAAAGCCGGTTTTCTGCTGGATGTATTGCCAGGACGTACGGGAGTCGTCGAGTTCGAGATTCTCGAGTCCGCTTTGATCCAGTTGGTCATTTTCCCGCTGGGTCCAGCCATTTCCGGAATTGGGCAGGTAAGAAAAGCTTGAGTTGGTCCAGGCGTCGGTCTCCCCGACTTTTGGTTCTTCATATCTTGATCTCCAATAGTAAGTCGTCGAGTCATTGCCGGCGGTGAGACTGACCGGCCACTCCACCAAGCCGGCCGTCGTGGCTCGGGTTTCTTTTCTGAAGGCGGAATTGAAGTTGACCGTCGTGTCCATCTGGATGATCAGCGTCCTACTTTCGGTCAACTTGCCCGGTGCCTGGGTGATCAGCTTGATGTCTCTCTGACTGACGATTCCAAAGTTCCAGGGAAATAAATTGATCGTGCCGCTCAGAGGAACGAAGGCCGTATAGGTGATGGTATTGTTTGCAAAAGTCAGTTCAGGCACGAGCTTTTCCGTGTTGATTGAGATCGTAAACTGATTGTCCCCGGCCGCATCCACGAGAAAATTTGGGACAGAAAATACGAGCGTGTCTGCTTTTGAGATGGATGGAATCCGTACCGGATCAAAACTGACGATGGTTCCGTTCGGCAGTTTTCGGTCTATCTTGAAATCCAAAGAATCCGGATTGGTGATCCCCAGATTTCTCACCACAAAGCTCAGCTTCAGGCTGTCGGATATCGCCGAAAGCGGAGAGCCGTCAAAAGTCCCCAAACTTGCTTCCTCTACTTTCAAAGAGTAGTCCGGCTTGTCCGCAGGAAAAATCCGGACGCCGGGATCTCCGAGCATGACCATCTGCTCCATGTGGGAATAGTTCAAAGGGCTGGTCCCATACAAGTCTACAAATTCCCCCTCGGACCGCATCTTCACTTCACCGATTGTCTTATAGATCATCGAGCTGTCTGCAAACGACCATTTGTAAAACAAATCAGAATAGCGCTTGAGGTAGACGTCTACCCCGATCGAGGTATTGGCCATGACTGTGACCGCCCCTTTCTCAGGAGTGATCACCCAGTCTTCCCCTTGGGTGTAGAGAGTGGTAAAAGCGCTACCATAGTCGCAACCGTTGAACAGCATGATGGGGTATTTGCCTTTGTTTGCGTAGCCCAAAGTAGGATCCGAGACAAAGCCAATCTCAATGTCGATGATTGTGGGCGAGCCATGCCCAAAGAATGTCAGCATGCTCCGACCCTCATTGAGGTCGCCGGAAATATCGATCACCTCAATCACCGAATTGGATCGCTTCCGGTAGGTCGTCACATTGCCCCCGAGATAAGGCCCCTCGGCCACTGCTTTCATTCCGTTCAAAAACGCGTAGAATCGCTCCAACTCAAACTCTGACACACCGCCGCTCAGGTGTATCAATTCCTTTTGCCAAGGTTCGGTTGCTCCAACTTGGTCCTTTTCGATGGCTTTGTCAAGATAGCCGGCAAGCTGCTCGGAGGTCTTTGCCGGGATCCTTCCGATCGCGATGGCGGGGTTGTTTGGCTTTGCAGGATCCAGATTCAGCGTGTAGACGTTGTCCGAAAAAGGATATCCGCCTACCGGAACCAAATCCTGAAAAGAGAACGCCTGCGGAGCTTTCCGGTAATAAACCGTCTGATTGTTGAGCCTTCCCTGGGAATAAACCGCGAGGGATCGGGCCGCCAGCAAGATATGGGTCGGCTTGTGAACAGGATAGTAGGACTTTAGAAATTGGTACAGCGCCACAGGCGACCGTTCCCCATAGGAAAACTGATCGTAAAGTTCCTCCATCCTCAGCGTCAGTGTGTCATAGCCACCCCCTGCCGCTGAGGCGCGGTGCTCTGCGTACTTCTTCAGCGGATTGGCATACTTGGAGCTGGGCTTTTCCAGTTCCCGATGGCCCACCAGGATGTAGTTAGCCCGCTGGGCCAGGTAGTTGCGGAATCTGACCTTCTGCATCGCGCCAACCTGGATCAGGCTTTGGTCCGGTTGAATCCAGATTTTACTGGCTTGCGAGGGCACGGAAGCCGTGAAGTTGATCGTAGTTCCCGCTTTGGACACCAGTACTTTTTGGGCGTTGTAGAGATCTGACACGTCGACAGCGACGTAATTTTGCTGGGCTGGACTGATCACAGCCCGTTGGTTTCCTGCCGGAAAATTCATCAGTCGACCGGCAAAGTCTCCCCCCTGAATCGGCTTGCGGAAGGTGATCTTTGCATAAGCAACCGAAAGGTTATCAACTGACTGGGCTCCTTGAGGCACGACTTTCACCACCAGCGTCCCATTGGAATTGAAATCCGTCATCTGCAAATCCAGCGAAAGCTGCGGGTAGTCGTAGCCGCTAAAACTTGCCTGAGTCAGCGGTCGCTGAGTTCCTGTCGCGGGCCCGGCGCTGATCACCGCCAAATGCGGGTGGGCAGACCGACCGACCAATCCGATCTCAAGCGTGGCTGATCCCGAGTTGAGAACGCCACCCAGATTGGAAAAAGTGATGTCCCGGGCTGCCCCTTTGGTAATCTGAGTGCCCATCCAGCCCTGACCTTGGTCGTAGGCCGACAGCCGAAAGCCCAGGGCGTAGTCCACTCCGAGCGAATATTGGTCTGAAAACACCTGCAGCTGCTCGGTTTCGAAACTAGTAACTTGAGGCAAATTGGCCGCTGGGGCGGGCCGTTGGCTCATCCGCTTGCCCGGTGTACCGGGAGTCACGGTCAGAAAGAACGCGGTCGAATCAGAGTGGGTGTTGTAGTAGGGATTAGGGACCGTGGCAAACTTCGTGTAGAGCATCTTGTCCAGCTCCGCATCATTTCGGATGCCATATAGATCGATGTAATCCTGCGGGTCAATTTTTCCGTCATTCTCACCTTCCACGTGAATGGCAACTTCTTTTCCTCTGTGAAAAACCCGGATCATACGGGGATCGGTGTTGGCTGTATTGATGCCGGAGGCTTGTAGCGTCGCAGCTGAGACCCGGTGAATCCCATCCTGCGCGGTCGGAATCTTGTAGTAAGTGAGGGAATAGTCATACCAAACCGGGATCTGGGCCGAGGCAGAGGACATCAGGAAAGCCAGAAGCAAAAAGCTCAGCAGGTTCTTTTTCAGGCTCATTTTTCCCAGGAATTAAATTTTCTAAAATCCGCCGCCAGCTTCTCGAGGCTGACTTTCACGCTAAAAATATGAGAATAAGGACTCTCTGACACGTCGCCCAGATCAGAGAGCGCATAGTCCAACTGAAAGCGCTCGTTGAGGATCACCCCCAGTCCGGCGGCGGGCATGAAGTTCAGCGATTTTTGGCCCTGGAAATCCTTGATGTACTGGAAATTGCTGACGCCACCACGGAGATACACTAGGTTTTTGAATCCCAGCTCCAATCCAAACTTCGGATCAATGCTAAAAGCCGAAGTTGAAATCAGCGTATTCCTCGCGCCGTCAAAGGTCGTCTCCAAATCCACGGCAGTCAACAGCCCAAACTTTTCGCCGATCTTCCAGTCATAGGCGATGCTGGCAATGGCCTTTGGCAAGGTGATTTCGACGGTGTTTAGCGGGATCTCATTGTTAGTCTGGGAATAGATATCCCGCACCAGCTCGGCGTCATGCGTCCAGGCGTTATAGGTAGTGGTGATATCACGGACCATGAGTCCAATGGTCATCTTTTTCTGAATGTACATCCCTCCCACGTCCAGCCCAAAACCCCAAGCCTGGGCAAACTTCCCGACGTTTCGGTGGATGACCTTGGCATTCGCCCCGAGTTTGATCTTGTCCGAGATATCCCGTGCAAAGCTGAGTAACAAGGCGTAATCCGCCGCATTGAAAAACTGGACATTGTTGTAATTGATCGCGCCGTTGGCGTCGTAGAGGAAGCGCGTGTCAGGAATATCATCCACGCCAAACCTGATAAGGGAGGCTGCGATCTGATTTTGATTGCCGAGCGGAGTGCTGAAGCCCACGTAGTCATATTGGGCTATCCCGGCGAAATATTCCGCATGCATGAGAGAAAACTCGTACTCGTGCTGGATTCCGGTGAGTGCTGCTGGATTCCAATAAGCGGCTGTCACATCGCGGACGGCTGCAACCTGCGCTCCGCCCATACCGAGTGCCCGGGCACCGACTCCGATGCTCAAAAATTCATTGGAATACTTGGGTGCAAGACTCTGTGAAAAGGTCGGATTCGCCCAAAAAATCAGGAGGCAGCAGCTAGTAAGGAAAAATAAAAACTTGGTAACGTTCATTTTCACAACCACAAAATAATCCAATTTTAAAAATACCCGACTACCTTTTTCATTTAATCCCTCAGCTTTCTTTTAAATGTACATGATCGGACACTTTTATGTCACGAAGGTGGACATATTCACGGTGTCTTCAGATTCTCAACTAAGGTGGTAAAAAAAAATGCAGCTTTTGCCTGTTTTGGAAAAAGGGCATTCAAATAATCCCAGGGCAGTTTTTACCGTACTTGGGAATCCAGAGCGGCTAGTTTTAACAAGGAATTAGGTTATACAAGGTAGCTTGGAAAAGATTGGTATCATTTTTCTCCAAAACAATCCAAGTGACACAAAGAAATCACTCCACTCGGATACCTAATCACCTTAACATGAACGTCGCCAACACACAGATTCAGATGCGCAAAGGACTCCTGGAGTTTTGCGTGCTGCACATCATCTCCCGGGGCGAGGTCTATACTTCGGATCTGATCGATGAGCTCACCCAAGCTCAGATGATCGTCGTCGAAGGCACCCTCTATCCCCTGCTCAATCGGCTGAAATCTGCCGAACTCGCCACTTATCGTTGGGTAGAATCCGAAGCCGGCCCCCCTCGGAAATATTACTCGATCACCGAGGAGGGAAAAAACTTCCTTCTTACACTGTCAGATACTTGGGCTTCCCTGGTCAATTCTACGCAAGAAATCACCTCAAAGAATTGACCCAAAGCGACCCTAAAACAGACTCACCATGAAAAAGACGATAAGCATCAACATCAGCGGCATCCTCTTCCACATCGAAGAAGACGGCTACGACATCCTCAGAAAGTACCTGGACGCGATCAACAGGCATTTTTCGAGTTACAAAGAAAACCATGAGATCATCTCCGACATCGAAAACCGAATCGCGGAGATCTTCCTGAGCAATCTGAAAAACAACAAGCAGGTCATCTCTGCAGACAACGTGGACAAACTCATCGAAAAGATGGGAACCATCGCCGACTTCACCGCAGTCGAAGAAGACAAAGACGACGCAATACTGGAAGAGTCCGAACCAAAACAGGAGGATTTCTACAAATACGTCGCACCTCCGGGTGCTGAAACCGGCGGATACAAAAAGCTAAAACGGCTGGAAAACAAAAAGATCCTCGGTGGAGTCTGCGCCGGCATCGCCAACTATTTCTCAGTCGATCCGCTTTGGACACGATTGATTGCCATCCTGCTGCTCTTCAGCGGAAATCTGAACATGCACCATTTTGGGTTTTTGGACATCTTTCCCTTCGATAATTTCCGCTTCAATCTGAGCTTTGGCTTCTTCGCCATCGTGGCCTACATCGTGCTGTGGATCATCCTGCCGGTATCCTATGAGATGATGGAAGACACCAAGATCAAGAAACTGTTCAGAAATCCGGATGACAAGGTTTTGGGTGGAGTTTCCAGCGGATTGGGAGCCTATTTTGGTGTGGAAGTAGTCTACGTCAGATTGGCGTTTGTGCTGTTGGCGTTCGCAGGTGGCTCAGGGATCCTGATTTACCTGATCCTGTGGATTATCACTCCGGTCGCAAGCTCCATCACCGAGCGGATCAAGATGAAGGGCGGGGAAATCACCCTGGACAGCATCGACTCGACGATCAAAGAAAGCATCAATCCTATTCCGCAAGCTCCCGAATCCCCGACCAGAAAGATCCTGATGGCACCTTTTCGGATCTTGGGAAAAGTGATTGACGCAATCGGATCAGCACTCGGTCCATTGGGTAAATTCATCGCCAACGTCATCCGTGTAATCTTCGGACTGATCATCTTCTTCATCGGACTTTCTCTGACAATCACTCCTCTGATCGCTCTGGCGGCATACTTCGGGGTGACCGATGCGGACTACCGGGTATTGATGGACAACTTCCCGGTGGAGCTGTTCACGGACATGGTGCCTGTTTGGCTAGTGGTCTCCAGCATCGGTTTGGTGATCATTCCGGGGATTATTATTCTACTTCTCGGCCTGAGTGTCCTGGCGCAAAAGAATCTGATCGGGAGCCGATTCGGGCTGGTAGCTTTGGGACTTTGGCTGCTGTGCGTGGGCATCTCTATCTTCCAGATTCCGAAGATCGTCGCCCAGTTCAAAGAAGAAAACTGGCACAAAACGGAAGCTGCTCTCCCCGTCACTCCAGGCACGCTGATTCTCACCCTGAACAACCTGGAGGACGAGCCGACATTCAACCATGTCAATTTGAGGATTGAAGGAACAGCTGATACGACCGTGACCCTCAAAGAGGACTATTTCTCCAGAGGAAGAACCAAAGCAGAAGCTCTGGCCAACGCTCAGAAGTTCAAGTATTCCTACGCCGTGACGGATTCGGTTGTGACCTTCAACGAAGGGTTTGACATCAGCAGCGTGGATCAATTCCGCGATCAAAAAGTCAATCTGACGCTTCAGGTACCTTATGACCGTCCGTTTATCATGGAGAGATCACTCTTGGATATCCTGAGAAACACCATCTACGCCAACGGATACCGATCAAATGACGTGAGCTCCGGCGCAGTTTGGGTGTTCAATCCAGGCGGGTTGATCTGCCTGACGTGTGCTGAGAAACGGGGTGATGCAGAAGATTGGGATGAATGGAGAGAGGAAGATGAAAATGAAAAAGCCGTGCTGGACTCGCTGCAGCGGGTGAAGCTCGACAGCGCTTCCCGTGCGAAATTTGATTCAGCATATTTCATGAAAGACTGACAGAATTTTGGTCAGCTGGCGACTGACTACCGTCGGCAGCTGGCGAAGACTCGGATAAAATAGGCACCCAAACGGTGCCTCTTTTTTTGTACCTTAATTTTTAAACCCAGACTAACATGAATGTTACAGCGAAGTTTCTAGGAGGCGCGGGGGCAGTCACCGGCTCCAAATACCTGATTGAACTTGGGGATTTTGAATTTTTGGTGGATTGTGGCCTTTTCCAAGGGCCAAAAGAATGGAGAGAAAGAAACTGGGACGACTTCCCCACGGCATTGGCGCAACTGGAGGCTGTCGTACTGACCCATGCCCATCTGGACCATATCGGCTACCTGCCCAAGTTGGTCAAGCAGGGCTATAGCGGACCGATCTATTGCACAGAAGCAACTGCCGAGCTAGCAAAGATCCTGCTACTGGATTCGGGTAAACTTCAGGAAGAGGAAGCAGAATTTGCCCGCAAGAAAGGCTACTCCCGCCACGAAATTCCCCAGCCTCTGTACACGATGGAAGATGCGGAGGCGGTTTTTCCGCTGCTCGTGCCCCAAGCTTTCGACAAGCCTGTTTCGATCCATCCCGGCGTGGATCTGACCTATTTTCATGCCGGCCATATTCTTGGAGCGGCCATCGTGAAGATCGTCTTCAAAGGTGACTCCCAGACCAAGAAACTTATTTTCTCCGGCGATATTGGAAGGTTCAACGACCCTCTTCTTTTCCCTCCCACGCTCATCCCAAAAGCCGACATACTCTGGATCGAATCGACCTATGGCGACCGAAACTCGCCGCCGGGCAAACCCGAGGACGAACTGGCACTGGCGATCCGGGAGACGTTTGACCGGGGAGGATTGGTGGTCATTCCCGCATTTGCGGTGGGCAGGACGCAGCTGCTGCTCTATCATCTCTATATGCTGATGGAGAAGGGGAAAATCCCTAAAACGCGGGTCTATCTAGACAGCCCGATGGCCATAGAAGCCACCAAATTGTACTTGGACTTCCACATGGATCACAGGCTGTCGGCAATGCTGGAAGACGGGCAAGAGCATGCCTTCAATCATCCTCAGCTTCACTATGTTCAGAAGCAGGAGCAGTCGATGGCCCTCAATGAATTTCACGGACGGGCGATCATCATCTCAGCCAGCGGCATGGCGACCGGTGGCCGGGTGTTGCATCACCTTTTTCACCGTGTCCCAGACGAGAGAAACGGGGTGATAATCGTCGGCTATCAGGCTGAGGGCACCCGCGGCAGAAGATTGCTGGACGGCGAACCCACACTAAAAATCTACGGAACCGAGGTTCCGGTCAAGGCAAAGATTTACCATATCGAAGGACTCTCTGCCCATGCGGATCAGAGCGAATTGATGGCCTGGGCCGAGGGATTTACCGACAACCCCAAGCGGGTGTTTGTGGTGCATGGTGAGAAGGAAAGTGCAGAGGCCTTGGCATTCAAATTAAAAGACGAATTGGGTTGGAATACAGTGATCCCGCAATATTTGGAATCATTTGTGCTCTTTGAGGGAATCTAAACCTAAGCTACCTATGAAATCGAGCATATCATCGGCGACACACAAGGCGATGATTAACAAACTTGCGAGATTCCATGTGGCCTTTAAATAACAAATTATATACATGAAAAAGCTCGTATTAATTCTTTTGTTCCTCTCCTCCGCCGTCCTGCTTCAACACTGCAAACCCTACCAACCCGAAGGCCAGGGCATCACCGGCACTGTCACCTGGGTCGAAGGCAACCAGATGCCGACGATCAGCGACACTGCAGACACCACTTCCAAATCTGCAGCGCAACCGATCAAACGGACTGTACGCGTCTATCCCCTGATCAAGTTTGAGGATCTGAAGGTCGAAAACGGTCTGTACACCGCGGTAGCGGAAGAGCCGCTTACGGAAGTAGAAACTGACGAAAAGGGCAAGTATTCGATCCAACTCAGCCCCGGCCGATATTCTGTTTTTGTCGTGGAAGAAGGCGGCTTGTTTGCCAGTATCTTCGATGGTGAAGGAAATGTGCAGCCGGTGACCGTGAAGGAAAACGAATGGACCTTGCTGGATATTGAGGTGAATTATAAGGCGACTTATTGAAAGAATTGTCAGCCAGAAATATCATAGGGGGACTTTTTAGAAAAGTAAAAAGCTGTTACTTCGCAAAGGAATAACTAAGAAGATGTCAAACCGCTGGGGCATATCCAAGCATGTAGAAGATCTTGTGCGGGAACGGGACTTAAATTGCGTGTATTGTGGAATTTCATTTATCAGTACAATTCCAACCTACAAAACAAGACCAACCTGGGAACACATAGTCAATGACGTGAGGTTGAGAGGAGAAGACAATGTTGCTCTTTGCTGCGGTTCGTGTAATGCCAGTAAAGGGTCAAAACTTTTAATGGACTGGTTGAAAAGTAACTATTGCTCCACCAAAGGAATCACTGAGAAAAGTGTTGCAATGCCAGTAAAGAGTCACTTAGCCGAAAAATAGACTTTCTATCTCCTCTCCGAATTGCCTTTATCATTATCAAAAAACATCACCATGTTCATCGAATTAGAAGTAAAACTGGGCATCCTTGTTCACGGATACACCAATGAAAACAAAGAGATCGAAGAGGTCTTCAACGAGCCTGAGTTCATGAAGAAGATTGTCGCGATAGACCGTATCCAGTCCATCAGCGAAAAGTATATTCTGGTCAAATCCTCTCACGACCGAATCATGTATTGGGAATACAAGGGCACGATGGCCGAACTAAAGCAAAGGATGCTGGACGCCGGGATAAAGATTGCATAGGCATTCGCACGCGAAGTGCTATACAACTACCGATCCCCCGATTTTCTCCCTTCCACAATTTGCAAAATGTTGCCTGATTAGGTAACTTTGATTCGTGGCTGGCAATTTCATAAGGAACATATTCTACTACAAAGCGTTCTATCTTGACTTCTTTGCCAAACTTAGGCCAGAGGTTAAGAAAAAATTCAACTGGACCTTGCAGCTGATTGCGACCATAGATCGGGTTCCTGAAAAATACTTCAAACATATCGCTGGCACGACTGGGCTTTATGAAATCAGGGTTGAAGTAGGCTCAGACATTTTCAGAGTCTTTAGTTTCTTCGATAAAGGTCACCTAGTGATCCTGGTGAACGGGTTTCAAAAGAAAACACAAAAGACTCCTAAAAACGAAATCGAGTTAGCAGAACGACTTAAAAAACAATACTTTGATGAACAAGGCAAATAACGATCTTACATCTTTTGCTGACCATTTGGACGATCAATACGGCAAACGTGGGACAGCTATACGTGAACAATACGAAGAAGAATTTGAATCATTCAGACTCGGTACGATGTTACAAGAGCTTCGCAAAAAACAAGGTTTGACTCAGGAACAACTTGCAGTCAAATGCGGCACAACCAAAACCTACATTTCACGCATAGAGAATAACGCGAGTGATATCAGATTGTCAACTCTCATGAGAATTATTCACGAAGGGTTAGGAGGGCACCTCAAGTTTTCAGTTGATTTTTAGGGCCATCTCTGAAAATCGGAATTAGCAAAAATAAAAAAAGCCCCAGAATCATAGACTCCGGGGCTTTTGCATTACTATTATTGTTTTATTTAATTATCTGCTGCCTTTTCCTTTTTGGTCACGGAAATCGTCAGTTCGGTACCTTCGCCACTATAGTCGGCGATGATCACGTCTCCTTCGGAAAGGTCGCCCTTCAGGATTTCCTCGGCGATGGCATCTTCCAGGTATTTCTGAATCGCACGGTTGAGAGGACGTGCACCATACTGCTGGTCGTAGCCTTTTTCCGCAAGGAAATCTTTGGCCTTCTCCGTCAGCTCGATCTTGTATCCCAAATCTGTAATTCTTCGGAACAGCTTACCCAAGCTAATGTCGATGATCTTGAAGATATGCTCTTTGCTCAGCGAATTGAATACCACCACGTCATCAAGACGGTTGAGGAATTCCGGGCTGAAAGCTTTCTTCAAAGCAGACTGAATGGTCGACTTCATTACATCGTCGATTCCTTCGGTTTTTGCTTTGTTGGCAAAGCCTATTCCGGCTCCAAAATCTTTCAGATCACGTACGCCAATATTGGACGTCATGATGATGATCGTGTTTCGGAAATCGACTCTTCTACCCAGTCCGTCAGTCAGAATGCCGTCGTCCAACACCTGCAAGAGGATATTGAACACATCCGGGTGGGCCTTTTCGATCTCGTCAAGGAGTACAACTGAATACGGCTTTCTTCTGACTTTCTCTGTCAGCTGTCCGCCTTCTTCATAACCCACATAGCCTGGAGGCGCTCCTACCAAACGGGATACGGAGAATTTCTCCATGTATTCCGACATATCGATCCGGATCAGCGAATCGTCTTTGTCGAAGAGGTAAGTAGCTAACATCTTGGCCAACTCAGTCTTACCGACGCCGGTGGGGCCTAGGAAGATGAATGAACCGATGGGCTTCTTAGGATCTTTCAAGCCCACTCGTGTGCGCTGGATAGCCTTTGTCAGCTTCTTGATAGCTTCCTCCTGTCCGATGACTTTGTCACCCAACTCAACATTCATGTTAAGCAGTTTGGCTCCTTCGTTTTGGGCGATACGCTTAGCAGGAATCCCTGTCATCATCGCGATTACTTCTGCAACGTTGTCTTCTTCCACGGTGAATCGCTTGGACTTGCTTTCATCTTCCCAGCGATTTTTCGCAGCTTCCAGTTGCTCGAGGAGTTTTTTCTCCTTGTCCCGCAGCTGTGCCGCTTCCTCGTATTTCTGTGATTTGACTACACGGTTTTTCTCCGCCTTGATGTTCTCTACCTCAGCCTCCAGTCTGAGGATGTCCTCAGGCACGTGGATGTTATTGATATGGACTCTGGCACCGGCCTCATCCAGGATATCAATGGCTTTATCAGGAAGGAAACGGTCCGAGATGTATCTGTCGGACAACTTCACACAGGCCTCAATCGCTTCTGGGGTGTAGATCACATTGTGGTGATCCTCATATTTGTCTTTGATGTTGTTTAAGATTTGGATGGTCTCTTCCGGAGAAGTGGCATCCACCATCACCATCTGGAATCGACGGGCCAAGGCACCATCTTTCTCGATGTACTGACGGTATTCATCCAGCGTGGTGGCCCCGATGCATTGGATTTCTCCACGGGCCAGGGCCGGTTTGAACATATTCGAAGCGTCCAAAGAGCCGGAAGCTCCACCTGCTCCTACGATCGTGTGCAACTCATCAATGAAAAGGATCACGTTTGGAGATTTCTCCAGCTCGTTCATCACGGCTTTCATACGCTCTTCAAACTGTCCTCTATATTTCGTCCCCGCAACCAAAGAAGCCAAGTCCAAAGTTACCACACGCTTGTTGAAGAGCACGCGGGACACTTTCTTCTGAACAATTCTCAGGGCAAGGCCTTCTGCAATTGCAGTCTTACCCACACCGGGCTCGCCTATTAGGATCGGGTTGTTTTTCTTTCTTCGGGAAAGAATCTGTGCTACACGCTCAATCTCTTTCTCACGTCCGATGATCGGATCAAGTTTGTCATCTTCCGCCATCTTGGTCAGATCGCGTCCGAAGTTATCCAAGACCGGTGTCCGTGACTTTTCTGCGCCAGGCTTGGCTTGACCACCAGCACCGCTGCCGGACGAACCAAACAATTTCGACCCGTCGTCATCACCGTCTTCAGCTTCCGCTTTTGCACGCGGGGCCGGACCGGCGTCGGATTGCATCTCAAGCATTTCCTTGACAGATTCGTAGTTCACCTCAAACTTATTCAAGATCTGCGTTGCAATATTATCCTCATCTCTGAGAATTGACAGGAGCAAATGTTCTGTACCTATCAGTTGGCTTTTGAAGATTTTAGCCTCCAAATAAGTGATCTTCAAGACCTTCTCCGACTGACGGGTCAGCGGAATGTTGGCCATATTTTTCACATTGTGATTTGCAGTACCTTTCACGGCACGCTCGATGGCATTGCGTAACTCATCCAGAGGAACGCCCATTTTTTTGAGTATCGAGACAGCTACACCTTCTCCTTCGCGTATCATCCCAAGCAGGAGGTGCTCTGTGCCAATGTAGTCATGTCCCAAGCGAAGCGCTTCTTCGCGGCTGAGAGAGATCACCTCTTTGACTCTATTCGAAAATTTCGCTTCCATTTAAAATCCTTTCTGATTGTATAATAAACCTGTACGTATGTTACCGAATTTGTTTTATAAACACAATCCTTTTACGGTTTGTTCATTGTTTTTTTATCGATTCCCTCAGGATTTTTCCAGCCTCGGGTCCGGTGCAAAACAGCAAATCCAGAATGCTCAGGTTTGGCTCAAAGTTTACGCCAAAGAGTTGGGGGTAGGAAATGGGCTGGTAGAAATCTCTCTCCGAAAAAGGCCTTCCCGGCTCTATTTGAGCTCTTATGTCCTGCACATCTGGAGAAATTTCCTTTTCTGGGAATACGGCGATCTTGACAGGCAGCCGTAGAAGTTTAAGACAGATTGTCAGAAGTTTTTGGTTTAAATCCCACAGTCTTACTTCTTCCGACTCGATGACATCTTTGATGTACGGAAAAAAGAATTCAAAAAACGGCGCTTTCCCATAGGCACTTTGAAGTCCCCGAAGATGGATCGCCTGCCATTTTTGTTCATAATCTATCCTGATTTGGTCCATTGGCAGTTTCGGTCGCCTTCCTATGATCGGCACGCTGAGTGTCTCCACTTTATTTGCGAGACGAATCCGGGTGCGGTTGAGGTAGGATTGCCGCTGGTAAAGGTCCTTTGGAAAGATCAGCAACTCCTCCGCATTGGCGATCGCCGCAAAGAACTCAATGCTCGGAAGGTAATGGAGGTCGATTGCTATTCTGTTCAAGGGAAAAAATCGTTATTGGTTACCGGTTATTGGTTAATCGTATATCAGTAGACTGTGCGTGTGTCAGCCTAGCGGAGCGAAAGTCTTCGATCTCCCTTTTCCCGTCAGGGTAAATTTCAAAGCAAATCCTCCAGATTTCCCAATCCCTGCCTGATCACTTCCACTTCGTCTCCGGTGCAGTTGAGGATGGTGGAAGCCACATTTTGGCCGTATCCGCCATCGATCACGAGGTCCACCAAGTTTTGGTATTTCTCAAAGATCAGCTCAGGATCGGTGGAGTATTCGATGACCTCGTCCTCGTCACGGATGGAAGTGGAGAGGATCGGCTGCCCGAGTTCCTCCACGATGGCTCTCGGCACGCCATGATTTGGGACACGGATTCCCACCGTCTTTTTATTACTGTGCAAGATCTTGGGGACCTGCGTACTCGCTTCGAGGATAAATGTAAACGGTCCGGGAAAGGCCTTTTTCATCATCTTAAACACAGGCTTGTCAATCATCCGCGTGTATTGGGCGATGTTGCTCAGATCGGCACAGATGAAGGAAAAGTTGTGCTTTCTGGGATTGATGCCCTTGATCTTGCAGATGCGCTCAATGGCGCGCTGGTTGGTGATGTCGCAGCCCATGCCGTAGACCGTATCTGTAGGATAGATGATCACGCCACCGCTGCGAAGCACGTCCACCACCTGCTGCACCCGTCTCGGATCGGGATTCTCTTCGTAAAGTCTAATAAATTCAGCCATTCCCCTCAGCTTTATTTGATTCCACAAGCTTAACCCAATTATCGTACAAATAATGCACAATCGGGATATCTGCAGCGGCCCAATCCAGGGAAAGTAGCTCGTTTCTATCCACCCAAACCACCCGGGAATGCTCCAAAAGGCATATTTGTCCGTTCTTCCAAGTCGTCAAAAACGGGATCAAATGAATGATTTTGCCGGGGTATTGAAAGTCAACAGGCGGCAATCCGGCAAAGATCTCCACATCAATGGCAAGCTCTTCCCGGATTTCCCGAATGAGGCAGGACTTCGGATCTTCACCTTCTTCTAACTTTCCCCCGGGAAATTCCCATTTTCCTGGCAAATCCATCGAATCAGAACGCTGTGCTGCCAAAACCTTTCCCTGATGAATGATTAGGGCGCAGGTGACGGGGATGATTTTCATGGGCAAAGGTTCGATACTGGCCCAAAGTTAGGCTTCATTCCGATTTTTTCTTCCAATTCAGAATCCCCTCGTCAGTGTACCCTTGGGTCACTTCCTCGATTTTTCCGTTTTCGTCTATGAGGTAAAAAGTGGGGAAACCGTTGACTCCATAGCTTTTGCCCACTTCCTTAGCTTCCAAAAGGACGGTAAATGGGATTTCGACATTTGACATATATTTCCCCATTCTTTCTTTCGAATCCACGGGATTGACATATAACGGGACGATGTTTTCGGCAAACTCATAGTCTGGTTTGGCAAACTGCTCCAGGGCGATCTTGCACCAGCCGCAGTTGATAATCGAAAAATCGATAAGGACTTTCTTGCCACGGAAATCAGAGAGCTTGACCGCCTTGCCATTCGCGTCCTCCAGTTCAAAATCCGGTGCAGGAGCACCCACTTTGAGCAAAGGCGACTCAGTAGAGCCCTCCACTTTGGTCAGGTATCCTTTGGGAAATTCCACGACAAAAGGTTCTGCTTTCTCTCCCAATTTCCAATCCTCAAAAGTGCTTTCGATCAACTGGTTTCTCCGCCCGTCGTGATAAAGCCGCCTCGAATAAAACTCAGGCAACAGATTCGCAGGATTGATCCACAGGTGGTTTTCCAAGTAAACTTTTTTGTCCATAATCACCGTGTCCATCTCTATCCAGAGAAACTGAAGCAGTTGTTGTCCTTTTACGCTGGTATCGCCCAGGTACTTCCAAGGCTCGTTTTCCAGCAAAACGAGTGGGTTAAATGATCGGTAGCTGTTGCTTTTCAGCCGCCCGGATTCGTTCTCCTCCAGCGTCAGAATTGTGCTCTTCAGATGGTCTACATTGTACTGGACTCCCTCCACATACCAAAACTCATGGCCCTCTTTTTCCCCTCTAAAATCATATCCAAGTACCGCCTCTGGATTTTTCCGAAAATCCACCGAATAGAGCGCCGTGTCAAACTCCCCCATATTTGGTGTTTCGAAGATTAGCGTCTGTCGAAACTCTACTCGGGCGGCCTTGTACAGTTTTTCCTTCGCCGCCAAAAAAAGCTCATCAGGATTTTGTGGTTTGGAACAGCTCATCAGAAAAACAGCCATTCCCAGAGTGTAAAAAACTTTCATAGGTAGTATGATTTGTGCGGTAGGTAATTCTACGAAAACAAAATCCTTAAACCAATAAAATCGTTTTCTAGTTTTCGTGGAAGCGCTTTCTTCCTTCATCCTTTAACAGGGAAGCTTTCCAAAAAACATTTTTCCCGAAACCAATTCGCCAACCTTTGCTATTTTTGTCCCCTATGCAAAGCGAAAAGCGTAAAAACCTCCTGCTCGTCATCCTGATTGCCACATCGGTACTGACGATTTCCCTTACGTTCTATTTCTATCAGGTCTTTTTCAGCCCCAATACCATGGTGGAGTCGGACCAAACCTACATGCTCAAAATCCCCACCAATGCAGTGTACAAGCAGGTGGCTAACCAGCTGTATGACGATAAGGTGATCAATGATGCGGTGAGTTTTGGCTTTGTCGCCAAAGTGCTCGGCTATCAGGAAGACGTCAAGCCGGGTCTTTACAAGGTCGATCCAAAGATGAGCAACCTGGATCTGGTGCGGATGCTTCGATCCGGCCGACAGGTTCCTGTCAAGGTGACTTTTAACAATGTCCGGACGAAGGAAGATCTTGCAGAAAAGATCACTGCCAATCTCGAAGTGACTCAAGAGCAGTTTTTGGAGATGATCCAAGACTCGGTTTACATCCGAAAGTTTGACTTCGAAGAAGAAACCGTCATGAGCATGTTCATCCCAAATACCTACGAGTTTTGGTGGAATACCAGTCCTGATGCGCTTTTTGACCGGATGTACAAAGAATATGAAGCCTTCTGGACCGAAGAACGGAAGCAAAAAGCGCAGGCACTTGGCTTGACACAAAAGGAAGTCAGCACCCTCGCATCGATCGTGCAGGCCGAAAGTCAAAAATCGGACGAGCGCCCAAAGATCTCGGGAGTTTACCTGAACCGGATGAAACTGGGCATGCCCCTGCAGGCCGATCCGACCTTGGTGTACGCGACGGGAGACTTTACCCTGAAGCGCATCCTGAATGTGCACAAGGCGATCGAAAGTCCCTACAACACCTACAAATACGCTGGCCTCCCTCCCGGCCCGATCAACCTGCCGGACATCAACTCGCTCAACGCGGTATTGAATACCGAAAAGCACGATTACCTGTACTTCTGCGCCAAGGAGGACTTTTCTGGCTACCATGCCTTCGCGAGCAACTACGACGATCACATGAACAATGCGCGGCGTTATCAGAAAGCCCTGAACGCTGCAAATATCTTCTAAATGTTCCAGGCTGAAACCCAGATCCGCGTTCGCTATGCCGAAACAGACCAAATGGGCTATGTGTACTATGGCAACTATGCCATGTATTTTGAGGTGGCACGGGTAGAGGCAATGCGCTCGGCAGGCTTCTCTTATCGGGAAATGGAAGAAAACGGCGTCATGATGCCGGTCTTGGAAAGTCATTTCCGATACCTCAAGCCAGGGAAATACGACGAGCTTCTCACCATCAAAACCGTCATCCCGGTGTCGCCCGGTGTACGGATCCGCTTTGAATACGAGGTCACCAACGAACTAGGAGAACTCATCACCGAGGGCTGGACGACACTGACTTTTCTCAAAAAAGATACCCATCAGCCTACCCGACCGCCGAAGAATTTGTTAGATTTATTGAAACCCTATTTTGGGTAAAACATTGAGACAGTGATCAAAAAGGAAATTTTCAAATGGCGCTTACGCTTGCAGCTCAAGGCAAGGCATTTGAAAAAAATACATCTCGGTCACCCAGACAAGAATCTCTACGATGTCGTCCGGATCTTCATCCAGCAACTCAAAAAAGACGATATCGGCGAGCGGGCTGGCTCCATGGCCTTTAGCTACACGATTGCGCTGTTTCCATTACTGCTTTTTTTGCTCAATCTGATCCCCTATCTCCAGGACTTCATCCCGATGGTCACCACGCACAACATCCTGGATTTTGTGAAAAACGTCATCCCGCTCGAGATGTATGAAAACATCGAAACCACCCTGATGGATATCGTCTCCAAACCTCGGCAGAGCTTGCTCTCATTCGGTTTTTTCTTCGCATTGTACGCCTCTACCCAAGGAGTCATGTCGATGATGACCTCATTCAATTCTGTCTACAAAACCAGAGAAAACCGCGGATTTCTCAAATCAAGGATCATTGCCGTCTGCATCGTATTCGCGTTGGTACTGACTGTCTTCGCAGCCAGCTCGGTCATGATCGTCGGGAGTCTGCTGATCAATGCCTTGGACGAGATGCACCTGTTCAACAGTAATTTCATGATTTTCCTGTTCAACACCTTCAAGTTTCTGATCCTGCTTTTTGTGTTTTACATCACCTCCGCATTCATCTTTCGCTTTGCGCCGGCGGTTCACGACAAGTGGCATTTCTTTTCGATAGGTGCTCAGATGGCTGGTTTGTTGATCACATTTTCTTTTTACGGCTTCATCTTTTACCTCGACAATTTTGCTTCTTACAACAAACTTTACGGGTCAATCGGGACGCTCATTGCGTTGATGTTTTGGCTTTGGATCACCTCTCTCATCGTACTGGTCTGCTTCGAAGTCAATGTCAGTCTCGATCTGGCCGAGGACAAACAGCGGCAGCGTGACAGCAACCGAAAAGCGGTGACCCACTCCTTTGAGTCAGAACCCGGACACAGCTGAATCTAAAAGAGGGATTGATGTAGAATTTATTTCCTTATTTTTAAACTCTTCACATCCTAAAGCCACCAAGCATGAACCGTCTTTTGTCACAAATAGGTCTCTTTCTGACCTTTCTAGTATTCTTTGGCTGCAGTGAACCTGCACCGACCGTCATACCAGACTCCGAAATAAACACCTGGTTTGATACCCAATACGAGCAACTCTTGCAGATGAGTCCCTTGCAACTGACCGTGCAGGGACGAAAGGATCACTACAGTGAGATCGATGACTTGAGCGAAGAAGCCGAGGATAAAAAACTCGGATGGATGGAAGCCAGCGTCGCGGAGATGAAAGAAAAATTCCCTGTCGAGCAACTGAGCCCCGAAGCCAGGGTCTCCTACGATCTTTGGGAATATCAGTATGAGATGGAAAAAGGCGACATCGCGTTTCGCCGGATGAACTATGTGTTCAACCAGATGGGCGGCATCCACACCCAGCTTCCGAATATGCTGATCAACCTTCACAAGGTCGACGAGCCGGCGGACATGACTGCCCTGATTGCCCGATATAAGGAAGTAGGAAGAGCGATTGACCAGCTCCTTGAGCGTGCAAAACTGCAAACCGAAGGCGGTGTAAGGCCACCAAAATTTGCGTATGAATACGTCATCCAGCAGTCCACAGCCCTGATTACGGGCGAGCCTTTTACTAATTCTGCGGAAAAAGCACCGCTCTGGTCCGACGCACTTGCGAAGATCGAAGGCCTGGAAAAAGCCGGAAAGATCACGGCCGAAGAAGCTGAAGAATTCCGATCCAAAGCCAAGGAAACATTGGTTAACGGATTCAAACCTGCCTATGAAAGCCTGATTGCCTGGCTGGAAACCGAACTTCCTAATCTGGAGGAAAAACCAACCGGCGTCAGCCGTCATGAAAAAGGTGCAGCCCTTTACGCCCACCGACTGAAATCTTCGACGACGACCAATCTGAGCGCAGAGGAGATCCACCAGATCGGACTGGATGAAGTGAAACGAATCCAGGAAGAGATGCTTGCGATCAAAGAAAAAGTTGGGTTTGATGGAGATCTGCCGGCATTCTTCAAGTTTATCAACAGCGACCCGCAGTTCTTTTTCCCAAATACTGACGAAGGAAGACAAGCATACCTCGATGAGTCCACAGCATTTTTGGATACAATCAAGGGGAAATTACCGGAGTTCTTTGGCATTTTGCCAAAGGCGGACTTGGTGGTAAAAAGAGTGGAAGCATTCCGGGAGCAACCGGGCGCTCCGCAACATTACAACCAGGGTACGCCTGACGGCTCCCGTCCTGGCACCTACTATGTACACCTTTCGGACATGAACGCGATGCCAAAATCCACGATGGAAGGTGTCGCCTATCACGAGGGAAATCCGGGTCACCACATGCAGATTTCGATCGCCCAAGAGCTCACTACTGTACCAAAATTTCGCACCCAGATGGGGTTCAATGCGTACGTGGAAGGCTGGGCACTCTATTCCGAGGCCTTGGCCAAAGAAATGGGACAATACAAGAATCCCTATTATGATTTTGGACGGTTGGTGAACGAAATCTGGCGAGCGATCCGTCTGGTTACTGACACAGGCCTCCATGCCAAAGGCTGGACTGAGGCTGATGCGATCAAATACTTTTCCGAAAACTCTTCTATCTCACCGGGCGCTATCCAGGCGGAAGTTCGCCGATACATGGTCATTCCCGGTCAGGCTACGGGCTACAAGATCGGTATGCTGAAGATTCAGGAGCTGCGAAAACTGGCAGAAACCGAGCTTGGGGATCAGTTTGACCTCAAAGGTTTCCATGACACCGTATTGGGCAGTGGAGCTTTGCCTTTGGAGATTCTGGAGAAAGAAGTGAAGCGCTGGATTGCTGACGTGAAGGCGGGCGAATGATGCCGGCTGAAATTAGAGATTAGAGTTTAGTGGCGAAGAGAGCATGCCTCACCCTCCGAATTCTTTGAAAACGCGGATGCTTCTTCCGCATTTGCAAAAACCATTTTAATTGTACTCAGCGCTGGATGTAGCTTTTTGGCTACATCCAGCTTCGGCTGAGCCTTGATCAATTTTTCAATCTTCCGATTTTCAAATCTTCCAATCTCTAAGCATTCCTCTTAATTTTAACATTTCCTTTTTAGCCCAATCGCATGACCCACGCTGAAGCCGCCGCCCGAATCACCGAACTTTCCGAGCAAATCAACCACTACAACCAGCTGTACTATCAGGAAAGCAAAAGCGAAATCTCTGATTATGAGTTTGACCAATTGCTGGAGGAACTGATTCGGCTCGAGACGGAATTTCCTGACCTCCTTAATCTCGACAGCCCGAGTCAGCGCATCGGCGGAGCAATTACCAAGGAATTCAAGACCGTAGCTCACGAATCCCGGATGCTGTCTTTGGGTAACACCTACTCCAAGGAGGAGCTGATCGCCTTTGATGAGCGGGTAGCAAAGGGACTAGGTCATACAAACTACGAGTACTTCTGCGAGATGAAGTTCGACGGCGTAGCGATCAGCTTGGTGTATGAAAACGGCCAGTTGGTACGCGCGGTGACCCGCGGCGACGGCACGCGTGGAGACGACGTCACCGCCAACGTACGGACGATCCGCAACATCCCACTTCGGATTGGCGGAACAAACGTCCCCGGCAAGTTTGAAGTCCGTGGAGAGATTTTTCTTCCGCTGAAAGAATTCCTGAAGATCAATGTCGAGCGGGAGGAAAAAGGAGAAGCCCTCCTCGCCAATCCCCGCAATGCAGCTTCGGGCACCCTGAAGATGCAGGACAGCAGAGTAGTAGCGAAGCGTCGCTTAAACTGCTATTTCTACCAACTGCTGGGAGATGAAATCGGCGTTAGCAAACACGAAGAAGCCATTCACCTGCTCGAGAAATGGGGCTTCAACGTCTCACCGACCTACCTGAAAGCAGGCAAACTTGAGGAAGTTTTGAGCTACATCGAGGAATGGCGCGAAAAACGCTTTTCTCTTCCCCTCGACACGGATGGTGTCGTGTTGAAAGTCAACGATTATGATCAGCGGGAAGAACTCGGCTTCACCGCCAAGACTCCGCGGTGGGCGATAGCCTATAAGTACAAGGCCGAAAATGCCGAAACGCAGCTCCTATCCATCACCTATCAGGTCGGCCGAACCGGCGCGATCACACCCGTTGCCAATCTTTCACCCGTCAGCCTCGCCGGGACCACCGTGAAGCGGGCTTCCCTTCACAATGCCAACGAGATCGAACGGCTGGGAATTCATACCGAGGACTTTGTCTTTGTGGAAAAAGGCGGCGAGATTATTCCTAAGATCACCGCCGTCAATCCTGCCCGAAGAGAGTCCGGCTCCTCTCCCATCCAATACATCGATTCCTGTCCGGAATGCGGAACTGAGCTCATCCGAAGAGATGGTGAAGCCAAGCATTACTGCCCAAACACGACAAGCTGTCCGCCGCAGGTGCTCGGAAGGATTGAGCACTTTGTGAGCAAGCGGGCGATGGATATCGACTCACTCGGCACGGAGCGGATTCGGGCTCTGATCGATCAGGGTTTTATCCGAAACTATGCTGACATCTACGAACTCGAAAGCCGTCAAAGCGAGCTTCTGGGCCTGGAGATGAGTCAGGATCAGTACGAGAGAGAGACCTCAGGAACGCTCTACATCACACTGCAGAAAGCGCTTTTTGCGCTGACAGAAGGGATTTCGGCCAAGCAAATTCAGGATTTTCTGGAGGAAAAAACTGAGCTTCCGCTTTTTGAAACCCTTAAAGCTTTCCAGGACCAAATCCGGATCTGGAAAAAGAAAGTCCCGTCAAATGTGGAACTGGTAAATCGCCTGATCTATCAGCTCAAAGACCATCCTGAACTCCCGAAGATGGAAGACTTCGTCCCTGTCGCTTTGGTATTGGAGCTATTTCTGGGACGACGGGTTGAGCTAGCCCAAATCCTGGAGGCAAGCAAAAAGCACGGAGCCGTTCACATGATTTTGCTGGATCTGAACCTGGATTTGCCTGGTGAGCTCAGCGAGCGGATCAAAAAGCTCAAGTCCAATACCTTCCAGGAAGGCGTGATCTCCAACATGATTGCCGGGATCAACGCATCCAAGGCACAACCGTTCGAGAAGGTCCTTTTTGCCATCGGCATCCGCAACATCGGCGAAAATACCGCGCAGCTTCTGGCAAGGCATTTCGGAAGTATCGACAAGCTTCAGGCCGCCACCAGCGAGCAATTGCTAGACGTTAACGGAGTCGGAGAAACGCTCGTTCACAGTATCCGGGAGTTTTTTGCGCAGCAGGAAAATCTCGATCACATCGCCAAGCTTCAAGCCCATGGACTGAACTTCGAAATCGAGCACAAGGAATCTGTTCAGCTCGGCACTGCGCTGGCAGGCAAGCGGGTTCTCGCCTCCGGCAAACTCCAAAACTTCAAGCGGGATGAGATTGTGGACTTTGTGCAGGCGCATGGCGGACAGTACATCTCCTCCGTGTCCAAAAACCTCGACTTCATCATCGAAGGTGAAGAGATGGGTCCCAGCAAGAAGGAAAAGGCAGTGAAGCTTGGCGTGCCGCTGATCTCGGAGGAGGAGTTTTTGAGGATGGTGGGAAATTAGACACAAGATTTTAGATTCAAGAAGCAAGATGCCCCTCGACCTCCAAACTTTCTACCTCTCTCAATCTGAACCCAACAAAAGCTGTCTTTTGGCACTGCGGGATATTATCCTCGCCCAAGACCCAAAAATATCGGAAACACGCAAGTATGGGATGCCCTGCTTTTGCTACGGCAAAAAGGCATTCTGCTATCTCTGGAAGGATAAAAAAACAGGGGAACCTTACCTCCTGTTGGTCGAGGGAAAGCACTTTGACGACCCGGCTCTCGAAGCCGGAGACCGGAGCCGAATGAAGATCTTCCGAGTAAATGCAAACGATGATCTGCCTTTGGGAAAGATCAACGAGCTATTGAACAAAGCGCTGGATCTCTATCGACTGGGTATTGTCAAAGGGTGACTTGACCTGTTGGATTCTTTTCAGCAAGTCTGGGAAACCGCCCATCCTTTTCCCTTTCAATAAAATCCCCGCGTTTTAAGCCAATCGGAGCATTCCTTCTATCTTAGCGGACACATCATTCAGCCAAGGATCAATCTTACCCCGGATTTTAATTTCCCCCCAAATATGAAGGCATTCTTTTCCAACCTCTTAGTCAAAGTATTCATCGCCATCGTACTGGGCATCTTGTTCGGGCTATACCTGCCGGAGTGGTTCAATAGGATCTTTGCGACCTTCAATGCCTTTTTTGGACAGTTTTTGAGCTTTGCCATCCCGCTGATTATCATGGGATTGATCATGCCAGCCATCTCAGACTTGGGTAAGGGAGCCGGCAAGATGCTCTTGCTTACCGCTGCTATCGCGTATGGCTCCACGTTGTTTTCTGGCTTTATGACCTATTTTACGGCCTCCGGCATTTTCCCACAGCTCTTGGAGTCCCATATCCAATCCTCGAGTCAGATCGAGGAGACTACCCGGGAACTCACTCCCTATTTTTCGATTTCCATTCCTCCGATGGTTGATGTCATGTCAGCCTTGGTGTTTGCGTTTGTGATCGGACTTGGGCTAACCTTTTTGGAGGGGACGACGCTCAAATCTGCTGTCAAAGACTTTCAGCTGATCATCATGCAAGTCATCGAAAACGTAATCGTTCCGCTTCTGCCGCTGTTTATCTTGGGAATTTTTGCCAGCATGTCCTACAGCGGACAGGTTTTCAACATCCTCTCTGTGTTTTTGAATATCATCGGGGTAATCTTCGTGATGCATATCGTATTGCTTCTGTTGCAGTATGGGATCGCAGGAGCGATTGTCAAAAGGAATCCTTTGCGTCTCCTGGCCACGATGATGCCTGCTTATTTTACAGCGTTGGGCACGCAATCTTCCGCTGCCACCATTCCTGTCACGTTGGTTCAGGCAGAGAAAAATGGAGTTCCTGAGAAAGTGGCCGGCTTTGTCATCCCGCTCTGTGCCACGATTCACTTGGCCGGAAGTATCATGAAGATCACCGCCTGCGCCATGGCGTTGATGATCTTGGAGGGGCAGCCGATCGATTTCACCATGTTTGCGGGCTTCATCTTCATGCTGGGAATCGCGATGGTAGCCGCACCGGGCGTGCCCGGCGGAGCGATCATGGCGGCGGTCGGTATCCTGCAAGCCATGCTGGGATTTGATGAGGAGATGATCGGCCTGATGATCGCGCTATACATCGCGATGGACAGCTTTGGCACCGCTTGCAACGTGACCGGAGACGGCGCGATTGCCTTGGTGGTCAATAAGATCTCCGGCGAAAAGTTAGCCAGCGCTTCATAAGGAAGATCTTCGAAAGGCTCTCAAACTCAGACGGGAAACTTTTGTAATCCTACCCCTCGCGCTCTTCTGCCAGATCCGTATTGAAAGCCGCCGATAGGATTGCGTATAATTCCGGATGCTTTTCCTTGAAGAGCTTAGGTCTTTCGAAAAAATACTCCCCCGTCACCGCCAAAAACTCCTGCGGATTGGTGGCACCATATACATTGATATCGCTGTTTCCCTCCAGCATTTTCGCCGTGTTTTTCTTGATCAGATCGATCCAAGGCAACACAAACTGATGCTTCATGAAGATCGCAGGAACTCCGTCGACCACTCCATCTTGCTTGTCAAAAAGGTGGATAAACTCGTGAATGCCCACATTTTGTTTGTCACTCTGATTGTCAAATCCCTGCCAAAGCGCCGGTTTCGAAAAGATCACCAGATTGCTCATCATCCCGCCGCTTCCCGCCATTCCGGCGATGTTCCGATCCCCTTCTGAGAAGTTGAACTCCTCTGTAAAATGGTCCGGATAAAGCAACACCTCCACGAGCGTGTTGTATTCCCACTCGGGAAATCTAAAGATCGGAATGACGGCACTGCTCGCCACCAAAAGCCGATCCTCCTCGCTCACGTCCGTCTTGATTCCAGTGATCCGAATCCGGTTTAGAAATCCCTGAATCCGGGCTTCAAACTCCCGCTTTTCTGCCTCCTCAAGCTCTTGATAAAAGCGAACCTTGTCGAGGAGAAACGCGCTCCATTTCTTCGGAAAAGCATCGGGTACTTCAAGACCACTTTTTCTTGGTTTGAAGAAAGCCCAAATCAAAAGGACGGCAAGAACTACCGCAAACAAGATGGTAAAAGTGCTCATGCGTGTGCTGGAAAGGTGTTTTTACGTAAAGGAAAGTCCTAAATTTTCCGCTAAATTAACCCAAATTCTCACCGGTAAACTGGAAGCAATCCTCTAAATCAACGCGCTTTTTTACCCGGTCTGCCCGGGAGAAACCAAAAGACAGTCCATCTCTATGAAAAAAATCGAAACCGAAATCCTCATCAACGCCACTCCAGAGCAGGTTTGGGCCGTTTTGACAGACTTCGAAAGCTTTCCGGACTGGAATCCGTTTATCCGCTCCATCAAAGGCAAAAATAAGGTCGGTGAAACGCTGGAAGTGGATATCCAGCCTCCCGGCGGAAAAGGAATGACCTTTCGCCCGGAAGTTTTAAAGTTTGACGCCGGGAGGGAATTTCGTTGGAAAGGCAAGCTGCTTTTCAAGGGCTTATTCGATGGAGAGCATTATTTTATATTGAAGAAAGCCGGGGAAAGCGAAACGCTTCTGACACACGGAGAACTTTTTTCCGGCTTCTTGGTCGGCATGCTCGGCGGTTTGCTGTCCAAAACGGCAGACGGTTTTCGATCGATGAATGAAGCTATCAAAACCAGGTGCGAACAACTCGTTTAACTCCATGAAGACAAATCCCGAAACCACCCGCTTTCTCGATTCCTCGCCCCATCCGCTGCGGGCGGAAATCGAGCTGCTTAGGTCAATTATCTTGGAGACCAACGAGGGCGTGGACGAAAACATCAAGTGGAACGGCCCCAATTACACGTTTGCCGGAGAGGATCGGATCACGATGAAGATCCACCCACCCAAACAGATTCAGCTGATCTTTCATCGCGGAGCCAAGAAGCAAGAGCAGCCCAAAGACCGCCTCATCCCCGATCCGTTTGGGCTACTGGACTGGAGGGAAAATGACCGGGCGATCGTCGGCTTTCGCAACGCGGAAGAGATTTCCGCAAATCAGGAAAAGCTTACATTCCTGGTTGATTCTTGGCTGAAAACCAGGTAAGCACGGGACTTTCGGCCAAAAGCATTTTGAATACAAATTGGCATAACTTGCCGTCAGCATTCACTACTTTGATTTTTCTATAAATGATGAAAGCTTCCGCATTCGCTTTGCTTTTGATCCTCGCGGTTGGATTTCAAAAGAAACCTGACCAGCCCATTCAGATCTTTGACGTCCATATCCATGGCGAGGCTGATCCAGAATCCCAGCTCGCTGCGCTTGGGGATGCTGGGGTTTACAAGGCCGCCATCAGCACTTCTTGGGATTTGCAGGAAACGTATCGGGATCAAGAATCACCGGAATTGCTTTTTGGCCTGATGTTTCCCTGCCCAGTCGGCAACGTCCCGTACAGTTCCCAGCCGTGTTTTGAAGGTGGAAAAGAGTGGCCGGAGATTGCTTGGGTCGAGGAGCAGATCAAGGCTGGAAAGATCGATTTCTTCGGCGAACTGCTTAACCAATACTACGGCGTCACTCCCTCCGATTCCATGATGCTTCCCTACTACGAGCTCGCTCAGAAGTACAATCTGCCGATTGGCATCCACACCGGCGGAGCGGGACCGAATCACGGCAGCCCCAATTTCCAGTGGGAACTGGGAGATCCGATTCTCCTGAAGCCAGTACTCGAGGCATACCCATCGATGCGGCTCTGGATCATGCACAGCGGGGATCAATATTACGAGCAGACGGTCAAGATCATGCAGGAGTTTCCCCACGTCTACGCGGATATCTCCGTGATCGCCAACCCGGACATCGTGGACAAAGAGGGATTTCACACCACTATGAAGGCCTTCTATGACGCCGGGCTGGAGGATCGTCTGATGTTTGCCACGGACAACGGAGATATTCAGAAGATGATTGCCGCCGTGGAGGAATTGGATTTTCTAAGTGCTGCGCAAAAGGAAAAGCTCTATTACCAAAATGCCGAGCGGTTTTTTGGTCAGAAAATTGACCGGTAAAGGCATCTGAGTCACCGGTTTCAAAACAAAATAGGCTGCGTCATGAAAACAAACCTTATTCAAAACATCCTTCGGATTACACTGGGTGTATTTATGGTGGTAGCCGGAGTCGGACACCTCACATTCCAGCGGGACGAATTCCAGGCGCAGGTTCCGCGCTGGCTGCCCAGCGATCCCAGATTTATGGATTTTGTCGTGCTTTCGTCCGGAGTGGTAGAGATCGGTCTGGGTTTGGCGATGATTTTTTGGACAAAGCAAAAAGTCAAAACGGGAATCGCCTTGGCCATCTTCTACGTGCTTGTTTTCCCCGGAAACATCTCTCAATACACCAGTGGAATTGATGCTTTCGGTTTGGACACTGACCAAAAGCGGCTGATCCGACTGTTTTTTCAGCCCGTCTTGATCCTGTGGGCACTTTGGTCAACTGGCGCCATTCCATTTCGAAAGAAAAGACTCGGCAACTAAACAACCGGAATCCGTTTAGCCGCCCAGTCGTTTTCTTCTCAGAGATTGATGCTTTTTTCTATCCCAATCTGATTTAGAAAGTAGGCGTCATGCGACACCACCAGCAGCGTACCTTTGTATTCATTGGCAGCGGCCGTCAGGATCTCTACATTTTGAATGTCCAGATTATTGGTTGGTTCGTCGAGGATGATTACATCCGGAGCGGTTTGACCCAGCGTCAGGCAGCACAACAAAAGCCGCATTCTTTCGCCACCACTCAGGGCCGCGCAGGGCTTATCCCAGCTTTCCTTCGGAAAAAGAAACCGATTCAGCCGAATATTCACCTCGTGTTCCGGAAGTGAATCCGTATTAAATCGCTGAGCCTGCTCGATCACTTTCAGCGAAGGATCGATCAACGAATAGTCCTGATCAATCACGACGACCTTTGTATCTGCGCGAAAAAGCGTCCCGCTGGCAGGTGTAATTTCACCCAACAGTAGACGGATCAGCGTTGATTTCCCAGACCCGTTGGTGCCGTAGATAGCGACCCGCTCGCCACTCCGAATCTGGATATTCAGCGGCTTCTCCCAAAGCTTTTCATGGTTGTAACCAAAATTCAGATTGACCGCTTCAAAGATGATCTTGCCCTGATGCAGCGTAGAATCTCTCAATCCAAACTTCATCTTATCCCGATCCGGAACAACCGATCGAAGCTCCTGAAGTTCGCTTGAAATGCCCCCAATCTTCTCCGAATGAATGTTTTTCAGTTTGGAAGTACTCTTCTCCGCCTGATTTCTCAGGGTATTCATCATGATGCGGGACACACCTGCTTTCTCCTGTTTGCCTTTGCCTCGGGCATCCAGCTTTTGCTGTCGCTCCGCAGATTCACGTTCCTTTTCCCTGGCTTTTCTGAGTGCTTTTTCCTTGCTCTGAATATCCTGAGCGAGTGCTTCTTTTTCGATCTGCTTTTGAGTGAGGTAGAAATCATAGTTTCCGCCGTAAGCGGTGATCCCTTTTCTGCTCAGCTCCTGCACGGAGTCAATCTTTTGAAGCAAAGTCCGATCGTGACTCACGACAATCATCGAGCAATCTGCCTTTTCGATCAATCGATACAACAATGCCCGACCATCCGAGTCCAGATGATTGCTGGGTTCGTCGAGCAAGACCAGCTTGGGCTGGTGAATGCTGATTCCTGCCAGAAAAACCTTGGTCTTTTGGCCTCCACTGAGGTTTTCGAGTCTGGTCTCAAAGCCAAATTCACTCAATCCCCACTGGTCAAGCGCGTCACTGACGCGATCCTCGATCAGCCAATCGTCATTGAGCATGGATAGCGTTTCGTCGGTCACATTGCCGGCGAGGATCTCATAGAAAGCCGAAAGCTTTTGATCTATTCCGAGCGCTTCAGCGACGGTGAGGTGATTGTATTGCCCAAAGATCTGCGGGACATAGTAGGCTTTTTCATCCAACACGACCTGACCGAAAGCAGGCTTCAGTTCGCCTGCGATCAGCTTCAAGAGTGTGGATTTGCCTGCGCCGTTGTTGCCGATCAGCGCGGTTTTTTCATGGGAACTCACTGTGAGAGACAGATTCTCAAACAGGATGTCTTTGTTGGGAAGTAGGTAGGTAATATTCTGAATGACAAGCATCATTTCTTTCTTTAGAGGGTGAAACAACCAATTGTCCTGCGTTGGCAGGATGGATTTTTCGGCTAGAAAGAAATTGATTTCACATACAGATGAATGTCAAAAGGGATTTTGCAAAGTTAGAAAATATCCTTCGCGATTTAAAAGGAATTCCGCCGGCAGACCAATTCGCCTCGGGAATTGGGCTGGACGAGCGACCAAAGTCGCCTCCTTTTCACAGTTTAACTCAGCCGACAGCGATTTCACCGATTGCCTCAGCTGCCAGCTCAAACGAGCGCAACCTGGCAGCGTGGTCGTACAGATTGGAGGTGATCATCACCTCGTTGATCCCAGTGTGGCGGATCAAACCAGCCAACCCGTCGCGGACGGTGTCTTTTGTCCCGACAAAGGTCACGGCCATCATATTTTGGATCGCCGCAGCTTCTCCTTCACTCCAGATGTCGCTCATCTCCTTCACCGGCGGCCGTAGCGGATAGGACTTTTGACGGATGATTCCCAAAGCCATCTGGTAAAAAGACGTGGCCAAGAAATTCGCTTCTTCATCCGTATCCGCAGCAATCACGTTCACACAAGCCATCACAAACGGCTCCCGCAGGTATTCCGACGGCTTGAAATGATCCTGATAGTATTTCACCGCCTGCATAAAATACGCCGGCGCAAAGTGACTAGCGAAAACGTACGGCAGACCCCGCTCTGCAGCCAAGATTGCGCTGCTCATGCTTGAGCCCAGGATGTAAATTGGCACCTCGTGCCCTTCGGCTGGAAATGCGCGAACGTCCGAACGGGAATTGTCAGGAGAAAAGTACCGCTGCAGGTCTTCCAAGTCCTGTGGAAAGTCATTCACCGTTTCGATTCTCCCTCTCCGAAGTGCCGAGGCAGTCCGCTGATCTGTACCCGGAGCACGGCCCAACCCAAGATCGATCCTGCCGGGATAGAGCGTTTCCAGTGTGCCGATCTCCTCCGCCACCATCAGCGCGCTGTGGTTGGGCATCATGATTCCTCCCGATCCCACGCGGATAGACTTCGTCCCACCGGCGATGTAGCCCATCAACACAGTTGGAGCCGAACTCCCCACATAAGGCATGTTGTGATGCTCAGCGAGCCAAAGCCGCTTGTATCCCCAAGCCTCCGCATGGCGGGCCAGATCCAAACTTCTGACATAGGCATCTTGAGCATCAGATCCTTCGCGGATCAGGGCGAGATCCAGGATAGAGTAAGGGAAGGCGTTTTTCATCGGGTTGGTTTAGTCAGACAAAGTAGAAAACTCCCGCTTTTGCCAAATCGTTCGAATCGCAGGATTAACGCTTGGTTTTTTTGCGAAAAGTCTCAATGCCAGCGTTCAAAAAAATTAGTCAAACCCGCCAAAACTCGGGGAAGACTTTATCTTTGCACCCTCAAACAAAATAACCATGAACGCATTCAAAGGCACAGGAGTGGCGCTTGTTACTCCATTTCATGACGATCAATCGATAGACTTCGAGGGGCTAAAGCGCCTGATCGATCATGTTGTTTCCGGAGGAGTGGATTATCTGGTGGTATTGGGTACTACCGGAGAATCTTCCACTTTGACCTCTTCCGAAAAGAAACAAGTGCTGAAAACGGTCCTAGAGCATAACGCGGGACGCGTTCCCATCATGCTCGGCATTGGCGGCAACAACACCCACGCGGTGGTGAATGAGATCAAAAACACCGATTTCTATGGAGTGGCAGCAATCCTCTCGGTGAGTCCATACTACAACAAACCGAGCCAGGAGGGAATCATCGCCCACTACACGGCGATTGCCGACGCTTCACCTGCCCCGGTTGTCTTATATAATATACCCGGCCGCACCATGTCCAATATGACGGCGGCGACCACACTCACGCTTTCGCACCATCCCAATATTGTCGGGATGAAAGAGGCGAGCGGCAACCTGGAGCAATGCATGCAGATTGCCGCTGCGATGCCAAAGGACTTTCTATTGCTTTCAGGAGATGACCTCATGACAAAGGCACTGATGGCTGTCGGTGGCAGCGGTGTCATTTCAGTGATGGCGAATGCTTTCCCCGGGATCTTCAAAATACTCACTCACGGTAACCACGAAGAGTCGCTGTTTGCTACTTTTTCGCTACTCAAAATGAACAGTTTGATGTATTTGGAAGGAAATCCAGTAGGGATCAAAAACTTACTGCTTCACCAGGGGATCATTGAAAGTGATCAGGTGAGGCTTCCAATGCTGAAAGCAAGCACCGAGCTGAGCAACCAAATCAAGGCGGCGTACCAGTAAATCCCATGTCTCCCCTATCCATCTCCCAACTGACCGAACAGATCCGGATCACTCTGGAAAACGAACTGGAGCCGGTCTATTGGGTGGTGGGTGAGCTCGCTGACTTTCGTCAGGCGCCGCAGGGACATGTCTATTTTGAGCTGGTAGAAAAGCAGGGAAATCAAGTGTTGGCTAAGATTAGATCCAATCTCTGGCAGTTCACCTACCGGTCCGTCGCCGCAAAGTTTGAAGCCGTGACAGGTACCAGCCTGAAAAACGGGATGAAAGTGCTCGCCCAAGTGCAAGTCAGCTATCACCCCGTGTATGGCCTGAGCGTGAATGTAAAGGACATCGATCCTTCTTTTTCACTCGGAGAAAGGGCCAGAGTACGACAGGAGACGATTGATCGACTGACTCGGGAAGGCTTGCTTCGACTCAACGGCCGATTTGAACTTCCTGCAGTCGTCCAGCGGATCGCCGTTATTTCCAGCGCGACAGCTGCCGGCTACGGCGATTTTGTCAATCAGATCGACCAACATCGATCTGGGTACAAGGTTTACCATAAGCTTTTCAACTCGCTGATGCAGGGAAATGATGCTGTGGAGAGTTTGCTTTCGGCACTGGGGAAGGTGAAGATGGAAAGCGAAAGACTTGCCCTCGATGCCGTCATCATCATCCGCGGCGGCGGGGCTCAACTCGACTTGGATTGCTTTGACGACTACCGACTGGGGGCTGCGATCGCCAATTTCCCCATACCGGTATTCACTGGAATCGGTCACGAACGAGATGAGACAGTCGCCGACCTAGTTGCCCACACCCGTCTGAAAACGCCCACGGCCGTGGCGGAATTTCTCCTGTCAGGCTTTCGGGAATTTGAGGAAAATCTGGACATGATGTTGCAGAGACTGGACAGGTCGACTCGTCAGCAGCTGCGGGAGGAAGAAACCAAGATCCACCAACTGGAACTTCGCGCCAGAGCCTTGGCAAACAACCGGATTGGAATTGAGAGTGAAAAAATCACCAACCGCTTCAACCGGATCGCCCTTGCTTCCAAAAACCAGCTAAAAATCCAAGGCTATAACTTGGAAAATCTGGAAAGAAGTCTGAAGAAAAGCTTGGGAACCTTTCTCCAAAAGCAAAACGAAAAGCTCGAAAATAGAGAATCCCTTTTGCGTCAGCTAGACCCGCAGGCAATCCTGAAACGCGGCTATACCCGTACCGAACTGGCCGGAAAGCCGATTCACCTGGCAAATCCTCAACCCGGGGACCAGCTGGAGACGTTCACTCAGGATCACAAAATAAGCAGTACCATTACCCAAATCGATCAAAAATGAAAGACCTAAGCTATACCGAAGCAATGACCCGGCTCGAGACCATTCTCAACCAACTCGAAGAGGGTAACAAGTCCGTGGATGAACTTTCCTCCTTGGTCAAAGAAGCCGCCGAATTGGTCAAGAATTGCCGTTCAAAACTAAAAACAACCGAATCTGATATCCAGGAGGCCTTTCAAAACGCCTGAACTGCTCCCTTAACGATAGACCGGCAACTTGGGCTTTGACCGGATCACATCTGCTGCTTGGCATGTTTGTTGCGAAAGCGACTCTGAGAGACTCATCTCCATTAGCAGTACCTTTTCAAATGAAGCCCCTAGTAAAACATCTTTCAGTCCTATTTTTGACGCTGTGTGCGGGAAATCTCGCCGGGCAAAACTTCTACAAAGAGAAGGTCTCAAGGGACAACATACTGACTATTGGTGTCGGCCCGTCGTTTGCCTATCTTGACAATGGTGGCCAGTACCGTGAGCTTAGTTTTGAAATCAAACCATCAATATCAGTTGCGCTGACCAAAAAGCTCACCCCGACCTTCGATCTCAGAACGACCGTGGGATACCAATACATCAGCAGTGGCGGAAATCCGTCCTATACCGTCAGAGACGCCTGGTATGAAGACTTTGCTTCCTTCACTGCAAAGGGTCCAGTTTATTACTTCGATTTGATTCCAAGCGTGAATCTGATCAGATTCAATAATCACATGCACCGCAGCCTTGTTAACCTTTATGGAGGTCTCGGCTTAGGTGTTTTGCATTCCAAGACTGAGCAGACCAAGTCGTTTGAGAGTGAGGAAGTGCCCACAGAACATAAGATAACGACGGGATACGTGCCGGTGCGGGCGGGGCTAAGTTTCAAGATTGGCCCTTATTCGGACATCGCTGGGGAAGGCACGATGATGTGGACTTTTACCGACAATCTGGATGGAAACGTCGGATTCAACAAGTACGGAGATCACCTTTTCCAAGCTCAGATCGTCTACAGACGCTATTTTGTCCCCAAGGAAAAGGACTAACCCCAAACCAAACAAGCATCTTCAAGGCAGCCCCGAGGGGTTGCCTTTTCTTTTGCCTCTTCGCCAAAAGAAGCTTACTTTTAGTAAGAAAGACTTTTCAGACAAGATGGGGCAACAGCAAGTTTTTATTTCCTATGCGTGGGGTGGAGAAAGTGAGCTCGTCGCCAATGAACTGGAGGCGGCACTCTCCTCTGCATCTATCCTATTGGTTCGCGACAAGACTGACTTGGGATTTAAGGGCCTCATCCGGGAGTTTATGCAGCGGATCGGTGAGGGCAACTTGGTGATTCTGATCATCAGTGACAAGTATCTAAAGTCCAAAAACTGCATGTTCGAACTGCTGGAGGTGGCAAAAAACGGCAAATTCCACGACAGGATTTTCCCGATCGTGCTGGGAGACGCAGACATTTATGATTCGTTGGCGCTTGTTCGATACCTCAAATATTGGGATGAAAAAATCAAAGCGCTCAACGCGAGCGTCAAAGAACTCGACAACCTGGCCGACACCCGCAAAGTACAGGAAGACATCAATCTGTACACCGACATCCGGGGAGCAATCGACGATCTGGCAGGGAAGATCGGCAACATGAATACCCTCACGCTCGAGATCATGCGGGCAAAAAAATACCAGCCGCTTTTGCAAGCACTCGGCGAAAAGCTAAGCCCATCAACTCCGGCGACTCCTTCCCGAAAAGAAGGAAAAGTGCTGTACCACATCCCAGCTATGATGCGGGTCAGTGCTTGGACGAGATGCATTGTCAGGCTGGCTTGGGAAGAAATCCTGCTCGTCGAAGGGCTAAAAATACCAAAGGACCAACAGGTCATCGAGTCCATCCGGCTGGCCAATGTGATGCAAGTTTCCCTTGGAGAAGGAAGAGACGGGGACAATTTTGAGATCAAAGCCCTAAACAATGAGGAGCAGTTCATCTTCGAAGATGACTTTACCGAATGGCTTTTTGATGTCAAGCCGCTCAGCCAAGGGAATTTCACACTGATACTGAGAGTCACCCTGATTCAACTCGTCGAAGGCAGGGAGAAGAAAAAAGACATCGTACTGGAGCGCGAGGTGACTACGGAAACTCTCGCACCAAAGGCCTTGCCCAAGTTTGAAACAGCAGAATCCGGCTTACCAACTCCTGAAACACCTTTAGAAGACAGCGTCTACCCGGAAATGGCCGGTGAACTGGACTGCGATGAAGTCGACGACAAGATTACATCTCCTCCATCTGCCCCGCAAGCTGTCCCTCGACCCGCTGTCAATCCCGCTTCGCCGAAGTCTTTTGAGAAAGCAGCTCCGATGTCCGCGCCTCCAAGTCCGAGTCCGACCCTTCGGAGAATACCGGTTTTCAAAAGACTGATGCCGTACGCAGCATCACTGATTGGGATACTTTTCGTGGGTTATGTAGGCTATTTAGCCCTCGTCCCCGAGAATGGGGCAGAACGTAAATACACCAGTGCGGCTCCTGATAGTGCTACGGACGAATCTGGCTCAACGGCTTTGCCATTCGAAGAGGAGAAAATGATGGTCTCCTTCAGCCTGAATGCCACAGATCCAACGGGGGCCAATGTCAGCGAAGTGTATATCTTTCCCGTAGAAGCGATCAGCATGGACTCACTGAGTCAGATGGATATCGAGGGATTTGGGATAAAGCTCATTCCAGCATCCGATACCCTGAGACTGGAAGCGACGGTGATCCGGGATCTTTCTTTTCAGCAGATCAATGACACGATGAAAGCGATCACGAAGAAACCTGTCAGAGTAGGCAATCGGATGATCGAGCGCAAAAATTTAAAAGTCAATCCGGACAACTAGTCCGGGACGCAACCTACCGGCAATGGATCAACTGGAGGCAGATCCTTCGAGGACTTGGAGATACTTTCGGGGGATATTCACCAGCATATTTTGGTAAATCCCCGGAATACGGATCAGGAAGTAATCTTTGTTTCCTTTTTCGATGACTTCTCCGGTCATGTCCTGGAGCGGACCTCCCATGACCTTCACTTTTTCTCCTGGCTCGATCACACTGCCGTCCGTTTCGACTGCGACCCCGGTAGTGAGGATACGCTGGATGATGGCTATCTCTTCCTCTCTGACCGTGGCATGCTGCCCGGAGAAGTGGACAAACTTAACTGCACCCGGCACTTGCAGGCATTCCCACAGCTGATTTCTGTTGGTCTTCACGAAGACATATCCGTTGAACAGCGCCCTTTGCACTTTCTTCTTGCGATCTGACCATTGCCTGAGCTCCTCGATCATCGGCAAATACACTTCCCAGCCTCTTTCGCGTAGTCTATCAGCCACTTTCTTTTCAGATCGTGATGTGGTGTACATGACAAACCATTTCAATTCCTCCATCTCTGCATGTTTTTGGGAGGGCAAAAATACAAAATCCATGCTGCAAAGTCAGCCGAAATCAATAAAAAACCCCCGGAACAATGTCCCGGGGGTTTTGTCAAAAAAAACCACCAACCTTAAATCAATCATGCTTTGATCTTGCGAAGTCTCATGACGAGTCTATCTGACAAGTAGTACATGACTGGTACGATCAGTAACGTAATGACTGTGGCAAAGGTTAGCCCAAATATTACTGTCCAGGCCATCGGACCCCAAAATGCTGCGTTGTCTCCTCCCACATAAAACTGCGGATCAAAGTCGCTCAGCAAGGTGGCAAAATTGATATTCATCCCGATCGCCAGCGGGATCAGTCCCAGTACGGTCGTGATCGCCGTCAGCAACACCGGACGGAGACGGGTCTTCCCTGCTTCCACGATACTGCCAAGCAAATCCTCCAAGCTGAGATACTCGCCTTTCTTGATTCCTTTTTCTTCTCTCTTTCGGGCCCGGACCAGATCGGTATAATCGATCAATACGATGGCATTGTTCACGACGACCCCGGCCAGGGAAATAATCCCGATACCGGTCATGATGACCACAAAATCCATATTAAAAATCACCAACCCGAGAAACACGCCAATAGTACTCAGCAACACAGAAGTCATGATGATGAATGGACTGATGACGGAATTGAACTGAGCGACGATGATCAGGAAGATCAGGGACACCGCAATCATCAGCGCATTGACCAGGAAAGCCATGGACTTGGCCTGCTCTTCCTGTGCTCCGGTATACTTGACCGTAATGCCATCTGGAATCGCATAGTTATCCATCAAGGAATGGATTTGTGCATTAATCTCTGTAGCGTTATATCCGGCCAAGACATTGGAAAACATGGTAATCGCCTTCTCGAGATCCTTTCTCTTCACCGAACCGTAGGTCGATCCATACTCAATATCGGCTACGGCAGATATCGGCACCTCGCGCTTGTCGCCAAACTTATCCCGGAAGCCGATCTTCTTATTCACCAAAGTGCTGATGTCGTAGCGGTAGTCCTCTGATAGCCGCAGCTGGATCGGATAATCATCCTCGCCCTCTTTGTATTTGGAAACTTCCAAGCCAAAGAGCGATGTCCGCAACTCCGTCGCTATGCTTGAGGTCGAAAGCCCAAACCTTCTGGCCTTCTCCCGGTCAATATCCACCACTACCTCGGGACTGCCCAAAGAAAGGTCGGTCTTGAGTTCCTCCACACCCGGGATATTATGGGATTCCAGGTATTCCTTGGTTTCGTTGACAAAAGCGATCAATTGCTCATAGTCCTCTCCTACAAACTCGATGTTGACTTCCTTACCGACCGGAGGCCCGTTGCGCTGCTTGTCCACGGTGACCAAGACACCAGGATACGTGCCTGCCAGTTCGCGGATCACTTCCATCGCCTCGTTGGTATCAATACCTTGTCGCTCAATGTAGTCCACAAAGCCGATGGTGATCTTGGCTTTGTTTGGAGTGGCCTGGTTGCTCGGACCTTCCATCGGGTCGCCGGTTCCTTCGCCGACTTGGG
Source organism: Algoriphagus terrigena DSM 22685 (assembly GCF_000429445.1). Taxonomy (GTDB): domain Bacteria; phylum Bacteroidota; class Bacteroidia; order Cytophagales; family Cyclobacteriaceae; genus Algoriphagus; species Algoriphagus terrigena. The sequence continues at coordinate 76,023 of NZ_AUBW01000006.1, forward strand.
TAATCACCGATTCCAGAATCCCTTCGTATGGCTTCAGTGCTTCCATCATTTCGTCTTCCATCTTGTCCACGAATTCGTTGGTGGCGTTGATGTCAGTGCCGATGGGAAACTCGACAAACACGTTGACCAACTGCGGCTGATTGTCTGGAAAAAAGAGGACTTTCGGTGCACTGATACCCAGCAACACCAACGAGAAGATCAACAGTCCAAACATTCCCCCAAAGAAGAAATAAGGCCTCTTGCCATGCAAAGCGTATTGCAGCGAGGATTCGTACCAATTTTCCAACTTCACCAAAAAGACCTCCTGAAACCAATGGATAGCATTTCTCAGGAAGAAAACATTGAATAGGGTAAGAACAGAGGCAACCAAAGAAAGTGTCCCCATAGACGTCCAACCGATCAGGTAGAAGATTGTCGCCAAGACCAAGAAAACCCCAGCTGTGATGATAGACTTTTGCTTGGGCCTGTTTTTTCCTCCCGAATCCAGCTTCATAAACATGGCCGTCATCACCGGATTGATCACCAAAGCAACCAACAGGGAAGAAGAAAGAACAATGATCAATGTGATGGGAAGGTATTTCATAAACTCACCAACCAGATCGTCCCAGAATGCCAGAGGCAGAAATGCCGCTAGGGTGGTGAGTGTAGAAGTAATAATCGGCCAAGCCACCTCTCCCACTCCCTCTTTCGCTGCCTGAATGCTGGATTTTCCTTCCTGCATCATTCGATAGATATTCTCCACGACCACAATCCCATTGTCCACCAGCATCCCCAATGCCAGGATCAGGGAAAAAAGCACCATCAGGTTGAGCGTGATTCCGAACGCATTCAGGATGAGGAAGGAAATAAACATGGAAAGCGGGATCGCCGATCCCACAAAGAGCGCATTGCGGAAACCCATAAAGAACATCAATACCAAGACCACCAGGATAATTCCGAAGATGATGGAGTTTTCCAAGTCACTGACCTGAATCCTGGTCTGCTTGCTTTGATCGTTGGTAATGGTGATCTCAAGATCTTGCGGAAAGCGGTTCGCCTTGGTGGTCTCGATGATCACTTTGATCTTGTCGGCTGCGTCCAGCAGGTTTTCCCCGCTCCGCTTGGTCACGTTGATGGTGACTACAGGCAGGTTTTTGCTTCGGGCATAAGAGGTCCGATCCTTGAAGGTATCCTTCACCTCAGCGACATCTTTGAGGTAGACAATCTTTTGCTGGTCGGTTTTCACGATGATATCCAGCAGCTCCTGCGGGTTGGTGAATTCACCGTCTACGCGAAGGGTTCGCTCGAAGTCCCCACTTTTGATGTTACCACCGGACATCGTCAGGTTTTCCGCCATGATCGCCTCGGAGATATCACCAAAGCTCACCCCCACTGCCTCCATCTGATATGGGTCTGCGTTGATCTGAATCTCACGCTCCACGGTGCCAGCCAGGTCTGCCTTGGAGATCTCGGGCAGCTTCTCGATCGCGTCTTCCAGGTGTTCGCCAAACTTCTTCAGCTCCTGCTCCGAGTACGGCCCGGAGATGTTCACGTTCATGATCGGGAAATCGGAGGTGTTCACCTCCAAGACATTTGGCTCCTGGTCAAGATCGGTGGGAAGCTCGCTCTTGGACTTGTCCACGGCATCTTTCACGTCTTGAATCGCCTTGGAAAGCTCCACTCCCGGAGTAAATTCAATCACGATCGACGAAAAATCCTGCACCGAAGTAGATCTGATGTCCTTGATATTGCTGATCGACTTCAGTTCCTTTTCGATCGGACGGGTGATCAGGTTTTCCATATCCACGGGCGAGTTGCCCGGGTAGGCTGTACCGACATAGACGGTCGGGATTACGATCTCGGGAAAGCTCTCCTTGGGCATCGTCCGGTAGGCACTCAGTCCCAGCACGGTGATGATCAGGGTCAATATCACGATCGAGGTCGAATTGTCCACGCTAAAGCTGGACATTCCAAACTCCCGGATTAATGAAGATTTAGAAGTATCACTCATAATTAAAGTTGCGCAACAGTTACACTGAAATTGTCCCCTACTTCACGGAAGCCCTTGTCGATGATTGTTTCGGTGCCCGTCAGGCCTTCCTTGATCTCGGTCTCATTCTCGTAAGTCAAGCCCCGCGTCACGTATTTCTTCTTCGCAGTGCCATTTTCCACGGTGAACACATAGTCGCCTTTGGAGTCCGCCAAGATCAAATGCGCGGGCACCATCACACTTTCCTTGTTTTGATAGTCATTGATCTTAAGGATCGAAATCATGTTGGGCTTCAATTCCGAATTGTTGGGTACGAAGACTTCCACTTTGAAAGTTCTGTTGTTGGGATTGATGATGCCGCCGACAGAACTAACTCTGGTTTTAATAGACTTACCGATGGACGGAAACTCCACCTCTACCGAATCGCCCTTGCTCAACACACCCAAAAAGCTTTCAGACACGTCTGCCTGGATGTACAGATCACTGCCTCCGACAAACTGAAACATCGGCACCCCTGGCTGGACCAGTTCGCCGATCCGGATGTCGACTGTCTCGACCGTGCCGCTAAACGGCGCCTTTACCAGCGCTTTGTCGAGCTGAGTTTTCATGGAAGCCAGATTTTTTTCAAGGCCTTCCATCCGGTTCTTCGCTTCCAGGTACTGTATTTCAGTTCCTATTTTCTGATTCCAGAGTCTTTCTTGCTTTTCAAAAATGGTGGTGGCAAGCGCAAGGTTGCTCTCCATCTCTTCGATGTTTCGCTCAATCGACTCTGCGTCAATCCGCGCCAGCAGACCGCCTTTCTCCACGCGCATTCCCTCGATCACCGGCACTTCCAGTACCCGACCGGCCGTCTCAGAGCTGATGCTGACATTCTTCTTGGAAAGTACCGAGCCGGTCAGTTCCACAAAGTGCGTAAACTCTCCTTTCTTGGCGGCAACGGTGGTAATCAGGATGGACTTTTTGGTAGACTTGGCAAACTCCGGGTCCAAAGCCGCAATCTCCGTTTCAAGCGTTTTGATTTCAGTATTCAGCGTGCTTGCCTCATTTTTCAATTCGGTCAGCCTTGTTTTCATGGCGTCAACGCCCTCTTCCTTTGCACAGGAAATCACCAGTGTGGCCAGGAATACAAGTGGTAAAAGTTTAAGTATAGGTTTCATATGGAGAACGTATTTATTGAATAAGGGAAAAGAGTCGGATTAGTCGTTCAAATCAGCCTTCAGCAGGCCAAGGGCTTTTTCGAGATTTACTTTGGATATCAGTCCGTCGTAGAGCGCCGCGAGATAGTTGATCTCAGCTTCAGTCAGTGCTCCGTCTGCATCGATTACCTCTAGGTTAGAGCCGATGCCTTCCTGATACTTGATCTTTGCGATATCAAAAACTTCCTGGGCGAGTTCCAGATTTTCCCGCTGCACATCCAGGATATTCAGATCATTTTTCAGCGAAGCTTTGGCTGAGAAAATCTCGTTTTTGAAGCTGTCATTCAGATAAAACCGCTGGTTTTCCAATTGACTGATCGTGTATCGGTTCTTCTGGATTCTGGCGCTTTTGGCGAGTCCATCAAAGATCGGAATCTGCATACTCACGCCCAGCAGGGAGCTCGAAAACCAGTTCACCTTGTCAAAAACGGTGTTCAGTTCATTGCCCGCGCCGCTTCTTCGGATGTTACCGTTGAAGTCGATCGTCGGCATGTACTGCGAGGTGTTGTATTTGAGGTCGTAATGCTCCAGTTCGATCTGAGTGTTCAATTGATCGAGTTCGATCCTGTTTTCGCCTTCTTCCGCCAGTAGCTGAATCAGAGACTCACGAGGATTGAGATCTTGCAGGGTTTCGGTGATTACAATGTCTATCGTCAGCGGCATGCCCATCTGGATCTTGAGCAGTTCCTTGCTGATTTCCCAAGCGGTACGGCTGCGCTCTACCTGGGAGTAAGTGTTGTTTCGCTGCACCTGGATTCTGGAAACTTCGATTTTCTCAGCAAATCCGGCCTCGTTCAGCGCTTTGGTTTCCTTCAATAGCGAATCGATTCTGGACAAATTGGATTCCGCCAGGCGAATTCGCTCCTGATTGACCAAGACTCCGAAATAGGCTTTTTTGACGTTTTCGACGACATCGTTTTCAGCTTTGACCAAGTCAAAATCCGTCAGTTGGGTTAGCGTCTTAGCGGCACGCAGTCCGATAAAAAACGATCCGTCAAAGATCATCTGAGATACCGTCACTCCCAAGCCAGAAGAATAACTCACTCCAAATCTCGCAGGAATCACATCACCTGGAACTGAAGGATCACCAAACGGTGGTTCGTTGGGAAGGAACACCACCGGGATTTTGGGATTGTAATCGAGGTTGAACGATCCGTCGATCTGCGGCAGGCCCAGTGCGGTAGTTTCCTTGACGGTCGCCTTGGAAATCAGCGTTTCCAATCTGGCGTTTTTGGTGACGTAGTTATTCTCAATCGCATACAGGATGGACTCATTCAGCGTCAGCTGTGCGACCTCCTGAGCCTGCATCGCCGAACACGCGACGAAAAGTATCAAAAGGGTAAAAAAGCTCTTTTTCATGTGTTGATAGGTTTTTAATAGTCAAAATAGCCTGCCCCGATTTTTCTTCGGGAGAATCTCGCATTAGTCACAGTCATCCGCCGTGTGATGTTGTCATCCTGCTCGATTTCATAATTGGATTAGTTTTCATTCTAGTAGTGCCTGCTGCGTCGTGTAGGCGATTCGTCCTTTCTCGGTAAAAATCCCGTGTAGAAAGTGATCCAGCATCACCGTTTGTTCCTCGGCCAGATTAACGTCCGACCTGGAGAAATTCTCCGCGTCAAAAGCTGAGGTTATCTGGTTGATCCGGACCTTGGCCAGGATATGGGAATCGATCTCCGGTCTGAAGTATCCTAATGCTTTACCCTTTTCGAGGACGTTGATAAGATCTTCCATAATCACCTCAATCTTGAAGTGTTCAAACATCTTCCAAGCTTCCGGAAAATACTTCTGCACTTCAAAGACTACCATTGGGTTCATGTTTTGCAACCTCTGCCGAACCGTTTTGGACATCTTTACCAGATGCTCTATCACCCCGTCTTCTGACTCCAGAATCTCGCTTAGCTTTTTCCGATCCTCGTCTAAAAGCACCTCAAAAGCCTCTTTTACCAGGTCCTTTTTGTCTGCGAACTCCTGATAGATGGTTTTCTTGGATATACCTCCCTGCCTGGCAATGTCTTCCATAGTCACTGCCCTCACCCCATATCGGGAAAACTGATCTATTGCGATCTCCAGAATTCTCGTTCTTGTCACCAAATCTATCTTTAAAACCAAGGCCGCAAAACTATGGAAACCCAAGTACTATTCAAAGTTTCCATAGTTTATTATAAAATTATCTTTTTCAAAAAGGAAAATAACCTGTACATAATCGAACAAAACGACGGTTTGACCAGCCTAAACAGAATTAAATTTGAAAATCGCCGTAAAAATTGACTGTTGTTCCAATCAAGATTCTACAAACGACGCATGTCTTGTTAGGTTTTGTGCTTTCACACGGATTCTGCTCGCAAGTCATTCTTTCAAAGAAGAATCCGCGAGAGCCATCGGGTTCCAAAGCTTTCATACTGCCTTTCCTCAAGATTCCGGTTCCCCTTGCGTGGGTATTTCCCTAGGTTATTAAATCGTTAAAAACCCCGAAAACCGGGAAGTTTTACACATTTTTGACCCGCGGATTAGTCCAGACCTACCGCCTTGTCAGTATTATAAATCAAACAAACTTTCTCTCATGAAACTTCGAATTCTTTTTGCCCTCCTACTTTTCTCAAGTCTTGGATCCGTGTACGCACAGAAAAAAGTCAAGCAACCAAAGAACATCATCCTGATGATCGGCGACGGAATGGGGGTAGCCCAGATCTATGCCGGACTGACCGGTAATCACGGCCACCTCAACCTGGAGCAATTTCCCGTAGTGGGATTTCATAAGAACCAGGCAAGCAATGCCTTTGTGACCGATTCGGCAGCCGGAGCTACCGCTTTTTCCTGCGGTGTCAAAACCTACAACGGCGCCATCGGCGTAGGACCAAACGGGGAACCCTTGCCTACCATCCTTGAAATTGCCGAAGACAAGGGACTCGCCACAGGTATGGTCGCTACCTGCTCGATTACACACGCCACTCCGGCCAGCTTCATCGCCCATCAGGCATCACGCTCGCAGGACGAGGACATCGCTATGGATTTCCTCGCCACGGATATCGACGTGTTTATAGGAGGCGGTAGGAAGTTCTTTGCAAACCGGGCAGACAGTGTCAACTTGGTTGATTCTTTGAAACACAGAAGCTACCAGATCGCCAACTCGATCGAGGAAGTCCAGCAGATCAAAAGCGGCAAGTTGGCGGGATTTCTCGCCGATGAACAGCAGTCAAGATTTTCCGCGGGCCGTGGAGACGAGCTCGTCCAGTCCACAGAAGTCGCCTTGAATCTCTTGAAAACCAACAAAAAGGGCATGTTTCTAATGGTGGAAGGTTCACAGATCGACTGGGGCGGACATAGTAATAACACCCAGTATATCGTGGAAGAGATGATTGACTTCGACAATGCGATTGGCAAGGTATTGGAATTTGCGAAGGCTGACGGCAATACGCTGGTCATCATCACGGCAGATCACGAGACTGGTGGATTCACGATCAACAAAGGCAGCACCGAAACCGGAATGGTAGAAGGCAAGTTCACTACCGGAAGCCATACCGGTGTAATGATTCCAGTATTTGCCTACGGGCCGGGTTCAGAGGCTTTTGCCGGGATCTATGAAAACAACGAGATCTTCCACAAGATGCTGAAGGCCTATAACTTCAAGTAAAATTACCTCTGAGCCCATTGGCCTGGACAAAGAAAAAGGGTGAGATCGTCGATTTCACCCTTTTTCTTTGTCTGATGCTCATCGGAGCAAGCCTTCATTCAACACTCTACCGATTCGTAATGGACTCTCGGTTCTGCTTTTTCATTGGGAAAAATACGATCACGCTGACGATGACGTCAAACCTCCAGCTTCCCAACGTCTACTCTCAATCCGCCTTCTCGAAAACCAAAAAGTGTTGAATATTCATAAACTGCCCGTTTTGAACCAGCTTGAATCCATTTGCAGACAATTCTTTTTCAATTTGAACTACGGTCATTTTATGGTGTGGCCGGATTTGTACTTCAGGATCTTCACCTCTATACTCGATTAGCAGCAGTTTGCCATCAGGCTTGAGGGATTTTTTGATCGCTGCGAGCATTTCTACAGGGTATTCCAGCTCGTGGTAAACATCCACCATGAAGGCGAGGTCTATGGAGTTCTCAGGCAGATTAGGCGACTTTTCGCCACCCTTGGTCGGAACCACATAGTCGTAACCGAGCTCTTTGCTTCTTTCCTCCAGAAATAGGATGGCGTCCTCCTGAATCTCTACAGCATAAATTTTTCCGTTCGGAACCTTGGGAGCTACCCTGAACGTGTAAAAGCCCGAACCCGCACCGATATCCGCCACTACACTGCTCGGGGTGACGGGGAAGTTTTCGATGGCTAAATCGGTGTTTTCCTCCTGGGAACGGCTTTGACGCTCGAGCCAGTCTTTGCCGCGAAAGTCCATAATCCCCGCAATCTCCCGACCCATGTACACCTTTCCAATTCCGCCAGAACTCGGCGACTGATAAGAATAGTCGGTGTCTTGCTTCTCGACGGAGGATTGGCCTTGGCAGCTGAAATTCAGGCCCAAACTGAAGACTATTGCCAGAACAAGTGTCAGATTTCTCATAGGTAAGATGAAGACAACAAATTAATTTATAATGAATTAGCTAAATTCTGCCGGGATTTCCTTGCGGAAAAGTACAAGAAGATTCTTTTTGAACTCAATTCAAATCATTCAGGCCCGCTGGTCTCTACTTTTCAGGAGTTTCAGAGGAACCGGAAGTTCCCCCGCGAAAGGTATTAACGTCGATAAACGCCCTCTCAGGCCATTTGTCAGTCTTCTGATCTAAACTCCAGCAAATCCCCGGGCTGACAGTCCAAAGCCCTGCAAATCGACTCCAAGGTGCTAAAACGGACCGCTTTCGCCTTCCCTGTCTTGAGGATCGACAGGTTTGCAAGGGTAATGTCGACTTTCTCCGAAAGCTCATTCAGTGACATCTTGCGCTTGGCCATCATCAACGCAAGGTTTACAATGATCGCCATGGCTTATACGGTCAGGTCGTTTTCGGCTTGGATTTCGATGCCGCGCTTGAAGACTTGCGCGATGATAAAGATGATCGCAGCGAGCAGCAAAAACTCGTCACCTCCACCCAAATAATCACCCAAATCGGGAATCTCGACCCCCCGTTTTGTCAACCATTCGGCATAGCCTTCGCCAGTCCAAGTCAATAATACCACCGCGAAAGCGACATAACTGATCCTGAAAATCAAGTTGGCAACGGTCTCGCTAAAGGGATTGACGAAGTTGATTTTGCCAAAAATCTGAATAGCCAGGTGAAAGATATAGGCCTTCAGACCGGTGAGCGCAACCAGTAAAAACGACAAAGTCACGTAATCGGGCCGACTAAATTCGAGCAGTTTGGATAGGGTCAATCCCAAATATAGATTGTGGGAAGCCATCGATTCCGGGAATAAACTAACAACACTTGAGTAGGCTAAGGTGCCTGTTTTGATAAGCAGTCCGATGTAGATACACCAGGCTAATACATGCAAAACCTTAAGGACAGTTTGAGTTTGGGGCTTCATTTTTCTGAAATTTATTGATCTACGCAATTTTCAATAATTATTTATTGATAAACAATAATTATAAAATGTTTTTCAATATTTATTTATTGAAGTGCGAGTAAACAGTCGACCAGACGCGTAAAACCGGTTTTCTGCCCGGAAAAACAGGAGCTATTTCCCTCCAAAAAGGCTGCTTTTGGAAGTGGCTTTTTAGGAAATTAATATGGGACGGGTTGGCAAAAACGAGTCGAAAAAAAGGGACTAAAGCCTCCAAAAATGAAGCGAAAATCTGATCAAAAAATCACCCAAAAAAGACTGAATCACGCGCCGTCTCAGTGGAAAATCTCAGCTTCTTTTTCGGGTCTAATTCCCTCCATTCAGAGATCTCCTGCTTACGGAAATTTTAGAGGTTCGACGCTTCTGCAGGCCGTGAGTTTCTCGGATTTGCTTTCCCCGTCTTCCAGAAAAATCCAAAAATAGAAGCGGCATCAACCACGTAGTTTTAAAAAGGAACGCATGATCGCCGGGGAAAAATGGACACGTAGTTTCAAATCTGGTCCATCGGTTCACGTCAATACTCTTCCCGAGGAAAACTCATCAACGAACTTACAAGTCCCACTTTTGCCGAGAAAAGTCAACTTCCGATTCTGGCAGGTAAAGTTACACCGATCGTAAAACCCGTTGTGCTTTCGCCCGGTACAGCAGGGAGGAACAAACTCTCATTTATGCTGAGAAATCCAGCAATTCGAAAGGCGATCGCTGTCAAAAAAAAACAAAATATGATATATATTAAACAGCTGATTTATATCAACTTTAAACTAATTCAAATAAATAGTAACTTTTAACTGTTTTTGGATTTTCCGATCTCAGTATATTATTTGGTTGCGTAAAAAAAAGCGCTGTCAATCCCGTAAAACTCTGCTCAATCCAAACCTGATCTTGCGTCTACTCCTCAGCGTAAAATCCAAGCTTTGACTTATTTTTAGTCTTGTCTAAAAATTACCAGCACTTCCTTGATCTGCTCCAGCCTGCCTTTTTCACCCCCAACAAGACTACTTAGTACTCTCAATCCGAACCTACGTAGTCCATGACGGGCTCACGGGTTTTTGAAATGCAAACTCAGCCACTAGGCGTCCTGCTGTTTTTTGTTTAGCTTCGATTGCCTACTCCCAATTCCATGCTCACATTTTTTCGTAACACCGCCCTCTCCTACCCAGAAACCACCGAAGAACCCCACTTCAAAAACACCTCTTTTCGAGTGCGGAAAAAGATCTTCGCCACCTATAATTTTGACACGCAACTAGCCTGCCTGAAACTGTCCGAAAAAGACCAGGATCTCTTCTCGGTTTTCGACCGCAGCCTGATCTTTCCCGTCCCAAATAAATGGGGAAAACAGGGCTGGACTTTGGCAAAAATCGAGGCCCTCGATGAGGAAATAATAAGGGATTTATTGCACGCCGCATTTTGTCAAGTGGCTCCCGAAAAACTGAAAAATCCACCCCCCTCCTCCACTCCTCCAAAACCGTGAAAATCAAATTTTCCTCCGCGTTCAAGACTCCTTCAGAAGATCAAGCTTGGTTCAAAAACTGGGTAAGCCAACTTGAAAAATCGAACCGTCGCGTCTACGAAAAAATCGAGGTCAGCACGGGACTCGGCAAAACGATGGTCTACGGACTCGGGACTTCCGACGTGACGCTGGAGCCTTTAGTGATTTTTCCCGGAGCCCGAACCACGGCACTCATCTGGGACTTTGACCGGAACCTCGATCAGTTGCTCGACCGGTTCCGGATCTACCTCGTCGAGACCAACGGCCTCCCCAATCTCAGCGACGGTGACACGCCCGACATCAAGTCACTCGACTACGGTCATTGGGCCGCCGAAGTGATGGGAAAGCTGAGGCTTGAATTAAGCTATGTGGCCGGAGCCTCTTTCGGAGGATTGATCTGCATGAAACTCTGCATTGCGCATCCTGAAAAGGTTAAGACTGCATTCCTATACAATCCCGGCTGTCTACAGCCATTTTCCCTGGCGCTAAGCAATCTTTACTACAATCTCCTACCGATCCTTAGCCCGAACCGGAAAAACGTCGAGAAGTTCCTTAAAAAGGCCATTTTCCATCAACCTGAACATTTCCTTTCTGCCACAGCCTGGGATTTGTTGGTGGACTATGAACTGTTTGCCTTGACCCGATACCGGGACAAGACGCAAAAGCCCTATTTCATGAATAAGGAATTGACTCAGGTTCAGACAGCGGTTTATCTTGCTTTGGGCGAACAGGACCTCCTATTTCCGGCTAAAAAGTCACTTTCTAATGCAAAGGGGCTACTTCCGAATCTCAAAACCAGCAAGATCTTTCTAGCCGGACACGGAGTGGAAACACTTCCCGCTGCCATGCTTTTTCTCAAGGAGAATGTCGCAAAACTGGAAAACTGGTAAATTGCCTCAAATTTCGATCTATGAGCTGGATTATTCTGATCATCGCTGGTTTGTTTGAAGTGGGGTTTGCGGCATGTCTCGGCAAAGCCAAGGAGGCCACAGGCATGACGGCGGTGTACTGGTACGCCGGATTTTTGCTTTGTCTGACCATCAGCATGGTGCTGCTGATTCGGGCTACCCGGGAATTGCCCATCGGGACTGCCTATGCTGTCTGGACAGGAATCGGCGCGGTAGGTACTGTTTTAGTCGGCATTTTTGTATTCAAAGAGCCCGCGGACTTTTGGAGGGTATTTTTCATCGCGACCCTGATCGCCTCGATTGTCGGGCTGAAAGTCGTCTCCCACTAAACCCTGAGCAGGTCGAATCCGCCCATTTGTTCAGGTGAATAATTTACGTTTGTCCCCATTCGCACAAAATTGTTCGGTCAAAGTGGATACGCAGCCACCAAAACGGTGGATTTGAAGAAAAATGAGGATTTTTCATTGGCATAAATACTGTGGATACCCATGAGCATCTAAAATCCACAACTATGAGCTACATCGCTATACCCATCCCCAGAGGAGCCGGAAAACAGGACATCCAGATCGATGTGACTGTCAACAATGAGAAACAGGCGTTGCACTACAAAGTCGAGCTTTTCTACTGGGACGACTGCAAAAATCCCCAGGGACATCGTGCCGACTGCATTGCCGAACTACTCTCGAAGCACGATCCGAACTGGACCGTTTATTACATCGGAGCTCCCACGGACGATTTTGTGCCCATTACCTTTGTGGAGCGTAGAGTCAAAAGCGAATTGACCCTGAGTCATTAGAATTCGCAAAGTACAGCCCTTCAAACAATCCGTGATTTCAGCTTCATTACTCTGACGAAAAGCGGCGGACAGTTAGTTCCTTCCACGAGCCAATTGCTGAGCCGGGTTTTGCTGACATGTTGCATCAGAAGGTTTGCCAAGCACTCTCCCTATGCTCATTTGACCTAGATTCAAGGTGGAACATCTGTAAAAATGTTTTCCGTTAAGATTTAAACTTGGGTCAAAGCGAAGTCGGACGTGGATGACCAGGCCCTACTTCTGAAAAAGTAGTAAAACTTCAAACGCCCCAGACATCAATCTTTGCCGCTTCCTTTAAACTGGTCTTCCTTGTAGGCAAAGAGTACATTGAAGGTAGTCAGGGAGCCGTAACAGCGGGTGATGTATTGTTGCAGGCCGATGCGATCTTCGTCGTCCAGCTTGGGGTGGTTGTTGATGTTTTGCTCCAATACCCGAAGCTTTTCCCGGACCATGACGATCTTGCGAAAGAAGGTCTCAACAGGAATCTCTTTGGCCTGAAGGCTTTTGTCCGAAGGCTCGATGATCAGATTTCCTCCCATCCATTTTCCTCCCAAAGGAATCAATGGCGCACGTTCTGAAGTAGCGATCAGTGCCTCACGGATTGCCCGCTCGACATCCTTCATCGTCAGCGTGGGGAAATCCGGCACTTTCGCTTCCTCGACCGTATAGCCGTCGTAATCCCGCGCCAGGGTCTTAACTTCCTCAGAGGCCGTAAAATAAATTTTGTAGTAGGTAGAATCTACCGAGACGATGATCCCTGATCCAAATTTGGGGTGGCCTATCCGGCTCCCCACTCCGAGTTCGCTTTCTGACATTTGATTTTTTTCTTCCAAAATAGCCAAAAAAATGAGAGGGGCTAGAAACAAGTATCAAGAACCCAGCGGCTGGATAGCAAAGAGGTGCCCAGTACCATGTCATCAATACGCGTACGTGATCGTCAGCTTTCCTTGCCGGGTTTGGCTATCGTAAAATAAAACGTCGTTCCTTCTCCAAAAACCGATTCCAGCCATATCCGCCCCCCGAGGGTTTCGATGATCTTCTTCACAATCGCCAAGCCCAAGCCGGTGCCGGTGTAGGCGTCCTTGGCATGAAGCCGCTGAAAGATGACGAATATCTTTTCGAAATATTCCTGCCTGATCCCGATCCCGTTGTCTTTGACAGAGATCAGCCAATGATCCTTTTCCTCCCGGCAGGCGATGGATATCACAGGAGGAACGTCCTCCTTGCCGTACTTTAACGCATTGCTGATCAGATTCTGGAACAGCTGAAGGATGGGGGATCTGAAGCTCGTGACCGTAGCATGTCCTCCAAACTCAATCTTCGCCCCCTTCTCGATGATAAGTTGGGATTGGAGTTGGGAAACCTCAAAAATCACCTCCTCCAGATTGACCTCTTCGAGGACTTTGCCGACTTTGCCAACTCTGGAATACTCCAACAAATCGAGGATGATCTGCCTCATCCGGGTGGCTCCATCTACGGCAAAGTGGATGTAGCTCTGGGCCTTTTCGTCCATCTGGCCCCGGTACTTCCGATCCAGCTGGGAAAGAAAACTGGACACCATCCTGAGCGGTTCCTGCAAGTCATGAGAGGCGACATAGGCAAATTGCTCCAGTTCCGCGTTGGAAACCGCGAGTTCTTTTGTCTGCCGTTCGAGGTTTGTATTTAGCCTTTGCAGAGAGTTTTCAAACTCCTTCCTATCTGTGATATCCGACAGCGCCCCAATGATCCGGATGGACTGGCCTTCTGGATTTCTCGTGAAAATCGCCCGGTCCATGACATGGGCATACGAGCCGTCTGCTCTTTGAAAGCGATACTCTTCATTCCAGTTTCGGATTTCCGGATTGCTTCTTGCCTCGGCCATACTCGCTTCGATCCGGCTGCGATCCTGCGGATGGACCCGGCTGATATAAAAATCGAGGCTGGGAGTGATTTTGTCCAGATCATAGCCAAAGCGAGTTGCAAACCCAGTTCCCCAGTACAGCTTGTTTTCGATCAATTGGAAATCCCATATCGCATCGTTGGTCGCTTCGGACACCCGCTCAAACCGGTCGTTTGACTGCCGGATTTCTTCCTGGGCTTTTTTGTGTGCTGTGACGTCTTTGAAATACACCGTCAGTCCCGAATCAGAAGGGAACGCTGAGATCGAAAACCAGGATTTTAATTTCTCGAAATAATCTTCAAAAGCGATGACGGCTCCTGTTTCAAGCGCCAGCTGATAGTTTTTGTAGGATTCGCCTGCTTGTTCGCTGCCAAAGATATTCCAGAGGTTTTTTCCCAAAATATCTTCCCTGGGCACACGGAGCAGCTTTTCTGCCTGTTTGTTCCAATAGGTGACTGTGAATGAACTGTCTACCGCAAAAAAACCATCCCCAATACTTTCCAATATGGTGTTCCGCTCCAAGAGGAGACTTGTGAGATTCAATTCAGACAGTTTCCTGTCATGAATATCCTGAAAACTGCCGTAGGCGCTCAAAACTTTCCCCCTGACTAGAAGTGCCTCACCGATGCAACGAATCCATTTTTGAGTGCCATTGCCGGAGATCAACTCCAACTCCACGTCGAAAGCAGCACCGTGCTGAATCAGATTTTCCATACAGTTCCTGACAATCCCTTGGGATCCGTCGACAAACACCGAATATGCCCGATCCAACTCTGTCCCGCTGAGATCTCCGAATTCCAGGATCGAACGTGTCGTAGAAGACCAATTCAGCATCACTGGCGAGCCGGACAAATCCAGTTCCCAGCTCCCGATTTTGGCCATCCTTGCAGATTGCTCCAGGAGGTGTTCCAGATTTTTGCGCTCAGTCACGTCCATGATCAGGGCATCCCATACGATCGATCCATCTACTTTTCTGACCGGCTTACCCAGTCCCTCACGCCATCGAATCTTGCCCTGGGGTGTCAGTACCCTCCATTCACAACTCCAATAATTTAGGGTTTTGGCAGAATGATCGAGACTGTCTCTCACCAGATCCAGTTCACCTCTCTGCGCGACCCGAGACCATACCAGACGGCTGTCCGACATGCATTCGTCAGGAGTCAGCCCCAAGAGCGGAATGGCTCCTTTGCTGACATAGCGAAACTCATCCGTACCGTCAGGATTGAGGACATATTGAAAAATCACGCCTGGAATACTGTCCGAGACTCCCTTGAGCCGCTCCTCCATCAGCTTCCGCTCTTGGATATCCTGAATAGAGCCAAAAATCCGGACGCATTGGCCATTCACAAACTCCGCCTCTCCGATCGACCTCACCCAACGCTCCTGGCCCTTGGCAGTGATGATGGGGGCTTCAAAGTCAAACTTCTCTCCTTTTTCGATCGCAAGAGCTACCTCTTTGGCAACGATTTCCCGATAATCCTCTCTATAAAAATCTATTCCCTCAGCAGAAGAAGCCGAAAAGTCAACAGGCACTTCGTGAATCTCACAGGTAATGGCAGACCACAGCAGTCGATTCTGAGCCACATCCATTTCCCAAGCTCCCATTCTTGCCACTTTGGAAGCGCTGGCCAGCAGCGTCTCCATCTTCTTCAGCTCGGTGCTATCACGGAGAACACCGATCATCCTCAGCGGATTTCCCCGCTCGTCCCGGATGAGGTAGCTAGACTCCTCCACGAATGCAAAGCTTCCGTCTTCCTTCAAAAACCGGAACTGGTTAGTCCACTTGTGGGCAGTGGGATCGGCGATAAAACGGCTCCATGCATCGGCCTTTTCAAGACTGTCCGTCGGGTGCATCAGGCTAATCCATTTCTCCAGGTCAAACTCATCGCCGTCGTAAACATGGCCAAAGACCCGCTGGAGACTTTCCCCCCAGTGAAATTTATCGTTTTTGACATCCCAGTCGAAAATCGCTTCGTTGGTCGTCTTATTGACCAACTCATATCGTTCGTTGCTGCGTCTGATTTTTTCCAGGTGATCGTACTGTGCCATCATGAGGGAAATGAGGCGATGGGCACGCTCAAGTGCCTGCAGTTCTTTTTCCCCGACCTCTTTGGGCGTCGAATAGTAGTTGGCAATCGTAGCCACGACCTTACCCTCCGAATCGATGATTGGGAAGGACCAGCATGCACCTACTCCAAACGCGCGGGCCAAGTCCCGGTAATTTTCCCAACGCGGATCCTTAGATACATCCGTGACAAACACTTTTTCATTCAAATACGCTGAAGAGCCACAAGAAGCCTCGTTGGGTCCGATCGGGATTCCCTCGATCGCCTCGATCATCTCTTGGGGAAGACTGGGCGAGATCGCATTGACCAAGCGCCCGTTCACTACCCGGGAGAGGGAGGTTCGCATGCCCGGGATCAGCGATTCGAGATGGACGAGGTATCTTCTATAGAGCTCATTCTCGTGGGTACCGTTTACCAGGCTGGACTCGATGAATTCCTTTTCGATTTCGAGGAGTTTTTGGAAAAAATAAATGTCGCTGATGTCCATAAGGGCACCCACTACCCGCACAGGATTGCCTAAGTCATCCATCACTTTGATAGATCTGTCACGAATATGGGCGTAGGTTCCGTCCCCTTTTTGCAGCCGGTACTCCCGGGTCCAAATTGAAATCTCGGGGTTGTCGAGTGCGTCTTGAAATTCGCCAACCGCCTGATCGAGATCGGCTGGATGGATTCGTTCGTAAATCACCCCAAAATCCCCCTTCGACTTGTCCTCTTCTATACCAAAGGCTTCTCCAAAAGTCTCGCTGAGCATCAGCTTCCGACTCACCGGGTCGTAGTCATATATGCTCTCGGAGCCCGCCTTTAGCACCAGCTTGAAGCGTTCATTACTTTGCTCCAGCGCTCTTTGTGCCTCGAGCAGCCCAGTGACATCCACAGAATTGACCACCACGCCTCGGATATCGGGATCGTCGATCCAATTGGTCCCGATACTTTGAATCCAAGTCCAGCTTCCATCTTTATGTTGATATCTAAACGGGGCCGTTCTGACACTTTTAGTTCCGAGCAGAGCTAAAAAATCTGCGTAGATCCGCTGCACGTCGTCGGGATGGATCAACTCAAAAACAACCTTTACGATAAGCTCCTCCTCCGTAAAGCCCAAATATTCCAAGAAATTGGAGCTAATGTACTTGTACTCCCCCTCTGGACTGAGGATAGCCACCATATCGGCCCCTTCCTGTGCCAGCTTTCGGTACTTGTTTTCAGTTTTTTGGCGAAGGTCCTCCGCCAAAACCTGCTCGGTGACGTCTTTGAAATTGTTGATCAACCCCTTGATGACGGGATCGTCCAGCAGATTGGTCAGAGTTCCGGAGACATGACGCCAGGTCCCGTCCAGATGCCTCATCCTTGAAATATTGCCCTTGATCGGCTGACCGGGATTCTCGAGCGCCGTCTGAAACCAGCCCTCAAACCCTTCCAAATCATCAGGGTGAACCCACTCTCGGATCGACTCCGCGGCTCGCTCCTTGGTTTTGTATCCGAGTATCTTGGACACAGATTCGGTTTCGAAGTGTGGTACTCCTTTTTCATTCAGGATTAGGATAGCATCTTCGCTGTTTTCAAGCAGGATTTCGAAGCGTCTCTCACGGACGTAGATTTGCTCATGAGCCACCACTTGCTCCGAGGTATCCTTGGTCGTGCCGTACATCCATTGCTCAGGAGATCGGGTCGAATCCACGGTCAGCTCTCCCCGATCCAACACCCACACCCAATAGCCTCTTTTGTGCCTCATCCGCAGCTCACATTCATAGCGGGGCAAGATGCCCGAGCGATAGTCCGCAAGTACCCTTGTAGATTCGGCAAGGTCGGCCGGATGAACAAATCCGTCATGCGTTGCCTTCGTGATTTTGCCCATTTCCTCCGCCGTGTAGCCGAGCATCCTCGCCCATCGCTCAGTGTATCGAAACTCGTCCGTGTCGAGACACCAGCTCCAAACTCCCACCTCGGCATCATCGATAATCTTGTGCAGATGGGCTTTGGTATTCCGGTGTAGCTCACTTAGGAGCATGAGCTCTTGCTGAGTCTCTTCCAATTCTAAGAGACTCACCGCCTGCCGGGCTAGCTTCTTCAGGGACTCCAACTGTGGGTTCGTGAGGTTTGGGCGTTGCTGATCCAAGACGGCCAGCCGGACGATCGATTTTTCGGAAGAAGTCTTGAGAGAAACGCAGGCATAAAAACCCGTCCCCGCTCCGTCCTCGATCGATGGGTCTGTGCTCAGCAAGGACTTTTTCCCGTCAGCCGAAAGCATGGTGACGCTTTCTCTTGAAGCAGCTAAGAGATCTTGCAGGTGTTCTTTGGAGGGCTCCTGGACATTCTCCGAGCAAAAAATAGATTTGATGGAATTCACGCCTTCAGTCTCTGTCGAGAGGACGGCAATGGCAACTTGGCAGCTATTGGCTGTCAAAAAAGTAAGGTCATCCAAATTCGATTCACGCATCGTGAAAGGCTGTCCGTTTGCTTCCATTTTACTCAATTTACCCGATCCCAAAGTAAATTCTCCTAGTATATTCCTGCTAAATCCTGGTTCCAAACCCCTCCTTATCCAGCCAGCCTGCCAAGCGATTAGCTTGAAATATAAGCATTAATGGCAGTTTCATTTCAAAAACCGGGATTTCAAAAACCTTCTTTGGAAGCTTGAAGACTGGTTCTGAAAAAGAAATTTTGCAAACTTAGATCCAGCCCTCGGACGACCTGATCTAATTTCAATTCATCCCAATGAAAAAGCTCCTTCCCAACCTGACTTCCGTCTTTCTCGGCTTCACGTTCTGGACCGCCGGCATGGTTAAGCTCTATGCCGGACATCAGTTTATCGGCTGGATCGGTCCACCCTGGCTGGTAGAGCGCCTGGCCGAGTTTGACCTTGGACTTTATGCCAGCTTCATCGCGGTTTGTCAGATCACGATCGGCTTCATGCTGCTGACGACCCGTTACAAACTGATCGGCAGCATCATGATGATCCCAATGATCCTGAACATTCTGATGGTGACGATCTCTCAGCATTGGCGGGGCACGCCGTATGTGCTCACGGTGCTTTTGGCGATGAACCTATATCTGCTGTGGCAGTATCGGGACTTCTTCTGGCCCCTGATAGAGGAGGGTGAAAACGGCGGCAAACTCCAGACCAGAAACACCAAATCCCGGCAAGGCCATGTGACCTGGTTGGCTGGATTGGGACTTCAGCTGATCTCTGTCCCGGTTTCCTTTCTGAATCTTCCCCTCGCCTTTTCATTGGCTGGCGCTGGGGTGATTATCGGGGTATTAAGTTTTAGAGTTGATTTGGTTCTACTGCGAAAAACAGCAAGACAATCCTTAAATTAGAGCTAGACCCAAAACACAAAACGATGATCGTAAACCCCTATCTCAATTTTGACGGCAAAGCCGAGGAAGCAATGACTTTTTACAGATCCGTCTTGGGAGGTGAATTTGAAGGCGGAGTCAGCTATTTCGGTGACGCTCCCGGCATGGAACTTCCCGAGGATGAGAAAACCCGTGCGATGCACATCTCTCTGAAAGTAAGCCACCAGGTGATCATCATGGCCAGCGATATCGCCCCATCCATGGGTCATACCCTGACCAAAGGCAATCACAACTACATCTCCCTGGCTCCAGACTCCAAGGAAGAAGGTGAGCGGATCTTCAAGGGACTTTCCGCTGACGGAAAGATCGAGATGAACTATGAAAAAACCTTCTGGGGAGCTTACTTCGGCAGCTTCGAGGACAAATTTGGCATCGGCTGGATGATCAATTATACGCTGGCACCGGGCGAGGAATAGCTCTTAGACAAAAGATGCAAGAATCAAGACGGGGTGACATTTAATCCAAAAAATTCCTTATTTAAAATCTTTGGCTGAATATCTTTTGCCTTTGATTTCACATTCAGGCCTAACTTTGAATTTATCTTGATTCTTATTTCTTGGTTCTTGCTTCTCAAAAAATGAAACGCCTCGCCATCCTCGCCTCCGGCAGCGGCTCCAACGCCGAAAAAATTATGGAACACTTTCAGCACTCCGACAAGGCTGAAATCGCCCTAGTTGCATCCAACAAGACAGAGGCCTTCGTATTGGAGCGAGCCAGGAAGTTTGGCGTACCGACGTTTACTTTTTCCCGGAAGGAAATGGACGCAGGGATGCTTTTGGAAAAACTTCAGGCCGAAAACATCGATTGGGTGATCTTGGCGGGCTTTCTGCTGAAAATCCCAGATCATCTCACCCACGCTTATTCTGATAAGATGGTTAACATCCACCCGGCACTGCTGCCAAAGTATGGGGGAAAAGGCATGTACGGGAGCTTCGTCCACGCAGCAGTCAAAGACGCCGGCGACACCGAAACCGGCATCACGATCCATCTGGTCAACGAGCACTATGATGAGGGGAAGATCATCTTTCAGGCAAGCACGCCTGTCTCCTTGGAAGACACCCCGGAGACGATCGCCGACAAAGTCCATGCGCTGGAGCATGCCCATTTCCCGAGAGTGATTGGCGAGTTGGTGGGAGTGTAAGGTCGGTGTGAGGTGAGCTGTATGAGATGTACACGGTGAGTGGCCTTAGCTTCGGGATTGGATTACAAAGCGGTCAGCGTAATGCGAAGTGAACAAACTTGAGAATAACCAAACCACAAAAAACATGAGAAGGGTAATTGCAGCGATCAATACGACACTGGACGGGTTTTGCGACCATACCGCCATCACTCCCGATGAAGAGATACATCGGCACTACGAGGATCTGCTGGATACCGGGGACACCATCCTTTATGGACGGATTACCTACGAACTGATGGAATATTGGGAACCGATGGTGAAAAACCCCACCGGTGAAAAGTCAATGGATGACTTTGCTCTGGCCATAGATAGAATCCCAAAGGTTGTCTTCTCCCACACAATGAACAATTCGAATCGGACCATCGGATGGGAAAGTGCAAGGCTGGCAAACCGGTCGCTTGAAGAAGAGGTATTGGCACTGAAGCTACAGCCAGGCAGGGATATTCTGGTCGGCAGTCGGAGTTTGATCATCCAATTGATTAAGCTTCATTTGATTGACGAATTCCAGCTTTGTGTTCATCCTGTGGTAGTGGGAAGCGGCATGCCGTTGTTTGAAAACCTGACCGACCGGACTACTTTCAAACTCGCAAAGACAAAAACATTCCAGTCTGGCGCAGTCATGCTCTACTATGAGCCAACTGGCGGATAACGGCAATCGCAACGCTTGGGCATTGTATTGGGACTTTTTTAGAGTCAAAAAGCCGGTATCGTCCTGTTACCCCGGGAGCAATGATCCCGTTCGTAGACTTTTAGCATTCGTTTTTTCGATCTCAGTACTGGAAACGCGACGCGAGGATCGTCTTACTTTAGTATTTTCAGAGCCTGACCAGCATGCTTCTCTTTTGAAGGAAAGGAATAGTCCATCACCGCACCCGGACAGGTAGTAAGACCAGCAATCATCCTGTTTGAAAATTTAAAGACCGAAATATGAGCGATTACGGAAGAAGGAAGTTTCTAAAACTCTCCGCCGCAGGTCTGGCGGGTACCCTATGGGCGCCATTGATCGAGAAAGCCCTGGCCGTGGAAGCATTCAATGCCACCGGGTCTATCCAAGACGTGAAGCATGTGGTCATCCTGATGCAGGAGAACAGATCCTTCGATCACTATTTCGGAGCAAAAAAGGGAGTTCGGGGTTTTGGAGATCGATTCCCGATCCCTTTGGCCAGCGGACAACGGGCCTTTCATCAATCAGACGGAGAGAAGATCGTCCCCCCTTATCGCGCACATGCCAAGACTTCCAATGCCGCCATGATCAAAGGTACACCACACGATTTTGCAGACATGCAGGCAGCATGGAATCAGGGCAAATACGGGTATTGGCCGCTGTTTAAGACCCCCTACTCCATGGCCTATTACACGCGGGAAGAAATTCCTTTTCAATACGCGTTGGCGGATGCTTTCACGATTTCCGATGCCCACCACTGTTCAGTCGCCACCGGAACGGACCCCAACAGGATTGTTTTTTGGTCCGGCTCCAACTTCGACCCCGAAAAACGCGCGGCGGGAATCAACTGCACCGATGTCGACTCCGAGCCCTGCAACGTCCGATGTTGGGTGACAGGAGCGGAACCCGACCCCGGCTACACGTACCAGCTCAACGGTTTCAAATGGCCAACCATACCGGATGTATTGCAGGAGGCAGGAGTCAGCTGGCGAATCTATCAGGATCCGAATAACAACTGGACCGGGGCCATGCACGGGTGTTTGGCATTCGATTCCTTCCGAAACGCAAAACCGGGTTCACCGATCTATGAAAACGGGATGCGGAATTTCTCGATAAAAGACCTGAAAAAGGACGTCGAAAACAATCAGCTCCCAGAGGTCAGCTGGATATTGCCATCAAGAAGTGATTCAGAACATCCGAGTGCTCCCTCGAGCCCTTACCGCGCGGGCTATTTTACCCAGCAGGTGTTGGAGGCACTCACCAGCAACCCTGAGGTCTGGAGCAAGACAGTCTTTTTTCTGTCTTTCGACGAAAACGACGGCCTTTTCGACCACTTGCCGGCCCCGGCTGTTCCATCCTATACCACAGAAAACAAACTTGCCGGAAAATCGACCCTTCCGCTGGAGGGGATGTATTTCCACAACGACAAGGGGACAGATCAATTCCTGCTTCACGACGGAAAAAGCAAGCGGATCTATCAAGACAAACGCGACACGATATCCGGACCAATTCGACCCTGGGGGATGGGCCCCCGAGTGCCGCTTTACATTATTTCGCCCTGGAGTAAGGGTGGTTGGGTTCATTCCGAAGTGGCTGATCATACCTCTGTGGCAAGTTTTATTGAAAAGAGATTCGGCGTAACTATTCCCGCGATCTCGCCTTGGCATCGCGCCGTCAGCAGCGACCTGACTTCGGCCTTCAACTTTGAATCCCCCAACGACCTCGTCTTTCCCACCCTGCCCGACATGTCGGATTTCGAGCAGCGGGACGAGGCATCCAAACTGCTTCCCAAGGCCGAAGCTCCGGAACAACCCGCTCAGCTCTTCCAGGAAAAAGGCTCCACCTTCTCCAGAGCGTTGTCGTATGCGCTGTATTGCCATGCCCAGCCCTTGCCGGATCAGCAGCAAATCCAACTGGCGTTTGACAACCGGGGAAAGAAGGGCGCTGTCTATCACGTCTATGACATGAATAACCTGGAGCACATCCCCAGAAGATATACCGTCGAGGCCGCCAAGCAAATCCACGATGAATGGGATCTTAGTGAAACATCGGGCCAGTATAACCTGGAGGTGTTTGGACCCAATGGCTATTTCCAGTCGTTCAAGGGATCGGTGCTTACCGGGGAGCCGCTCGTGCGCATCGAATATGACCGCAAGGACGGAGGACTTCACATCCACTGCGAAAATCCGGGAAAAGTCCCAGTCCAAGTAGAAGTGACCGACAATGCCTATGGCTATGGGACGAAGGAATCCCTTTCTATCCCACAGGGGCAAAGCAGAAAAACCTATCAAAATCTAACGAAAAGCGGCAATTGGTATGACTACTCCATCACTACCGCAGGCGGAATGGAACATCGATTTGCGGGACGGGTAGAAACAGCCAAACCGAGCATCACCGATCCTGCGATGGCGCAACATTTGGAATAATCAACGCCAAAAAAACCGTTCTCTTCCTTCCGAAATGGGACTGTTCACAAGCTCCTTCCTATCTTGGTTGGAGTTGAAAAGAAGACAACCTGGTAAAGCACCCTATGCCCAAGCGTCCCCAAACCCCAAAAGAAGAACTTGCCAATGCCTTTTCCCATGGCGTTGGGCTGATTTTGGGTTTGATCGGGATTCCTTTTCTGATCCAGAAAGCGCTCCAATCCGGCGAAACATCCACCTTGGTGGGTGTGATCACGTTTAGCATCGGAATTCTGATGGTGTACACCTTTTCGACCCTCTACCATTCTGCAAAGGATGTCCGGTGGAAAAGCAAGCTTCAGGTATTGGATCATGTTTCGATTTACTTTCTGATTGCGGGCTCTTACACACCGATGGTCTTTGCGGTGCTGAAAGCGGACAAAGCTCTTATTTTTCTGGCTATTCTGTGGGGGTCGGTTTTGGTAGGGATTTTTTTTAAAATCTTTTTCACCGGTCGGTTTAAAGTCCTCTCAGTAATTATCTATCTGACGATGGGTTGGCTGGCGGTGTTTTTCGCGAACGATGTGTTGGAAAAAATCAATTTAGAAACTCTGAGCTGGATTGGAGCCGGAGGTATTGCCTATACCCTTGGCGTGTTCTTCTACGTCAAGAGTAACAGACCTTTTTTCCATGCGATTTGGCATGTTTTCGTCCTTGCGGGGACATTCGCACACTATGTAGCGGTGTCCCAATTGATATAAAAAAAGTCCAAGCCTTTAGACCTGGACCATTTTAAACTCTAAATTCAAAATTCTAAACTTTCTCCACCCACTCCACTCCGGTGTCCTTCCAAGCCCGGTCGTTGGCAGAGTTGATGACTGCCTCGCAGACTTTTTGGGTTTCGAACGCATCACGAAATGTTGGATGGCAAGGCTCTCCAGTTTGCAGGCTAAGGAAGAAATCTGCCACCTGATGGATAAATGAATGTTCATATCCGATGGAAGTGCCCGGAATCCACCAACGATTCATATACGGATGATCGCCGTCTGTGACGTGGATGGATCTCCAGCCTCTGAGTTTCCCTTCGTCACTGTGATCGAAGTACTCCAGTCGCGTCAGATCGTGCAGATCCCAGCGGATGGAGGCATTTTCGCCATTGATCTCCAGCGTGTACAGCGCCTTGTGACCACGGGCATAGCGGGTAGCTTCGAAAAGCCCCAAAGAACCGTTGTCAAAGTGGCAATGGAAAATACAAGCATCGTCGATCCCGACTTTTTGTTTTTCCCCGGTCGTGGTGTGCACCCGCTCTTTGACGAAAGTTTCGGTCACGGCAGACACGTCTTTGATCCCACCGTTGATCCACATCGCAGTGTCCACGCAGTGCGCCAGCAAATCACCGGTCACACCCGAACCTGCAGCGTCTACGTCCAATCTCCAGGTGCCGTCACCGCCCTGAGGTAAGTCGGGGTTGATGGTCCAATCCTGAAGGAAGTTGGCGCGGTAGTGGAAGATCTTGCCCAGCTTGCCTGAAGCCACGATATTCTTGGCGAGGGTGACAGCTGGAATTCTTCGGTAGTTATACCAGACGGTGTTTTTCACGCCTGCTGCTTCGACAGCCTTTAGCATTCCTTCTGCTTCAGCGACTGTCCTGGCCAGCGGCTTTTCGCAGAGGATCATCTTGCCAGCAGCTGCAGCCGCGATGGCGATCTCGGCATGGGAATCGTTGGGCGTACAGATGTCCACCGCGTCGATGTCGTCCCGCTCGATGATTCGCTTCCAGTCTGTCTCGTAGGATGCATAGCCCCATTGCTCAGCAAAGGCTTTTGCCTTGTCCTCGCGACGGGAGCAGCAAGCTTGCAGGACCGGTTGATATTCTTGTTCGGAGAAAAAATCGGGCACACGCTTGTAGCCGCTGGTGTGGATGCGGCCCATCAGCCCTGTGCCGATAAGACCCACTCGAATTAGTTTTTTATTAGCCATAATTGGAAAATTTTAAAATTGGAAGGTTGGAAAATTGAGTTGGAAAGCGGCAAAATGGAACAACAGAAAGGTTTTAGTGCCTCAACGGTTCCCCTTTGTCTTAAACATCAACTCTTCCCTTTACCTCGTAAATCGTCTTTCGTAAATCGTAAATCAGCCTTGCCACCCATGTGCTTCCCGCACCTTGATCATTGCAGCCAGGATGTCATTCCAAGTTTGTTGATTGTTCATCACCTGGTTTGGGAACATGCAGCCGTCCCAGCAGATGTGCTGGAAAGCCTTGGTTAATTCACCCTTCTCATCTCTCAACCAGTAGCCTGCGTCGTGCGCGATATCCAAGACTCCGTTTGGATCAGTCGCCTGACAGTGACGCCCGGTCTTGTCGTGCGAACCCGAACCGAAAACAGATCCGTCATTCTGCGCCACGTGGAAGTCAATTGTCCAAGGACGGAGCGCATCCGTCACAGTCTTCAAAGCGGCTTTGACAGCATCCCGATCCTTCAGATCTGCGTCTGCAGGGAGGATTCGATGCTCGGGAGCATTGTAGCCCATGGTATATAGAAACGTGTGGGACATGTCCGCCTGGAAACCCACATTCTTGCGATCCACCATCTCCAGCAGCTCGATCATGTGCTTCCAACTGTGCATTGCGCCCCAGCAGATTTCGCCTTCCGCAGCAAGTTTCTCACCAAATCCATCTGCCACATCAGCAGCTTCGCGGAAAGTTTGAGCGATGAGTTTGGTGTTACCCACCGGATCTTTGGCCCAGTCGGATACGCCTGCGGCTGAGTCGATCCGCACGATGCCATAATTTCTCACTCCCAGTTCCTTCAGCTTTTGACCGAATTCGCAGGATTTGCGGACCATCTCTACAAACGTCTTCCGCTGATCGGCATCGCCCATGGCATTCCCTGCCCAGATCGGTGCCACCAAGGAACCTACCTTAAGGTTGTATTTCGAAACTTTATCGGCAAGTTTTTTTGCCTCGTCGGGATTATTTAAGTCAAAATGCTCCAGCAAGCCGACGTCGATTCCGTCAAACTTGACCCCGTCCACCTCAGCGGCGGCAGTCATTTGCAGGAGAGAATCAAAAGGAATAATTGGTTCGGAATCTGGACCTTTTCCGACCCATCCCGGCCAGGTGGCATTATGGAGTTTTGGGAAGTTGTTCATTGTTAAAGGTTATTAAGTTATAGGGTTAAATATTGTTTTTTCGTCAACGGTCAACGGTCCACGGACGACAGTCGATAGCCCGAATCGGGTACCTCATCCGTCAACTCAGTGATTTGAGGGTGAGTTACTCAAGGACCAGCTGCGGACTGTGGACTATTGACCGTTGACAATTCTATTTCACAACCAAATCCGGATTATCCGGACCGAAGTGCTTCAGCATCACAATCGGGTCGGTTTTGGAAAGGTTGGTGATCTTCACGCCTGCCTGAGCTGCCTTTTCGCTAACGAAATATTCGTCATGGGTCAGCTGCCCAAAGCGGATCAAAGACGGGGTCTCAATATCCCAAACGCCCATGGTGCCGTGTCCCTGCATCATGATCATTCCGTAGGCAGCACTATCGGTGATGGTGACGGTCTGGCCTGGGAAGATGGTCAGTTCCTTCGCAGAATAGTCGCGGGATCGATAGCAGATCCAAGCATCGTGGTAGCCAGCCGCATGCATCTTTTCCTCTGCCTCCACCGGTCTTGGCTCCATGTAGTGATTGTCCATCAGATTTGGATTGACGTTGAGATCCCAGTCGATCATCTCCACCAAGAGATCATAGTCACCCCAACGCTCCTTAGGGGCTGCATTCCAAAGGAGTTCTTCCGGAATGATCGCCTCATTCACCAGCGACTGGTACATCGCAAAGATATCGGACGCCTTCTGCGGCTCGTAGGTGCACAGGGAACCCGGCGCGTGGAGCATCCCCGGAGGCACATCCCAACCGGTACCCGGCTGCAGACGGAATGCCTGAGAGTAATTGGTAATCTTATTGTCGCCTTTTTTGAAATCTTTCAGACACTGCAAAATGGTCTCTTTGCTCGTTCCCGGCGCGATTCCGAAGAACGTGTAAGGGAAATCACCGCCATGGTTATTGACTTGGGGAGGAAAATAGTAGGCTTCCGGCTTGCCGTTTTGTCCGGTTAGCTTTCCGAACTCATCGCTCGGGTGGATGTGGTGGGGAAGCGGACCCATGTTGTCAAAAAACTTGGAGTACATCGGCCAGGACTTGTATTTGTCCCAAATCCTAGAACCCACGATCTCCGCGCCCAACTCGTCGATCGCATCCTTTAGGAGGAACGTTTCCGTCTTGCCGCCTTCCTCGAAAGCAATATGGGAAAGACCTTCATTCTTAGAGGTCAGCGGGCCGTTTTCGGCAGGTGTGGTGGATGAAAACCAACGCTCGTCGATCCCTCCGCGCATTCCGCCCAGCGCATAGTAGTCGTCTGGATGGAGTTTGATCCTTCTTCCCGGCACGCAAAACGATCGCGGCACCCAGGTCGGCGTCAATCTCAGTATTCCTTCGCCCTGCTCCAGGGCCTTTTTGGCTAAACTCATGGTATTGGTAATTAGGTTATCTTTTCTTTATTGGAAAATTGAAAGATTGGAAAATTAGCCGCACCCTCCCCACTTCATCATTCAACATTCGGTGTTCTTTATTGTTGGAAGAACTTGTTCGACGTGGCGGATTGGCTCCATCTCAATTTCTCATTCTTAATTCTACATTTTAAATTCTCTTACTTTTTCTCCCGTCAGCACTTCCAGCTTCAAGTCGTAGGTTCTGCTTTCTCCGGGTTCGAGCAAAATGAGTGTTCCGTTTTCTCTCACTGCTGTCTGGCCGACCGGAGGATGGGTCGCAGGCTCCAAGGCGGTTACGTATTCATTTTTCCCCCAATGTTGCCAGTTGATCAGCCAAGGCATTTGGGTTTTGGAAAAGGTGATCTTTAAGCCCAACGCCAAGTTATCGTTGGCGTATCCACAGACCACCTGATCCGAATCCGGGATGATGCAGGCCACATCCTCTCCGTATCCGCTATGCTCGTCGAGGGGAGGTGCGCAGCGGGTGAATTGGTGTTCTCTGTTAAAGTCCGTCCCCACATGGGTGCAGGTGCCAGCGTTACCTTCCGGCACGATTTCGCCTTTCCAGACAATCCTCGTCCCGTCATCGATCAGCGGCCAGCCGCAATTGATGTGATAGAGCAGCATATGCGGCGCGGGGGTATTGCCACGGTTGGTCACCGTGTCTTTGATGTGTATTTCGGCTGAGCCGATCTTTCCCGATATGGAGCGGAGCATCTCCAGACTGGGCCCGAAGGTGGTCGTCTCCCGTACTCTGGCCACGATCTCAAAGCTCAAGTCTCCACTGTGGATATTCGGCTGACGGATGGACACGAGCTCGGCAGGAGAATTGGAATAGTTGCCGTGAAGTCCGCGGGATCCGCTTTCATCTGTATTGGGTCCGCCCGCATTGGATAGGCCACAGGTAGTCAGCAGCCCACCACCAAAGGTCCGCAACCAGTCAATGCCCTGATTGGAAAAAGGCTGCGGGGAAGTCATGCCCGCACGGGAAATCCAAGCCAGACTGTATTGATTATGAAATGCATCCAGGATATCCATGCCCCGATCCAAGACCAGCTTGTAGCGAAGTCCTGCCCCGGTATTGATCCAAGCTATCCGAACTCCCCGTCCGGCCCCGTTGTCCACGACAGAAGTTTCGATGCCACCGATTTGGTGGGAGTTGGACAGTTTATGTTTCCAATGGGCGATTTCTGAGAGATTCATTTTGGGAGTTTGTACTGACCTGTAACCTATAAAAAAGGCCTCCTGAGACTATCCTGCTGTATAAGGGTGTTTCGGAAAAGCGAGGAAGTAAGATAGAAAAAAATGCCTAGCCCAAATTTGCCACTGATCAAAAATAACCCGCGCATGAACTTGAGCTCTCAGCGCCACGGGGACGAGTTAGCTTGATTTGAACTTTGCATACAAAAAACAGCCAGTTGTCAGATCATCACGAAAAAACCTATTTTTTGTGAATTCTGTATTTTTTTCACATTCTTATTGTTTTTTGAAACCAATATTTGTAATCCTTATATTTTTTTATTCAATTCAATAAAATTTTTAACCCTGTTTAGTAAATATCTACAAACACTAATTCTTACTATTTCGCATTGTCCCGAGCAAGAGATGAACGAGAAATGGGTACTCGACAAAATCAAAAATGATAATGGGGATTCTCCCCGGATGGAATTCAGAAGCAAAGGAGCTGAAATCGGTTCACCATAAGAATCCCGAAAGACTGATCTACCAGAATGACCGGAAATTGAAACCGGAACCAAACACATTTGAAGAATACTGAGGCTCCCTACCGAAAGCCACGGCCGTGTGAAGAAATCCATTTCCCAAGGCAAATCAGGATCAGAGAGATTTCGAAATGCTCCGAGGGAATTGGCAAATCAACCGACCGATTAAAAAGTAAGCAACCGGCCCGATTCTAATAAAAGAGACTAAACCAGCAGTGAATAAAATAGAGCAAATGTCCCGATCAAAAGGATCGGGAAAACAACATAGAGAATAGTACCAAGTCCGAAAGGATAAGGCAGAATGATTAACAATACGCCCAAACTCATCAAAGAATCATTCTAACCACTAACCAATCAATCTATGCTCTCAAATTTTACCCACTATTTGCTGGCAGCTGGCCTGGTGGGAGCCATTGCGCTCCCACCCTCCGCCTACAGCCACCCTTTGCAACAACCGGCCAACGGGTCAAGTCCCAATCAGGGGCAAGACACCGAAGCCTTGGAATCCGCAATGAAGGATCTGGAAGAGATCTATGCAACCTCTATGGCCTCTACACGGGCTACAAGTAATTCGACTCCGGCGACTGTCAAGTCCCAGCTCACGGTAGCCGAGAACCTCGACCGGATTCTCAAGGGAAGTCAGATCCAATACAAGAAAGGTTCGGGAAGTTACTACCTCCCGGAAAAACGGAGCGAGTCCCCCTCAGTTCCCTTTGCAGGCAACCAAACCCTTTCGACATCCCAACCACAAGTGATCGCAAAAGCGGATCGGACGATCCAGGGAATTGTCTTCGATGACACTGAGGTAGGAATCCCCGGCACCAGCGTCATCATCAAAGGCACCAACATCGGCGTGGTGACTGATCTTGACGGCAGGTTCTCGCTGAGCTTTGACGAATCTATACCCAGTCCCGTCTTGGTGGTCTCCTTTATCGGGTTCACTACCCAAGAGATCCCCATCGGCACGCAGACCGAGTACAGCATCATCCTCGCACCCTCTGACTTGGCGCTGAGCGAAGTGGTGGTCACCGCCTTTGGGTTGGCCAGAGACAAGAAAGCCCTGGGATATTCTACCCAAAGCGTCAACGGAGACGCGCTCACGGAAGCCCGCGCAGCAAACGTCGCAAACTCACTTTCCGGGCGGGTAGCAGGAGTACAGGTCACCGGCAATTCCAGTCCAGGCAGTGGCTCCCACATTGTCATCCGGGGTTCATCCTCTGTGGCGGGCAACAACGAACCGCTGATTGTGGTGGATGGGGTTCCTTTGGAACAAACTTCCTCCAAAAAGTACGGCAGCGGCCTATCGGAACTAAACCCCGACAACATTAAGGAGATCAACGTCCTGAAAGGCCCTACTGCGGCTGCACTCTACGGATCCAGAGCAGCGAACGGGGTCATCATGGTCACCACCAAAAACGGTGAAGGTACCCAGGGAATCGGACTGGAATTCAACTCGAATATGACCTGGGATAACCCATTGGTCAAGCCATCCTTTCAAAACACCTATGGAGGTGGGGCAGGCTATAGCACCTGGTACGTAGATGGGCGAAATGGCTTCGACGCCGACGGCATCCGAGGCACCGCCGGTGTGGACGAAAGCTGGGGTGCGCCCATGGACGGCCGGATGGTTCCTCTTTGGTATTCCGCTCCCGAAAAAGTCGCTCTTCTGCCCCAGCCCAACAACTGGGAGGACTTCTGGGAAACTGGCTCCACCCAAACCTTCAACGTGGCACTTTCCGGAGGAAATGAGTTTGGAAGCTTCCGGCTTTCCGTAGGAAAAATGGATCAAACCAGCATCATGCTGAACAATGACTATTGGAGAAACAACTTCAAGCTGAACACTTCCTACAAGTTCACTCCGAAGCTGCAGGTGATGGTCAATGCCGAATACATCAAATCCGGCTCCGACAACAGAAACTTCTCCAGCAGCCAGGATTTCATCTGGGCACACCGCCATTCCGACTACACCAAGCTGAAAAACTGGGAAGACTACTATGAGACTCAGGCGGCTACTTTCCGTCCCGGAGACTCCTACCCCTATGCCAACTGGCAGCACGAATACTTCTCCAATCCTTTCTTCTATCAGGAAGCCTACACCAACGCCAACGAGAAAGATCGCCTCGTCGGCAACATCGCCTTGACCTATGAATTCAACGAGCACTTCAGCGTCCTCGTCCGAAGCGGCACCGACTTCTGGTCTGATCTGAGGGAAAATGTGACGGGGGTGGAATACACCAAAAACAACGTGAAAGTATTGGGATCTTATCAGGAGATCGCACTCAGAAGTCAGGAAACCAACAATGACTTGATCTTGACTTATGACCAAAAAATCTCCAACGACTTTTCGTTGAAAATCCAGGCAGGAGCCATCAACCGCACCAACCTGTACAAAAGAACCCAAGTCAACATCGGACAATTGACCATCGACGGGCTCTACAACCTCGGCAACTATGCCAGCCCAACCA
This sequence comes from Algoriphagus terrigena DSM 22685, assembly GCF_000429445.1. Lineage (GTDB taxonomy): Bacteria > Bacteroidota > Bacteroidia > Cytophagales > Cyclobacteriaceae > Algoriphagus > Algoriphagus terrigena. The sequence continues at coordinate 108,251 of NZ_AUBW01000006.1, forward strand.
CACCGTCCAGCGAGACCAGCGAACAGGTGGTCAACAGTGTCTTTGGCTCCGCACAACTGGGATTCAAAAATTACCTGTTTCTCGATCTGACAGGAAGAAACGACTGGTCAAGCACTCTGCCGGTGGACAACAACTCCTTCTTTTATCCCTCGGTAGCACTTAGCGCAGTCGTCACGGACATGTTCAACATCTCTTCAGACGTGCTGTCCTTTGCCAAGATCAGAGGAAGTATCGCACAGGTAGGAAACTCCGCCGATCCCTACAAACTCAATCAAGTCTACGCTTCAATGGGACTGTGGGCAGGCACCACGCCGACCTACACCGAATCCAAGGAAATCGCCAACCGAAACCTGAAGCCAGAAATCACGACAGGAAAAGAACTCGGAATAGATTTGCGTTTCTTCGAGGGCAGACTGGGTCTGGACATGACCTACTATCACCAGTCCACCGTCAACCAGATCCTTGCGGTCTCCATCTCCACCGCCTCCGGCTACAACAGCCAGATCCTGAATGCCGGAGAAATCACCAACCAAGGCATCGAACTGATGCTGACGGCCATCCCCCTGGAGCTTCCCTCCGGCCTAAGATGGGACGTCGCGCTGAACTTCGCCAGAAACAGAAACAAGGTCGTAGAACTGGCTGAAGGATTAGAAAACTACATCCTCGGCACACAAAACAGCCTTACCTCCGAAGCTAGGGTAGGTCAGCCGTACGGCACACTCTATGGAAGACGCTACCTCCGAAGCCCGGAAGGCGACCTGATCTACAGTAATGGTCTTCCAATCCTGGAAGAAGGAACCTATGCACTCGGCAACATCCAACCTGACTGGATCGGCGGTCTTACCAATTCCTTCAGTTTCAAAGGATTCTCCCTTTCGTCCTTGATTGACGTCAAGATGGGTGGGGATATCTTCGACGTGGGCACAGGACTGGCAAGGAAAACCGGCCAGTACGCCGAAACCGCCGCCGGTCGTGAGGAAGGAATCATTGGAGAGGGTGTCATGAACGTGGGCACCAGTGAAGAGCCTGTCTTTGTCCCAAATGATGTCATCGTCAGCGCAACCACCTTCTGGAACGCACAAAATCCAAGAACCTACCACGAGGCCGGGATCTTTGACGGAACCTATGTCAAGCTTAGAGAACTGACTTTCGGCTACAGCTTCCCTCAAAACTTCCTTGGCAACAAGTTCATCCAGTCGATGAAGCTGACTTTCATCGCCCGCAACCTGGCCATTTTGTATAAAAACCATCCGCACATGGATCCCGAAGTGGACAACAAGGGCGGCAACGGTCAGGGCTTTGCCTACGGCGAAATGCCCACCACCCGAAGCATGGGATTCAACCTGAACGTCACTTTTTAATCGCCTAATCCTAAAACACTAACTGTCATGAAAAAAACTTACATAAAGTCACTTTCTGCACTGCTCCTTGTGTTGGGAGCTTGGACGGTACAGTCCTGTACCGGTGAGTTTGAGGAGATGAATACAGATCCAAACAATCCTGTCGAGATCTCACCTGCTTTGCTTCTGCCAAATGCCATCCAGACTGTGGTCGACAGATATTGGGGCCATAGCACCCGGTACGAGCGACTGAATATCGATGCCGCGATGTGCTGGGTCCAGCACCTTTCCCGCAATATCTACATCAATGCCGAGGGGGATAGCTACGAAATTCCACTGACCATCTCTTCCGGTACCTGGAATAAGATCTTCACGGAGTCTCTGGTCAATTTCGAGCGGGTGGAAAACCTCTCTGCCCCAGGAGCCGCTTATGCCAACAGTAACTACGTCGGCGTGGCCTTGGTGATGAAAGCCTTTGCTTTTTCCTATCTCACTGACGTATTCGGGCCGATCCCCTATTCCGAAGCGCTGCAAGGGACTGCTGAAGTCGTCATCAATTCTCCGAAATACGATTCCATGGAGGAGATCTATGCAGGCTTGCTGGCTGATCTGGAAGACGCCAACACCAATCTCGTAGTGGGCGGCCCACCGATCACAGGTGACATCCTCTTTGGCGGAAACATCCTGAAATGGAAGATGTTTGCCAACTCACTGGCCTTAAGAATCGCGAACAGGCAGGCGGCAAAAAAACCGGCTGAGTCCAGAGCCATCCTCACCAAGATCCTCGCTGACCCCGCCAAATATCCTGTATTTACCAAGCAGTCAGAGTCTGCTCAACTGCAACATTTCGATGTAATCGGCAGCCGCAACAAGATGTTTGACGTCTTCTCGACCCGCTCCGACTGGAACGTCAGCTCCACGCTGATCGACCGACTCAAGGCACTCAAAGATGACCGGATCAAAGTCTACGCACAGCCTTTGGCCGATGGCAGCTACGCCGGACTCCCCAACGGGCTGACTGATGCCGCCGCGGGCACTTTCAACGCCTCGCGTATCGGCACCAAGTACCTGAGTCCGATTGCGCCAAGCCTCCTGATGACGTTCACCGAGTTACTGTTTATCAAAGCTGAGGCGGCTTTTGACGGAGATATCACAGGAGACCCAAGCGCTTTGCTTGCAGATGCTATCGGGGCCAGTTTTACCGAACACGGACTGACCATGCCTGCCGACTACATGAGCAGAATCGGCGCGGTTACCAAGGAAACCATCATGACCCAAAAATGGCTGGCACTGTTCGGTCAGGGTGTCGAAGCTTGGGTGGAATACCGCAGGACAGGATACCCGGTCATGCCTCCACCACATCCTAGCGCGGTTTTTTCCAACGAGGGAGTGCTCCCTACCCGCATCGAATATCCGACATCGGAATATTCGCTCAACCAGACCAACCTCTCCGAAGGTGTCACCAAACTCGGTGGCCCTGACAACATGAGAACACCACTCTGGTGGGTAGAATAGTCCAGTATCCACTTTCAAAAACGCATATCATGAAATTGAACATGACTCAGACCGTCACACATCGGGTTGTAAACCATGCGAGATTCCATATGGCCTCAAAAAAATAATCATATGAAAAAATCTATAAAACACTCCACCCTATTCATCGCACTGTCCCTGATGCTTTTTGCTCAGGCTTGTGTAGAAGCCGACGATCTGGTGACTCCAAACGTTGCCGCACCGGTACTGATCCTGCTGCAGGGCACGGCATTCTCACCTACGTCGTCTGTCTCCGTCAGCTCGAAGACCTTTGAGCTCGACAAGACCAACATTCTGGATCATAACCTGGGCATTGACTCTATCCCGGTAGCCAATCTTGCGCTGGACGTCTATGTGGCCAACACCAGAAAAGTAGCCTCGCTAACCACCGATACCGAAGGGATAGCAGACTTGGTCATCAGCTGGGCTGATCTGGGAGTCGATGTACCAAAAAGCGGAACCCAGGTCAGACTGGAGTTTGCCGGCACGCACAAATCCATCGCTTTCAGAAAATATCATACTGTCCGAGTTCAATAAAAACACCTTAAAAAAACCATTTCATCCAAAATCTCACCAATCATGAAACAAGCAATTAGCAGAAGAAACTGGCTCAAATCGGGCTTTATGGCCATGGGAGCAATGAGCCTGGCTCCCTCACTCGCTTTCGCAGGAAAAGAAAATCTGCATTCCTATCGGCCAGAAAGCCGGCTAAAAGAGTACCTCCCTACCTTCAACTATGATGAGGCGAGAATCGTAGCAAAACTTAACGCCAACGAAAATCCTTATGGCCCTTCCCCAAAAGTGATTCAGGCTATCTCGGATTCGGTGTCCATGGGAAACCGATACGGACACGGCGACGCAGCCACTTTGATCAAGATGATTGCCGAAAAAGAGGGCGTGACTCCAGCCCACATCATGATGGGACCCGGCTCTTCTGATCTTTTGGAAAAAACGGCCTTCGTACAGTTCAGAAACGGAGGAAACATCGTATCGGCAGATCCCGCCTACATGTCGATCATGAGCACCGCCCAATCGATGGGTGCCACGTGGAAGCCAACGCCATTGACGCTGGACTTTCAACACGATCTGGATGCGATGGCCAAGGAAGTCGATGCTGAGACCAAGCTGGTGTACATCTGCAATCCCAACAACCCCACCGGCTCGACCACAGATGCGGCCAAGCTCAAGGCCTTTTGTGCCAAAACTTCCGAAAAAGTCCCCGTCTTCGTAGATGAAGCCTATTTGGAATTCATGGACAATCCTGAAGCCAACACGATGGTAGGTCTGGTAGCCGAGGGCAAGGACGTCATCGTAGCCCGAACTTTCTCCAAGATCCATGGAATGGCCGGGCTGAGAATCGGGTACATGGTCGCTCAGCCGGAGCGGATCGAGACGATCACTTCGCTGGTCAGAAGTACCATGGGACTATGCGTCACCTCACTCAAAGGAGCCATCGCCAGCATGAACGAGCAGGAATTTCTCGCCAACTGCAAGAGTCTCAATACGGAATGCAGAGAATACACGGCCTCCGAGATCACTTCCCTGGGATATGACATCATCCCTTCCTGCACCTCATTCATGATTTTCCCCATCGCCATGGAAGGCCCGACCTTCATGAAGGGGATGTATGACGGCGGCGTCGGCATCCGGGTCTTCAAGATAGACGACAAACCGTGGTGCCGAGTCAGCATGGGAACCATGGACGAAATGCAGCAATTCGTCGAAACCTTCAAGAAAACTACCGCCTGATCTTCCCCTTTTACCCATGAGTATAGCTTTAGAAAAAACCATCTCTCTGATCCTCCTGATTGGAATCGGCGTTTTGCTCCAGCAAAAATTCCAATCTGAGGATCAGAAGAAGGGACTCAAAACCCTGATTCTTACAATTGCTCTACCAGCTATGATCTTTGTCGCATTGATGAAGATCGAAATCAACCCGGACTTGCTGATCCTTCCGGTCATGGCCTTGGGATTCAACCTGGCGATGATGTACCTCACCCGACTTTCCATGCCGGCATTTGGCATACAGAAGGATTCCGCGGAGATGAGAACGCTCGCCCTGCTGGTTCCGTCGCTTGCTCCCGGATTGACCTGCTTTCCTTTCGTAGCCGAATACCTCGGAGATGATCTGCTGGCTTGGTCGGCGCTGGCAGATATCGGAAACAAAATCTTCGTGCTGATCCTAGCCTACATGCTCGCTATGTCTTGGTACTACAAGACCCAACAGCTACAGCCTAGGTCTAACAAAGAAAAAATCAAGGAACTCCTGTTGGCAATGGTCAGTGAGCCGATCAACCTGGTCATCATCGTGGCAATCATCCTACTGAGCTTTGGGCTCAATATGGAAAGCCTCCCACTGTCTATCTCAGCAGCGATCATCATGCTGAAAGATGTGATGACGCCATTGGTGCTCCTATTCATCGGGATCGCGGTCGTCTTCAAGTGGAAGCAACTCCAGACGATCTTTTCCTTGCTGCTCTTCCGGGCGGGTTTTACGTTTCTCCTGAGCGGCTTGTTCCTGTGGCTCGTCCCAGGCATTCCCACTTCCGTCGCGCTGCTGGCCGTCGTATTTCCCCAAAGCGCCGTAAGTTTCTGGCCTTTTGCACACATGTCTGCCATCCGCAAGATGGAACTGACGCTGGGGAGTAAAAAGGCAACCTTCGATCTCGAACTGGGGATCAATGTACTTGCGGTCTCCATGCCGTTGAGCACTCTGATGATCCTGGGTGTGTTCACTACCGAAAACCTATGGGTCGTTCCGACAAATGTGCTGATTCTGGGTGCGGCACTCGTCGGAGTTTCTTTGGCACCGAAGGTCTTCAAACTCATGGTCACCAATAGAAAAAGTCTGACACAGCGCGAAGAACGCAGCTTTGGAGATCTGGAATTCAGAAAGATGGAAAAGTAAGAAAGCAGAATACAAACCCAATCCGGTCAAATCAACGACCGAATGCACCAAAAAAAATAGGCCGAATCCTGTGGAATCGGCCTATTTCATTTCAAAGACGGTAGTATTATCGGGTGCTACAATCAATCAGGTTGATTATAGCTTTTTCAGCTCAATATTCTTGAACATCACTTTCATCGGCGGACCAACGTGGACCTGAAAGCCCATCAGGCCTTTGGCCATGCGGTTTTTGGAATCCTCGTCTTTTACTTCGCTCATCAGCGTGCCGTTGACATAGTGCTGCATGACGTTTCCTTTGGCGACGATACGGATAGAATTCCAATCGTTTTTCTTGATCAAAGCTCCCAACTCATCTCGGTTGCCAAGTTCAGAGACCACATTAAGTCCCTTCCAGGCATTGCGCTCCACAAAACCACGCGTCTCAGTGATGCTATCCGGCTGAGAAGTGATGCGGGTATTTTGGCCACGATAAGCCAACGTAGTGCGCTTCCGCTCCTCGTAATTCTGCCCGGTATAGCGGTTGCCTCCGTCGATGTCAGCCTGATAGCCACGCAAGGCATAAGGAACCTCCGTGAAGCGGTCGCTTCGATACTGCACACCGGAGTTGCCCTGCTCGGAGATCCAGTAGTCCACTTTCAGCTCAAAATCGCCGGGCTCTCCACCTTTCCAGATGATAAAGGTGTTGCTTTTTAAAATCGTTTCTGGAGTGATCTCGCCCACGATGGCTCCATCCTTCACGGACCAATACACGGGATCATACTCCCAGCCTTCGAGATCTGTCCCGTTGAAGATGGATTTGAATCCTTTTTCCTGAGTTTCCGGAGTCTGGGAAGACCCCAGGAAGACGGACAGCAGGCACGCTGCCAGTCCGATTCCTGTGAGTTTTATTTTTCGAATGTTCATCGTCATCGTCGGTTTATTGTGCTGGAGCGGCAGCGGCTGCTGCCGGCTTATATACCGCGTGATCAGGATTCCCTCCGGAGATCAAGTAAGCCATCAGGTCTTTGAGCTCCTCTGGGTTCAGTCGGTTGATCAGGCCTGGCATCATGATAGACACATCGGCGTTTTTCTTAAGTACCACGTCGGTTTTAGGGACGGTACGGATCACATCCGGCGCAAAAGGGTTCTGAGAGATGTAGTAATTAGCCTCATCCTCGTCGTTGAGTTTACCAACAATCGAGCCACCTGCTTTCAATTCCAAGACCGTCGCGTGATACTGATCGGAGATCGTAGCACTCGGATCAATGGTCGCCACCAAGATGTCTTTTGCAGAGAATCTGGTACCCAGCTGAGACAAGTCCGGACCGATCGCTCCGCCCTCACCTTGGATAGTATGGCAAGACTGGCACATCACCGCGCCAAACATCGCTTTGCCTTTGACCAAATCTCTGCCGGCAAGATTTTGCACCACCGAGTCTGCCTCGTCAACGTTCCACCTTCTGCCCGGACCTTCTGGTTGCACACCGGTATTTAGGATATCATTACCACTGGAAGTGAGGAGTTTTCCTCCGGACATTTCATCATACTTTACAGAGTCAGCCTTGTCCACGCTCGATAGAGCCATCTTTCTGGCGCGGTCGATGAAGCCAACATAGCTTCGTCCACCCTTGTAAGCAGTCAGCGCATTGTTGATCCATTTGAAGTATTCTTCGCGCTGGGCTGGAGTCCAGCCTTTGTCAGCTCCGCCCAATACAGTCGCATAGAAAGTTGCCTGTGCCGGAGGAACGTTGGCAAGCATGCTGGCAATATCCATCCCGTACTGTGGATTTCTGAACACGAGGTCAGAGGATGCCATGGAAGTCTTCTGGTAGTTCTCATCATCTTTGGCAGTTTTAAGCAAGGCCAATGTCTTCTCCACAGCCGACGGCGCATCGAGATGAACCATCAAGATACTCAGCGAACGATTGAGCATATTTTCGTTGGCAGGGAAATGCGGATCCAGATACGTCACCAATTGCGCCTTGACAGGCTCAGCCCCTTTGTCATATCTGTAGAGGATCACTTCGATCGTTCTCAGGAGATCCTGCTGATCTTTGGCAGACAGTGATTTGTAATCAATCTGCATCAGACTGTTAAGCATCGCAGCTGCATCTGCGTCCGTGGCGTGATGTGCCAAAGCGAGGTTAGCGTGGATCTTTTTGACTGCGTCAGTTTCACTGATTGCACGATCCTTCCAAGTCGCTACGGGCTGATGCTCCAGCACAATTCTGGCAGCATATTGCACATAGCGATCTTTGTTGTTAAGCTCTGCCCAGGCTTTTTCGATGCCGTCTGCAGGCGCTCCAGTATGGTGATATTTCTCCAGTTCCCGTCGGGTGATAGCCTCTTTGGGAAGGTCACTTTCTTTCAAAGGAACGTGGGTGTCCAGATCGCCTTTGTAGTAGACACGATAGAGGTCAGACTCCAATCTTCGTCCACCTGTAGCAAAATACATCGCTCCATCGGGGCCAATTGTCCCGTCTGTCAGCGGTAGCGGAGATCCGGAGATAAACTCTTCAGAGCTAGCTTCGTAGCTGGCACCTGAAGGAGTAAAGTGAGTCGCATAGATAATACCGAAGCTCCAATCAAAGGTGTAAAGCGCCTTTTTGTACTTGCTCGGGAAGTTTGCATCGAAGGCAAACATTGCATTGGTAGGCGAACCCTGGCCTAGGTTGACGAGCGCAGGCAAATTGTCAGGGTAGACCGGTGACCACTTCGAGTTACCTGTTCTCCAGCCAAACTCAGCACCGCTGGTGACGTGGTTGATTCGGGTAGGGCGATACCAAGGCATCCCAAAATCCCATTCCATATCTGCATCGTAGGCGAAGATGTCCCCCACTTCGTTGTAATCGAAATCAAAAGCATTTCTAAAACCTGCTCCGATCAGCTCCCAATCCGTTCCTTCCGGATTGATCCGTGCGATCCATCCGCCCGGTGCCATTCGGTTGTTGGCGTGACCTCTGGGATCTTTGATCAGTGGGAAGAGATTGTCCTCTTGCCACACATTTGGAAGTCTGTAGGAATTCATCTCCGGCACGTCCACGTGATTACCTGCGATCAGGTAGATCCCTTTGCCGTCCGGAGTGACTTTCATACTGTGCGGACCATGCTCTCCCGGGTCACCTTTGAGCTCTCTGATTTGGGTGACCGTCTCATACTGGTCGTCCCCATCCAAATCCTGGATGCGATACAGACCGGTAGGCTGGCTAAAAGTCTCATTGGGATTGTGATTGACCATCACATAGAGTGAATTGAATGCGTAGAGCAGGCCCTGCGCATAACCCATTCCCACCTTTGGTTCGGCGACATTGCCGACGTGCAGTCTTTCTACCTTAGGCTTCACGGTGGAGTCCGAACCGATCGGAGGAAGCTCCAGGCGGTAGAGGAATCCGTATTGATCGGAAGTGATCATGCGGCCTTTGTCATCAAAGGTCATCGCTACCCAGGAACCTTGGTCATTCTCTCCCGGACTGTAGAGCAACTCGGCCACAAAACCGTCCGGAAGTTTGAGTTTGTCAATTTTGGGATTGCCGGTAAGCTGCCGGCCAGTCTCTTCTTTTTTGGAGCAGGCAAAAGAGATTGCCACGATCCCCGCCAAAAAGAGAAGATTCTTAAGAGTGCTTTTGTGGAACATATTTTTTGGGATTATTGGATTGCAGGTAAATAAAATATCATAGACTTCAAATTGGGAATTATTTGATAAGGTGAAAAGCCATTCAAGCAAGCTATTTACTTTCTGTCATTTAATTAACTGTCCTGCTATCTCTGCCTGGTAAGAAAATAACCCAACAACTTCCAGATTTCAAGAATCTTACCGGTTGTCGGGCTATTTGATTGAAGAAAACCAACTTAGAAATAAGGACTCAAATTAGATTCATCCGCAGGATAAGGATAGAATTTGTTCAGGTTAGTGAATACATTTTGACGTGGGACAGCTCTCGGCGGATAGTAGTAGTCCGCTGGATTAGCTACGATTCGTTGCCCCAATGGAACGATGATTTCCTGGATACGGTCTGTCCGCTGGATATCAAACCATCTTTTGTTTTCGAAGGCAAGTTCCACTCTTCTTTCTTTGAAGATAGCCTCTCTCATCTCAGCCTGACCAGCGGCGGTAGTCGCTGCCAAACCAGCTCGTGTACGTATCTGATTCAAGTAGCCTGCCGCTTCTCCAGTCTTGCCCTGCTCATTAAGGATCTCAGCCATGAAGAGCAATACTTCAGCATAGCGGAAGATATGGAAGTTCGTCCCGGTATTGCCATGCTGTGAGTGCTTCTTGGCGAATTTCTTGATATAGGGATAATTTTTGTCTATCCGCTCACTGCTGGATAAGAATACCCAAGCAATGGAGGCATCTTTTCTGGTATCTCCCGGTTCGTAGGCCGCAATGATGTCTGGAGTTGGGATATTGTTCCCCTCTCCATCCAAGCTTTGCGTATTGTTGGTGCCCGTGATAGGCTTGAGCTCAGCAGCCAACAAGGGTCTTGGCATCATCCGGTAGATAATGTCGTTTTGGAATCCAGCGGCTCCTTCGAGATACTGCACTTCAAAGACCGATTCGGAGTTATTCTTGTTTGCGGCGTTGTCAGAGAATGCCATATCATAACTTCCCATCAGCGAATACTCCCCGCTGCTGATCACAGGAGCCAGGATTTGCTCTGCCTCTGCCCATTGCTTACGGTTGATGTAGACATTGGCGAGGAGTGTTCGTGCCGCTCCCTCAGTTACACGACCGAGCTGCTGAGCGGATCGCTTGGGAAGCAATGGAACCGCCTCGACCAAGTCCTTGATGATTTGGGCATATACTTCATCTTCCGTAGACAAAGGCAAGGCTGCTTCATCCCGTCCTCCTACTGGAGTAAGGTGAAGCGGAACACTACCCCAATATCTGGCGAGCTCAAAATAGGCATACGCTCTCAGGAACAAGGCCTGGCCCCTCACGTTTGCCTTTGCTGTTGCATCGAAGTCTACCCCATCGATCAATGCCAGGATCTGATTGGTTCGGGCGATGATCAGATAGTCTTGTCTCCACTGGTTGAGGAGGTGGGTGTTTGGGTTGGTGCCATTGGACACCAGTACGGAAAAGTCCGCCAAGTCCTCCTGTGGATCCACAGCCCCGAAGTTCGGGTTACGTCCATAATAGGTATTGTCGGAGTGCATTTCACTTAGAAGCCAGCTCCTTTCAGTAGTTATTGCCCGAAGCGGTGCGTAGGCAGCATTTACAGCCTGTTCAAAATCCGTCCGGGTTTTGAAGAAGGTATTGGAGGTCAACTCGGTCTCCGGAATTACGGTCAGAAAATCCTCACAGCTGGTCAGCAGGATACTTGCCGTAGCTATTGCTATTATATATTTTTTCATTGTTAATGTCTTTTTGGGATGAAAAGCCTAGGATCAGAAGTTGATGTTTGCTCCGAAGGTGATCGTACGTGGAACCGGATAACCTGACAGGTCAACACCTGGGCTCAGGTTGCCGCCGTCACCAGCACCGTTGTCCTGCATGCTGACTTCGGGGTTGGATCCACCCCAGTAGTTGGTGAACACCCACATATTTTGCCCGGAAGCGTAGATCCTTGCAGACTTGATGGACTTCCCAAGATTCTTGAAAGAATAGCCGATGGTGATGTTTCGCACAGTCAGATACGAGGCATCAAAGAGAAAGTGGCTGCTGTTCCAGTCGCGTTCTACACCCGTCACGTTACCGCCACCGACGGTCGTTCCAAAGTAGCCTTCTCCCGGATCTTCAGGAGATCTGAAGCGGTCATTGGCCTTTCTCACCATATTAAACACCCCATCTAGGTTGGCAGTGCTATAGAGGTGTCTCATCCAAAGCTGGTTGCCTTCAGAACCGGAAAGGGTAACGCTTGCATCGAAATTTTTCCAGGTGAAATTGTTGACCATGCCGTACACAAAGTCCGGGAATGGATTACCGAGAATCGCCCGGTCGTCGTTGTCACCGCCGTAAGTGATGATGCCGTCTCCATTTACGTCACGCATCTTAATGCTGCCCACTGTTGAGCGACCAGGTACCTGCGGGGAGTTGGCAAGATCTTCGGCATCCATATAGTAGCCTTCCTTTACCAGTCCATAGAACTGTCCAAAGGGCTGACCCACCTGGGTAATATGGTAGGTTCCATACACGCGATCTATTCCCTCCGCCAGTTCGACCACCTCATTTCTGTTGAAGGAGATGTTGGCGTTGATATTCCAGCGGAAGTTGCTTGTGTTAACAGCAATTGCATTTACCGAGAATTCATGACCCCAGAACTTGATCTCACCGATGTTGTCATTGAAGTTGCCAAATCCAGCTTCTTGGGGGATCTGCACCGCATAAAGCAGGTTGGTGGTGTTTTTGGTGTAGAAGTCATAGATAAATGACACCCTATCATCCCACAGTCCCAACTCCAGACCAAGGTCAAACTGGGCAGTAGTTTCCCAACCGAGATTTGGGTTGTTCAGTGAGATCACGGCAGCTCCTGGCGCCACTGTCTCACCAAACACGGAGTTGATGGTGTTGTTTACCCGGGCATACGAGGTATAGTTACCAATGTTGTTGTTACCGGTAATACCGTAGCTGGCTCTTAGTTTGGTAAATGAGATGGTGGAATTGGACTTCAAAAATTCCTCATCTGAGAGTACCCAGCCTACCGAAGTGGACGGGAAGACACCCCAGCGGTTATCTGCTCCGAATCGGGAAGAGCCATCACCTCTCACTGCAGCAGTAAAGAGGTATTTCCCTTTGTAATTGTAAGTCAGTCTGGAGAACACTGAGGTTAAAGACCATTCCTCGACTCCGGAGTTCGTTCCTCCACGGTTTACGTTAATTGCTCCCTGGATAGTCGGGAGGCGATCATCCGCGTAGGTATCCGCTTGAATTCGTGTACGGTCTTCTCTGTACCGCTGATTGGAAAAGCCCACCAACGCTTCAAAATTGTGATCGTTAATACTTTTGGTATAGGTTGCTATATTCTCATTCAACCAAGACAACCTTTGATAATTTTCACGGATAGATACTGCAACCGTTGGAATGGACACGTTAATATTGGCGGTAGCAGTAGACGGGTTAAACCAGAAATAATTGCTGTTTCTGATCTCGGTGCTGAAGCTTGACTGGAGATTCAGTCCCTTGATCGGTTTCCATGCTATGAAAGCATTAGAGAGCACGTTCATCTGCTTCGTTTCATTTGTGATTTCCTCCGCTGAGCGTACCCAGTTTGGATAGTTGTAGATGTTACCTGTATTGGCCGGAAACGTGTTGAAGTAAGTCAGTTCTCCATTTGCATCGTAGATTGGCATGATCGGCCAAGTATGCAGGGCGTTGAACAGGATCCCGGTACCGCGCGAACCGTCGGTTCTTGGAGTATTGTCTATCACGTAGTTTGGTGCGACGTTAAAGCCGATATTGACCTTGTCAGACACCTGATAGTCCGTATTCATTCTCAATGAGAATCTTCTATAGTCCGAATTAACCACTACCCCGTCCTGGGTAAATACCCCGGCTACTACAGCGGTATTGATTCGTTCCTTATTGGAAGTCAGGGTCAGGTTATAGGAAGAGATCGGAGCAGTCTGCAGCATTGCGTCATACCAGTCGTTGTTGCTGTCCCGGTATTGTGCTGGATTCTGAAAAGCTTCCGGTACAGGATTCCCGGCATCTTCATAGGATTCTTTCTTAAATGTGGCAAATTCCTCCGCAGACATCATCTCGAGTCTTCCCTCAACCGGCACCTTTTGGAAGCCAGTATATACGTTCAGCCCGACGTTGGTCTGACCTGCTTTGCCTCTTTTAGTCGTGATCAGGATGACACCGTTTGCTGCCCGAGAACCATAGAGGGAAGTTGAAGCCGCATCTTTCAGTACAGTTAACTCTTCGATTTCATCGGGGTTGATCTGATTGATATCGCCCGTGATTGGGAATCCATCCACCACATAGAGCGGTGAACTGCCGCCTGATACTGAGAGCTGGCCTCGGATACGTACGTTCATCCCCTGACCTGGCTTACCGGTGGTCTGATTGATCTGTACACCGGCGAGTCTGCCCTGTAGCTTTTGCGCTACTGACGAAACGGGCATGTCTTGCAAATCTTTTCCGGATACGGATTGGATCGCTCCAGTTACTTCCTTCTTGATCTGGCTACCGTATCCCACTACCACTACTTCGGATAGATCGGAAGTGGAAAGATCCAGCGTGACATTGATCGTGGTCTGCCCGCCCACCACTGCGACCTCTTTGGTAGTATAGCCGACAAAGCTTATTACCAAGACATCTCCTGCAGCAGCGTCGACGGTATAGTTCCCGTCAATATCTGTGACAGTTCCTTTTTGGGTGCCTTTGATCATCACCAGTGCTCCTGGTACGGGCTCACCTTCGGATGTGACTACACCCCGGACAGATTGGGTCTGCCCAAAACTCGTTGCGCTTATGCAAAACATAAGCAATAAAAATCCAACCAGCCGGACTTTTATCTTAGATAGATAGTGGTTATTCATATAGACGGGTTTTTGTTAATTGAATAAATTCTCCCCAATTACACCATATAAACAACTGACCCTATCCTGCCCAATCCTGTAAATAACCCTATAAATCAGGCTTTTATTGCAGGACAGAGCAGGACAGATGTTTACTTAAAAACAATTAGAATATCTATTCAACATTGAAAAAATCCGATTATATAAAAAGCGGATTTAGCAGGATAGCAAAGGACAGATTAGCTTTTGGACAGAAACAGATCGCCGCCATTAACCAAACATCAGATTTTTTGACTTCGTGGAATGATCTCTGAGGATAATTCTCTTGACGTCACTTAAAAACGCAGAAAGCCCACTACTTCTCAGAAAGCCACTTTCGGCAGAATGGTCGTGAAAAAAATCTCCTTCGCCGCAAATCACTCTGGCATCTCTGTCTTCCTATTTTTTCGATACAAGCCTCAATCCCCCACCGATCGACCAGTGAAGCCTTGCCAAGCGATTCAATACAAACATTAAATCCGTCACTAGAACGCTGGAAATAAGCGGACTACGAATTCCGTATGCGCTCAACTTATTCCACAGCACTCCACAGGATAGCTGCATATTTATAAAAGTTGATTTTGTGCCAGCAATAAACCAAAAAATACATGTTAAAACACAAAAACAGCTTGGAAAGGACCTTTAGGCTCGGTCTTATTTTTGCCTTGTTTTCCCTTCATGGCCTCGCCTACGGCCAATCCACTGTGGTGAAGGGAAAAGTGACAGAGGTCGGTACCCAGCAGCCGGTGCCCGGAGCGCTAATCGTAGTCAAGGGAACGCAACGAGGTACGGTGGCCGAAGACGACGGGACGTTCAGCTTGGATGCCAAAGCTTCCGAAACTCTGGTGGTAAGTTTCATCGGCTATTCTACTAAGGAGGTACTGATCACTGGCACCGAAGAGGTCATCAATGTCGAGCTCACCGTGGACGAAGCCGAACTTGACGAAATAGTGGTGGTCGGCTACGGCACCCAAAAGAAGTCTGATTTGACAGGATCAGTAGGGTCGGTAAATGAGCAAAGTCTGAAAGATCGCCCTTCAGCTACCCTGTCCAATGGTTTATCTGGTAAGGTAGCAGGTGTGAATGTTTCGGTCAATTCAGGACGACCAGGAGGCCGCGCGAACATAAGAATTCGTGGCAACACTTCAGTAAGTATTGCGAATGATCCACTCTATGTAATCGACGGTGTCATCATGCACGCGACAGGCTTGGCAAACGGAAGTACTCCAATCGACTATATCAACCCAAACGACATCGCCTCTGTAGAAATCCTTAAAGATGCTTCAGCAACAGCCATCTACGGAGCAAGAGGAGCCAATGGGGTGATATTGGTCTCCACCAAACGCGGCAGCCAATCTGGTGGGACAATCGCCTACGAAGGGAACTTCAGCATCGGCGTACTTCCAAAGAAGATTCCTTTGTTGAATTCTGAGGAGTTTTTGGCGATGGAAGACCTTGCCTATCAAAATGCCCAAAAATATGATCCTAACGGATGGAACAACGGCATCTACAAAGATCCCGCGCTAAAGCGTACTAATCCTAAGCTTTTTGACTCAAACGGCCAGCCCTTGTATGATACCGACTGGCAGGACGAATCCTTCCAGCCCGCATTCACACAAAGCCATCAACTGAATTTCACTTCCGGTAATGTGGATGATAATTTTGGCGTCTACCTGGGCTACCGTGATGAGGATGGACTCATGGCCAATTCTTGGTTGAAAAGATATTCGACGAGATTTGTATTTGACAGCAAAATAAAAGATTGGATAAAAGTCGGCGGCGTATTAAGCTACAATGACCAAAAGGAGAGCCAAATCGACCCCTTGGGCAATGGCGGCATCATAGCGATGCGTCAGGTATTGGAAGCATTGCCTATCATACCGATTAAGTATCCGGACGGCACTTGGGCAGGAAATGCTGACTACCCTGGAATGGAAGGCGGTGACAACCCTATCCAAGTATCAGAGGAAAGAATATACCTGGTGAACACCCAGACTGTCTTGGGAAATGTCTATGCTAACCTGTATCTGGCAAAAGGACTTGAGCTCAGATCGAATCTTTCGGTAAACATCGTAAACCAACGGGTTGACTACTACGGCGGCCGAGACCTGGATTACATTTCCAAAAACCAAGGTGGTGACGCCTCGGTTTTCAATGACAGACTGAATTCTTGGCAATTTGAAAATTACCTGACCTATATAAGAGAGTTTAACGACAACCATGCAATCAACGCAATGGCCGGGATCGCTTGGCAACACGTGGACAGATTCAATTCTACTGCAAGAGCTCAGGGCTTCCAAGATGATTATTTCACCTTTAACAATCTTGGAGCTGGCGCGGTCGCCGTTCAGCCGAGCTCCGGCAGTGTGGCGTATGGATTGAACTCTTATTTCTCACGAATCAACTACACGTTCCGCGACAAGTACCTGTTCACACTTACGGGCAGGGTAGACGGCTCTTCAAAATTCGGTGAATCAAACCAATATGCATTTTTCCCTTCTGCAGCATTTGCATGGAGAGCCTCCGACGAGGGCTTTTTGAGCTCGAGTCGTCTCATCTCAAACTTGAAACTAAGAGCAAGTGTCGGACAGACCGGAAACTCCGAAGTGACGGCCTATCAAGCGTTGGCAGGAATGGGAAATTATTCTGTGATCTTCAATGATCAGCGGCAGATAGGCATCGGTGTCAGCCGCCTTGCAAATCCTGACCTGAAGTGGGAAGTGACGTCTCAGATAGATTTCGGTGCTGAAATTGGGTTCCTTCAAAACCGATTGATGTTTGAAATCGATCTCTATCGGAAGATCACTGACGACATGCTTTTGAGCGCGCCAGTGCCTTCCAGCAGTGGCTACACGGTAGTAAGTAAAAACGTGGGAAGCATGGAAAACAAAGGGGTTGAGTTTGGTTTCAATACGGTTAACGTCGAAAAGAACAACTTCAGCTGGTCTACCACTTTCAACCTGTCCATCAACAAAAACAAGGTGAGAGAATTGACCGGAGGCTCGGATATCTTCTTGGGCCAAACCGTGGTAAGAGAAGGTGAACCGGTGGGATCATTCTTCGGGTATGTTCATGAGGGCACCTGGGGCTCCGACGAAGAATCAGTCGCAGCGTCGTTTAATAAGAAACCCGGCGACATCAAATACAAAGACGTCACCGGAGACGGAGTCATCAATACGGCAGATCGAGTGATTATAGGCAAGGGCATCCCTGATGGGTTTGGCACATTTGCCAATACATTTAGATTGAAGAGCTTTGAACTGTTGGTGGATATTCAGTTCGCTTACGGCAACGATGTGTCGTTGTCAAGCAAGCACTCTGCAGAAGACCGAACCGGAATCGCAAATAGTTTTAAGACCGTATTGAACGGCTGGACTCCGGAAAATCAAGACACTTATTACGCCCAAATCCGTCCCCTTACTGCCGGATATAACACATTCCTTGACTCAAGACGTGTCGAAGATGGCTCTTTTATACGAGGGAGAAACATCATGCTTTCCTACAATTTCAGCCAGCAGACACTAGACAAACTCAAGGTAGGAAGTATGAGAACGTTCTTCTCGGTTCAGAACTTCTTCTTGACGACAGATTATTCCGGCTATGATCCGGAAGTCTCCACCTCGGGGGCAGCATTTGATCAGGGCGTTGATCTTTATGCCTATCCAAAACCAAGGGTATTCATGTTAGGTGTGAGTATTAGTCTATAATTAAAATCCCCAGAAAATGAAAACAACTAAATCCTATATAAGAAAATTCGTCTTCCTGTCCTCGTTGATAGGAGTCACATCCTGCGCGGATTTCCTGGATGAATCGGACAAATCGAATTTTACCCTTGACAACTACTTCACCAAGCCGGAGCATGCCACCAGCGCGGTAAACTCGATCTATCAGAGTTTACAACCCATCATGTCCAGCGGCTTCGGCGGTGGCCCTTGGATGATGACTGAATTTGCGACAGGCCTTGCGGACACCGAACTGGGCCAGGCGCAAAACAGCCTTTTGATCATGAACCTCGACAACAGCTCGGACAATGGCTACGGCCAAACCTATTGGACCAGCTTCTATCTCGGCATTGCCAACGCCAACGTCGCCATTGCCGAGATCCCGGATGTGCCCATGGACGAAACGGCAAAGAACAAGCTATTGGGCGAAGCGCGTTTTTTGAGAGCGTATTACTACTTCAATCTGGTCCAGATTTTTGGCAACATCCCATTAATTACCGACCCCATCGATCTGACCTCGGAAGACCTTTACCCCGAACAAGCAGCCCCGGCCGCAGTCTATGATCAGATCGTGGCCGATCTCCAAGAAGCTGAAAAATCCGGATTACCCTGGAGAGATGCCTCGGGCAGGGTGTCGATGGGGGCTGTCAAATCACTGCTTTCCTCAGTTTACCTGACAATGGCGGGATATCCACTCCAAAAAGGAAACGAGTACTACGGCCTGGCTGCCTCCAAGGCAAAGGAAGTAATTGATTCGAACACGTTTTCCTTGTTTGACACCTACTACAGTCTCCATAATCCAGCCATGAAAAACTTGGGCGAGAATATATTCATGACTCAGTATGTGGCCTATGTGCTCCCTTCCAGCTGGCAGGTATCGATCATCCCGTACAATAGAGGGATCTCCAACTACAGTGAGGAAACAGGCGGAATCTTTGCTCAGGAAGCGTTTGTAAAATCCTATGAATCCGGAGACAAAAGAGCGGCGGAAAAAGAATTCTACTATACCAGCTATACACTCAGGGACGACCGCACAAAAAGCCTAGAACTGGGGGACTATTATCTCTTTAAGCATTTTGATGAAACAGCCCAAACCAATACCAGAAGCAGTTCTTTGAACTGGCCTATCCTGCGTTTTGCCGAAGTACTTCTCATCCACGCCGAAGCGTCCAACGAAGCAAATGGCCCGAATGCCGACGCCTATGCTTCGGTGAACAAAATCAGGGAAAGAGCGGCATTGGCTCCCCTGAGCGGACTGTCCCAGCAGGAGCTGCGGGAAGCAATCTGGAGAGAAAAATTTCATGAACTCTCTTATGAGAACAAAACCTGGTTTGACATGGTGAGGATTAGAAAGGGGTTTAACGTGACCACTCGCCAGTTTGAGGATTACGTGGGACACAAATTTGTCTACGGCCCTACTGTCAGTGATCGAGAGCTGCTATTCCCGATCCCGACTGCAGAAGTCAGAAACAATCCCAAGCTGGTTCAAAACCCCGGCTACTAACGGAACACGAAAAAACGTCCTCCCTCCCTTCAACTATTTCAAAGGGACAGGCTGACAAAAGTTATCGTTCTGGCCTGACGGAAAACTATTCAAAAAGAGGGTTTTGTCTGAAATGACAAGACCCTCTTACCCTTTGAAGGGAAAAGCCGGCTAAAGAAAGTTGAGGACCCCTTACGGCGGCGCAAAAAAATCTCCTCCCGCGATTTCAAAAAAGGCCTTGACATACAACAGCCTTTTTTTTCTATAAAAAAAGACATAACATCATCGTCGGAAACCAGGAAAACTTTTTGGCACTAAAATCAAAAGTAACAATCCAACAAACTCATGTTTAAAAACCCCATCAAGAACCTACTAGTCCCTATTTTGCTGGGACTTCTTATTTTTCAATGTACTCCCAAAAAAACCCTTGAACTCCGGAAAAACTCCCGCATCACACTGGTCGGAAACAACCTAGGCTCCCGCATGATGGAGTATGGGCTTTTCGAAACGGAGATGCACCTCCGGTATCCGGACAGTACCCTGTATATAAGGAATCTCAGCGATCCGGGCGACACTCCCGGATTCCGTCCCCGATCTGGCACCAATGACCCCTGGGCTTTTCCGGGAGCCGAAGATTTTCAGGTGGAATACGCCACTCCATCCGGCAGCGAAGGACATCTGGAAAAACCTGATCAGTGGCTTACCCGGCTTCAGGCTGACATCGTGATCGGATTCTTTGGCTTCAATGAGTCTTTTGAAGGAAAAGACAGACTGGAAAACTTCAAAGCAGAACTGGAAGCCTGGATCCTCCACTCCAAGGCGCAGAAATACAATGGCAAGTCCGCGCCTCAACTCGCGCTGGTTTCTCCGATAAGTTTCGAAGACATCAGCGAGATCGTGGATGTGCCTAACGGAAAAGCAGAAAACGAGAATCTCGAGCTATACACCGAAGCCATGCATGAGCTTGCCGTGAAGCATGAGCTCGTCTTCGTCGACGCCTTTACTGCGAGCAGAAAATGGTATGCAGACTCCAGCGAGCCGTTGACGATCGACGGCACACAACTGAACGAAAAGGGTTACGAAAAACTGTCAGAGCTTCTTGCAGACGAGCTTTTTGGCGAGGCAGATCGCAAAGCCAGCGCAAACCGGGACCTCATCCATCAGGCAGTCATGGAGAAAAACTGGATGTGGATCAACGACTACAAAATCCCCAACGGCGTCCATGTCTTTGGCCGTCGTTACGATCCGTTTGGCCCGGACAATTATCCTTTTGAACTGGAGAAAATCCGCCAAATGACTGCCATCCGCGACACCGCCATCTGGGAGTCTACGTCCGGCAAAGTGAAAGATCTCGCCGCCGCCGATGCCAAAACCATCGTACTTCCGGAAGTGGAAACCAACTACAATCCCGAAGCAAACGGCAGCTTGGAGTATAAGTACGGAGAACAAGCTTTGAAGACCATCAAAGTTCCCGAAGGCTACAAGATCGAACTATTCGCTTCCGAAGACGAGTTTAAAGACCTGGCCAATCCGGTGCAGCTTTCCTTTGACAACAAAGGCCGACTTTGGGTTGCCACCATGCCAAGCTATCCGCACTACAAGCCCGGAGACAAACGTCCCGAGGACAAGCTGATCATCCTCGAAGACACCGATGGAGACGGCAAGGCTGACAAGCAGACCACCTTCGCAGACAATCTGCACATCCCCGTAGGATTCGAAATCGCTCCTGAGGGCGTGTATGTCTCACAGGGAAACAACCTGGTATTGCTGATCGATGAAAACGGAGACGACAAAGCAGACCGCAAGGAAGTGCTACTGAGCGGCTTTGACGACCACGATACGCACCACGCCATCTCGGCCTTTACCACAGATGAATCCGGAGCCATCTACATGGCCGAGGGAGTATTTCTCCATACCAATGTGGAAACTTCCTACGGCCCGGTGAGAGCGACTAACGGCGGCTTTTATCGCTACGAGCCGAAGCGTCACAAACTTGAGCGAGTTAATCAGGTGAGTATTCCAAACCCTTGGGGGATCGCCTTTGACGACTGGGGGCAAAACTTCTACGCAGAGACTTCCGGCCCCAATGTCAACTGGATGCTCCCGGGTTCGACTTTGCCACGCTATGGCAACGGCAACTTCAAGGGTCCAAATCTGATCGAAAAAGACCATCTCGTGCGTCCTACTTCAGGTTTGGAGTTTATCACCAGCCGTCACTTCCCGGATGATGTCCAAGGCGACATGATCATCAACAATACCATCGGTTTTTTGGGAACCAAACAGCACCAAGTCATTGAAGACACTGTCGGCTTTGTCACCAAATGGAAACAAGACCTCATCGTTTCCACGGATCGCAACTTCCGCCCGGTGGATATGGAGATCGCTCCAGACGGTTCGCTTTATGTGGTGGATTGGCACAATATCCTAATCGGCCACATGCAGCACAACGCTCGCGACCCGCTGCGTGATCACGTGCACGGCCGAATCTATCGGGTGACCTATCCCTCAAGACCTTTGCTTACACCAGCGAAGATTGACGGTGCCAGCATTTCTGAATTGCTGGAAAATCTGAAACAGCCAGAGTATCGAACCCGCTACCGCACCCGCCGCGAGCTCCGTGGCCGGGACAAAGCGGAGGTCTTTGCTGCCGTGCAAAGCTGGACAAAATCTCTTGACAAGAACGATCCAAACTACGAGCACAACCTGTTGGAAGGCCTCTGGGTGACTTGGGGGATCAACCAGGTGGATCAGGATCTGCTGAAGCAAGTCCTGGCAGCCAAAGACTACCGTGCAAGAGCTGCCGCTACCCGGGTACTCCGCTACACGGGTCATCAGGTGAAAGATCAGGCCGAACTGCTCATGGCGGCGGTAAAAGATCTAAACGGCCGGGTGAGAATGGAGGCGATCGCGGCTGCGTCTTGGTTGCCGCGGGAAGTAGGACTGCCGATCTTGGCAGAGGCTGAGAAACAACCAAAAGACAACACCTGGATTCCGGGAACTCTGGAAACTGCCGTAGCCCACCTGAACGGACTTTCCGTCAGGGAGAAAAAAGAAGAAGACGTCAAATCCTCCC
Organism: Algoriphagus terrigena DSM 22685; assembly: GCF_000429445.1. GTDB lineage: Bacteria > Bacteroidota > Bacteroidia > Cytophagales > Cyclobacteriaceae > Algoriphagus > Algoriphagus terrigena. The sequence continues at coordinate 130,791 of NZ_AUBW01000006.1, forward strand.
TGACGGGTTCTGAAAGAGAGCTGTTTGTCCTGGGCAAGGAGATTTACGCCAGAGAAGGATTCTGCTCCACCTGCCACCAGACTGACGGCGGCGGATTGAGTGCATCCGGCTTCCCTCCGCTTCGCGGCACACCTTGGGTGACTGGCAGTCCGGAGCGGCTGATCAAGATCGTCCTCAAGGGGATCATGGGCCCGATCAATGTATCGGGCAAAGACTACCCAGGACAGGTGCCGATGACGCCTTTCGAAGGGATGCTCGACGACAGCGAAGTGGCAGCAGTATTGACTTATGTCAGAAACTCCTTTGGCAATCAGGCGTCACCGATTTCTCCTGAGCTCGTAAGACAGATTCGGGAAGAAGTCAAGGCCAAGGAAGGATTCTACAGCCCTGAGGAGCTTCTGAAAGTGCATCCGATGGAGAAGTAGGGATGATGGATGCATGATGAGGGATGTTCTTTATTGTAAAAAGTTGAATAAGTAGTCCCATACTATCAAATGAAAAAAAATCCCTCTAGTTAACCGCTAGGGGGATTTTTTTTTGAAAAGCACCCTTCAATTGGTGGATCTGAAAGGTTCAGAAGGTACAGAATGCCTATTTCAATTTCTCAAAAACCTCCCCTTCAGCCTCCACCTTATATCCAGTGATGGCTCCGTCTGTTCCCCGTTGGAAGTAGATCGGCTCTCCTCCTTCCACGTCGGTGAACACGTCCCCATACTCATGAAATATCGGATAGTTTACGCCGCGGATCTTGGCATAGAGCGTCTGGTCAGTAGGGTTCAAAGTCAATTCAAAGACACCGTCTCCCTTATGCGAGTAGCTTCCGACGAAGCCGGCCAGTTCCGGACCGGAGAAAGCGACGTCGTAAGGGTTGTCGCCTGAAAGTACCAAGCCATCGCCCGGCACCCAATTATCATACTCCATGTAAAAAGCCGTCCTTCTCGCCGCATTCAATCCCTGGAATTTGGCTACTAGATGCAGCGCTCCATCGATCCCGGCTGAGATTCCGGCGGTGGTGATCACCTTCCCATTGTCGACAAAACGAACCTCACGAAGCACCTCTATTTGAGGATAATTTTGTTCCAAGCTGTTCAGCGAATTGTGAAAAGTAGTGGCTTTCATCCCATCCAAGATCCCCGCTTCGGCTAGCATAAAAGCACCTGTACAGACCGAAAAGTGGTATTTCACCTCAGTTTGGCCTTTAATCCAATCGATCACAGCAGAGTCCTGGTATGCCCGGCCAGCATTTCCCCCAAAAAACGCCAGGATGTCGGCCTTTGGCGCATCGTCGATTGAATAGTCCGGGATGACTTTCAACACACCTTGGGATTTGATCGGATCTTTGGTCTTCGAGACAGTGAAGACCTCATATCCTGCATAGGAAAACACCTCCATCGGTCCGGCAAAATCCAAGACTTCTACCCCATCCTGAAGGTAGAAGGCAATCTTTTTGATCTGGTTCTTTTTCACCAAAATCATATTGCAATGGGGACAGGTGCCCGGTTTGTCAAAAACCAAAGCATCACAGGCACTGCCGCACGGAGGGCAGACATAGGCCGGACTGTCACCTGTACTTTGCCCCAAAAGAGAAGTCTGAATCATAGTCCCCATAAGTATCCAAAAGCAAAGCCGTACCATATCCTGATTTTTTTCCCAAAACTAGAATCAACAAGCTTGGGATAAAAGGACAAGCGTACGCAGGATCAGGACAAGTTTGGGGGAACAAGGTCCCGGTATTTTCGGAGTAGGGACCGAAGCTGATTGGCGCTTTTCAATCCGCAACTCAGCGCGGTGACTTCTACCTTTTCCCCACTGTCCAAAAGTTGCAGGGCCTTTTCGAAACGAAGTTTATCCCGGTATTCTCCCAAAGTGATTCCCACCGTTTTCTTGAAAAGCCGGCTGAGATTTCGCGGGCTCATATTTACTTTCTCGGCCAGATCCTCCAAAGAAAGCTGCTGATCCAGATGACTTGCCATCAAGTCCTGGACTTGGTGGACACGGTTTTCCAGGTGATTCCGAAACTGGAGAAAGACGCTCAGTTGCGGGTCATTTGGCATTCGGCGTAGAAAGACCACCATCTCCTTAGCTACCTTGAACGCAAACAATGACCCAAAAACCTCCTCCAAAAGAAACAGCGAGAGATCAATCCCCGAGGCCACTCCGGCGCTGGAGTAGATGTTGCCGTCTTTGACAAAAAGCCGGTCAGCCATCAGCCGTACATTGGGGTGAAGCCGCTCGAAGACCTCGCGGTATTTCCAGTGAGTGGTGCAGGATTTCCCATCGAGCACTCCGGCATTAGCCAGGAGAAATGTCCCAGTACACACCGAGCAAACCTTGGCACCATTTCCGGCCTGAAGTCGTACCCAGTCCAAAAAAGGCTGAATGGTCTGGTAAAATCCCTCACGGAAATAGACCTCAGACTCCAGTCCAGGGATGATCAACCAATCAGAAGACCCGAGCTCAAAGTCCCTGAAATCCAATAAGCTGCTTATGCCCAAACCCGGACTCGAACGCTCCTCCGAATTACCGTTGAGAGAGACGAAAAAGATCTCAATAGCCGGGTCAAGCACCTTGGCTTCGTAAAAGGCATGCGCCGGTCCGCAGAGATCCAAGAGATGGACTTTTGGGGGAACTGCGAAAAATACCCGGTATTTTTGGACTGGAGAGTCGTGCATGCTGTCGAAAATTCCGTGAAGTTTAATCGGAATTTGGGGATTGTCCAATTCCAGCTTTCCAAAACATACAGATCAGGACAGCTCATTTTCTAATTTTGTTAACCTTCGATTGTCCGTGTTTCCTTTCTTTGCATTCCAACCCAATCATGCCTTCATGAAACATTCCAAATCCTTTCAATAATTTTTCAAAGGATCCCGTTGGAAGGGAAGTTTGAAGACTTTATCTCCTCATAAATCAAAAATCGTAAATGAAAATTCGCCTTACTCTCCTAGCACTAGCTCTTCCTGTTTTTTCCTTTTCCCAAACCCAAAAACCCAGCTTCGAAAAGCAGCTCATCGCCTTCGAAAGCAACGAATCCGTCGGAGCCATTGACGTGGACAAGGACGGCCATCCCGACTTGGTCTCGGGTAGCTATTGGTACAAAGGTCCAGAGTTTAAGGAGCGGTTTCTGATCGGTCAGGTCAAGCGATATGGGGAATATTACGAGGACTTTTCGACCATCCCCATGGACGTGAATGGCGATGGGAAGATGGATTTTGTGACCGGAGGCTGGTTTGAGGGAAAACTGATCTGGAAGGAAAACCCCGGAAACAACGGGGAATGGAAGGAACATCTGATCGCCGAGACAGGCAACATCGAATCCACCCGGGCCTGGGATATCGACGGCGACGGCACCTTGGAGATCGTACCCAACACACCCCGTAAACCGCTGGCGTTCTACAAATGGGTCGGGCCAAACCAGTTTGAAAAATACGAAGTATTCGAAACCCAGGGCCACGGACTGGGCTTCGGTGACATCAACGGAGACGGATTTGGAGACCTGATCAGCTCCATGGGATGGTACGAAGCTCCCGCGGACTTGCGAACCGGAGAGTGGGCTTTCCATCCGCTGGACGGATTCAAGGATCTGAGCGTACCGGTGATCGTGACCGACCTGACGGGTGACGGTAAAAACGACCTGATCATCGGCAACGGCCATGACTATGGGCTGTATTGGATGGAGCAGGTCGCCGACGGGGACAAGATCGAATTCGTCCGCCACGACATCGATCCGTATCAGTCTCAATATCATTCCATGGAATGGGTGGACTTGGACGGAGACGGTAAAAACGAACTCGTCACAGGCAAGCGCTACCGGGCTCACAACGGAAAAGACCCTGGTGGATGGGACGAGATCGGTCTGTACTACTTCAAGTGGGACGGCAAAAACTTTGTCAAAAACGTGATCAGCTACGGGCCTTTTGGGGTGGGAAAAGGAGCCGGACTCTACTTCTCCGTGACCGACCTCAACCAAGACGGCAAGCTCGACATCGCCGTCGCGGGAAAAGACGGGCTGGCGGTATTTTGGCAGAAGTGAGGCTAAACCTAAAAAAGAATGTCTTTGATCCGAATTTCAGAAAATGGGTCGAAATAGAGAACGGACTTTGGAAAGCAGCATAGTCAAAAACTATAAATAAGATAGCGTATGAAACCGAGAATTTCAGTGCTGACACTGGGAGTCACTGACTTGGAAAAATCAGTTAAGTTTTATCAAGATGGGCTCGGACTTTCAACCGACGGAATTGTCGGAAAGGAATTTGAATATGGTGCCGTTGCATTCTTCGACTTACAAAGTGGTTTAAGATTGGCACTTTGGCCCAGAAAAAGCATAGCGAATGACACAAAGCTTCCACTCGAAAACTTTTCTTCATTAGAATTCACCATTGGACATAATGTCCAGGACAAGAATGAAGTTGATAAAGTGATGTCACTTGCTGAAAAAGCAGGAGCGAAAATAATCAAACCTGCGTCAGAAACTTTTTGGGGTGGATATGCCGGTTACTTTCAAGATCCAGATGGACACTTATGGGAGATAGTCTACAATCCTGAATTCCTACCCGAAGATTGATAAAAAAACAGAATAAGCGTCATCAAACCGCTTTTCAACCCCAGTCCCATGCCTACAGACAAGCTCCTTCAACAGATCAATTTCATCAAAGAGATAGACAAGGTCAAGTACATCCAGCGGAAGACCAAACTCTTTAACAGCGACCGGAACGAAAACGACGCGGAGCACAGCTGGCACCTGGCCATGATGACAATCGTCTTGGCGGAGCACGCCGACGCGCCGATTGATGTCTTGAAAGTGCTCAAGATGGTGCTGATACACGACATCGTGGAGATCGACGCAGGCGACACCTTCATCTACGACACTGCAAAAAAACACTCCAACACAGACGAAGAACGGTTGGCTGCCAACCGGATCTTTGGAATGCTTCCCAAGGAACAGGCCGACAAATTCATTGCGGTGTGGGAAGAGTTTGAGAACGGCGAAACCAACGAAGCCAAATTTGCCAGATCCATGGACCGACTGGAACCCCTACTTCAAAACACTTCAAATAAAGGCGGGACTTGGGCAGAATTTGGAGTGAACTACACGAAAGTCTACGAAAAAAAGAAAGTGATAAAAGACGGTTCGAGCTCAATCTGGGACTATGCAGAGAATCTGATCAACGAGAGCGTCGAAAAAGGAATCTTGAAAAAATAAAACGAATACCGGCAAGAGTCCCCTTCCTAACGGACATTTAAAAATCAAAAAGAGGAGTCGGCGTTTTTAGCAAAGGAAATTGAAACCGAAACCCAAAACTAAAACACCATGAACGCAAAAGCGATATGGGCAAACCTAACCGTGGAAGATCTGGCTCGGACCACCAAGTTTTACACCGAACTGGGCTTCAAATCCAACGGAGCATCTAAGGACTTGACCAGTTTCTTCTTCGGCGAGAATAATTTTGTGATCCATTTCTTCTTGAAAGACGTGCTGCAGTCCAACGTCAAAGGAGAGATATCCGACCTAAGCAAGGGAAATGAGATCATCTTCACCCTGTCGGCTGACAGCAAAGAGGAAGTGGACGACTGGGAGAAAGAGGTGAAAAAAGCAGGCGGAACGATTGTTTCAGAAGCCGAAGAATTTGGTCCGGGATACTATGGCTTTGTCTTCAAGGACCCTGACGGTCATAAGTTCAACGTCTTTTACATGTAACAGCACCGATCGGAACAAAATGCAAATGCGCTCGGTTGAAGTTCTGTCAGAATAAAAAACGCTATGTCAATCACCACAGAATCAGAATTGCTTGGGATGAAGAAAGTAAGTGACGCCGTCGCTTACACGCTCCGGGAGATGAAAAACTATGCGCGACCGGGTATCTCCACCAAAGAATTGGACGAGTACGGCGCAGGTATCTTAAAAGATTTTGGCGCAAAGTCCGCGCCCTATGAGACGTACAAGTTTCCGGGCTGGACTTGCATCAGTGTTGGAAATGAGTTTTGCCACGGCATTCCCTCTGCGAAGCGAATTTTGAAAGACGGCGATTTGATCAACATCGACGTGTCGGCAGAACTGGACGGCTTTTGGTCAGACAATGGCGCATCCTTCGTCATCGGCGAAGACAGAAACGGACACCAAAAACTGGTAGACGCTTCGAAGGCAATTCTTCAGAAAGCAATCAGCAACATACGTGGCGGCGTGAGGATCTCGGAGGTAGGGCATCTGATGGAAACCGAAGCCAAAAGAAGGGGATTCAAAGTGATTGAAAACCTCACCGGACACGGCGTCGGCAGAAGTCTGCACGAGGAGCCATCCGAAATCGCAAACTTCCGGGACAAATACAATCTGACCCGTTTCAGGAAAAACTCGGTAGTCGCGATTGAGACGTTTATCTCGACCAGTTCAACCTACGCAGTCACCCTCAATGATGGCTGGACCATGGTCGGCGATCGCGGCGGGTACATGGCGCAGCACGAGCATACACTTGTAGTCACTGACGGCAAGCCTATTATCCTGACGGAAAAGAATCAGATCTTGGATTGAGAAACACACTTACGGACACCTTTTTTTATTGTCTGTTTTTTCAAATCCAATTCACTGATAAGACAATACGTTCGACATTTCTTCTTCGGCGTTCGACAGGCAGCGTTTGATATCAATCAGCTTTCCCAGTCCTAAAGCACAGGACACGGCCTTGCGATTCGGCACGTATCTTAGAGGAAACCCTAATCCGTATTTCTATCCTTTTCCTGCCAGCTATGCGTTGTCTTTTGATCGTGTTTTTACTTTTTCCCCTTTTTCTACAGGCCCAACAATCCGCAAAACCCCGCATCCTGATCAGCACAGATATCGGCGGCACCGATCCCGACGACAACCAAAGCATGGCCCATCTGCTGATGTACACGGATAGGTTCGATATTGAGGGACTGGTTTCTTCCCCGTCATACGGAAGCGGTAGTACGGCAGAGATCTTTCGCATGATTGATCTCTACGAAAAAGACCTCCCAAAGCTGGAAAAACACCGATCCGGCTTTGCCAGTCCAACGTATCTCCGCAGTGTGACCAAGCAGGGACGAAAAGGCGCAGCGCCGTTTGCAGGAGTCACTTCCTCCACGGAAGGCTCCGACTGGATCATTCAGACTGCGAAAAAAGAAGACGGGAGACCGCTCTGGGTCCTGGTCTGGGGAGGCCTCGAAGACGTCGCTCAGGCGCTACATAACGCCCCGGAGATTCAGAAAGATATCCGTGTCTACTGGATCGGCGGTCCCAACAAAAAGTGGAGTGCCAATGCCTACGTCTACATTGCCGCCAACTTCCCAGACCTCTGGATGATCGAGGTCAACTCCTCGTATTATGGCTTTTTCTCTGACAATCAGGCGCCCGATGTGATCCAAACCACCGATTACTATCGCCAATACATACAAGGTGCTGGCCATCTGGGGGCGGATTTCAAGAAATACTACGACGGGGAAATCAAGATGGGAGACACCCCGTCCCTGCTCTACCTGATGCACGGCGATCCCGCGGATCCCGAGGGCGAAAGCTGGGGAGGAAGCTTTGAACCGATCCGGAGAAGTGCACGGGTAGTCTATGACCGACCCACGACGACTGTCGACACGGTGGCCTTCTGTACGACGGCGGAGTTTCGCTTCCAGGGCCCGAAGATCAACGTACCGGCAGATTCTGCAGTCTTTTGGATGGAGGTACCTTATGGAAATTCCAAGCAAACCTGGCCCGGCTACTATCTGGGAAAGGGAGTCTACGCACTTCAGTACGCTCCCAAGCAAGCTGAGACGCTCACTTTTCACTTCACTTCCTCTGTTCCCGGATTTCCGGAGTCAGACGGGCAACTGGTAGTATCCAATCTTTGGCCGGGAAAAGCCAACCCGAATGATTACCTGCTCGGAGAAAACTGGTACAGCGATCGCAGCGACCCGGCGCTCTTTGACGGCAAACTGCAGGGCGGCAAGACCATCCAGAGATGGCGAAATGAAGTCCTCCTCGACTGGGCCGAGCGATGGAAATGGCTGAGGGAATGAGGATGTTCGCGGGGATTATCTTTTACAGTATTTGCAAAGAACAGTTGGGGAATGGTCACTGTAATTCCCTTGTATTTTATCTACAAGCTGGTTAATGACCCGAAAAACAAAAGAAGTAAAGACTTGGAAGAACTTATAAAAGAACGAAACTTGGAATAGTCAAGAATCGAATGTTAATCTTAGACCTTTTGAAATCCCATCTCACAGTACCTACATTACTCCTGCTTGAACCCATTGTAATATGAAGATTGCCATTGTGGATGAGATACAGCTTGAGAAGATTCCCAGTGGATCAGGAATTATAAAGTCGGGTGAGGTTTACTACGTGGTTGGGGATGACTCTCCCTTCTTATACTCCCTCAATAGCGAATTCAAAACCATTTCCAAAACGCCCCTTCTGGAACCTGTTGATTTTTCAGAGAGAATACTTAAATCTGAAAAACCGGACTTTGAAGCGCTGGAATTGATTGACAAGAATGAGATCGTTGTCTTTGGATCGGGTTCTAAGTCACCTCAACGGAATATTTTTTTACGAATCTTACTGGAAGACTCTTTGAAAATCGAGAAGTACGATATCTCAGATTTTTACAAAAAGCTAATCCAATTGCCCATATTCGAGGATTCTGAGTTAAACATTGAGGCAACAGCTTTTCGTAACAACCAATTATTCCTTTTTAATCGTAAGCCAAATCTGATTATACGATTTGAATACAAAGATTTCTTAGCATACCTGAGCGATGGGATTGATTTTCCCCGACCGGAAATCAGGCAATTTTCCCTGCCAAATATCAACGGGATTGAAGCGGGTTTTTCGGGTGCCACGGCTTTGACAGACGAGCCAAAAATCATTTTCACCGCTTCCGTGGAAGACACTGACAACGCCTATGATGATGGCGAAATCTTAGGGAGTTTAATTGGTATCATAGACATCTCAAATAATACCATCAGTAAATCTTTTGAGTATTGTCACGTTCCCAATACAGAAACAAATTTGAAAGTAGAATCCGTAACCGTTGAAAAAGAAGTTTCATCCGGGGAAACAAAAGTTGTTCTTGTTACAGATGATGATAAAGGCAACTCAAGACTTTTAACCGGTTTACTTCAATGGTAAAAATTAAACATAAATCTTGAACGAAGCCATCCATAGCGATCCGGCGGTCTTTGACGGCAGACTGCAAGGCGGCAAGACCATCCAAAGATGGCGAAATGAATTCCTCCTCGACTGGGCTGAGCGATGGAAATGGCTGAGAGAATAGCAGACCGAATCCCATTCTTGCCTATTTTTGGATCAACGTGCAGCTGCTCTATTTCCAAAAAGTCCTCCAATGCCTCACTCGCTCCTCGACCATATTCGCAAGTTCATTTCGCTGACACCCGAACTCGAAGCACAAATCCCTGAGTATTTCGAGCGCTTGGAAGTCGGCAAAAAAGAGGTTCTACTTCCGGCAAATACGATCTGCAATCGCCTGTTTTTTGTGGAAAAAGGCTGCGTCCATGCCTTTTTTACGGATCGGCAAGGCGTCGAAAAGTCCGTCCAATTCGCGCTGGAAAACTGGTGGATCAGCGACTACCAGGCTTTTTACAAAAAGAAAATGACAGACTCGACTATCCAGGCCGTCGAGGATTCGGTGGTTTGGAGCATCTCCAAAGAGCGGTATGATGCCCTGCTTGTGGAACACCCGGCTACGGAATCCTACTTTCGCAAGATGTATGAGATCGGCTACGGCGCGGTCATAACCCGCATCAAGTATCTTTTCACCTACTCCAAGGAAGAGGTTTTCTACAACTTCAGCGAACAGTTCCCCTACTTCGTGCAGCGCGTGCCCCAGTACATCTTGGCCACCTACCTCGGCCTGACACCGGAGTATCTCAGCAAACTGCGAGCGAAGAGACGATCTTAATCCAGTTCAAGTTTTTTGGGAAAAGGGTGAAATACCTTTGGTGTATCATAAATCAAAAACACCAAATACCATGGAAACTAGACTGCAAATCGATCAAGTGGAACCAAAAGGCTTCCAGTCACTTTTCCCAATCGAGAAGTATCTCCAGCAATCGGAACTCACATCCATCCACAAGGAGCTGATCAAGATCCGTGCTTCCCAGATCAATAAATGTGCGTTTTGCATCGACATGCATACCAAGGATGCCTTAGCACAGGGAGAAAATCTTCAGCGGATTCTGCTACTCAACGCCTGGGAGGAGACGGAGCTGTTCACCCCGGAGGAAAAAATCCTGCTCAAGGTCACTGCAGAAATCACCCTGATCAGCGAAAAGGGACTGAGCGACGCCACCTACAAAAAAGCTGTTCAGCTGCTGGGCGAAAACTACCTCGCCCAAGCGATCATGGCCATCATTGCGATCAACGCCTGGAACAGACTGTCGGTAAGTACTCTTAAGCCGATTCCGGCATAACTCAAAAACGTTTAGCTTAAAAATAGGCTGGATTTCCGGGGGAGATTCAGCCTATTCCTGTTTACAGAAGATCTTTTGGCTATTTTCAATCTTTCAATCCTCTCACCATGAATCAACATCTCGTCAAACTTTTCCTCAGGCTGGCCTTGGCACTTGGCTTTCTTTCTGCCGTGGCAGACCGTTTTGGACTTTATCCTGCAGACATCTCCGTCTGGGGGACCTGGCAAAGCTTTGTCGACTATACCGGCCTGATCAACCCCTGGCTGCCCGCGTCCCTGGTCTCGCCGGCGGCAATCGCTGCAACAGTGGCCGAAGTAGTGTTTGGACTTGCTTTGCTGATCGGCTTCAAGACCGAGCTTTTCGCCAAGCTGAGCGGGATTTTGTTGTTAGTGTTTGCCTTGGCGATGACTTTTTCTTTGAGTGCCAAAGCTCCTTTGGACTATTCGGTGTACGCCGCAGCTGCAGCGGCCTTTGCGCTGGGCACCCTGAATAAAAAATACCTGGAAGTGGACAGTTTGATTGGCGGCCCGGCGAAACGCTAATCCTCCGGTCGCAAAGCTTGCCTCCAAAACAGGGAAGACAAAACAATTCCAGCAGCAAAAGAGCGGCCTGTCCTCCACTTACTTTTGCTCAAAGATCGAACTCGGCACTTTGCCAATCCAAGACTTTGGAAGATCCTGGCAGCCGAAGATTTCGGCAATCACTGCGGCAGTATTGGCATTGCTGTTAGGCTCTTTGAGTCCTTGGTTTTTGTCTATTCCAGGCCCGGTGATTCCCCAAGGCACCTCCATCTCTTCGATGCTGAGTCCACCGTGTCCTGAGGCTGGGTTCCCGCCATGATCGCTGATCAGCAGGAAGTTGGTGTCCTCATAGTGGCCAGAAGCCTTCAGCTTTTCGATGAAGTTGCCGATTTCCAAATCCGCATCTTCTGTCGCCTTAATGTACTCCGGGGACATCCAATTATGCCCGTGCCCTGCATGGTCCACATGGACCGTGTAGAGAAAAACCAAGGTTGGATCATCCTGATTTTCAACAATAAAGTCATAGGCTTTGCTGTAATTTTGCAGATACCCGTCATTCTGCTCAAAACCAATTTCATCGAAATAGGCTTTGTTAAAGGAATTGATCAGTTCGGCCCAATTGTAGTAAAAAGCGGTTTTTACACCGGGAACTTGCTCTTTTACAATCTTGAAGATTGAGGGATAGTAGCCTGCTTCATCCACTTCAATCGGAGGAAATTTCTGATTGTCGATCCTCCACTCATTGCTCGTGACACCATGCTGCTCCGGGCCACCGGAAGTCAGATGACTGGTCCAGTTGGGCATGGTCACAGAGGGCATCACTGTCCGCGTATTCATCGAGAGAATGCCGTCCTTCATGAGTTTGTCCAGGTTGGGATGCTTGGCGGTTTTATAACCGTCGACGCTTAATCCGTCTATTCCGATGATTACTACTCTTCTCGGCTTGGCGGGCTGCCGGTAGCCGGACAGTCCCACAAGGATGAGACAAATGAAAAATAAGGAACTGAGGTTTCTCATACAGGTTTTGAAATTCGGAGATATGAAAGAGTTTACTTTTTGGTGGACGCCTAAATATTTAACAAGCTAGTTATAATGATAGCCCTCACTTACAAAAAAACCAAACCGTCCGAATAGTTTTGCCGCGGTTGACTGGCTGGGAAAAGTCGAAATTCTCGATATTACGGGAGTAAATCAATCTTTATAATTGTCCACAAAGAAATCTTATTTATCCCAAAAGAAGAAGAGCTAGAGATGACTAACACGCACATCAAATGAGATCAATCTTACCAGTCATCGTGGTTGCCCAATTTCTCTGCACGTCACTTTGGTTTGCCGGCAATTCGGTCATCGGAGACTTGGTCAGGGACTTCGATCTTGCCCCGATTTTCCTGACGCATCTGACCAGCGCGATTCAGTTTGGATTTATCGCCGGAACCTTGGTGTTCGCCATCTTCACCGTTTCAGACCGCTTTTCTCCATCCCTTGTATTTTTCATCAGTTCGCTTTTGGCAGGACTTTTCAACCTCGGCATCACGCTCTCAGGGGTCGAGGTTGGAGAGATACTTCTGTTTCGGTTCTTGACTGGCTTTTTCCTTGCGGGAATCTATCCCGTCGGGATGAAGATCGCTTCCGACCACTATCAAGCCGGGCTGGGGAAGTCATTGGGTTTCCTAGTTGGCGCCCTAGTCTTGGGCACGGCATTCCCGCATTTGTTGAAAGATCTCACGCTGGGTTTCCCCTGGAGATACATCCTCTACTTGACCACGATATTGTCGGCTATTGGCGGACTAGCCGTCATGATATTTGTTCCTGACGGACCATTCAGAAAGCGGGGGCAGAAGCCAAAATTCACTGCGTTTTTACAGGGATTTAAGCAGCGGGATTTTCGCGCCGCCGCATTTGGATACTTTGGACACATGTGGGAGCTGTACACCTTTTGGGCTTTTGTACCGATCATGCTTCTCGCCTACAATAGCCGCTACCCCGCCGCCCAGCTCAATGTTCCGTTGCTTTCCTTCCTGATCATCGGATCCGGGGGGATCGCCTGCGTCGTGAGCGGGCTCATCTCTCAGCGATTTGGGGCAAAGAAAACAGCCACCGGCTCCCTGCTTCTCTCGTGTGTTTGCTGCCTTATGTCTCCGCTGTTTTTATTTGCGGATTCAGCTTTTGTGCTATTGGCATTTCTGTTTGTTTGGGGGACCACGGTAGTTGCTGATTCGCCGTTATTTTCGACTTTGGTCGCCAAGAATGCGCCGGAAGAATCGAGAGGCACCGCACTCACCATCGTCAACTGCATCGGGTTTGCCATTACCATCGTCAGCATCCAGTTCCTTGGATTCTTTTCCGACAAGATCAATCCACAGTACATTTATTTACTGCTTGCCATCGGGCCAGTATTGGGGCTTTATGCCCTACTTCGCAAAAAAACACTTGCACACAAACCCTAACTCCCCGATACTCGCAGACAACCAAAATTCAAAACCCATGACCAATCCCAAGGCTGACTTTTACTTTTCCACCAACGAACGATGGGAAAAAGAAATCATCCAATTGCGAAGAATCGTGCTCGACTCTGGACTCGTCGAGGAGCTCAAGTGGGGATGCCCTTGCTACACGTTTCACTCTGCCAACGTCGTCCTGATCCACGTCTTTAAGGAATACTGCGCCTTGCTCTTTTTCAAAGGGGCATTGATCCAAGACACGCACGGCATCCTCATCCAGCAGACCGAGAATGTGCAGGCTGCCCGTCAGATCCGCTTTCAGGAGCTGAAGGAAATCCTGGAACAGGAAGCTTGGATCAAAGCTCATATCTACGAGGCTATCGAGGTCGAAAAAGCGGGTTTGAAAGTCGAACTCAAGAAAATGGAGGAGTACGCGGTGCCGGAGGAATTTCAGGAGAAACTGGACTCAGATCAGGCCTTACGCGTGGCTTTTGAAAGTCTGACACCGGGTAGGCAACGGGCGTATCTGTTTCACTTTTCCCAGCCGAAGCAATCCACAACCCGCGAATCCCGCATCGAAAAGTGCGTTCCTGCGATCTTGGAAGGCAGGGGTCTGAAGGATTAACTCCAACCTGATTGCGCCGAATCCGTAGATTGGATTCTCTCATCTATTTAACCCACACTGACTATGCCCCTCAAAATCATCCTTACCGGCGCGACAGGAATGGTCGGCGAAGGCGTTCTCTTAGAGCTCCTACAAAACGACCAAGTCTCCGAAGTGCTTAGCATTAGCCGAAAGCCCTACGCCATTTCCCACCCCAAATACTCGGAGCTGTTGGTTGCGGACTTCATGCAGATTGATTCCCATCGGGAAAAACTCACCGGGTTTGACGCCTGCTTCTATTGCGCGGGGGTGAGCTCAGTTGGGACGAGCGAGGCGGACTATACGCATATCACGCAGACGACCACCTTGCATTTTGCGAGGCTACTGGCGGAACTCAATCCAGCGATGGTCTTTGACTTTGTCACCGGAACACTGACCGACAGCAGCGAAAAAGGGCGCTCGATGTGGGCAAGAGTAAAGGGAAAGACTGAAAACGAACTCATGAAACTGCCTTTCCGCGGTCAGTATAACTTCCGTCCGGGTTTTATGAAACCCTTTCCAGGACAAAAGAACGTCAAGGCGCTCTTTAAACCTTTGATCGCAATCCTACCCTACTTGATTCCCCGAAAGACACTCACCCTGCAGGAAGTCGGCCGGGCGATGATCAAGACGGTGACGGAAGGCTATTCCAAGCAGGTGCTGGAGATTGGGGATATTAAGAGACTGGGAAGGTAAAATCAATCTGGCTTGTCAAAAATTTCGCCAGCTCACTATCTTTTCCAATCTTAAAGAAATCCTATGAAGATCGACCGCAAATTCAACGAGCTCAGCAAAGCTGAATATTTCCACTTTACTGACCGCCACGGGGATTATTCTGATTTCAATACGCTGGGCCTCTATCGCTCAATCTGCGAAAACGAAAATCTGGACTTGGCGGACCGACTGGAAGTCCGCGACTACGCCAACCAAACTTTTGCCAAGACTTTCGATTTTCTGCAGCTAAAGGACCCCCGAACCTATTTTGAACTGATTACTTTGGGTGAGGAACTGACGGTCGCGGACGAATGGCAGCTTTGGGTCGACATCCGAAAAAACCAAGAACGTATCCTTTCCGACAAAAAGATCAAACACCGCAACTTCGGAAGTCATTCCAAACACAACTGCGGACATCCGGGCTGTCCGTTTGACGGGATGATGATCCGGCAGGACTCATGGTTGACACAGCGCCACATGTTCTTCGACTCCGATCGCGACAAGATGTCGGTCAAAGCCAAATCGGAGCGCCTCAAGAGGGAGCGAAAAACGCGGAATTGGCTGAAAGATGGAGAATAGTAACCACTTCGATACGACTGGAACTTCACGGACAGCGTTGCAAAAATCAGAATCCCATTTTAGACAATGACCCAAAACCTTTCTCCCATCCTGCAAGCGGCAGACCTTCCAGCGCTGATTCAATCTGAAAAAATCATACTGATTGATGCCACAAACTCGAAAAATGCCAAGGAAAATTATGCGAAGAGACATCTGAAAGGAACCCTGTTTGTGGATCTCAACACGCAGCTGGCCGATATCAAGTCCGATTTGTCAGAAGGTGGGCGGCATCCTTTGCCCACCCTCGACAACTTCTCTAAGACACTTGCCGAGCTTGGCATCTCGCCCGCCAGTCATGTCGTGATCTATGATGAAACCAACGGCTCCAATGCCGCCGCGAGATTTTGGTGGATGCTGAAGGCCGTCGGACACGAAAAAGCGCAGGTCTTGGACGGTGGATTGGAGGAAGCTGAGCGGCACGGATTTCCTGTAACTGAAGGAATCGAAACAGCAGCTAAAACAGAACTTTATCCCATTGAAAGATGGATTCTCCCTATCGCCGACCTTGCCGAGGTCGAAGCGGTCTCCACCAATCCCAGTCATCTCGTGATTGATGTCAGAGACCACGATCGATACCTCGGAAAAACAGAACCCATCGACCTCGTCGCCGGACATATTCCCGGCGCGGTTAACGTGCCTTATTCCGAAAACCTTGATGAACAGGGCTTTCTCCTTTCTCCGGAGGAGTTGCAAACAAAATATCAGGGCATATTTGACGGCAAGGATTCTGAAAACATCATCGTCCACTGCGGATCGGGAGTGACTGCATGCCATACGCTGTTGGCGATTGCCTCAGCAGGGCTTGAGATTCCCAAGCTTTATGTCGGTTCCTGGAGCGAATGGTCCAGAAATGACATGCCGATGGCGACAGGTTGAAAAAACCGCGGGCCCTCTTACCATTTGCAAAAAGTCCAAAAGCAATAAAAGATGAATAACAACCAGGTAGTCATTGAGCGCTTACTGAACGCTCCCGTAGATTTCGTTTGGCAGATCTGGACCATGCCGGAGTTTATACAGCAATGGTTTGGCTCCGATCCCAAGGGCACAGTGCTTTCCGTCGATATGGATCTGACACTTGGAGGTCACTACCGAATTGCATTTCAGGATTCCGATGGTACTACGCATGCGGCCTTTGGGAAATATCTGGAAATCACTAAAGAATCAAGACTCCACTGTACTTGGGAATGGGAAAGTGAACCAGGGCACGTCACAGAATTATCGGTCGAATTCACGCCTGAAGGAGAAAAAACACGACTAACGCTCACCCATGCCAACCTCAATCCATCCTCACTTCATGGATACCAAGACGGATGGAATGCTACGGTCGATAAGATCGTGGAAAAGATCATCAAGAAATAACCGCTCGATCTTGAAAAGACGGAGACCTTTCATCTTTGCTGCGAAACAGGAAAGACAGATAAACGATCTACAAAACCAGCCAAGTGCGAATGAAACCCTGTCGGCAGTCGGCAAAAAAAGCCCGCATAGGGCGGCCTTCTGAATCAAAAAAACGAATTTGCAGTAAAATCCCCTTTTGAAATGAAACTGTTCCAAGCAATCAAAGAGCATCCAGAGACGATCACTTTCCCCGAAGTCATCGCCTATATCGACGAACACTACGAGTTTACCCCCACGCGCTTTACCAACGGAATCATCGTCAACGAAGCGGGGCAAAACAACGGCAGCTGCAAGATTTTTTCCTTTGCGAAGCTAAACTTACTCACCGCCCAGCAGACCCTGGCGCTGTTCGGTGACTACTATCGGGTCGACGTACTGGGCAATCCAGATGGCACTGATCATCAGAACATCCGGAGCTTTATGCTCAAAGGCTGGGAGGGAATCCACTTTGACGGCGACGCGCTGAAGGCCAAATGATTCCCGTTGTCCTGCTTCTCCCCCGATTGATATCGGGGCAGGACCATTCGTCCCCTGAATGCTGCTTCAGGAGAAGCATAGCATATTGAAAGCAAACGCTTATTATCCCAAACATTTTTCGCAATTTTCATAGGCCTCCGGTATTTTCATCGGAGTTTTTAGCAAAGGTCTATGTCTAGGTTATTCTCCATCAACAATCCCAAGGCGATCTGCCTAACCTATCTGGTGGTCGGAGTCGCATGGATTTTTTTCAGCGACCAAGCGGCGGGATACATCTTCACGGACAACATCCGGGGAATGTCGCGATTTCAACTTTACAAGGGCTTTTTCTATGTTATCGTCACGTGTCTGATGCTTTACTTTCTTATCAGAAAACTGGCAGACAACCTCACCCGACGCAAGCTCGAGCTAGAGTTGGTCTTTTCCAACCCAAATCTGGGCATACTAAAATTCGATGCCGAAGGCATCTTTACCCAGGTGAGCAGTAATGTCCTCACCATGACAGGATACTCCGCCGACGAAATGATCGGGAAAATGATCAACCACTACACTCCCGAACACCGGCGACCACAAGATGACATTGCATTGGAGACCATAGCCAAAGCCACCAAACTGGGCGATTTTGTGTTCAATAAACATGTCCGGACAAAGAGCGGTGAGGAGATCATCGTCCGGGGCTATGGAATGAGGATAAAGGCCAGTAATAACGAGGGCTCGGGATATATCGTCGCCTTCCAAAACATCACCGAAGAGATTCGATACTTGACAGCACTGGAAGCCTACAACGCACAACTGAAGGAGCTAGCTTCCGAACAATCTCATCTCGTACGGGCTCCGCTTGCCCGCATCATGGCAATCAGCAGCCTGCTGCAAGACCCAGAAAATCTGAATCCAAAGGAAAAACTCGACTTAATCCAAAACTTGGAAGTGTCGGCCGACGAGCTCGACCACGCTTTGAGAGATATTTCCCAAAAGATGAACACCAACCCCGCCTAACAACATCTACACATTCAAGTCCCTTTCTACCCTGTGAAAAAAATCACCCCCATCCTGTTACTAGTCCTTGCTTTGACAGCCTGCTCTCCTATGCCCTCTGAAAAAAGTCCCGATGTCAAAATTCCACTGATCGGCACCTGGAAACTGATCTCGGGAACCACGATTCGAGGTGCCGACACCATCGTCGTCGACTATACGGTCAACCAAAGCTTCATCAAGATCTTCAACGACACCCACTTCAGCTTTTTCCGTCATGACTTGAGTAAAGGCCAGGATTCAACAGCTGTGTTTGCGGCGGGAGCAGGCACTTATACGCTGAAGGGGAACGCCTACACCGAGCAGCTGGAGTACTTTACCCTCCGGGAATGGGAAGGGAACCAGTTTGAATTTACGGTGTCGATCTCGCAGGACACGCTGATTCAGACCGGTGTCGAGAAGATACCAGAACTCGGAGTGGATCAGATGATTATCGAAAAGTACGTCAAAGTGAAATAAAGGCTCGCCCGGAAAGGTTCGGGAGAATGTTAAAACATTCTGTTTAGTTGTGGTTCTCGTTGAAATTTAGTTTTTTAGAAATGATTTTGATAATCATGCAATTGACACCATTACTTTTCAACCCTAAATTTTTCAAATGAAACCCATCCTAACTCAACTCGCGCTCAGCGCAATGGCTATCGGCCTATTTTCCTGCGGAGAAAACAAAGAAAGCAGTTCCGCTCCCAAGACCTTTTCCCTGGAGATCACCGACTCAATTCAGGTAGATTTCCTCGGGGACATGATGCTTATGGACTATGATCCCAAAGCGGACAAATACCTGCTCTCTACGGACGTCTACTACGAATATTTAGAGGTGGATAAGCAAGGAAAGATCCTCAACCATCACAAGTTTAGCGAGGAGGGAGTTGCCCCCGTCAGCCAAGCGATGGGACTGGGCTACTTCAATGGAGACGTCACAGTGTTCAATCCGCCAAAGGGCTACTATCGCTTCCAGGATTCTTCCAAAGTTGGGGAAATCACGATTCCATATCCTTATCAGGTCTTTATGCAGTATCCCAAGCTAGGGGTGTTTGAGTCCGGCAACAAGATCTATTACCCCAAGCCCTGGCCGGAAACACTCGCCGTCAAAATGGAAGAAGGGGAATTCTATCAGGCAATGTATCGGCTTCCGATCATAGAGTCCCAGGATAAGACCACCGGGGACACCTTGGGTGTTCTCAGCTTGCCGGAGACTTCCCCCCTGCTTGGAGATCAGGTTCACGGCTTTCCGGTTCCGGTCTACACGCTGGATGGAAACAAACTGCTGCTCAGTATGTGGCTCGAACCGAGATTGTATGTCTATAACAAAGAAGGCGACCGATTTGTCCATGAAAAGACTGTAGAAGTAAACATCCCTGATTGGATTCCTTATACACCCGTTCCGCTCGACCAAGCCGAACGGTTTTTTGCAGAAAACGGGAAAAAAAGTATCGGGAATCTAAGCAACGTCCTGGTGACAGAAGAGTATTACATCGCCGTGTACAACAAAGGCCTCTCAGAGGCGCAGATAACCGAACTCGGCGATCCGAAAGACGGTGGACTGAGCAAAAGAAGAATGAACCCGCACTATGCAGCTATCTTCGACAAGGATTTCAATCAATTGGCAAGCAATATCCCGTTTCCCATTGCCAGCAATTACAACATCGTCGTCAACAAAGCGGATGAAATCGTGGTATCCAAAGTGGCGGGCTTGTCAGAAACCGAAGATGATGGCATTATCCTGTATAAGTTGAAGTTGAAAGTGGATTGAGCCGCGGCCCGGTCATCGACCTACTGTCCCAGCCGACGTTCGCTTACTCCGACGTCGGCTGGATCGTGGTCGAATCCGCATAGGTTCGATCCAGCCAGTCCACGACCATCATCCAACTTTCCCGTGGAATGACGGCATGGGTCGTGTTGGGCATGACGACAAACTCCTTTTTGTCACCCGGCACCAGATCGTAAAACTCCCGGACTTTGTCCACGGCAAACAGTTCGTCGCCGTCTCCAATTCCGACCAAAACGGGGATATTCAGATCCGTCGGCAGCACCAGCGTCTTCACATCCAGCATCATCAAAAACCTCGGAGCATATCTCAGGTTGAACAGACTGTCCTGGGTCACGGTCATCCCCTCCCGGTAGTATTCATAGGACTGATGGGATGGCCGAAAAACCGCACTGGCAAAGAATGTCGCCTTATCTAACAGGGAAGGCTCTTTCGAGACTCCCTTCTTTCCTTCATACGCTCCTGAGAGCAGCACCAATCCCGCCAACTCGGACGGCACGACCCGTGCCACACAGATTGCCGACGCTACTCCCAGGCTGTGTCCCATGACCACCACTTCCGGGAAGCCAAGCCCCTTGATGTATCGCACCGCCTCGGCCATATCCTCGATCCATCGCTCAGTGCCCGGAGTATCGCCGCGATTGCCGCTCGACAGGCCATGTCCTCGGTAGTCCAAGCCAAATGTGGTATATCCGCTTTCGGAGAAAGGCTGCCCTGCCATGTCATATGCACCGCTGTGGGCAGTGATTCCGTGAAGGATCAACACCGCGACCCCGGCCTTATCGGACTGAATACTGTCAGGATTCCACCTGCGGAGAAACAGCTCCGCGCCATCGGAGGTGGTGATCACATGGTGAGGATCGGTGAATTCATCCCGAAGTACAGTCGCCCGCTCTTCCGAAATCCCCGCGTGGTTCGTCTTGGATTCTACGGGAAAAAAGGCCAAAACCACCGCCGCCACGATGAGCAGCAGGACGAGGTAGAAGAGGATTTTGAACGTTTTTTTCATATGATTATGATTTGCTTTTTAAAGGCCATATAGCCTGTCCCGAACTTGATTCGGGAGAATGCCCCAAATAATCGTCCCCTCGTTAGGAAAGCCTTTCTCATGGGCATTTCATGGTTATTTTCTTGGGTGTTTTGTTATTGGTTCTACTAATCTGACAATATACTTCCCTTCGGTAGCCAATCGGCATTGTCCCATGTCAGGATTTATCCTACCGTCTTTGATCTCTCAATCCTATATCACCGAGCCTCCATCGACATTGATCACCGCGCCATTGACATAGCTTGCTTCGTCCGAAGCCAAAAAGAGATACACATTTGCCACTTCATCGGCGGTTCCCGCACGGTTCAGGGGAATCTTCTCGCTCATGCTTTTGACAATGGATTCGGGAATGCCTGCAATCATGTCCGTGGCGATGAATCCCGGTGAGACCGCATTGACGGTGATCCCCTTTCGCCCCAGTTCCCGTGCCCAAACCTTGGTCATGCCGACAACCCCTGCCTTAGCGGCGACATAATTTGTCTGGCCAAAATTTCCGTAGTGAGCCACGATGGAGGAAGATTGGACGATTCGGCCGTACCCACGGGCAACCATGTAGGGTGCAACGGCTTTGGTGCAATTGAAGGCGCCTTTCAGATTGACGTCCAAGACCAGATCAAACTGCTCCTCGGTCATCTTGAGCAGACTGGCATCCCGTACAATCCCCGCATTGTTGATGAGGATGTCGATTTGGCCAAATTCTTTCACGACTTCTTCGGCGGCACTTTTCACCGAGGCCGTGTTACAGATATCTACTTCCCTAAAGACAGCCGGAAGCCCCATCTCTTTTAGCAGAGCGACTACCTCAAGACCCATCGCCTTTTGAACATCCCAGACGATGACTTTTGCGCCCTCTTTTGCAAATCGGATAGCCGTCGCCCGGCCAATACCATTTGCTCCCCCCGTGATGATCGCTACTCTGTCTGTCAGTTTACCCATCTTGTATCTCCTTGAATCTGTTACTGTAAAATCCGCCCCGGCATGCAATTGCCTTTCGGTTGTTTTAAGGTAATGCCTGACGGCTGAATAAAAAATTTCCGACGACGAACAGATCTTACCTAGCTCCATCTTCGACACCGGATTGACCCTGCTCCGCACAAAATCCCATTCCTTCGCGGTCTGGAGTGCTTTTTAGTAAAAAATCCATTGTGGCCCGGCAAACCAAATCCGATTGAAAATAAATCGATAAAAAATAATTCCCGAAAAGAAAAACCGGTTCGGTGCAGTCTCTCTCATGAGCCTAATTTCATCAAAAAAAAGGCCATGAACACATCCATCAAAAACCCAAACAATGCCTTCAAACGCTGCATTTATCAGGCATTTGCGATCTTGACTTCGGTGATCCTACTCGGATATTCTTTTAACGGCACGCCCGGATTTTTCGTCTTTCTATTTATCGGGGGATGGCTGAGCTGGACTTTTGTTGAGTATTGCGTCCATCGGTTTTTGATGCATGAATTGATCCTGCCCAAGGAAAAGAAAAACATATTTAACCATCAGCGGCATCACCAACACCCCGAAGAACTGGATGTAAAGCCCATCCATCGGTTGGGGATCTTTATCGTCTTCCTGGTTATCCTGACGATCTCCATCCGGCTGAACAACTCGTTTACGATCTTCGCCGGTTTCTTCTCGGGATTCCTGTTCTACAATTTCCTGCATTACCTTTTGCACCAGCCTTTTTGCAGGTATCTCCTCCCCCAGATCCAGCGGAACCATATCCTCCATCACACCCGATACCCCAATCATGGCTATAGCTTCAGCACCAGTCTTTGGGACACGCTGTTTGGCACGCTACCTCCAAAAGACGCCAAGATCTCCACAAGGATGCAGGAGCACTTCTTCCATAAATCCACGAAAAAGATCCTGTAAGCCGGGAATTCTGCAGACGCTCGGACTACTTCTCGCTGAAAAGCTTAACCGTATAATCCAGCAATTCCGTATCACCAATCTTCCCATGCCCGGGAATGACGGTTCGGATATCCGGAAAAGTGGACTTAATCTGTCGGACTGTGCCGGACCAGGCTGCCGTATTGGCATCTCCCAGATAGCCGACGGTGGCTCCCACTTCCTTGATCAGGCAGCCTCCAAACAGCACCTGATCATCTGGTACGTAAGCCACCACATTGTCACGGGTATGGCCTTCGCCAAAAAAACGGGTGATCACATCCACCCCTCCCACTTCCAGAGTCAACTCCTTTTTAAAACCGTTTTCGGGAACAAGATTTCCCTCAGCTTTGGCCAGTGAATTGGTTTTCTTACTGCCATAGGAAGGAATATCCTGTGCATGAAATGCGTCCAATCCACCCACGCAGTCATCGTGGAAATGGGTCGCGACCACGCCTTTTACGGATACCTTTTGATCAGTTTCCAGCCAGGCAATCAACTCCTTGCTTGCCGCGCCATCCGCAGGGGTATCAAAGACCAGTGCTTCTCCCCCATTGATGACGATCATCCCGTTACAGGCCACCTTGCCAAAGTCATCCGTGCTCAGATAGCTGATGTGCACAAAAGTGTTTGGACTGAGCTGCTCGATCTGGAGCGTTTCGGATTGATAGAGGGGTTTGGGCTGCTGAGCCAAAGCATTCATTCCGACAATCAGAAAAAGCAGGCAGGCAATCGAACGATAGATCTTCACGGGAGTGTTTTTCGGCAGTTATTGTAATCTGATTCTTTGAATTTCCTTTTTAAGCGAAGGGATGTCCCTTTGTATAATGCCCCAAATCAACTCGTCTTCAATGGAATCATAAGCGTGGCTAATTCTGTTTCGCAATCCAATGATTTTTTTTGGCAGAAGTGAGCTGAATTGTTGGTTCCTCGTTAAGCAGTTTTTTGACCGCCTCTCCAATAATTTCCAAATCTCGCTCTATTGCTCTCTTCATGACAAAATCTCCCTTGTACTGAATAAAACTATTCTCCACGCGAATTTTGATACTTTCAATTTCTTCCAAGATACTTTCGATATCAAGGATGTACTTCAGCGCTTTGGGATTCATACAACGAAACTTTTGACCGGTTGATTTCGGCTATAAGTATTGGGTTTTTAAGAGATTTTTCAGAAACCAAATCAATGGGTCTGTCAAACATGTGCTCTAACTTTTCGAGAAGTCCAAAGTAATTGTCCGCATAGTCCAGAAGTTCGACCGATTCGGAAAAGCTAACCAAAAAATCCAGGTCACTGGAATCGCCAAAATCCCCATGCACGGCAGACCCAAAAAGGGCCAAAGATTCCACCTGATGCGTCTTGCATAGAGCAGCCAGTTGACTTAGTTTTTTTTCGACGAGAGGAATCATGACAATCCAAAGTTAATTTTTTTACCCATTCAACTTCTATCAAGTTTACGGCCAATCAAGCAATTCGATGCCAGACAACGCGGCCCACGGTCGCAACCACCCATTCAAATTGACGTAAACCCGGGTCAGAATTACCGAAAAGCTCTTTTATCTTTGAAAACCCAAGGCAATCGAACCAGTCGCCTTGATGATTCTTTTCACCTAAACCGACGACCCATGTCTTTTCAAGCCTACCTCGACAACGTCCAAGCCAAAACCGGAAAGTCACCCGAAGACCTCAAAGAACTCGCAACCGAAAAAGGGTTTCTGGAAAACGGAACCCTCAAACCCGGAGTAAAAGCGGGCCAGATTGTCGACTGGCTCAAGAAAGATTTTGACCTCGGACACGGACACTCGATGGCGATCTTTGCCTACTTCAAAGGGAAAACGAGCTGACTATAAAACCTATATGTGTATCCGCGATCTTGCACCTAGCCAATTAAAGGCCTGATGCTGGCCTTTGGCAAATTCCCCCTTCCTAAGGGGGCTAGGGGGATTAAAAACTCAATTTAAATTCAAGTGCAACATTCCGAATAGTCATAAAAACTATGAAAAAAACGAAATCCTGCCCTTGTCCTGTAGGAGGGCTTGGTAGAAAAGTCACCATACGTTCCAATGGAACGAGCAAACCATAATTCAACCTTTTATGCTACCGGGCAGACGTTCCTATGGAACGAGGAATGTCAATTTTGAGCGACTGACCTGAACCAAAATACGTCTTCAGGCATTTAGAAGACTCCTCCAGAATGGTTTGGCAGTTTTGCATCCGCTGCCAAAAAGCGTTTTTTCCACAAACTCATTCAAATGACTTTAGAAATTCATTCCGCCTCAGACTTCACGATCGCCGAAGTAATCTCCGATATCACCATCCTGGAAAATGCCGAAGATGGCTTGGATCTGATGGGAAACCTATACTACCAAGGCTATGACAAAGTCATCTTTCATGCGAAAAATATCACTCCGGAATTCTTTGACCTGAAGACCGGATTGGCGGGAGAAGTCCTCCAAAAGTTTTCGACCTATCGTATGCGCCTTGCGATCGTAGGCGACTTCTCCGTTTACTCCAGCAAAAGCCTCCGTGACTTTATCTACGAAAGCAATCAGGGCCGACAGGTGAACTTTGTCTCCACTGTTTCAGAAGCTGTAGCGGCGCTTTCGCGTCCCTGAGTGGCATTGAATCCTGCGGATTATAGCCTCCGGCGGGTTCACTTTATGTTATTAATCAAAAAGCCAGGAAGGAGCGTTCAGCTTTTCCCTTCCTGGCTTTTCAAAATACTCTTTCTGACCTTGCTGCTTGTTTACAGCGCTTGTACACCGGCATGGGCGACGGTGTGGTCATTGTCTACCGAGCTGCCACTCACGCCGATGGCCCCGATGACAGTGCCCGAAGCATCCTTAATCGGAATCCCTCCCGGAAAAGTAATCAGACCGCCATTGGAATGCTCGATGTTATAAAGTGCCCCTCCGGGCTGAGACAGGCCGCCGATCATCCCCGTTTCCATGTCAAAAAACCGGGCAGTCTTCGCTTTCTTAATTGAGATGTCCAGCGAACCCAGCCAAGCGCCGTCCATTCGGGCAAAAGCCACCAGATTTGCTCCGGCATCCACCACGGCAATGTTCATCTTGGTGTCTATCTCTACTGCTTTTGCCTTCGCCGCGGCTATCGCTTTCTCCGCGTTTTCCAAAGTAATACTCATCTTTTCTTGGTTTTTGTGGTTGTAAATAAAGCTTTCAATATACCTCATACGGCCAAGAAGGCCTGCCCGGTCATCAAAAACCAAGACGATCTACCCTTTTCTCCAGGATCAAAACGGCAGATCCTTCCTACTTCACCTCCACCACAAACCGCTGGTATCGGGTCATCGGGTGCTTTCCGCTGTCCTTCACTTCGGCAATCACATGAAGCGTCCCGGTAGCGTTCGAATCCAGTTTTACCCCGACCTGATTCCCATCGGCGGCAAGTGCGGCTTCCCCGGTATAGGTGCCCACTTCTTTGTAAATCCAAAACTTCGTTTCCAATTCATTGCCGTCTGGATCGCTGGTTTCAACTTGTAGCGTTACCGTTTCACCCGGTTTGGCGGAGGGCTGAGGACTTCCCACCGCCTTGATCACAGGAGGATGATTTGCTTCCGCAAAGTCCATCACACACCAGTCTGCCCTTGCGGCAAAGTCCTCCTGAATCGCCTCCACCCAGCGAATCTGCGGGTAGGTAGCATCCAGCGTGTCCCGAAAAGGATTAAAGTCCAGCACCGACTTTCCGTCTTCCCAGCGGTTGGGCTGCTCGGCGGACTGGGCCAAGCGACCGCCCCAGCCGCCCCACTCGGGATGATCGAGGTTGTCCAAACCGACATCGATCAGGTGAAGGTTGGCCGGTGAGTCGCCTTCGGAGATAAAATCATAGACGCCAAACGTTCCCCACTGGGCATTGACCAGCTTGGTGGAGTCGCCGTGGATATGCTCGTCGTCGCCCACCTGGAATTGCCCATCGCCATAGCTGTAGTACTGCTTGAGCAGCGGGCCATGGTTGTTGATGATCTCGTCACCCATAAACTTCCCCTCAAACAGGTAGTGCTGGGACTCCGGCACCGCTCTCTGCCAAGCGTAGGCAAAGCACCAAAACTGACTGGCATTGTAGAAAATCTTCAGATCAGGCCAGTTGGGAGCGATGTAGGTTCGATAGGTCGCATCCTGATCCAGGATCGCGTAGATGATCGCCTTGTCGACGACCTTTTGGTAGACCGCCTTCCATTCCGGGCTGTCTTTATATTGATCTTCGATGGACTTCAGGGCCCTGGCGATGGTATTCGTCCCACCCCAAACCTGGAGATAGATCGGCTCCATGTTATCATCCAAAAGCTTGGCCTTGATGTAGTCCGATCCCTCCGTATCTACTTCCATGTCTCCCTCAAAGTCGATATTCCCCACCCGGACCACCGACCTCAGATAGTCCGCAGTCGGAAAGCCTTCTGCATGCTGGCTGAGCTTCGGATAGACTTCCTCATACGCATCCAGCAGCGGATTCATCCACTCGACACCAGGCCAGCGAAGATCCGTCTTGGCGCCGTAAATCGTCTTGGTCATCTCCATCTCGGAAGTGAATTGGGTCCCCTTGCCGTCGCCCTTGTAGTGCCACATGGAGCTGCTGTAGATCAGCCCTTCGATCCGAAACTCGTTGGCATACAGCAGCATCCGGATAAAGGAGTCCACATCGTCTATCTCCCCGTCCGTGGTCACGATGGTCCGCGGATTTTTGGATTCCGGGGCAGGCTCGGTGACCGTTTCGGTTTTGGGTTGGCAGGAGAAAAGTAGCAGGAGGAAAATCAGGGAATAGAAAGATTTCATGGTTTTGGGTTTGTGCAGATCAAAATAGATAAAGGCCGGGAGAAAACCATTGAAATGGGTTTGGCTTGACTCCTCAGTGCGACCTCAATTAGCGGCTAATCCCAAATTCCCCGTGCCCTCCTTGGTTAAAATCCCTTTGCGGGTTAAAATATTCCACCACAGAGTTCACAGAGATTTTCCTTCCTCCGGCGAAGCGATTCCTCCTCTTCTCCTTTCTCAGCGCTCTCCGTGGTAAAATCCTTGCGGGTTAAAATATTCCACCACAGAGTTCACAGAGATTTTCCGTGAAAGCTTGGGGCGAGGCGATTCCTCCTCTTCTCCTTTCTCAGCGCTCTCTGTGGTAAAATCCCTTTCGGCTTCCTTGCGGTTGATTTTATCCCACGGATACACACAGAAAAAGTCACAGATTTTCACAGATCTGACAAGCAAAAAGGATTGAAGTTCAGGATAAGCTCAACCCCTCCTACCCTTCTTTCTCAGT
The DNA here is from genome assembly GCF_000429445.1 of Algoriphagus terrigena DSM 22685. Lineage (GTDB taxonomy): Bacteria > Bacteroidota > Bacteroidia > Cytophagales > Cyclobacteriaceae > Algoriphagus > Algoriphagus terrigena. The sequence goes on from NZ_AUBW01000006.1 coordinate 159,032, forward strand.
GCCCTCTGTGGTTAAAATCCCTTCGAGGGCTAAAATATTCCACCACAGAGTTCACAGAGATTTTCCTTGAAAGCTTACTCGTGGCCCTTGGAAAAGGTGTTAGAAAAAGAGGGCTGAAGTTCAGGCTAAGGCCGATTTCTCCTCCCCTTCTTTCTCAGTGCCCTCTATGGTAAAATCATTTTTCGGCTTCCTTGCGGTTGATTTTATCCCACGGATACACACAGAAAAAGTCCCAGATTTTCACAGATCTGACAAGCAAAAACGATTGAAGTTCAGGATAAGCTCAACCCCTCCGACTCTTCCTTCTCAGTGCGCTCTGTGGTAAAATCCTTGCGGGTTAAAATATTCCACCACAGAGTTCACAGAGATTTTCCTTGAAAGCTTGGGGCGAGGCGATTCCTCCTCTTCTCCTTTCTCAGTGCTCTCTGTGGTAAAATCCTTTTTTGGTCCGAAGCATTCTGACTATATTTTGACACCTCCTGTTCACCCATTAATCAATAACCCAAAATGGACCATTCCAGACGCGATTTCATCCACGCACTCAGCCTCGCATCAGCAGGCATCGCACTTTCCCCACTTTTGCCTACCGGACTGCTGGCCGCCCCCCTCATGAACCCCAAGAAATTCACCGCGGAGATCTCCCTGGGGCAATTCTCCTATGCCTCCGAACTGTTCGCCGGCAAGATGACCATGCTGGACTTTCCGCAGCGCGCGGTCAAAGACCTTGGCATCAACGCCCTGGAATACGTCTCGATGTTTTTCAACAACAAGCACACCGATGCGGCTTTCCTGAAAGAACTCAAAAACCTCACTGACGACCTCGGAGCGACCAATCACCTGATCATGGTCGACGGGGAAAACCTCGCTTCACTGGACTCCGCTGCCCGCAAAAAGGCCGTAGAAAGCCATCATCCCTGGATCGATGCCGCCAAATACCTCGGCTGCACATCCATCCGCGTCAACCTCGGAGACTCCACCAAAGCCCTGAGCGGGGACCCGGAGGAAGGAAGCGCCGAAGACGTGGCCAAAGCCGCGGTCGAAGGCTATTCTGCGCTATTGGAGTATGGTGAAAAAACCGGCATGAATGTGATCGTCGAGAACCATTTCGGCTACTCGACCGATCCGGACTGGCTCGTTGGAGTCATGAGCCAGGTCAAGTCCGACAAGAAAGGCTTCCTTCCTGACTTTGGCAACTTCTGCGCGCAGCGAAGCAAACCCGAAGGCACGGGCATCGAGGCGCTCCTGAGCACGACCTGCATCAAGGAGCATGACAAGTACGAGGGCGTGGCCAAGATGATGCCTTATGCCAAGGGGATCAGTGCCAAATCCCACAAGTTTGACGCGGCGGGCAATGACCCGGAGACCGACTATCGGCGGATGTTTGAGCTGATCAAGGCCTCTGGCTGGACGGGCGGATACATCGGCATCGAATACGAAGGCGGCCTCTACCGGGATATGGGCGGCGACACCAGCTACCTGTCCAATACTGACGGCATCCTGGCCATGAAGAAACTGATCGAAAAGACGCTGGAGGAGCTGGGGTGATTGGGTTTTTACGGGGTATGCACGAGCCTCAGGTATATCTTAACTATCACAACAAAAATGAAAGTACATTCAACCAACTATTTTGAGACTTTTATTGAAGTAGCCGAGGACACCAAGGTAGACCAAGGAACGATACCATCAGCTAAGGGTAAGAAGACCGTCGCAGAGATGCAGTATGAGATGATCAGCAAAAACCCGTACAAATACACATCCGACGACGTACTTTTTCAAGTCTTTGCCGACAGAAAAGATCTAACGGAATCAGAGCACAAGCTGGCCAGGGAGGAGTTTTTTTCAAAAGGACAACCGTGTTTCCGGGCCTCCCCGCTCACAAAAACCTATGGTTTTGGTGTTCACAGCGACAGTGACGGAAAGATTGCTTTGCTGGGAATGGAAACTGATGAATACCAGAGATTTCTGTCCGACCCAAATGTCAAGAAGATAAAAGCAATGAAGTCAAGCAGGTAAGTGTTTGACAAACCCAAAGTCGATGAACGCGGGATCTTTAGTTAGTTGAACTGAGCTTGAGACGAAGGTGAAAACAGCCTACCAGTCGCGGCGGCGGAATCAAAACTAAACTGCATAACACTCAAACCGATAAGACGATGAGTTTTTTAACCGCAGAATGGAGAAAACTGGCGATTGCAAACTATGAGATCGCACCCAGTCTATTGTCGAAATATATCCCCGCCGGCACCGAACTGGATCTGTGGCAGAACAGGTGTTTTGTCAGTCTGGTCGGCTTTATGTTTGTCAACACCAAACTGCTGGGAGTACCCATACCCTTTCACAGGGATTTCGAGGAAGTCAATCTAAGATTCTATGTGAAGCGCCTGGAAGACAACCAATGGAAACGCGGCGTTGTCTTCATCAAAGAGATAGTACCTAAGCCAGCGCTGACCTTTGTGGCAAATACACTCTATGGAGAGAACTATGAGACGATGCCCATGGGGCACATCTGGGAAGAGAATGATTCACAAAGGACTGTAGCGTATCGATGGGAAAAGAACAAGGTATGGCAATCATTTGAAGTTACCGCCGACTTGCAGTCCTCCTCTATTGAGGAAGACAGTGAAACCGAATTTATCACTGAACACTATTGGGGCTACGCAAAGGTCAGTGAAGAGACGACCAACGAATATGAAGTCACCCATCCAAGATGGAGACAGTATAAGATAAAGAACTTCGAGATAAAGGTAGATTTTGGAAGAGTCTACGGAGATGACTTTGAATTTCTGAGCCATCGCACACCAACCTCAGTGATGCTCGCCGAAGGTTCGGAGATAACAGTCGAAGGCAAGACAACGATAAAAATACCTCAGTAACTTCCCTACGTCCGGGCCGCAGCGTGAAAGCCGATGAGCGAAAAACAAAGAAAAGCACTTTTCATAATATAAACAGCGCTATATTTTTTACGAAAGGCAAAAATAAACTCCCTAAATCGAGAACTAAGGCTTGCAGAAATGAAGGTCAGTAGGTATTTTGAGAAAGTATTCGGGGGAAAACGGGATATATTATCAGTGTTTTCAGGGAATCAAAAAGGCTTCAGGCACATCTAGATGCCAAAAATTGGGGTTTTGATATCTAAACGTGCACAAGTAAGAAACCAATCAAAACGAGAAATTAATGGCGAAATTTGAATTCAGACTTCCAAGTCAAGACGATATTAAAAACTCAACCAATGGGGAAACCATGCTGGGTATTATTAATAATGATTTTGACGAAAAATTTTCATTAATAACTGGATGCCCTGGCAGCGGAAAGACAACAGTCTCCATTTTTAGGCTGATTCGATTAGCTAGAAACGGAAAAGCAACCATATTGCTAACCTACCAGCGAATGTTAAAGGTTGCAATAGAAAACCTGCTTGCAAAACAAGGAATTTCTACCAACAAAGTGAACACGTTACACCAATGGTATCCTCGACAAGCAGGACGTTACTTGGAAAATTTCAAAGAAAAAACTAAACTCTCCTCCTCAGAAATAGAGAGCGATCTGCAGGGAAAGGTAGCAAATATGGAATTAATACTTGACGAAGCTCAGGACCTGGAAGAAAGAATCTTTCAAGCATTTCCCAAAGTATTTGGAAGAATAACAATTGGTGCCGATAATGACCAACAGATGCGGGAAGGAACAGGGGCAAGTGAATCCACAATAAAAAGACAATTGAGTCACTCCTTAAATGAGTTTACTTTACAGTTCAACTACAGAAATACATATCAAATCTATAATTTCGCAAGATATTTCGTTCCAGATAGTCCAAAGGCAAACGATAGTCAAACATTATCAGCATTAAGACGATATAAGAATAGCGGAGATTTACCCGAAATTCTTAAATTTAAGGACCAGGCCGACATGCATGATAGATTAAAAACTATCATTAACAACTACAAAGGCTTTAACATTGGAATTCTATTTCCATTCAAACAACAAGTTGAAAATTATTATTCTGTGATATCGGGTAAAGGATTAGAGTGCTCCAAGTACTATGCTGAAATGAGCGAAGCTGAAAAATCAAACACTGAGAGTAATCTGAAAAGCATTTTAGTTACGACCTTTATCTCCGCAAAAGGAATGGAATTCGATATCGTGATTATGCCAGAGTTTGACAGCTTAAGAAATATTGATTCAATCAGAAAACAAGCATATGTGGGTTGCACACGAGCCAAAAACAGGTTAGTTATAATGTATGCGGGAAGCAAGCCTTCAATTCTGAACAATTTCCCAAGTGATACATTCGATACGGGAGATTTGTTTTAGCAAATCAGCCTCAATTTAAATCGGAGAACGATTATGATAAAATATTCAGCACAACAACTCAATAAACTTAGTTCAAACGAAGTAAAAAAAATAGCTTTTGAACTAGGGGTGTATTTTTCAAGTAAAACATCTAAAAAAATATTAATTGGGAAAATAATTACACTTCAAAATGATCCAGATCCTCAAACAGAAATGGTATCAGATAATGTTGGAATCAAAACAAATCAAGCTTCTTTACCTAAAAAATATACACATATACTTAATATCTCTAGATTTATTATTCAAATCAATAAATCTAACTTATTAGACTATTTTGGAAATGCTTTGATTTACCCCATAAACTATGAAACAAGAGAACTAGCAAGAGGACAGCGCACCAAAGACATTCAACAATTTTCTCCCAACAATATTTTAATTTCAGACGGTTTTACAGATGAACCTACGGAGCAGCAAGTATTACTTGAAGTTTCCTTAACTGAATTTGATAAACAAAGCTTGATTGGTCTTCATGAAAAAGTACATCTTCTACCCTACGCTTTACCTATATCAAGAGTAAATAAAATTTATTTCAAAAGCAAGGAAAGTCAAGAGAATAGTATTGCGTCGGCAAGTACTTTTCAAGATGCATTTTTGCCTATTCATCTGTTTGACATTTGGAATGAAACAATTGAAAACCGAATTACAATAGTACGAGAAATTCATGCCGTTGAAATTCCGACAAAGCAGCTTCTTAAAACTGACAAAAAAGATAAATTCAATAGAATATTGGGCATGTTAGCTTTTATGAAAAATGCCGAACTATACTACACGAACGAAACATACACTTTAAATACTTACAGCGAAGCTTATTTTCAAGTATTAAAAGAAATAAATTCATATTTTGAGATACCTGAAATTACCAAAATAGACGAAACAATTAGACAGTACTACTTAGCTTTTATCAATCCAAAAAATTCCAGCTCAAACAAAATTCTAGAAAAAACAGTAAATGCAATTTATCACAATGAAGTCTTTCGTAAGAACATATTTAAACAAATTTTAGGCACGCCAAGCCAAGAGATCCAAGATATCTTTACCCTCCTGGTTAGCGACAAGACGTTGGACGCCATTCAAAGAATGAAGACGCCGGAATTGATACTAATTGCTTTTTTGTATCGCTTTCGAGATATAGATGGTAGTGACAAATATGCCTTCAAAGAACAGTTGCCCTATTTAGTCAATAGAAAATCACTAAAAACGGCAAGAACACTCAGTAGAGCAAGTATTGCTTTGGCGGTTTTAGGTTTATATTATGGTTATAGAAGTTTACCAAAAGATGAGGCAATTAAACTAAATGATGCTTATTTTGCATCTTTTAGCGAAAATGGAAATTTTAACATTAAGTACAAACTTGACAATCTGTTAGACAGAATAACCATTGAAAGCGTTTATCAATACTGCTTCTGGGACAATCAAAAAAACGCTTTTGATTTTTTGAAAGATGACAAAAAAATTGTCAAGTATAACCTATACGAAGGTTATTCAGATGAAAAAACATTTTCTATTGTTGAAAATCACCCAATAATTAGAATATCAAAGCAGCACTCGGAGTTAAACAAAAATCTTAAAAAACAAACCATCAACACCTTAGACAGACTAAGGCTATTGATAGAGACATTAAAGAAAAATGGATTGGTTCAGGGTGAGATAACCTTTGAGACAACAGAATTTGATATTTGGCTTCATAATAACCAATGCTCTGAATTAGAAAAAATACTTGCAGAATTTAATGTATCGACAGATAATGAATTTACAAATCATCAAGGATAATCTACTTACTGCAAGTTCACCCAAAGAGTCAATTGACTTCATTCAATTCAATAGAAAAAAAATAGAAGGGTATTTTGTTTCTTTGACTGATGAGCAAATCGAAGAAGATAAGTTTGATTTACAATCGACTTGTTTAGGCTTTATAAATTCACCAGCCTTTCAAGAGAATAAAACAAATCCTGATTTTATTGAGATTATAACGCTATTTTCTGAACTGTTTGAAAAAATTGGTTTTTATGGCGCTATTTCCTTTATCCAAACCAATTTACCCAAAGATAGTTCTATAAGACACCGGTTAAATGCAGTATTTCTATATTCAAAAATTGGAAATATATCCGAATACTTCGAAAAGTTCGATGATATTTTTCAATCTCTAGAAAAAGCACAAAATTATTCTGATGCTGACTACACAGGGCAGGTGGTTCAAGACACAATAAACTACTATTTACTCGGGAAAAACGCTCTTGAAAACGCACAGAAATCCGAATTATTAGAAAATTTCAAAGCACTTTTCAACTCTTCAAAATCAAGACAAAAGTATAAGTTTCTTAATCATCCAACATTCAAAGAATACTTAGACGGGTATATTACCGAAAAAATATTTATCGAATTAATTGCTGATAAGGTCTATTCACCATCCGTGACAACTCAACGTATATTCCAAGACCTTATAATTGATCATATCAATACAGCAGGTTATTTAGAACGATATAACAACGATGAAATCAGAGCAGACATTCTAAATTATGGCAGAGCAGATTTTACCACACCCTACAAAGAATTAAGCCCTTATGACAGAGTCCAGCTTTATTGTTATTTCAATATGCGAAAACACTTTTTCACATCATATGCAATATATGAGAAAATATTTTCCACACTAAATAGCAGCGTATTCACAAAAAATAGAAAACTGGTACTCATTGACTTCGGATGTGGTTCTCTAACGAGCGGATTAGCATTAGCAAGCCTTTTTTACGATTATGAAGACGAACCTATTACCATGCGTTACATAGGCATAGACATTGCGGACAGTATGCTAGAAAAAGCAAAAGAATTTGCACAAACGGAACTTTTTAGCCCCAATACAAAGTTTGATTTTTATAGCAGCTGGAACTTGATACCTGAAAGTATAGTAGCAGAAGCAATTAAAAGTGACTGCGTCGTAATATTCAACGCGTCCTATCTATTTGCAAGTAGTTCATTGGAGATAGAAAGCCTTGCCTTATTCGTTAATAAAATAACATTGCGTCTGGAAAGTAAATCTCACTTTGTCTTTCAAAACCCTGATAGAGCTGACCGGAACGAAAAATACAAAAGATTTAAAAAGAATGTTGCTCATAAAATTGAAGCGAGTGGTACTCAAAGAATTTACTACAAGAACAACTCAAATTCTACGTTTGAACCTTCAAGCGAGGTTGTGAACTATGAAATCTTATCCCTTTAACAATTACGACAATGCAAATATCCTTATTTGACAGTTCAGCAATAGACAACACGTCTTCGGAAACCAGACCTAAAACCCTTAATGATTTAGCATTATTATCAAACGTTAAAGGTTTATTGTATATCCCTGAATATATTACAAAGGAAGAACACTTGTCATTTTGGCAGTCTGTAAATTCTGAGAATTGGCTGGGAGATTTAAAAAGACGAGTACAACATTATGGCTACAAATACGACTACAAAGCTCGATTTATAGACTATTCAATGAGAATAGGTGAATTACCTGATTGGGTTATAGGGCTTGCAAAGAGATTACACGAAGACGGATATATGACTGCGATACCCGACCAATTAATTGTCAATGAGTATATGCAAGGGCAAGGAATCGCAAGCCACGTTGATTGCGAACCTTGTTTCGGTGACACCATTATTTCCTTAAGTTTAGGTTCAACTTGCGTAATGGACTTTACCAACAAGATGTCAAAAGAAAAAATAGAAGTTTTTTTAGAACCAAGAAGTTTGGTTGTACTAAAAGAAGATGCTCGTTACTTATGGACACACGGAATAGCAGGTAAAAAAACAGACCAATTTAAAGGACAAAAATACGAACGAGATACCCGTATATCGTTAACATTCAGGAATGTAATCCTAAATTCTTGTGAGATCAAAAAATAAAAATTTTGCAGAATAGTACAGAAAATTGAAAAAAAAAAACTATACGTATAGTCTCTCGTTATCTGGATTTACACTCTGCTAAGAACTACCACCCAATTAATAATTGGTAAGAATATTCCGTCTACCTACCCAACAGCCTTTCCAATCTGGCCATCATCTCATCCTTTTCCTTGAGCATCCGCTCATAGAGCGCGATTTTTTCCTCGTGAAGCTGGATCAGTTTGTCGATGGGATGGAATGTCGGGTTGTGATTTATTCCATTTAATATCGACCCATTGTCAAAAGTATTGGCGATGATATTAATCGCCTGTTCTTCGTCAAAATTCTGAAATGCCTCCACCGGAATACGCAGAATCTCTCCGACCTGCCTCAGCAGCTCCTCCTCCACTTCTTCCTTTTGCTCCAGCAGGCTGATCTTCTTCTGAGACCAGTCAGCGCCAAGTTCGTGCGCCAAGGCCTCCTGCTTGATGCCCATCATCTCTCTGAAGCGCTTGATGTTCCGGCCGTGGTGGATTTTTTCGTTCATGGTCCTAGTGTTTTGCTGCTGGAAAAATAGGGCTTTTTTACCTTGCTCCTAAAACTAAATTATTCCAATTCTCCGACTCTGACAAGGAATGGGGGAAATTGACCGTCTTTTCGGGACAAAGAATGACGGAGTTCGGAATAATTTATTCTTGCCTAGGCGTAGTTTGTAACTACGCCTTTATATCCTAACGAATTTGCAATTCGCTCAGTCGAGAGCGTTTAAGCTTTTTGGCCAATTTAAAATTGGTCAGAATATTTGGGTGTAGTTGCAAACTACACCCAGCGTCCGTCCGATCTTCAAGAGTTCCAAGAAAAGCTCGGCGCTCCATATTTATCAGTCTAACCGGAGTTTGAATTCGGAATCATGCCCATTCCCGAACACTGATGACCCGAAATCCGGAATAATTTATTCCCAGATCCCATTCCCAAAAGTCCCGATACTTTCCCTATAAAGATCTTCAATTGCCCTGGCCATACGTAGTAGGTTTCCCTTATCATCTTCCCCTCTGAGCGTAGTTTGACGCTGGCCTAGGCGTAGTTTGTAACTACGCCTTCCTATCCAAACGAATTTGCAATTCGCTAAGTGGAGAGAATTCTGAGTTTTTTGTCCAATTACAAATTGGTACTGATACTAGGGTGTAGTTGCAAACTACACCCAGCGTCCTTCCGATCTTCAAGACTTCCCAGAAAAGCTCCCCTCTGAGTGTAGTTTGACGCCGGCGTAGGTGTAGTTGACCCATCCTGGGTGTAGTTTGATGCTTGACTAGGTGTAGTTTCCCACCCTACAAGCCGGCCTCTCGCTAAAAAGCTTCACCAAAGCTTTTTTGACGCTCGATCCTGCCTTCATATCCAAACGAATTTGCAATTCGCTCAGTCGAGAGCGTTTAAGCTTTTTGGCCAATTTCAAATTGGTAAGAATATTTGGGTGTAGTTGCAAACTACACCCAGCGTCCTTCCGATCTTCAAGACTTCCCAGAAAAGCTCGGCGCTCGATATTTATCAGCCTAACCGGAGTTTGGATTCGGAATCATGCACATTACCGAACGCTGACGATCCTAAATTCGGAATAATTTATCCCCAGATCCCATTCCCCAAGGTCCCGATACTTTCCCATAAAGATCTCCAGTTGCCATGGCCATACGTAGTCGGTTTCCCTTATCATCTCCATACTATCTCCGACTGAGCTTCGCCTTTGCGCCGTATCATCTTCGGGTCTAAGGTCGAACAAGAGTCGAAGATGAGTCGAAGAAGAGTCGAAGACGATATGCCTGAATAGGCACGTATTTATGAAGTACGACATACTATATATGGGGTCTGGTAGAGCTTCAAGCGCCATCATGACCCTAACCTCACACCTGAGCTAGTTTGACGTTGCCCTGGACGTCGTTTCCACAAGCCTGCATCCCGCTAAAATTCACCAACCAACATAAATTGCCCGGCTGAAAATGCGTTAGAATAGTTGGGCGTTGTCATGACAAAGATTGATATGAACAAGGATCTTGAAGCCCAACGGTAGAAAGCGACTTAAAAATCCAAGTACATCATGAAAGACTACGGCAATCCTATTATCAGGCATAAATACACAGCAGACCCGACGGTACTTGTCAACAAAGACGCCCTTTACCTGTACACCGGACATGATGAACCGCCTGATGGTGTTGATGACTACGTGATGAAAGAATGGCTTTGTTTTTCATCCACTAACCTGACGGACTGGACGGAGCATCCATCCCCTTTGAAAGCAACCGATTTCCGCTGGGCTAAAGGAGATGCCTTTGCCTCTAAGGTCATCGAACACCATGGGAAGTTTTACTGGTTTGTGGCAGTCAGTCATGCCGAAAAATTCGGTAAAGCAATCGGGCTTGCGGTGGCCGACAGTCCTGTAGGCCCGTTTCGTGATGCCATCGGACAGGCCCTCATCACGCATGATATGCTGCCGCCAACAGCCAATGCGAAGGCCAACCTTGATCCCTCTGTATTGATTGATGAGGATGGCAGTGCTTATCTATTTTGGGGTAATGGAGAATGCTATTTTGCACCATTAAAGGCAGACTTGACAGGCCTGGAAGGTAAGATTGCTAAAGTTAATCTTCCGGAATTTTCCGAAGGCGCGCATATCCATAAGCGGAATGGCATTTATTATCTTTCGTATGGTTACGGGCATCCTGAAAAAGTGGGTTATGCCACAAGTTCCGATATTGAAGGCCATTGGGAATTTAAAGGTATTATCAACGAGATACCTGAAAACTGCGAGACCAACAGGCCAGCTATTGTTGATTTCAAGGGGCAATCGTACTTCTTCTATCATAACGGCGCATTGCCCGAGGGAGGCAGCCATCGAAGGGCGGTCTGTGTGGACTATCTCTATTATACTGCCGATCAAGCTATACAACCAGTATTGATGACAAAAGAAGGTGTTGTTGATGCCGGTCTTTAGACGCACTTTGATAGTTTATAGATTAATTAGTCTGCTACTTGAGCGAGCCGGGGAGGTTACTTTCTCTTGATACAATGTCTAAACGAATGGAATCGCGGGGATTTTATAATTCAATCCATTGGTTGTGCCCGCAGTGACATCGATCGTCACACCGGTGATCTTGCCTGCCAGATCCGAGGCGAGAAAGAGCGCCGCATTCGCAATGTCGGCCATCATGGGCAATTGTTTCAGCATGGTGTCGTCTTCCAGTTTCGTAAGAAAGCCATGCACCGCATCCGCATCATTGGCCAGAGCATCCCGAAACGGCCGGGAGTCCGGAGATCCTGCCGACCGGATATTGACCACACGGACACCATGCGGACCCAGCTCAATCGCCAGATCTCTTGAAAAACTCTCAATCGCGCAGCATGCCGGGCCAAAGCCACCCACGAGCGGGTATCCTACGCCACCGGGTGTAGCGGTGAGTGAAAGGATGACACCGGATCCTTGCTTTACCATGATCCTGCCTGCAGCGGTGGTGGTCAGAAATTGCGTTTGCATTGCAATGGTGACCGGTCGCACGAAATCGTCAAGGGACATGTCGATCAGTGGAATATCCTGGATATCCTGGATGCAAATGCCGTTGAATGAAATATCAACGGTGCCGGTCCTAGCCAGTACAGTCCCCAGGTGATCGGCAATTTCGTTTTCATTTAGGGCGTCTACCTGTGCGGCTTCCGCTTTCCCACCGGCTGCTATAATTTCATTCGCTACTTTTTCCACTTTCTCAAGTGAACGTCCCGTCAGAAAAACGCGGGCACCTTCCCTGGCAAAGGCACGGGCAAATGCCCCTGCCATTGAATCGGAGACGCCATAGATTACGGCATTTTTATTTTTCAGAAGCATAGGATTCGTGTTTTGACAGTAAATCTATTCTATTCCAAAATAGAAAAACGGTTGTAAACACGGCATTCTAGCGGGTCAATTGCGGCAGATAAATAGGTTGAAAATACACCTCGGAGCCTGGATCATTGAGACACTGCCCTCGACAGGATGCTCGTGCCCTAATTGTATTGTGCCCGGCGACATAAAGCCAAAGCGTAACCTGCGACGATTGAACAATTGTGTCGCAAACCGCCTTGAATTTGTCGTTTGGACAACTCGTTTTTAGACGTACTTCCTGGTACTTTTATAAAAGGGGCTGGAAGCCTGCCTGTTAGGCAGGACCGACAACCAAAGATCGAAGCGTTATGCAATTTAAGACGACCATCTTTCAAAAAGGAAACAACTTGGGTATTGAAGTTCCCGAAACTGTCATTGAGCAACTGGGTGCAGGCAAGCGCCCGCCTGTATTGGTTGAAATCAAAAACTACTCGTACAGAAGCACTGTGGGAGTAATGGAAGGTAAATTCCTCATTCCGCTAAGCAGTGATCATCGTAAAAATGTGCAAGTTGTAGGTGGTGAGACGGTTGAGATCAATCTCGATCTGGACAATGAACCACGAACCGTTGAACTTCCTCAAGCCTTGGCAGACAGGCTAAGGGCCAATGAAATAGCAAAAGAGTTTTTTGACACACTGGCTCCTAGCAACAAAAAGAAGATTGTTGCCTTGATAGAGACCTCCAAGACGGAAGAGACGCTAAGGAAGCGGCTTGAAAAAATCATTGCGGACTTAAATCAAAAGATCAAACCCTGATATCTTGGCCGCGAACGTGTGTTAGAATCGGAATAAGCATTGCAAAAACATCCATCAAAGAATAAAGACTGACTTATGGAAATTGAAGACTTTTTCAAAATTTATCAAAGATCTGCCTGGGATAAAGACGCCTCAGCTATGATCGATCTCTACGATGAGCATGCCCTTATCTTTGATATGTGGGATCAGGGTTACATCTCGAATCCCTCAGAATGGAGTAAGATCATTATAGACTGGCTTGGTTCTTTGGGCGAAGAAAAAGTAAAAGTTGAATTCGAAATGGTGAAGATCCATCAATCCGGCGATGTGGGATTTGCGAGTGCGTTGATTCAGTTTCAGGCAATTTCAGGCGAAGGTGCTGTCTTAAGAGGGATGAAGAATCGGATATCACTCGGTTTCTCAAAATCTGAACACGGGTGGAAAGTGGTCCATCAGCATACCTCAGCGCCGGTCAGTTCGGATGGACTCACTGCAATACTGGATATCTAGGATAGGCAGGGACTCTATGGGCTCGGATCACCTGAAATCGAGCACTCAAATCACTGAGAGCTTTACCGTAAAAAATGAACACCATGAAAGCCGAGCCATCGATGAGACTTGATATCTACATCAACTATCCCGGGCATTGCGAGCAAGCATTCCGGTTTTACGAGGAGCATCTTGGCGGAAAGGTCACGATGATGATGCCCCATCCCCAACGGCCTCCCCACTTTCCGGAGGAATGGGAGAAACCTATCCTCCATGCAATCATTGAGATCGGAGGTACTTTGGTCAGAGGGGCTGACGTGGTGAGTGCCGAACCTATGCGAAGTGCCTATTTGACGCTAAGGATTGACACGCCGGAGAAAACCGAAGAAGCCTATAACCTGCTCTCCAGGGATGGTGAAATCTTTATGAAGCTGGAAAAGACCTTCTTTGCCAATCGTTTTGCCATGCTCCGTGATAAGTTTGGAACTTCGTGGATGCTGCTGAATGAAGAATAGAGGATGCTTTTTCCGCGGGTTGACCAGAGTGCTATCCTTGGCGTAGGTACCATCTTCAATACTTTCAATAACAACTCCGCGCTGGAGAAACAATAACTGCCCTTCGAAAATATCGTCCATGCCTACGGCATTTTTCTAGCACCTCTTTCCTTCCTTTATTCCAGCCATTGAAATGACTGGCTAGGTAATCGGCCATGCCTACGGCATTGTTTCCAAATATACATTTCCCGCCCTGCAAGCTGGCTGCTCGCTGGATTTGTCCACTGGACAATTCCTTTACGCTCGCTCCTCCCGTATGGACGATCCATTTTCTTGCCAGTGGTTTCAACCTCTGGAAAATTTGATGGCAATAGGTTGTGGCAAAGTCCCGTAGGGACGACCGATATAATTTTCATCCGCATTTAATCTAAACTGGATGTATTTCCAATCTGAGTGTAGTTTGACCTAGGCTTAGACGTATTTTTCAAAACGCCTTCATATCCAAACGAATTTGCTATTCGCTAAAAATCAACCTCCAAAATAAATCCGTCCAGTTGAAGATCGGCTAGAATATTCAAGTGTTTTACAAGCCGCTAAAATATGTTTACCGCGACCAAAAACCCTCCTGTATTTCAATGAATTGGACTTGCTTGAGGTGAATTTTTTAATTAAAATCACAGCAGTTTGAATTGCTGGATTAAGTAATCTTTTTAGTTGAGTTTTTTTTTATCCCACCAACCTTTCTTGCCATGAGAATCCTATCCAATCTTCTGTTCTTCTGCCTGCTGCTCTCAGCCTGCAAGCAGGAACCTCCTACTTTCAAAGCTCCCCTGCTTACGAACATCGGGGAATATCAGGTACCAGTCACCACCAAGTCACCGTATGCCCAAAAGTTTTTCGACCAAGGCATCATCATGGCCAACAACTTCAACCATGCCGAGGCCGAGCGTTCCTTTCGGGAAGCAGTCCGGCTTGATCCCGATTTTGCCATGGGCTATTGGGGGATCGCTTATGTCCTGGGCCCCAATTTCAACTCCTCTTCTAACATGGGAGCTGTCGAAGAGATCCGAAATGCGGTAGCAGAAGCCTTACGACTCAGTAAAAACGCCAGTCTCTGGGAGCAGGCCGTGATACAGGCCATCGCCATCAAATTCCCTTCTTCCTCCACCACTTCCGAAGACGAGGCCTTCTCCAGCGAAGTGCGGAAAGCCCACGAAGCCTTTCCCGAAAACTCTTTCGTGGCCACGCTGTATGCAGAGTCAGTGATGAATCTCCACCCCTGGGACTTCTACGACAAGCGCGGCGGCACACCACGACCCTGGACACCCGAAGTGGTGACCCTTTTGGAGCGGGTCATCGCCATCGACCCCAAAAATCCACTGGCCAACCATCTCTACCTGCACGCCACGGAGGCCAGCGGAAAGATGGAACAACCGCTCCAAGTGGCCGAGCGCCTGAAAGACCTCGTGCCTGCTGCCGGACATTTGGTCCACATGCCCTCCCATATCTACATCAATACCGGAGACTATCACGCCGGTTCCGTTGCCAATGAAAAGGCCGTCCTGGCAGACAGCACCTATATCGCGGAATGCAGGGCACAGGGCTACTATCCCCAGATGTATTTCACACACAATTACCATTTCCTTGCCGCCACTGCTGCTTTCGAAGGCAGAGCTTCCCGATCGATTGAGGCGGCTTTCAAGACCGCGAGCTTGGTGGACCCGGCCTACACGCACGAGCCCGGCTTCGAGATGGTGCAGCACTATCTGACCATCCCCTATCACATTCTGGTGAAGTTTGCCCAGTGGGAAAAGATCAGATCACTCCCCCAGCCTGCCGAGGACCTGGTGTACCCAAGAGCCATCTGGCACTATGCCCAAGGCATGGCTTTGGCCCAAGAAGGGAGAAACGAGGCGGCCAAAAAGGAACTGGAACAGCTCCGGCTTTTGGCCCAGGACTCGACCATCGCGGACCAGATGAACTGGGGAATCAACAAGGTGACGGAGGTTTGCCAGATTGCCTCCAGGGTTTTGGAGGCAAAATTGTTGACCAACGAGGGAAAGGACGGGGCAGCCAAAAGCCTGCTTGCAGAGGCGATTGTGATCGAAGACGGACTCAACTACAATGAGCCTCCGGATTGGTTTTTCTCCGTCCGACATATCCTGGGAAATCTATACCTGCAAGCCGGCGACTTTGCCACTGCGGAGCGGGTGTATCGGGAAGACCTGTACAACTGGCCCAAAAACGGTTTTGCGCTCAGCGGTTTGACTGCTGCCTTGATGGCTCAGGGAAAAAACGAAGAAGCGGCGGAGATGGACAGGCAATTTCAGGAGGCTTGGAAACTTGCAGAAATGGATCTGAAAGGCTCAGAGATAGATCCTGAGAAACGACAGGATGTCGCGCTGACCATCGATGCTACTTCACCCAAGGAGCTGGTTTATTTAGCGGCTGCTTTCTGCATGCGGTAAGTCTGATTACAATCCCAATTGGCGCGCGCAGAAAACAAGAGATGAGGAAATGATGAGACACCCTATACTCGGATTGGTCCTTGGACTGTCCACTTTCACCGCAGCATTTAGCCAATCCCTATCTGATGACCAAACAGCTTTCCTCCAAGACTATTCACAGACGGTATACCTGGACAGTCTGCAAACTCAGGCAAAGTGGGATTTCCTATCGCCGCATGTAAAAGGCAAAAAGCTCATCCTGATCGGAGAATTCAATCACGGCTCAAAGGAGATTTTTGAACTGCGCAACTCTCTGATCGCCTACTTGCATCAGGAAATGGGTGCAAATACCATCCTGCTCGAATCAGGAATCGGTGAGTTAATCACTGCCGATATCGACCGGGAATTCATGAGCCCTTCTCAAATGACAAACGGGCTGTTTGGAGGCTGGCGTACCAAGGAATTTGTAGATCTATTCAGCTATGCAAAATCCCAGGACATCTCCATTGCAGGCTTTGATGTTCAGCGTACGGGAGTCTCGTTCAATCCGATCTTCAAAAAAGTAATGCTGGACTGCAAACTCGACACCTCAAGTATACACGACCTTGAATCGAGGTATGGCGCGGCGGCAAGAGACTTAACCAACAGAAAGGCCGTCTATGACTCTTTGAGGGACAACACCACAAAACTGATGGGTGATTATCAGAAAGTCAGGGCTGACCTAGCACCCTTCGTCACTGCAGAGGCTCCCAAAGAACTGATGCTGGTAGATCATACCCTCGAAAACCGGATCAAATACCTGTCCTACATGCTCCAATTTCTCAAAGACGGGGACTGGAGCAGAAGGTGGGCGGCGCGGGACTCAGCAATGGCAAACAATACGGAATGGCTACTCACCAAGGTCTACAAGGATCATCCGGTAATACTCATTGGTCATAATTTCCATTTGGGAAAGTGCAACGAAAACGAAACCGTGATGGGCGAGTTGCTTAAGGACAAGTACGAAAAGGACATGTATTCCATCGGGATTTTTGCCGGGTCCGGCTCCTACAGCGATAATTCCGGCAAAGAAGTCGCGATGACTCCGCAGGATTCTACAGGTCTGGATATCAAACATATCATTACCGAACTTGAGGCTGCCGTCACCTTTCTGGACATGCCGGAGGAATTCTCGCCGGGAAGCGACTGGCTCAATCAAGACCTCATCGTCAGCGACACTTTCATCGACCTGAAAAACAGCAACAAGATGGTGCTGGCAAGGACCTTTGACGGTCTTTTACTCCTGAAGAAGGTCTCCCCAACAAAAGTTGACTGGTAATCCGACCGATAGGGTTTGTAAAACGCCTTCATTTCAAGATGAATTAACAATTCGCTAAAAAAATCCTCAACCAATTAAAGAATGATGAGGATATTGGGCAAGACAAGGCAATGAAATACTACCCAATTGCCAGCCAGAAACGGGCGTCTCAAAAATATGACAAGAAACAGATTTGACTATTTCATTACGCCAATGGCAGCTTTGCCGGCTGTGACTATCGGAGCTGTCGCGATGAAGGCACACGCTGTTAATGGGCTTATTGCGACATCAAACCTTGTATTCGTGGTGGTCGGATGGTTAATCTCATGCTATGTGATATATAAAAATTCCAAGAGCATAAATGGAACACTGATGACATGCTTGATAATCGCTTTGTACGCACTGACATTTGTTGATCCTGGCATTGACAACGTCCACAGATGGCTGTCCATCGGACCAATCAGCCTATACATCTCCAGCATATTCGCTCCGATTTTAATCATTACACTTTGGACTCTTCTGAAAGACAATAAGGATCTATGGGTGAGTGCAATTACGATCACAGTAGCTATTCTGCTTGCTTATCAGCCAGACGCATCGCAGCTAACTGCATTTGCTATTCCCATGGGGATCATCCTCTATCATAAAGTCGGCAACAGATTTATTTCACTTTTCACCATCTGCATCTTAATCTTCTTGGTAATCCTGTCATGGATACACTTAGATACGCTTCCAGCGGTGGACTATGTGGAAGAAATCTTTGGGTTGGTAATGAAAATGGGCTCAATCTGGACTGTTCTCGGGATTATTTCGCTGATCCTTATACCGCTTCCATTCTTTGTTACACTGAATCACAAGGAGAGGCTGCTATCCGGGCTTCTGGGTTTATACTTTACGATATTGATCATCACCACATTTTTTGGAAACTTCCCGGTCCCACTGATGGGCTATGGTATTTCACCCATAGCAGGTTATCTAATGGCAATGACTTGGTTGATTAAAAACAAGGACAACAAACGCCCAGAGAGAGGCGGTGAACTTGTGAATTTTTAGAGCAAAGCTCCCTGCCTTTATATCCAAACGAATTTACAAATTGATCAGCGGACAGCTACCAAGTTGTCGTCCGGGTTCGGAGCATTTGAATAACGCTTAGGTTTCGTTCAGACAAAGGACGACTGGCTAAAAATAAGACAAGAGGCTTATCGGAATCGACCCAACCGGCAAAAAACTAGACTCCCAAAACACAAAGCCCACAGTCTAAACCATGGGCTGGGTATCCTTAAAAGAGGAAAGCGCAATTTGTAAACCTATAATTTATGGATTGGTCGAGAAAATAGAACCATTGGCAATGAGGGCCCGTCGGTTCATCTTCAGCATGTCCCGTACCCACTCAGCAAAGTCTTCCGGCTGCAATACTTTTTCGGGATTGCCGTCGGTCAGTCCGCCTTGGATGCTCATATCGCTGGCGATAGTGCTCGGTGTGAGGGTGAATACGCGGATATTCTGCTTGCGCCATTCGGACATCATGGATTGCGAGAGGGAAACGACCGCAGCCTTGGACGCTGCATAGGCCGACATCGTAGCCCCACCTTTGAGCCCGGCTGTAGATGCCACATTGACGACATCACCTTGGCCTCTCGATTTCAAATGCGGATATACCGCCATCGCCGTATAATAGACACCAAACAAATTGGTGCGAATCACCTGCTCCCAATCCGCCGAAGACATCACTTCCAGCGTCCCTAACTTGGCGATCCCTGCGTTGTTGATCAGGATATCCACTCCCCCCAGCTGCGCCACCAAGGCATCGATTCCCGCCACAACTTCGGCTTCATAATCAACACTAAATGCTGCGTAGGCCGCCTTAACACCGAGCGCTTTCAGCTCCTCCACGACTGCCTTTAGTTGTTCTTCGTTTCGTCCCGTAATCCCGATATGAACGCCTTCCTCGGCGAGTTTCAGTGCCACTGCTTTCCCCAATCCACGTCCACCACCGGTGACAATCGCTATTTTTCCTTCCAATGAAATCATGTTGCTAAAGTTTTTTGTCAGACCAGTAAACCCAAAACAGCCAAGAAATGTCCCCGACTATGGGCAGAAATTTGCCAAAATCAAATGTTTCCAAAAAAAGGCCGATCCTTTACAAATCGTTAAAAATCATCAACCAAGATAAATTAAGCCAATTGACGCATTGCCCCTCTAAGATTGCCGCATTTCACTAGCGTAGCCAAGCCGCAATTGACGAAATTTATATTCTGACCAAACCACTGGAAATCATGAGAAAATTCATCGTCTTATCATTCATTTCACTAGATGGGGTAATGCAAGGCCCGGGCAGTCCGGAAGAAGATCCCTCAGGCGGATTCAAACACGGCGGTTGGGTCGCGCCCTACGACGACGAAGTCAACAACAAGATGATGGAGCGGCTGCTGAAGCCGGCAGACCTTCTCCTGGGCAGAAAGACCTTCGAGATTTGGGAAGATTACTGGCCCAAACACACCGAATATTGGCCCACCATCAATGACGTCAACAAATACGTCCTGTCGACTACCCGAAACAAAACGGACTGGGAGAATTCCGTTTTCGTCCAAACCGTCTCTGGCATCAAAAAAATCAAATCCTCAGAAGGTCTGGATATCCACGTGTGGGGCAGCAGCGAGGTCGTTCAATTGCTTCTTGAGCATGAACTGGTGGACGAATTCTGGCTGATGATCCATCCGGTAATCCTTGGTCATGGGAAACGTCTGTTTGACGACAAAGCAATTCCAGCCGCATTTACCTTGGCAGAAAGTGTCGTAACCCCCACTGGCGTGATCATCGCCAACTACCAGCGGGCCGGAGAAGTTAAGACAGGAAGCATAGGGACTTAGCGGACATTGGAGATACTGTTTTTTACCGTATCGTGCTTTGTTTTCATGATGTTACTTATAGCTGTATAGCTCCTGTTCTCATTCTGCATCTGCTGCTGAAGCTGGAGGTACTGAAGATTGAAGGACATCTGCGTTTCCTGAAATTGCTTCGTCAAACTCCCCACGGGAGCCATTGAAGTCTTTCTACCGGAGGGCTTGGAAGCGGCCTTGGTGGCTAATCCGTCATACACCGCTTCCAGCTTTTCAGTACGCGTCACCAGCTCCTTTTGCTGTGCATCAAGTGCCGCCATTCGATCCAGCAGGTCTTTTCGTTGTTTTTCAAGTTGCTTCAGTTCCTTCTGAACTTCTTTGTACTCCGATTCGGATTGCTCAAAAGCAAGCACATCAGCGCTTGACAGTGATTTATCGGAAGTACTAACCTGTGCCACCAGGGCATTGCTGAGGAATAAAGCCAAGATCAGGCAGGCCAGTTGTTTGATTTTCATATGATTGTAATTTGATTTTTATTGGACATATGGAATCTCGCATGGCATATAATCATTCCAGTGTGTGAGGTTTTTGTTATGCTCGATTTCATAGTCGTTCATTTTTAAAAATTCATTTTCTCTGATGGGATCTTCTCCCGGGCATCATCCCAACTATTATAAATATCAGCAATTTCCGGGTTTGAGGCTTGAAATTCCGCTCTGAGAACGGGATTTCATTGGGCTTTCCACCCTGAAACAGAATCGACTGTTTGCGTCGGCAGTTTTGTTTGCAATACTTTTGTCGCTAATTTTTGGTCAAGGGGTATACGTATTTTGTCTTGATCCAATCGACAAAACATTTCATTTTCCACCTCAGTCATCAAGCATTTGAACTATGAAAACCATTTTTGACCAAGCTACAAGAAACGAACTGATCGAAAGAATTGCCCAGATCTGCGAAAAGGATCAAGCTGAATGGGGAAAGATGAACGTCTTCCAGATGGTTGCTCACAATACCTACTGGAACGGATGGATTCTCGGGACAGACCCCCATACCTACCGTCAGGAATGGCTCGGGAAGATCTTTGGAAAGATCGCGCTGAAAAGTATGATCAAAAACGAAAAGCCCTTTGACAAAAACGTCCCAACCTCCGAGCAATTCAAGGTAAAAGCAACCACCTGCGATCTGGAGGCCGAAAAGGCCAAATGGATCTCCTTGCTCCAGGCTTACGAGAACTTTGACAACCCGGATTTGATCCACGACTTCTTTGGAAAGATGAGCCGGGAGCAGGTTGGCATCTTGGCTTACAAACACACGGATCATCATCTGAGGCAGTTTGGGGTTTGAATTCCTCTGCCCAGGAGTCCCAATCTCCTAGATTGACTTCGCTTGCTGCCGTCCTTCTGTTGCCAGCGGTCGGACAGACCCAAAGCCAGTTTTCAATCCCTTTTCCTACTTCCACTTTAACCCAAAACACACCACCTTGAAAAAATCCCTCGCCATCCTATCCCTCTTTTTCCTCTTTTCCTTCGCGACGCAAGCACAGACACCTTCTAAAGAACAACTCTTGGAACTGGACATCGCCTGGGAAAAGGCTCTCCTGACCTCGGACGCGCCATTTTTGGAAAATCTGCTCGCGGAGGATTTTGTCTGGGTACACAACCATGCCAGCTTGGTAGACGGAAAAACCAACGCCGTCGAGCGGGCAAAACGGATTCAGGCCGGTCAAGCCGACAATACCAAGGGCCGGTTACCCCGCGATCAGCAGGTGGTGATCTTGGGCAATACCGGAGTGGTCAGCGGCTTCACGGTGGTGGATCGCCCGCCAAGTCCCGTGACTTACCACTTCATGCGAACCTACGCCTGGATCGACGGGAGATTTTACCTGCTGGCCAATCACACGATGGCTATACCGGATGAGGAAGTGAAGTAGGCTTGTCCTCAGTCGACAGACCACAGACGACAGCCCGTTATCGATCTATTTAAAAGAGAAGGCAAAGCAGTACTGCTGCTAAATTCTAAAAAACCGCGGCAGTAGACCGTCAACCGTAGTCCGCTGACAAATCAAAGCTTAACAATTAACCCCTCACCTTCCGATCCATTTTGAAAAAAATCCTCCTGCTCCTCGTCATCTACCTGGCCTTTATCAGCCTCGGTCTTCCCGATTCACTCTTGGGGGCTGGATGGCCCGCCATGTTTGAGGACCTGGCTGTTCCGCTGGACTACGCGGGTATTCTCTCCATGATTGTAGCCGCCGGCACGGTGGTGTCGAGTTTGTTCAGCGGCAAGGTCATCGATCGGTTCGGGGTGGCCGCCGTCACGACGGTGAGCGTCCTGATGACCGCTTTGGCGCTGATGGGTTATTCTTATTCGCATCATTTCGGCTTCCTCTGCCTGCTGGCAGTTCCCCTCGGACTGGGAGCCGGAAGCGTGGACTCCGCCCTGAATAACTACGTGGCACTGCACTATCAGGCCCGGCACATGAACTGGCTGCATAGCTTTTGGGGAGTCGGCGCAGCGATCGGGCCGATGATCATGGCAGGTCACCTGGCCAAAGGAGAATCCTGGTCTCAGGGCTACCATACCGTTGCCTGGATTCAGCTGGCCTTGGTCCTGATCTTGCTGGCTTCTCTTCCGCTTTGGATTAAGGGAAAGACAGTAACAACGGATCCTGCTTCAGAAAAATCTCCCAGCATCTTCTCCCTGATCGGCACACTACCGGGACTCAAACAGGCCCTGGCTGTGTTCTTCTGCTACTGCACTATCGAGGCAACTTTCGGACTTTGGGGAGCAAGTTACCTGGTATTCGAGCGCGGATTGGAGGCGGATCAGGCTGCGCGGTTGGTTTCCCTGTATTTCTTGGGGATTACCTTGGGCAGGTTTCTCTCCGGATTTCTGACCAGCCATTTCTCTAACCGACAGTTGGTGTACCTGGGTCAGGGCGTGATTGGGTTGGGGATTCTGACGCTATTTCTTCCGTTTTCCGACACCATCCTGCCTGGATTCTTGCTGATCGGGCTGGGTTGCGCGCCGATCTTCCCAAGCCTGCTCCACGAGACTCCTGTCAACTTTGGCGAGCAGCACTCACAGAGCATCATGGGCATGCAGATGGCCAGCGCCTATGTGGGCATTACGCTCATGCCTTTTCTGTTTGGGAAAATATCCAATTTCACCGGTCACGGCTTTCTATTGGCCTTTTTGGGCATTTTTCTGGTGCTGATACTTCTGCTGACGAGAGGAATGAACAAAAAGGTCAGATCCGCTCATCACTGACAGTAAAGCAAGATTTACTTTCCCTTGGAGGAGAGACCCAGGAGCTTTCACGCTTTGCGACTTCGCGCCTCTGCGAGATGATAGATCTTTCTCGCAAAGACGCTAAAGGCGCAAAGTTCACCTCCGGTCGCTAAAGTCCATTTTCTGCTTCAGCATTTACAGGCTCGATTTGCAATTAGGCCTGTTTATCCCGCCTGCGATAAAGGCTCCTGTATTTTTACCACCACCAGTGATCGAATCCGGGTTTTACCCTTCGCGACTTCGCGCCTCTGCGAGACTATAGATCTATCTCACATAGACGCCAAAGGTGCAAAGTACGTTCCCGCTCGCTACCGTATAATCTCAGGCTTGTAATTTCGTAGCCACTTAATTCCCCAGCATTTTTAGCGAGGTTACCACTAGCCAACGCCCAGCTGGGCCTTTGCTCCGAGGATGTGCTTCTCATCCTGTGTTTCGACGGCAAAGAAGCCATAGGCCAAGGGTGCAGCAGCGGCCCGCTCGAGGCTTTGCTCAAAGAGCTTATCCCAAACCTCTCCGCCCTGTTTTTGGTACTCGGTAACAAGCGCCTTGAGGCTCTCTTCTCCAAAGACAGTGGCGTGCCCGGAAAAGTCTAGCGCGATGTCGGCCACTTGGGCGGTGGACCAGTCTATGATGCCCGACACAGCTCCAGTTGGGGAGGTGAGAACATGCCCGGCATAGAGATCTCCATGGATAAATCGCGTGAAATCAGGCCAGAGTGCGTCCTGATCCAACCATTTCAGGTAGCGTTGCTCCAGTGCTTCGCTGATCCCGAGCTCGGACTTTACCAGCTGGAGCCGGTCTGCGATCTCAGTTCTTACCGCTTGGGGGCTTAGCACCTTCAGGCCATTTGCCCGAACTTCCTCCTGAGGAATGCCATGAAGTTCGACGAGCGCCTTTGCCAGGGATGGAATATAGTGAGGACTGTTCTGATCCATATTCCAGGTCACCTCATAGGTGTCTGCATCAAAAGTCAGGGCAGGTTTGCCGTCAAGTAAGGGATAGGCTACCAAGTTTGGCGTGGCAATCTTCCAATCCGGCACCTGCACCGATAGATGTTGGCCCGCGAGCTTCAGGATGCGCTTTTCTTCGTCGATCTGCTCGCCCAAACCTTCTCTCCGGGGAATCCGCAGCAGCCACGGCCTACCGTCCAAGTCCTTTGCAAAACCGACCCGAAAGTCGATCCCCATCTCATTGAATTCCATCTCCTCCGACAGCAGCAGTCCATGCTCCCGGGCAAGATCCTGGATATCCTTTATTTCCAATTTCATTAATCGATGTTTTTCTGGTTTAACGGAGCTTAGCTCTCCAAAATCCTGGTCTCAAAACCGTCGAGGCTTTTGGTGTTTTTTCGCTCCCAATACTCTTCGATGCCATCGGCCCCTTGCTTGGAAGACCAGGCATTCAGCGTCCCCCGCTCCTCCTTGAAGTCCATAAACGGCACGGCAAAACCGCAGCTGGTCTGCACCAGGTCGACCTCCATCTCGATGATCTGCCGTGAGCCGGTGTTTGCGGGGAACAGGTCGATGTACTGATGAAATTCCCGATCCCGTTGATGGTAGATCTTGGCTTGGCCATAAAGCCTCAGGATCAATGGCTTTCCCTCAAAGGCACAAAACATGATCGTCATCCTCGGATTGAGCAGCAAGTGGGCAGCAGTCTCGTTGCCACTGCCGGTCAGGTTAAGCCAGACGACTTTGTTTGGACCGATCACCCGAAAGGAATCCGTTCCCTTCGGCGAGACGTTGACCTTGCCTTCTGCGGCGGCTGTACCGACAAAAAATACCTTTTGGGCGGCGATAAACTCGCTGAGCTCCTCCGTGATCGATTCCAATTGCTTTCCCATAGTTCGATGGCTTGATTGATTTTGATGAAAAATAGAGAGTTAGTCCCAAAAATAGCTAAAATCTCTGTCGAAGCCTTCTCCCAGCCAGCATTGGATTACCCCTCCAATTCCTTCGGACTGATGGGTTTTTCCAGTCTAAACGATCCACTCTCCGCATCCAACTCCAGCCCCCACCGCTTCAGACTGGGCAGTTCGAGAGATTTTTCCCGATACTGGTCCGGCGTCATGATCGGTATCCCGTAGATGATGGGAAAGTAGCGCTCGCAGCTCGGACAGCTGAGGAGGCCTTCGATGATTTCGTGGTCTTCGGTTTCATGAAAGATCTGCACCTGCAGGTCACTCTTGTCAAATGGACAGCAAAGACGGTCTAATAGCTTTCGGTTCATGGTTTGGTTTTCATTTTTAATAGATAGTCACTTGCAGCCTGTTTGGGGTCGGCTGCGCCTAAAATCCCCGAAATCACTGCGACGCCGGCATAGGAGTAGTCGAGCTGGGGAAGATTTTCGGGGCGGATTCCCCCGGAGAGAAAGATCGGAATCGGGGTTAATTTCCGCGCTTGGCGGATGCTTTCTGGTGTGACCAGCTCGCATGTATCGACCGAACTGGACGGAAATACCGAGCAAAAGCTGATGTAGGACAAGACGTTTTCGTGAGCCCAACGCACCAGATCCAGGTCGTTTCCTACCGTGATCCCCGTGAGCTTGCCCTGGAGTCGGGGTTGGATTTCCTTCCAGTTCTCTGGAATCCGGTCAAAGTGTACCCCGTCCAGCCCGGCTTCCAGAGCGAGCTCCATATCTTCATTGATCAAAGTGGGAACGTCAAAATCTCCGGCCACCGCTTTGATCTTTTTTGCCAGTTCCAGTTTCTCTTTCTTCGAGAAATCTGTAGGCCAATGATCCCAAATCTGCACCAGCGCTACTCCACCGCTTAGCGCTTGGCGAAGACTTTCGAGCAAAGAACCTTCCTT
Source organism: Algoriphagus terrigena DSM 22685 (assembly GCF_000429445.1). Taxonomy (GTDB): domain Bacteria; phylum Bacteroidota; class Bacteroidia; order Cytophagales; family Cyclobacteriaceae; genus Algoriphagus; species Algoriphagus terrigena. Next base: position 185,549 of record NZ_AUBW01000006.1, read on the forward strand.
CTTTGCTGGGTCCAATACGAGGTACAATCCTTGTGGCTTTTTCATTGCTTTCCTGACTCTACGGCTTTAAAAAATGCTTCCCAATACGGGTCTTTTCCATCAAAGTCGGCTTCCTCCACGACTCCGTTTTCTCTCTGAATCAGCTTGCTCCTCTCCGCAGTGAAGTGTCCAATGACCGTCGCCGATATTCCATCTTCGGCTAGTGCTTGGATCAACTTTTCCTCGAAACCCATCTTGACCGAGATCAGCATCGAACCCGCTCCTACAGAGATTAAAGGATCAATCTCAAAGAGTCTTGCAACTTTCTCCACCTCGTCGGGAACGGGAATTTTGTCCAAGTCCAGCAAAAATCCCAGGCCGGATGCCTCAGCCATCTCGGTCACAGCACCCAGGACACCGCCCTCGGTGACGTCGTGCATCGCACGTAATTCCATCTTGGGTTTTAATGTCCGTGCTGCAATAAGTGCCTCAGGAAGTACCGAAAGCTTCCAAAAATTGTCGCTCGCTTTTTCCTGAATTTCTTTTCCAAAAGCATCCGTCACCGTCTGGGGGAACGCCATCGCCAAGATAGCCGTGCTCGAGATCGCGGCATGCTTGGTGAGGATCACCGAATCTCCCGGCTGGGCTTGATTGCTGCTGAGCAGCTGATCTTTGGGAGCTTTCAAAAACATCGTCCCGCCACCTGCAATGGTCGACTCCTGACCGGGAACCTGGCCGGTATGGCCGCCGGTGATTGCGATACCTAGTTCCTGACAAATCTCATGGATGAACCTCCAGTATTCGGCAAACTGCTCCCGGGAGACACTTGGCGGCAGGTTGAGTACGAACTGCGCAAACTGCGGCGCAAAACCTGTGGTACTCATGTCGTTGGCCAACAAATGAACCGACAGCCACGCTGAGACTTTCATCCCCAAGGAAGGAATCAGCGAAAGTGGGTCGCTGGAAACCGCCAGCGCCTGCCCGTCTCCGAGATCAATAGTCGCAGTGTCTACCCCAAAAGCAGGTCCGCAAATGACCTCGAGTCGCTCAGCTCCGCACAGGTTCATCAGTTCGTCCTTGAAAACCTTGGAGCTCACCTTACCTGAAAAATCCTCAAAAGCAGCCATCAGACGTCGAGGAGTTTGACATGCATCCCGAAGAAATCGCCATAGGGAACATTCCACTGCTGGGTTGGAAACCACTTCGGAAGGCCCGTCGCCTTCCATTCGATGGAATAATTCCGATCCGGCAAAGCCTCAGCAATCAGTGCTTTCAGCGAGCTCGGCGTATAGAAATTCGCGGTGGTGTAGTAGTTGTTTTTCCCAAAAGCCTGTTGTACTCGCCTCCGGATGAGCTTGGGAGTGTTGCGGTTCATCATCCCAAAGATGATCCCATACTTACCTACTCTGACGGCTTCCCGGATCACCTGTACGGGATTTTGGTAGTATTCGAAGGTGGTCACAAAGGCCAAGGCGTCGAAGGAATGATCCTTAAAAGGCATGTGGTGCGAGTCGGCCAGCACCAAGTCCCCGTCAAAGAGCTGAACCCCCTGCGCCAACATGAAAGGAGAAATATCACCCCCCGTCGCTTCGAGTCCGATCTCGTGCCACCATCGGGTAAAGCGGGTGGTTCCACAACCGAATTCCAGCAGGGTTTTGACGCGGGAGTCTTGGGTGATGAGGCCTTCGAGCGTCTTCTTTTGCCAAACCTCCTGGAACTTGTATGGGCCCTCGTAGTATTGCTCGTAGTGATCGGTGTCGTCCCGGTTGAAAAACCATTCTTTCCTGCCTTGCCAGGTGCGCAACTCCTCAGGAGCTACTTGGAATTTTTCTTGTTTGATCAGTTCGCTCATTTGGTCTAAAGTTTAGACCTGAATGCATCCCAGAAAGGTATAAAGGCGAGTGCCTTTGACAATTCCTACGCTGGCATTATCCAGATCAGGTGTTCGGGTATGATCTCAGCCTTACAGTCAGGCACCCCGTTGTTTTATTTAAATCCAAATATAGGCTTCAATTTGGATTCGTCAACAGTAAACAGACGACCGCCCACTGATTCGGAACACTTTTATGAAAATGCCGGGCGAGATTCTGTACCTCAAAAAAACGACTGGAGAAAGCAGGTAGAAAGATTTCGTCTAAAGGCATATTTTAGCAGTCACTAATCCGCAGCCAGCCCATGAAATTCCTCGCAACTTCTATCTGCCTCTTTCTTTTTATCTGGGGAAAAAGCCCAGCTCAAGACTTTCAGCAAACGCTAACCTCGGAACTCAGCTACAAGATGCCCGGGATACTGTTTACTATAGAATCCGGTGACGAAAAGCTCTCTTGGACCGGCGCTTCCGGCTTCGATGACCTTGCAGCTGGGGACTCATTGGAGCCCGATCAGACTTTCCGAATTGCCAGCGTTACCAAGACCTACGTGGCAGCCAGTATCCTCCGACTGATGGAGAAGGGAATCCTAAACCTGGACGACCCAATTTCCAAGCACATCTCTTCTGAGCATGCTGAGATTCTTTCAAAGGATTATGACCTAGAGCAAATCACCATCAGGCAGATCTTGAGACATTCCGCGGGCTTTTTTGACCACACCCATGCTCCGGAATTCTTTGAAATCGTCCTCCAAACCCCGACGCATGAGTGGACCCGAACCGAGCAGTTCCGCATGTGTGTGGAAAAAGGTGAGCCAATCGGCACTCCGGGGAAGCAGTTCAGCTATTCGGACACCGGATATGTGATCCTGGGAGAGCTGATCGAACGCTACACCGGCAAAACGCTAGACGGCGGGATCAAGGAAATGCTTGGACTCCAGCAACTGGGACTCGAGCGAACCGACTTCGAGCGGGTCGATCCGCAGACGGATCAGCTGCGAATCCACCAGTATTTCCAGGGCAGAGACACCTACAGCTTCAGTCCGACCATGGATTATTATGGGGGCGGAGGTATCCTTTCTTCAACCCAGGAATTGGTGGATTTCTTTCAAGCTCTTTTTGGAGGGAAAGTCTTTGACCATCCCGAAACCCTGCAGCTGATGCTGGAACCCGTGACTTATGAAACCAAAGCCCAGATGGACTATCAGATGGGAATGTATAAGGTGAAAGTCAATGGGCTAGACGCATATTGCCACTCCGGATTTTGGGGCACTCAAGTGCTCTATATCCCTTCACTGGATCTCTATCTGGCCACCAACTATTCAGGAGGCTGGAGAGGGAGCCCGGTTGCGCCGGTTTTCGGGAAGGTGCTGTTGGAACTGGGAAACTCCAAAACTGAAAATTGAGAGGTATTTCGCCGGTATTACCACTCTACATCAAACTCACTTCTTCACTCCAGCAATCACCCGCAGTGGTCCACCGCTGCCGCCTTTGATCTTCATCGGAAGTGCCACGATGTAGAAGCCCGACTCCGGCAGCTGGTCGAGATTCGCAATGTTTTCGAAACCCGGGATATTATGTCCCATCAAAACTTGGTGCGACTCAAACTCCTTAGACTGTCCATAATCCAAGCTGGGCGTGTCCAAACCTACCGCTTTGACCTTTATCTTCTCTGCCAAAAACAGGGCGGCCTCGGGGTGAATTCCCGGAAAATGAAGTTCAGGAATGGCTTCCAGTCCCATCTTAGCGGTACCGAAATACTTCTCCCGATCCGGGTAGAAGCTTCCATACCCCGTTCGGAACAGCACCATGCTTTGCTCGGGAATGTGTCCGTTTTTTTCCTCCCAAGCCAAGAGCGCCGCGACGTCGATACGATAATCCGGATCTGCCAAGGCTTCCTTGCTCACATCGATCAGCACAGCAATGCCAGTAAGCTGAGAAAGGCTGAGTTCGTCTAGCTTTTGCCCCTTTGCAGAAAAATGAATCGGCGCATCCAGGTGCGTTCCGCCATGCTCTGGTGTGGACAGGCTATAGGACGAGTAAAAGTATCCGGCCTCTGTCATTCCCTCCGCCTCAGTCACGAGCTCAAAGCCTTTTAGATTGTTTGGCCAGTAAAGTGTAGTGGAATCGAAAGAATAGCTCAGGTCGATCCATTCGAGTTCGGCGAGAGTTGCAAGAGGATCGGTGGGCGCTGTTTGAGCCGGCGGCTGGCAGGAGACTCCTACAACCGTCAAGATCAAAAAGGAAAGGCAAGCAGAAACGTATCGCATGGCAGGAAGAGATTTCGGAAGAAATAGCGCCGAAATTCACCGAATCCCAGAGCGCATTATCCCTGAAAATATAAAACTTACCTCACAAAACGGCCAGAGGCTTCTTTCTATCTGTGCTTTTCAAGCATCCCCTTGATCAGCTTAAATCCGTTCTCCGCCATATCCCAAGGCTCGGAGAAGTTTCTCCATACGCCGATGGAGTTGGCAAAGGCAGGATCGTTGCGGGTAAAGCCCTCGATGGTCAGCCAGCCCTGGTAGTTTACTTTCTTCAAGGCTGCGAAGGCCTCGTCAAAGTTCACATGACCCGAACCCGGAGTGCCACGGTCGTTTTCCGAGATATGAAAGTGTCCCAACCGGGGAGCAATGAATTCAATGGCTGCACCGGTCTTTTTCTCCTCCATATTCGCGTGATGGGTATCAAACATCGCCTGGACGTTGGGATGGTTGACCTTGGTCAGGAGGTAGTCCATCTGTTCCATGGTATTAGCCAGATAGCATTCAAAGCGGTTGAGCGCTTCAGGTGTCAGGAGAATTCCCAGCTTCTCGGCGTAGTCGCCCATCTCGTGCAGAACTTCCGCCGACCAGTTGTACTCCTCCTCCAGCGGCTCGCGTGCTGCAAACGTCGCAAAAGCCGAATGGAATGGCCCGCAAAGCACTTGAGAACCCAGGTCCGCCGAGCGGTCCAAGACCCAGCGAAGCCGTTCTTTGGACTTTTCTCGAATGTGTTTGTCTGGCGAAATCGGGTTTTCCTCCGGACTGAGGACAGTCACCGTGGTGACTTCGAGTCCGATATCTGCACAGTGCTTGCCCACTGCCTTGAAGGCTCTCTCTTCCCAAGGCCCGACAAAAAATTCCGCTCCGTCGTAACCTATCGCCTTCAGTCGATCCAAGATCGGAAACAAGTCTTCCGATACTACCGCTGACCAGGCCAGCACGTTAAATCCTATTTTGTTCATGAATTCTTTGTTTCAAATTTTAACGGAATCTTGATTCTTCAATATTCAAAATTCGCCGTTCGGTGTTCGGTGTTCGGTGTTTAATGATTTACTCTCCAAAATCTGCCGTTAGTGGAGACACTAACGGCGGCGGACATAAACGCCGGCTAAGGTTTCCACATCTTCGTTATTCTAGATTCGACGTTCGGTGTTCGATGTTTCTTAGAAATGAATATAGAATGCTGAACTCCGAATATCGAAGTTTCGTTCATGCCGTTTGTGAAGACACAAACGGGCGGCGAAAGATCATTAATAATGAATATGGAACTCTGAATTTCGAATGTCGAAGTTCTTGATACTTGATTCTAGCGACTTGCTACTTACTTAAAATCAGCCACTTTCATCCCCTTGCGGAAGGTATCAAAGCCAAACATCGTCGGATTATATTCCCCCACGATCTCGACGTTGAAGTCCGGAGTGATCCTCTCTCCCATTCCCAAAAGCCAAAAAGAAGCATTGACGATCATTCTTCTCAGATCCTCGTTTTGGAAACCCAAGGAAGAGCCCATGGTAGATGTGAAGGCCATTCCTGCTTTGCCATCTTCGATCTGATATGGCTTGGTCCATGCGACTGGCATCACGGACTTTTCCCACATCAATGGTGCTTTATCATCCATGCCGGCAGTAGATTGTCCATAGAGCAACACCTCGGCTTCGGCAGGCAAGCTTTGGATTCCATAGACGTCCTCTGGCACCCAGATGTCATTAAGACCCCGAAGTACGGGATGGTCGTTCATCTGCTGAACTCCGTCTACTAGTGCTCGTGAACCTTCTTTGCCGTGATTTCCGTGGTGGTTTACCCAGGTTTCACCAAAGATCCGCATGCCAAACCCCTTCTCCCAACCTGCTTCGTTGCCATTCCAAGTCCACTTGGCGTAGGGAGAAAGTTTGTTTTTCTGATAGGCAAAAGCGTGGGTAGATGTCCGTAAACCGATGATTGGCTTCCCTGCTTTCAGGAAATTCTCAATGTATTTCGTCTGGGCATCTGGCAACTCCCGGAAGCGCGTCAGCATGATCATTAGATCTGCCGACTCCAAGTGCTCTAGGCCGGGGATGTTATTCTGATAGCTGGGCAAGATATCGCCGGTTTCCGGATGAATTGGGAAAAGCACCGTGGTCTTAAACCCAAATCGAGTCGAGAGGATCTTTGCCAGCATGGGCATGGATTCCTCGGAGCGGTACTCATCGTCTCCGGCCACCAGGACAATGTGTTTTCCTTTGCCCAGCCCTTCCTTCCCTTCATATTGGAGGAAAGTTGTTCCATTTTGGGCGCATGCCAAGAGGCAGCAGCAGGTCATTAAAAAACTAAAAAGGAGGCTTTTGGGTAGGTAGGACATAGCTATTCGGTTTATTTGAAAAGATTCAGCGAGAGAATGGAAAATAGATTCCCGCCCTCAAAATAGGGCTTTCGGACAAATTTGAAGCAGAAACTTCCAAGTGCGGTCATTTTCTTTTGAAAATCCACTTGATAGCGGAAACCAACAGCAGCACCACCACGCCGACTACCAGACCGATCAGAAATTCCTTAACGATGGCCGGCCAGGATTCCAGCAAATGATGAAAAAAGTCAATGTTGTGAGCGAAGATCCCTCCGGATACTAGCAACAAGGCGATGGTACCAATAAAGCCGATCACCCGAATAAGGTGCGGAAGGGCATTGACCAAGAGAAGGCCGACTTTATCTGAAAAGCTGTCTTTTCGGTCGTTTAGTGCGATGAGCTTGTAGCCAAATTCATCCATCCGGACGACGATCGCTACGATGCCATACACCCCCACAGTTGCAATCAGCGCAATGATGGTCACCACGGCAATCTGGTTGGTCAAGGACTCGCCCACCACCGTCCCCAAGGCGATGATGACAATCTCCACCGAAAGGATAAAATCGGTCGTGATGGCTGATTTGATCTTTTGCTTCTCCAGCGCCAACACCTGCTCCTCCGTGATATCTTCATCCAGCTTCTCCGCAGTGTGCTGGTGATGGGGCGCGAAGTACTCGTAGATCTTCTCCGCCCCTTCATAAGCCAGATACAAGCCGCCAAGAACCAATATAATCGTGACCGCCACCGGCAGAAACGCGCTGAGCAGAAACGCTACGGGGAGGATGATTGCCTTATTGAGCAGCGAGCCCTTGGTGATCGCCCAAAGGACCGGAAGCTCGCGGTCTGAGACGAAGCCGGAAGCTTTCTCAGCATTGACCGCCAGATCATCGCCCAAAATCCCGGCGGTCTTCTTTGCCGCCACTTTACTCATCACTGCCACATCGTCCATCAGCGTGGCGATATCATCCAAAAGGGCAAATAATCCTGAAGCCATTCTTTAATTTATAATTTTTGATATTCGAATTACGGGAAAGGAGTACAAAGTATCGAGTACAAAGTACCAAGTAAATAAAAAAGTGTTCAGTAATCAGTCTCAGCAGGAAGTTTGTTGCAGCCTAAATTATTGAGTTGACACTTTCGCATTACAACATTCAAACCCAATTTTCAAATGAAAAATATCGAACATCAAATGTCGAACTCCGAATGTTGAAGAGGGTTCAACCTTAGCACTTTCCAACTTTACTACTTTCCAACTCCTTCGGATCAAAGATCAACGGAAAAAACTTCCCTCCCATCGTTTCCCCTTTTGAAATCACCGGCACACCCGCCAGAAGAGGTTCATTTGAATCCGAAATCGTCCCATTTGCAAAGACATTCAGTACAAAGGCCTTTCTTGATTTATCAGAGTAATTTGCGAAGCTCCCATGGACCAGCAACGGATGGTGAAATGCGGCATAGCCGGCTTTCAGCGGAATCGCCACGGGTTTGAAAGCCGCCTTTTGCTCCTCGCTCATCATCGCCATCAGCCCGTCCATCTCTCCGGCAAGCGCAGGCTTCTCCAACAATCCCCACCGATGCGAACCCGGCACATATTGCAGGCAGCCGTTTTCCTCCGTGGCGTCATCCAGTCCACACCAGCAGGTCAGATGCTGCATCTCAATCGTCCGTGTCCAATAGGAATAGTCCTGATGCCAGGCCACATTTCCCCCGTGATGGGCTGGCTTGCAAAAGAGCTGATCGTGCCAAAACCGAACCGACCGGTCACCCAAGAGTTGGCTGGCAGCCATGCGGAAGGCAGGATTCCAGATTGCATCGTGAAAGGCCTCCGCAATCCGCCAATGCCCCAGCGAGTGGAACAGCACCTTGTTGGGGTCTCCTGACTCGTTGCTGTGAAACTCATGGAAAAGCGAATGCAGTGGATGTGCAGGATCCATGACTTCGTCCAATGCCTTCTTCAAGGCTTCAATCTGGATTTCGTCCAACAGCTTAATACCCGCCAGGTATCCATTTTCATGGAAAAAGTCGACCTGCTCCTTGCTGAGCCGGTATTGATCCCAGTCGGAGGTAGTTTTCGGTTGGGGGAAAAGGTCCGTGAGCGGATAGTTAAAGTCTGCCAAGTCTTTCATGGATTTCGGGGTTATTGAGCGGGCAAAAGATAGTAAAAATCGGAAATGAAGCTATCCTTACCTTGGGTTTCGGCATCGTTTGCGTGGATTTTCCAAAACCCGCTTCTCAAGTTTAGGGATATGTCGGTAGATTGGTCCGTTATAATCTCCAAGGTTTGAATCCCTTGAAAGGTCTTCCCGTACTTTAACCCAAAAAACCCATGCTATGAATACAAATCGAAGAAACTTTTTGAAAACCGGAGCGACGGCAGCTCTTGGGCTTTCTGGACTGACGGTGATTTCACCAGCTGTCTTGGGAAAGTCCATGGGCTATGTAGCTCCCAGTGACAAAGTCAACCTAGCCTGCATCGGCATCGGCAACCGCGGAGCGGAAATCATCCGTGAACTTCACAAGACCGGCCTCTGCAATGTCGTCGCGCTATGTGATGTGGACATGGGAGCCAAGCAGACCGAGGACATCATGAAGATGTTTCCACAGGCGAAGAAATTCCAGGATTTCCGTAGGATGTTTGACGAGATCGGAAAAGAATTTGACGCGGTCAGCGTCGCCACTCCGGACTTCTCCCACTTCCCCTGTACTATGCGCGCACTCGCCGAAGGCAAACACGTCTACGTGGAAAAGCCCATGGCCAGAACCTTCCAAGAGGTCGACCTAATGATGGCCGCCGCCAAAAAATACCCGAATCTGGCCACCCAGATGGGAAATCAGGGTCACTCCGAAGGAAACTATTTTCAATTCAAAACCTGGAAAGAAGCCGGAGTCATCAAGGATGTGACGGCCATGACTGCGCACATGAACAGCCGCCGACGTTGGCATGACTGGGATCCAAAGATCTCCAGCTATCCCGCCGCCGAGCCCATCCCCTCCACCTTGGACTGGGACGTCTGGACAGCGCAGGCAAGACCACACGAGTTCAACAAGGACTACCACAACGGCCAGTGGAGATGCTGGTACGACTTCGGCATGGGCGCACTCGGAGACTGGGGAGCGCATATCATGGATACGGCGCATGAATTTCTAGAGCTCGGCTTGCCCTATGAAGTCAATCCTACCAAGCTCAGCGGACACAATTCATTCTTTTTCCCGATGTCCACCACGCTGGAATTCAAGTTTCCGGAACGTGGCGCCATGCCTCCGATGGTCATCACCTGGCAAGATGGATTGGACAACATCCCATCTGTACCAGAGGGCTACGGTGTGTCCGAACTGGATCCAAATATCCCGCCGCCAAGCAATGGCCAAATGCAGCCGGCAAAGCTGAACCCTGGCAAGATCATCTACAGCAAAGACCTAATCTTCAAAGGCGGTTCGCACGGTAGCACGCTATCCATCATCGGTGGCGACAAAGCCAAAGAATGGGAATCCAAGCTTCCTGAAGTTCCTGCGAGCCCGTCCAACCACTTCGCCAACTTCCTCAATGCCTGCAAAGGCGAGGAGAAAACCAGATCCCGCTTCGAGATCGCCGGCCCACTTTCACAGGTGTTCAGCCTGGGCGTGATGGCACAATGGTCCGGGGAGAAATTAGAATTTGACAGGGAAACCCGTCAGATCACCAACAATCCGATGCTGAATCAGATCCTGGTGGGCATGCCGCCGAGAAAAGGCTGGGAGGAGTATTATACCGTGTAGAGGCAAGAGGATAGAACCAAGACGCTAGACGCTAGACTTTAGTATCAAGAGGCCGTCCGGATGCAGATCTGGGCGGCTTTTTTTTATTTTCCTCAGAGGCGGGACATCGGGAAATCTGTGCCGATCTGTTGGCTTCTCTGTGAAGATCCGCGGGAAAAACCCCTCTATTCCGAAACCCGAAATCGATCAACTCTCCAGCCGCTCCAACCTTTCCAGCAGCGGCGGATGGGAATAATTCACAAAGACATACCAAGGATGCGGATTGGTATTGCTGAGCGACTTGACAGACAACGTCTTCAAGGCATGAGCGAGCGGAACTCCCGCAAAGGTGGTCTTCGCAAACTCGTCCGCCTCAAATTCATTCTTACGACTCAGCCAGTTCATGCCGATCCCCAACACGGTGGAAATGGGCGAGAAAAGCATCGCAAATCCAATGATATTCAACTCCACGGCCATTGAGTCTCCGCCAAGGGCAAGGCTGATATTTTCAGAAAACACAAACTGCCCCAGCAAAAACAACATCAATCCCACCTGAATCACCGAGATCACCATCCCAAGGACGATGTGCTTTTTCTTAAAATGTCCCACTTCATGCGCCAAAACAGCGATCAGCTCGTCCTCCGAATGCTGCTCAATCAGCGTATCGTAAAGCACGACTTTCTTCCTTTTACCCAATCCGGAGAAAAAAGCATTTGCCTTGGCAGAACGCTTGCTGCCATCCATGACGAAGATGTTATCCAGCGAAAAATCCACGACGCGGGCGTATTCGAGGATCTTTTGCTTCAGCTCCCCATCTTCCAGAGGAGTAAGTTTGTTGAATAAGGGCAGGATCAGGGACGTGTAGAGCAAGTTGATCAAGACCATAAGTGCAGCGGCGACGATCCAAAACTGCCACCAGAAGTCTTCTCCCATCCGATCGATCAGCCAAAGAAACAGCAGTAATAATCCCCCGCCGATCACAATACCCAAGACATAGCCTTTGATCTTGTCGGCAAAAAAAGTCCCCAGCGTAGTCTTGTTGAAGCCATATTTTTCTTCAATCACAAAGGTGCTGTAATACTCGACAGGCAGCCCCAGAATGTCTGAGGCTAGAAACAATATTCCAAAAAACACCAGTGCCTGAGCGACCGACCCCAACCCAAAGCCCGCGACCCAATTATCTACAGCACCCAGCCATCCTTGGTAAATCAGGAGAAAAGTCAGAACAAATGAGACGATGCCGACCAACAGCTTGAAACGGAAATTTTCCCGCTGGTAGGACCTTGCCTGGTCCAGTTTTTCCTGACTGAGATAGCCCTCCAGCGTTTTCGGGATCTTTGACGCCGGATTTTTTACATTGAGAAAATCCAGGATTTGGTTGAGCAAAAAGCCAAACAGCAATACCCCAATCAAGAGGTATTTCAAAGCTTCAACAGACATCAGCAATTAGAATTTTGGGCAAGGAAGGACGGTATCCCTTCTGGAAGGCTTGCCCTGATACTGATTAGGCAGTGTCCAGGACAGGCTTAGCTCATGGGCTCCGCCGGACTGAATGCCCAGTTGGGAAACCGTGTAGTCAAAGCTATACCCGATATTCATTCCACTCAGCAGGTTCAAGCCAACCATCATGACGATGGCGTCGCGGTTGCTTTGCTGCTCAACAGGCTTGTAAGGCAGTCCTCGGTACCAGAGCCCAAAAACAATCGGTTCAATCGAAAAATAGGCACCGACGTCCAGCTGCTCAAATGGTCCCTGGCGCTTGTAATTGACGGTTGGAGTAAAGGATCGCTGCTTTCTCATGTGCGTAAAATCCCCCCGCATAGCCCCTTCTCCCAGATCAATCCGATATCCAGCATGAAAGGAAAGCTTCATCGGCAATGGACTGACCCCCTCGATAAAGGACTGGTTCGGCTCGTTTACATGATGAGCAGCAAATCCGACCCAGAGATTTTCTGTAAAGAACATTCCACCCACAGACAGTGAAAGCATGCTGATGGGGTCTCCCAATCCGGGGATATCTGTACCCGGCAAAGTGGGTCCAAAAGGATCAGAGGGATTGATCTGGTTGGCAAAAACCAGGTTTTCATAGAATCCGATTTCCCTTCGGATATAAGTCGCCTGAAATCCCGGACGGAAGTAGGCATTATCGCTGATCTTGAGTTCGTAGGAGTACAATGCTGAGATTGATGTCGAGCGCAGCTTGGCCGCTCCCTCCGTGTCCTGCATCACGTGAATGCCGATGCCACTGTTGTAGTCAGGCAGATAGGTATCGTAGTAAGCTGAAAACGTGGTAAACTGTGCATCTATCGATGGCCACTGATTGCGGTAGTTGAACCCAACGCGACCGGTCAATTCCCCTCCTGCCATTGCCGGGTTCAAATAAAGCGGGGCTGCGTAATACTGGCTATATTGCGGATCCTGAGCAAAAGCAGAGAAGCTCAAGCAAAGACAAAAACCAGTAAAAAAAACCAAACTTCGAAGTGACCGTAACAAGGAATTGTTCGTTTATTTGAGTACTCAGTCAGCTTCTAAACGTTCCAGCCTTTGGGTTGTTTTAGAAAGCAGTTCGAAAAATATGAAAAGCAGCCCTATTTCCATAAGGTTCATTTTAATTTTTGCAAGTTTCATTTCCCTGAGCTTTTTCGGAGTCAATAGCTTGGGTTATTCTCAAGGCTTCAATGAAAACGAATGGATTTTTGGCTATTGCGGTGGAAGTACGGATAACAACTACCTCTCCTTCGGAAAAGGCGGCACTGCAAACGTCCAGACTTTGCCCGGCTCTGTCATCATCGGAGCCAACAACAACGCACTCGCCATCGACCCCATCACCGGCCAGCCGCTCTTTGCCACCAATGGAGTCTTGGTGTACGACTACAGCTCCTCACCCATCCAGGGCAGCGCTCCAGGGCTCAATGGCGACATAGACGGCCATCAGAAAGTTGCCACGGGATTTCTGGAGTACGACCCTGACGGGAACAAACTTTTCTACATTTTCTATCTTTCTCCCGGCGGGCAACTCCAATATGCCGTAGTCGACATGAATGCGCCCGGTCAGGCCGTGGGCAATGACCGGCCTTTGGGCGAAGTCACGACAAAAGACCAGGTGATCGGGCCCGCCTCGGGCGCTCTTTTGGTGGTAAAAAGTCCCGCTTCCCCCTCCTACCTGATCAGCTTTACCGGAGGAAATCTAGTCTCGAATCAACTCCAATCTACTCAAGGCAGCTTTTCCCAAACAGATACTGAAGGGATTCCTTTCACACCAAAATCCATCGTCTTTGACGAGGAGAACAGCCAGTTGATTGTCATCTCAGAAAACTCCGGAGACGACATCATGGTCGTACCTTACGACACCAGCTCTGGTAATTTTGGAACTCCCCAAGCGATCGCGGGATCGAGCGGAAGTGAAGATATCGGTGGCGCGGACTTTTCTCCGGATGATGCCTTCATCTACTTTTCCAGGGGAAACCAACTCTTCCGGGTTCCCAGCAGTGACCTGAGTGCTACTCCGGAAGAAATCCCGCTGACGGCCGGATTGAATCAAGTCTATGACATCAAAGCCGGCCCTGACGGACAGCTCTACTACATCTATGAGGAGGTGGTCGGTGGCCCTCAGTTGATCGGGCGAGTCACCAACCCGAACGAACCTGACCTCACTTTGGTCACTTTGGAAGAAGATCCGTTCAATGGAACAGATTTCTGCGGAACGATATTTCCCGTCTTTGCGCCAAATGCGGACATCGCGCCTTCGGTTGACTTTACCTGGGATCCAGAAGCCCCCTGCTCCAACAATCCCGTGCAACTCACCAGCGTGATCACCCCGGAAAATTACCAGCCGGTTTCGTTCAATTGGGAATTTACGCCGCCACTGACTGACTCGGACGGCAATCCACTTCCGGCTGACTTCACCCAGGAGCATTTTCTGATTCCTCAGGATGCTGCTCAAGGCACCAGCATTTCGGTGACGCTTACGGTAGAGTTTGCGGATGGAAGCACTCAGGTCGTGCCCAAAACGATCCCGCTGACCGAGAATAAACTGGAGGCAAACTTCAGTCCCTCAGACACGACCTTGTGTATGTCCTGCATCGACTTGGATCCACTTCTCCAGGCTCAGGCGGCAGGTGAGGATGGAGAGGCTCCTCCAGGTGGCGGCGGAGATACCTACGAGTACTTTTGGTCCAACAAGCGGGACCGCGGCTGGATCGGCAAAGAAGCAAATGAAGTATGTCTTCCCGGATTGTATTGGGCGCTGGTGCGTGAGCCAGGCTCGCAATGCTACGCATATGCTGAGATTCGGGTAAAAATTTGGGATCTCCCCGATCAGTCCAACAACATCTGGTATTTCGGAGACGGCGCGGGATTGGACTTCAATCCTGATCCAAACGACTCCACTGCCCCTACTCCAAGGCCAATTGCCGAACGGCACCCTCAGAATATTCCAGCAGGAACCACCACGATATCAGACCAGGCCGGACAGGTGTTGTTTTTCACAGATGGGCAAAAAGTCTGGGATCTCAACGGAGATCTGATGGCCAATGGTGACAGCATCGGAGGTGACAATTCAGCAAGTCAGTCAGTGATCGCGGTGGCGGTACCGCAGCAGCCTACCTTGTTTTACCTTTTCACGACACAGGCAAGCGCCAGCGGCTCCAATACCGTGAGCTTCTCCATGGTGGATATCAAATCAGAGAATACGACCGGGGTGGGCAATGTGGTCACCAAAAACAATTTCCTCTTTAGCCCCTCCACTGAGCAGTCGGCCGCATTCTCCGGCGGGGACACCACTTGGGTGATGTACCATGAGTTGGGAAACAACTCCTTCAGGGCCTATCCTGTTTCCGGGAATGGCATCGGGCAGCCTGTCTTGAGTTCGGTGGGGAGCAGTCACGGGTTTAACTCCGGAGTAGGCGCGATGAAGTTTAGTCCGGACGGGACGAAGCTCGCCGTGACCATCTCTGAGGGTGGCTGTAACAAAACAGAAATCTTTGAATTTGACCAGCAAACCGGTGAGTTGACCGAATACGCCCGACTTGATCTAGGCTGCGATGGAGATATCTATGGGCTGGAATTCAACCAAGACTCTGACAGAGTATTGGTTTCCTATCGAAACGGCGGCCCCGGGGTGGAGGAATTCATCATCAAAGAGGTTGAGAACGACGACGAAACTGCTCCGTCCTGTCCGGCATGTTTTGGCTCAGCAACTACCCGGGCCCAGCGTGAAGCCTGTATCCTCACCACCAAAAAGACGGTCAGCGGCACGTCAAGCTTAAATCTGGGAGCACTTCAAATCGCCTCCGACGGGCAAATCTATGTTGCCGTGGTCGGTGATAACCGAATCGGACAGATTCAGGTAGGATCGGGCTGTAGCGGCACGAGCACGTTCAATCAGGATGCCGTAGAGCCCATGCCAGGAACTTCCAATTTGGGACTCCCTTCATTTGTCCAAAACTCCGGCAGCTCGATCCCTGAGCCTTCGCTTGCTTTCCCTCCCAGATTATGCTTGGACCCCGAGCTAGGAGCCGGTGCGCTGTTGGAAGGAGGCGGTGAGCCCGACATTGATTCCTATTTCTGGACGATCACCCACGAAGATGGAACCGTGATCAGGGCAAATTATGGAGGCCCGGGAGATCAGTTCCAGACGTTGGATCAAATCTTCAACGCACCAGGCATCTACACCATCGAACTCCGCGTGGATCGATGCGGGGACCCTGACTATTTCGAAGCTGAAGGGGAGATCGAAGTGGTTGCTCCGCCCACGCTTACGCTGCCCACAGACATCACACTATGCGCTGGAGCGCCGGTGACCCTCACGGCAATTGACGGGTATGACCCGGCAGAAGGATTGTATGATTTTCAGTGGACCAACGCGGCAGGACAGGTGTTTGGAGATGAAAACTCCAACTCCATCGATGTGACTGAGGAAAGCATCTACACCGTTGAGGTGAGTTTCCGCTTGCCGGAGGGACTTTCAGATGACGAGGCACTACTCTTCGAAACCTGTCCTGCGACCGCGGACGTGTTTGTGGGACCGGCTTTTGAATTTGACCTGACTCAGACAGCGACTGAAGTTTGTTTTGAGGAAACATCCGTGACTTTTGCTCCGAACACTCCGATCTCAGGCGAATGGTTTTACGACCTAAACGCCAGTGGCACGAGGGTTTCTTTGGGTGAATTTTTCGAACTCGAGCTGATCATCAACACGCTTCCAGGTCCGGGGCAATACGAGATTATCTTCGTGACCGAAGATCCGATCTTGGAAGGTTGTGTGGTAGAGAAAAAGTTGGACTTGCTGGTGAACGAACTGCCAATCCTGATCGCTACGCAAACTGCTCCAGCGACGGATTGTGCTACTCCGGATGGGGCTTTTGAGATTACACTTCAAGGCGATGCAACTGAGGTACGGGTTCCTGAGTTGGCACTCACCTTTAACAATCAAACTGCCGGAACTGTCATCCCCGTTACCAATGTCTTGCCGGGTGTCTATACCATCGAGGCAGAAAACAGCACGGGGTGTGTCTACTCTTCCTCTGTGACGGTAGAAAACCAAAATCCTCCCACTCCTTACCTATTTTCAGCCACTCCGACAGATGAGACCTGTAATGCTACCGGCGTAGAACCCGGAAAGATCACTTTCACATTCAACAACGGAACAGCCCAAGTCGGAACTTATACTGCAGTTCGCCAGGGAGATGGGCAGATATTTACCGGCCCGCTTCCAAGCTTGGCAACTTTTGATGTTGCTGTGCCATATGGCGACTACTTGGTGGAAGTAGCTGACGCGTCAGGTTGTGCCGTGCCGGATCCGACGCTCTATTCCATCACCCAAAAATTCGAAGTAGTCTTCTCTGTACCCACAGAGCTGACTGCCTGCGAAAGCTTCACTTTTGCGCCGACCGGTCCCAAACCGTTGACCTACACCGTCACAAATTCTACAGGCACCACCATCTCCCCTGATGCTGGCGGAGACTTCACTTTCACCCAAACCGGAATCTATACGATTCGGGGCGAGGATCCCAGTGGAGTCGATTGTCCGAAGGAGATCGAGATGAACGTCACCATCACCCAAACTTTGGATTATGAACTTGCCGGTCCGATTGTCGATTGCCAGACTGGGATCCGGTATGAAGCAGTATTGAACAATGCCGATCCTGCAGATGTTGTTTTCCTCTGGAAAGATGACCTGGGCGTGATCGTAGGAAGAAGGCAGACTTTTGTACCAAATAGAGATGGAGACTACACCCTGGAAGTACAGCCAACCAATGGTGGTCTGTGCCCTTCTACTGAGATTCCTTTTACTGCGAAAATCTTAACCGAGGCAGTCCCGGTGACTTTGGATGTGGTACCATTTTGTACCGAGCAGACCAGCACCACGATCACTGTCGTCGCCGACTTGGCTGATGTAGCGCAGATCGAGTGGTACAGCGTGTCGGGTGGCACACGTACGCGACTGCCTCAATACGACGACTTGCCGATCATCGACGTAGCGGTGGAGGGGACATACGAGGTTCTCTTGCGAAGTGAGTTTGGATGCGACCTCGGCCGGGCAAACGGCGTAGTGGCCAAATCGACGATCATTCCCCCTGTCGTACCGACCCAGCTGACCATCTGTGCAGTAGAAGGCATCACAACTAGTATTGACCCCGGTATCTACGACAACTACAGCTGGCTTTTGAATGGTGTAGAGGTTTCGCAAGAAGCGATCTTCACTCCGACTTTGCCGGGGAATTATGAGCTGCTCGTCTCTGACAATTTGGGCTGCGAATATAGGGTTGCTTTTGTCGTAGAAGAAGATTGTCGTCTGCTGATCTCCTATCCAAATGGCGTCGTGCTTGATGACCCCAACCGCGGATTTATCCTCTATGCCAATGATTTCATCGACTACATCGAAGTCTATATCTACAACCGATGGGGCGAGTTGATCTTCTACTGCGAACACGAAAACGTGGAACCAAGACAACCTTTCTGTCCTTGGGACGGCGTAGTCAATGGGAAATTTGTCCCCAATGGAACGTATGCCGTCGTCGTGAAATTTACTTCCAACAACCAGAACATCACCAAAACCGAAACCAAAGCGATTACGATCATCCAATAGTATGCTGATTCTTATTTCCCCTGCCAAAAGCCTCGACTACAGTATCCCAGAGTACAAGAAGCACACCTTGCCGGACTTTACTTCGGACATCAAAGCGCTGGTGAGTGTGATGAAGAAGAAAACGGCGAAGGAGATTTCCGAGCTGATGCATGTGAGCGAAAATCTGGCGGTGCTCAATGAGGAACGCTATAAAACTTTTCAAAAAGAATTCACCACCGAAAATTCCAAGCAGGCGATCCTGGCGTTTAACGGTGACGTGTACACCAAGATCGATGTAGACAACTATTCTGCTGCGGATTTTGGGTTTGCCCAAGACCACCTGAGGATTCTTTCAGGGCTCTATGGCTTGTTAAAGCCGCTTGATCTGATTCAACCTTACCGCCTGGAGATGGGCACTCGGCTGGAAACTAAAAAAGGCAAGAACCTCTACGAATATTGGGACAAAAAGATCGCCAAAGCAATCAATGACGCTGCCGCGGGAAGGCCTATTGTGAACCTGGCGTCTCAGGAATACTTCAAGTCAGTCCATCTCAAAACCTTGAAAACTCCGCTGGTAAACATCCATTTCAAGGAGTTCAAAAACGGAACCTACCAAGTCATCGGGATCTTTGCGAAGCAGGCAAGAGGGATGATGACGAATTTTGCGATCAAAAACCGACTGACAGATCCAGAGGAATTAAAGTCCTTCAACGAAGAAGGCTATGAGTTTTCGGCGCCGATGAGCGACGGTTCAGATTGGACTTTTATCAGGTAAAAAGCTTAGATCAAGATGCATTTTCGGCTAGCTCAAATTAATTTTTAGCGGGATAAAATTGGTAGATTAGGCGCCTAATTTCCAGTTTGTTCTCGAATAATTTGAAAAAGCTTTTTCTTTTTATCCTGTTGGCTATCTCTTTCTTGTTGGACGGATCATCTTCCGGAGGGACAGTTGGCTTTTTGGTAGATAAGGCCAGTAAAGCTTTTGTCGAATTTAAAAACACGCAAGAATTCAACGACCCTGAGCTAACTGGTCCCGATCGACTCTGCAATATTTTTGGGAGTGTGCTGGGCACCTACTCGGGAGGCGGAGATCCTGAAACAGATGTTTATCAGTGGACGATTTTGGATCCGCAAGGGCAAATTTTGTTTACCCGACCGGCAGGTGCATTTCCTACCATTACCTACACGTTTGAATTAGTCGGGACGCACAAAGTTGAACTAATCGTTTCGAGAGGAGGGATTCCTTTGGAAAGCTTTTCTAAAGAAGTCGAACTTGTAGAAGGTCCTGAAATCACTTTGAAGCCTTCCTACGTGATTTGCGAAAATCAGGAAATCCAACTGCAGGCGATTGATCCTTCTAGCTCTAATTTTCCGGATTATGAGTTTGAATGGAAAGATGAATCTGGCGTTGTCGTTGGTACCTCGAATAGTTTGAAAACTTCAGCTTCGGGGAAATATGAAGTTACTTTTCTGTTCAAAGATTCCGGAGGAAATCCAGAGTGCGAAACCCGCCTGCAGACGGAGGTGATCAGCGCTGGAAGTTTTTCAATCGTAAGCTCCTCAACTACTGTCTGTCCGGACGGCACTATCACTTTTACGTCAGAACCGGAAGTTGATGGGGACTGGTTTTTACAAAAAATCGGCGATCCTGTATTAACACCATTGGGGTCTGGTAATTCTAAAACAATCAGTCCGGGCTCTGATCTGGATGGGCATGGTGACTATGAAGTTAGCCTCGTTGTTCCAAATCCAAACAACGTCGCTTGTATCCAGAAAGCCCAGCAACAATTTTCATTTAATCCGCTACCCGAATTTGAGCTTGAAAGTGCGGCCAGTGCCACTGGCTGTCTGGTACCGGATGGTGCAATCAGGATAGTAGCGCTTACTCCAATCGATTTTTTGATTTTAGACGAAGTTGGTCAATCATTTGGCCCATTGAATCCAGGCGATATTGTTGAATTTCCAGGTTTGGAGTCGGGCACTTACACTATTTTAGGCCAATTGGGAGGATGCTTGAACTCATTGGGTTCGGTTGTTCCTTTGGTAGATCCTCCTGCTCAGTTGGAGTTTGAGATATCAGATATCCAGTCTGAATACTGTACCGAAACAGGAAAAGAAAACGGATCTTTTTTGGTCAAACTAATCAGCGGTATATTGGAAGGGTCCTATCGGATTAAAAACCTGAAAGGTTCGGTGGTCAAAAATGAACCTCTTCCATTAACAGACGAATTTCGAATCGATATTCAGGGGGGTAAATATTTCTTTGAAATATTGGACAAGGACAGCTGCAACCTTCCAAAAAGTGAAGAATTTGAAGTTCCCAGCCTTGATCAAGTCAATTTTTCCATATCCGACAACTTGTCGATTTGCCAATCCTACGAATTCACTCCTCAAACCTCGGAGGCGCTTGAGTTTACACTCACATTTCCCGACGACACCGAAGCCGTTCTTCCGGCGGGAGAAGCATTTGTACTGACTCAGGCCGGCACCCACACTTTGGTGGGAAGGCTTCCGGGACAAGCTGAACTCTGCCCAACTTTGAAGGAATTTACGGTCAAGCTGGTGGACCCAATAGTGTTTGAACCCCGACTGATGAGTGAGGATTGTACGGTTGGAAACCGCATTTATAAAGCGGAAATTTTCGAAGTAGACCCTTCTACAGCGGTTTTTCAATGGAAAAATGAAACCGGGGAAGTGGTTGGAACGGGACAGTTTCTTTTTTTACCACCAAGTTCATTTGGTGAATTCTCACTGGAAGTTCAGCCTGCAGAAAGTCAAACCTGTCCGATTTCCCCTACAAAATTTATCGTGAAGAAGCCGGTTTTGTCAGTGGATGTGACATTGGAATCCACCAAACTTTGCGAATATGGCCCCAGAGCTTTGGTAGATTTGACCACGACGTTTCCGGAGGAAATCACCGATATCGAATGGCGCAGATACGACGACATGGGAAATATCGAACCCCTCCCTCAATTCAATAACCAATGGCAGATCACAGCGGATATTGCGGGGATTTACGAAGTCGCCGTTTTCAGCAGGATTCCGTCGATCAACAAAGATTGTGAGCTGGGCCGCCAGACACTGGACATAGACCTCATCCCGGAAAAGGTACCCTTCGACGTGCCCAGCGATCTATTTATCTGTGATCCCTTTTCGCTCGTTCCGGAGTCAGCGACTCCTTTGGCGTTTGAGTTGACTTTCCCTGACGGAAAAATAGAAGTCAAAGACTGGAATGAAGCGTTTATCCTTGATCAGGAAGGCAGCTACACCCTGCTCGGGTACGATCCGAATATTAAAGGGCCGCTTTGCCCCGATGAAAAAACCATTCAAGTCAAAGTCTTTGAACCTGTTCAATTTGTCCCCAAGCTGGTGGATATGTCCTGCACGGGTGAATATCATTATACAGCCGAGATTATTAACTATCCTCCCGACGAGGTAGACTATCTTTGGAAAGACCCGAGCGGGAATTTGGTGAGCAGCACTTCGGAGCTTTTTTCCACAACCTATGGAGCTTTTACCCTCGAAATCCAACCAACGGGGTCGATTCCATGTACGGTTACGCCGACTTCCATCATACTGGAAGTTCCTGCCTTGTCCATCACAGCGAGCATCGTAGCGGAGACACTTTGCCCCGACCAGCCGGACGCGGCACTTCGATTGGAAACGGACTTTGGCCTGGTCGCCACCATCGAATGGTGGTTTACCGACCTGAGCAGCAATCAGTCTATGCTTTCTTCCGAAACAGGGAAAAGAGAAATCCTGGCCACGAATGAGGGCACTTATCAAGTGAGGATTTTTAATGAATTCAATTGTCTATTGGGTTCTGACGAGACCTTCGTCGCGCGAAGTACCGATGCGGTGCGTCCAAAGCTGGAAGAGTCTTATCAGATTTGCCCCAAGTATGAGATCGCTCCTACCCTGAATCCCGGCTCATTTGCCCAATATGAATGGTATTTTGAAGACAATCTTGTCTCCACCAATCCTACTTTCAAACCCTTGCAGATTGGCACCTACTACTTGATCGTGGTAAGCCAGGAAGGATGCGCTTACGAAACAAGCTTTGAAACCACCGAAGAATGCGATCTTGAGGTGGTTTTTCCAAATGCTATACAGCCCGGAAATCCGGACAAACAGTTTCTTACCTACGCAAATTTCCTCGTAGACGAGATGGAAATTTGGATATTCAGCAAGTGGGGCAATCTTATCTTCCACTGCTTTCAAGTCAACTCAGCGCCAGGAGAATCCGCTTGTTTCTGGGATGGAACTTTCGATGGAAAAGCCATCCCTCCCGGCTCCTATGCGGTGCGAATCAACAGCCGAAACATCGAGAAAAACCTAAAGAATGAACAATGGGAGGCAATCTTAGTGGTTGATTAAATTTCGAACATCGGCTGGACTGGTACATTTTTTGACCTGACGGCAGGATACATGCTGCAGAGCGCTGTATCTTTGTCGCAATCCCCGTGGAGTACATTACCTTGATACAAACCCTGTTTCCCTACAACAGAAGGGTTGGAACATCGGCTATCTGGTTGTTTTTTTTTCTTCTCTCTTTCTCATCAAAAGGAGAGAGGCGAGAAGATCTGAGCCTTGGCAGTCCAACCTTTTCTCTCAGCGCAGAACCAAATCTCACCGGTTCTGAGAATATCTGCATTCTTTATGGCGCAGAGGTTGGCACCTACAGTGCCGGTGGTGATCCAGGAGACGTCTACGAGTGGTTGGTTACCGATGCTGCAGGTGCTGTAATTTTCGAGAACAGTGGAGGAGATCAACTGGAAACCATCCAAGTGGTATTTTCCGAGGTTGGATCCTACACCGTCCAACTAAAAGTCCGCCGGGGTACGAATGCGGATTATTATCAAGACCAGCTTACTGTCACGGTCCAACAGGGCCCCACGCTGGCGCTTTTACCTGACTACCTCTTGTGCGCGGGATCTCCGACACTTTTGACAGCGCTGGACCCAGCCAGCACCAACTTGTCCGAGTTCAGCATCGAATGGAAAAATATCAACGGAGACGTGATCGGTACCGGAAACGAATACCTGACCTACAACGAAGGCTTCCATTTGCTTGAACTTTACAAAATCGATGCCTCCGGAAACCCCTCTTGCCTGGTGACAGCCTCAACCTTTGTAGGGCCTCCGATTGACTTTCAAATCATTCCCTCCAGCACAACCATCTGCGAAGACGGATCAATTCATCTCGGGCTGGACACTCCACTTTCCGGTGATTGGTTTATACAAAAAGACTTCACTGGCGCAAGAAGTGCAGTCGGCACTGGCTTTGAGGTCGATATCAAAGCTTCCGACCTTTCAGGGCCAGGATTGTACCTGGTCGCTTTTCAAACTGTTTCGGAGCAATATCCGGATTGTATCTCGGAACGAATGATTGGATTTGAACTGGTCGAATCGCCCAAGATCACGACCTCAATCGTCAATCGACCGGATGATTGTGCTGTCCAAAACGGTACGTTCCAAATCACTTTCGATGCGGATGTCGATGCCTTTTATGTACCGGAGTTGAACGTCGTCGAAGGACCACATAGCGTAGGCGATCAGCTCACCTATTCCAATCTGGAGCCTAAAGTCTACTCTTTGGTGGTGGAAAAAAATGGATGTCAGGTCACCCAACTGTTGACGCTGGATGCGGATAATCCGCCCACGTCACCAAGCCCGCCGAGCCAGACTCCGCCTGCCATCTCGGTGCAGGCAGAATCCTGCTCCTCCGACGGAGTGAAACCAGGCAACGTATTTATCGACCTTAGCGCACCGGTGTCTGCAGGTGAATATCGGATAATGAGAGATGGCCAGGGGGAGATCAAAAAAGGGGCGATTTCTACAAGCGGACAGACCACTATTGACCTGAGCGCGGGAACTTACCTTCTTGAAATGAAGATCGACGGTTGCACCCACGCCGTCGAAACAGTCACGATTGAGGACTCCCCACAGGCAGATTTCACGATTCCTGAGGAATTGAACATCTGCGAGACTTTTTCTCTCAAACCCGAGACCGACCAAAACCTAAAGTTCACGCTGACTTTCCCTGACGGGAGCTCACAAGCTGTCACTTCCGGTGACGGTTTTACGCTAACTGAAGCGGGCGCCTATTCCCTCTATGGCGAAAGTAGCAGCTCCAGTCTGCAGGTTTGTCCCAAACGGATCGATTTCAACGCAACTTTCTCTTCCCGCATTTCCTTTGCGCCTGTGCTGGCGATTGAGAAATGCTTTGCTCCGATCAGGTATCAAATAGATCTGCAGGGAATCCCGATCGAAGAAGCGGGTATCCGCTGGTACAATGACCAAGGAGAAATAATGGGCAGAGGGCCGGAGTTTTACCCTCCCAGCGTGGGACTTTACTCTTTGCTGGTCCAGCCTCTCCAAAGCGGGTATTGCCCGGTTGAGCCGGTTGAGTTTGAGGTTGTGGCACCGATCACGGCCGTGCCGATGGACCTGAAAGCCGGAAAAATCTGCCCTTCGCCAGAGGTTAGCACGATCACGCTGACGACCAATGAAGATGAGGTGGTCAATACCGAATGGATCTTCTATGATCTCGAAGACAATAGAGAGGAACTCACCTCCCTCGATGGTCTTTTCGAAATCGAAGTCAGCCAGCCCGGAACCTACGAAGTAGTAGCATACAATGCCATGGGCTGTGAAATCGGCAGAAATCTGATCCCGGTCGAGGAAAGTGTTCTTCTTACGCTACCGGAATTGGATGAAGAATATGGGGTTTGTAGCAAAGGAAAGACTGGTCCACAGCTAAATCCGGGAGAATTTGACCAGTATTTCTGGTATTTCGGCGAGGAACTTGTCTCCGAGGAACCCGTCTTCATTCCGTTCCAAGCCGGCGACTACTCTTTGCGGGTGGTGACTGTGGACGGCTGTGAGTTCTTCGAAACTTTTAGCACGTACGACGCCTGTTCCTTTGAGTATGCCCTGCCAAACGCTTTGGTGCTGGGAGATCCTTCGCGAAATTTTCAAGTTACCCTCAGCGAAGGTGTGACTGAAGCGGAATTGTTTATCCTAAATCGCCAAGGCACCCTAATTCACTACGAGAAAGCGGCCGAAATCCCTTTTGGCGAGCCCTTTTTGCAATGGGACGGAACGTCAGGCGGTAAATTCATTCCGTCAGGCACTTACGTCGTCGTACTGGCGGTCTCCAATCCCCTCTATGATTACGAGGAAAAAATCACCACCTCGCTGTTGGTATTGGAATAGAATCCGTCCAGATAATATTTAGGAAGGCGGGAGAGCAAAACCCTTTTTTTTTTCTATTTTGGGCCGCTTCTTAAGCTATGTTCCACCTCAACCCAAAAACCAAACGTATTCTTATATGACTCAAACCATCAATCGAGGCGCCCTCTTTAACGCAAGCTGCCTGGCGCTCATCACCACCGCATTTTCATTCTCTATCCGCGCGGGAATCCTCCCACAACTCGGAGATTCCTTTGGCCTATCTGCTGAGCAACTGGGCTTTATCAACTCCATGTGGTTCCTCGGATTCCCAATTTCGATGATCCTCGGAGGGCTGTTCTATCACATTATCGGCCCCGCCAACATCATGCGAATCGCCTTCGTAACCCACACCCTGGGTATTTTGATGACCATATTTGCAGACGGCTATACTACCTTATTGATTTCGACACTGTTTATCGGATTTGGCAACGGCTGTACCGAAGCAGCTTGTAATCCTTTGATCGCCGACATGTATTCTGGTTCCACGTTGAACAAGATGCTCAACAGATTCCACATGTGGTTTCCAGGCGGAATCGTCTTGGGAAGCTTAGTATCCAAATTCATGACTGACGGCGGCTTTGCGTGGCAGACCCAGGTTTGGGTGATGATGATCCCAACCATCGCTTACGCAGTTCTTTTCTTTGGAAAAGCCTTCCCTAAGCCTTCTGTCGCAGGTGCTGCATCACTTGGAAGTAACTTCAAGGCGATGATCAGCCCAGTATTTATCTTTCTATTTTTCGCGATGGCTCTTACCGCGATTACCGAGTTTGGACCACAGCAGTGGGTAGGTTTGATTATGGGAGCGAGTGGTGCTAGCCCAATGTTGATCTTGGCTTTGACTACTGGCGTGATGGCGATCGGACGATTCTTTGCCGGACCGGTTGTAAAGGCACTGGGTCAGACCGGCGTGCTTCTTGGCGGAGCGATCTTCGCTGCCTTGGGCATCTTCCTTTTCAGCACCGTTACTGGCCCAATGGCCTATGTTGCGGCTTTCGTCTTTGCGATCGGTGTATGCTACTTCTGGCCAGTGATGGTGGGCGCAGTTGCTCAGCGCGTGCCACTCTCAGGAGCTTTGGGAATGTCTATCATCGGCGGTATAGGGATGTTTTCCACGGCGATCTTCCAGCCTTTCATCGGCTCATGGATTGACGGTTCGATGGCTGCTCAAAGTGCCGCCGGACTTTCCGGTACTGCGCTTGAATTGGCGGCAGGACAGGAAACACTTCAAAAAATCCTGATTTTCCCAGGCATTCTGATCGTGATGTTTATCTTTTTCTTCATTTGGCAAAAAGGCTCCAAACCCGCCGGTTCGGCAGCTCACTAACTCATTCAAAGCAGCCTTCGGGCTGCTTTTTTTTTATCCCAACCGACCTATGAAATCGAAATCCTCCATCCTCTCGCTCCTTCTGGTTTTTTGGTCTTCACTTGCTTTCTCCCAGGAAATAAAAGGTCCGATCCAAGTCCATCCGAATGGCAGATTTTTGATGACCTCGGAGCGAGAACCCTTCTTCTGGACAGCTGACACGGCTTGGGAGCTTTTCCACCGGCTGGATGAAAAGCAAGCCACCATCTATTTGGACAAAAGGAAAGAACAGGGTTTCAATGTCGTGCAAGCCGTGGTTTTGGCGGCGCTGGATGGAATCAATACACCGAATGCCAATGGGGATGTCCCTTTTTCCGACCTTGAGAAGTGGGAATACAATGAGGCTTATTTCCAGCAAGTGGATTTGATTTTGGGCTTGGCCGAAAAGCGCGGAATTCACATCGCGCTGCTTCCCACTTGGGGCGACAAGCTCTTCAAAAGCACTTGGGGAGCCGGGCCGGAGATCTTCAATCCTGAGACCGCCTATTCTTATGGAAAATGGATCGGAGCCCGATACAAAGACCGCAAAAACCTGATTTGGGTGCTGGGAGGAGACCGGACTCCGAGAGAAGACTCCCAAGACCTCGAAGTCTGGAACCAGATGGCGAAAGGAATTCTGGAAACACAAAATCCGGACAATCCTATCTTGATCACGTTTCATCCCCAGCCAGCCGGGCCCGGCGGAAGTTCAAATTGGTTTCATCAGGAGGACTGGCTGGGCTTCAACATGCACCAAACGGGACATTGCCCCGGGGATTCGGATTTTGAGAAGATCACCCATGACTACCAGCTCAGCCCCGTCAAGCCGACCATCGACGCAGAGCCGCTCTACGAAGAGCATCCCTATTGCTTTAATGCCAAAGAACACGGCTACAGTGAAGCTGCAGACATCCGAAGGATCATGTATTGGAATATCTTTGCAGGGGGAGCCGGTCAGACTTATGGCTGTCATGCGGTCTGGCAGATGTATGACTTGGATAAAGCACCTGTAAACGGCCCGCTGAAACCTTGGCATAAGTCCCTCGATCTCGAAGTCGCCAATCAGATGAAACACATGAAAAATCTGATGCTGAGCAAATCGTATTTTGAAAGGATTCCGGATCAAAGCCTGATTGCAGAAAGTCAGGCAAACGACATCAGTTTTGTGGCTGCGACACGTGACAATGCCGGAACCTATGCCCTCTTCTATTTTCCAGACGGAAAGGAAACCGCGATCAATCTGAACAGTCTCAATGGCTCAACATTTAAATTGACCTGGATGGACCCTCGAACTGGAGTGGAATTTCCCGGAAATCAGGGAGCTTCACTGCCAAAAGGAAGCAACTTGTCGATCACCCCACCAAGTTCCGGAAGGGGAAATGATTGGATATTGATAATAGATAGTTTGGATTAATTGCAGCTGTAGCTCTCGTACTCCTCGGAGGTTAGCGACCACAGCTTCCCGTCTTCATCCCGATAAGTCAGTGTGCCGGTGCTTTCCAGGATTTCGATGGTATCAGAAGTTGAAATAGTCCTTCCATCTACCAATTGGATCGTGCAGGGACCCTCCAGCTCTTGGATATCAGACAGCAGATCGCAACCGGAAAAAGCTATAAGTGCCAAAAGGATCAATAAGTAACGCATCGGGTGATTGGTCTGCTCTAAAATTAGCCTAAAAATAGCTATCGGAAACAGTCGCGGGCAAACAGATTTCAGCATCTGACCATATTCTCTTAGAGCGAGGTCAATAGCAGGTTCTTAAACTCCACCTCGGCACCTTCGGCTTGCAGGGCTATCTGGCCTTTTTGGGCGGTTGCGCCGAAGCCGTCGTTGACCAAGTCTCCGTTGATCCACACGGTGACCTTGTCACCCTCACAGCGGATTTTCATGTGATTCCACTCGCCGAGTGGCTTTTCTGAATCATTCGTGAGGTTTTTCACCCTCCTCTCCTTTCCCTCCGAAACGCCCCAATCTTCCTTTGGCCCGCGTCTGCTCTCCATGTCCTCTACTTGGATGTTCTGCTGGATGCACCAGAAATCGCCCGCATTGCTGTGCATCATCTGCACTTCGATGGACTTTGGAAACATTTCATACAGGGCTCTGGGCGTAGACGCATGAACCAACACTCCGCAGTTGCCTGGTTCGCCGGCGAATCGGTAGTCAAATTCCAAGACGTAGTTTTCATAGCTTTTCTCCGACATCAGGTGTCCTTGGGGTGTCCCCAAACTCACCAAAAGCCCGTCCCGAACGATAAAGGGCTTTCGAAGGCTGCTGTCCTGCTGCAGATCCGGCACATCCATGTACCAGCCGGCGAGACTTTTTCCGTCAAATAGCGAAACCTGACAAAAGATCTTGGAATGAATACACAAGAGGAGAATGATGACCAGCGAGATATTTTTCATCGGAGATTGTTTGCCATCAATCTAGCAGAAAAGCCGATCCGATCCAAAACGAAACTATCAATCCAATCCTCACCGGCAAACGGCTTGATCGAGAAAAAGGAAAGATTAAAAAATGCTTTGAAAAATCTAACTAGAAAGGATTCGAATCCTTTTCCTAGCAGCTGAGTATCAAAAAATAGTTGTTAAAAAATCACCCTTAGTTCTCGTCTCCTTTCGTAGTTTCAAAAGGAACAAAAGAAAGTTAGCACTTGTGATTATGACTTCAGAGAGAAAGCTCCGCCAGCCTAGTGCGCGGTTTAGTAGTGTCCAATAGACGCTTGGCCTTAGTGGAATGGAGTTCTCACCTTTCGCAAAAACGAAAAGCGTATTGTCAGTTTTTAGTAAAAAATGCAAAAACCGTTTAAAAACTCTGAGCGGCAGAGTTAGCCCGACACGCGCCGAGCACTTGGGCTTCAAATGCCTTATCTGACTTCAGCAAGTCAAAAAAACCCTTGATGTATTGACGGCAAGCCTTGGCGTTTGATTCGTCAAAGTACACCTCATTAGTTTCGATTGTCTTGAATATCTGACTTTCCTTGGCTAAAATCTCGGCCCGTACCGCCTGCATCAGCTGCGGATCTCTGCAAAAACCCCGATAGAGTCGATCCGTAACCCTCTCGATGCCGATGTTATTGTTCACCTGTGCGTAGGGCGGGTTGACCAATCCGGTCATATCAAAATCATAGGCTAGCGGCACGATGGTCTTTTCATCGAGCATCAAAACCTTTTCATTGTGCTGAAAGAGCCCCGACCAGTCGGTATTCCCTATCATCATCTGAAAAAAATCGTGCCTCACGGTCGCTGTATCTTCCATCAGCGTTGGAATGATTTTTTTGTCATCCAGAATTTTACCCCCAAAGCGATCAGCGACTTCGTCGTCATCTTCGATGAAAAATCCCAAAACTTCTACTGACTCGCCCTTTTTGTCGTCCGTATCGGTGAGCGTCACCCTGAGCAACCGGGTGTGGAAGGTATATTCAGCAACGTCCTCATACAGCTGATACGCGAGATATTCCTTGCCCAGAAAATTGTCAGCTGTCTTGGCCTTAGAGCAAGGCAATACTAATTTCAAACTTCTGTTTCCTTTGAAAACGGTATTATCGGCCTCCTTTTTCTTAATCTTGAGGCGCATCGGAGGATAAAAGCAATTCTCCAAGCGGAAGTTGCCCCTTGTGCGGATTTCAATATCCAGCGTGTCTTTTCGGCCGTCAGCAGCTACCATGAAAAGCTGGGAATCCATGAATGTGGAATCGTCCGTCTCTGATTTGAGTTGCTTAATCGAAAACTTCAGCTCTATCGCCATCGGCTCATCTGACTCAAACAGCCCCTGGGAAATGGCAGGCATGGAGTTCGCTAAGCATAGCAGCAAGAAAAGTGCAGAAGAGAGCAGGCGGTTTTTCATTTCGATCTTTAGTTAATCGGATAATTTCTTACTCAATTTAAAGAATCGCTTCTCAAACCCGCTATGTTTAAACGTTTTGTAGTAAAAATTGCCAAGAATCTTGTACTTGGGTTTTCCTGCTACTTCTTCGCCCTCGCTTCCCAAATCCTCATGAAGAGCATGTGCGCCATCCGTCTGGCGTGTTCCTTGGCGTAGTTGGCATTTTCACCTTCAAAGTAGCGGTCGATGGTCGCAAACCAAAGCTCCAGCCAGTTGCCAAAATGAACTTGGGTGACCGAATGATCCACTTTGGAATCAACGTCCTGGTGCACTTTGGTGGGGTTAAACATTCCCCGGCCTGGTCCCGTCTGGAGCAAGATCATCTCCCAAAAATCAGACAAATGAATCAGATGATGCTCCCAATCCTCCACCACCTCATTGAAAATAGGGCCCAACAGCTCGTGGTCTCGCACTTGATCATAGAATCTCCTGACTAAAAAATCCACTTCCTTCCGACTGCGTATCTCTACTCTGTCCATGATCAGTCCTTTAAGATCGGCTTCAAAACCTCCAACTTGCCATCTATTTCCTCCGAAATCGGAAGTCCCAGCAGTTTACAGATCATGGGATAGATGTGGATGTTTTGGAAAGCGTCGATCTGATTCTCCGATTTGATCTGGGGGCCATTGGCATAGAAGATCCCCCAAACGTCCTTATTTCTCGGGCTAAACCCATGCTCTCCGAAAACATCGGTCTTCAACAGCGCAGCACGATTTTGATAGCGCATCATGCCGCGATTGTCAGCAAGGTAATACCCAAGCTCAGGTACAATCAGGAAATCCCCTATCCGCTGAGGAAATCGGCTGACGTCGGTGTAGTTCTCGTTTTCCTCTAAGTCATCGATCGTGATGTGCGCACTTCTGGACTGGATCAATTCAATAGCGGCTTTGTGATCACTTTTATCTTCCAAATGTACGTGGGCCAAGGCGCCGTTGTTGACGATCCTCGCCTGGACTCCCTCGGTCAATTCGTCCAGATTGATCAGCTTATCTTTTTGCACGTCAGCCATCCCATGATCGGAGACGATGATCACATTGATTGGGAGATCAAAGCTCTTGATTCCCTCGAACAGTGCCCCCAATTCATGGTCGAGTGTGGTGAGTCTTTCGCTCAGTTTCTCATCATTGCTCGGGCCATAAGCGTGACCCACGTCATCCATATCTGAAAAATAGAGCGCGATGAACCGCGGACGCTCCGCATCGGGCAACTGCAGCCATTCGAAGACTTTGGAGATCCGTGTCAAATTGGGCACCCTGCCATCGTAGTCGAAATACTCACTCGGTCGGATTCCCTGAACTGGCGCTTCGGAGCCCACAAAAAAGTAACTGACGGCTTTTATCCCGTTGTTCTCTGCTAACACCCAAAGCGGCGTCCCTCCATACCAATAGCCATCCTGGACGATATCCCGATTGCCCATCGTGTACACCTGGTCTTTGAAGGGCTCATAAAACGAGTTGTCCACCAAGCCGTGATGTTCGGGTAGCATTCCTGTCGCGATGGTGTAGTGATTGGGAAAGGTCTTGGTGGGAAAAGACGGAATCAAAGCCTCGGCAGAAGTCCCAGCTTTGACGAACTTTGAGAGATTTTCGGGCTGGAATCGCTCCACGTAGTCGTACCGAAATCCGTCCAGAGAGATCAGAATGACAATCGGCTCAACTTCCTTCTCCTGAGAGAATCCCGAGGAAGCACCAAAAAACAACAGGAAGGCTATGTTGAGAATCCGACGCATTTTTTTCTCAAAAATATCGGCTCAGCTCATCTCTATCAACCTTATTGATGACTTATTTGAAAAGTTTTCAACTACTGAGAGAAGTCACGGTTCGTTTATTGAACGTCATATCCCCTACTGAGGCACGCCGGCGGGAAATAGCAGCTGGTGGTAGCGGTTCATCTCCTCCGTATTACCCAGACTCTTGTGCACCAGATAGAGGTTGCCTACCGCAGCTCGGGAAGCCTGGATAGCGACGGCTTTCTCCAAAACAGGAATCGCCTGACGCTCCTTGCGCTGTATCAAAAGTGCCGAGGCGAGGTTCATGTAGGACTCGTAGGTCGTGGACCCGTAGTCAATCGCCTGCTGAAAATAGCGCTCCGCTTGCGGATAATTTTGATCCTTGTGGAAGGCAATAGTTCCCAGATTTGTAAAGACGACCGGATCTTTGGAGCCCATTTCGTCCACTGCTCTCAGAAAGAACGTCTTCGAGCTGAGCGTATCGCCGGTTTCAAGTAGTGATTTTGCCAGGGCGGAGTAGAAGGTCGGAAATTTCGTCTTGCCATCTACTTCCTCATATATCGGCTCGATCTTCTTGTATTCCGACAGGGAAGTTTGAAAATCTCCCTTGCCAAAAGCGATATTTCCCAGCATGGTAGCGTTGATGAAGGCGATCTCCTCGGCACTGGCATTCTCGTCCGTGGCGAGGTACCTGGCAGCTTTTTCAGTTTGTCCAAGTTCGGAGTAGAGGAATCCCAACGCACGCCTGATCTCCGGTCCATCAAAGTATTCGAGGGATTTTTCGAGCGCCACGATTGCCTTGTCTTTTTCAGAATTCCGACTGTAGGACAAGCCGAGATTTCTGTACAACGGGCCGAAGTTGGGGTTCTGGGCCTGGAGCGCCTTTTGATAATAGTCGATCGCCTTCTCATACTCTCCTCCTTCATAGGCAAATCGACCCAGCTGAAAGAGCGGATAAAAAGCCTTGGGGTTTCTCTCGATATTTTCTTCCAACACAGTCACCGCCATCGCACTGTCACCCAGATTGATCAGCACTTCCGCATAGGTGGCCAAATATTGCGATACCGGCAGGTCTTTGCCCAAGATCCCAAACATGATCTCGTACTCTTTCTTCGCTTCCTGCAGCGTTGCCTTTGCCGAATCAGGGTGGTCTTTCAACGCCGCCAAGCCTACCCTTCGCAATTCCTCTGCGTAAAATGTGTGAGTTCGCCAGCTTTTGGGAGCGCTTTCCACGTCATTTCGGGTAATGCTCAGGTTGTCTTTCCAGACTTTGGCCCGGTCAAAAGTCTTCCAGGAAAAACCAAAAACAACAGGTACCAATACCAGCAGGGGAATCAAATGAAGCCGATTGGGCATCCACTTTTTTCCCAAAAGAAAAAGGCCATATACTGCCAAAAAAGCAAATGCCAGGGAGGGAACGAAAAGAAACCGCTCGCCAAGGTTGGACCCAATGGTCAGAGATGGAAGCAAGTTGGCGAAGATCGAAAAGGCTGCGAAATAGAAGATCAGACCGAAGCTAATCAGGCTGCGGCCTTTGAATCCCCGGTAAGCCAACCAAATCAAGGCCCCGAAAAGAACAACACTTACCCAAACCCACGGACTCGAAAAGCTCTGCACCGAGAGCTGGCTAAAGGAGTAATCCCAAGAAAGCGGATGAGGGAAAAAGAGGAGCTTGACATACTCCAGATAGATGTAGAAATTGGTCGCCAATCGCTGAAACCCGTCCGCAACGTACAGGATACTGTTGATGTAGGAATCGTACGTCGTCGCAGCCGTGTCCAGCACCAGGCCCCTGATGAGCAGGTAAACGGCCGCTGCGCCTGCAAAAGGCAAGGCCGCCCGCATTGCCTGAAGAGCACTTTTTCTCTGAAAAAAATAGGCAATCAACCCCACCAAGGCAATCAGCGGAATACTCTCCTCCTTCGACAGAAGTGACAGAAAATAGATACCCAGAATGACAGCCCACTGCCACATCTTTGGCATCGGCTGCGTCCTCCACCAGATGAGAATGGCGCTGAATGCGAAAAGAGAAGACAGCAAGGTGTCCCGGCTTTTGGCTGAGGCGACGACCTCCACGTGCAAGGGATGGACGGCATAGAGCAGCAAGATCAAAGCTGGGACCCACCAGGGAAGCTTTTTGACCTGGATCAACTCAGCCAGCAAAAATCCAAGCACGACCAGCAGCGCAAAGTACAGCAGCAGATTGATGGAATGGCTGACACCCGGATCAAATTTGCCCACGAGCTCGTTTTCAACCGCAAAGGTGAGCAACGTAAGCGGTCGGTAAATGCCGGTGTTGACTGGGCTGATTTCGATGAAATTCATCGAGCCGTACTTAAATAGTTCGGGCCATTCTTCGAGTCCTTTGAGGGTCACCCGATTCGAATTTGCATAGATGCCGTCATCGAGTGTGTAGTCAAACCCGATGGTCTGGATGTAAAGCAGGGTTCCAAAAAATGCGATCAGTAAAATCCAGATCCAGGTTGTTTGATTCATGGTGGCCAGTAAAAGTCTTGCTAAAGTTAAACCCAATCGCGAAATGTCCAAACGTCCGACCGCCAATCTACCCGCAACAAAAACTCCATTTAATCGACTCACCAAACGCAATGGATGGCTTCGAAACCGCTCAGGCTTTAGCCAGATTGTTGGTGTTCCCAGCTTGCGCACATTGAGCACGTTTTTCCCCAACTAAGGACATGCGTTGTCTTAAGATTGTACATCTCCTCGTGTGACCATCGCTATTTTCATTGAAAAAGAGGTCTCGTTGTTGGCCATTATCTATCTCTGAAACGAAAATCGCCTAGCCCGAAAAGACCTGCTTTTCGCTCAAAAAGCACTTATCTCTTGACTTCCCGGACCCCACAATCTACGTCTTCGCAACCGTCTAAGATGCTCTTTTCACGAGCCCAATCAAGACGGTGCTACTCTGGAATAGCCTTTGATTTCCTTACCCTGAAAAATTCTATAAATCATGAAAACATCCAATCGAATTTTATTAGGAGTGGGACTTTTGGGAATCTTGGCAGCTGCGCCTTCGTGCAAGACCAGCAACGCCGTGAAAGGAGGCGCTATCGGCGGAGCAGCCGGAGGAGTGATTGGCGGACTGATTTCCAAAAACAATACTGCGACCGGCATCATCATCGGATCAGCAATCGGAGGATCAGCTGGGGCAATCATTGGCCACGAGATGGACAAGCAGGCTGAAGAACTCCAAAGAGATTTGGAAGGCGCCAAAGTCGAGCGGGTTGGAGAAGGGATCAAAATCACCTTTGACTCGGGCTTGCTGTTTGGTTTTGATCAGGCTTCCCTGACTGCCACTTCCGAAACCAATCTGAAAGACCTGGCTACTATCCTCCAAAAATACGAAGATACCAACATCCTGATTGAGGGCCACGCGGACGACAAGGGAACTGAAGAATACAATCAAAAGCTCTCTGAAGAACGGGCGCAATCCGTCAGCTCTTACCTCACAGGCCTCGGGGTCAGCTCAGGGCGAGTTTCCGACGTGGGACATGGGGAAATCATGCCCGTAGGCTCCAACGATTCTGAGGCAGGAAGAGCTGCGAACCGAAGAGTGGAAGTAGCGATCTATGCCAACAAGAAGATGCAAAAGATGGCCAAAAAAGGCGAATTGGGAGGTTAAAAGTCGATTCTCATCAGAAAATCTGTCTGAACTTCATCTCCAAATGGAAAAGGGTGGCTTCCGAATATTCGGAGGCCATTTTTTTCATAAAAGCGGATCGCCCGGGCGTTGTGTTCCCAGACACCGAGCCAGAGGTATTTTTTTTCGTTTTGCTTCGCAAAGTTGATTGCCGTATCAAGAAGTTTTTTGCCCAATCCCAGTCCAAGAAAATCCTCCAAGACATAGAGTCGGGCGATTTCAAGACTTTCCGGATCATGGACATCCGTCTGGGCGGGAACCTGGTTGACTTTGACATAGCCGATGATCTCCCCTTCCAGCTCGGCTACCAAAAAGGTGGAGGCTTGCGTGGCCATTTCCTTTTCAAATTGCTCCAAAGTAAACGCTTCCTTCAGATAGGCAGTCACGTTCTCAGGCTTGTTGCCTGCTGTAAAAGCCTGCAAAAATGAGGTGCGGGCCATATGAAGCAGGTCTCCCAGATCATGGGAAGTGGCTTTTCTGATTACCGGTTGAGGAGCTATCGTTTCCATCTTAAAGTTTTTTGAGTGCTACATCGATTTGGGATATGGGATGTTCACCCAAAATCCCCCTGAAATTCCCTTTGGGATTGATCACGACAAAACTCCCACAGGGATAGGGGTATTGGAAAAAAAGCTTTTCGAACAGCTGATCGGGATCTGCCGTCCACTCCTGAATGCCTTGGTATTTTTCCAGTCCGTGGGGATTTTTATAAATATACAGAGGAGGTACTGCATCGTGTTTTTCTGCATATTTCAGAAGGGATTTATGCTTGTTTTTGAGATATGCTCGGTCAGTAAATCCAGTACTGTTGCATCCATCCTTCCCTGGATAAAAAATCACAATCAGCGGTTTGCCTGCTTGGAATTCTTCCAATAGACCCAGTTTTTCATAGATCATCCTAGCGTCAGTGACTCCCACCGGCATTCGATGAACGAGCTTCATATCGCCTATTTGATCTCCCGGCACTCCGAAATAGGGGCCATTAAGGATCTTCTCCTCATAGTCTTCCTTGACAATCCTGCGATTGGACTCATCAAAATAGGTTTGTCCTAAAGCGGAAAACGAAGTCAAGAGACAAGCAAGCATCAAAAAACTCTTCATATCCTCAACACCGATTTATGCAATTGAAGGGATTTTATTCTGACTAAGCATATTCCTTTTTATTTCCCCAGGCGATGATCAGCCCCGCTGTCCCAAACATCAGCAAGCCGTAGATCACCGATGGGATCGTCATCGCGGGATTCACCAACAAGGTCGCTGCGACAGTAATACCAAGTGTGGCGTTTTGAATTCCCGACTCGATGGAGATGGTTGTACTTTGTTTTCTACCTAGACCCAATAGCTTGCCGGAGAAATAACCGACCGCCAGCGTGCAGACATTCAGCGCCAAAGTCACCGGACCCGCTTCCAAGAAATACTGAACGATGTGTTCTCTTTCTTTGAAAATCGCCGCTAAGACAATCACCACAAAGAAAATAACCGAAATCTTGCGAAAAGGCTTGTCCAATCTCGCGGCCAATCCAGGCGCTTGTTTCAGAATAATCATTCCCAGAACCACTGGTATTACGGTAATGAAAAGAACGGAAATGACGGTTCCCACGATATTCAGCTGCTGTACTTCGCCTCCGGGCATGAAATAGTTAAGGGAAAAATTGACTACAAACGGGATCGTCAGGACAGTGATCATCGAAGAGAAACCCGTCAGCGTGATGGAAAGCGCCGAATCACCTTTCGCCAGATGAGTGATCAGGTTGGAAGTCGCGCCTCCCGGACATGCCGACAGGATCATCACTCCCACGGCGGCTTCCCGCTCCAACCCAAACAAAAGAATCAAACCAAACGCGACCAATGGAAGGAGTATCAGCTGATTGATGAGGCCGATGGCAACTGCTTTGGGATAGATCAAGATCCGTTTGAAATCCCCGGGAGTCAGGCTCAAGCCCATGCCAAACATGATGATAGCCAGCGCAAGTGGCAGGAATAGCTGAGTCAGGATACTGGCTTCCATGGGTTATTGGGGTTCGGGCTTAGGTTGGGATGGGAAAATAGGAGAAATATTCCCAATAACATCGCGACTCGGAATGGCAATTCCCTTTTTATTTCAAAGGATTAGAGGTTAGCACAGCACCGTTTCTGGCTCCTTTTCTTTGATTTTCGCTTGCAGCGTCTACTTCATACTAGCGTCCAGTTACTTGATACTTTATAAGAATCCCGCTACTGCAAATCCTACATAAGTCCCCAGCGCATTGCCCAAACTTCCCACCAGCATGCCGGGGATCAGCAGATCCGGTCGATTCAAGCTCTCTGCAGCGGCTATTGCCGTCGTGTTTCCCCCAATATTCGCCTGAGAAGCCACAGCGATCACGTCCCAGTCCATCTTGAACAGTGCCCCGACTCCAAAGATCACCGCGCCGTGGATCAACACCAGCAAACCCACAAACAGAATCAGCGTTCCCGCTAGGTCACCTACTCCAGACAGCGCCCCTACGTCACACAGTGTACCAATCACCGCCAGGAAGATCAGGATAAAAAAGAATCCCAGCGTATGCTTTCCCGTCAGTCGCTTTACAGCAGGAATCTGAGCCAAAATCAATGCTATCGTCGTCAATACGATAATTTCGGGCACTTGTGGAACATAGGAAACTACTGCTTTGCTGACAGCCATCCCCAACAATCCCAGGGCGAGAATCATCGCAAGAGGAGCAATGGAAATCTTCTCGTCGGAGATTATTTTCTCCCCGGACTGTGCTGATGACAGCTTCTTTCTTGGAAAATACTTCTGCAGATATTTAGGCAGGATCAAGGTAGCTACGATCCAAGGCGTGCCGATCAAATTATCCACCACCGTGGTAGCGGCAAAGAGATTTCCGTTTTGGTTCACGTCATAGTGCAGCGCGATTGCGTTGAAATTGATGCTTCCGCCGATGTAAGTTCCCGTGTACATCCCAGCTACAGCCGAAGCCAAATCGCCAATTTCCGCAGCGGGATTGACTACAAACCAGGCGACCAATACACCAATAACAGTAGCTGCCGCACCAAGCAAAAACATCAACAGGAGTGGCAGGCCGGCTTTTTTCAGGCTTTTCAGATCCACCTCCAGCAAGGCGATAAAAATCCCCAACGGAGCCAAATAGCCAAATACCCCATCGTACACCGGACTGCCATCCATTGCACTAGGGATGAGGCCGATATTGGAGATGAATGCACAGATCAAGATGACCCAGATGGCCGCACCGACAGTCCTACCCCAGGTAAATCGGGTCAAAGCCTGTGCAAAAAATACCACCAGACAAAGGATGCCTGCTATGAAGATCGGATTTTCGGTGAAGGTCATTGGGAAAAATAGGAAAAAGTCCTGACTGGATGGTGGCTGCAATAGCCCCGCTCAAAAAAATCCTAGGCTTCTCCCCGCGTACTTTCATCCAAAATCACAGCCAACTCCTGAGTCAATGACTGCCGTGAAAACCGCTCGATCCTCACCTCCGATTCTCTTTCGGCTATTCCGTCCATGAGCTTTCTTAGGGCTATCTGGATATTCACAAAATCCTCGTGGCGGATGACTTCGCCACCTCCAGCTTCGCTGAGGATCTTGGCAGAATCTCCGTCAGGATCACCCAAAGCCAAAACCGGAACACCCGTGGCCAGGTATTCGAAAAGTTTTCCGGGGATGTTTCCCTGGGCATTCTTGGTATCCGTGAGGATCAAAACCAGCGCGTCTGCCTTCGCATAGAAATCAAACACTTCCCCGTGGGGGACATAGCCGGGAAAGAAAACCCGCTCGACCAACCAAGAATCGTCCTTCACAAAATCCCTAACCTGCTCGGAAACTTTCCCCACAAAGGTCATCCTGACTTCCTCTCCTGTCTCTATAAATTCCTCCTTCATCGCGTTCAGAATCGGAATCGGATTGCGGATCGAGTCGATCACCCCGGAATACACCAGATGGAGACTTCTTTCGGTTTTCATTTTTGGAAAAAAATCGGAAGGCAGATCCGCCGGATCATAGCCATTGGTTAGCAGGTGGATCTTTCTTCCGGCAAGTTTTTCAAGATCGATCTGGAAAGTCGGGGAAATCGTCAGCACGGCATTGGCTTCATTCAGCACGCTTTGCTCCAAACTTTGATGTCGGCGGCGGATGAGATCGGTCATCGGCATCGCGTCCAAAAACTCCCATTGCGACCAGGGATCCCGAAAGTCAGCAACCCATGGAATGCCGGTTTTCCGCTTGAGCTCCAGCCCGATCAGATGCATACTATGCGGAGGCCCAGTGGTAATCACGGCTTGAAATTGCCCGCTTTTCACTAAATCTGTCAGAAATTTCACCGAAGGTTTTACCCAAAAAATCCTCGGATCAGGCACCAGCAAGTTGGCCCGCATCCAGATGGCGGCTTTCTCCAGAAAGCCCCGATCCCGTTGTTCCAGGAGTCGGCCCGGGTGGGTTTTGGTTTTTCCTTTCACCTTGGAGAAAAGCTGGTAAGGCTCCCAAATCGGGAATTTGATCACCTCAAGCTGGGAAGGTATCTGCTTTGAGAGGCTCTCGTCCTGAAGGTCAAAATCCGGATTTTCAGGTGTAAAGATCACCGGCTCCCAACCGGAATCAGGCAGGTACTTGGCAAACTTCAGCCAGCGCTGTACACCCGATCCTCCGCTGGGCGGCCAATAGTATGTGATGATGAGGACTCTTTTCTGCATTTGTGTATAAAGTACCAAGTTCCGAAGTACTAAAGTAAAAGATGTGCCAAAAAGAAAGGGAGAAAGTGTCCCTTCTCCCTTTTCGAGTTACTGGTTATTTGCACTTGTTATTTACTATACGCATAAACAAACTCGCCAATGGTCAACAATAGAGACAGACAGGCAACGGAAACTAGGACCTTTACGGCCTTCCCAAGCCGTGGCGTATCCCTTTTTATCAGTCCTGTCAATAAAAACCAAAAGGTCCACGCAATCCCTAGAAGGACAATGACCATTTTAATCAGAGGAATTATAGCCATACAACCGCTTTTTGGTTTCCGAACGCTCCTATTAAAAATTATTCTCCTTGCGCCAGCGAATACGCCCGCTTGCCGTCGAAACTGTAAAGATTGGCAGTCTGGATGAATTCAATCCCCAAATTGGAGACCTGCTGCAACAGATCCAGGATCTGCGCATGACCGATCACAGCCTGATCGGCCGTCTGGAATCTGCATCTCCAGTGATCGGTACAAAAGGTTTCTTTCATACCTGCCGGGAATACTTTCACACCCCGGTTGGTGATCAGCTGAAGCTGCAGCCCGCCCGCATTGGCAGCGCGAAGTTTTTCGCCCAGCACGTTTGGATCGCGTCCTTCTTCATCCCAAGCCACAAATACATCAACGCCGATCAATTCCTTTTTTTCTGGAGTTCGGGCTTTCAGTTTGGTATTCATCGGCTTGGTATCCTCTTTGTCAAAGGAAGCCGGAATCATATTGGCAGGCATTTGTCCCAATCGATCAATCACTGCTTGTGCAAACTCGGCCGTTCCAACTTTCTTGCTGGAAAGTCCCTCCTGATAGATGTCCCCGGTATGGATCCCGTCTTCCAGTGTCTTCATCCAAGCGTTGGCGATCTTCTCCGCCACTTCCGGCTGACCGATGTGCACGAGCATCATGATCGCGCCATTCAATAGACCCGAGGGATTTGCTATTCCCAAGCCGGTGATATCCGGCGCGGAGCCGTGGATCGCTTCAAACATGGCCACCTCTTCCCCAACATTGGCAGAGCCGCCCAGTCCTACCGAACCGGTCACCTGAGCAGCCACGTCGGAGATGATGTCTCCGTACAGGTTCAGCGTCACGATCACGTCAAAAACCTCCGGGCGATCTGCAATCAGCGCAGTCCCGATATCGATGATCTTGTGGTCT
Organism: Algoriphagus terrigena DSM 22685; assembly: GCF_000429445.1. Lineage (GTDB taxonomy): Bacteria > Bacteroidota > Bacteroidia > Cytophagales > Cyclobacteriaceae > Algoriphagus > Algoriphagus terrigena. The sequence goes on from NZ_AUBW01000006.1 coordinate 227,510, forward strand.
GTTTTGATGTCTGGGTATTCCTTCGCGATTTCATCAAAAGTCCTGTGGAACAGTCCATCGGCCAACTTCATGATGTTGTCCTTGGTCATGCAAGTCACTTTCTTGCGACCGTACTTTTTAGCGTATTCGAAGGCATATCGGACGATCTTCTCAGAGCCGGGTTGGGAAATCAACTTTAAGCTTTGTACGACCTCTTGAGTTTGTCGGTGCTCGATTCCTGCATAGAGATCTTCTTCATTTTCGCGGATGATGACCATGTCGGTCTTTGGAAAATGAGTCTGGATAAAAGGCGAATAAGCCTTGCAGGGCCTCACGTTGGCAAAAAGTCCAAAAGAAGTACGAGTGGTTACGTTCAGGGATTTGAAACCTCCTCCCTGAGGAGTCGTGATCGGAGACTTCAAAAAAACCTTGGTTTCGCGAAGCGATTCAAAAGCCTTTGGCTCCATTCCGGAACTCACACCTTTCAAATAGACCTGCTCGCCTATCTCGATCACATCGTATTCAAGTTGGGCACCGGCAGCTTCCAGGATATTGAGGGTTGCGGTCATGATTTCCGGGCCGATTCCATCCCCGTAGGCCACTGTAATCTTCGTCTTAGCCGACATATTTATAGGCAGTTTAGTTGGATTTTAGAAAGTCCAAAAGTAATTAAAAATGGCTGAAACAGACTGGGAATCGAGCTTTAATTCCCAGGATGGTGGCTGGCAAATTTCAGCGGAAGCTCTGCTTTCCCATTCGGCCGAGGATAATTCTAGGCGGGCAAATTTGGCTTTGTACCCCCTAGGCGTATATTTGCTTTTCCACACTCAACCCGCTTATGGCAGATTTTCAAAATATCCTGACAGAAGAAAAAAACGGCGTCCTCTACCTCACCGTCAACCGAGAGGATAAAATGAACGCTCTCAATTTTGCCACGCTGGAAGAGATAAAGGGGATTTTTGAAGAAGCTGCGGACAATCGGACCATCAAAGCGGTGATCATCACAGGCGCCGGAGAGAAGGCTTTCATCGCCGGAGCGGACATCAGCGAGATTGCCACACTCAATGAAGTCAATGCTCGAAAATTCGCCGAAAATGGCCAGGAAATCTTCGCCATGATCGAAAACTGCCACAAGCCCGTCATCGCGGTAGCCAACGGCTTCACACTAGGCGGAGGATGTGAACTGGCCATGGCCTGTCACATGCGCATCGCCACGGCCAATGCCAAATTTGGCCAACCTGAAGTCAATCTCGGAATCATCCCCGGCTACGGTGGAACCCAGCGTCTGACACATCTGGTCGGCCGAGGCAAAGCAATCGAACTCATGATGACCGGAGATATGATCGGCGCGGAGGAAGCCAGAGACCTTGGATTGGTCAACTACGTGCTGCCAACCAAAGTCGAAGCGATGGAAAAAGCTGAAGAAATCATCGGCAAGATCATGAGCAAAGCACCTTTGGCTATCGGCATGATCGTGGATTGTGTCAACGCGGCTTTTCTTTCTGACGAAAATGGCTATCAAACCGAAGCCAACAGCTTTTCCCGCTGTGTGAAGTCTGGAGATTACAAAGAAGGAACCTCCGCATTTTTGGAAAAAAGAAAACCCATCTTCAAAGGCGAGTAGGCTCTTGGCTCCCAAATGAGTAACCTGAAAAAACTTGCCGGCCAAACTGCCATCTATGGACTGAGCAGTATTCTGGGTCGATCCATTAATTTTTTACTGATCATCGTTTATACCGCCTACCTCAACCCAGAGGCTTTGGGTGCATTTACGGGCATCTACGCATTGGTCGGATTCTTAAACATCATCTTCACGTACGGGATGGAAACGGCGTTTTTTCGCTTTTCCACAGGTAAAAACCTTGATCCCACCCGGGTATATCACAGCACCCAATCGCTTCTGATCACTTCAACTTTGGTTTTGGGATCAGCGCTTTACCTAGCCGCGCCCTGGCTGGCAGAAGTGATGGATTACCCAGGCCAAGCCTACCTTTTTCGCTGGGTAGCTTTGATCCTTTCATTCGATGCCATCCTGGCTATTCCATTTGCCAAGTTGCGATTAGAAAATCGGGCAGTTGCCTTTGCAGGCGCCAAGCTCATCAATATCCTTCTCAATGTTCTGCTTAATCTATTGTTGATTATCTGGATTCCTGAATGGATGGAAGAGGGACTGATCGACCCTGGTTTTATGGGTTTCCGGACCGATTGGGGAGTTGAATACATCTTGCTTTCCAATCTTTTGGCAAATGGATTAATCATCCCATATGTCTGGTGGAGAGCCGGCTTCTTCCGGTTTTCACTTGACAAAGAGATCACTCGCCCCATGTGGACCTATTCTCTTCCCCTGCTTTTCATGGGCTTGGCGGGTGTCACCAACGAACTCGTTTCCAGGTTTTTATTTGAATATATTTTACCTGAGAACTTCTATCCCGGACTCAACTCAAGGGAGGCTGCCGGTGTTTTTGGAGCCAATTTCAAGCTGGCAATCTTGATGAACTTGGTCATTCAGGCGTTCAAGTACGCAGCAGAGCCCTTTTTCTTCAAGCAATCCACGGATAAAAATTCACCGCTGCTCTATGCCCGGGTCATGCATGCGTTTATCATTTTCTGCACGGTATTAATGATCGCTATTTCAGTGAATCTGAGTTGGATCGGACCACTGTTTCTCAAAGGCGACGTCTACGCCTCGGCATATTTTATTGTCCCCATCCTGCTTATGGGCTATTTGCTTTTAGGCGTGTATTTCAATCTCTCTATTTGGTTTAAAATCACGGACAAAACCAACTACAGTTTCTGGATCACCTTGATTGGTGCGCTGGTGAGTGTGGCGGTGATTGTCTTTTTAGTACCTGTCTGGGGATATCTCGGCGGTGCATTGAGTACCTTGGCCTGCTATCTGGTCATGACCTTGATCTGCTTTATTTTTGGGCAGAAATATTATCCGATCCCTTATCAGACCGGCAGGGACATCAGTTATCTGATCATCGCATTTGGACTGAGCTATGCCGGGTTCTTTCTCGATTTGGATTCGGCAGGTTTAAACTTTTTTGCCAAAAATAGCCTTGTAGTACTGTTCTTGGCTTGGATTGGATATCGGGAAAGAGACCTGCTTGGCGCTGTATTCCAGCGCAAAAAACCGTTCTGACTTCGCTTCGCTCTTTCGGGCAAAAGACGAAATAGTCCAGCCAATCTGAGCAAAAGGCATTATGTTTGTGAATTGATGCAGCATTCCCTGATCACCGTGAGATTTATCCCAATCCTCTTCCTGTTTTGCCTTTTCTTCCTAGGGTCGAATGCCGGTTTTGGCCAGCAACCGCTTTCCAAAAAAGAAGCCAAAATCCAGGAAATCCAGACTAAGTCCAGCCGCTATTTTATCGAAGGAGAAAAGGCACTGGTACTTGGCGACCTCGAAAAAGCCTTCTTTTATCTGCAGCATTCGCTGGAACTGACTCCGGAAGAGCCTGCCATCAACTACAAAATCGCCGAGGTGCTCGTCAGATCAGATCAGGCGCAAAAAGGCCTTCCCTATGCGGAGAAAGCCGCATCGGCGGATCCTGACAACAAGTACTATTCGCTCATGGTCGCCGAGATCTACACCAATCTCAACCAGCCGCTCAAGGCCGCCGAGATCCTGGACCGATTGACGGCTGACTCGGAGCAAAACCAACAGTACAATCTGGATCTGGCTTCTCTGTATCTCAACGCAAACGAGTTTGACAAAGCACTGGTCGTGCTCGATCGCGCAGAGGACTACTATGGTATCCGTGAACCCTTCACCGTGCAGAAGCAGCGCATCTATCTCAGGAAAAATGACTTGCCAAATGCCATCCGAGAAGGCCGACAGTTGATTGAGGCTTTTCCCGGCAATCCCAACTATGTACTGAATCTCGTCGAAATCCTGTACAACAATGCCCGATTGGATGAGGCATTGGAGCTGGTTTCGGAGGAAATCAGCAAGTATCCCAACCAGCCGGAACTTCAGATGGCAGCCTATACGCTTTTGAAGGAAAAAGGTGAAATCGCCCAGGCAAACGCCTATTTGATGTCGGCTTTTGAAAGTCCCGACTTGGATGGCGAGGTCAAGGCGAAGACTTTCAAATCCATGCTTTCGGAGATGAAGACCATCGAGCGGGATTCACTTTTGGATGAGATGGAAGTGCTGATGCTGGAGTTGAATTCATCCAACGCCATGGTCCTGGAAGTCGTCGGCGAGCGGAAAAGAGCCGCTGGAGATATGCCAGCAGCAATGGACTATTTCAAAAAATCCCTTCAGATCCAGCCCAAAAACGCCTCGCTTTTGGAGCAGGTGATCCTAAATTCCTTTGGCGAAAGTCCGGATTTTGCAGAATTGGAAACCTATACCACGATGGGCGTGGATGAATTTCCGGAGGCGCCGGAGTTTTGGTTTTATGACGGCGTGGTGAAATCATCCCGAAAAAAGGACACGCTTGCCGTGCAGTCGCTCGAAAAATCCATTGAACTCAATGCCGGCAAAAACCCGCAACTGGACCAAGTCGCCTACGGGTCACTCGGCAATTCACTGTACAACCTCGGGGAAAAAGATTCGGCGTTTGTCTACTTTGAAAAAGCACTCAAGCTCAATCCGAACGACGAACAGGTACTGAACAATTACGCCTATTTTCTTTCGTTGGAAAAAAAGGATTTGGAAAAAGCCCGATCCATGTCCGAGAAAGTCGTCAAAAAACATCCTACCAACTCCACCTATCTCGACACCCATGCATGGGTACTCTTTCAGATGGGCAGCTATCAGGAGGCTTCGCAGTATATGAATCAGGCCATCGAAAACGATTCAGAGCCAAGCGGCGTGATGTTGGAGCATTATGGAGACATTCTTTTTCATCTTGGCAAAGTTTCTGAGGCGATGACCTGGTGGAAAAAAGCGGAAGGGAGCACCGAAGCCTCCGAAAAACTTGCCCAAAAACTAAAAGACGGAAAATACCATGAATAAACTTTTCGCAGGTGTTCTGGCACTTTTGATCATCAGCATGGCGGGGTGTGCCAAAAAAGTCATCCTCTACGAAGGAGACGGTCAGATGGAGGAGTTTCAGCCTGTCGTCGCCAAGTACGACTACCTAAGTGCCAAGGCAAAAGTGGTCATCGAAGAAGAATCAGGGAAAGTCACTCGGGGCACGCTGAGTCTCCGGGCAAAAAAAGACAGTGTCCTTTGGTTTACCATGTCTCCGGGAATGGGGATGGAGGCGATCCGTGGCTTTTTCACCCAGGACCGGATTCAGATACGGGATCGGGTCGGGCAGGACGACATCAACCTCACCTACGAGGAATTTGAGAAATTCTACGGCTTGAAACTTTCGCTGGAACTGTTCCAAAACGTCCTTTGGGCCAATACACCATTCGACTTCGACTATCAGGACAGGCTGTTTAGAGTGGGCAAAAAGTTTGAATTGACCCAGATCAGGGACCAGGTCAGGTACTTTACCAAGATCGAAACCAGCCACGGCAAGGTATCCGAGCTGGTGAGCAACTCGCTGGACGACCGCGGATCTGTGTTGGCGAGCTTTCCAAAATTTCAGGATGCTGCCTCTCAGCCATTTCCCGCCGAAGTCCTTTTCAAGCTAGCTTACCAGCTTCCCGAAGGCGGCCAAAACACCATCATTCACCTGGAGTGGACTTCTATTGAGCCAAATTCACAGCCGCTCAGCTTTCCTTTCAGATTCTAAGTTCCATGCGGATTTATAGATTTATACTCTTCTTATTTTTACTGCTTTTCCTCGGGAGCTCTGACACCTTTTCCCAAACCACAAAAACGAGAGAGGAGCTGGAGCGGGAAAAAGCCGAAGTGCAGGCAAGACTCCGGGAGTTTGACGCGATCCTAAAGCAGACCACCGCCAACAAAAAAACGTCCCTGGGAGAACTCAATGCGCTGACTAGGCAGTTTCAGACCCAAAACAGGCTGGTAAACACGCTCGACCGTGAGATCCGTCTGATCAATCAGGAAATCGCCGAGACTGAAGAAAAAATCTCAGAGCTGGAGTCCCAACTCAAGGAGCTCAAGGCCGAATATTCCAGGATGATCTATTCGTCCTCCAAGATAAACCGCGGCCTTTCCATTGTCGCGTTTGTATTTAGCTCGGGCAATTTCAACCAGCTCTACATGCGACTGAAATACCTGAGGCAATACAGTGAGAGCAGAAAACAGCAAGCGGCACAGATCGAGAAATTCTCCCTCGAACTGGCCGAACAGCGGACCTTACTGGATCAGCGAAAAGCCGACAAGGTAACCGTGCTTTCTGAGGAGCAAAAAGAAAAGGCTGAGCTTGAGCGACTAAGAAAAAGCCAGCAAGGCGTGGTAAATACCCTTTCCAAAAAAGAGCGGGACATCCAGCGTCAGATCACCGCTACCAAAAAACAACAGGATCAGCTCAACAGGATGATCAAGAAAGTGATCGAGGACGAGATCAAACGCGCCGAAGCAGAAGCTAAAAAAGCCAACACCACCACGACCAAAAAAGCCGGAACGAGCATGCCGATGACACCGGAAGCGGCGGCACTTTCCAGTTCTTTTGCAGGAAACAGAGGAAAATTGCCTTGGCCAGTGGCGACGGGATTCATCGCCCAGAGCTATGGAACGTATCCGCACCCCTCACTGAAAGGCATTACACTCGAAAGTGACGGGATCGATATACGCACGCAGCCCAACTCAAGTGTAAGGACTGTATTCGACGGCACGGTGACCAAGATCACCACCATGCCGGGTTTTGGAGGCACGGTCATCATCAAGCATGGAGAATACTACACCATGTATAGCCGACTGAAAAACATCAGCGTGAAGTCAGGTCAGGCCGTCAAGGCAAAAGACATCATCGGTGAGGCGGGCACTAACGGCGAAGGAGAAACAGAAATCCACTTCCAGACCTGGAAAGGACTCCAGATCATGGACCCCGCAACATGGATTTCATCCAAATAGAATTTAAAATCGTATGTTCATAAAAAAGAGCAATTGTCAATAGCCATATTTTTGGCTAAGCGCGTGACACTTGTATCTTTGTAACCCTGTATATCCTTAAACAAATACACCATCATGACTACATTAGGTTTCATTCAAAACATGGGCGGAGGTTCGATCATATTGATCATCGTTATCATCCTCTTGCTGTTTGGTGCTAAAAGGATCCCTGAATTGGCCCGAGGACTGGGTCGTGGCATTAAAGAATTCAAAGACGCTACCAAAGAAATTCAGAACGATCTTGAAGAAGGGCTGAAAGACAAGAAAAAGTAATCTCTCAAGCCAATACCCTTGGAAAAATTTAGTTCATTCGACGAAATCAAGAAGTCGCTCGAAAAAAAAGAGGCCGGCTGCCGGGCAATCGTCAATCACTACTTACAAAACATCTCAACGAAGGCGCATCTCAACGCCTTCGTTGAAGTTTATAAGGAGTCCGCTCTAGAACGCGCCGACCAAATCGACGAAAAAATCGCCAAAGGTAAAGCCGGAAAACTCGCCGGAATGGTAATAGGGATCAAGGATGTCCTCAACTATGCAGGACACGAATCCAATGCTGCATCGGCAATTCTCAAAGGTTACCAAGCCCAATATACTACGACCGCCATCCAAAGACTGATCGATGAAGACGCGATCATCATCGGCAGACTCAACTGTGACGAGTTTGGCATGGGCAGCTCCAATGAAAACTCTGTGCACGGCAAAGTGCTCAACGCCCTGGATGAAAGCCGCGTACCCGGCGGGTCTTCGGGAGGTTCTGCCGTAGCCGTCCAAGCCAATCTCTGTACCGTCTCCCTGGGAACTGATACCGGAGGATCTGTCCGCCAGCCGGCAGCTTTCACGGGAATCATCGGGATGAAACCCACCTATTCACGCGTCTCCCGCTGGGGGCTGATCGCCTACGCATCCACATTTGATACGATCGGTGTCTTTTCACGAACGGTAAAAGACAATGCACTGGTCATGGAGATCATCGCCGGACACGATGAGTTCGACAGCACTTCCTCCCGAAAACCGGTACTCCATTACAGTGAGCTGTTGCATTTTGACAAAAAAGTAACAGTCGCTTACCTCAAAGAGACCCTAGAATCTCCTGCACTTCAAGCCGAAATCAGGGAAAACACCTTGGCTACGCTTGATAAACTGAAGGCCGAAGGCCATGAAGTCAAAGAGGTTACATTTCCCCTGCTGAAATACCTCCTTCCGACTTATTACATTCTCACCACGGCTGAGGCCAGTTCTAACCTCTCCCGTTTTGATGGAGTGAAATATGGCTACCGCACTCCAAACGCCCATAATCTGGAAAGCATGTACAAACTCACCCGAAGCGAAGGTTTTGGGTATGAGGTAAAAAGAAGGATTATGCTGGGCACGTTTGTACTTTCTGCCAGCTACTACGACGCCTATTTCACTAAGGCTCAGCAGGTCAGAAGACTAATAAAAGACTTCACAGAAAATCTTTTAAACGAATTTGACTATATTATTATGCCGACGACGCCATCTACTGCGTTCAAGTTTGGTGAGCACAGCGGCGACCCTGTAGCGATGTACCTCGAGGATCTCTTCACCGTACAGGCTTCAGTATCAGGCGTTCCGGCGATCTCTATCCCTAATGGGTTTGACAAGTCTGGCATGCCAATTGGGCTACAAGTAATGTCCAACTCATTCAAAGAGGCTGAGCTTTACGGCTTTAGCAATTACCTGACTGAATTAACCTCTTAAATTAACAATTGATGAAAAAGTCTTTGCGCAGTACAATCATTCCGGTATTTCTCACTTGTCTGATCCCTCTGACCGAAGCTTTTTCCCAAGAAGAACCACAGGAATCGGCCGTATTGATGTCTGAAGACATTCAGCCCAACTATCATTACGAATACATTCCGGACTTTACCTACGAAGAAGTCGAGCAGCGCATCGAGGCCATGACCATTGGGATGCCTTTTGAGCTGAATGACCGCATTTTTTCCTTTATCCAATACTTCACCGTCCGAAACAGGGACTACACCAAGATGGTGCTCGAGCGAAAAGACATCTATTTCCCGATGTTCGAAGCCACGCTTAAAAAACACGACATGCCATCCGAGATCGAATATCTTTCGATCGTGGAATCGGGCCTTGACCCTCAAATCAAAAGCCGTGTCGGAGCTATGGGACTTTGGCAGTTTATGCCAGCCACAGGCAAGATGTACGGCATGAATGTGAATCCCGATGTCGATGACCGCATGGACCCAGAGCTATCCACGGATGCCGCAGCCAAATACCTGAAGTCACTCTATCGCATGTTTGGTGACTGGGAAGTTGCGCTCGCTGCCTACAACTGCGGGCCAGGCAACGTCCGAAAAGCAATCCGGAGATCCGGTGGCAAGAAAACCTTCTGGGGGATTTACAACTACCTGCCAAAGGAAACCAGAAGCTACGTGCCCCAATTCCAGGCTTTCCTCTACATCCTCAACAATCTAGAGGCGCACAACTTCAGCCTCGAGGAACCCACCTACCCGATTGAGTACGAAAAGATCAGATTCGATCGGGCATTCAGTCTGGACAAACTCTCCGAGCTGACCGCAATCTGCATCGAAGACCTCGAGCATCTGAACCCCTCCATCAAGGCAAAAAATGTCCCCCTATCGCATCGCAGCATGGAGGTGAAAATACCAAGATCAAAGGCACCGTTTCTCAAGGAAAATCTGGCTTGGATAGGCGATTCGTTGGGAAGTCAGCCCAACCTACTTTTAGCATCCAATGATGCGCCAGCGATCGTCGCGGTCGAGAAAGCCGTAGCATCTTCCAATTCCGCAAGAACCTCCTACCGGGTGAGATCCGGAGACGTGCTAGGTTCCATCGCCTCCAAACATGGAGTCAGTGTCAGTCAGCTGAAAGAATGGAATAACCTCCGATCAAATCTGATCAAAGTGGGACAAACCCTCTACCTGTACAACGGAAAAGCACCCGCCGCCGAAAATCTGGCTGATAATTCATCTAATTCAGGGCAGCGAACTTATACCGTCCGTCCCGGTGACTCACTTTGGATCATTTCCCAGAAACACGCCCTGTCAGTGGATCAAATCAAGCGGTTGAACAATCTCAACTCCAACAACATCAAGCCCGGCCAACGGCTGATCATCGGATAGTTGGCTCATTTTTAAGTCGAACTTAAGTCGGTTGATCTACTTCATTAAAGTTATTTAACTTATAGATTAATTAACCAAAATCGGAAAGACTCGTTTTTAGTGATTAACTTGAGGCGATGCTTAAACAAGAAAACTATGAAAGCGCTTTCCTATACACTCCTGATTCTATTTTCGGCTCTTCTGATCTCATGCGGTGAAAACGGCAAAGGCAGCTTCCTCGAAAATCAGAAACCGAAGGCTCGGGGATCAATCGGAGAGATTGTACTGGCCATTGACTCCACCAAATGGGCCGGGCCTGTTGGAGATGAGCTGCGGGAGATCTTTGAAGCAGACATACCGGGAATGCTCCGATCTGAGAGTATCTTCAAGGTACACCGTGTTGACCCTCGTGCCATGACGAGAATGCTGAAGATGTATACCAATCTGATCTACGTGACCACATTCGACGACAAAAAAGGCGGCAGTCAAGTGATCAATGCGCAGTTTACAAAGGAATCCAAAGATAAGGCCGCTGCAGATCCGAGCCTCTATTCGTTGAGAATGGAAGACGAATTCGCAAGCGGTCAGGAAGTCCTCTACCTCTTTGGCAATACAGAAGAAGAACTGATTGCCAATCTCCGGAAGAACAAGGAAAGACTTCGAAACCTATTTGAAGTACGGGAACGCGGCAGATTGGAGAAGCCTCTTTTCGCCAGAAAAAACTCCCAAGCGGAACACGATGCGAGAGAAAATCTGGGGATTGAAATCCAAGCTCCTGCATCCTATCAAGTCGCTAAGTTGTCCGATGACTTCCTTTGGATGAGGTCCCCCTCGCCCACTGAGAACCGCCCGGACATCAGTATCTTTTTCTATGAAACAGACTATACTTCCGAGGAGCAGACGTTTCCTGCAAACATCCTGAGCCTCAGAGATTCAGTCGCAGGCAAGCATATCTTTGGAGATCCAGAGGACCCAAACTCCTTCATGGTAAGCGAAAAACAAATCCCGCCTGCTTTCCGAAACATGGTGATTAATGATAATTTTACCGTCGAAATGAGAGGCACCTGGAAAACCAACAACATCAGCATGGGGGGGACTTACCTAGGATATTTGATGGTGGATCAGGCCAAAGGCAAACTGTATTACATGGAAGGTTTTGTCTACTACCCCAATGAATTACACCGGGATGCACTTCGCGAGATCCAGACCATCTTGCTGAATACCAATGTAAGCTGGAAAGAAAGCCAGGGTGCCTGACCTATACTCCCAAATATGACAATCAAAATCCGAAAGGAAGACGCCTTAAATTATCATAGCCAAGGCTCACCCGGGAAAATCGAAGTAATTCCAACCAAGCCAGTTTCCAGTCAGATCGACCTTGCACTCGCCTACTCTCCCGGAGTGGCTGAGCCCTGCAAGGAAATCGCCCTTGATCCCGAAAACAGCTACAAATACACCGCAAAAGGCAACCTGGTAGCGGTAATCTCCAATGGAACTGCCGTCTTGGGTCTCGGCGACATCGGACCGGCAGCTTCCAAACCGGTGATGGAAGGCAAGGGAGTACTTTTCAAAAAATTTGCTGGAATCGACGTCTTCGATCTGGAAGTCGACGAAAAAGATCCAAAAAAACTGATCCAGATTATCAAGTCCCTAGAGCCTACTTTTGGCGGGATAAATCTGGAAGACATCAAAGCTCCCGAATGCTTCGAAATCGAGCAGACGCTGAAGCAGGAGATGAATATCCCCGTGATGCACGACGATCAGCACGGCACCGCGATCATCTCAGGCGCTGCACTGATGAATGCGCTGGAGATCGTGGGAAAGAAAATCGGTGACATCAAACTCGTCGTGAGCGGAGCCGGAGCTGCGGCCATTTCCTGTCTGAGATTCTATGTCAGCCTGGGCGTAAACATTGAAAACGTCATCGTTTGTGACAAGGACGGCGTAATCCGTACTGACAGACCGGATCTTTCTGACATTCATCGGGAATTTGCGACCACCAAGGACATTCACCATATCCGTGAGGCTTTGCCGGGAGCGGACGTGTTTTTGGGTCTTTCAGCCGGAAATATCATCTCTCAGGACATGATTCTGTCGATGGCGCCCGACCCCATTGTTTTTGCGCTGGCAAACCCGGATCCTGAGATAAACTATGATTTGGCAATAGCCACCCGGGCAGATGTGATCATGGCCACCGGCCGATCCGATCACCCGAATCAGGTGAACAACGTCTTGGGATTTCCCTACATTTTCAGAGGAGCTTTGGACGTAAGGGCCACGGTGATCAACGAAGAGATGAAACTGGCTGTCGCGCATGCGATCGCCAAGCTTGCCAAAGATCCCGTTCCGGAGATAGTCAACAAAGCATACGGTGACTCCAACCTTGCTTTTGGAAGATTTTACCTGATTCCAAAACCAGTCGACCCAAGGCTAATCACCACTATCGCCCCCGCCGTAGCCAAAGCTGCCATCGCGTCTGGAGTCGCCAAAAAGACTATTGAAGACTGGGATGCCTACGAACTGGAACTTCAAAAGCGAATCGGAATCGATCAGCGCCTGATGTCCATCGTCATCGGCAGAGCCAAAAAAGATCCAAAGCGGGTCGTATTTGGAGAAGCAGATAATTTAAAAATCCTCAAGGCGTCACAGATTCTGCGGGACGAAAAAATTGCTATCCCAATCTTGCTGGGTAACCGTGAAAGAATCCTTGAGCTTATCGAAAACAACGCACTCGATCTGAAACAGGTGACGATCATCGATCCGGTAGAGGAACTTGCGACGGTGGAGAAATTTGCCAAAATCCTGTACAAAAAGCGTCAGCGCAAAGGCATGACGATCTTCGATGCAAAACGACTGGTCAGAGAACGGAATTATTTCGGCGCGCTGATGGTCGAGACAGGTTCGGCGGATGCCTTTATCTCGGGCCTGACGCGGGATTATCCAAAGACAATCCTTCCCTCACTCCATACTATCGGGGTCAAAGAAGGTGTAAATCGTGTCGCGGGGATGTATATCATGAATACTCCAAAAGGCCCGTATTTCCTGGCCGATGCCACAGTCAATGTCAACCCTACTGCGGAAGAACTCTGCGAAATCATCGGCCTGACAGCCAACGCCGTGAAGTTTTTCAACATGGAACCCAAGATCGCGCTGCTGTCCTACTCCAACTTTGGCTCCGCCCAGGGAGAAATCCCAGCTAAGATGGCCAAAGCGACTGCGCTGGCCCAAGCCAAATACCCGGACATCATCATCGAAGGAGAAATGCAGGCCAATGTCGCGCTCAATCAGGAGATCCAGCGGGAGATTTATCCTTTCTCCAAACTGGCCAAAAATGCGGTCAACACCTTGATCTTCCCCGATCTTGCGTCCAGCAACATTGCTTACAAACTGCTCGCTGAACTTGGCAATGCAGAAGCCATCGGTCCGATCCTGCTAGGCATGAACAAACCGGTTCATATCCTACAATTGGGCAGTTCGATCCGCGAAATCGTCAATATGGTCGCCATCGCAGTGGTGGACGCTCAATCTTCGGATGGAGCCCTATGATCGCCTATCTGAGTGGCAAACTTGCCTTCAAAGACCCGACCTATGTCATCATCGATGTGGGCGGGGTCGGCTATCAAGTGAAAATATCGCTGCAGACCTACAGCAAAATCAAAGATGAGGAGCAAATCAGGCTCCTGACCTTTTTGCATATCAAGGAGGACGCGCATACACTCTACGGATTCAAAGAAGAGTCCGAAAAGAAACTGTTCCTTTTGCTCATCTCCATCAACGGGGTCGGACCAAATACCGGATTGATGATCTTGTCCTCCCTGAGCACCGAAGAGATCGAGCATGCGATCTTGTCCGGCGACGTAGCTACCATCCAAGCCGTCAAAGGCATCGGTGTCAAGACCGCCCAGCGGATCATCTTGGAACTGAAAGACAAGGTCGGAAAACAGGGTAACGGCGAGACTACAACGCCGCTCGGATTTCTTAAAACCAGCAATAAAATCCGCGAGGAAGCGTTACAGGCGCTTATTACTCTGGGATTTCCAAAGGCTGTGGCAGAGAAGAATATCACGCTGGTGCTTAAAAAAACCGATGGAGAAATTTCCTTAGAAGATTTAATTAAAGCATCTTTAAAGACACTTTAATTTGAAGCTGGATTGAACTTTCAGGAGTTACTGACTTTCTACAGAAGCGAATTTAGAAGTCACGGGCCTGTTTTTATTTTCCTGTTGGGCTGTCTACTAGCAATTTCGCCGCTCAATGCCCAAACAGTTGCAGTTGATAGTACCCAATCCCGTATCGATTCCCTAAATACTCGCAGATTGTCTCCCTCATTTTTGCTTTGGCAAAACATGAGAACCAATCCATTAAACCCCAACCGAAATCCGTTTTTAAAGCCAAAATCCCCTTTTCTCCCAAGTCCTCCCGTCGAGCAATCGGTCAAAGTCCTGATCGACTCCACTCTCCGGTACAACATCGTCGATCAGATCGACAGCACCCGGGTGGGAAACGAGCAAGAATACGATTTTGAGCAATTTTCCCAGCTTCAGGAGTACCGCGTGCGCCAAGACTACTGGAGATCCCGAGCCAGGGGAATGGACGGCGAAAGTGCTGTGGAAGGTAGGAGTCTGATCCCGCCACTTACCGTCAGCCCGTCGTTTGATCGAATATTCGGCGGCAACGAGATCAACATCGTCCCAACTGGATACGTTAACCTGGATTTTGGGGCCATCTTTCGGAGGATAGACAATCCCACACTTCCGATTCGTCAGCAACAAAACGGAGGATTTAATTTTGATCAGCAAATCCAGATGGCCGTCAATGGCTCTTTGGGTCAAAAGATGAAGATCTCCGCCAACTTTGACTCCAACAATTCCTTTGATTTTCAGAATCAGCTCAAGGTCGAATACGATGGTTTTGAAGAAGACATCCTTCAATCCGTCGAGATCGGCAATGTGAGTATGCCGATTCAAAACAGGCTGATTCAAGGGGCGCAAAATCTCTTTGGGGTGAAAACACAGCTAAGGTTTGGCAAATTGAATATCACCGCGGTCGCTTCTACCCAACGGGGTCGAAGAGACAACCTGGTGATCGATGCCAATGGCCAGGGCAGGTCGTTTGACATCCAAGCTTCGGAATATGACGAAAACAGGCACTTTTTCATCGGCCACTTTTTCCGGGACAACTACGAAAGGTGGCTTAGAGGACTGCCTCAGGTGCTTTCCGGCGTCACGGTCACCCGTATTGAGGTATACATCATGAATCGCGCGACCAATACCGAGACGCTGAGAAATTTCGCCGCCTTCATGGATTTGGGCGAAGGTCGGGTGATCTATAATCCAACCAACCCAAACATCGGCCCCGGAAATGCGGGAGCTCCGGCTGGAAACAGCGCAAACTTACTGTACTCCAACATCTCAAATAATCCCTCGTTCAGGCCATTTGATACAGGATCCAGAGCTATGGAGTCGAGCTTGGGAATCAGAAAAGGGGTGGATTTTGAGCAGATCAACGGAGCCAGAAAGCTGAATCCAACCGAATACTTTTTCAATCCCCAGCTCGGTTATGTTTCTCTTTTCCGAAGACTTCAAAACGACGAAGTGCTTGCAGTATCCTACGAATACACCTACAATGGCCAGGTTTATAAAGTGGGAGAACTGACAGAAGACTATCAAGCAAGAGCTGAGGATGAGCTCATTTTCCTGAAAATGCTCCGACCGACACGCATCAATCCCAGGATCCCGACTTGGGATTTGATGATGAAAAACGTGTACAGCCTCAACGCAAGCCAGATCATGAGAGAAGGCTTCCAACTCCAGGTGATCTACCGCGATGACCGGACTGGCTTGGACAATCCCTCCCTGCTGGAAGGTGCGAATGTCCAGGACAAGCCGCTGATCCGGCTCACAGGACTGGATAATCTCAATCCGCAGAATGACCCTGCGCCGGACGGAAACTTTGACTTTATCGAAGGACTCACGATGCTCTCTGACAGAGGTTTGCTCATCTTTCCCGTCCTGGAGCCTTTCGGATCGAATCTTGAAAAAAACTTCCTCCCGCAAGAAATTGTCCTCAAGGACAAATACGTCTACGATACTCTCTACCGCACGACTCAAGCAGATGCTGAGCTTGTCACGCGACTCAACAAATATTTCATCAAAGGGAGATTGACCGCGGGCTCGGCCAGTGAAATCCAGCTCCCGGGACTGAATATCGCTCCAGGATCTGTCGTCGTCCAAGCAGGAAATATTCCGTTGACCGAGGGAGTCGACTACACCATCGACTACAATGTAGGGCGCTTGGTGATCATCAACGACGCGATCCTCCAATCAGGCAAACAGATCAATGTCAGCTTCGAAAAGGCTGATCTGGTTTCCTTCCAAACCCGGAGTCTCATCGGCACACGACTGGACTACCTCGTCAGCAAAAAGCTGAACATCGGAGGTACGTTCATGTACCTGAACGAGCGACCAAATGTGACCCGGATCGCAACTGGAAATGAAACCCTTAAAAACAGTCTCTGGGGATTGGATGTCAACTTCAATGACGAGTCCCGGTGGCTGACCAAGCTTGCCGATGCCTTGCCTTTTACCGACACGAAGGAAAAGTCCCTCGTCCAGTTCAACGCCGAGTTTGCTCACCTGATCCCGGGAACTTCCAATACTGTAGACGGCGATCCGGCTTCTTACATCGATGATTTTGAAGCGGCTGTCACGCCATTTTACCTCGGCGCTGCGGCCAACCAAAACTGGAAACTTTCATCTACTCCAAAGACCCCTACCAATCGCTTTGACCTGAGCGGTCAGACGGAAGACAATCTTGGAAGCGCTTACCGAAGAGCGAGACTGGCCTGGTACAACATCGACAATATTTTCTACCGGGATGGCGGCGCAGGAGTTCCGACTAACATTACACCTGCGGATCGACAAAATCATTATGTCAGAGCAATACGCCCGCAAGAAATTTTCAAAAATCAAGATCGCGAAGTGATCGTGGTTCCCCAGCCGCTCTTCGAAATGGCCTACTTCCCGAGTGAGCGGGGAATGTTCAATTACAATCCAAACCTGGATGCTGACGGCCTCCTACCCAACCCACGACTGAACTATGGTGGGGTTACGCGGGCGATCACGACTGAGGTTGACTTTGACCGAACCAACATCGAATACATCGAATTTTGGTTATTAGATCCTTTTATCCCGGGGGAAAACGGAAAAGTGCT
The DNA here is from genome assembly GCF_000429445.1 of Algoriphagus terrigena DSM 22685. Lineage (GTDB taxonomy): Bacteria > Bacteroidota > Bacteroidia > Cytophagales > Cyclobacteriaceae > Algoriphagus > Algoriphagus terrigena. Next base: position 244,791 of record NZ_AUBW01000006.1, read on the forward strand.
GGACGGAATTTTCAACGAAAACAATACAACTGGCGGCAAGCTGTTGATAAATCTTGGAGACATCTCCGAAGATGTGATGAAAGACGGCACACATGCTTTCGAAAATGGGCTTCCGGCTGACGGTGATCCGTCCGAGACCGGCCAAAACGAATGGGGAAGACTCACCCGGGAGCAGTTTCTGATCCCGGCTTTTGACAACTCTGAGTCCTCTCGAGCAAATCAGGATGTCGGTCTGGATGGGCTGAAAAATGAGGACGAGCAGAACTATTTCCAAAGTAGATTCCTGGATCGTCTTAACGTATCTGCCGACGCGAGAAATACCATCACACAAGACGTCTCGGCAGATGCTTTTCAATATTATCTGGACGAAAAATTTGACGAAGCCGACATCAAAATACTGGAGAGGTACAAGAAATTCAATGGAATGGAAGGCAATACGCCAGTCTCTGCCAACGAGAATCTCGACTATACGCCCTCCGGAGGCAATATCCCCGACAACGAGGATCTGAATACCGACAACACCATCAACGAGCTCGAAAACTACTACGAATACGAGATTGACCTACGCCCAGGAGAGATGAACGTCGGTGAAAATCACATCGTGGATAAGGTCACCAACTCTGAAGGGGGCCAGGAAGTGAGTTGGTATCTGTTTCGGATTCCAGTGCGCCAGCCTGATCGGGTGGAGGGCGAAATCACCGGCTTCAAGTCGATCCGTTGGATGCGGACGTATCTGACAGACTTCGAACAACCCGTCGTGTTGCGTATGGCCGAGTTTAGGATGGTGGGTAGCCAGTGGCGGATTTTCCAAGAATCGCTATACGAAAAAGGGTTTTCGGAAATTCCCGAGCCGGACGTCTCTAACATGGTAGTGGATGTGGTCAACATTGAGCAAAACTCGCAGGGTAACGACAAGCAAAGCCCCTACGTCTTGCCTCCTGGCATCAACCGGGACCGGGACAATACCTCTACTGTCGAGCGGCGTCTCAACGAGCAATCGCTCCGGCTATGTATCGAGGATTTGGCGGCAAAAGACGGCCGTGGCGTTTTTAAAAACGTGAATCAAGATCTGGTGCAATACGAGCGAATCAAGATGTTTTTCCACGCCAACAGTGCCGATGTCCAAGATGGAGAGGTATCTGCCTTCCTGAGATTGGGCACGGACTACACCGACAACTACTACGAAATCGAAATTCCGCTCCTGATCTCCCCGCTAGGTACCAATGACCAAAGAGCTGTTTGGCCTCTGGAAAACGAGCTTGATATCGCCATCCAGGAAATCGTCGGCGTAAAAGTAGATCGCGACAACAGCCAATCGCCGCTCAATCTCCCGTTTTCCCAGAATATCAGACAGTACAAAGTGACCGTGGTCGGTCGACCCGAGTTGAGCATGGTGCAGAGTATGATGATTGGGGTGAAAAATCCTGGGACTGGGGTCGGTTCATCCAAGTCAATCTGTATTTGGGCCAACGAACTCCGTGTGACGGGCTTCACCAAAAGCAACGGCTGGGCGGCCAATGCATTCTTAAACACCAAAATCGCCGACGTCGCGGTTGTCTCGGCTTCGATCCGACACAATTCCATTGGCTTTGGAGGATTGGAAACCAAGCTTTCGCAACGGGCCCGTCAAGCCACGACGCAATATGACATCTCCACCAACGTAGAGATCAACAAGTTGCTCCCCGAGGCGCTGGGCGTGAGTATACCGATGTATTTCTCGGTAGAAAACTCCAATACCAAGCCGGAATATGACCCGCTTAACCCCGACGTGCCGTTCGAAGTGGCTTTGGGGAAATATGAAACCAACGCGGAACGGGATGCCTATCGAGATATCGCCTTGGATCAACTCAACCGCCGAAATCTGAGTTTTAATAACGTACGGAAAATCAAACGAAATCCGGATTCGCCAAACCGAATCTATAACTTCTCCAATTTTGCGTTCTCTTATGCCGTCGGTTCGGTCACCCAAACCAACGCGCAGATTCAGAGCTACAACTTCAAAACCAACCGGGGAAACATCACCTATAACTTTCAGCCCAAGGAGTGGCGAATTGCCCCTTTCCAAAATAAGGAAGGCATGACCTCTCCCTACCTGCGTTTGTTGAAGGATTTCAATCTAAACCTCGCTCCGACAAACCTGCTGGCGCGGCTGGATGTGGACAGGAGATTCCTGAGATCACAGTATCGCAGTGGTGATCTAAGCACGACGGGGGTGGATCCTTTATTTCAAAAGTCATTCTTCATGAATCGCTCCTTCAACATCAACTGGGATCTTTCCAACAGTCTGAGAGTAGACTTCGCGACACGTGCCAGCGCGATTGTGGATGAACCAGAAGGGGATTTGGATACGGAAGCCAAGCGCGATTCAGTGAAATACAACGCCTGGCGATTTGGTCGCACGACCAACTATAACCACACCCTTTCTGTCAATTACTCCATTCCGCTGGCGAAGCTGCCGGTGACCGATTGGATCCAAACAGACTACAAATACATCGCTTCCTATACTTGGCAAACGGGTACCGTCGGCCAAAAAGACAGCTTGGGAAACGTCATCTTCAATACAAGGGATCAGAGCTTGACCGGCAAATTTGACATGCTCAAGCTGTACAACAAGAATAAAAAGCTCGCTGCTCTCAACGCGCCAAAACGGCCGCCAATTCCCGGAAGAACCACCACGACTGCCGAGGACACCATCGGGACGCCATTCAGCAATCACCTGATGAAATTCCTGATGATGACCAAAGAGATCACCTTCTTCTACGGTGTGCTCGAAGGGACATTTATGCCCGGCTACATGCCAAACACCGGACTGCTGGGGATGGACAAAGCTTGGGACAATCCAAGCTGGGCATTCGTCTTTGGTAGCCAAAATCCAAACCTGCGATACACTCTTGCCCAAAACGGAGAGGTGGCGCCCAGTACCGAACTCACCCAGACGTTCAAGCAAAACCGAGCGATGACCCTCAGATTGAACGGAATTCTGGAGCCTATCCGTGATTTTAGAATCACGCTAGAAGCTCGAAAACGCGAAATCGGAGACTATCAGGAAATCTTCCGAAACTCCCTGGACAATCCAGGAGAGTATCAAAGTCTTAGCCCTAACAGGCTTAGCTCCTACTCCATCACGACCATCATGCTGGGGACTTCGTTCAGTAAAGATGACTCTCAAAACAACTCTCCACTGTTCACCAACCTTGAAAACTACCGGTCAATCATCAAGTCAAGGCTCGACGCAAGCTCGGAAGTCCCGGGGGAATATGGCCTGAACGGCCAAGACGTATTGATCCCATCCTTCTTGGCAGCTTATTTGGGAAAAGACCCGAATGAGGTCAAACTCAATCCTTTTCCAAAGACACCCCTACCCAACTGGAGATTTGACTACCGGGGCCTTTCCCGACTGAAAGGACTGAGTGACATCTTCAGCAGCATCAATCTGACCCACGGCTACACCTCAACCTACGACGTCAGCAACTTCTCTAACTCCCTTCAATATCAGCAGGGGCTTGAACTCTTCAACTCACTTCAGCAAATGCAACGGCCGGATATATCGAACGATGACGGCCTATTTATCCCCATCTACATCTTGAACGAAGTCGTGCTGACAGAGCGTTTTGGTCCGCTGATCGGGCTCGATTTGATGACCAAATCACGACTGAACGTCGTAGTCAATTACAACAGGGAGCGGATTTTGGGAATGAACTTCTCCAACTCCCAGGTGACTGAGCAAAAAAGCAGTGACTTCGGACTGACATTGGCCTACACCAAAGCTGGTGTGAAGGTTCCCTTTAAGATTCAGGGAAGTCAGAAAGTATTGAAAAATGACCTGCAGCTACGTCTTGACTCCAAGGTAGTCGACGTCCGTCAGGTACAGCGAAAGATAGAAGAGGGAAGCACCATCACCAACGGTAACCTCAACATTCAACTGAGGCCGACCGTAGGCTATGTCATCAATCAAAACCTAAATCTAACGCTGTACTTTGAGCGAACGATCAACGAACCTCGAGTGACCACAGCTTACCGAAGATCCTCCACTGCTTTTGGCGGACAATTGAGATTTAATTTATCTCAATAGATTTCAATCTCGCCCGATTCCTTTTAATTTTGGCCATTCTAAAAACGAACAAATTATGAATTTTCCACAAGAACTGAAGTACACCAAGGATCACGAATGGGTTAAGATCGAAGGTGACATCGCGACCATTGGTGTAACCGAATTCGCCCAGAAAGAATTGGGAGATATCGTCTATGTAGAAGTAGAAACTGTGGGCGACACGATCGAAGCTGGTGAAGTATTTGGTACTGTGGAAGCTGTCAAAACAGTGTCAGACCTATTTATGCCGCTGACCGGAGAAATCCTCGAATTCAACGAAGAGTTAGAATCCGCTCCTGAGTTGGTCAATGAATCTCCTTACGGAACTGGTTGGATGGTCAAAGTGAAGATCGTTGGCGATCTTCCAGAAGATCTACTGGATGCGGCGGAATACGCGGAATTGGTTGGAGCATAATCTCTGAGTTTTGCGATTGATTCTTGCGATTTCCTGGTTGGTTTTATTGGCATTTGCCATGCTGACTCCGGGAACCAAGCTACCTGAAGTTGACCTGTTTGACTTCCAAGACAAAGCAGTTCACTTGATTTCATTTTTCGTTCAAAGCTATCTATGGAGCGGCATCGGAATCAAGAGGGATCAGGTATCAGCCAAGAACACTGCCATCTGGCGTAATTTCGTCCTTTTCGGGGTCCTCGCCGGGATAATTTTAGAATCTCTCCAACAATTTATCCCGTTTCGTTCGTTTGAATTAATGGACATGATAGTCAATGTACTAGGTGCAGGAATCGGAGTGTTGATCTATTTAAAATGGCCGTCCGTTAAATACATTTTGGAATAATCTCCAATAATTCTTACACTTGTTATTCAGATTTCGAAAAGATTAACCTGTAAAAACCAATTTCACCATGGAAGCAAAAAAGTCTCCAAGCGCTGATATAACCAAAAGGGTTGGTATGTTTACCAATCTCGGGTTAGCAGTAGCTGTTGGGCTTACACTTGCTGCCTTCGAATATAAGTCATACGATGACTCAGGTCTTAAGGATCTGGGTGCAGTAACTGACAACTTCGAAGAGTTGCTTGATGTGCCAATCACAGAACAGCCACCTCCACCACCTCCACCACCTCCAATGGAACAACCGGTTATTGAGGAGATTCCGGATGAGGTAGAGATCGAGGAAAAAATCGACGTAAACTTCGATGTCGACGTGAAAGAAACCACTGTCATCAAAGAGGTGGTTATCGCTGAAGCTCCAGTAGTAGAGAAGGCAGATGAAATCTTCGACGTAGTAGAAACTCAGCCAAACCCTCCGGGCGGAATGTCAGGTTGGAATCAATATCTTTCCAAAAACCTGAAGTACCCAACCCAAGCGAGAAGAATGGGTATCGAAGGTACGGTAATCGTAGTATTCGTAATCAACACTGACGGATCTATCCAAGACGTAGAAGTCTTGAGAGGTATCGGCGGAGGTTGCGACGAAGAAGCTGTAAAAGTAGTACAGGAAGCCCCGAAATGGGAACCTGGAAAGCAAAGAGGCCGAGCGGTACGTACTCGTATGAGACTTCCGATTCGATTCAAGCTTAGCTAAAATCAATAAGAGACCCGAGAAATCGGGTCTTTTTTTTGCCTGGATTTGAAAAACTTTTTGAATAGTTAAAAAACGTTAGAGAAGTAGCTATTTCAAATTAGCGAGGTTAACTTCTGTCAACCAAAACTCTAACAATCATGGAACTAAAAAAGAACATCGGGTCCGATCTTCGCAGATGGCAAGGCCCGCTTCTCAACCTCGGACTGATGATCTCAGTCGGCGCAGTATTGGTGGCTTTCGAATGGAAGGCTGAAGAGGAAAATCCACTGCTCGATATCTCAAAGGGTACGACAGAATGGGATACCGAAATTGTTCCGATCACGATACAAAACCCGCCACCGGTGACTCCCCCACCCGTCTCACCTCCTGAGATCAAAATCATCGACAATGATATCAAAGTCGACCAAGTGTTTACCATCGACATCAATCCGAATGAAGCCGAGATAATCCCTCCGGTGGAACTTGCCGGGCCACCGACCGTGGAGGTTGCAGACGAAATACTTGACTTCAGCGAGGTTCCTGCCGAGTTTGCAGGTGGGATGGACGCATGGTACAAGTACCTCCGGGGCAATCTAAACTATCCCCGACAAGCGCAAAGGATGGGAATCGACGGCACGGTACTGGTGAGATTCGTAGTCAATACGGACGGAGGTATTCAAGACGTGGAAGTGGTTCGTCAGGTGGATCCAGCCTTGGACAAGGCCGCAATGGACGCTGTTCTTAATTCTCCCAACTGGAAAGCCGCCCGTCATCACGGCAAGCCTGTGAGAGTCCGAATGACGATCCCTATTAAATTCAAGCTTAACTAAACCAACTGCCTTTCAAAGGAAAAGCCTACGCTGATGGCGCAGGCTTTTCTGTTTCATATGCATTGGCATCCGTCAGCTTTCCGTAGCGAACAGAGCCTAACTCAAACTTATTTTAGATCACATTCAGCGACTGCTCTTTGATTTTTTCGAGCTCGTCTTTCATCAAGATAACGTGTTTTTGAATCTCGGCGTCATTGGCTTTGGAGCCGATCGTATTGATTTCCCGACCTATCTCCTGGCTGATAAATCCCAGCTTTTTGCCTTGACTGACTTCCTCACGCATCGATTTCATGAAGTAGTCCAAGTGGGTTTCCAATCGGACCAACTCTTCGGTGATGTCGATCTTTTCGAAATAGTAAATCAACTCCTGCTCAAAACGGTTGGCGTCAAAAGAGTTCTCATCCATCCACTGTGCAAAATGTCCTTTGATGCGCTGCTGAATTCTCTCTTTCCGGATCGGTTCCTCAGCTTTCACCCGCTGAAAAGCACCCCGGATCACCTGAATATTTTCTTCAAGCTTCGCATACAACGATGCCCCTTCGTCCTTTCTAAAACCGTCACACTTCTCCAACGCTTGCTGTAACACTTCCTTCACCTGAGCCCAGTCATCATTTTCTTCGCGCTCCACAGGCACTGAAATGATCACATTGGGAGCCTGCAGTGCCAGCTTAAACAAATCGGAAGGTTTCTCCCCGACTAAATCCGCCAAGCTTTTGAATTCTTCGAAATAGGTCTTGAATAACTCCTGATTGATGGTAACAGGCAGACTCTGGCTTCCTTTTGCCACAAAGTCTATTGATACATTCACTTTACCGCGATCCAAAATTCCCTGGACAATGGAACGGATCTCCGGTTCCTTATCAGAAAATTGCCTGGGGCTTCGAATGGATAAATCCAAAAATTTTGAGTTGAGCGAACGAACTTCGACTTGAATCATCATTTGCTCATTCTCAAATCCGGCTACTCCAAAGCCGGTCATTGACTTGATCATAAATTGGGGTGTATTAGAAATTGTAACCCAAAGTAAAGTAAAACTTCAGGTCTTCCGTCTCATAATTTCGAATCGGACGAGCCATATCAAATTTGACGTAGTAGTTCAGCAAGACCGTTCGTAATCCAGCGCCATAGCTTTGCAGCCAAGGACTGTTGAAGTTGTTCAATACGATCACAAACGGAGAGCCTTCCGTATTAATCACCTCCGTATTTTGGTCGTTGACACGCTCCCAAGGTGCAAACTCATCCCACGCCGATCCGACGTCGTAGAACCCGACAAGTTGGAAATTGCGAATGAAGTTGGAAGTGATGTTTCCACGGGTCAGATAAGAGAAAAGTGGAATCCGCAACTCGGTGGTAAAGGTGATGACCTTATTTCCCCGGATCTCGTCATAGTCATAGCCTCTCAGATCCACGAAATCGGCAAAGAGAATATTTGAATTTTCGACACCACTTGGATTCCTTATCGGAGAAGGCTCGGGTCTGTTGGACGGCGGATTATAAAATTCATTAAACAGCCAGTTGTCCATGCCCCCAACTAGGTAATCTTGTGGGTTTTTGCCGAAAAATCCGCCGACGTAAAGCTTGGAGGCCAGAGTAATATTCTTGTGTATCTTCTGGTAGTTTCTCAGATCAAGATAGAAATTGCTGAACGAGCGGTCTCCGTGATTCAATCCCTGATAATGCTGAAACCCAATTTTCCCCTTCAAACCGGTAAACGAATACAGTCCCATAGGCTCAGTCTTGTCAAAGACAAACTCCACCTTGCCTCCAAGATAGTTGACGTCAAATCGGTTTTGCTCGGGAACCTGTCCGTAAATCAGGGAATCGGGATTAAGGTTGAAGTACTGGGATTTGGCAACGAAAGGAGCCGCGTAGATTCTGGAATTGATATTCAAAGGATACGAAACGCCGGCTTCTACCTGGGTCAGCACGTACTTTTGAAAAGTAATGTCACTTTGTTCAACCCTAACGGTCTTCCGGTCAAATCTCCCCCGGAAATCCATGCGGCTTTTCAGATACTCGTATTCAAACCAGATATCTCCACCTGAATTGAAATCCAACGCAGTCATGATCCCTCCGGTAAACACATGGTTATCTAGAATGTCCGTCATTTTCCCGTCGAGATTGATTCCAAATCCGCGCAACGGGTCTACCACAAATCTGGTGTTGATGTGATTCGTAAAAAACTGCGGTTCCATCCTCTTGGGGCCAGAAACCCGCTTTTGCATGGATTGCTTCCGGAAAGTCTCGAGTAGATTGGTCCGATTGAGGTCCGGTTTGCCAGCTGCTGTACTAGTCGATGGCTGCGTCTGGGGCAGCGTATCAAAGGTGTAATTTTCGGTATTGACTCCCTTTCTGGATTCAAATCGCAATCGATCCAGATTGATCGAAGAGGTCTTGTTCGTCACAACGGTATCCACTTTGGGTAGCTGTTCCGTTTGAGGGGCAGCGGTGGGAGTTTCGGTCTTCTGGGCAGCGCTGGTCCTTGACTCTAGAAGCCTACGGGCTGCCAGACGTTCATTTAAGTCTTTTGCCTGAGCCAGTTGAATTCTAGGAGTACTCGGCGTGAACTGATCTGCACCACTGTAGCCCTCCACATAGAGATGAGATTCTTTCCCGCTGCGCAGCGCATAGGCGATCTTGTTCATCCTGCTGGTAATGTCAAAGACCTCAACGCTCTTGTCAAATGCCGAGATCTGATTAGACACCTGATTGCCGATATTGAATCGCATCAGATTGGTAATCCCACTGAGATCGCTCATATACAGGAGCGTATTGCTGTTGACTTTTCGCGGATGCGTGTTTTTACTGTTGGAGTTGGTCAGTCTGGTAAAAAAGGTCGTATCCTTCAGGACGTCCACCCGGAAAAGATTGTATTGGTTCGGTAAAACTTTGATATCAGGCGTCGCCGTCAAAACGGAATCTGGCAAATCGACGAAATTGGTCGAATAGACTATCACAGAATCATTCAAAAACGCAGGACTCAAATCATCAAAAATATCGTTGGTGAGCCGCTTGCCTTGGCCTCGCACGTTCAGGGTATAGATATCGGTTTTGCCATTGGAAATGGCCGAAAGGACCATGTTTTTTCCGGATTCATTAAAATCGAGACTCAGGATTTGGGTAATATTTCTGAGGAAAATCTTGTCCTGATTGGAACCATCGATCGACCGAAGTCGCAGCGTCGTGAATCCTCTTTTGAAAGAGGCAATCGCCAGATTGGCGGAATCCCTCCAAGCAATGATCGGCGAATACAGATTCGGAGTCAACTCGTCGAAGCTAGCTCCTCCCTGAAAGACAGTCTGCTCCTGACCAGTGGACAGATCCCGGACGATGACCTTAAATTTCCCGGCATTATTCAGCACGTAGCCCAACATCAGCCCGTCAGGACTAAACTTGATATCGCTGATTGCACCATCCACCCTAGAGGAAGTCTTGGCGATAGACGATTCCGGATTTACATTTTTGAATGATGTGTAAACCGGCTCATTTACTTTGAGATAGTAGCTTTTCCAATCATCAAAAAATGCCTTCGCATTCACTCCAATCGTATTTGCAATGCTGTTTTCCTCATTCCGGTTGATTCTGGACAGGTTGAGGATGCTGGAGATATAGCGGCGTCCGTATTTTTCAGAGATGTAATTCCAGATCGATTGCCCTACAAGACCAGCTTCGATGCCGGTCAGGTTGAGGATTTTTGGATTGGAGGTTTCCTTGATGTACTCTCGCATGAAATCGTCCATCTCTCGGCTCCAGCCTCTGGCCAGATACAGGGCCGCTCCGTCGATGTACCACTCTGGGAAATCATTGATCAGATTGGACTGAAACGCATCCGCAACAGAGGCGCCATAGAGCATCTCCCGGATGATCACTTTGGACGTAGCGAAGATGATATCCTCTTTGAATTGATCGATCCTTCCTTTGTATGAAACCTCGGCGATCAATCGGGTAAACTTGGTCTGACCGTCTTCGGAGTATTCCTGTACGTTCAGGTTCAAGTTACTTTGCAGCGCTTCTTCCGGAGAATTGTAGATGTAAATCTTTGGCTTGGTGTACGCCACATAGCCGATCATCTGGGTCAACTTGTCAAATTCCCCTTCGAGGTAGTCAATTGCCATCTTTGCGTTTGGCCCACCGCGGTCGTAGTAATAGACCTCAAAATTGTTGGACGAATAAAAATACCATTCGATCTCTTTGTGTTGAACTCGGTTTTTGCCAAATCGCTCTTGGTCAAATTGTGCCAAAGCAGAGGTATAGCTACCCAGGATAAGAAAAAGGAGCAAAAGTCGAAAGACTGTGTATCGCATTCGGGTCGGAATTGATAGGTTTTAAATATACTTAAAATACCGAGCTATATTAACTTCAGCACTAATTGGCTGAGACTTTATAAGATAATCTGCCATCATTTTACTAAAAAACGGAGTGAGCGAAACACCTTTGGCTCCAAAACCATTGAAAATGTAAACGCTATCTTCTCTTGGATGTTTGCCCAGAAATGGTTTTCGGTCTTTTGTCGCTGGGCGGATGCCGGTTTTATGGCTTTTCACCTCCGTGACAGGGACTCGGACGAGGTCTTGGAGCTTTGCCAAAATCTCGCTTTTAGCAGTTTCGGTCGGCCCAGTTTCCAAGTCATGCCAAGTGTAAGTCGAGCCTACGCGATAAATTCCTTTGCTCAACGGAACTCGGAAAACTCCACGGTTAGCGATGAAATCAGGATCAAAATCCTGGGCTACTTCCAGCAGCTCGCCTTTGACCGGAGCAAAGGGCAAATAGCTAAAGAATCGACTTTTTGACGCTCCCAGCCCGTTGCAATAGACTATGTTTTTTGCAAAAACAGTCCCATATTTCCAGCCGTCGGAGGTATTCTCCAGCAGCGTTTCATCGAAACCCTCCAGCCTCAGCCGATCCGAGAAATATTCCGCCATTCCATCCAAATACTCGTTGATGTTGAGCCAGCCGGACATTCGCAGCAGGACACCGCCAAACGAATCCCGCATCTGTGGATATTGGCTCTCTGTAAAGATCGTCTCGATAAACATCCCGATCGCCGGATCACTCGAATGCCCCATCCATTCATTTTGCTCCTCGATGGACAGGAAGGGTCGGTATATCTTTTGTCGGGTCAAAAACTGTCTTCCCGTCAGGTGTTCCAAGTCGCTGTAAAACGACTCAATCTCCGGAAAAAGCTCTTCCGCCTTCCAGGATCTGACCATCTTTCGTCCCGTGACCGGATTGTACAATCCTGCGGCAACCCGGCTGCTTTGATTGGATTCCGGCTGGTCAAAGAGCAAAAAGGTTTGCCCCAACTGCTCCAGCCGATAGGCCAGCGCGGTACCTGCCAAGCCCTGTCCAATGATCAAAAAATCAATTTCCATATCCCAAATTAAAGCCATAATTCATTACTTTGCTGCGATCACGCAGACTTTTGCAATGCTTCATATCAAGTCCTTCACCTTCAATCCCTTTCAGGAAAACACCTACCTCGCTTACGATGATCAAGGCATAGCCGCCTTGATTGATCCGGGCTGCCACACGGCGCCCGAGCGGAGAGAACTGGAAGATTTTGTGACAGCAAACGGGCTGAAAGTATTGCACCTCCTCAACACTCACTGTCACATCGATCACGTGTTGGGAAACGCCTGGGCTAAGAAACGATTCGGAATACCACTTTGGATTCATGCGATGGAAATCCCGGTATTGAAATCCGTCGAAGTCTACGCTCCGAACTATGGCTTTCAAGGTTTTGAGCCAACGGAAGCGGATCATTTCCTGGAAGAGGGACAGGAATTCAAGGTTGGAGAAGAGACTTTGAGCGTGTTGTTTGTGCCGGGGCATGCTCCTGGGCATGTGGTTTTCTACCACAAAGGCAGCGGACAATGCATCGTTGGAGACACGCTCTTCCGGGGAAGCATCGGCCGGACTGACCTGCCTGGAGGCAATCACGATTTGCTGCTGGAAAAGATCAAATCCCAGCTGTTCACACTACCCGCTGATACCGTCATCTATCCCGGGCATGGACCGGAAACCAAGATCGGATTCGAAAAAATTTACAATCCCTTTGTCGGAGAGAGGGCAGTCCATTGAACATCAAGTCGCAAATACCCAATACGCTGACCCTCCTGAATCTGCTTTTCGGAGTGATCGGGATCATCTGGGTGCTGGAGGGACAAATCCTGGCAGGCGCCTATTTTGTATTGATTGCCGCAGGATTTGATTTTCTGGACGGTTTTGTAGCGAGACTGCTCAAGGTCCAAAGCGACATGGGCAAAGAACTCGATTCGCTTGCTGACGTCCTTTCCTTCGGAGTCTTGCCCGGCCTGATTCTATTTATGATGGCAAAGAATGCCACTCCGCCGGATTCATATCTTCCGTATCTGACGCTGATCGTCCCAATGCTGTCAGCCTACCGACTCGCCAAGTTCAATCTCGACACCCGACAGAGTGATCGCTTCATCGGTCTTAACACACCGTCAAACGCACTCTTCGTCAGCACACTCCCGTATCTGGGACTGAAATGGCCGGTGATTGGCGAGTGGCTTTCTTCCCCTTGGACCCTGATCGCCATTGCCTGGATTTTCGCATTGCTGTTGATCTCAGAGATTCCGATGATCGCGCTAAAATTTAAAAGCACCTCATTCTCAAAAAACCGGTTCAGATACGCATTGATTCTGCTGAGTTTGGCAGTTTTCGCAGGCCTTCAGCTCGCAGGTATTCCGCTGGTGATTTTAGCGTATATTGGTCTATCTGTGATCGAAAACGCAACCGGAAGTGAATGAGGAAAGCTGTCACCGCTTGGGCTATTTTGCTGATCTTCGGCTTTCTTTCCGAGATTCCTCAGGCCTCGGCACAATCTTTCCAATTCAAAGTCAGCAAGCAGGGAGTGTACAAAGTCTCCGCAAGTCAAGCCGCTGATCTGGGATTCGCCAGCCTCTCCGACATCAGCGTCTTTGGCTACCCCGGCATGCTTCCGCAAAAGCTCGATTCCGTGCAGCTGAGCTTGCAGGAAATCCCAGCATTAGAAAGCGACGGCAACCTCTATTTCTTTCTCCCAAACCCCAACATGACTTTCTACTCCTCGGAAGGACTGACTTTTTCTCCCCATCTTTTTGAGGATTCGCTGAGTTTCCTCATCGGGAAAAAAGAAACTCCGCTCCGACTCACCGAAAAACCAGCCGATCCCGACACCGCCGATCCCAACGAAATCTGGTACAGTTTCACGGGGTTCCACGCGGACAAAACCAACCTCCTCAACTCCGGCCGAAGCTGGTATTCTGACCCGATCCGATCCGGTCAAAGTCTCAATATCAACCTCGGACTCCAGACAGCAACCGACCATCCCTGGGTCTTACAGGGCGCTCTGATGGCCCAATCCTACGCCTCCTCCACGATGCGGGTCCTTACTGGCAATGAGTTGTTCGGGGAAGTTACCTTCAGCCCGATTCCAAACTCCACCTACGGCGTCAAGGGACGGGAGGAAGTCTTCGGCTGGACGATCAGCCCGGGAAACTCACTTGCTCAGCTTCGCTTCACTTTTCAGGGAAGTGGAGCGGAGTCTGCGGGATATCTGAATTACGTTATAGTCGGAGTCCCATTCTCGAATTCGGCTTTGACGGAGGGCATCTTCGAATCGACCGAAAATCAGAAAATATCCATCTCTCCGAACTTCAAAACCTGGGAAGTCAGCGATTTTTTCAACCCGATTCCATTCAATACTTCATTGGGAAAAAGTGCTTTGGGTAAAAAATGGATAGTCTTTTCGCACGAAAAAACTCAAGAAATCACGGAATTCAAGCCAGTGTCTCTTAGTCTAAGGATACTAGCCGCTTCGCCAGATCTGATGATCATCACCTCCCCGAGCCTCTTGTCATCTGCCAATAAACTTCGGGATCATAAAAGATCCCGCGGTCTGGAAACGCTCGTGGTCACGACGACGGAGATCTACGAATCCTTTGGCTATGGAAATCGCGACATCACCGCTATCCGCAATTTCATCGCTGCGGTCTACCACGCCGAAAAACGCCTGAAAAACGTCCTGATCCTCGGCAAAGGCACTTTCGACTACAAAGGAAAACTGGGAGGCAGACCCAACCTAGTCCCCACATACAGCAGTCGCGAGAGTCTCAATCCATTGACCACCTTCAGTTCGGATGATTACTTCGGCTTGGTAGATTGGGGACAGGGGTTTTGGGAGGAGTCGCGAGAAGGCGATGAATTGCTCCAAATCGGCGTAGGAAGGCTGCCGGCGATCAACTTTGACGAAGCCAATGAGATGGTGGAGAAAATCATCCGCTACGAGACCCATCCTGTCCGCACGCCAAAATCCTCCACGGTGACATTTTTGGCAGACGACGGCGACAACAATATCCATGTGCGTGATGCCGAGTCTCTCGCTGGATTTTTATCAGAAAATCACCAGGAGTTTCTTCAGCAAAAGCTCTACCTCGACCGGTTTGATCAGGAAAGTGCGGGAGAAAACCAGCAATCTCCTCAGGCAAAATCAAGCCTTCAGAAAACACTCGACGAAGGCACGTTGATCCTGAATTTTATCGGACATGGCAACGAAACCACCTTGACTGCAGAGGAAGTTTTCAGAGTCGAAGACCTTGCCGACTGGCCAATGCAGGAACAATTGGCGCTTTGGGTCAGTGCCACCTGCGAATTTGGCCGGCACGACAGCCCCTTTATCAGATCCGCCGCGGAGGAACTTCTTGCTGCCAAAGGAAAAGGCGCAGTGGCACTCTTGACGACCGGACGACCCGTCTTCAGCAGCGTCAACTTCTCTTTGAACAAGGCTTTTATCGAAGAAGTCTTTGAGAAAAAAGACGGCCGATATCAGGACCTGGGGGAGATTTTCAAAACCACCAAAAACAACAGTCTCAACGGCTCCCTGAATCGAAATTTCTCGCTTCTCGGTGATCCGAGTCTAACACTCGCCTTACCTGATCTTGAAATCAAAGTAACGTCAATCGAAGATGGCAAAACGGGCATCGAAACCGATACACTTAGCGCCTTTCAGCAGATTCGTCTCACAGCAGAAGTCCTCGATCCGCTGACCCAGTCGCTTCAGTCGGGGTTTCAGGGAGAATATCAGATCGAGTTGCGCGACAAGCCCGTACAGGTCCGCACCTTGGGGGACGAAAGCAATCCTTATGAGTTTAGTGAGGAAAAGACGCTGATCTTCAAGGGAACCGGGAAAATTGAATCCGGTAAGCTCGAGGCGAGCTTTCTGATTCCGAAGGGGATCGATCCAGAATTTGGAAACGGCAACCTTAGGATAAGAGGCTGGGACGTCAACTCCGGACTGCAGGCAATGGGGAGCGAAATACCCGTGATGGGCGGCTCAAAAGCCGACGAATCAACCGACACAGATGGGCCGGAGATCAACTTGGTGATCAACGGACAAACTGGCGAACCATTTGTCTTTCCCACTCCAAATCTGCAAATTGAAGGGTTGCTGTTTGACGAAAGCGGCATCAACGTCTCCGGATTCATCGCAGGTCAGGATCTTAGCATCCAAGTCAACGATCAGCCGCCCACAATTCTTAACGAAGAATATTTGGCTTTGGAAGGAGGCTATCAAAAAGGGCTGTTCAACGCCCTTCTTTCGGGATTTACGGAGGGAAAAAACACGATCACCGTCACTGCTTGGGACAATGCCGGCAACGAGCAAATCAGAACTTTCGAAGTAGAAATCAAAGGCAGCGACATCCTGCAGATACTCGATCACAAAGTTTATCCAAATCCTGCGTCCGTCGAAACTCACTTTGAAATATCCCATAACAGACAGGGAGAAAACCTACTACTCAGTTTAACGGTTTACTCGCTGACCGGTCAAATACTATTTCAGGAAACATTTCGTTTGCAAAGAGCCCCCAAAAACATCGGAAATTTGTCGTGGTCTTTTTTGCAAAGCCAAACGAAATATCCAGCAAAAGGAACTTATATTTACAAATTAACGCTACAGTCAGAGTCTGATTTTAACTCAGATTCGGTAAGCGGAAAACTAGTGATTCAATGAACAAAAAGGCTGAAAAAAGCATCAGGAGCATTTTATTATTTGCCTTCCTAATTGCTGGCTTCTCATCTTTCGCGCAAAACAGTGTGATCATTTCTGGCCAGGATCCCAATCGCCGAGTGATTACAACTGCCGTGCCTTTTCTGAATTTTGCGCCAGATTCCCGCGCCTCTGGAATGGGAGACGTCGGAGTAGCCACCTCTCCTGATGCCAATTCCGCCGCTTGGAATTCCGGAAAACTCGCATTCATCAAGGATGATTTGGGATTTTCGCTTTCCTATTCTCCCTGGCTTGGGAAACTGGTCAACGACATGTCGTTGAGCTACCTGACCGGATTCAAAAAAGTCGACGAAAACTCCGCCTTTGGCTTTGAGATGCGCTACTTCAACATGGGCGACATCCAATTGACTGATGGCACTGGCAATCCGCTGGGAGAATTCAATCCTAGAGACATAGCTATTGGAGGTACTTATTCCAGAAAACTCTCTCAATACTTCGGGTTGGGCATTTCCGCAAGGTTTATCTATTCCAATCTTTCAGGTAACCTCTCCTCTTCCTCCGGATCTGAGGCTAAGGCCGGCACCAGTGTTGGAGCGGATATTGGGCTCTATTACGAAAAACCAATCTTCGCAGGCGCAAAGGATGGCACGTGGTCTTGGGGTCTGGCTATCACCAATATCGGCCCAAAGATCACCTACAACAGCGCTGAAGACTTAGATTACATTCCTACGAATTTCCGATTGGGAACCGCCTACCGACTCAATCTAGACCCAAACAACTCCCTGACTTTTGTCTTTGATGTTAATAAGCTGATGGTGCCAACCCCTCCTCAATATAAGACGAACGAGGATGGTTCGCTTGCCACTGATTCGGAAGGAAATCTAATAATAGAACCTGGAAATGGAAAAGACCCCGACAGAGCTTTAATCTCCGGGATGTTCGGCTCGTTTTCTGACGCTCCCGGAGGATTTGAGGAAGAGATGAAAGAATTTACACTTTCGGTTGGAGTCGAATACATCTACGCCGAGAAGTTTGCGATCCGCACCGGCTATTTCTACGAAAATCCCAGCAAAGGTGGCCGCAAATATTTTACCATGGGCGTAGGGCTTGACATCAAAAAAATCGGGTTCGATTTCTCCTATCTCGTACCTCAGGTACAAAATCACCCGCTCGCAGAGACACTTCGTTTTTCTTTGCTTTACACCATCCCAAGCAATTAATGGATCTTGACCGATCAAAAGCACCGGAGTTTATCGTTCCGGCAGATTTTGAATTGCCTTCCCCGCAGACACGACACCTTTCCGAAAACAGAAAGCTATACTACATTCCCACGCCTGGTCTGGACGCCGTCAAACTGGAGGTCTTGGGAAGCAGTCAACGGTTAACTCTCGTCCCGGAAAAGTCGCTCATTCCCTCTTTCACTCTCCAGATGCTGACCGAGGGCACACAAGACCTTTCGGAATCGCAGCTCTCCGAATTCTTCGATTTCCATGCGACCGAGGTGCACCCAATGGTCACTTATTCTCACGAAGGTCTGAGTCTGCTCACTACTAAAAAACACTTTTTCGAAGTCCTACCAGTGTTTTGTTCGCTCTTTGATCAAGCTGTTTTTCCGGAGGAAAGTCTGGAAAAAAGAAAGTCCCAGCGAAAACTCTCCATCAAACTGGAGCGCGAAAAATCAGCCTCCCGGGCAAGTGGACTTTTCCGAAAGGCTCTTTTTGGTGAAAGCCATCCCTACGGACTTGAAATCACCGAAGCCCATGTCGATCAGGTTGATCAAAAATCCCTGCTCGACTATTACCGAAATCAGCTTTGGGTCGACTCGGAATTCTTCCTTTGCGGCAATCTGACTTCAGCCGAACTTGGACAAATCGAGGAGTCATTGAATCACCTCCCTTTTCAAAAAGAGAACAGATCCTACTCACTTCCGACTGTATCCACGACCTTTTCTATCTCGGAGGACCGCGACGGAGCGCTGCAAAGCAGCATCCGTATCGGACATTGGTCGATCGCCAAAGATCATCCGGACTTTCTGGCGCTCTCTGTTTTCAACACGATCTTGGGCGGCTATTTTGGCTCGCGGTTGATCAAAAACATCCGGGAAGACAAAGGTCACACCTATGGCATTTTTTCCTCTTTGGCAGAGATCGGAAGCGTGAACTACTGGGTGATCGGAGCAGATGTTCAAAAAGCCCATCGGGAAATCGTGATCGAAGAGATCTACAAGGAAATCAACATTCTCGCAACAGAACCAGTCTCCCAGGATGAACTCGAAGTCGTCAGAAACTACCTGATCGGCCAAATGATCAGCAGATTCAGTTCCTCATTTGACTTGATGGATCGCTTTCGGGCAGTGCATCAATCCGGTTTGGATTTTGATTTTTACCGGAAAAAGCTGGCCTTCCTGAGGACATTTACTCCAGAAGACATCCTGGGGATTGGTGAAAAATACTTCTCAAGCCCGCGCTACATCGAAGTGGTGGTCGGCTGATCACCGCAGTTTCAGATAAAGCCAAGAGATATCATAAGCACCTTTTGCCCAGACCTTATACAGCCGAAATTCCAGACTTCTCAAGCCTAGTTGTTCTCCCAACTCTATCAGCTTCCGGGCCGGACCAAAATTAGCTGACCAAAGCGCATGCTTCAGCTCATAGCAGATCCGAACTTCCAGCGCCGCGTTTTCTTCCGCGCTTTCATTCATTTGGAGGATCTTTGCGCAGATCGTCACCGTACTCGGTAGCATTCTGGATTGTCGCGGACGGTATTGCGCCGCAGACATCGAGTCGGCATGCTTCCGCTTGACCACTCCGAAATGATCCGAAAAAACAACCGGATAGCTTCGCGCCAGCCGGAGTTGAATATCAAAATCTTCGTAAAAAAGAGATTCATCATAGCCTCCCTCCTTTCGAAGAACAGCCGCATCGAATACCACCGTCGGAGAACAGATGTAGCTCCTAGCGATCAACGTGACGTACATCCTGTTCAGGTCGGCTTCATCCACCAAAACTCCTGCTTTATCTCGCTTGTAGAAGGGCTTGATCTCCCCACGATGATTCAAGATCTGAGCATCGGAAAAGACAAAGCCTGCACCCGGACTCGCTTCCAGCGTCCGAATAGACGCTGACAGGTGCTGCGGATAAAGCACATCATCCCCAGAAAAATCGACTACAAAAGGACAGTCGACCTCCGCCAGAACCCGGTTAAAAAGCTTACAATAGGCTTCCGGCTTGTCATTAAAAATAGCCTTGATAGGTAGCTGCCCGGAGTGTTGATCAATCCAAGCGCGGACTTTCGCTTCGGTCCCGTCGGTACTCCCATTGTCCACTACGATCAATTCTACCGTGGGATAGTCCTGAGCGCGGACACTTTCCAGCGCTTCTTCGATCCAAGGGGCGTGATTGTATGCAATGCAGATCACGGTGACTTTGGCTGCGACGCGCTCGCTCATAGCTTCCGACTCCAGTTGATCTTGTTGCTGATATCGTTCGAAAAGCGTGACTTGAAGAACATCAAGCTGTGATTGGCGCCGGCATCGGTATCGGACGAGCCCAAATCTATGAAATTTGAATTTTGGTCCGACGCCAGTTGAAAAAGCTGAAAAAGGCACAGCTCGCCAAGATTTTTCAGGTGGGATTTAGGCCGAATTGCGGAAAGGAAATAATAGAAAGAATCCGGCAGAAGCTTTACGGCAAGCGTATGGGCGATTGCCAAGCCGTCCTTTGACACGCTGATCAAGAAGTATCGCTCAGGATAGTCCGACACTTGAGCGATCAGCCTTTTGTCGTCAAACTGGGCATCGTATCCTTTCTCCTGATTCCAGCTTCTGATCTCCTGCAAAAAGCCAAAATTTTGAATTGGCCCGACGTGAACCTTCACGCCAGCCTCTTTGGCCTTTGTCTGGTGTTTCGACTGCTCTTTTTTTACCAGTCTTTTGATCCTTTTCTTCCCGATGAAAAATTGATGACTCAGAACAGAATCCTGAACAAAACCATTTTTGAACAGGAGGTAATTGATCAAATCAAAATTGGTCTCATAGGGTTTGGGAGGCTGGATGATCCGTACCGTCTCGATTTGCCGGTGTTTCAACTCGTCTAAAACAGCGATAAGAAAAGCCTCCATCGCGGCGGAAGAGAGGCTGGCCTCACAGCTGACACCGCCAAATGGCGACTGAGGAAGCGAGACCGCCTCGGATTTTCTTGAAATGGCAAAAGTGATCGAAGCTTTGGTTTTGCCTTTCTTCACCCAGTTGAAATCCAGTTGTTCGGAAAAACCCTGCGTCTCACAATTTCTCAAAAAATAGGAATGGGATCCCCCGACGGAGGATTCGACCACCAACTCATGAAGATCAGTTTCCTTCTTGTAAGCTTCCAAAATAGTCTTTGTCTCTGATGAAATCCTTTTCCGAAAAAGCCCGATCCGCAAGCCCAAGCAACACCGCATCGCTGGAAAACCGGATTGAAACCCAGTTCAGCGGCGGAACAAATAGCCCCGAACCAGGACCTTCGAGTGTGAAAACCGCCTTGCTTCCTTCCACACCATCCACGCTAATTTCCAGTCGTCCGCTCACCGCAACAATCACCTGAGACTCTTCCCAATGCGCATGATTGCCGCGTGACTCTCCCGATTTGACTCCCGATATCCAGAAACAACGGAGAATCCCCTTGGGAAAAAGCAATGGATTTTCCCAAAAATGGACAGATCCGCTGTCATTTATGTTGCCCGGAATCTCGATATATCTCGGGGTCTGATATTCCAATTTCACAGCTTTTGAATCTTTGCTTGTATGACTAAAAGTAAGACAAAACAGGTTAACCGCCCGTTAGCCTTCGGTTAATTTTCTATTTTCGAATCCGCATTTCCCCATACCTGATGCCTGATTTCCCTGACAGTCCTGACTCAACTGATTCCTTTCTCACTTTGGCAGCGAAGAGCGAAAGCATCTTCAAAGAGCAGGGGAGCAAATTCCTGTGCTTTGCCTTTCCTGTACGATCTGAAGAAGAGATCAAAATCGAACTGACGGCGCTCCGAAAGAGCTACTTTGACGCAAGTCACCATTGTTTTGCATGGGTTTTGGGAAGAGAAGGCGCGCATTTCAGAGCCAATGACGACGGCGAGCCAAACCACTCGGCTGGCGATCCGATCCTGGGCCAAATCAGATCCAATCAACTCACCAATGTGCTGATCGTGGTGGTCAGGTATTTTGGGGGAACCAAACTTGGAGTCAGTGGACTGATCAAAGCCTACAAAATGGGCGCTGCGCTAGCCATCGAGGAAAATCAAATCATCAGGGAATGGGTGAAGGTCACGCTAAAACTTACGTTTCCCTACCCAGCGATGAACGAGGTGATGAAAGTGGTGAAAGCTTATGAGCTGGAGATTCTCTCACAGGAGATGACTCTTGATTGCCGCATGGTCCTTTCCCTGAGGGAAGGTCTGGCTTCCCAAGTTCAGGAGAAATTAAAAGATATCCAGGATTTGGTAGTTACTGGCGATTGAACAGCGTATCCAAGTAGCCCCCTTCCCGCAGCAAATTGAAGATTTTCAAGCAAGCCCAAGCATCAGTAGCGGCATAGCGCTGCTGCTTCTCGGTCAGAATTTCGGATTCCCAGTTAGACACTTGCTCAGACTTGGAAATCCGGATCTTCAGCACCATCCCACTGAGATTTCTCACACCCACGTTCAGAAAACCTACCTTTTTCAACTCATCATTCAGATCAAAAAAGGAAAGCGGATAAAAGCTATCCGTCAGTTTCCCCAAGCCCTTGAGATCGTCATGGACAGCAGCACCGATCTTCACGACATTCTCCTTTTCCATGAGATTGCGGAGCGATTCTGGGAAACCGATCTTGTTCAATCTGAATAGAAATGCCTGCGTGGAGGTTGAAAGCTGCAAGAGCGACACGTGATTGAACTCCCCCTTTCTAAAGGACGGCTTCGTCTCCGTATCAAAGCCGATGATCCGCTGACCCGCCAAAAACTCCACTGCTTCATCCACTTGCTCAGGATGATCAATCAGGAATATCTCACCCTCAAACTGGCCTAAAGGCAGCTCATTTACTTCTTCTTTGGTAATACTCAATGGAATCATACTAACTCTTCTTCCGGCTCATAATAGTGAATTCCGATCTTCAAATAACCGTATAAAATGGTCATAAACGGACTGATAATATTAAAAAAACAATACGGCGCATAGGTCAAAGTCGCGACTCCCAACACGGATGCCTGAGTCGCTCCGCAGGTATTCCAGGGCACGAGTACGGAAGTGACCGTGGCAGAATCTTCCAGCGTCCGGCTGAGATTTTCGGGTTTCAAGCCGCGCTTCCGGTACACATCCGCGTACATTCGACCCGGCACTAGGATCGCTAAATACTGATCGGATGTCGTGAAGTTAAAAAACACGCAAGTCGCCGCAGTGGACGCTATCAGCGAACCTACGGAATGAACTTTCCGGATTACCGCTTCGGCCAGCACGCTGAGCATGCCACTTTCTTCCATGATTCCCCCAAACACCATCGCGCAGATAATCAGCCAGATCGTGTTCAGCATTCCGCCCATTCCCCGTGTCGTGAGGAGGTCATTGACAATGTCATTGTCTGTCACAATGGCAATCTGCCCATAGAGTGACATCATCACAGCCTTAAACCCAAGATAGGAATAGGAACCAGAATCATTAGCAATATAGGTGACGATCTCGGGTTGGAAAATCAAGGCAAAAACCCCACCCAACAACGCTCCGGCGAGCAAAGCTGGAACCGCCGGCACTTTGTTCAAGATCATAATAAGCACAACCAGCGGGACGATAAACAGCCAGCCACTGATATTGAATCTTGTTGAAATCGCCTCGGAAATCGCCTTGACGTCATCCACGCTACCCGCGGTTTCATAATTCAAACCGATGATGGCAAACAAAATCAGGGTGATGATCATGGTCGGCGTGGTCGTCTTTGCCATGTATTTGATATGGGTGAAAAGATCGGTACCTGCCATGGCGGGAGCCAAATTCGTAGTATCGCTCAGCGGTGACATTTTATCTCCGAAATAGGCACCCGAAATGATCGCCCCGGCGATGATTCCCTCTTCAAACCCAAGCGCTTTGCCGATCCCCAGTAGCGCGACGCCTACCGTCGCAACGGTCGTCCAACTGCTTCCTGTAGCGACAGAAACCACCGCGCTGATGAAGCACGCCGCCACGAGAAAGATTTCGGGGCTCAACACCTCTAGGCCGTAATAGATCATGGCCGGCACGATTCCACTCAAAAGCCAGGTACCTGCCAACGCCCCGATCAAAAACAAAATCAAGATCGCGCCCATTGCGGAGCTGATACTTTTGACAATCCCATCCTGGAGCGCTTCCCAGCTTATCCCTAATCGAAAGACTGCGATAGATGCAGCCACTGTCGCAGAAAGAATCAGCACGATCTGGTTAGAACCCGACAAGCTGTCAGTACCAAAAATCTGAATATTGATAATCAGAAGGCCTATTAAGAATAGTATGGGAATCAGTGCATCAAGGATACGGGGAGCTTTTGGCAGGCCTTTCATTCAGTAAATCCGACGGTTTGGTGGGCTTGAATCTAAGTAAAAAAATCAATTACATCTTTGAAAGCAGCTGAGAAAGCTCCTTCCCGACCTGCCATCCGAGCGCTACTCCCATGCCTCCCAATCGAACCGCCACTGCGGTCTTTTCCCCAATCGGCTGAATCAATGGGCTTTTCTTCGAACCAAAGGCCATGATACCGGTCCACTCCATTTCCCATTCGATTTCTTGGTTGGGAAGGATGACTTCTCTTGCCAGCTGCTGCAGGTAAGATTTGATCTTGGGATTGGTCTCGAATTCGACCGTTTTTTCTTTTTCAAAATCCTTATTTCGCGCTCCACCGAGCAGCAGGCGTCCATCGATTTTTCTGAAATAAACATATCCTTTGTCTAGGTGAAAAGAGCCTTTCCAGGGGATTTTACCAGCTATAGGCTTGCTGAGCAAGACCAAGCCCCGACCCGGCTCCACATCAGACTCTGGCCATAGTTTCTTTGAAAATGCATTGGTGCAAATGGCAACCTTATCCCCGGAAAACTCGAAAATGCGGTCCTTCGCCATATTTTCTGCAATGATTAGCCCGTCGTCTTTTTGAACCTCGACCACACTCACCCCCGTCAAAATCTTCACACCCAGTTCAGATGCTTTTTCCCAGAGTGCTCCCAGATAAGCTCCGGGATCCAACTCGCCTTCAAATTGATTTTCGACGACCAATTTGACCCGATCAGAAAAACCGAATTTTCCTGGTTTTTTCACAATCGAAAAAACATCCTTTTTGAAGATCTTCTTCAGCATTTTGTTGACCTCATCCATTTGATCTGCTGCAGCGACATTTTCAGCTTCCAAAAGTTCAAACCCGTGATTAGCCTTGTATTGGAGCCTCGCATCGCCAAAGTTTTCACGAATCTGGCAAAGACCTTTGTACCGTCTTTCAACCAAGCTAAAAACCTCCTCGGGCGTCATCTTCCAAAAATCATCCAAGATCTCAGTCAAACTTCCAAAACAGGCAAATCCGGCATTTTTGGTGCTTGCACCCGTTGGAAGGACGCCTTTTTCCAGGATCAAAACGCTCGCTTTGGGATGTTTTCGCTTATAATGTACCGCTGTCGATAGGCCGGTAAAGCCCGAACCGATCACGATAAGATCATACCTGAAAAAGTTTTTTTTCTCCCAATAACTGAACATTGTCCGGGTATCGTTTAAAATTTGAAATGAGTTATCTAATTTGAATCGAAGCTACCGCAATTGAACCCAAAAACGATGAGAAAAATTGATTTGCTCCTGGATGAATACGGTGAAAGTCACCGTAATGACACCAATAAGTTGATTCACTGGTTTTGCGTACCGGCGATCTTTTTCAGCGTAATTGGCCTGATTTTCAGCATTCCCACCGGGTTTCTGCCGGACGCTTTGCCTTTTATGGGAAGCTTTGCCAATTGGGCCACCGTAAGCCTGGCACTCGTGTTAATCTACTATCTCTCGCTCTCGGCGCCGTTGACTTTGGGGATGCTCTTCTTTTCTGTATTTTGCCTGGCACTGGCCAATTTCCTCAATCTGGCTTTCCCTGGCAAACTCTGGGCAATCAGCCTCGGCATCTTTGTGATCGCCTGGATAGTCCAGTTTGTGGGACATAAAATAGAGGGGAAAAAGCCTTCATTTTTCAAAGACATCCAGTTTCTGATGATCGGCCCGGCCTGGCTGATGCACTTTATCTATAAAAAAATGGGCGTCCCCTATTAATCTGAGTAGATTGTTCTGGACGTTTTCTATTGGGGAAAAAGCGTTTGGACTCGCTCGATTGCCTGTTGATTTTTGAAAGAACCAATGCTGTTCAGGATAGACCTCTTCTCCTTGGCAGTCAATCGCCAGTTGAGTGACGCCCGCTTCATGGTCTCTTGCGAGCCTGTTAGTTGCTCAATCTGAACTTGCTCCGGGGCGTATTCAAACTCGATTCTTTCCATGGCAAAGGGCATCGACTCATCCATGTAGTTAAACAGGACTTCGTTTTGAATCGTCTGCACATTGTCCCAGTTGATGTAGATATTTTTTAGCGGAGTAAATACTTTTTCGAAGATCCGCGGCGGTTCCGTATGGGGGATTTCGGCTGATTTCTCAGAATCCCGGATAGAAACTAGGACGACTCCACTCGTATTTTTTGCAATCCAATCCTGGAAAACATACAAAAACCTCAGTGCATCCTGAATCCCGAAATTGTCAGAGAGGCCGGTATCCATGGTTTCCATAACAGGATCCGACGGCAGCTCTACATTGGGAGTGATGAAGGGAAAGGTGGCACTCATCCTCAGAGCGCTTAGAAATCGGAGATTTTCCGCATCATGAGCAGCGTAAAAGCGGAGAAAATCAATGGATTGTTTCTTCTCATTCAGGCCGGATTTACCCATTACTGAGCTGCCGAGGTAGGACATGGACTGCGGTGCAATCACCAATTTCCGGCCATCGTTGGTCACCAGAGCCGTCACCGGCAGCAAGGCGATCTTTCCCTCTGCTTCGGGTTCTCGATAGGCCGAAAGGGGTTTATCTAGGATTTTCTCGGTATTGATGTTCAGCTGATTTTCGAAGGCGTATCCCCGATCTTTCAGATGGCTATATCCGCGGTACTCAAAGCGCTGATTCCGAATGAGCAGGTCGTTGACCAGCAACGTGAACAAGATCGGGTTGAGATTGTCGGCGGAAATCTGTGCTAAAAACTTGGGATCATTCGGGTTCACAGTCGAATCAGAGAGCGATCTCAGATATATTTCCCTGAAGAAAGCCTGGCCTATCACCCCTCCGGACGCACCGGTGTACAGTTCGGTATGTTTTGTCAGTTCCCCTCCCGTAACATCATGAATCGTCTGCAGCACATGGAGTGTCCAGAGCGCCGCACGCTGGCCGCCACCGCTCGCGGCCACGATGACCAACTTGGGAAGCGAATCATTGGGGAATTTGGATTTCCAGCTTTCCAGAATCTTGAGCGTGTTTTCTTTATCCTTCCTGAGCGTATCGGGGTGCGTGAGAGAATCCAGCCTCGCCAGCGTGTAGGATGCAGGAGCGATTCCATAATTGATCCCGTAGGCTTCGTGTGGCCGATTGAGAAAGGAAAAATTTGAGAGGTAATTGATGGAATATAGCATCAGGAAGACCACCAAAGTCGCCCAACTCCTCAGCCAAAAACTCATCGCTCCCACCAGCATCACCAAGATGGCCAAAAGAAGTGTCACACTCATCGCCGCCGGAAACTGCAGCACTTCTTTTTCCTTGAAAAAGCCCAAAAACAGAACTAGAAGGATCAGGAAGATTTGAATCAGAAAAAGATTCAGGTGATTTTGATCAAAGACACGAAGGAGCTTGATGGGCTCAAATCTTGAGATATCAGGCCGGACGTTGACGAATTTTAAGCGCAGATTCAGATAGCTGTTTACCTGATCGTTGAGGACCTTGAGTTCCTTGTACTGCCTCACCACATTGACGCGGGTGAACCGCACTTTTCGCAGTCTTTTGTCCAGCGTCCCTGCGAAAATGATGAAAAAATCCTTGTTGGTCAGTGCAAAATACCCAAAGATCAAACTGTAGCTGACGACTCCCCCAAGGGAGAACCCGAGGTAAAACTTTAGTACTTCCCAGTTTGAAGCAAGGTCATTGTCCAGTTGAAAGACGACGAATTTGATGCTGTAGATCAGGTAAAAAATCAGAGGAATGATCGAATTGTTGATACAAAAATGGATAAACGGCTTCGGCACCACGGCCAAAAACTTGAATTGCCGCCCGTCCATGATATAGGTCGTCATGTGGAATGCCATAGTAAGGATGCCCATCCCGATCCCAATCAAAAAGAAACTCAGCCATGAAACCTGATGCAGGTACTCCGGATCCAAAAACAGAAATGGGATCCCCAAGACAACGCCGAATTGCTCCAGAATCACTCCCAGCAAGAGCACCCATACGAGCACCAAAGTCAGGTTTTTCCGAAGATGAAGCAGGAAAAGCTGAACTGGGAAGCTGTATAGTATTCTCTCGCGCATGGGTGTATTGTTGCGCCCAAGATAGCCCTTTTTGATAATTACTCTTTGAAGATCTGGACAGTCGGCATTCCCAAACTTTCCAAACTGATTTTCAGCCAGTTGATTTACCCTCTACTCCTCAAAGGAAAGATATCTGATCAAACTATTCGCAGCTTTAGAATAGAAAAAGTACCTTCGAATCCCTAAAAGTCAAAAAGATGAGAACCTGGTTTCTGTGCAAAGTCAAGTACGCGAAAGAAAATGAGGAAGGCTTGCTTAAAAGCATTTCCGAGCAATATCTGGTAGATGCAGTGTCGTTTACCGAAGCCGAGGCGATTCTATACGACCGCCTGGGTTCTCAGATCCGCGGCGATTTTCAGGTGACCGGCATTAGCAAAAGTAACATTGTGGACGTCTTCTTCTACGAAGACGCCGATCTGTGGCACAAGTGCAAGATCTCTTATCTGGTCGCGGACGGTGAGAATGGCAAGGAGAAAAAAGTCACCCAGTACATGATTGTGACCGCTGAAGACGTACGTCAGGCTTATGACCG
This sequence comes from Algoriphagus terrigena DSM 22685, assembly GCF_000429445.1. Classification (GTDB taxonomy): domain Bacteria; phylum Bacteroidota; class Bacteroidia; order Cytophagales; family Cyclobacteriaceae; genus Algoriphagus; species Algoriphagus terrigena. The sequence goes on from NZ_AUBW01000006.1 coordinate 273,335, forward strand.
AATTCAGGAAAGCCTCAGCAATATGCTGGTCAGCTTCCGGGTGCCTGATATCACCGAGAGTTCGATTGTCGAGGTATTCCCTTTTGAAAAAGATGAAGTGGCAGAACAGCTTCCTCCGGGCAATTTTCGACCTGTCAATCAGGAAGAAGAGCTATAAAAAGAGAAAGGCCGCAAAAATTTGCGGCCTTTCTCTTTTTACCCAAGATCTGCGGAAGCTTGGTGATCGATCACAAACTGAATCAGCTCGTCCACAGCGATTCCTGCCCGCTCACTGGCATCTTGGATATCTTCGCGACTCACCTGGGCGGCAAAAGTCTTATCCTTCAACCGTTTTTTCACGCCTTTCACCTCCATCCCCGCATATCCCTCAGGCCTCATCAGCGAATAGGCGTGGACAAATCCGCTCAGCTCGTCAAAGGCATACAGCATTTTATCCATCTCCGACACCGGCTCCACGCCAAAAAATCTAGGTCCGTGGGAGGCGATCGCACGGATTATCTCAGGATCAATAGCCCGGTCTTCCAACTCGCCGATGATCTTTTTGCAATGCTGGTCCGGCCACTGATCCCAGTCGGCGTCATGAAGGAGCCCCGCCAGATACCATCTGTGGCTCACTTCGTTACCATACTCCTTTGACTGCGAAAAAACCCTCATCAAATGCCCGACCTGCTTCATGTGGACTTTGAGTTTTTCATTTTTCACCCAGTCATCCAATAGACGTTTCGCCTCCGATTCCGTCATCACGTTTCCTGAATTAGCAGAACTACCGAAAACCGAGCGGTGTAGAAGAAGTGAGCTATTTTCCATTTTTTATATACTTTTATGTATTTTGTATAAATTTTATTGCCTTACAAACCCAAATCAACCTATTTTCAACTACTTTTGAATATGCAAGATTGGGATTCCATACAAGTATTGGGCAAACTCGCCATTATTTCGGAGTATTTCCTTCAAATCACGCTGGATAAATCCGGAACGGTGATCTCCTCCGATTCGGGTATTGGTCCTGTACCGTCGTTTTTTGACAACAAGGAAAAACCCTTGCAATTTGAAGACTGTTTCTTGGCTACCGATTGGGCAAAATTCGAAAACCAACGAGTCAAAGCCTGGAAAAGCAGACACCAGTCCTTCATGGTTGATCTACAAAAAATCAACCATCCGGAGGGTACCACTATCTTGACTAAATGGGAATTCTTCTTCATTACCGGTGACTTTGGCACTTGCTTAGGTCTCGGTCATCCCGTCGAGCCGCTCCATCCGTACAATCTTGGCTTGGGAGAATTTATCGAAGGGTCGACCGGAGACAGCGAACTGATTAACGTCCTTCTCGAGAACAAGCTGCTGGGCTTTTGGGAGTTTGACATCGATGATAAGACAGACTCTATCAGTAGTGGTTTGGCTCAACTTCTTGGCTACCGAATCGAGGAACTTCAGCATTTGAAATCCATTTCTTGGCAGCAGCACATCCATTCGGAAGACTATCCCGAGATCGTCAGAGAAATCTCGCAGCACTTCAAATCCACGGGGAACCTTCCCTTCCGCAAGGAATTCAGAATTGTAGCCAAAGGCGGTCAAGTCACTTGGGTGATTGGTTTTGGAAAGACTACCAAGTGGGACTCGGACGGCCACCCAAAAAAGATTCAAGGGATGATCATCGACATCACCGAAAAAAAGAAACAGGAGATATGGATGAGAGAGCATCACTATTTTCTCCGGGACTTGGCGTTTCAACAGTCGCATTCGCTCCGGGCAAGAGTCGCCAACATCCTAGGAATCCTAGAAATCCTTGACACGGAAACCCAAACCCCGGAATCCAGAAAACTCCTGGATATTCTCAAAAAAGAATCGAAAAGTCTCGATCAGTCTTTGAAAAAAAGTATCAAAGAATCGGTCAGCCAAAACCAATCTTGGGAGCGGGAAATTAATTCCTAGACTACAAGTTTCTGATTTTCCATTTTGCTTTCAAGTAGCCCCAAACCAGACCGGGGCTTAAAGCTTTTTTCCTCGGGACGCCTCCATCATATCCCACATTTCTTGAGGTATTTGGTCTAGATTATTAAACTCTCCAGCGCCCTTGAGCCATTCGCCACCATCGATTGTGATCACTTCACCATTTACATAGGCTGAAAAATCCGACACCAAATAGGCAGCAAGATTAGCTAACTCCTGATGCTCACCTACTCTGCCAATCGGCACTTTCTTAGCCGGATCAAACTTTTTTACCAACTCTCCCGGCAGTAAGCGGCTCCAGGCTCCCTCGGTAGGAAATGGTCCCGGCGCAATGGCATTGGATCGGATGCCGTACTTAGCCCACTCCACGGCAAGGGATCGAGTCATCGCCAAAACTCCCGCTTTTGCAGCTGCCGAGGGCACCACATACCCCGACCCCGTCCAAGCATAAGTAGTCACGATGTTCAAAAATATACCGTCCTGTTTTTGAGCGATCCAATCTTTGCCCGCTGTCAATGTGACCTGCGAGGTTCCCTTCAAGACGATATCCAAGACCGTGTTGAAGGCATTGGTGGAAAGTCTTTCGGTAGGACTGATGAAATTGCCCGCCGCATTGTTGACGACCGCGTGGATTTGACCCAACTCCGATTTGGCTTTATCCCACATCGCCTCCACCTGCTCGATATCACGCACATCGCAACTCACCGGTACGACCGTGCCTCCGTTTTTGCCCATCATCTCCTTGGCAGTCTCGGTCAAGACGTCCAGCTTTCGGGATGAAATCACCAAATTCGCTCCCAGTTTCAAAAAATACTCACCCATCGACCGACCAAGGCCAGTGCCGCCACCCGTCACCAGAATATTTTTGCCTTCGAGAGATCCCTCACGGAGCATGCCTTCGTTAAATTTCATCGCTTTGAATAGTTTCGTTGTCGACCAAGTTAGCAATCAGGCGCGGTAATTGAAAGGAAGCGCAATAGATGCCATTACCATGAAAAAATACTTAATTCTTCTTTCAACTTCACTCCTCTTGGCCGCCTGTTCCGAAGACGTCGGCAAAGAGATCAACACAGATTTGGTGCAAGAGGCCGAACAGTTTTTCGGTTTTTCGGAAGCCTTCGGCGAAAGCTCATACCTGGGTAATCTCACCTACGAGGATTATTTGACGATAGTATCCGCCGAATTGCCGGGATGTCCGACGATCATCCAAAATCCGGACACGAAGATCATCGAACTGGATTATTCGGCTCCACAGGAATGCGAACAGGAAAACCCAGGTCCCCGAACCGGAAAAATCATCCTTGACTTCACACTCGCAGATTCAGTGAACGCCAACTGGTCGCTTACCTATGACAACTACGCATTCAAAGGTTCCGAGTTCACGGGAACGAGGATGTTTATCAGGCTTTCTCCTACTGAGAACCAGGAAAGCTTTGAAAGCCTGACGATCAAGACAGGCCAGGGCCTCACCTTCGTTGCTGAGGGAGAGCTTTCCTACGTTATGTCGCGGCTAGATCTCGCTCCCGTCTCACTGACCACGAGAGGCCAGATCACAGGTCGAAATCCTGCCGGGAGGAATTTTTCGCTGGTGATCACCGAAGCCAGAGAACAACCCTTCCAATGCTACAGTGCTAGCTGGGAGCTGCCACAAAAAGGGAAAGAATCCTGGATCGTTTCAAGAACCGCTACCAGCAGTGTGGATTACCGGGTGAGTTTCGAGCCCACTGAGACTTGCAATCCCGTTGTAATCTCGACTTTGCCCGACGGAAGAAGCCTTCAGCTAAATCCATAAAACTTATATGAATTAGGGAAATTCACCCACAGCCATGAAAGTCGTAAAAGGAGTTACCACAACTTATTTACGATATGGACATGATAGAATTTCCCCAACTCATTGAACGAGGCTGCGGCCTTGATGTTCATCGCGACACGGTAGTTGCCACCGTTTCAGGAAAAGATCTGCCAGAGCAGACGTTAACCTTTGCCACCCATACCCAGGATCTGGAGAAGCTGATCGGTTGGCTTCAAAACCAAGGAGTAACCCATGTTGCTATGGAAAGCACAGGCGTTTATTGGAAACCTGTGTATTATGTTCTGGAAGGATATT
>NZ_AUBW01000007.1 GCF_000429445.1 Algoriphagus terrigena DSM 22685
ATGGAGGAGGTCAGTATTATTGCAGGCAATTTGTGGCAATGACCCAAAAGCAATTCCAAAATAGTATGGGGAAAACAGCTTATGAGAATCCTAAAGCAGAGCGATTAAACAGGACAATCAAGAATGATTACCTCTATGGATATCATCCTGCAACATTCAAAGAGCTGGAAATTAAAACAGCCAAAGCAGTTAAAATGTATAACCAGGAGAAACCTCACCAAAGTCTGGGAGGCTTAACTCCTGATCAGTTTGAACGAAATCAAATTCTAACCAAAACCAACTTCAAAACGGTCAACTCTATTTAGGACGGTACAGTAGGAAGTCCGCAAATGGCAGCGGGGAAATTCTGTCGACTGCAAACTGTATACTGCCTACTGTGTACTTACTTCATTCCCAATGTCTGTGGGACGGCGTCTTTGACCAGTCTGAAGCCTACATTTGAAGTGCCCGAATCATAGGAAGTGCCCTGTCTTGCGGAAGGTCTGTAGTTCACGCAGTAGTTTACCGCGCAGAGATATGAGCCGCCCTTCATGACGCGTTCCATCGCGTAGGGATTGTCGGGATTGTAGCATGGGTTCATGTTGGCGTCCAGTTTGGGAGCTTGGCCGGCGAGTCTGGCCAGCTTTAGCGCATCATACCAGTCGGAGGTGAGCTCCCACACGTTGCCGATCATATCGTATAGTCCGAAAGCGTTCGGAGCAAAAGATCCCACAGGAGCTGCTCCCATGAATCCGTCGTTTCCTTCGTTGAGATGAGGAAAAACTCCCTGAAAGGTATTGGCTAGATGTTGTCCACTGGGATTCAGCTCGTCTCCCCAAGCAAATCGCTTCCCGTTGACGCCGCCCCGGGCAGCAAATTCCCATTCAAATTCAGTTGGGAGTCGCTTTCCTGCCCATTCTGCATAGGCTTGTGCATCCTCGAAGGACACCTGAACAACCGGATAATTTTCCTTTCCGTCAATATTGCTTCCCGGTCCTTCGGGATTTTTCCAGTTTGCTCCGTTCACCCATTTCCACCAGAGTGAGATGTCGTTGGTAGGGACTTCATAGGGTGGGGGAGAGAAAACCATCGCACCCGGTACAAGGATGGACTCGTCCGGCTTTGGAGTTCCCGGAGGAAGTTGTTTTTTGAGCTCTTCCCAGTCAGGCTTACGTTCCGCCACGGTGACATAGCCTGTCTCTTCTACGAATTTTGCAAACTCTGCATTGGTGACTTCCCGAGTGTCCATCCAGAATCCGGCTACTTCCACATCGACTGCAGGCTTTTCTGCTGGGTAGGCATCGGCTTCGTTGGTGCCCATCGTAAACTTCCCACCGGGAATCCAAGCCATCCCTGGTTGTTTTTGAGGAGGCTCGGTGCTTGGTGAAATGGCTAAATTGCTGTTTTCAGGAGCCTTCACCTGTGATTCACTCGGAGAATTACAGGAAAACAAACTCCAGGACAAGGCAGCTGCCAGATATAAAAATTGAAGAGAAGCAAAATTTTTCATGGAGGAAATTTAAGCGAAAAAGTGCTCACAGACACCCCACGGCCTGACTTTAAATGTTAAACTTCCACCAAATTCATCTTGGACTCTACTTTTTTGCGAAGCTTATTGAAAAATTGCCTCCGTTCCTTTTCGCCTGTTCCGCTGATCAAGGTTGAACGTTTCATGAGGTTTTCAAGGTTTTTGAACATTGAATCGTTGAATTTCTTGTCCATTGAACCGATGAAATACATCACGCTGTGATTGAGGTAGGTGATTTTGGAATCTCCCAACTCGGCCATGAAGGTATTGTCTCCCAAGACGATCTCGTTGAGGTACATCTTGTATTCACCGCTGTCCTCGGTAGGAGGGTGGCCAAAACTTGACTTCCTGCCCGCATCGGCCATTTTCTCCAGATGATCTATGACTTCCAAGACACATTGATAGAGTGCTAGGGTGTCATTGGAGTTCTTGATCAGCCCCATTTCATGGTAGACTTCGATCTGTCGGAGCGTCGTATTCAGACTTTCTTCGTTCCAGATTTCCGAGGTTGGCACACGGTTGTAGACTTTGATCGTTTTCTGGGTGATTTCGCGGTATTTTTCAAAGTGATTGTCTGTGATCGCGAACTTGGCGTTTTTGAGATCATCAAAAAGCAGGATTGACTTCATCCAGAAGAAGAACTTGAATCCAGCCAGCGCAGGATGATAGTAATGGTGAAATGGAGGCATATCCTTGACTAAAAAGTAAACATGCTTGTGGCTGAAGCTATTGACCAGATTGAGCTGCGACAGCACATCTTCCATCCACTCCGTAAAGCTGTCGCTCTGGTATGAATTGGTGTTGCCCTGAAACAAGATGGACTTGGAATCCAAGCTGAAAAACTTGTCCAGTGATACATTGAACCGCTGACAGAGGATCCGCAGTTCTTCGAAATCCAGCAACTTCTCGCCCCGGATTCTCCGGTAGGCACTATCCATACTTACATTGAGCGTCTCGGCTATCTCATCTACCAATGAGGAGTAGGATGGGATGGTGGACTTTAAGCTATGGAAAAACTGCGCCTGAGTCGAAGAAGAAATCGTCATAGGGGTTGGTGGTCAGAGGTTTTTGCCCGAAAAGAAGATAGTTGAATATATGAAATGTTGGAAAAACCTTAGCAAGAAAAAGAATATAATTTTGGATATATGCTTTTATAATTAAGTATATTTTGAAAATAACTAAAAAGCCAAAATAAAATTAATAAAAGAAAAGTTTGCCTTTATTGAGGGATCAGTCTCCGGTTTTTGAATAAACTAATTCTCTTAGGTACTAAAAAAGGGAGGCGCCGCATGGACCCAGGCCATTGTCTAGGACGATTATTTTTGAATTTGAAAAAGTCAAACCAGCCCAGAGTGCTTTAAAACGGGAAAAATATCGGGATACAGATACTTGCAATAATCCACAGCAGGATGTTGAGTGGCGTGCCGACCTTCATGTAATCCGAAAATCGGTAGTTGCCGGGGTTGTAGATCATTGTATTGGTCTGGTAGCCCATCGGAGTCATGAAGCTTAGGCTCGCGGCAAAGGTGACTGCCATCAGCAAAGGTCTTGGCTCGACATCCAGCGTTGCGGCAATGCTGATAGCAATTGGGGCTAGCAGCGCGGCGGTGGCATTGTTGGACATGACATTGGTCAGGAGGAAAGTCAGGCCGAAGATGGCGCTCAAAACAATCTGAGGGCCGTAAGCGCCGAATAGCTCGATTACTCCTTGGCCGATGAGCGTTGCTCCACCGGTTTTCTCCAAGGCTGTGCCCATAGACAGGACTCCTGCAAGCATGAAGATTACCTTCCAGTCAATCGCTTTGTAGGCCTCATCGGGGGTAATTGCACGAAGCATTACCATTGCCAAAGCCCCAGCGGTAGCCGACAGAGTAATGGGAAATATTCCAAATGCTGCCAACCCGATGACTAAAGCCAAGATTCCCAGCGTCAAAATCACTTGGATTTTATTGAGGTGTCCTGTTTTCTTTCCGGATATCAGCAAAAGATCTTCCGACCGCTGGATGGATTGGATCGTTTCTTCGGTGGCGCGAAGTAAGAGGACGTCTCCAGCCTTGAGGGATGACCCGGCAATGAGCTTGTCCAGAAGACCCTTCCTGTGTCGAATCCCAATGACTACGACCCGGTCAAATAACTTCCGGAAGTCGATTGATTTGATACTCTCATTTACAAGGGAGGAGTTGGGTGTGACAATGGCCTCAAAGAGCTTCTCATCTACCTCGGTAGCCGGTTTGGTGTCCCAATCGAGTTCAGCTTTGATCTCGATGCCCTTCACTTTTTTCAACCGGTCGAGGTTTTTATGGTCGGCGGTCACTCGGATCATGTCACCGGAGAGGATCACGCTGTTGGGATATACTTTGACGCGGTTTCCATCCTCTCGGATGATCTGTAAGGGCCTAATCGCTCCGTCCTTGAATATCTTTTGCTTCAGCACTGGCTCCATAAGTTGGTCGAACTCATCTGTTATGGTGATCTCCACCAGGTAGTCTCCCAAATCATAATTGCCTGAATGGTCGATGCTCGGGCCGCGTTTGGGAAGGATCCATCTTCCGACCGTCACCATGTAGAGCGTGCCTGCTGCGAGAAAAATAAGTCCCATGGCGGACATTTCAAAAACCCCGAAAGGAGACAGCCCGGCTTTTTCAGCAATGCCGCTTACCAAGATGTTGGTACTAGTACCCAGAAGTGTGCAGATTCCCCCCATCAGTGCCCCAAAAGAAAGTGGCATTAGGAGTTTGGATGGGGGGATTTGATTCTTTTGACTCAGGTGGATGACCGCCGGCATCAGGAGGGCGACGACTGCCGTGTCATTGATAAAAGCCGATAAAATTCCCGAGGTCAGCATCAGACTTAGAATCAGTCTGCTTTCGCTTCTCTGTGCCTGGCTTTCGAGAAAAAGACTCACTTGATCCAATATTCCTGTCTTGAAGATGGCCTGCGAAATCACAAACATCGCTGCTACTGTGATCGTTGCAGAGTTTGAAAATCCGGCCAGCCCTTCTTTGAGGTCGAGTATGCCTAAAAGCATAAACAAAACCATGACTCCGATAGCGACGGTATCAACAGTGAATTTTTCTGTAAAAAATAAGATAACCGCCAAGGCGATGATCCCAAGAACGAGCTCGGTTTCGAACGTCATATATTACATCTTGAGGTAGTTTCCCTTCTTCAATTTTCTTTTTATCCTAAAATAATTGAAGATTCCTATTGCTAGAAAGGCAAAACTCAATCCAAATGCAAGGTAGCCGAGTTGTCGAACGTGGGCGAGCTCTCTCACTTCAAAAAGGGCGGTACCGGAGACGAGAAAATACAGCGCAGTGCGGATAAAAGAGAGCAGCGTCCGATCATTTGCCAGGGCAGTTCGCTGGCGGGCCAGGTAATCTCTGACGATTAGTTCTTGTTCAAAGTCTTTTTCCATAGATTCTATTTCTTATTTTTAAGCGTATTATTCTAAATAAAAAGGTTATGAAGAAGTTATTTACAATTTTTCTTTTTTTAGTGACATTAGGAATCGCATCCGCTCAGGATTCGACCGAAACAGCAAAAGCCGACACCACCTATTGGCTGAAATCCATCGAGGGCACCTTTGCACTGAATCAGGCGTCATTCAGTGGCAACTGGACAGGGGGTGGCGTCAACTCAGTGGCCTTCACGACTGGCATCTTTGCAAGAGCAAACTATGCCAAAGAAAGATGGTCTTGGGACAACACCCTGGATCTCTTCTATGGAGTGGTCAAAAATCAGGACGAAGACGGCCGCAAATCCAATGACCGGATCCTGATAGACTCCAAGGTAGGCTTCAAGGCCGGAGAGAAGTGGAATTATTTTCTGGCGACGACATTTGCAAGTCAATTCGCACCAGGGTATGAGTTTACCGACACGGATCGGACGCTCATTTCTAAGTTTGCCAATCCGGCCTATCTGACTTTTTCCCTGGGGATGGAGTACAAGCCCAACGAGGAGTTTAGTCTGAGACTGTCTCCATTTTCACCGCGGTTTACTGTTGTGACTGACACAGACCTCTACCTCAATGTACCCGATAACTACGGCGTTCCGATTGGAAAAACGGTCCGTCAGGAGTGGCTGGCGATGAGTTTGCTGGCCGACTGGAACAAGCAACTTTCCGAAAATATCAACCTTAAGGCGCGGTACGGAATGTTTGCCAACTATGAAACCCTCGCATGGGATACGATCGATCATCGGCTTGATCTTGTGCTCGCCGCGAAGGTCTCCAATCTCGTGAGCGTTACCCTGACCGTGGCATCATTATATGATTTGGATCAGGACGAAAAAATCCAATTTAGCCAGGGACTTGGGATTGGTTTGGTCTACAAGCGAGGAAATTTTCCTGAAAAGAAATAAAAAGAATACAAATTATTCTTTGGTATTTTGATTTGAAAAGAATTGTATTATTTTTGAATTCATTGTGGTAGTTAAATAATAGTTGGTTTAGTTTTCAAATAAAGGGCAGGAGATCTTCTCCTGCTTTTTTATTTTCCTACCACGGAATAATTCTATTTTTTTTAAAACGTTAATCCTGCGTTCAATATTTTAGATTGATAGTAAAATTTCAGATTTTCTGGCGGAAGAGATCTGCCGCAGACTGGAAAAGCGGAGCATCGGGTGGAGAACATAATACCTACTTTTAAATTTTATCGGTCTCGATTCTAAGAGAAAGGATTGAAGTAAGCCGATTTCATTCGCTGAGATCAAAAGGATTCCCGAAGGCCACGGAATGCACTACAGTTGAAAGGCCAGGTCGCATTCGGGCAAGTCTTCCAGCAGATTGTGAAGGTAGCCTTGACCTTTAGCAGTAAGGAAGGTTTCAGATGCGTTTAGCGTACAGATATTCACCGGAATTTCCTCAAAGTTCTCCAGCAGATAGAACTCCCAAATCCCGGCGTTGATCCCTTCGATTGCTTCATCGATAGAGATACTCCATTTCTCGCCCAGTTCATTGATCCCGCCGACATGGGTGATGTCTCCCTCTGATGGGCCTTTCGTTGTTTTTTTGACAAAAAATATTCTGAATCTTTCCATAGCCGAAGTTTTTTCCTTGGGCTAATATCCACCTCTAATCGAGACCTTCGATTTAAGTTTAGGTTTTTTAAGTTTTTATTGACCTTTCCAACAGATTTTAACGGTTGTGCCGGGGGAAGTTTTTCGCAGTGGATAGAAAACAAAAAAGGCTTAGACAATTGTCTAAGCCTGGAAGTACGCGCGGAAGGATTCGAACCCTCAACCCTCAGAGCCGAAATCTGATATTCTATCCAGTTGAACTACGCACGCATTCTGTTTTATTTTTAAGCTTCAAGCACGGCTTGAACTTTCTCAGCAGCTTCTTTCAAAGTGATTGCTGAGGTTACTTTCAGTCCTGATTCGTCAATGATCTTTGCGCCCTCTTCAGCATTGGTTCCCTGTAGTCTCACGATGATCGGAACTCGGATGTCGCCGATGGATTTGTAAGCTTCAACGACTCCGTTTGCGATACGGTCGCAACGAACGATACCGCCAAATACGTTGATCAATATTGCTTTTACGTTTGGATCCTGAAGGATGATTCGAAAACCAGCCTCTACGGTAGTGGCATTGGCTCCTCCTCCCACATCAAGGAAGTTGGCAGGCTCACCACCAGCAAGCTTGATCATATCCATGGTCGCCATCGCAAGACCGGCACCGTTTACCATGCAACCTACGTTTCCGTCAAGCTTCACATAGTTCAGACCAGATTTGCCAGCTTCTACTTCCAAAGGATCTTCTTCCGCCAAATCTCTCAATTCTGCCAGTTTTGGCTGACGGTAAAGTGCATTGTCGTCGATGTTGACTTTGGCATCTACTGCCAGGATCTTATCATCGGAAGTCTTCAATACCGGGTTGATCTCAAACTGAGAAGAGTCGGTGCCAACATACGCATTGTATAGCGCAGTGGTGAACTTCACCATTTCTTTGAAAGCAGTACCGGTAAGACCCAGTTTGAAAGCGACTTTTCTAGCTTGGAAGCCTTGAAGTCCGACCTTCGGGTCGACCCATTCTTTGATGATCTTCTCAGGGTGCTTTTCAGCAACCTCTTCGATATCCATCCCACCTTCAGTAGAGGCCATGATCACGTTGGATCCGGTTGCTCTGTCCAGAAGGATAGACATGTAGTATTCTTTTGGCTCGGAAGCTCCGGGATAGTAGACATCCTCAGCGACCAAGACCTTGTTTACTTTTTTACCCTCAGCTCCAGTTTGGATCGTGACCAAGGTTCCTCCAAGGATTGCAGCTGCTTTTTCTTTGACGTCCTCCAATTTTTTGGCAAGCACCACACCTCTGGAGCCTGTCTCTTGAACTTCACCTTTTCCGCGTCCACCTGCGTGGATTTGAGCTTTGATCACATACCAGGAAGTACCGGTTTGAGCGTTAAGTTTAACTGCAGCTTCGTGAGCGGCTTCAGGAGAATCAGCAACGATTCCTTCCTGAATTTTCACTCCGTAGCCTTTCAATACTTCTTTTGCCTGATATTCGTGAATATTCATATGTATATGATTATTTTCTCAAAAGTCACATGAAATCTCGCATGGCTGGTGACATTCCCAGTTTGAGACTTTTCAGTCATGCTTGATTTCATTCCCTGGAAATTTTGCTCGAAGATAAGGCGAGGAGTTCGATAAATCAAACCGGGATTTTTCATTTTTCTTCAAGAAATGCCTTTAATTCCTGTATTTGAGGGATTTGTTTTACTTTTAAAAACTCAAAAAAATCTACCATGCTGATAGCCAAAGGGATTCATAAATCCTACGGAAGCCTCCACGTATTAAAAGGTGTTGATCTTGAAATTACCGAATCGGAGATCGTATCCATTGTCGGTTCGTCAGGCGCAGGGAAAAGTACCCTGCTCCATATCTTGGGAACGTTGGATCAACCCGATCAAGGCGAGCTGACTATGCAGGGCAAGAACCTGATGACATTAAAGGGTGATAGTTTGGCAGATTTCAGAAATCAGCAGATCGGATTTATCTTCCAGTTTCATAACCTGCTGCCGGAATTTACCGCCCAGGAAAACATCCAGATTCCGGGGTATATCCTCGGAACGTCATCGGAAGCTTTACAAAAGAAATCCGGTGAGCTCGCCGAAATCCTCGGAATCAGCCATCGCCTGGATCACAAGCCGTCCACTCTCTCCGGAGGTGAGCAACAGCGTGTCGCGGTAGCCAGAGCCTTGATCAATAATCCTTCGGTTGTGTTTGCGGATGAACCCAGCGGGAATCTCGATACGGCCAATGCCAAGGGGCTTCATGAGCTTTTTTTCAAGCTGAGAAGTGAATTGAAACAGGCATTTGTGATCGTGACGCACAACGAAGAACTGGCCGGAATGGCCGATCGAAAGGTCGTGATGCAGGATGGATTGATCGTCTCGAGTTAAGCTTTCTTGAGCTTGGCGATCATCGCGCTCACGTGTTTCTTGTTTTCAAAGAGTCCTTCAAAAATCCCGGCGATCCGATGGTTTTCGTCTAGGAGGTAAGTGACCCTTTTTGGGATTTTAAGCACGGGAATCAAGGCGTCAAAGCTCTTGCAGACTTTTCCGTCAGGATCAGAAAGCAAGTCAAATGGCAACTGATGCGCTTTTTTGAATTTTTCGTGCGTGGGAATATCATCCCGGCTAATGCCAAAAACAGGCACCTCCATGTCCCTGAATTCACTGAACTGATCTCTGAACTCACAGGCTTCTGCGGTGCATCCTTTGGTAAAATCTTTCGGGTAAAAGAATAGAATCAGCGGCTTGCCGAGCAAGTCTTTGAGTTGAAAAACCTTTGCTGAGGTTGATGGGAGCTGAAAGTCTGGAGCTTGTGAGCCAAGTGCTAGTGCCATAGATTTGGTTTTCGAATACAAGCAGTTTAGCTGGAAGAAAGTTTCAGCCAACTAAAATTTCGCAGGACTGAACTTTAGCCAGACTGTTTAGATTTACAAACCAAAGTTTATCACAAGCCCCAACTTCCATTGAAAATCAGCAGCGTTCAGTCCATGCTTTTGGCAGGGATATTTTTTGCGATGATGAACGTCTCAGTCAAGTTCGTCCCGCATATTCCCGCGATTGAGATAGTCTGGTTCCGATCTGTTTTTAGTTTGGTCTTTACTTTCGTCATTCTTCGCCAAAAAGGAATCGCCGTCTTCGGTAATCACAAAGGCAGCCTGGTGATCCGTGGAATAGTCGGATCGATCAGTCTGATTCTCTTTTTCTACACCCTGCAGCGAATCCCGCTGGCAAGTGCTGTGACGATGCAGTATCTGTCGCCGATCTTCACCACGATCTTGGGCGTGTTTATCCTAAAGGAAAAAGTAAAGCCGATCCAGTTCCTGTACTTTGCGATGGCCTTCGCGGGTGTTCTGATCATCCAGGGAGTGGATACCAGAGTTGATCCACTGAGTGCTGCGATGGGGATTGTATCCGGACTTGCTGCCGGCATTGCCTATAATATGATCCGGAAACTGAAGACCTCCGAGCATCCACTGGTCATTGTTTTTTACTTTCCGTTGGTGGCGCTGCCCGTCGCATCAGTCATTATGATCTTTGACTGGGTCATGCCGACTGGCTGGGATTGGTTGATCTTGCTATGGATCGGGTTCTGTACGCAGAGCGCCCAATATTTCATGACTGTGGCGTATCAGACAGGCAACCTGTCCAGAGTTTCGAGTATCAGCTACATGGCGGTGCTGTATGCCTTGATATTCGGCTTCATTTTGTTTGGTGAAACCTTCCCATTTGCGTCCTATATCGGAATGGCGTTGGTACTCGTGGGGATTTTACTGAATTTGAGGGTGAAGCATTAGACGTTAGATATTAGACGCTAGACACAAGACTTTCTGACCTTGCTTGATGTTGGTTCTCACATTTCGGTCAAGTATCTGGTTAAAGATGGGGTTCGTTTTGTCTTGTTTCTTGATTCGAGAATCTTGTGTTATAAATTCTCACTTCTTGTGTCTAACGTCTTTCATCTTTTGTCTTGAACAGGACTTCGGCTTACCTTTATTTTAACTTTTGAACACCTTTCATGAAATCGAGCATGTCGCTAAGCACGCATCAGAGAAATGATTGTCAACTTTGCGAGATTCCATGTGGCCATTGAAAGACAAACGATAAACACATGAAAATCACCAAAGATCTCTATCAAAGTAATCTGGTTTTGCTCACGGACTTTTACCAGCTGACGATGGCCTATGCTTATTGGAAGGCCGGGAAGGCCGAACAGGAGGCGGTGTTCAATCTGTTTTTTCGGAAGCATCCCTTCCAGGGCGGTTTTACGCTGGCAGCTGGGCTGGACTATGTGGTTGATTTTTGTAGCAATTTCAAGTTTGAAAAAGCCGACCTGGAATATTTGAGGGTCATGAAAAATAAGGACGGAAGTCCGGTCTTTGAGGCGGATTTTCTGGAATATCTTCAAAAACTCAAATTCACCTGCGACATAGATGCGGTGGAAGAAGGCACGGTAGTGTTCCCCAACTCACCCTTGGTGAGAGTTAGAGGGCCATTGATCCAGTGTCAGTTGCTGGAGACACCGCTTTTGAATATCATCAATTTCCAGACATTGATCGCCACGAAGGCAGCCAGAATCAACGTCGCTGCACAGGGAGAGCCCGTGCTGGAATTTGGACTTCGCAGAGCGCAGGGAATCGACGGCGCGCTGGCAGCCAGCCGTGCGGCGTACATCGGTGGCTGCACTTCGACGTCCAATGTAATGGCTGGAAAACTTTTCGGAATTCCAGTCTCTGGAACGCATGCGCATAGTTGGATTATGTCATTTGAGACGGAATTGGAGGCATTTGAAGCTTATGCCGATGCTTTTCCAGACCAATGCATCTTTCTGGTGGATACCTATGACACGCTCAACGGCGTAAAAAATGCCATCAAAGTTGGGGAGATTTTGCGAAGCAAGGGAAAGGAAATGGTAGGGATCCGGATAGATTCCGGTGACTTAGCCTACTTCAGTTCTCAAGCGAGGCAGATGCTCGATGAAGCCGGGTTTCCGGATGCGAAGATCGTGGCTTCCAACGATCTGGACGAACATATCATCGCTTCACTTAAGTCTCAGGATGCGGCTATCAATGTATGGGGAGTCGGCACAAAACTAGTTACCGCCTATGATCAACCCGCACTGGGAGCCGTCTATAAGCTCTCGGCGATCAGAAACAAGGAGGGAGAATGGGAACCCAAAGTGAAAGTTTCCCAGCAATCGCTTAAGATCAACATTCCAGGAATACACAACACCAAGCGCTACTACAGTAAGGGCAAGGCAGTGGCGGACATGATTTTCCTGGAAGACCAAACGATCGATCCGAGGGGCGTCATGATCATCGATCCGGTGGATGCCACGAGACGGAAGCGGCTGATGCCGGCTTTTTATCAGGAGGAAATCCTGCTGAAGCCGATCTTTGAAAAAGGTCGAAAGATTTACAAACTTCCAACGCTTCACGAGATCCGGGATCGGGCGACGTCTCAGCTTGAATCTCTGGATAAGACCCACATGCGCTTGGTCAATCCTCACCTTTATCCGGTTGGATTGGAGGAAAATCTGCACCATTTACGGATGGAATTGGTTTTGAAAGCGAAAAAATTTGAAAGTGGTGAAGATTGAAAAGAATGACGTACTGCTCGTCGTCGATGTGCAAAATGACTTTGTCCCCGGTGGAGCGCTGGCCGTAAAGGAGGGAGATCTAGTCGTGCCGGTGATCAATGCACTTCAAGAGGAATTCAAGCAAGTAATCGCGACGCAGGATTTTCATCCGTCAGATCACGGGAGTTTCGCGGCAAATCATCCCGGGAAAAATCCCGGAGAATTCATCGAACTGGCAGGTTTGACGCAGATTCTCTGGCCTGTGCATTGCGTTCAGGGAACTTCAGGTGCAGATTTTCATTCGGATCTGAACCAAGGTCAATGGCTGGGAATTTTCCAAAAAGGCAAAAACAAGGAAGTAGATTCTTATTCAGGCTTTTTCGACAACGCGCGAAGGGGAGACACTGGCTTGGGAGATTATCTTAAATCCCTTAGTGTTGAGCGTGTTTTTGTATGTGGATTGGCTTTGGATTATTGTGTAAAATTCACGGCGATGGACGCCATGGAGCTGGGTTTTGACACATTTGTGATAGCGGATGCCACCCGGGCGGTCAATCTAAGTCCAGAGGATGGCGCCAAAGCGCTTAAAGAGATGGAGCAAAAAGGAATTAAGATATTGACCAGCAAAGACATATAAGCTATGTTTGATTACGATCCAGACAAGCATTATCCAACCGAGACCGAAAGCCGGGTGGTCATTCGGTTTCAGGATTGCGATCCATTGCAGCACCTGAACAACGCCAAGTATTTCGACTACTTTTTCAACGCGAGAGAGGATCAAGTTCCAAAGCTCTACGGACTGGAGATCATCGACCTGATCAAGACCTACAAAGCGGCTTGGGTAGTCTATAATCATAACATCAGCTATGTCAAGCCGGCGATGGTGGGAGAGTGGGTGCGGATCATGAGCCGGATTCTCTGGCACAATCACAACACGATCGTGGTCGAATACTACATGACCGACGATTCTAAGGCGCAGCTGAAGACCGTTCTTTGGTCTACGATGCGCTATGTGACTTTGGCTGAAGGAAAATCCACAGACCACAGCGGCGCTGTGCAGGATTTTCTCAAAGCAACTTCAGGTAATATGGATATCAGTCAGTTGGATATCAAAGACCGGGTAAAAACCCTTATTTCAGAGTTTAGAAAAGGTTAATTTTTTTTTAATACAAGCCATGCGAAAACTGATCATCTACATTGCCTCGAGTTTGGACGGATATATTGCGCAGCCAAACGACGACTTGAGCTTTTTGAAACTAGTCGAAAAGGAAGGCGAGGACTACGGCTATGCGGAATTTACCGCGACGATAGACACGATCATTCTCGGCCGAAAAACCTACGATTGGGTCCTGCGTGAGATCGGTACCTCTCACTATGACAATGGGGATCGGGACGTGTATGTGATTACCAGAACGGAAAGGCCGAGTGTTGGGAGAACCAAATTTTACACCGGAGACCTTGTCGAATTTGTTCGGCGATTGAAAGCAGGAACCGGTAAAAACATCTATTGTGATGGCGGTGCCGAACTGATCAACGAGCTTTTGAAGCATGACTTGATCGACGAATATATCATCTCAATTATTCCAGTATTGCTTGGAAGTGGGACAAGACTTTTCAAAACCGGCCGACCCGAACAGCAACTTGAATTGCTGAGTACAAAGGCATTTGAAACGGGACTTACCCAGCTTCACTACCGGCGAAAGGCCTAATTTTAGAGTTCAAATCCATAATCGCGTTCGACCAGCGCGATTCTCGTTTTGTAGGCCGTGTACCATTTTTCACGCCCGTATTTTTGTGCGACCAGGTGGTCCGTGTTTGCTTTCCATTGTTTGATGGCTTCCAAATTTTCCCAATAAGAAATAGTAATTCCTAGGCCATCCCGAACGCTTTCATGTCCCAAATAACCCGGCTGGAGCTCCGCTAAGCGGACCATTTCATCCGCCATTTCTCTATATCCTTCATCGACTTGGGTGCGATAGCTTGAGAAGATCACTGCGTAATAAGGCGGCGTTGGAGTTTTTGCAATCATTTTTTCAAAAGGGGATAGGGGTAGATGATCCTTCGCTTGTCATAGGTAAAAATAGAGGAAATAAACGCTTCTGAGAAGAGACGGCATATTGAAAATTTAGGGAAAAAGCACTGGAGAATAGCCAATTGACCTAAGGCAAGAAAAGGTTTAACTGGCTTGAAAAGTGAAACTTACCTAGAATAAAGCCGTTCACCCGATCCGGAAATCAAAAAGAAACCAATAATAAAAATATACCAACTATGAGATTTAGCAACATGAATCAAAAAACAACAATCCTCGGACTCCTGCTTGGATCAATGATGGCGTTCAGCTCTTGCGAAGGGGAATTGGAAGTCGTGCAGAGCATCGACGAGGAATTTTCCGGAATCCAACAGATCGAAATTGACGCGGAGTTTATGGAGGTTAATTATGAAGGAAGAGTAGGTCAGACCACGGTGGAACTCGATGGACTTTTGGAATCCTCCCGCTCTGGCAACTTCAAGATAGAATACAAGCAAGATGGAAATACACTCGACATCGAACTGGACAAAAACGGAATGCTCGGCGGAGGCAATCACCGGGCAACAGTAAACCTCATTGGTCCAAAGAATATCGAATTGGAAGTAGAGTCAGGATCAGGTAATACAGTGATCTCTGGGGTCGAATATCCGACACTTGACGTCAATGCTGGTTCTGGAAACATTCAAGTCTTGATGTCCAAAATCCCATCGGCTCGTTTGGAGATTGGTTCGGGATCTCTCGGCGTCTACAACCTTATTGGCAATGTTCAGGCGAACGCGTCTTCTGGCAAAGTTGAGGTCGAGCAGATGGAAGGGAACCTGAATATTGGTTCTGCCAGCGGCCAAGTCCAGATTAAGAGCCTGAGTGGAAAATTGAATGTGGAAATGAGTTCTGGAAACATAGAAATGACCAATGTATCCGAGATCGAAAGTCTCAAGGTGAGCTCCGGCAACATCTCCGGCTCAGGAATAGGACTGGGGGCTAAAACCAAGTTGGTCAGCTCATCAGGGCGGATTTCCATCCAGACATTTTCCAATCTGAGCGGATTCAACTACGACTTCGAGGCGGGTAGCGGCAGAGTAGTTGTCGGTGAAAGCTCCTCTTCGGGCTCATTGAGAATCAACAATGGCGCTGCAAGCACCATATCTGGATCGGTTTCCAGCGGATTGATTGAAATAAAAAACTAATTCTAAATCCTGAAAATGAGAAAGACCCCGACCGGCTGTCGGGGTTTTTCTTGTTGCAATGACACATTATTTACCATTTCGTGTACTTGGTTTCGAAAGCTGTGTATTCTGGTGAAAAGAGCGAATCTTTCGGGACAATTGTTCTCAAACAATCAACAAAAGCGTTGCTTTGACATTTGTCAAGAAAATCAAGCAGTAACATCTCTCGCAGATTAATCTACGTAAATTTGTATGCATGCCGAGTAATGTATTTTGAATTCTCAAAATCTTATTTGGTAATAGATTGCTAAAAAGGACGTTTTTAATATGAAACGGGTGCTTAAGCGGTTTTGACAAGTTGTTATAAGAGTGAAGTTCCAGTGGACTACACTCTTTGTTTTCAATACAGTCTTCCTTCTGTGTCGAATACCAGTTTCCCTATTGGTAAGTAAAAAGGAGTAGTGAAAAGTTGTTAAACTCACCCCAACCCCGGTCTAATCCACCGGGGTTTTGTTTTTATCAACCTTGGATTATGTTTTTCCGCCTGGAGCCGGAACTTCTAATAAAGGTTTGGCTAGTTAGAAACAATCCAGGGATCTAACCTGAACCTTTCCCTCAGAAGAAAAATAAGAATCGAAATTGTACCATTCCAGAGGTACACCCACATTGCAGTGATAGTCAGCGGTAGCTTGATCAATGGGATAGCGGATATCGGTTGTCTCATTGAGCCCCATCCCATTGTCCAATACTGTCCAGATTGCATATAAGCCGATGAATGTAGGATCTGATCCCGAGGTTATCACCCCGGTGATTCTGGCCGTCTTACAGTCCTCTTCGAATACAATACAAATTACCTCACCTTTTGCGTCAGAAACAGGGCCGCCATCTTTGTCAAAATTATGGACTACAAAGGCTCCGTCGACCCGCTGGTTTTTGATTTCGGCATCGTAGGAGTGGATCTCGGTGGCGCTTTTATACAGCATGTCCTTGAAGTCCAAAAATACCCCATCTGCCCGGGCAGTTCCCCTGCCGTCAAGCCATGATTTGGGAGGGGTTGGAGAAGTGTCTTCGAATGAGCAACTTGTGAGCAGGATTATTAACGTGAAAAACTCGATGATCTTAAAATTACTGAACTGCATTTTATATATTTTGAAAGACTCTAAACGTATTATGAAATGCAAATAAATGGGTTTTTCAAAAAAATGCAAGTCATCTTAAAAAAATGATTTTTTTTTAAGATGACTTACAGCTTCGTGTTTTGGCCTTGATCGAGGAGGAGGTTCAACTGGGCAAACGCCCGAAGGATCCATTAAAGAGGAGAAGTCTCTCGCCGTCGTTTTGAATAAAATTTAGAAACGGCAGCATGTAAAGAAGCTTTTTAAGGCAAGATCGAGGTGAAATCGGTTCTTGGATTTAACGGATACCTGGCGTTTGTACAGACTCTAAAAATCCATAAATTATTTGCCTGAACTCAGAGTTTTTTGCAGTACATCTTTCACCACTCCACCTTATCATACTTTCATGACAAACAAGTTCACGCGACTTGCTGACCTTCTGCATAAGCGACTGGAAGCAATACCCCGTTCTACTCGAAAAATTTCATTTTCAATGATCGATCCTGATGGCCACGAACAAGTCTTTGGACACGAGATCCCGAGGTTTTCTCTTCATCTTAGAAATGATCAGGCCATAGCCGCGATCAGTACCATGGATCAGGAGTTGATCGCAAGAGCTTATTTGATGGGAGATGTCGACGTGAAGGGGGACTTTCTTCAGGTGCTGTCGCTGAGGGATTATTTCTCGGACAGCAGAGGATTCAACTTTCTCTGGCGAATTGTCCAGCCATTTCTATTTGGGCAGGTCAAAAGCGACCGAAAGTGGATCTCCCAACATTACGATTTGGCGGAAGATTTCTTTCAGCTTTTTCTGGACAAAAAGCACCGGGCGTATTCGCAGGCGGTTTTTGAATCCGACGACGAACCGCTTGAAGACGCCGAAACCAGAAAATTTCAGTTCGCTCTGGATGCGGTGAAAGCCAAGCCGGGAGACCGGATCCTCGAAATCGGCTCGGGGTGGGGCTCCTTTGTGGAGTTTGCCGGGCAGCGGGGAATCCGGGTCACTTCGCTGACGATTTCCGAGCGTTCGCAAAACTTCGTTCAGGCGATCATTGATGCTCAAAATCTGCCCTGTGAGGTGGTGTTGGAGCATTTTCTTCAGTACAATCCCGGAATCCAGTTTGATGCAATAGTCAACTGCGGGGTGACGGAGCACCTTCCGGACTACAAGGCTTCCCTCCAGCAATACCAGAAACTGCTCAAACCGGGAGGACATCTTTACTTAGACGCAAGTGCCGATCGGGTTCGGAATTCCCACGGGAATTTTATGAATAAGTACGTATTTGAAGGAAATGGCCATTTAATGGTGCTGCATGACTACCTGACCGAGGTCGCAAAGACGTCGTTTTTGCTGCGGGGAGTTTGGGATGATACCCACAACTATTACCTGACTTGTAAGGAGTGGGCCAAGCGCCTGGATTCCCATCGGGAAGTGATCGAAGAAAAGTGGGGAAAAGCCCTTCACCGAACCTTTCAGCTGTATCTATGGGGAAGCGCCGAGGGATTTATGGCGGGTTCGATTCAGGCGTACCGAGTCGTCCTCCAGCTCCCTGCTTAGTCGAGATGAAGATGCCATCTGTCTAACCCCTGGGTCACTTTTTCAGACTTTCCAGGACCAGTCGGACGAGTTCGGCTTTATCGCCATTTGGAATCCAGCGGGCGACGATAACGAGGTCATTTTCCTGATCTACATAGATCATGTTAGTCCCGGCACCGATGTGCATAAAAGCACTTTTTGGAGCGGCAGGCGCTTCTTTCAGGTCGTTGTTTAGGAAGTAGTTCATCATGCCGTAGCCGGGCTGGGCAGGTGTTGGCGTGCGGGATTTTTCGATCCAGGAGGAGTCGATGAGTTGTTTGCCGTTCCAGTTTCCATTTCTCAAAGTCAAATATCCAAATCGGGCCTGATCCCAGGCAGAAAGCATCATTCCGCCTCCCCAGTGAGAGCCGCCACTGATGGATTGCATGATTTGGCCGTCGAGGACGACAAGAGAATTTTCGTAGCCAGTCCATCTCCAAGTATCGCTGGCGCCGATGGGATCCATAATTTTCTCTTTCAAAACCGTTGGAAGCGGCTTCCTCCAAACGTTCATCAGCGCCAAAGCCAGGACATTTACACGTGTGTCATTGTACTCATAGACGGTTCCCGGAGCGTTGCGCGGGCGGGTTCTCCATTGCGCCGCTTCTCCACTTGGTCGGTCGGCCCAGTCGGGCTTGCCCCAGAGACTCCCTTCCCAGTCGGAGGTCTGTCGAAGGAGATCATCCCAGCGGATTTTGCGGTTGTGGTCCGTATCAAACAGCTCAAATACATCATCCTCGTACAAGTGATCGGCCTTGTTCATCGCAGTTCTTACCGGGTCAAAAGGATAAATTGGAGCCATATAGGGATAAACCAAGTCCATCTCGTCCTTGATCAAACCCTCGGCTACTGCGAGTCCAGCGGTGGTGGAAAGGAAGCTTTTTGCCACGCTAAAAGTTAAATCCACCCGGGCTGGATCACCCCATTGACCGACTACATATCCCTTGTAGATAATCAATCCCGCGGCAGACCCGCGTGTCTTCATCGGTCCGACCGGATATCCAAAAGGTTCTCGTCCAAAAGCGCTTTCGTAGTGGGCGATCTTCAGATTGGGATTTTGCTCGCTTTCGTGTTCGATGGCAAAGGAAATGGCTTCGCTGATCTTGGCTTCATTGAGCCCGAGTTCGCTGGGCTTTTTGGTGAGCCAGTTGTTCTTTTCGGGAAAATAGGTTTGCGCCCCAAGCGAAAAGGTGAAGAATAAACAGACAAGGAGTAGGTTGGAGCGCTTTTTCATCGGGTGGGATTTCCCGCTATTTTAGGGATTTTAGAGCGCTGAACCACGCCGTTGATCAAATCTTTACTGCAGATCACTTTTGGAAAACAGAACGGCTCATTCTGTGTTATCTGGAAAACTTTAATCAAATTGAAATTAAAGGAGAACCTAAGCGATGCAAGAAAAAATCTATATCATAGGAGCGGGGCTGTCGGGGCTGGTGGCTGCCTTGGAGCTGGAAAAATCCGGTTTTTCGCCTGTAATCCTAGAGGCTTCCGCAGAGATTGGAGGAAGGATAAAGACCGACGAAGTTGATGGATTTTTGCTTGATCACGGTTTCCAAGTGCTGAATACGGCCTATCCGGAGCTCGCAAAATATCTTGACTTACCCGCACTTCATCTGAAACGATTTAGTCCCGGCGCTGTGATTTTTGAAGGGAAAGAATTTTATATCATCACAGATCCGATCAGAAATCCCCTCAAGATCATTGGAATGGCATTTTCTACGGTCGGAACCTTGCTTGATAAGGTGAAAATGTTTTCCCTGACCAAAGAACTGAAGAAGAAAGCCAACTCTGAAATCTTCGATGAACCTTCCTTGCCGACGCATCAGTACCTTAAAAATTATGGCTTTTCGGATCGGATAATAGACAATTTTTTCAAGCCGTTTTTCCGAGGGATTTTTCTCGAAAAACACCTCAACACCTCGTCGCGAATGTTTGAGTTTGTGTTCAAGATGTTTGCCCTAGGTCATGCGGCGATTCCAGAAAAAGGGATGAGAGAGATCCCAGCGATGATCAGACGTCAGCTCAGCAACACGCAGATCTACTTCAATACTCCGGTAAAGCAAGTGGAAGGTAAATCGATCCATCTGGAAAATGGAGACATCATCGAAGCAGATCGAATTGTCATTGCCACACAACCCGACCGGGTGATGAAGCAACTTCAGGGACAGTTTTCGTCTCCACAGCAGGTGATTAATCTATACTTTTCACTGCAAAAGTCCTTTATCGGAAAGCCGATGATTGGCTTGCTGACCGGAGATCGCCTGATAAATAATTTCGTATTTATGGATGATGTAGCCAAATCCTATTCTACAAATGGACGCACGCTGCTATCCGTGACTGTTTTAGAGTCGGATTTGGAGGAAATGGCGCTGGTCGAGGCGGTGAAGTTAGAACTCGAGGAATTCTCAGGCGTAAACGCCGAATACTTTCAGTTTGTCAAGGCCTATCACATTCCGCATGCGTTGCCGTTTTTGGAAGATCCGAAATACAGCATTCCAGTCACGGAGTGCAAGATTACGGATCACGTCTATCTGGCGGGAGACTACCTTTTGAACGGGTCCATCAACGCAGCGATGACTTCGGGTAGAATTGCCGCAGAGGCGATCGTGCATAGTTATATGCCGACTCATTAATGCAAAAAATGGCGCTGAAGAATAACTTCAGCGCCATTTTTTCAAATTCCAGATTTGACACCCGACATCTTTACTTTTTCAAAGGCGTTTCGTCGCACTTGACATCGCCGGCCACATACTGCATCCCATCGAGATAGAACTGCAGCAAGTCAGGATTTTCGAAACTTTGCGCGTTGTGAGAGGGGGAGATGTACATGACTTTTCCCTTGCCTTCCGCTCTGATCCACGCCACGTAGGTTTTGCCCTCAGTCAGTTCCTGTCCTTTCCGCTGTTTTTGTATTTCTGAGTTGTTGAAATATAGCAGCGGTTTGAAATCGAGCTCCGCATAAGCATTCTTGTAGAAATAGGGCTCATCGATGTGATTGAATCCTTCGGCCGGAAAAGCCTGTACCAGCGGATGTTTCGGATCCTCAATTCTCACCTGAATCGCCTGCTGCACCGGATGGTAGTCAAAGCTTGCTCCCAGCAGTTCGCTGAACGCCATCGAATTGTTGAGCGTAGTCACTCCGCCGTGAACGACCAGCAGTCCCCCGCCTTTTTCCACATAGCTGAGTAGGTTGGCTTCCAGTTCATGAGCTTTCTTCATCAATGCCGCCGAATCGTAGTTTGCTCCGGCATTTGATTTTAATTTATCCCAAAACAGATTTCGGTGATCTCCGATTGAGCAGGTGTTGTTGAGGATTACCGCATCATATTTTTTCAGATTTTCGGACTCAAACTCGGTGATGTCCTTGCTACCGACTGCGGTGAAAGCGCCACTTTTCTCGCTCACGATCTTCAGCATCTCTTCGGTATGCGGGATCACCCAGTGGTTGAAACCGGTGTGCAGCGAGAAAATCAGGACATTCTTCTTTTTGGCAGGAAAGGTTGGCTTTTCAGGCGCGAGGCTTTTGATTTTATCTTTCCAGGCTTGATCAAGGGTGACTTCGGGAAGGCTTTGCCCACAGGCGAAATTCAGGGTCAAAAAGAAAACGATTGCGTAGAAATAAAGACGCTTCATAAGGATTAGTATAACAAGGTTAAAGTGTTCTTTGAGATTTTGATAAATTGGAATCTCAAGCCCAATAACCTTAATTTTCTATGCCTTTCAAAAGAATATTACTTATAGCCCTCCTTTTTTCGGGCTTTTCCACGATATCGTTTTCGCAAAAAGTTGACTTGAAAGAAACTTCAACCGGAATTGATTTTTTGATTGACAATCAGCGCGTACTGACCTATCAGACTGCCAAAGAGCCGGTGCCGCAAGGAGTGAAAGAGGCCTTCAGCAAATCGGGCTTTATCCATCCAATTACCTCTCCAAGCGGTCAGGTGCTCAGCAGAATCCAGCCGACGGACCATTACCATCACTATGGGATCTGGGGCCCGTGGACGCGCGCGACAACCAGCGGGAGAGAGGTTGATTTTTGGAATCTTGGAGATGAAAAAGGCCGAGTGGACTTCGCCAAGGTGCTTTCCAAAAAAGTTGCCGGCGGTGCAGCGGAGCTGAATGTCCGGCAAAACCACCTCGATCTGAAGGCCCCCGAAAACGAGAAGCTGGCGATCGAAGAGGATCTCCGGATCAAAGTGAAACCAGCCGACAAGGGCAGATATATGGTGGACTACACCACCACGATTGAAACAAAAATCCCAGGAGGAATCCTGCTGGATGACTACCGGTATGGTGGGGGAATTGGTTTCCGGGCCACCGAACTTTGGGGAGATGACAACAGTACCATCTTGACTTCGGAGGGAAAAACCCGAAAAGATGCCGACGGATCTAATGCCAAATGGATAATCGTGAAAGGCAAAACCGCCGATGCATCTGGACAGAGCGGTATTCTGTTTCTGAGCCACAATACAAATAAGTCCCATCCCGAGCCTTTGCGCGTATGGCCGTTGGGTCAATATAAAGGCGAGGGCAATGTCTTCATCGAATTTTGCCCGATCAGACATGAATCCTGGGAAATCCAGCCTAACCAGCGCTATTCATTGAAGTACCGGATGATTGTGTTCGATGGAGAACTGTCGGCTGAGGAAGCCGAAGCTTACTGGAAGGCATTTGTGAAATGATTGAATTTAAATTACCCTGATTTAAAAGCTATGCAAAGAAGAGATTTTATGAAAACGACGGCCTTGGCTACAGCAGCCTTTGGCTTTCCGACGATTGTACCTGCCTCAGTTTTTGGTAAAAATGCCCCAAGCAATCGTATCAACATCGGCCAGATCGGATGTGGCCGGATTGCCCGCGAACACGACATGCCTGGAACTTGGCAGCATGAGATGGCTCAGTTCGTAGCCGTGTCGGATGTGGACAGCAAGCGCATGACTGATGGAAAAAAATATATTGAAGCTTATTATACCAAGAGAAATGGGACTCCTTATGTAGACATTAAGGAATATGGAGACTACCGGGAGATGCTCCTGAATAAGGATATTGACGCGGTTGTCATTTCTACTCCGGACCATTGGCACTCGCAGCCTGCCATGGAGGCGGCGCTGGCAGGGAAGCATATCTACGTCCAAAAGCCGACTTCTTTGACAATCAAAGAAGGCCGTCAACTGGTTGACGTCGTCAAAAAGACGGGTGTCGTACTTCAGCTTGGAACTCAGCAGCGATCCAGCGAGCAATTCAGAGTCGCCGCGGAATTGGTAAGAAACGGGCGGATCGGTAAGCTTCACACCGTGAAGATCGGCCTCCCCGGTGACCCATCCGGGCCGGATGCGCCTACGATGCCCGTGCCTTCCAACCTGAACTTTGACATGTGGCTCGGCTCCACGCCCGAAGTTCCCTATACTGAGATCGGCGTCCACCCGCAGAATGACTACAGCCGTCCGGGATGGCTGCGATTGGAGAATTACGGCGCGGGAATGATCACCGGATGGGGACAACATCACTTCGATTCCGCTGCCTGGGGTATGGATACAGAGCTGACAGGCCCGAGATATGTGGAAGCCGTAGCTGAGTTTCCCCGTTCAGGACTTTGGAATGTTCACGGCGACTTCATGGTCAAAGCGGAATACGACAACGGAATACAGATGTTTACCTCCGGCGGCTATCCAAACGGCATTCGCTACGAGGGAACGGAAGGATGGATCTGGGTTTCCAGAGGGAATTATCAGGCATCTTCCTCAGATCCGGTGGCTAAAGGAAATAATGCGAAGGCTTTGGACGCCTCTGATCCTAAGATCCTGCAATCAGTGATAGGACCAGACGAAATCCAACTGATCCGCAGCACTGAGCATCACGGCAACTGGCTGGGTGCAATCCAGGGCAACAATGAGCTATTGTCCCCGGTGGAGATTGGACACAGAGCTTGCTCGGTCTGCTTGGTCAGCCATATCGCCATGAAGATGGGCAGAAGGCTGGAGTGGGATGCCGCGAAAGAGGAGTTTGTCAATGACAATGAAGCCAATTCTCACCTGAGTCGTCCGCAGCGTAGACCTTGGGGTACTGACTATGTAAAAGTTTAAGGGTATATCTGCCCACGATTCGGTCGTTGCTTACGTTATAAAGATCTTAAAATTGAAATATGTTTTCCAATAAAATCAAAATGGGGGCCGCATTGGCCCTTTTTTCAGTTTCCTGCTCCAGTCCAGAAATGAAAACCGAAGGCCCTGAATCTGATTCAAAAGTGAAGATCATGACCTTGGATCCCGGACATTTTCACGCCGGTTTGATCCACAAATCCATGTATCCCACGGTAGATTCGACGGTGTATATTTTTGCTCCCGAGGGCCTCGAATTGAAGGATCACCTCAACCGGATCGCGGGATACAATGAGCGTTCGGAGAATCCAACTGCTTGGAATCTGGAAGTGTACACGGGGACGGATTACCTGCAAAAGATGATCTCTCAAAAGCCCGGCAACGTCATGATGGTCGCCGGAAAGAATGACCGAAAGATCGACTACATCTTGGCAGCCATCGAAAACGGCATCCATGTCTATGCAGACAAGCCCTTGGTGATCAATCAGGAAGGGTTCAAAAAACTTGTGAAGGCCTTTCAGTTGGCGGAGGAAAAGAATCTCCGGCTTTTCGACATCATGACGGAGCGCTTTGAGATCACGACGCTGCTACAGCGCGAGCTGTCCATGATTCCTGAGGTGTTCGGAGAACTTGAGGTCGGGACTCCGGAGAATCCTGCGATCACCAAGGAGTCTGTACACCATTTCTTCAAGTATGTGTCCGGAGCTCCATTGATCAGACCTGATTGGTTTTTTGATGTGAGTATCGAGGGTGAAGGAATTGTGGACGTGACCACGCACTTGGTCGATTTGATCCAGTGGGAGGCATTTCCGGAGGTGACATTGGATACGACCGACGTGCAGATGCTCTCTGCGAAGAGATGGGCTACGAGCCTGACTTTGGAGGAATTTCAGAAAGTCACTGGGAAAACTGAGATTCCTGACTTTCTCCAAAAAGACATAAAGGATGGAAAGCTGGACGTCTTTTCTAATGGAGAAATGAACTACACGCTGAAAGGCAAACACGCCAAGGCAAGCGTAATATGGAACTTCCAAGCGCCTGAAGGAAGCGCGGATACGCACTACAGCATGATGCGCGGCACCAAAGCCAATCTCATCATCCGTCAGGGAAAGGATGAAAACTACCGCGCGGCTCTGTACGTGGAGTTGATCGGGGCGGAGGTGGCTCAGCTGGAGAAGGCCGTCAAGGAAACCCTTCAGGCCAAGTATCCGGGGATTGACTTGATGAAAATGCCGTCTGGAGAGTATCAGGTGATCGTTCCGGATTCTTATCATAATGGTCACGAGGCGCATTTTGCGCAGGTGACCGAGAAGTTTTTGGAATATTACCAAGACGGAAAGATGCCTGCCTGGGAGGTTCCCAATATGATTACCAAGTATTATACGAACATCAAAGCGAGGGAATTTGCTCTCAAGTAGGCGATGTCAAGAGAGATTTGAAGGTTGGGCGGGCTTAGTTGATTCCGCCCAACCTTTTTTTATGTCCTGTACAAAGTCGCCTCCAATGGCTTTGCTTAGCGTTTTAACTAAAAAAGTTTCGCAGAAAAGGAAACCTCGCTTTAGCTTAGGGGATCAGGCATTGCGCTCAGTTCACTGTTCGCAAAGACGTCCCGAGGGCATCTTGTTTCGTATATGGAGATACCTGGCCTTTATTGGAAATCTGGATAGTTTATTGATTCAGTTATTACATCGAAAAGAAGTAGATTTATAAAGTTCGTGTTCATTTTAAGAGGAAATCAAAACCGACTTTTTAAAGAAATATCAACCAAATACCGAAATGAAAAATCTGGAATTTAGAAACGGAGACAAGCTGCCCATCTTGGGATTGGGAACCTGGAAAAGCAAACCCGGGGAGGTACGGCAAGCGGTCTATTGGGCAATCGAAGCTGGCTATCGGCATCTTGACTGCGCGGCAGTCTATCAAAATGAACGGGAAGTCGGGCAGGGGATCGCTGATGCGCTGGCCGATGGTCTGGTGAAACGGAACGATCTCTTTGTAACCTCAAAACTCTGGAACAACAGTCATCGACACGAAGATGTAAAACCCGCTTTGGAGAAATCCCTTAATGATCTCCGTCTGGATTACCTGGATTTGTATCTGATACATTGGCCGGTGGCGTTTAAGCCCGGAATTGGTCTTGCGACACACCGGGAGGAGTTTTATACCTATCAGGATGTGCCTTTGAGCCAAACCTGGACAGCCATGCAGGAGCAAAAAGCATCTGGTGCCGCCAAACACATCGGCGTATCCAATTTCAACCAATCGAAGCTGAAGGAGCTTTTAGCTCTACCGGGTGAGAAGCCGGAGATGAACCAAGTCGAATTGCAGCCATTTCTGCCACAGGAGGGTTTGGTGAATTTTTGCCGTGAAAATGGAATCCTTTTGACGGCTTTCTCTCCTTTGGGATCGCCGGATTCCAGAGCGGAGCGGCACAAAAATGACCCCAAACTTCTCGACAATCCGATCGTCCTAGATATTGCGAAGAAGCATGGAGCCACGGCTGGTCAGGTTTTAATTGCCTGGTCGATTTCCAGAGAAATTGCCGTCGTGCCGAAATCAGTGGATCAAAGCCGCATCATCGAGAACTTCAAATCAACCGAAGTGAGTTTGGATGACCAGGATTTGGAGGCATTGGTATCGATTGGGATCTCCCATCGATTTGCTGACGGAAGTATCTTCACCGGTCCCCAGAGTCCATATAAGCTGTCTGATCTTTGGGACGCCTGAAAAACAAAACCCGACTCCAAAGAGTCGGATTTTTGTTTTATTCCTCGGTTTCAAGTTTCTCGAGAATATCCGCCAGTTCGTTCAAGTCCTTCAGACCGGGTTTTATTTCCTCACCACCAGTCAGCGATATCCCGAAAATCCCTGCATCGTCCACCAAACCGAGAATGTTTTCGGCTGTGATTCCCGTGCCGAGGAGAACTTTGGTGTGTTTGGCCAGGTATTTCACGGCAGCTAGGCCGCTTTCTGGCAAGTCATTATCTTCGGAAACGACGTGGACTACGATCTCAAATTCATTCAGAAGCGCGACTATTTCCTGCTCCAGATCGGCGAGATCATCAAGCCGAACTTTGTAAATCAGGGAATAGTCAGAGCCAATAAGCGCTCTCAATCCTTCAAAATCATCGTATTCGATCCAAGTGATGGAAGGATACGCCTTGAGCGCTTCAAGCAGATCGAGGCCTGAGCCGTGGGTGAACTCACCGACAAAATCTACTCCTGAGACCCAACCTGTGATTTCTCTAAAAGTATCCGGGGTGATGGAGTTGCCGGTATTTCCGCTTAGATCAAATCCCAACAGATTGACATACATGCCGGCACCGTATCTGGCGTCAGTGAGGTTGGTGATACTGTTTAATTTTACAAAAGTCTTAAGCGCCATGGTATACATTCAATTGGGCCGCTAAGGTAAGCAGGCCATTTTTCCCAGAAAAGTAAAAAGCACTGCCGGAAAATTCCGCGTCGAGTCCTTTGACCGGAAAAATGATTGTACTTTTAGTGGTATATTTTCGGCATGCAACTGCGATTCACCCCGTTCTTGTTCGTTTTCTTACTGCTTTGTTCTGCATGTGAGGAAAACTTTGAATCTCCAGATCTTGATCTGGAGCAGGACTATCAGCCCCTTTCGGTCGGCAATTTTTGGATCTATGAAGTCGATGAGACGATCTATTACGGCGAAAATGACTCCGAAACCAGCCAGTATTTTTACAGAGATCTAGTCAGAAGCTCCTATCTGAATGCCGAAAACGAAGTGACGTTCGTCATCGGTAGATTTAAGTCTACGGACAGAATTTCTTGGGATTTGGAACTGGAATATACCATGATCTACCGGGACCGGACCTTATTAAGAACTCTCTACAATCAACCGCTCTCAGCCCTGGTTTTTCCTCCGGAGCAAGGACGCTCTTGGAACGGCAAAAATTACCAGGCAGAAGGAGACGATGAATTTGAAATCGATTTTTCGGGGCAATCCGAACTGCCTGGATTTGAAACTGTGGAGGCGGTACGGGTAGCTCAGGAAAATCTGGACGATAAGATTACCATTCGGGATATCCGATACGAGCAGTTCGGCAAGGGAGTCGGATTAATGGAAAGATATGACGAAGTGCTAACGTATTGTTCCCGAAATGATTGCTTGGGCGATGAGTTGATCGACGGAGGCTACAAGACGCATCTGAAATTGGTAGAGTATGGCGAGGATTAAGATTTTTATCAGTTTGTCATTTTTTTTGTTTTTGGCGCTGTCGGCAGGGGCGCAGGATCGCTATGCTGTCTATTTCAAATACAAGCCTCAGTCGAGCCTTTCGCTTTCCCGACCACAGGAGTTTTTGACACAAAAGGCCCTTGACAGAAGAAGCCGCGAGGGAATTCAGGCGGACAGTCTTGATTTGCCGGTTGCCGGCAAATATCTGGATCAGGTGACGGCCCTGTCGGACTATCTGCTCTATTCCAGTAAATGGATGAATGCGGCCGTTTTGGTCACTGATCAGGCTGGATCAGAGGCGATGGCGGCGCTGCCATTTGTAGACCGCGTAGAATTGGTCGCGAATGGTTTTCTGCCCAAGCCGGGTGCCAGGATGAAATACAAAGTCTATGCATCGACGACGTTGGAGACGAACTGCAATGCGCCAAAACTGAACACACGCGAGCTTGCGAAAGCAGATAACTCCTATGATTTTCAGAATCAGTTGATCGGAATCGACAGGATGCACGCCGAAGGCTACACTGGCGCTGGGGTGACGATTGCGGTATTCGACGCCGGTTTTCCGGGTACAAATACTGCTTCGCCTTTTGCTCATTTGTTCACAAACAGTCAGATCATCGGTCAGCGTGACGTGGTGAGGCCGTGGAATACAGAGGTATTTATGGGTAATCAGCATGGTACCAACGTGCTGTCACTGATCGCTGCAAATGAGCCCGCAAAGCTAGTCTCAGGAGCCTATAATTCAGATTTTATCCTGGTTATCACCGAGGAGGTCGAGACGGAATATCGGGTAGAGGAATTCAACTGGCTGCGTGGTGCAGAGTACTCAGACAGTCTTGGTGTCGACATCATCAGCAGCTCATTGGGCTATTGGGATTTCGATGATCCGGCCATGAATTATACAATCGACGACTTGGACGGCGAAACCACGGTGATCACCAAAGGTGCTACAATCGCTTCCAACAAAGGAATCTTGGTAGTGAACAGCGTCGGGAATTATGGCGCTCGGGGCGAATCCAGCTTGGTAGCACCGGCGGACGCCAAGAATATTATCTCGGTCGGATCGGTGAAGACAAGCGGTGACAGATCCTCATTTAGCTCGCAGGGACCTAC
The DNA here is from genome assembly GCF_000429445.1 of Algoriphagus terrigena DSM 22685. Classification (GTDB taxonomy): domain Bacteria; phylum Bacteroidota; class Bacteroidia; order Cytophagales; family Cyclobacteriaceae; genus Algoriphagus; species Algoriphagus terrigena. The sequence goes on from NZ_AUBW01000007.1 coordinate 29,404, forward strand.
TGGGGACGGGCGTTTCAAGCCGGATCTTAGCGCATTTGGCGACAGCCCCGTCTTGATTCGTGCCAACGGAACCGTTGGTTCGTCTGGCGGGACCTCATTTTCAGCACCCCAAATTTCAGCTTTGGCAGCCGGACTCTGGGAGGCAAGGCCAGAATGGACGAAGGCTGAACTGATGGAAAATCTGTATCGAAGCGCCACACAATACGAAGATCCCGACAACCTGTTGGGCTACGGAGTTCCAAACTTTTACGATGCACTGTATGGAGAAATTCTGGCGGTGGAAGACGAAGAGGCCATTGCTTGGAAGGTTTATCCCAATCCGCTTATCGAGGATGAAATCTCTATCCACTTTGGCACCGGAACAAGCGCAGAGTTTGAGTTGATCGACATGACCGGTAAATCTCTGATGACGACCGAGCTATCGAGAGCCAATGCAACATCACCGTACAAAGTCAGAGTAGACGGAATCAAGCCCGGATTATACCTCGTTCAGATGCGCGAAGGAGCCTATATCAAGCAAACCAAGTTGCTGAAGCGATAGCAGGTTTTGCGCCAGCGAAGAATTTCATTTGATTTGTAGAAATAAAAAAAAGCCCATGCCCCCATTGATTGCTCCGTCCATTCTTGCCGCTGATTTTGCCAATCTCCAAAGAGAAGTGGAAATGCTTAACGGTTCTGTCGCGGATTATATTCACGTAGATATCATGGATGGTGTGTTTGTGCCTAATATTTCTTTTGGGATTCCCGTGACCGAGGCGATAAAAACCTACGCGGAAAAACCTCTGGACGTTCATTTGATGATCGTGAACCCGGACCAATATCTCGAGGCATTTCGCAGAGCCGGAGCGGAGATCCTTTCGGTTCACTATGAGGCATGCACTCATCTCCACAGGACAGTGCAGGCGATCCATAGCTTGGGAGCCAAAGCGGGCGTCGCGATTAATCCGCATACGCCGGTTCATCTGCTGGAAGAGATCATCGGGGACATTGACATGGTTTGTATGATGTCGGTGAATCCGGGATTTGGTGGGCAAAAGTTCATCGAAAACACGTATTCAAAAGTCGCACGGCTGAAGGAGCTGATCTTGAAAAAGGGTTCTTCCGCCAAGATCGAAATCGACGGCGGAGTCAATCTGGAAAATGCGCCAAAACTGATCGCCGCTGGTGCAGATGTCTTGGTTGCAGGTAGTTTTGTGTTCAGTTCTTCTGATCCAAAAGCAACAATTGCGAGCTTGAAAAGCTTGTGATTTTGCGGATTTTTCTGATCAACCGCTTATCATAAAATATCTTAAAACGACATTTTTTACTTGGTTTTGGTCTCGATGACCTTTTTATTGTGCGATTAACCATTATTAAACCAATTACAAGTATGAAAAAGATTTGGATGTTTGTTGTCCTTTTTGGAGGACTGAGCTTGGCAGCGTTTGCACAAGAAACTGCTGCGGAAGAGGCGGTTACGGATGAGGATCTAAAGAAATTCGCCAATGTAGAAGTAATGACTTCGGAGTATGTAGAGAAGAAAACCGAGGAATTGAAAAATATGATTCTCAACAATGAAGTCATCGACGGAGGGGCGAGATACAACGAAATCAAAGCCGCCTGGGGTGACGCTGCCAAAGAAGCGGAGATCAAGTTGACCGAGGAAGAAAGAACTGCCTATAAAGCCATCAAGGACTTTCAGGATTCACTGCAGGAGTCTGTGGTCGAATACAAAACAGAGCTGATCAAGGACGATGCGGTGTTGGGAGTCTCCACTTACAACAAGGTGAACGGAGCGATCAAAGAAGATCCGGCCATGAAGGAAAAACTGGATCAGATGGTCGAAGAGATGAAAGTTAAAGAGGACGACGGCCAGGCATAATCCGATGATTTAGCTGTTTGGCAAAAGATTTGAAGAAGCTTCTCCGAAAAGGAAGCTTCTTTTTTTATTTTCACACCAACCGATTCAGATCTTCGTTAGCAAATGATGACCAACAGAAATTTCTACCTCCTGATTTTTGCATTTTTTTCACTTCAACTTCCCGCTTTGGCTCAGGATGAAGATATTTTTGGAATCAGCGAAAAGGCAAAGAATCCCAAAAGCGAATCGGGTATTGGGAATGTCTTCAGAAACGGGCTTGAGATGTTCGCTCTGGAGATTTCCACCGGCGCAGCTTATCACCAGATGAGCACGCTCTTCTATTCTCCAAATCCGTCACTTTACCCTATCTCCCAGTACCAAAACTTCGAAAGCTCGGACTATTCACTCCAAGACACACTTTCTCTATCAAGCAATGCATGGACTGTTCCGCTTGTAAATGGAGGAGTCCGGATCAACTTGTTTAACCTCCTGACGATTGGCGGTGGATACGGAATGGAATGGGGAAACCTGGAACCGATGAGAGGCAGCGATCACGAGTTTCAGTTTGAAGGGTCTAGCTATCAGATCAGTAAATTTTATGGCACCGTCGGATTGGTGCTTTACGACGCCAAGCGTCGGCAGAGCTTTCTCAAGTGGCGGTACCGAAAATACAGCACCAATAACCTGTACATGCAATCTGAATTGCGTCAGAGAGCTAGGGCAAATTACCCGTGGAGATTTATTTTGGAAGGAGAGTTTGGAAAAATGAAGCTGAAAAATGCCTATGACCCGGCCTTGGACAGCGGCCCGACTCCCTATGTTCCCCGCTTGGCGGTCTCTGAAGATCCTTATTTTGGAGTCTCAATGAGGGTAGAGTATGATTTTTCTGAGTATGCTAAACTGTTCGTGAAAGGCGGAGCGGAGTTCAGAGAGTTTACGTATGCAGCGTCGGATTTTTCTGGATTTCAGAACATTGAACAAAACGTGTACGGACTTCAGGCCGGATTGGCAATTAAACTTCCGGGGACCAAAAAGTGCAAAATAGGCGGATGTGGCGTCGTAATGAAGCACATGCATGATGGGATTGAATATCGCGGAAGTTCCATTTTCAATATGCAGAATCGAAAAATCGGCCAGTGGTACTAAGTGCTGGACGGGCGGACAAGGTTACAAGCTGGGTTTCGAAACCTTGCAGTTTTTACTATCTTGCAGCTTAATTTGAAGCGCGAAAAAGTACTTTATGGCCCAAGGAGAGAACGAGCACATCATACCAATTAACATTGAGGAGGAAATGCGTGGTGCCTACATCGATTATTCGATGTCGGTCATTGTTTCAAGAGCACTTCCTGATGTCCGAGACGGACTTAAGCCGGTTCACCGACGCATCCTTTATGGAATGCAGGAACTTGGCGTTTTACACAACAAGCCTTATAAAAAATCTGCCAGAATCGTCGGTGAGGTTTTGGGAAAATACCACCCACACGGTGACTCCGCAGTCTACGAAACAATGGTTCGTATGGCTCAGGAATGGTCACTGAGATATCCTTTGGTTGACGGTCAGGGTAACTTTGGATCGGTCGACGGTGACAACCCCGCCGCGATGCGATATACCGAAGCCAGACTCAAGAGAATTGCTGAGGAGTTGCTTGTCGATATCAACAAAGAGACCGTTGACTTTCAGTTCAACTTTGACGATTCCCTCAAGGAACCAACTGTACTTCCCGCCAAAGTACCAGCCCTGTTGCTAAACGGTGCTTCTGGTATCGCAGTAGGTATGGCTACCAACATGGCCCCCCATAATTTGGGAGAGGTCATCGACGGCATTGTTGCCTACATCGACAACCGTGACATCACGATTGCTGAACTGATGAAGTTCATCATTGCACCGGATTTCCCGACAGGCGGGATTATCTATGGATACAATGGCGTGAAAGCGGCTTTCGAGACGGGCAGAGGTAGAGTGGTAGTAAGAGGCAAGGCCAACGTAGAGATCAAAGAAGGGGGAAGCAAGGAGATGATCGTCATCACCGAAATCCCCTACATGGTCAACAAGGCAAACATGGTGGAGAAAACCGCTGCCTTGATCAACGAGAAGAAGATCGATGGCATCTCTGCTATCCGCGATGAGTCTGACCGCTCCGGGATGCGGATTGTATATGAACTGAAGCGTGACGCCATCTCAAGCGTTGTCTTAAACAATCTTTACAAGCATACAGCGCTACAAACTTCATTCTCAGTGAATAACGTTGCGCTCGTGAAGGGCCGCCCGTATACGCTGAACCTGAAAGATCTGATCGTTCACTACGTCGCCCACAGGCATGAGGTGATCGTCAGACGTACAGAATATGAATTAAGAGAAGCCGAAAAGAGAGCTCATATTCTTCAGGGCTACCTGATTGCATTGGATCACTTGGATGAGGTAATCTCTCTGATCAGAAATTCACCAGATCCTGAATCTGCCCGCAATGGCCTGATGGAGCGATTTGAGCTGAGCGAGATTCAAGCTCGTGCAATTCTCGATATGAGATTGCAACGCCTGACAGGCATGGAGCGTGACAAGATCATTCAAGAATACAAGGAGATCATGGCGCTGATCGAAGAGCTGAAGGAAATCTTGGCTAACGAGGACAAGCGAATGGAGATCATCAAGACCGAACTTCAGGAAGTACGGGACAAGTATTCGGATGACCGTCGCACGGAAATCGAACACAATGCGGAAGATTTAAGCTACGAAGACATGATTCCGAATGAGGAAGTGGTCATTACCGTTTCTCACCAGGGTTATGTGAAGCGTACCGCTTTGACTGAATACAGAACTCAAGGTCGGGGTGGCGTGGGATCCAGGGGCGTCAGCACCAAAGAAGACGATTGGACTGAATATATCTTTACCGCTTCTACACACAATTACCTCTTGATCTTTACAGACAAGGGTAAGTTGTTCTGGCTGAAAACTTACGCGATTCCTGAAGGGACAAAGACTGCTAAAGGCCGTCCTATCCAAAACCTGATCAATATCGAATCGGATGATAAGATCAGATCAATCATCCAGGTGGACAGCCTAAGTGATCAGGACTATCTCAACAATCACTTCCTGGTGATGATCACCAAGCGCGGGATTATCAAGAAGACCACACTTGAGCAATACAGCCGTCCCAGAACCAACGGAATCATCGCTTTGAATATCAGAGAAGATGATCAATTGGTGAACGTCAATATGACCAATGGCAAGCAACATATCGTCATCGCGGCCAAATCCGGCAGAGCAATCCACTTCCCTGAGGCGGCTGTTCGTCCGATGGGGAGAACCGCCACAGGGGTGAAGGCGATAACGTTAAATGGTGATAAAGATTATGTCATTGGCATGGTTTGTGCCTCTGAGGAAAGCGCGACTCTTTTGGTAGTATCTGAAAAAGGCTATGGAAAACGTTCCGAGCTCGAGGAATATAGAATTACCAATAGAGGAGGAAAAGGAGTGAAGGCGATGAATGTGACCGAGAAAACCGGTACGTTGGTCGCCATCAAGCAAGTAATGGACTCAGATGATTTGATGATCATCAATAAATCCGGGATTACGATCAGAATATCGATGGATCAGCTCAGAGTGATGGGCCGGGCTACCCAAGGAGTACGATTGATACGAGTTGGCGAGGGAGATGAGATATCATCTGTCGAAAAAATCTCAAGAGAGGAAGAATTAGAACTTCCAGAGCCGACGGACAGTACCATCGAATCTCCTGAAAATCCAGAAAACCAATCTTCTGACACGCCAGAAGGAACAACAGAATAACCGAACAATCAATTAAGATAAAAACGCTAATGAAAAAGCTGATTCTCTCTTTGGCACTGGTTGGTGCTACAACCTTGGCCTTTGGACAAAAGAAAGTAATTAAAGAAGCCGAAAAAGGATTCAAATCCGGCGACTACCAAGCTGCGCTGACAGCTATCGATGCTGCCGCTGCTAACCCTGAAACCAGCGGTGATCCTGCGACATTTTTGCTGAAAGCACAAATTGAAACCAAGATGTTTTACGCAGATTCTTCCAACACCATGGAGACGGTAGGGCTTGGAAGAAAGGCATTGGAGACTTACAACAAGACCTTTGAAATGGCTGGAAGTGACAAAGAAGCCGGAGTAGGTGCGGACGTGTACGAAGAAGATATGCCAGGTGTCCCTGACAACTTGAGACCTTACTCGATCATGACTCTCAAGAATCTCTCCTTTGACAAAGCAATCAGTAGATACAATGCCGATGATGCGGAACTGGCCTATGAGTTCTTCAGTTTGGCAGGTGAGATTGACCACACAGATTCAACAATCCATTACAACGCCGGTTACTTGGCTAATGAGCTTGGTAAATTTGAAGATGCTAAAAAACACTTTGGATACCTCTTGGAACTTCCTAATTACAACAAGCTGAACACATATTATTTCATGGTTCAGATCTTGAGTACTGAGGAGAAAAATCCAGAAGCGGCGTTTGATCTGGTTACAAAAGCTAAGACTGAGTATCCTAACGACAAGGTATTGGCTGAATATGAAATCCAATTGTTGCTTCAGTTGAACAAGATGGATGAAGCAATGTCTCAGATCAAAGACGCTCTAGCCAATGATCCAAACAATACAGGTCTTCTGCTGAGATCCGGATATCTGAAAGAGCAAGCGGGTGATTTGGAAGGTGCTCTTGCCGACTATAAGAAGTCTGTGGAAGCGGATCCTAACTTCTTCGAAGGCAACTACTACACTGGAGCTCTGATGCTCGAGATGTCTAGAAAGATTCTTAACGAGCTGAACGGACTTTCGGATGCTGAATGGGAAAAGCAATCTCAGACACTCGGTAAGCAGGCTGACGACTATTACAAGCAGGCGGTCCCTTATTTCACCAAGGCTGTTGAAATTAAGCCGGACAACACCGACATCATGATCATCCTCTACCAGGTACACACCAGATTGAAAAACACTGCTGAGGCGGAAGCCCTAGACAAAAAACTCACCGAGTTGCTTGGTGCTGGCTGGCAAGAAAACTAAGCCAAGATATTTTAAAAGGCCGACTGAGAAGTCGGCCTTTTTTTTTGCGCGTGAATTTGGGATCTGAAGTATGGCTTAACGAGTGGTCCTTTCCATTTTTTAGATACTTTTGCGTCACCAAATCCCAATTGAAGTGCAATTATGTTTAAACTGATTAAAGTTGGATTTTTTCTTTCTTTAACCTTTTTGTTGGGCACAGCTTCTGCCCAGAATGCCAGGTTTCAAAAATCCCTCAGCTTTTCCTATGAGACCGGCCCTATGCTGAGCAACGGCACAGACTGGGGTAATGAAATCAAGGATGCGGTAGATTACAAAGCGCTGGACGTCAAAATGGGCTGGAGGAAAATATCCAACACTACGTATAATTACCTCTACAGATATCCGACTTTGGGTATCGGCCTTAGTTCCACCTTGAAAAACTACAAGGAAATTGGAATGCCCCATACCATATATGGCTTTATGGAGATTCCTTTTTCCATTTCCGGTCAACGTGATCGGGTGAGTTTTGGGTATTTTTTACAGTTAGGGGTGGGCTTCAATCTAGAACCTTACGACTCGCTGGCTAACCCACACAACAAGTACATTGGATCTAATATCAATGCCTACATCCATGCGGGGCTGAGTTCGACGGTCAGAATTTCTCCACGAACCGACTTTCAAGCAACTTTGGGTTTGAAGCATTTTTCCAACGGAGCAGCGAAAAAACCAAATGCGGGAATTAATCTATTTCCGCTGAATCTTGCGATGAAGGTGAAGCTTGGTGATCTCAAAGCCATCCCCACCCAAAGGCCAGAGATTGGGAAAAAAGAGCTGATGTCTTACTGGAATTTTTCTCTTTACACCGGCGTGAGAAACTATGAAATCGGCGATCCGACCTATTTCCGTGGTGGGATCGGAGTCAACTATTTGCTGGAGCCGACCTACAAATACCGAGTGGGCTTGGGTTTGGATTTGTTTTGGGCGCAGGGGATGGAAGCAAGGTTTCCTGAGGAGGATTTTTCCTTCAAAGACCAAACCTCCCTGGCTGTGGTTGGGTCTTGGGAGTGGCAGTTGACTGATCGATTGTACGTGCCCATCGCCTTTGGAGCATACATCTATCGAAATGAGCTGAATCAAGAGATGACTTGGTTTTATGAACGCATCGGAGCGAGGTATCGATTTGACAACAACATGTTTGCTGGAATGCAGATCAAAGCACACAAAGCGAAGGCAGACTTTTTTGAATTTACCGTGGGCTATACCCTAGCGGGGAAAAAGTGAGTTAAACCCTTTGAATTTCATCCATTAGTCACAAAATAGTTTTATTTCGTATAGGATTCAGATAGCTTACTGTGTCAATCAAAAACCCAATATGCTCAAACCAAAGGTAGTTCAGACGCTTGTTTTCATTCTATTCGGTTTTTTCAGTCACTACTCTAGCGCGCAGTCAGTCCCTTCCTCTCTGATCTATCAGCATTTGCTCCAGCTTGGGGAAACCAAGCGGGTGCTCTACGTAGCTGCTCACCCTGATGATGAAAACACCCGACTGATTTCCTACCTGGTCAATGGAGAGCATGCGGAGGTGGCCTATCTCAGTCTGACCCGCGGAGACGGAGGGCAAAACCTGATCGGAAAAGAACTTGGCATTGAGCTGGGACAGATCCGAACACAGGAGCTGCTCAAAGCGCGGGAAACCGACGGTGGACGGCAGTATTTCACCCGTGCCATGGATTTTGGTTATAGCAAAAATCCTACAGAGACGCTTCAAAACTGGGACAAGCAAAAGGTCTTAGCGGACGTGGTTTGGGCGATCCGCAGATTCCAACCTGACATCATTATTACCCGGTTCAATACCATCCCCGGGGTTACTCACGGGCATCACACGACTTCCGCCATCTTGGCTGGGGAGGCGTTTGAGCTGGCTGGGAAATCAGATGCTTTTCCGGAGCAATTGAAGTGGGTGAAGCCCTGGCAGCCGAAACGCATCTTTTTCAACGCATATAATTTTGGAGGAGAGTTTAAGCCAGAGGAGGGACAGAAATATTATGTATTCGAAGTTGGGGGGTATAATCCACTGCTAGGTCAGACCTATCATCAGATCGCCGCAGACAGTCGCACGATGCACAAATCTCAGGGATTTGGAGCGACAGCAGGTGTGGGTGAGGCAAAGGATCATATTCAGCTGGTAGCTGGGGAGAATTATAGTCAGGACGCCTTTGAAGGAGTCGCTGACCGCTGGGAATCTATCCCTGGGGGAAGAGATGTAGAGGCTCAGATTGATCAGCTACTGACGCAATTTGACTTTTCGCAGACGGAAAAAAACGTCTCAGATTTATTGAAAATCCGATCTTCTCTGAAAGCTCTCAACTCGAGCGAAACGTGGATTCTGGAGAAAATCGAAAAGTTGGATCGCCTTATCATAATGGCTTTAGGACTGGAATTTGAATTCAGGGTCAGAAAAGAGTATGGTTTTCCAGGCGAGGAGGTCAAGGCAGAATTTGTGGTCAACAACCCTTCCTCAGTCGGCGTGAGTGTCACTAACTTGGAGATAGGAGAGCAGGATTTTTCTGAGATCTCCGGAGAGTTGAATAACAATCAGACCCGGTCTGTTCCAGTAGTATTTTCGATCCCCAGCGATATGTCCTATTCCCAACCCTATTGGTTGGAGAATCCCATCGACGGCGCGCTGTATGATGTCAAGGATCAAGCTCTGATCGGAAAACCATTTAATGACGCCAGTATCGCCGGTGTCCTGTCTTTTACCTTGGACGGACAACAGCTTTCCGCCTCGGTTCCCTTGAAATACAAGTACAACGATCCGGTGGATGGAGAAGTAAAGCAGCCATTTACAATCATCCCTGAGGTAGATCTAACCGTCTCCAAAGACAACGTATTCCTGCTTGCCGGCGCGGATCCGACTGTGACAGTCACCGTGAACTTCAATTCTGAAGTGCTGGAAGGCAAGCTGGATTTTGAGGGGTTGGATTCAGCGCAGTTTAAGATTGTCGGCATGGAAGAGCTATTGCTTCAAAAGAAGCGCATTTACCGGATCGCTTTTTTGCCCAATGGAAATGGAAACAAAAAGATAACAGCACGGTTTACAACTCAGAGTGGAGAAAGCTTTAACCTAAGTACCAAGACAATCTCCTACAAACACATACCAAACCTGACCTATTTTCACCTCGCATCGCTGACGTTGATACAGGCGGAATGGCAGGTGTCCGGGGCAAAGATCGGATACATTCCGGGTGCGGGAGATGACGTTCCGGGCGTTTTAGCTGCGTTGGGATATCAAGTGACGATGATAGGCGCGGACGACTATTCCGCTGACTATCTAAGTCAATTCAAGGCGATAGTGGTCGGGATCCGTGCGTACAACACCAATGGTGCCGTGGCCGCAAATCAGCAAGCTCTCATGTCTTACGTGAAATCGGGAGGTAATCTGATCGTCCAGTACAATACAAGCTCTCCGACTTTGCCCAAACAGATGGGTCCATTTCCATTTACAATCGGCCGAGACCGCGTCGCTGTGCAGGGCTCTCCCGTAGTAGCGGATTGGAATAGTTCGGTGCTGGCAGGACCAAACAAGATGAACGAATCCGACCTAGATGGATGGGTGCAGGAGCGGGGGCTTTACTTCGCAACAGCTATCGACTCTGCCTACCACACTCCCTTTGTCATGCAGGATCCGGATGAGCCGTCGAGCAATGGTTCGCTTATCATTGGGAACTATGGCGATGGCACCTTCGTCTATACAGGTATTTCTTTTTTCAGACAGCTGCCCGCAGGAATTCCGGGGCCGATCAAACTATTTATCAACCTGATCGAGCAATAAGATGAATGAAAAGCCGATTCGATGGAAGGTGGTTTATCTGGCGCTGATGGCTAGCTTGCTCATCTTGATTGCGTTGTTTTATTGGTTAACGGTATCGTACGCATGAGTACCCTCGACTGGATTGTCCTCTTTTTGACACTGTTTTCCATCGTTATCTACGGGACTTATAAGACTCGGGGGAGCAAAAATCTGGATTCCTACCTTCGCGGCAATAACTCCATGAACTGGTGGACCATTGGGCTTTCGATCATGGCTACCCAAGCTTCCGCAATCACTTTTTTGAGTACGCCGGGGCAGGCGTATGAAGACGGGATGCGGTTTATTCAGTTTTATTTTGGCCTGCCGCTGGCGATGATTATTATCTCGGTGAGCTTTGTGCCGATCTATTACAAGTTGAAAGTCTACACAGCCTATGAGTATCTGGAGCAGCGGTTTGATCTCAAGACCAGAACGTTAACAGCACTCTTGTTCATCGTCCAAAGAGGGCTGGCAGCGGGAATTACGATCTACGCGCCTGCAATCATCTTATCGACTTTGCTGGGCTGGAATCTGACCTGGACGAATATTTTCATTGGAGTGCTGGTGATTGTTTATACCGTTTCGGGTGGTACCTCCGCGGTCTCTATCACCCAAAAGCAACAAATGGCAGTGATGATGGGAGGGATGATATTGGCCGGAATCATCGTGATCCAGCTGCTTCCGATATCCTTTCAGGAAGCCTTGCATGTAGCCGGGAAGATGGACAGGCTGAATGTGGTGAGTTTTGAATTTGATTTCGCTGACCGATATAACATCTGGTCGGGAATGACTGCTGCGGTGTTTCTCTTTTTGAGCTATTTCGGTTCGGATCAGAGTCAAGTAGGACGATATCTCTCCGGTCAGACGCTGACGCAAAGCCGCATGGGTTTGATCATGAATGGTTTTCTCAAGATACCGATGCAATTCATTATCCTCTTTATCGGAGTGATGGTTTTTGTGTTTTATCAGTTTATCCAACCTCCCGTGATCTTCAACCAGGTGCAAACGGACAAGCTGCGCCAAAGCGAGTATGCTCCCCAGTTTGAGGCTTTGGAAAATAACTACAATGCGAGCTTTGAATCGGGGAAAAACGCCTATCAGCAAATGCTGACAGCTATCGAGGCGGGTGAAGATGAAGATGCAGAGTCGATCAAAGGCCAGATCAAAGAGATCAAATTGGAGCAGGAAGAACTTCGGGAGCAAGCCAAAGAGCTGATTCTCCAAAATGACCCCGCTGCCGAAACACGTGACACGGACTATGTCTTCATGCGGTTTGTGATGGACTATCTTCCTAAAGGAATTGTCGGGCTGTTGTTTGCGGTAATTTTCAGCGCAGCGATGTCTTCGTCCGCTTCAGAACTCAACGCGCTCGGGTCGACCAGTACCATCGATCTCTATAAAAGATCGATCAAAAAAGACGCAAGCGACGAGCACTATGTCAGATCTTCCAAAGTATTTACTGCTTTTTGGGGCCTTGGGGCTATCCTTTTTGCTACTTATGCGTCACTTTTTGAAAACCTCATTCAAGCGATCAACCTACTCGGTTCACTTTTTTATGGGACGATCTTAGGAGTATTTATGGTCGGTTTTTTTATGAAATGGGTGAAAGGAAGAGCTGTTTTCATTGCGGCACTATTGTCGCAGGGGCTGATTTTGGTAGTCCATTTCAGAAATGGGACAGGCATGCTGGGCTTTCACTGGGACATCGGATTCCTTTGGTACAATGCCATCGGGTGTCTGGCAGTGATGCTTTTCGGTTTGATTTTGCAGCAGATTGTCGGAGGCAAAGTGGCGAAGGGGTAAGAGAGAAACACAAAAAAAACCTCCGGAAGTCAATCCGGAGGTTTTTCATTTCTAAAGACTTCTCTTAGTCGGAAGCCAGAGTTTTCGCTTATTCAATTGTCTTTTCTAAGTCTAGTTTCTTGCAACTTTATACTTTGTCTTATTTGATCGAATCGATCAGCCGCTCATTCAGCGCAACGTAATCTGGATTTCCGCCTTCTTCAGCCAACGCCTTTGATTGGGTTGCAGTGTCTACCGCTTCTGTTTTCATGCCCAAGGCATTTTCGATCTTTGCACGTAGGTGCAGCGTCCAGTACTTTGGATCACTGTCCGTGGATTGCTTCACCCACGTATAGGCTTGGTTTAGGTCTTTGGACGTGGTGAAATAATAGCTTGCAGCCTGAAACAGCAGCGCTGGATCAGTGGAGTTAGCGTCGATTACCAGCTTTTGAATCTCAGCCATCACGATTGGATCCACTTCGGTTTGGATCTTAAACTCGGCCTGGGTATTCTCCCATTTCACGAACGCCACGACACTGTTGTCAGTGATGCTGTTGAATCCAATTTCGAAGGTTTCTACCTTTTTGCTTGCCTTAGAGGTCGGCACCGTGAATCTCGCCTGATCATCCGCTTGATTATATCCGATTGCTCCCCAGAGTTTCGTGTCTCTGCTGAGGATGATTGTCCATTGGGATTTTTCGGGAATCGCATACAGTGCATAGGTACCGGCGGGTACTTTCTGACCGCTGATGGTCACGTCTGTTGAAAAGTTCACCTGGGTGGCGGAATTTGCGCCGGTTCTCCAGATTTGGCCAAAAGGAACGAGTTCCCCAAAGATTTTCCGGCCTTTGACACTGGGCCGGCTGTAGTCCACGGTCACCACGGACAATCCAAACTGCTGGGAGATCTTGGAACCAGGGCTCGCCTGTGGCATTTGGAGTTGCTGGGAAAAACTGACCAAGCTTGTCAAAAGCAAGGTCACGAGAGCGAAAGAGATTTTTCTGATCATTTTTTAAAAGGATTTTTGTTTTGGATACAATCCCAAAGCCTCACAGATCGTTCAGGATTGAGTTGCAATTTCAACGTTTTCTTTTTGCCTTTTCGTGATTTCACCACTCTTTTTTGACCGGTGGATTTTGAAGGGCTTCCTATCTTGGTAATTTTACCCACTACCCAAATACAACAAACATGAGCCTCGCCATAATCAGCCCCGGACGTAATCCCAAAGTCTGGATTGATGCCCTGACCTTTCACGAACCGGAGATAGATATTCAGGTCTATCCGGATATCGACAGGCCTGAGGATGTCAAGATGGCCTTGCTATGGCAGCATCCACCGGGCTATCTGAGCACCTTGCCCAATCTGAAGCTGATCAGCTCGCTGGGTGCCGGAGTAGATCATATCTTGAGCGATTCCTCGATCCCTGAGGCGCTTCCGATCGTCCGCATTGTGGACGAAAAGCTGACTTGGTCCATGACCAACTACGTGGTGATGGGCGTGCTTAATTTTCACCGTCAAATTACCCGCTACCAAGCCGACCAGCAGCGCAAAGTCTGGGATATGAGTAAGCCTGAAATCCCCGTAAAAGTAGGTGTGATGGGAGTGGGCGCTTTGGGCGGAGATGTGCTGGACAAGCTGAGCTATATGGGGTTTCCGGTTTTTGGCTTTGGATTCAGTGAAAAAAGGGATTTTCGATATCCGTATTTTCCGAAAGATGAGTTGAAGGATTTTCTCGCTGAAATCAATGTTTTAGTCTGTTTGCTCCCTTTGACACCAGATACCGAAAACATCCTTAACTTGGAGCTTTTCAAGAAATGCAAGCCGGGCACTTTTCTCATCAATGTGGCGAGGGGAAAGCATCTGGTAGAGGAGGATCTGATTCCGGCTTTGGACCAAGGATATCTTTCCGGTGCGCTGTTGGATGTGTACCGTACAGAGCCCTTGCCAGCATCCCATCCGTTTTGGGATGAAAAGAGAGTCCAACTCACGCCGCATATTGCCAGTGTGACTAATCCCCAGGCTGCTTCGCCGCAGATAATTGAGAACTTCAGGAGACTGAAGGCGAACCTGCCACTTTTGAATGTCGTAAACCGCCCTAAAGGCTATTGATTTTTACAGATGGAAAATACTTTTAAGATACTTTGCCCCACCGATTTTTCGGAATGCTCACTCAACGCCATCGAATTTGCAACCCGATTGGGAGAGAAGCTGAATGCTCACTTGGTACTCTTTCACGTGCTCAACAGGGAAGATTACCTGAAGCTGTCTCCGATGGACGAAGAGGGCAAAAATCAGCTTGACTTCGTCGATGAAAAATTGGAAAATCTTCGGAACGCTGTCTTGGATGAAGCGTTGGTAAATGGCTTGGCTGGATGCGAAATAGCCTACCGGGAAGGTAAGATAGTCCCCGTTACCCTGGATTATTCCCGAGAGATGGATGCGAACCTCATCGTGGCCGGTACCGAAGGAATGAATGAATTGCGTAGTCAGATCATCGGCAGCAGAGCCAGTCGGATGGTGGAGCAGAGTGACCGGGATATTCTGATTGTGCCGAGAAAGGTCTTCTTTAAGCCGCCGCGTAAATTCGTTTACGCCTCTGACTACGTCGAGGAGGACAAGCTCGCGATCCAGCGAGTGGTGGAGATGGCAAGTTTGTTTGATTCTGAGATTGACATCGTGCATGTCTCGTCCAGCCACAAGGCCATCGATAAGTCCCTGCACATGACCATGGTAGAAGAGATTCAGCCATTTGTCCGCTATGAAAAGATCAACTATGTGCTGAAGTCTTACCGTGACGATCTGGCTTTGGGGCTGGAAAATTACCTTCAGGTAGCAAAGGGAGATGTGCTGGTAACCCTGAGCAAGAAAAAGTCCTTCTTTGATCAGATTTTTTCCAAAAACCTCTCCAAGAAGATGTCATACTTCCTCAATAAACCCCTGTGGGTCATCAAGGGTTTTTAGATTTTTTTCCCGGAGAAAAATCCCTTCAAAAACTTCCCGAATTCCTGTCTGGTTTTCGGATCTGTAAGCAGCGACTTGAGCGTATTCCAAAAATCACCTGAACTGACTTTCTTCGGTTCTTCCCGGATCGATGCCGGGGAAGGTTGAGCAGATTCGGCCGAGGGCTTTGAGTCGATAGGTGGTAGGCTGTTTGCAGACTTCTGAGGGTCATATCCGGTCAGCTTATCAGACTTGTCAAAGCTTTGCTTTGAGCGTTCGATATAGCCGAGCTTCTCTTCCGCCAATCCTTTGTTGTTATAGGATACAGCATCTTCCGGGTCTAGTTCGATGGCTTTTTCATAATCTTCGATGGCGCCGTGTAGATCTCCCATGCGGTCTTTGAGAAATGCCCTACTGCTGTATCGATAGGGGTTTTTGGGATCGAGGTTGGTCGCTCGGTCGAGTTCACTGAGCGCTTCCTCGTTTTTGCCCATGAGATGCAGGACCACGCCCCGATCACTGATGTAGTCTGTGTTGTAGGGCTCGAGCTCCAGGAGGAAATCAAAATCGCCGAGCGCCGCTTCTCCTTTTCCCATGCGGGTGAGAACCCGGCCTCGGTAAAGGTGGAGTTCGGCCTGGCCGGAATGCTCAGAAATCAATTGGTCAAAAACCTCCAACGCTTCCTCAAATTTCCCTTCCTTGTAGAATGCTATGCCTTTTTCGAAACTCATTGTTTTTTCTTTTTTTTCGACAGATTCACCAACTCCTCGCCACCATATTAGGCATCAAACATTCCGTTCAGGAGCTTTGTGCGGTCGCCTGTTGCCGCTGACCTCTATTCATACAAAGTTAAGCCCAGAATAGTTTGCCGAAGAATATTTCCCAGGATTTCGCTCCCTTTTCCTTCCGCTTGCTATCTTTAAACCGTCTAGTTTTTCAATCCATGCCCCATTCTCCCGAAGCTGTTCTTAAAGACCTGAAAGCGAAAAAGTTTGCTCCGATTTACTTTTTGGAAGGGGATGAGCCCTATTTCATCGACTTGATTACCGACTACGTCGAGAAGCACGCCATCGCTGAGCATGAAAAGGGCTTCAATCAGTTGGTGATGTATGGCAAAGACTCCCAAGTCAATGTTATCCTTAGTAATGCCCGTAAATTCCCCATGATGGCGGATCGGCAGGTAGTGATCGTCAAGGAAGCACAGAGTATTCCTGATTTGGGAAAAGAGGACGCTCAGAAACTTTTGCTCAGCTATATCAACAACCCGCTGCCCAGTACGATACTTGTTTTTGCGCATAAGCATAAGAAGCTCGACGGCCGAAGTGCGCTGAAAAAGGAGCTGGACAAAAAGACGGTTTTCGTCAATTCGGAGAAGGTCAAGGACTGGAAGCTCACCGAGTGGGTGGATGGATATTTCAAGGACCTGGGACACCAGATTGAGCCAAAAGCTTCACAGCTTCTCGCCGACTCTATTGGAAACAACCTCGAAGTGATCACCAATGAGGTAGGAAAGATGCTAATCAACTTTGCCGAACCGACGAAGTTCACTGCCGAGCATATCTCCAAGTTTATCGGCATCAACAAAGAGTACAACAATTTTGAGCTCACCAAGGCTATAGGTTTCAGGGATGTGAAAAAGGCGAATCAGATCATCCACTATTTTATCCAAAACCCAAAAGCTCATCCGATTATCCCCATTTTTTCTCTACTGTACAATTATTTCAGCAAGATAGCGCTGATCCACCGGGCCGGAGCCATGCCTGACAACCAGCTGGCCGGAGCGATTGGAGTGAATCCCTATGCACTCAAAGAATATTCAGCTGCAGCCAGAAACTTCAAATTGGGCAAGGTAATTGATGTGTTCGCACACATCAAAGAGGCGGATCTTCGTTTCAAAGGAGTTGACTCCGGAAGCATGGAACAGGGTGAAATCCTCCGCGAACTGGTGTATAAGATTTTGCACTGAGTACCCAAAAGCCGAACTAGGAATTGAGCATTTTGTATTAGACAGGATGTGATGAATACGCGTGATGCGAGATTCCATGTGGCCATTTTAAACCAATTATTATAACAGATGAAATACTACCTGGTGCTACTTACAGGCCTCGGGATAAGTGTGGACGCTTTTTCTCAATCCACTCTCTATCAGACCAGTCCCCAGCAAGCTCTGGATTATCAATTGGAGCTTTTTGACAAACAGCTCTTTTCTGCTGTTCTCTACGACAACAGCCGACTGCTCAGCCAAAATCTAAACGGCGAGCAGCAAAAATCTGCGGAACTCCATCGCGCAATGTCGGCTCTCCAGATCGAGAGTCCCGATGGGCCCGGACTGATGAAATCCTACATCTATGACCATGGAAGCCATCCATCCGTGGCAACCGCGGGGTTGTATATGGGGGATCATTTTTTCAACAAGAAAAACTACAAAGAGGCCCTCGATGGGTATGCGCTGGTCAAGACAAGCAGTCTCAGCGAAGCCAATAGAGCCGATGTGCTGTTTAAGCAGGGCTACTCGCACTTTCAGTTGAAAAACAATGCGGCTGCCGCACCGTTTTTTGACGAGGCCAAATCTCTCAATCAGCCGATTAGTGCCGATGCCTACTACTACAGCGGTTTTATTGCAATGGAAGGTGGAAACAACACCAAAGCGATCAGTGACCTTCAGGCAGCTGGCAAATCGAACTTTTATGCCACCAAAGTTCCTTATTTGCTCACCGCGCTCTACTATCAGGAGGGAAATTACGATCAGGTGATCAGCTACGCGGAGCCGCTTTTGGCTTCCGGTCAAAATCTGGATCGAAAGGAAACCATCAACCTCTATCTCGCTGAGGCTTATTACGCCAAGAAGGACTTTGCCAATGCGGCTAAGAACTATGACGCGTTTATCAATGCCAAGAAAGGCACCCTTTCCCGGGAGGAAGTGTACAAGGCCGGGATTTCTTTCTTTGAAATAGGAAACTACCAGCGGGCTACCGATTACCTGAAAGTGTCCGCCTCAGCGACGGATGAAATCGGCCAATCTTCGAGCTACTACCTCGGACATTCTTACCTGAAACTGGAAAATTACCAGTTTGCGACGACCAGCTTCCAGGCGGCGTCCAAATCCAGCTTTAACAAGCAAATCCAAGAAGAATCGCTATTTAACTACGCGAAGACCAGCCTTCAAAAGGGCACTTTTTCGGTTGCTATCACTGCGTTAGACGAATATCTGAATACGTACCCTTCGGGAAAAAACAGGGCCGAAGCGGAGACTTTGCTATCCGAAGCTCTGATCAATTCAAGCGACTACCTTCGGGCAATCGAGCAGATGGACAAGATCAAAACCAAGTCTCCACGGATACAGGCGGCCTACCAAAAAGTCGCCTTCTATCAGGCGATGGTTTATTACCGAGATCAAAAGTACAAGCAAGCTTTGTCGTTGATTGACAAGTCTCAGAGCTTTCCGGCGGACCGGGATTTGCTGTTGGAGACGCACTTCTGGGAGGCGGAGATTTTGGCTGCAGATGGCAATCTACCGCAAGCAATCCGAGCTTACGAGGCCCTCCGGGCCATGAATCCAGCGACGACCAATCCGTATGTAATCAAAACCCACTACGGTCTGGGCTATGCTTACTTCAATTCTCAGAACTACACCAAAGCCGAAGAGCAATTCAGGCTGTACACCGAGAAACTAAGAGGCAGCGAAGACAAGCAGAATTATGACGACGCGTTGCTTCGCCTGGGAGACTGCCAGTACGTGCAGAAGAAATTTGGAGATGCAGCCGGGACTTTCCAGCGGGCGATCTCTGAATCCAATTCCCAAATTGATTACGCCTATTATCGTCTCGCGGTCGTGCAAAACTTCCAGTCCAACAACAATGAGGCGCTCGCCAACTTGGATCGCTTGATTTCCGGTTTTCCTTCCAGTCTTTACCGCGAAGATGCCATGTTCCAAAAGGGGCAGATTTACCTGGAGGAATCCCGTTACAATGAAGCTTCCAGCGCTTTTACCGATCTGATTACCAGCAGACAGAGTTCGCCTTTTATTCCTTTCGCTCTGGAAGGAAGGGCTGTAGCGAATTTTTCACTGCAGAATTACGACCAAACGATCGCGGATTACAAGGACATCCTGAATGAGCATCCAAATGCTGAAAATGCCGAAACCGCGCTAAAAGGACTTCAGGAAACCTTGGCACTTCAGGGGAGATCGGGCGAGTTTGGAGATCAAATAGCGAAATACAAATCTGCCAATCCAGGTTCGGGCAATGTCCAGTCTCTGGAATATGAGGCGGCAAAAAGCCTCTATTTTGACAAAAACTACCAGCAGGCAGCGAGAGCGATGGAGAACTACCTCAAAAGCTATCCGCAATCTGCACAGCGTGCCGAAGCGCTTTATTTTGCCGGAGATGCATTTCTCCAGGCTGGAGACCAAGAGCGGGGCTTGGGCTTTTTCAAACAATTGGAAAAAGAGCCGTCCTCTCCGCAGCGCGTGAGAGCGATGCAGAAGATCGGTGCGATCGAGTTGGAGAGAGGAAACTACGCTGCGGCAATTCCATATCTGGAGACCGCTGCGCAAAATTCACGCAGCAAGGCAGAAGAAGCCGAAGCGATCCAAGGGCTGATGATTGCCAACTTCGCTGTCCGCAATTTTCAGCCGGCTATCACCTTTGCCGACAAATTGATGACGCTGGACGGTGTCATCCCTGAGTCGACGCCGACAGCTATGCTGACTAAGGCCAAAGCCCAGCGGGAACTGAACCAGAAGGCCCAGGCTGAGCTGACTTTGCAGACTCTGGTCAATGACCACAAGACGATTCAGGGTGCGGAAGGCCTATACCTTTTGGCATTTTCACTTCAGGAAAAAGGTGACATACCAAAGTCAAACGACGCCATCTTCGACTTCTCGGGGCCATTTGCAGACTTTGGCTACTGGTATGGTAAGATGTTCATTCTCTTGGCGGACAATTACCTGAAAACAGGCGAGGACTTCCAGGCCAAAGCCACGCTCGAATCTGTCGTCGAGCGTGCTACCGATGCAGATATCAAAGCCGAAGCAGAGGCAAAACTCAAAACCCTGAATTAAGCCATGAAAAGATTAACCCTATACTCATTTATTGCGGGAGCATTTGCTTGTGGCATCACCTCTGTATCAGCTCAGGATCAGCAGCAGCAGAAGAGAGGCGAAGTGACCGATCAGGAATTTGTGATCCGCAAAGACCGGGTGCTGACCGTCCCGACTCAGCCAAGATCCTTTGAGCGCATGCCCGCTTTGCCACAGCCTAAAGGTTTGGCGGATTTCAACTATTCAGTGACGCCTTTCTTTTTGAATTTGCCGGCACTAAAACTTCAGCCCACGGCTTTGGAGAAGAGCTACCGACAGGACAAGGTGACTCTCTATCCCGGATACATCCGAGCCGGTTACGGCAACTTCGCTTCGCCGCTGCTGGAGGGAAGATACATGTCCACAAACGCTGATCCGCTGAACTACGCGCTGAAATTCAAGCATCAGAGTTTTGGCAAGGGGCCAGTCGCGGGGGAGGAAAGTGCAGAGTCGCACACGGTGTTCGGAGCTGACGGAAGCTATTTCACCGATCTGGTAGAAGTATTCGGAGGATTGAGCTGGGGTCAGGATAAGTATTCCTTTTACGGAGTAGATCCAATGCTTTTTGAAAATCCGGATGTTCCGTTTGAGACGTCTGACAACGTGCTCAACAATGTGCAGGCGAAAGTTGGAATCCGGGATATTGAAAAGACTGGACTGTTTTCCTACGAGGGACAGCTGAGTTTTAGAAATTTCAAAGACAGCTATGCTGCCAAAGAAAACGAAGTGGGAATCCAAGCGGGAGGGAAGGTCAGGACCGAATCTGATTGGTCAGGAGGAGTTGACTTGGCTTATTTCCATACCAATCCCAACGATGTCGACTATCTGGAAAAGCGAAATTACTTTTCGGTACGTCCGCGGATTTCTTACAATTACGAAGCGTTCCGGTTCACGGCGGGTTTGAATGTGGTGTCTGAAAATGATTCCATAGCAGAAAAGGACAACGATTCTCATATTTTCCCACTTTTACAGGCCAGCTACCAGTTTGCTGATGAGTTTGGGTTCTTTGCGGAGTTCTCCGGCGACGTCCAGCGTAACACGTATTTCAGTTTTGTAAATGAAAATCCTTTCCTTGGCCCGAGCGAGCAGTTGTTGAACACTGTCAATAATTACAAGATCGAAGGTGGGATCGAGGGTCAGTTTCAGGAAGCTTTCCATTATCGGGCTGGCATCAATGTGGGTCGGTACAACCAACTTCACTTCTTTGCAAACTCTTTGGCAGATAGCTCTCGGTTTGAGCTCGTCTATGATGACAAATCCACAGTGGTCAATGTGAACGCGGAATTGGGCTTCAAGATCAGCGAGGTCTATTCCTTGGGAAGCCGCCTGGACTTGTATCAGTATGAGCTGAATACCCAGCAGGAGGCCTGGCATAGACCGGTTTGGGAAGTGCGGATCAACAACCAAGTGACCCCGGTAGATCGACTTTTGCTCCAGGCAAATCTGAACTTCATGGGTGGTATAAAAGGACGAGGGACGCCAATTATGCCAGATTTGGGAGGAATAGGAGGAATCATGGTTCCTGAAAGCTACGAGGTGGTCAATCTGAAAACCATTGCAGATCTCCAGCTAAAGGCTGATTTCAAGATCACCGACCAGATCTCGATTTTTGCCGAAGGCAACAATATCCTCAATGGAAAAAACACCCGCTGGCTGAATTATCCTGTGCGGGGAATTCAGTTGATCGGCGGGGCGAGCTTCAAATTCTGATAATGTTTAACTCCCGGGTTGGCCTTTCGCTGCATTTCGGTTAGTTTCGTAGCTTTCTCAATTGAACATGCCGGCAAAAGACTCAGATAACAAACAGTGGTCAGATCCTAAGGATTATGGGCTTCCCTTTGTGGAGATTACTCCACTTAGGCCCAAAGCATTGACTGAAGAAGTGAGTTCAGCCGATGAGTCGATGCCGCCTGTTCCGACTGCAGAAGCGATAATACCTGTTCTTCCGGTCGTTTCCGAATTGGAAATCCAGCCAGCGCAACCTGTTGAGGAGAGCGCATCAATTGCTGGCCAACCGACGAAAGCACCGGCTGCAAGCAAACAGGGAGAAGAGGAAAAATCTTCCTCGTGGGTTTGGGCGGTGGTCTTGATTGGCTTGGGAATCGTCGCCGTGATCGTGTGGCAAATTATGGCTAACCAAAACACTCAGGCGTCAAAACCTGTTTTCGAGATTGTCGATGAACCTGCAACCGAGATTCCGGCGGTGACGGCCGATTTTCCTACCGAAACTACAGCAACTGACCAAAATCAACCTGTTGTAAATCAGGATTCTATAACCCCTTCCAATATTTCAAATCCTAATATTTCCAAACCTGCCGAAACTGGTACAACTATTGCCAATACTGCATCTGGGAATTTGATCCGAATAGAGTCCAAGACCGAGCGTCCGCAGTATTTTATCATTGTAGGAAGCTTGCCAAACGAGAAGTTGGCGCTGGAGGAAGCAACTCAGTATTACGGCAAATCAGCCGAACTTTATCTGATTGCTCCCCATGATGGCGGTAGAAATTACCGTCTTGCGCTCTCCAAATTTGGAAGCTTCAAGCTGGCCTCCGAGAAACTCGAGGAAATCAAATCCCAATACAAGGAAGAATTGTGGATTTTGAAATATTAATATGTTGCTACAAACCCTCTCGACTGACAGTCTAACATCCATGGACAGCCTGGCAACAGGCGCTACTCCCGAAAGTATCGGCCTGCTGGAAATCCTCATCAAAGGAGGATACATGATGATCCCGCTCTATGCACTGTTTGTGCTGGCGATTTTCATCTTTATCCAGAAAGTAATCACCCTCAACAAAGCCTCCAAGACTCCCGCACATCTGATGGATCAGGTGAAAGTCCTGGTTCAGAGCGGGCAGATTGAGAAAGCCAAGATGCTCTGCGCCGGGGAAAATACACCTGTAGCCAACATGATCGCCAAGGGGATCGACCGAATCGGATCGCCGTTGAAAAACATCGAGGTGTCTATCGAAAACGTCGGCAAGATCGAGATCTATAAACTGGAGAAGAATCTGGGATTGATGGCCACTGTCTCGGGAGCAGCTCCTATGATTGGGTTCTTGGGTACGGTGACTGGGATGATCCAGGCATTTATCTCCATCGCGCAAGAAGAGGGAATGGTTTCTCCAAAGTTGCTTTCCTCTGGTATCTACGAGGCAATGATTACCACCGCTGCGGGACTAGTGGTCGGTATCATCGCTTACCTCGGTTATAATTATTTGGTGACCCAGGTTTCTAAGCTGGTTCACAACATGGAATACACCTCGGTAGAATTTATCGACCTCCTTCAGGATAAATAACCATGGGACTTCAGGCAAAAAATAAGGTTGAAGCAGCATTCAGTATGTCGTCCATGACGGACATTATCTTCCTGTTGCTGATTTTCTTTATGCTTACTTCCTCGTTCATCACACCGTCTGGCCTTCCTGTGAATTTGCCTTCCAGTGAGACATCGGACATCGTGATGCAGGAGGTGACGGTATCTGTGACCAAAGACCTCCGCTACTCGGTCAATGACAAGATCGTGGGTCGCGATCAGATCAAAGCTGAGCTGACTACGCTGTTGGAAGGAAAAAAAGGTCAGGTAGTTTTGCACATTGACAAGGAAGTTCCCGTTGAATATTTAGTGGAGATCGGTGGCATCGCTGCCGGATTGGAAGCCAACGTTTCCATCGCCACACAACCCTACTAAGCCATGCAGACTTGGAACGCTGATCAAGTAGAAAAGGACAGTAAACGTAAATCCGCCATCATCACGATAGCGATCAACGTCCTGATGCTCTTGGCGTTTTACTTCATTGTTGTTTGGCAAGAGCAGATTCCACCCCTACCGACCTATGGTTTGGAGTTGAACTTGGGCTTTACCGATACTGGTTCGGGAAACAGAAACAGCCCCAATGCACCATCCGAAACTCCTTCGGAAAGCGTAGAGCAAGCCGCTCCGGGTGAAGTGGCCGAGGCTGTAACCCAACCTGCCGCTCCGGCTCCAAGTCCAAAGACCGAAACCGCCAAACCCAAGACGTCTTCCAAACCAGCTACCAATAAAGCAGTCACAACCAATCCTTCACCCATTAGAGGCGAAGAAAAAGCTGCTGTTGAAACCAAAAAGCCTGAGCCAACCAAAGCTGAGCCGACTAAGACCGTCACTACTCCCGCAAAATCCGAAGCAGAACAGACTACTCAAAAAGCTCCTGAAAAGCCGAAGATTGACCCGCGAGCAGTGATGGGAGCAGGAGGGACTTCCGGCAAAAGCACCACACCGGCTTCCGGTGGAGCGCAGGGCAGTAGCAATGCCAAGGGTGACGAAGGAAAGCCAACAGGCACCGTCGATGGCCGCGCCATTATGGGTGAGGGCAGCGGGAAAGGCACCGCTTCAGGAGCCGGATATAGCCTGGACCTTGCGGGTTGGGATTTTGCGTCCAGACCGACGATCAATGACCGTGTGTCTACCCGAAATGGGAAGATCGTTTTCAAGATCACAATTGACGATTCCGGGCGGGTCGTACAGGCTGTTCCGTTGGAATATAATGTTTCCAACGACGTCTTGGCCTATTACCGTCAAGTCGTTAATCAGATCAACTTCAAAAAATCCGGTGGTGCAGCCGCTGATTTCTCAACCGGAAAAATCACCTTTGTGATCAAGGTTGATTAAAAATGAATTACCAAGAGACGCTGGATTACCTTTTTCACGCGCTTCCCATGTTTCAACGGGTAGGCGCGTCAGCATTCAAAAAAGACCTGAACAACACCCTTGCGCTTTGTTCTCATTTAGGCAATCCAGAGCGAAAATTTAAGTCCGTCCACGTCGCCGGAACCAACGGAAAAGGCAGCACCTCGCACTCCATCGCCGCTGTACTGCAATCTGCCGGATATAAAACCGGACTCTACACTTCCCCGCACCTCAAGTCTTTCACCGAACGAATCCGCATTGACGGCCGGGAAATCGGCGAAGATTCTGTCGTTCAGTTTGTCGACGAAAACAAAGCGATACTCGATGAACTCCAGCCGAGTTTCTTCGAGATGACCGTGGGAATGGCCTTTTGGTATTTTGTCCAAGAGCAAGTCGACATCGCAGTCATCGAGGTGGGGATGGGCGGAAAGTTTGACAGCACCAACGTCATCATACCGGAATTGAGTGTGATCACCAACATCGGCTGGGATCATGTACAGTTTCTCGGAAATACGCTGCCCGAGATAGCCGGAGAGAAAGCCGGGATTATCAAGCAGGGTATTCCGGTGATTGTCAGTCAGACTCAGGAAGAAACCACTGCAGTTTTTCTGCAAAAAGCGCAAGAGATGAACGCTCCGATCCATTTTGCTGACCAACTAATCCGCGTCGATAAAGTGCAAACAGTTGCTAAACACGCTGTTTTTTCCGTGGAAAAGGAAGGGAGAAAGACAGAGCTGGAGTTTGGATTGCTCGGAGACTATCAGCGATACAACCTACCTGGAATCTTGGACTCTGTGGATCAGCTGAGAAAGCTTGGCTGGGAGATCTCAGAAGATGCGGTGAAAAAGGGTTTGGCGGATGTCGCTCCACTTACCGGACTGAAGGGGCGCTGGCAGATCTTGAGCGAGAAGCCGCTGACCATTGCCGATACCGGCCACAATGAACCCGGAATCCGGGAGATTGTCGCTCAGTTGGAAACCTATTCGTATGAGAAGCTCTGGGTCGTGATAGGAATGGTGCAGGACAAGGATATCTCTAAAATACTTGTACTGTTGCCTAAAGAAGCGGAGTACGTCTTTTGCCAAGCGGACTTGCCAAGAGCTCTGCCAGCCGATCAGCTTGCCGAAAAAGCGGCCGCCGTTGGACTCAGAGGCGAAATAATTCCGGACGTGAATGCCGCCTTGAACTTTGCCCGAAAAAATGCCGGATCGGATGACTTGATATTTGTCGGAGGCAGTACTTTTGTGGTCGCAGAAATCGACGACCTTTAAATGAGCAGAAAGAAGATGGTTCGCTTCGCCGAAAACGAAGTGAATCCAAATGTAATTCAGGCTGGAAAGCCAATTTTTGAAACTATCAAAGGGAAATGGAACTCAGACCAATTCCAAAATCAAAACCCGATTGTAGTAGAATTGGCCTGTGGCAGAGGAGAATTTACCGTCGGCTTAGGTCGTGAATACCGGGATCAAAACTTCATCGGAGTAGATATCAAAGGCAGCCGTATCTGGAAAGGAAGCTCTACCGCTACCGCCGAAGGAATCACCAACGTGGCCTTTTTGCGAACCCAGATTCAACAACTTTCCGAATTTTTTGGAGAAGGCGAGATATCGGAGCTGTGGATTACTTTTCCTGATCCTTTTCCCAGAGATGGAGACGAAAAGCGCCGTCTGACTTCACCGAAGTTTCTCGAGATGTATAAGCCGATGCTCAAGACGGGCGGAATTGTACACTTCAAGACAGACAACACCGGGCTGTTCGATTATTCCTTGGAATTGGTTAATTCCCGTGAGGATATTGAAGTGTTGGCTTTCACCCACGACTTCTATCAGAGCGAGATGAAGGATGATCACCATGGCATTAAAACCAAGTACGAAAAGCTGTTTTCCGACAAGGGCGAGAAGATTAAATACCTAAAATTCAGGTTTATTTGAGAAAATGCCCCTGAGAAAATTATTATACAGGCTATGATTAGCTAGGGCATTCTCCCGAATCAAGTTCGGGACAGGCTATCTGGCCTAAAAAACAAATTATTAACAGATGAAATCCGGATTCTTGAATTCAGGATAAGGGTAGGAATAAAAACCTTCTCCTGACTTTTCACCAAATTTCCCCTCGTCCAAATACCCCTTCAAAAGTACGGCGAAAGCCTGTGAATGCCGGTCCGGCAAGGCGCTGATGATGTGCCAAGCCGTGTCCAGTCCAACGGAGTCCATGATCCCGAAAGGCCCCATAGGCATGTGAAAATTAACCATCCAAGCACGGTCAATGTCTTGAATGGAAGCGACTTCTTTGTTGAGTAGTTTGGCGGCCGCGCCGAGCAAAGCCAGAAGCAGCGTGTTGAATAGATAACCCGGGTTTTCCTTTTTGAGGATGACGGGCACCTGATTGAGCTTTCTCCCCAGTTCTTCCAAGAGGGAAATAATAGCGGGGTCGGTTCCGGGGTGCGGCATGATGTCCACGACACGGGAGTAGAACACATCATGAAAGTGAAACGCGCAGAACTTGTCCGGCCGACCGCTGTCTTCAGCAAACATAGAGGCAAGCATGTAGGAAGTATTCGTCGTGAAAATCGTCTTTGCAGGAGCAATCCCGCCAAACTGTCGCCAAACCTTTTTCTTTATTTCCAGGTCCTCCGTCACGCTTTCGTTGATGAGGTCAGCGTCTCTCGCCGCTTCATTTGGGTCCAAAGTGAATTGAATCCTTGCCAAAATTTCGGGCTCCTGTTCACTGGACACCTGACCGGATCGAGAAAGCGGCCTGAGTAATTTGACCATCATGGCCTGTGAAAAATCCAGGGCTTTTTGCTCGATATCATACACGGATACATCCAAACCCGATACCGCTGCCTGCAAAGCAACGCGGCTTCCGAGGTTGCCCGCTCCGAGGATACAGATCTTTTTGATTTCCATTTTCCTTAGATTTTTTCGGTGAGGATTGCTTTTTCAGCTTTTTTTCCGGCCGCTTCCACCACATGAATCAATGCAGCGAAGCGGGGATCACTAGCAAAGCCCAATGAATAGCGCTTATAGATCTGCTGGGCGATTACCGCGACTTTGAACAGCCCGAACACGTAATAAAACAGGATGTTGCTGAGGTCAAAAGGAGTAAGCACGTCGTAGTATCTGATGAGTTCGGCTCGGGTAAGATTCCCGGGAAGATGAGTCAGGTTGAACATCTTGAGGATCTCCGGATCGTCGTCCTGTGCCCAATAGGCAAGTGAAGTCCCGAGATCCATCAGTGGGTCGCCGACCGTTGCCATCTCCCAGTCCAAGACCGCTGAGATCTCAGAGATGTTTTCCGGATTCAGCACCAGATTGTCGTATTTGTAATCGTTGTGGATGAAGCCTACATTTTCCTTTCGGGGAATGTTGATCTTTAGCCAGTCGGCCACCTTTTCCATCTCAGGGAGACGCTTGGTTTTGGCTCGGTGATAGCGGTCTGTCCACCCGCTAACCTGGCGTTGAACGTATCCGCTTGGGCTGCCAAGACGGATTAGACCGGATAAATGGAGTTCTAACAGATGAAGCTCGATCAGGCTGTCAAGGGAGTTTCTGGAAAGTTGCTGAAAATCATCCGACGAAAGCTCCATGCCCGCGGGCATCTTGCGTCGCAGGACGACGCCTTCCACAAATTCCATGATAAAAAACGGCACTCCAATTAGATGTGGGTCCTCGTATAGGAAAATCGGCTTAGGAGACTTACCGTAGCCGGCCTCGAACAGTCGCTGCAAGACCTGACATTCACGGACCACATCGTGGGCTTTAGCAGCAATCTCACCAAAAGGCGGTCTTCTTAGCGCAAACTTACCTTGTGGCGTTTCAAGCAGAAAGGTCAAGTTAGAAAAGCCGCCCGATATGAGCGTGATTTCAATAGCGTTTCGGTCCCACTGCAGCTTGTTCTCCAGATGTACTTTTAGTTTTGAAAAATCTATCTCATCACTCATTGCGGCGGTAGTTTTTTAGAATGCTTCGTGCCAATGCTGATTTGTGGACCTCGTCCGGGCCGTCGTAGATCCTGGCGCCACG
The DNA here is from genome assembly GCF_000429445.1 of Algoriphagus terrigena DSM 22685. GTDB lineage: Bacteria > Bacteroidota > Bacteroidia > Cytophagales > Cyclobacteriaceae > Algoriphagus > Algoriphagus terrigena. The sequence continues at coordinate 58,600 of NZ_AUBW01000007.1, forward strand.
CTCATGTCGGTACCAGAATGAAAGCAAGGTGTCATCTGTGATTCCGAGTGCGCCGTGCACCTGAATGGCCCGGTCGATGACCTTCATCAGCACATCCGCCACAAAGAATTTGATCGTCGAAATATCCTCCCGGACAGCCTTTGCACCATGTTGCTGCATCTTTTCCGCAGTGTCCATGACCATCAAACGACTCGCTTTGATCTCTGCGCGGCTCTCTGCAATCCAGTTTTGAATGGTTTGTTTTTCGGCCAGAGGTTTGCCAAAGTCAAGCTGTCGACTCACTGCTCTTTGGCACATCATGTCAAAAGCCCGCTCACAGATCCCGATCCAGCGCATGCAATGGTGGATGCGGCCGGGACCGAGCCGTTCCTGCGCCAGAGCAAATCCCTGGCCTTCCTCGCCGATCATATTTTCTGCGGGAACGAGGCAATCTTCAAATCGGATCTCGGCATGCGACAGGTAGTCTTCACCGGCATCGCCCATGATCGGGATATTCCGGATCAGCTTAAACCCCGGAATGTCCAAAGGAACGATCAGCATACTCGCTCGCTGATAGGCAGAGTCGGCATCGGGATTCGTGACGGCCATGACGATGGTAAATGCCGCACCATCCGCCGCGGTGGTGAACCATTTGTGGCCGTTAATTCGATAGCAATCACCTTCCCGGACCGCCGAAGTACCCATGATTATCGGATTGCTTCCGGCATGTGCTGGCTCAGTCATGGCAAAGCAGCTTCTGATTTTTCCCTCCTGAAGCGGTTTGAGCCAGGTTTTCTGCTGTGTTTCCGAGCCAAAGAGATGTAGCAGCTCCATATTTCCGATGTCTGGAGCCTGACAGTTGAAGACGTAGTGCCCGACGGGACTTTGACCCAAAATCTCTGAAACCTGTGCAAACTGAACTAGATTCAAACCGACTCCGCCATCTTCTGTAGATAGATGAGGAGCGAAAAGACCCTGGGATTTTGCGTCGCTTCGGAGTGATTCCAGCTGAGGAAGAAAGCTTCTGAAGGGGCCGTTGACTAAAGAAAGGTCAATCGGGAAAAGTTTGCTTTTGACGAATTCACGGTATCTAGAAAGAAGTGCGGAAAAATCATCCTTCGGGATATTTTGGGCAGAATGCATGCTCGACGCTTAAATCGTAAACCCGCCATCAGCGTTGAAGACACTTCCTGTGGTGTAGGAGGAAGCGGATGCGGCGAGAAAAAGTGCCATCAAGCCAATTTCCGTCGTAGTTCCTGTCCGTTTGATGGCAAGCTGCTGCAACATCTTAGCGAGAATTTTTTCATTGGACCAAAGTACTTCAGAGAATTTAGTTTCGATCAGACCTGGGCAAATGGCATTGACGCGGATCTTAGAATCGCCCCATTCCATAGCAAAAACTTTTGTGAGCGAGACCAACGCGGCTTTTGAGACTGAATAGATTCCCAAACCGGGCTCTGGAGAAATTCCTCCGACTGAACTGATATTGATCACCGATGCCCCGGAAGATCGCCTGAGATAGGGGAAACAAAGGCGGCAAAGCTCAAACGGGGCTTTGACATTTACCGCCATGATCTTGTCAAATGCCTCCAGGCTCGTCTCATGGATCGCACCGAACACCGGATTCACGGCTGCATTGTTGACCAGAATATCGATGGTGCCATATTTTGCAACGGTCTGATCTACCAAACTTTGAAGATCTGCGATATTTCCAACATTGCATTCGATGCCGGTGGCTTCGTAGCCCTGGGATTTGAGAAAATCTGCCTTTTCATCCAGCGCTTGCTGTCTGCGGCTACTGATGACCACTTTGGCTCCCGCCGCAGCAAAAATCTCCGCAATGCAAAAACCGATTCCTTTACTCGCCCCGGTGATTAGAGCAACTTTTCCATCTAAAGAAAAAACTGAGGATAAATCCATGGTTTAGGGGTTATATGATGCCTTAAGATAAGAAAATTTGAATGAGGTGATCATCATTTTAGTCTTAGTTCCACATGATTTTCATCCATGGATTTGATAGTATTTAAACGGTTTCCTTGGAGTCAATTGTCTGATTTTCTGTAATAAAAAAGCCGGATTTATCAGTCCGGCCTTTCCCATTAACAACAAACACAAATTTAAATTTAAAACCCGTATCTCAGCGTCACGCCGTAGGTAGCAGGGTCGCCGAGCACAGCTGCATAGTGCCCAGCATTTCCGGCGGCCGGCAAAAGTTGCTCGTAATAATTTTGATTCAGCAGGTTTCTGGACCATACGAAAGCTGAAAATCCTTTGCTCACCCGATATCCGGCCCGGGCGTTGACCAGTGCGTAGCCGTCTACATTTAGAAACTGTGAAGGAGAGGGGCTCGAGGAAAATTCCGACCTGAAAAACACGTCGGAGGCGATGAAGAAACTTCCCTGCTTTCCGAAAAACTTGCCCGCTTTGGTATACTCTCCGCCAAATGAACCTGCCCATTTGGAAACGCCCGGAAGTCTTCCGCCAGAGATGTCTTTGAAAGCAGACTCTCCACCTGTTTCCTCCAAGGGCACGGGCGCGTTGGGGAAAGAAACATAGATGGCATCGGTGTACGCCAAGGCTCCATTCACGGTAAAGGAAGGGCTGAGGCGGATGTTGCCATCCAGCTCCAATCCGATCACCCGGACTTCGTCCGCATTGGCCAAGAAACCGCGGTTTACGCCAACCTCAGCCGTTTGCACCAGCGTTTGGTAGTCCTCGATGTTAGTATGATGAAATACCAGATTCAAAGCGGAACCTTTGGTTGGCGTGGTTTTGACGCCCAGCTCGTAATGTTTGACGTACTCCGGCTTGACTTCGGCCAGTTCCAAAAGCGGCTGACCGGCAACTGCGGGAAGGCCTCCCAAGTTAACTCCTACAGGTTTGTAGCTGGTAGAGAAGGTACCAAAGGCGTTGACTTTGTCATCAAATTGGTAGGCGAGGGTGGCTTGTCCGGACCAGTTCTGGTTTTCTACATTTGCAATGAAGCTCTGGGGCGAATAAACTGAGCGCTTAATAGCGATCAATGCCGGATCGTCCGTTTCGAGTCCCCCGTAGGTTTCTCGGTTGTAGTCCACATCTTTTCTGTCGTAGTTAAATCGGATGCCGGGAAGAAAATGGAGTTTTTCAGTGATAGCCCAGTCCAGCTGACCGAACACCGCCGCTCCGACTGATTCCAAAGAAGAAGTGGTTCTGATGCCGTAGCCCTCGAGCAGCCCTGGAGTGGCCCAAAGCGGGCTGTTTGTGTTTTGGGAAAATCTCCATTGAGCAGCGCCTGATTCCTCGGTGTGATAGGGCGAGGTAACAAGGTTTTGACTGAGATAGAATACTCCGAATACGCCACTCAACTTCTTGGAAAAGTCACCTGCATATCGGATCTCCTGAGAAAACTGCTCGTGCCTGGACGGTGCCTGAGACAGCGAAAGTACAGGCAAACCCGTGAAATCCCGGTCATTGGAAGGTCCCCAGTTCCAATATCTCCAGGCGGTAGTAGCGGTCAGAGTTCCGGCACCCAGTTGGATATCTGCATTGAGAGAAATACCGCCCAGATCGTTTTTCGATCTCCATGGGGTGTCGTGATCGATCTTTCGGTCAAAAGCATCTCTGGAAGGAAGGTCGTAATCAAGATCAGCGATGATTTGCTCAAACTGTCGATAGGGAGCGCGTTGGGTTTCTACCACACCGGCCACCACTTGGGCATAGCCGTCGGGACGCTGCGAGCTTGCATCTCCGGCAAGAAGGATTTCGATCCTACTGGTAGGATTGTATAAAAGTTGCCCTCTGAATCCCAGATTGTTTAGGTCGTTGATGTACTTGCCCGTCACCGTATTCTCAATTGTGCCGTTTCGCTGCGTACCTGAAAAGGAAGCTCTTGCGGCCAGTTTTTTAGACAAAGGTCCCGAGACAGATGCTTTCGCCTGGACAAAGCCGTAGTTTCCGTAGCTCAGCTCTACGGTGCCTTCCGGCGTGTAGCTAGGTAGGCGGGTAGAAATGTTAAACGCGCCGGCTGTGGTGTTTTTGCCGAAAAGCGTGCCCTGCGGACCTCTTAATACCTCAATCTGCTCAATGTCGATGAAGTCCAGGGTAGTAGCGGCAGGTCTTGCAAAGTAGACTCCGTCGACGTAGAATCCCACGCCAGGATCAATTCCGTCATTGGTCAGACCAAAAGTTGACCCAAGTCCTCTGATGTTCAGCGTGGTATTCCTGGGGTTTGAAGAGTAGAGCTGCACCGATGGTACGAGTTCTTTCACCCGATTGACGTTGAAAGAACCTGATTCTTCAATCTTTGGCCCGCCAACCACCGAGATAGCAATGGGGACTTTTTGCACTTCTTCGGTTCTTCGACGTGCGGTGATGAGGACCTCTGCCAATTCCAAATCCTCTTCCAATCGAATGGTGAGTAGGTCAGAAGAAGATGAAGTAACATCAACAAAATATTCTTTGAAGCCAACGAAATTAACCTGAAGGCGATTGGGAAGCGCCTGCTGCGAGATAAGGGAGAACTCTCCAGCTTCATTGGTCAGCGCGTAGGTATTGGAACCTTTGACTACAACCGTAGCGCCAATTAAAGGCTGGCCCGAGGGATCCTCTACTTTCCCCTTGATCTCAATCTGCGCCATCGCCAGGCTCGAAGAAAGCAGACCTGCGAAAAGTAGGAGTAAAGTCTTTTTCATAAGAAGGATAGGTTTGAATAAATTATAGTAAAACCATTATTCCTATCAAAAAGATAGGATATGTAGGCAAAGGTATATTTACTTTGGAAAACACAAGCAGTTTTGAAAATTATTTCAAAAAAAAAATCGAAACTGAACTCAAAATTAGATCGAAGCTTTGTGTCGAAACTTTTTAGTGTTCGGTAGATTGCAGGGAAATAACGGCTATGAAACAGAAACTCATCTTACTGCTTGTATGCTTAGTCCAGGGTTCCGTCGTTCTCGGGCAGAATTCTGAGTTTGATCAATGGAAACAGGGGAGGAACGAGGAGCTTCTGGCGGAGGACGGTTGGGTCAATCTTGCAGGACTGCTTTGGATTAGCCGGGAAAATGCTTTTTTGAATCAAGTTGGGAAAGACAGTTTAGCGATTTCGACGCGGTCAAATAAACACACCATTGGAGCTTTTCAGATTGAATCTGATTCGGTTTGGTTTTCTTTTAGTCCAAAAGTGATCAAGAAAAACAAGCTACAAACAGCCGCTAAAGTCCTTCAATTTCCTGTGGAGCACTATGGCGAGGGCGGAGTTTACTTTGACCGCTGGAAGTGGACGGTGATCAATCGGGGAGGACAGTTTGCGATGAGGTTGAGAGACCTGAACCATCCGGCACTCGCAGCCTTTGAACCTATTGTGACCTACGAATATGATTCCAAGTGGAGATTGGACGCTTTTTTCGAACCCAAGTTCAATGAGTTCATCAACATCACCAACGTGATGGGACAGGTGATTGAGTGGCGGGTGATGGGTACTTTAAAGTTTGAAGTCGAGGGCCAAAAGCAGGAACTCATCACGTTGGAGGATGCGGGGAAACTCTTTGTGATCTTCTCAGATCAAACCAACGGAGAATCAACCTATCCAAGCGGACGATATATGTACGTGGCTTTTCCGGACAAAAAGGGAAATACCACGGTTGACTTCAACTATGCTTACAACCCGCCTTGCGCCTACACGGCGTTTGCGACCTGCCCGATACCACCCAAGGCAAATCGATTGGACTTTGGCATTGAGGCGGGGGAAAAAAGTCCCGAAGGGCATTGATGTCGGTTTTTTTGGTTTAGACAGAAAAAGACTAACGAGCCGGTATTTTGTATTCCTGCCCCTCTGTTTTTTTTTCGTACTTTGGTTGTCGTTAAGAAGTACATATGCTATCCAAAAGAGCCAAATACGCCATTAAAACTATACTTTTTCTACAAGATCACCCGGAACTCGTACCAGTCTCCGCCAAGCTGATATCTGAGCGTGAGCATATTCCCTACAAGTTTTTGGAAAACATTCTCAGAGATCTCAAAACCCATCAGCTAGTCAAGAGCGTCAGAGGAGCTGAGGGCGGCTATACATTGGCAAAGAATCCCGCTGAGATCAGTATTGCTCAGATCATGCGGGTAGTCGATGGCCCAATTGCCTTGATTCCTTGTATCTCGGAGCGCTTCTATGAAGCGTGTGCCGAGTGTGAGGACGAGGAAACTTGCCGAATCCGGCATTTGTTTGCAGAAGTCAGGGCAGAGATGGTTCCTATCTTAGAAAGGCCCATCACGACCCTTGCTGTAAAAAAAGAAGTCTAAAAAAGAAAACCGAGCCAGTTGCTGACTCGGTTTTCGTTGGTTTAGGCGAGTGCCTTTCTGCAAAATTCAACACACTTCTGGACTTCCTTGACGGCGTCTGAGCCTTCCGGAACTTGATATTCGAGCTCGATAGTTGCCGGGAATTTGTACTTGTTCTTTTGGATGAGTTTGAGCAGATCCGGGATCGGCGTATCGCCGGTACCCCAGGCTAGGTTGCCCTTGCCATTAGCCGGAGTCTGGCGGTCTTTGGTATGCATGCTGTAGATCCGCGCATGTTGCTTTTCGATCAGCGCAATCAGGTCAGTATTTCCGGCGGCGATGTAGTGGCCCGCATCCAAGTTTAGGCCGTTATTTGGGCTTTGCGTCAGCGCAGTATCCCAAAAGGTAAATGTCTCCTGCTCGTGACCGTGATAGCCGACGTTCATCTTATTTTGCTCACCGAGTTTTCCTAGTCGGAGGGTTTGGTCATCCTTGGAGGGGTGTTCCAAAGTCACGTGGGTGGCGCCGAGAGCCTTGGCAGCTTTCATTCCATAGGCAACTTCAGCATCAGAGTTATTGGTACCAAAGGTGCTGGGCTTGAACGCATAGATCGTCACGCCGGCGTCTTTGTACATCTTGCGTACCTGTTCAAATTTTTTCATGTCAGCTGTGGCCCTCCACGCGGCGACAGTCTTGGTGTATTCCTCAGACTGTTTCTGAAGTTCCGCCAGTTCCTTGGTTTCGTCCGCCGTCAGCGTCTCACCGCGACGTTGTTTGCCGCCCAGTTGGTAGGTTCGCATTCGGTCAAACGTCGGCTTTGGCATGCCGGCAAAGCTTTCCGCAGGATCTCCCATGAGCTCGATCGAACTCAGGCCGCTATCCACCACATATTTCAACGTGGCTTCGGCACTCTGGTCGGGCATGGATCTGAAGGAATAGGTGATGCAGCCGATTTGGACTCCGTTGATTTCCGAGTTGGGTTTATTAAAGGATTTGATCAGTGCCGGGGCACCTTGGAGCCAAGATGGCGCAAGTGCGAGTCCAGCCGCGCCAAGTATCGATTTTTGAAGAAAATCTCGTCTGTTGTTCATGGTTAAAATGGGTTGAAAGAGTACTGAGTCAAATTAGGTTTTTTATTCGTTTTTACCGCTAGTTTTGAATCAAGTCAGTTTTCGCGGGTTTGGCTGGTAGAAATTGCATGTGAGCGAACGTTCTGATTTTCTACTGCAAAAGATCTTGGCATAACTTGCCAATATTGCCTATCATTGGAAACAAACCGAAAACAAAACCAGATGAGCTCCACTTTTTCGAAGAAGGCCACAGCCACCCTCATCCTGCTGATTTCAATACTCGGAGCTTCAAAGGCACAGGACAGCTCTCTGCTCTGGAAAGTAAGCGGAAACGGACTGGACAGCAATTCTTACCTGTTTGGCACCATCCATGTGATCTGCAAGGAAGATTTCCTGATGGACGAGCGAATCCTTCGTGCATTTGACCGAAGTGAAAAATTGGTCATGGAGCTTGACATGAGCGATCCACAGCTTCAGATGAAGATTCAGGAGTTTTCGGTTAATCCTGGGATGAAGAATATTCAGTCGGATCTTCCGCCCGAAGAGGCCGCGATTATCGACTCTTTCCTTCTGCAACACTATGGTGCAGGGCTGGCGCAACTGGGAGTTTTTAAGCCGATTGTCCTGAGTTCGATGGCGTTGATGAAGACGATTCCCTGCGAAGAAATCGAAAGCTATGAGGGGTTTCTTTCGACCAAAGCCATCGAAAGTAAAAAGCCAATCATTGGGCTCGAAACGCCTGAATTCCAGATCGGTATTTTTGACCAAATACCCATAGAAACCCAACTTGATGAGCTGGTTGAGATGCTGAAAGAGGATTCAGGATCTGCAGAATTTCATAAAATGACCGAGACCTATTTGGCTGAGGATATTGAGGGACTGCATGAGGTGATGAATTCAGACGGCATGATGCAGGAATACAGCGAATTGGTACTAGACAGCCGAAACAAAGCTTGGATTTCAATCCTCGAAGAGGAGATGAAGTCCCAAAAACTCTTCATAGCCGTAGGAGCAGGGCATCTGGGCGGTGAAAATGGTGTGATTTCGCTGCTTCGGAATGCTGGGTATCGGGTCGAGCCGATCAAAAAATAGTATCTTTTCTCCGAAAGATTTCTAGAAATGCTGGGTGCGAACGACGATTGAATTGTGATCGCATCCAGCATTTTTTTTGTTAAAAACCGGCAGCTTTGTCATCGCCTCTCGGATCAGCTCCGCCTTCCAGCTTGCCGTTTGGCAATACCAGAATAGCATCAACCTTGCCGATCACGGGGCTGTTGGCTTCGTTGATCAGGTAGCCGCGTGACTTCAGGGTTTGAATCAAGGCTGAGTCAAAGGAACCAGGCTCGAAATTGACCAAATCAGGGAGCCACTGATGGTGGAAGCGTGGGGATTCTACCGCCTGCTGCATTCCCATTCCGAATTCGGAAACGTTTAGGATTGTCTGAAGCACCGAGGTGATGATGGTCGATCCACCTGGAGTTCCGACGACCATCCAGAGTTTTCCTCCCTTTTCCACGATAGTCGGCGTCATAGCGCTGAGCATCCGCTTGCCGGGAGCGATGCTGTTGGCCTCCGCGCCAGTTAACCCAAACATATTTGGAGTTCCGGGCTTAGCGCTGAAGTCGTCCATCTCATTGTTCATGAAAAACCCGAGCTCGTCGATAAAGACCTTGGAGCCGTAGCCGCCATTGATCGTCGTGGTAAGCGAGACAGCATTGCCTTCCGCATCCACGATGGAGAAGTGCGTCGTCTCCATGCTCTCTGAGAAAGCAAATTCTCCTTTTGCAATGTCCTCGGATTTGGTCGCTTTTTCAGGATTGAATGATGCCATCCTCGACTTGAGGTACTCATCATCAAGTAATTGATCAACAGGTATTTTTACAAAATCAGGATCTCCAAGATAATAGTTGCGGTCGGCGTAGGCTCTTCGCTCTGCTTCCACCAACACCTGGATGTATTCCGGCGAATGATGTCCCATCTTTTCCAAATCGAAGGGCTCGATCATCTTGAGAATTTGGGCAAGCGTCATTCCTCCAGAGCTGGGTGGTGCCATGGAAATAATATTCAAATCCTGATAGGGAAAGACGACCGGATCTCTCCATTTTGCCTCGTACCCGGCCAGATCTTCTTCGGTGATGATACCGCCTCTGTCCTGCATGTGTTTCGCTAGGATTTTGGCGGTTTCACCCGTATAGAATTCGTCCCGGCCGTTTTTGGCGATCCGCTCCAGGGTGGCGGCGAGGATTGGGATTTTGAGCGTGTCGCCAGATTTGATATCCTGATTGAAAAAGGTCTCCGCTCCATTGACTTCGACCAAGGTATTGCGAACCCTCTGGAGTCTCTCCGCCTGATTTGGTGTGACTACAAATCCGTTTCTGGCAAGATTGATGACCGGCTGAAGAATTTCCGCTATGCTGAGTTTCCCGAATTTAGCCTGCGCCTCAAATAGTCCTGCGATGGTGCCGGGAACGCCGGAAGCCAATATTCCTTTGGTGCTCAGGTTGGACAAAAACTCTCCATTTTCATCGAGGTACATGTCTTTGGTGGCGGCGAGCGGCGCTTTTTCCCGGAAATCAATCGAACCTACAGACCCGTCAGCCATCCGATAGACCATAAAGCCCCCGCCACCGAGGTTGCCCGCAAATGGAAAAGTCACCGCCAAGGCCAGCTCAGTCGCCATCATGGCATCGAAGGCGTTTCCTCCTTTTTTCAGGATGTCAAGTCCGATCTGCGAAGCTTCCTCCCGGGCGGAGACGACCATTGCCTTTTCTGCAATAAGTCCCAGCTTGGCTTCGGATGTTATTGGCTTTTTTGCACAGGAGAAAACCAAGAAAACACCTGCCAGTAGGACGATTGCGCTTCTGAACCTCATTGTTTTTTGTTCAAAAGGGTAGAATTAAACAGCTTCAAGATGCGCTTGTACTCGTCAGTCCAGCTGCTAGGCTCCACAAATCCGTGGTCTTCGACCGGATAGACGGCCATTTCCCAATTGTCTTTGCCGAGTTCGATCAAGCGCTGGGAAAGGCGCACCACATCTTGGAAATGTACGTTGACGTCCAGCATCCCATGGGCGATCAGTAGATTTCCCTGCAGACCTTCCGCAAAATAGATCGGAGAGGAGCGGCGATAGGCGATCGGGTCTTCCTCCGGGGTGTTCAGGATATTGGCAGTGTAGCCGTGATTGTAGTGAGCCCAATCGGTCACCGAACGGAGTGCGCCTCCGGAAGTGAAGATGTCTCCGTGATTGAACAAGGCCATCAAGGTGATGAATCCGCCGTAGCTGCCGCCGTAGATCCCGATTTTGCCGGTCTCAACGCCGTGCTCAGCCATGAGAAATTTAGCGCCATCGACTTGGTCAGAGAGATCTTTGCCACCCATGTGGCGATAGATGCCCGTTCTCCAATCGCGACCGTAGCCAGCCGAAGCGCGGTAGTCGATGTCCAAAACGGTGTATCCAAGGTCGGTCAGCAGGTTGTGAAACATGTACTCACGGAAGTAGCTGCTCCACCATTTGTGGACGTTTTGGAGGTAACCGGCGCCGTGGACGAAGATGACAGCGGCACCGTTTTTCTTGGAGGCTTCCGGGAGATACAATCTCGCCGGAACTTGCGCTCCGTCTTGCGCGGTGAACCGTACGATCTGTGGATCCCGCCAGTTGTAGGCTTTGAATTCGGCGCTTTGACCGGAGGTTAATTTTTCTGCGACAGATCCGGCTTTGTTGTCCTGAACGTAAAGTTCCGCCGGAATATTGCTGTAGGAGTAGATGATGGCGAGTTTCTTCTCGTCTGGAGAAAGCGTCACCTCATTGTTTCCGGTCATTGTGGTGAGTTTTTCCATCGCTCCACCCAGCACAGGCATCTTATAGAAATGTCTTTCGCCCGGATCAACCTCTGACGTGGTCAGATACCAAGACTTTTTGTCTTTCGATAGAAAAGGACTGAAAACCTCGTACTTGCCGGAAGTGAGGGCTTTTTTCTCACCGCTCGTTACATTCAAAAGGTACAGATGAGAATAGCCGCTCTCCTCTGACTGGAAATAGATGTGCTGGTTGTCCGGCAACCAACCGAAGGTGCCACCACCAAATCCACCACCGACGCCGGGTCCTCCGATCCAGGCTTCGTCTCGCTGACGATCCAGGGTTTTGAGTTCTCCGGTCTCCAGATTCACTTCGGTTATCCATCGGTCTTTGTTGTCAAATGCTCTGGCTTGGATGATCGCATGCTTACCATCGGGCGAAAAAGCCGGGCTGGAAAGCGTCACGGCGCGCTCTTTTTCTTCCCATGTTTTTTCTGGATAATCTTTTACATAGTCCGGCAAATCCTTGATTCCCGGCAGATTTGAGATGCCGACGAAGTAGACGGAGTCACGGGTGAGATCGTATATGCCAATTTCCACTTTTGTAGGAGTGTTTCCGACCTTTGATCTCGTCTTGAGATTCTCGGTGTATCCGGAAGCATCGACGTAGTTGGGAACGCCGGTGTCCTTGTTGGTCGACGGAGTGAAAACAGAGAAAGTCGCAAATTTTTCGTCTGGAGAAAGCTGGAGATTTGTCAGGTTTTTGCCTTGTGTATAATAGACAAACTCCCCCGCATCCTCGCGGATGGATTCTCGATAGGCCTTGGATTTCTCCTGAGCTTCTTTTCGCTCGCGGACTACGCCAAGCAAAGCCAGGTTTTCGGCTTCGACAAAGCCCGCCTTCGCATCTGCGGAATTAGCTCCGGCAGCCGCTGGTTTGGAGCCGTTGGAGATGCTGGTGACCTTAGTGATCCCTTTAGTGGAGCGATCAAGGACGTAGATATTTCCCCCGGAATTGAAGGAAATCCTGTTTTCATTTGCCAGAAATCGCAGATTGGTTACGGGCTCGGACCATTCCAAGAGGGTAGAGGTGGTCTTTTTCTTTTGCTCCTCCAGCAAGATCGCATTGTCCTTGCGGTAGATTCTCAGGCTTTGATCCGAGTTGAAGGCTGACTGCGGTTTTGAAAGCGATTTTTCTTCCGCCCAATGGACTTTTGAGATCTGAGTGGGGTTTGAGAGATCAATCTTGTACAGTGAATCAACCGGATCTTTTTCCAGATTATACTTGAAAAAAATCTGTTTGCTGTCCTCGCTCCACTCAGGGGAGGAAGGAAAGACGCCCATCCACTTGGGATCTCGCATGATGTAATCGACGGTGAGAGGAGTTTGGGCCGTAGCTTCTGTCAGTAGGAATAGCAGAACCGGCAGTAGAAGTAGTTTTCTCTGCATGAGTTAGGGATAGGTGGTTTATGAAATTTAGTTTAGTTCCGAAACGAACTTTGTCAATTCGGTTTCGATGATCCTGATCTGCTCTTGGAGTAAATCATTGAGCGGTCCAGACGTCTCCAGATTGGCCTCGATCTCTTCGAGGGTTTTTCTGGTTTTGATCGCGCCGATATAGCTCATACTTGGCTTGGCTTTGTGACAGCGTTTTTTGATCGTGACAAAGTCCTCCCCCTGATACAATACCGTCAACTCTTTCAAATCTTTGATATTGGTGTCCAAGATTATTTGGATCATTTCCCGGATCATATCTGGATCATCGTCTCCAAAATACTGATAAATGGACTGCTCACTGATGAGTTGGTACATGTGCGGAAAAACGAGGGTGTAAACTGATAAAAATCGATGTTTGGTGTCGACGAGTTAAAATAGAAAACATTTTTCAAAAAGTCTTATTTCCCGTCCATGAGTTTTATTTTTGGGCTTCCAAATCACCTCAATCTGTAATTTTGCTCCAAAATCCTGGAATTTAAGATCATGACCAAAAGCAAGAAAATTTTCCTTACTCTATTTGTCATCTTCATGTTGATTATGCTTTGGATCGGCTATGACATCTCCAGAAGGACAACTTTCCCCGGATCCAAAGGCAACCTCAAGGAACGGATATCCACGGATACGGAGACAGAAAAGAAACAGTGAGATCATCGATATCATTGTCAAGTGGGCTAATAGTTGTCCACTCGCCACTGGGGCTATTTTTTAGAGATTCTCAAGGAAAAATCAACACATGGAACACCTGATGACAAGGCAACTCGACCGGATTTTGAAAGAAGGTGGAGCCGAATATGATTGGCAGACAGAGCTCGACGTCAATCCAAAATTCCTCGATCTGAAAGGAAAAGCCTGGCTCAAGGAGACCATCGATGAGCTGGGAGGAAAAGGAACGCTTCCTTTGCTGGAGAAACTGAAGTTTGATTTCAAACTCGGTCGAACGCTGATCATCTGGGACGACGAGCTGCATTTCAACCGATATCGGCTGACGACGTTTCGGTCAGAGTTGTATTCCGAATGGACATTTTCTTTTGCAGAGGGTCATAAACGGCTCTGCCGCACCTATGAAAAGGAGTGCTTGAAAGGAGGCTTGCAACATCGGATTTGGATCGGCCCGCCCGTTGCAAAAAGCATCTTCGGCGAGGCCTCGGAGTCGGGAGACCTTACCGGAAATGGTGCGATTGGTTGGAAGTTACTCGCTTACAATGATGTGCAGTATGACCTCCAGACTCGGATTCACGGATACAAACTGATCCGCCTTTCGCCTTATGAGACACTTATGACCGGCGGCTCTCTGAAGCGGCTGGATCAACTTTTGGTCAATCCCAATGAGGAGCAGCGAGCGATGCTCTACAATTGGCTGAAAAGGAAGATTGGTTAATTTAGCCTGGAAAGCCGCCAGTTGGAAGGTGATACAACGAAGCGGAAAAGTAATAGGAAGTAGCATCGTCCATCAGACAATAATCTTATGAAAGCAATCGTACTTCAGCGTAACCTTGACTCAAAGATAGAATTGGTATCCATGCCTGATCCTGAGCTGATGCCGGGAGAAGCGCTGGTCCGGATCAAAGCCGCCGCGCTCAATCACCGGGATGAGTGGTGCCGCCAGGGACTTTATCCCAATCTTTCCGATGGCGTGGTGTTGGGCTCAGATGGTGCCGGAGTGGTGGAGAAAGTCTGTGACGAAAGCAATTCGGCTTGGATCGGGAAAGAGGTAATCATCAATCCGGCGATGTTTTGGGGCGAGGATCAAAGAGCCCAATCCAAGGATTTTAAGATATTGGGAATGCCGCGAAACGGCACTTTTGGAGAATACATCGCCATCCCTGTCGACCGATTGCATCATAAACCTGAACATTTGACCTGGGAGGAGGCTGCAGCTTTGCCTTTGGCGGGTTTGACTGCTTTTCGTGCGTTGACCTACCAAGGACAGGCGAAGGCCGGCGATCAGGTGCTCGTGACGGGAATCGGAGGAGGTGTGGCGCAGTTTGCCGCCCAGTATGCAAAGGCCCTGGGAGTGACACTCTCAGTCAGCAGCAGCCGAAGCGCAAAACTTGAGAAAGCAAAAGCCCTTGGAGCGGACTTCGGCTTCAACTACCTCGAACCTGACTGGATTGAGCAAGCGCTGCAAGCCGCGGGCGGATTTGACGTGATCATTGACGGTGCGGCGGGAGATGCGATTAATAATTTGATCCATGTCTGCAAACCCGGTGGACGAATCGTGCTATACGGAGCGACCATGGGAATTCCCAATAAATTGGAAGCGAGAAAGGTCTATTGGAATCAGCTGAAAATCATGGGTTCCACCATGGGGTCGGATCGGGATTTTCGCCAGATGGTTGCTTTTGTAGAAGAGAAAGGGATCCGCCCTGAGCTCGATCAAATCTTCAGCTTGGAAGAAGCCGAAAAGGCATTTGAAAAGATGAAGGCGGGGGATCAGTTTGGGAAAATTGTCTTCAAACTTTGACTTCCTCGTAGGTTTCTTTGAATTCCTTCCTCGCCACGCGATAGATCTCACTTTTGTCGACCGGCGCGACCAAAAAGTCTCCCGGCTTGACGACGATCGATTCTTTCCAAGGAGCTTGAAACTCCATAATCTCTGCTGCTCCGAATTTTTCAAAATCCATCGCTGAGATATTGTATGCGTATATTTCTCCCACCGGGCGGTAGCATCCCCAGCCGTCGCCGAGCGAGTGCAGCAGGATGTATTTTTTCTCAAATGTGTCGGCTTTGATCAGATAGCTCTCTTTGGCCGAGGTTTGGTTTTCCACCAGCCAGTCTCCCGGTCCAGCGGTGTTTTTGGTTTCGATTCCATCACTGGTGACGGTGACGACTTCCAAGCCTGGCTTTGCCTTTTTTGCACGGATCAGACTCTTTTTCTTATAATGCTTTCCCTGCGTCTGCATCAGTGGCAAAAAGTAGTCAAGCATTTCTAACTGGGTGATCATGGGCGAAATCGGTTCAGCTTTTTTGGAGTTTTCAAGTTAGGAAATTGATTGCCAATTCATTCAGGTCAAAGACAAAATCCATTACCTTTTTGATCTACTCAATCCAGATCATGCTCGAAGAGAAAGTTCTGATAAGCATTCTTAAGCTCTTTCAGGGTCTTTTCCTCGGTCAGATCAAGAGCCAGAGCGATGCCTTTTTCAAATAGCAAGCGAGCTTTCTGAATTTGACTCAGGGCCTCAAAAAAATGTGCAGCTGGAAAATAGACCGCCAAATAATCCGGGTGGTGTTCCAAAATAAAATCAAAGAGCTGCTCAGCCTCATCGGCGTCCTTTTCCCGAAGTTCCAGAGCCAAAGCGTAATAGTTGAAGGGGTTCTCTGGTTCTTCCTCTATAAAGGTCCGCAGTAACTGCAGCCTGTCCAAATTGCCCATTGAATAGTTTTTTTAATTAGCGGTTGCCTGTTATTTTCACGCAAAATAAATCTAAAATAATCTAACTCTAAACCAATGAAGATTCTTGTTTGTATCACGCACGTGCCGGACACGACTTCCAAGATTCAGTTCACTGCCAACAATACCAAGTTTGATACCACAGGAGTTCAGTTTATCATCGGGCCATATGATGATTATGCGTTGGCTCGGGCGGTAGAGTTGAGAGATCAGACGGGTGGCACCTTGACTGCCTTGAATGTGGGAGAAGCTGAGACGGAACCAACCCTTCGCAAGTCACTCGCGATCGGCGCCGATGACGCGATTCGCGTCAATTCCTTTCCAAAGGATTCATTTTTCGTAGCCAAGCAGATTGCCCATTACGCCAAGGAAGGTGGATACGACTTGATCCTGATGGGTCGGGAGTCGATAGATTTCAACGGTGGGATGGTTCACGGCATGGTCGGTGAATTGCTCGGTATGCCGTCATTTTCTCCGGTGATGAAGCTGGAGGTGGACGGCACCACGGTGAAGATGGCAAGAGAAATCGAAGGCGGAAAAGAACAGCTGGAAGCTCAACTGCCACTGATCGCAGGATGCCAAGAGCCGATTGCTGAGTGGAAAATCCCGAATATGAGAGGCATCATGTCCGCCCGCACCAAGCCCCTGAAAGTGGTAGAACCAGTCAGTCAGGAAACTCAGGCTGAGGCTACAAGTTTCCAACTTCCGCCAGCCAAAGGCTCGGTAAAACTGATCGACAAAGACAATGTCGCGGAGCTGGTGAAGTTGCTCAAAAACGAAGCAAAAGTACTTTAATAGATTTTTTATAAATTATTATAAATCAAGATATTATGTCAATTTTAGTATATATAGAGCAGGCCGAGGGAAAAGTAAAAAAGACCAGCCTTGAGGCGGTTTCTTTTGCGGCAGCCCTCTCAGCTCAGACCGGTGAAGGGGAAGTGATCGCAGTGGCTTTGGGGACGGTGGATAGTTCCGAATTAACAGCTGTAGGTAAGGCAGGAGCGGCTAAAGTATTGCATGCCGATGACGCCAGACTGACCGCTGGAGTGATTCAAGCTCATGCGGCTGCAGTGGCGCAGGCTTTTGCATCTGTGGGTGCGAAGACTCTGGTATTGGCCAAGTCGTCTCTTGGTGACGCCGTAGCGGCGAGACTTGCGATCAAGTTGAACGCGGGCCTGGTGTCCAATGTGGTGGAACTTCCAAACACTTCCGGCGGATATCTGGTAAAACGAAGTATCTATACAGGCAAGGCTTTTGCCGAATCCTCCATTACTACTGAAAACAAAATCCTGGCTGTGAAGAAAAATGCCGTAGATCTCAAAACCGATGGCGCAGATGCCGCAGTGGAGAAGATCTCGGTGAATCTGTCAGATTCTGATTTTGCATCCAAAATTACGTCTACCGACAGAGCAACCGGCGAAATACTGCTTCCTGAGGCTGATATCGTGGTATCTGGTGGCAGAGGTCTGAAAGGCCCGGAAAACTGGGGAATGCTTGAAGACCTCGCCAAGGTGTTGGGAGCGGCCACGGGTTGCTCCAAACCGGTATCGGATATCGGATGGCGACCACACCATGAGCACGTAGGACAAACCGGTGTAAAAGTTGCCCCTAGTTTATACATTGCCATAGGAATTTCAGGAGCGATTCAACATCTTGCGGGAGTTAACTCCTCGAAATGTATCGTGGTAATCAACAAAGATCCCGAGGCGCCATTTTTCAAAGCCGCAGACTATGGGATTGTTGGAGATGCTTTTGAGGTAGTACCCAAGCTAACAGAGGCACTAAAAGCTGAACTTTAATTTTTGTGGAAAAACTCGTAGAACTGGAGATTTTGGGGCTTTCGTCCAATCATTCCCAATCGGGGTCGTTTACCCTGGTCATGGGACAAGTGGAGGGGAGTAGGAGATTGCCTATCGTCATTGGGATGTTTGAAGCTCAGGCGATAGCGATTGAGATTGAAAAAATCATCCCAAACCGGCCGATGACCCACGATTTATTCAAATCATTTTCTGACAGTTTCAAGTTCGAAATTGAAAAGATTGTCATCTCGGATATGAAAGAGGGGGTTTTCTATGCCAAAATCCATTGTAAAAACAGTGCCACACTGGTAGAAATTGACAGCAGACCTTCAGACGCGATCGCGATCGCAGTCAGGTTTGCAGCTCCGATATTCTGCGCCGAGAAAGTGATGTCAGAGGCTGCGATTGAATTCACAGAAGAAGACAAAAAACTGGAGAGCAAAAAGGAAATCGACGCGCCACCTCAGAAGGCAAGTCCGAAAAAGGAGGGATCTCTAAAAGATTTCAGCCTGGACAAGCTCAATCAGCTGCTGGAAAAAGCCATCAACAACGAAGATTACGAAAGAGCCGCCCGGATACGGGATGAAATAAACAAGAGAAATTGAAATCACAGCCCCAATGAGAATTTGGGGCTTTTTTCTTGCCCTGCTTTGGCCTATTTTTAGCCCCGAATCTTAATTCAATTGCATGGAATATCTGAGAGGGGTCCTTGGGCTTGCGGTCATTGTACTGATAGCTTACCTTTTTTCTAACAATAAGCGAAAAATTGACTGGCGGCTTGTAGCAATTGGAATCTTACTTCAACTCGTTTTTGGCTTCCTGATTACCAAGGTGGAATTCGTCCGATTGGGCTTTGAGTTACTCTCGGAGGGTTTTGTCAAATTTTTGAGTTTCAGCGAGGCTGGAGCGACGTTCATCTTTGGAGATCTGGCCGGTAACACATTTGGATTCATCTTCGCGTTCAAGGTCCTGCCCACGATCATCTTCTTTTCTACGGTCTCGGCAGGCCTATACTACCTCGGTATTTTGCAAAAAATAGTATTTGGGATCGCTTGGGTCATGGCGCGCACCATGCGGCTGTCCGGCCCTGAATCCCTTTCTGCTGCCGGAAACATCTTTTTAGGGCAGACAGAGGCGCCCTTGCTCGTGAGACCG
This sequence comes from Algoriphagus terrigena DSM 22685, assembly GCF_000429445.1. Taxonomy (GTDB): domain Bacteria; phylum Bacteroidota; class Bacteroidia; order Cytophagales; family Cyclobacteriaceae; genus Algoriphagus; species Algoriphagus terrigena. The sequence goes on from NZ_AUBW01000007.1 coordinate 77,538, forward strand.
TTTATTCCCACGATGAGCAAATCCGAACTGATGTGCCTGATGACCGGTGGCATGGCGACGATTGCAGGTGGTGTCTTGGCGGGTTACGTTGCTTTTCTCGGCGGAGACAGCCTGGAGGAGCAAAGCAAGTTTGCCGCCTATCTCTTGGGAGCAAGTATCATGAATGCTCCCGCGGCAATTGTACTGTCAAAGATATTTGTCCCTGAGACCGAAAAGGAGATCGTGCAGGACAAGCTGGAAGTGAACAAGGAAGCAATGGGAGTCAACCTGATTGACGCGATGTCGATCGGCGCGGCCGAAGGACTGAAATTGGCTCTCAATGTAGGCGGGATGCTGTTGGCTTTTATCGCAGTCATCGCGGCAATCAACTACGGCTTGAGCGGTCTGATTGGAGAATACACCGGGTTGAATGCGTTTGTACAGCGCTCGACTAATGGGCAGTTTGACGGCTTTTCCCTCGAATACATCTTTGGTCAGGTTTTTCGGGTTTTTGCCTGGGTGGTAGGGGTAGATTGGGTGGATACGCTGCAGGTGGGAAGCTTGCTGGGACAAAAGACTGTGATCAATGAATTTGTCGCTTACCTCAGCCTGGCTGAAATGAAAGAGGCGGGTTCCCTTTCACCGAAATCCATCGTCATTGCCACGTATGCACTTTGTGGCTTCTCCAACTTCAGCTCAATTGCCATCCAGCTTGGAGGCATCTCCATCATCGCTCCAAACCAGCAAGGAAACTTGAGCCGACTAGGATTTCTGGCCTTGGCAGCATCCTCTTTGGCATGCCTGATGACGGCAACGGTGGCTGGAATTCTTTTTTAACCCCAAGCAGAAAAAGTCAAAAAACGGAAAGAGTTAGGAAAATAATCCGAACATCTCTCGCTCGATCTTTTCCACGATAAAGGAAAAATCCTCAGGTTTTTCGACAAAATCCAGATCGTTGACATCCACGATCAGCAGTTTGCCTTCTTTATATCCTGCGATCCACTCCTCGTAGTGGGAATTAAGATTTTTGAGGTAATCGATCCGCATGGCCGTCTCATAGGATCTGCCTCGCTTTTCGATCTGTCCGACGAGTTTTGGGATGTCTGCCTTGAGGTAAATAAGCAGGTCCGGCGCTTTGATGTGGGTGATCATGGAGTCGAAAAGACTTCTGTAATTGAAGTAGTCCCGCTCTGTCATGAGCTTGCTCTTATAAAGATTGGCTGCAAAGATGTAGGCATCTTCATAGATCGTTCGATCCTGAATCGTCGAAACAGAACTTGCTTGGATCTTTTGAACCTGATTGAATCTGGAATTCAGGAAATAAACCTGAAGATGAAAAGCCCAGCGCTTCATGTCTTCATAGAAGTCAGCCAGGTAGGGATTTTGATCTACCGATTCAAATTCAGCCTTCCAACCATAGTGCTTGGCGAGCTTCTCTGTGAGCGTGGTCTTCCCACTGCCGATATTTCCGGATACTGCTAGATGCATGGGGTTTGGATTAACGTCTGGAAAACCGTGGTGAAACGATCAAATCTTTGCTTCCCGCTGTGTAGCGATAGAACCCTTCTCCGGTCTTGACGCCTTTGAATCCGGCTTCTACCATATTCACCAACAGTGGGCAGGGAGCATACTTTGGATTCCCAAAGCCGTCCTGAAGAACCCGGAGGATGGACAGACAGACATCCAACCCAATAAAATCCGCCAGCTGGAGCGGCCCCATCGGATGGGCCATGCCGAGCTTCATGACGATGTCAATCTCCTCTATTCCAGCCACTCCTTCGTAGAGGCTATAGATGGCCTCATTGATCATCGGCATTAGGATTCGGTTCGCTACGAAGCCGGGGTAATCGTTGACTTCCACCGGATCTTTGGAGAGATTTCGTGAGAGAGCCATCACCGTTTGGGTGACTTCGTCGGACGTGGAGTATCCGCGGATCACTTCCACCAATCGCATCACAGGCACAGGATTCATGAAGTGCATGCCAATGACCTGCTCCGGCCGCTTGGTCACTGAAGCGATCTTGGTGATAGAGATCGAGGAAGTGTTGGTCGCGAGGATCGCATTAGCTGGAGAAAATTGATCTAACTGACGGAAGATGTCCAACTTCAGGTTCAGGTTTTCAGTAGCTGCTTCGATGACCAAGTCCGCTTTTTTAACACCCTCCTCCAAGCTGGAAAAAGTGGAAATTCTGCCCATAGCGGCATCTTTTTCGGCTGGAGTCAACGTTCCTTTTGCCACTTGGCGATCCATGTTTTTCGAGATCGTCGCCAGAGATTTTTCGAGATACTCGTCCTTGATATCGATGAGCGAGACATCATAGCCGTTTTGTGCAAAAACGTGCGCGATGCCGTTACCCATGGTGCCGGAGCCGATGACTGAGATTGATTTCATAATTCGATGAATACGAGTGAAAAGCGTTATGATTTGGGTTTTGTCCCGTTGGTAGGGCGGATTGATCTTTTCAAAACTAAGTTTAACCCATCCCAATTCCAATTTTAGACAGCCGCTTTCCTGAATTCATCGCATGAAAAAAGCCGCCGCCTCAACACTATTAATCCCTACCTTTGAACTACGAAACCGAGGATGATACAATCGATTCAGCGAATTAAATTTTAACCATCTGAAGTCTCATATAGCAGTTAAAAAGGAAATTAGAGTCATATGAAAGAACTTGGTCAAGTCAGCAAACTGTCTATCAATCGTTTTACTGATTATGGGGCTTACCTCGCACTGAGCGACGGAGGAGAAGTCCTGCTGCCGAAAGGCTATCTGAAAGGAGAGGAGAGAGAAGGGGACATCGTCGAGGTGTTCGTATATACCGACAGCGAAGACCGACCGGTCGCTGTGACACAGAAGCCACTGATATTTTTGGATGAGTTTGCCGTACTGGAAGCCAAGGAAGTGACCAAGTTTGGGGCGTTTATGGACTGGGGGCTTCCCAAGGATCTTTTTGTCCCCAATTCAGAGATGGCCAAACCCATGACTCCGGGTGAGAAATACCTGATCCGGCTATGTGTCGACTTTAAGTCAACCCGTCTTATTGGTGTATCCAAGTACCGCGAGTTTATGTATCCCGCGCCCAAGGACTATGAGCCGGGCAATGAAGTAGAAGGACAGATCTTTGAGAAAACTGAGTTGGGATACAAGGTTCTCCTCGAGGACAGATATGAGGGCTTGATCTATGCCAATGAGGTTTTTCAGCCCTTGGAGATCGGATCGGTTCGGAAGCTTTGGGTGAAAAAACGACGTGAAGACGGCAAGTTAGACCTCCAGCTTTTACCGACTGGTAGAGTCAAGTACGACGAAGGCTCCGAGAAAATCCTAGCCATTCTGGAGAAAAAGGGCTTTTTGCCACTTCACGACAAGTCTGATCCTGCCGAAATTCAGCAACAACTGGGCATGTCCAAAAAGCACTTCAAGCAGTGTATTGGACAGTTGTTCAGAGCCAGAGTGATCACTCTCGCAGCAGATGGAGTATACCTCAACAAGGAAGACTAGTCGAGCTTGAGGATGTCGCTGGGGGTTCTGCAGAGGATTGCTTTGTTTTTGAAGATTGCAATCGGGCTCTTGATCAGGTGGGGAAACCTTACCAGGATATTAAGCCAGCCCTCGTCATCCCAGTCTTTTCCGGCGATTTGGTTTTGATAATCGGGATGCGATCTGTTCAGTAAATCTTTGGCTCTCAGATCCAACTTGCGTAGAATTTGATCCCATTGTGTAGCGGTAATGGGCTCATTGATCACATCGATCTCGTTGACAAACTTTGTCAGCGTCTTAGCGTAGGCCTTGGTTTGCTTGTCTATCGGCTGAGCCGAGCTGTGATAGAAGTACATTTCAGAAGGATGAAGTCTCATGGCGATAGGGTTTAGTGAACAATAAGATAACGAATTAATCTAAATAATTGAACTCCAACAGTTTGTAAAATTGAAAATTGACCTCGTTAAGTTTTCCGGAGAAAGCAAGTCGGATTTTCCGGCTAACAAGAAGCTCCGGGAAAAGCTCAAGAAGACCAAGCCAAAAGACCTGGATGCTCACTTTCATGAGCAACACCAGGAGGTCTTTGCTGCTATTGATTGCTTAGACTGTGCCAATTGCTGTAAGACGACCAGCCCGATTTTTATCCAGACCGATATCGACCGGCTGTCAAAAACTTTTCGAATGAAGAGCAGTGCGTTCATTGACGAGTACCTATTTCGGGATTCTGATGGGGACTATGTCTTGAAGTTTGCACCTTGTCCGTTTTTAGGTGCTGACAATAAATGCCTTGTCTATGAAGACCGCCCCAAGGCGTGTCGTGAATATCCGCACACGGATCGAAAAAATATGCTCGGTATTCTCGACTTGTCGCTGAAAAACACACTGGTCTGTCCAGCGGTTCTCAAAATATTTTATGAGATCGGCAAGCAATATAGGAAGTAATGCATTTCTTTTGCTTTTTTGGCAATCAAACCTATAAATAACACTATGAGCAAGCAGGATTCTCTTTTTCTGGGAGTGGATGTTGGAGGCACTCACCTGAAGATTGGACTGGTAGACAGGGAAGGGAAAATGTTGGACTTCCAAAAAGAAGATACGACACCCTATAGAGATCATCCTGACGGATTTGGCAAGTGCTTCATCGAAGGACTTGGAAAATACCTCAAAAAATATCCGGAAGTAGACAAGGTAGGAATTGGCCTACCCGGAATGATTACAAAAGATCGGGCGACACCATTGGAAATCCCCGCGATTCCCGATTTAAATGGCTTTCCATTGAAAGCTGGCCTGCTGGAGGCGTATCCTGACCATGAGTTTTACATGGAAAATGACGCCGCCGCAGCCGCCATCGGGGAGTTTTACTTTGGAAAAGGAGACGTAGCTGAAAACTTCCTTTTCATTACCATGGGCACCGGTATCGGAAGCGCAATGGTTTTGGAAGGTCAGGTGTTCAAAGGTTCACGTGGGAACGCCCTGGAGATGGGACACATGCTCTCCCGTGGAAACGCCGGGCTGGAAAACTTAGTCGGACGAAACGGAATCCTGAGAATCATGGCAAATCTGGTCGCCGCTTATCCTGAAAAGGCCGGCGAACTGGTCGGAAAAGAATTGGGCACGCATTTGCTGGTCGACACTGCCAAAGCTGGCAACGAGGTTTCCTTGATGGTTTTCAAAGAAGTTGCGGAAATCCTCAGTGAAGCGATCGTCTCAGCGGTCAGGATTCTGGACGTGACGGATGTCTATTTCGGTGGTGGAATCTCCGCCGGATTGGAATTCATGATGCCGACGATCGAGTACAACACACGGAAATACCTCACACCTTATTACGTGAAAGATCTGAAGTTGAAAAAGGCCACACTGGAAAACAATGCAGGTACTCTCGGTGCGGCAGCCTTGTGCTTTATGGGTTCAGGGTTGTAATAGTCACTTCAGAAACTTTACTAATCGCATTCATTCGAAAAAGGACCCTGAGGGGTTCTTTTTTGCTTTCCACCCCTTCACAATCTCCGCTTGGTTCGATGAAATAAAAGAAAAAGCTTTGGCTTTTGTCCACCAGTTCGACCCGATCCGGCCGTCCGAGTGTCTTGATCAGTGCCTGATTGTCTGCTCCCAAAAAGTTGTTTTTCGCTGCTTTGAAAGCTTCAATCTCATTCATTCTCAGTCCCTTGCAGCCGTCCCGGTCGGATTTCCAGTTGTCGAGATTTACCTCGCCGACGCTTACCGGCCCACTGCAGGAGGTTAGCCAGCCGATTGCTGCCAATGAAAAAAAGAAACTGAACTGTCGCATGGTCATCAAATTTGAATGCAAAGATGGGTTCAAAAATCGAAGCTTTTACAAAAATGAGGAAGTGGAATAAATTTCGGATTCCGAGAGAGGAGTCAGTCCATTGAATTTCATCTCGTTGAAAATACTCCGAAACAAGCTGTCGGATTTATCGCCGGACAGATCGGTTCCGGATCTCTTTTGGTTAAACCAAATCGGTTATATTAGCACGTTCAATCACTCAATCACATGTATTACAGGTTTGGAAAAGTATTCTACTTCACGAGTATTCTATTTTTCATTTTCTTTCTATTGTACTTCTATTCATCTCTGGCAGAGACCGTTGGTCTGAGCATCGATGAGACCGGAACGATCGCCAAACTTGTGGAAAAAGGGACATTCTTTTACGGAATGATTATCGTTTTTCTGTTTCTGAACGTCGTCACCTTATTTACTCCGAAGTCTTTAGAGACGAAATCCAACAAGAAATTACATCAGATCTTCCCGATCGGGGACCCTTTTCGGGATTACCTGCTGGCGTGGTTCTATTCCTTTGGCGGTCTCATCAACCTCAGTTTGGCACTTTTGGTATTTTTTGTCCATTCGATCAACAACCAGGAAGTGATCGCAACCAGTCAGTTTAGCTTTTTCTTTTATCTGATGCCAGCGCTGCTGGTCTTATGGGCCGTCGGATTAGTTGTCCTGTTGATGGGGAAGTTCAAACAAGTTCAAAAAGGAGCGTAATCGAGTACTATGGCAGAACCAGTTAAGTATACAGAAGACAGCATCAAGTCCCTGGATTGGAGAGAGCATATCCGCCTCCGTCCCGGGATGTACATCGGTAAGTTGGGAGACGGTAGCGCGCAGGATGATGGGATCTATGTCTTGGTCAAAGAAATCCTTGACAACTCGATCGATGAGCACATGATGGGTCACGGCAAGACTATCGAGGTGAAGATCTCTGAGCACAAGGTGGAAATCCGGGACTTTGGACGCGGTATTCCCTTGGGAAAAGTCATAGACTGTGTCTCCAAGATTAACACCGGAGGAAAATACGATTCCGGAGCGTTTCAAAAGTCAGTAGGACTCAACGGGGTCGGAACCAAGGCCGTCAATGCATTGTCGGACTATTTTAAGGTGCAGTCGTTTCGGGAAGGAGAAACCAAGATGGCGGAATTTGACAAAGGCATTCTGATTAACGATTCACCCATTGGGAAATCCTCCGAGCGGAATGGTACCAGGATCAGCTTTTCCCCCGACGCCTCGATTTTTAAGAATTATCACTTTATTCCAGAGTATCTCGAAAATCAAATCTGGAACTACGCCTACCTGAATGCCGGTCTGACGATCAATTTTAATGGAAAGAAGTTTTTCTCTGACAAGGGACTTTACGACTTGCTTTCCAACAAGGTCGACGAGGAAAGCATCCGCTATCCAATTATCCACATCAAAGGCAATGACATTGAAGTAGCCATCACGCACTCGGGTTCCTATGGCGAGGAATACTATTCCTTTGTCAACGGACAATATACCACTCAGGGAGGAACGCACTTGGCGGCTTTCCGTGAGGCGATTGTGAAGACCATCCGAGAGTTTTACAAGAAGGACTTTGACGCTTCGGATGTGCGTCAGTCGGTAGTAGCAGCGATAGCGGTACGGGTCCAAGAGCCTGTTTTTGAATCCCAGACCAAGACAAAGTTGGGTTCGCAAAGTGTCGGACCGGATGGACCCACGCTCCGGACTTTTGTCAATGACTTCATCAAGACGGAACTGGACAACTACCTGCACAAAAATCCCGCGACAGCTGATGCGTTGCTAAAGCGGATTTTGCAGTCGGAGCGTGAAAGAAAAGAGATCTCAGGGATCAAGAAATTGGCAAATGACCGCGCCAAAAAAGCAAATCTCCACAACAAAAAGTTGAGAGATTGTCGCGTTCACTACGATGATCCCAAAGCAAACGAAGATCTCAAAAACAACTCGATGCTGTTCATCACCGAAGGTGATTCAGCTTCTGGATCGATCACCAAATCACGTGATGTGCAGACTCAGGCTGTATTTTCACTTCGGGGAAAGCCGCTCAACTGCTTTGGGATGACCAAGAAAGTGGTGTACGAAAATGAGGAATTTAACCTCCTCCAGCATGCACTGAATATCGAAGACGGCGTCGAAAGTCTGCGCTATCGGAAGATCGTAATCGCGACTGATGCGGATGTGGATGGAATGCACATCCGGCTGCTCATCATGACTTACTTCTTGCAGTTTTTTCCCGATTTGGTGAAAAACGGACACCTGTTTATTCTTGACACGCCACTCTTTCGGGTCAGAAATAAAAAGGAGACGATCTATTGCTATTCGGATGAAGAGCGCCAGCGGGCTATTCACAAGCTTGGAAGTAAACCTGAAATCACCCGATTCAAAGGGTTGGGAGAGATTTCACCAGAGGAATTTGGAGGGTTTATCGGCGAAGATATCCGACTGGAACCGATCATCTTGAATAAGGAAACCAAGATTTCGGACCTGTTGACTTTCTACATGGGTAAAAATACCCCTGATCGACAGAACTTTATTATAGCAAATCTGAAGATTGAGAAGGATCTGGCTTTGGAAGATCCTAAGAAAGCCGAAGAAGAGGAAAACGAAGCAGCTTGATTTTGCATGGAAAATGCAAATCATATTGTTTTTGCATTAAAAATGCAAATAATGGTATATTTGTATATATTTAGCAAAATTTCTGACAGATGAGGAACTGGATTCTAATGGGGGACATTGTTGGTAGCAGTGATGCCGACCAATTTATTCTCCAGCAAAATTTTGCCAAGCTGGTCAAGAAAGTTAACGAGGATTATCCATCGAGCTTTGAATCTCCGCTCACGATTACCTTAGGAGATGAATTTCAAGGAATTGTGCGATCAGAGAAAGATGCCGCTGAGGTGGTGATTGCGCTAGAGGAGTATCGCTGGGACTTGGAAATAGAGATTCTGATCAGGTATAGTTTAGGTTTGGGAGAGATTTCGACCCCGATTAATCCCCAAATAGCCTATGGCATGTTGGGACCGGGGCTTTCGGAAGTCCGGGAGGCACTCACCGAGATGAAAGAGGGAGAGGACAGGATGATGATCTCGGGAGAGCTGGACACCAAGATGCAAATGAAACTTGCCATGAATATTTTCCTCGAAAAGCAGGAAGAATGGAAGTGGAAGGATCGGGAGATCATCAGCGGCTATTTCCACTATCGAGATTATAAGAAAGTGGCTGAAGTAATGGGGAAGGACGTTTCGTTGATCTGGCGGAGATTTAAGTCCCTTGGCTTTGAGTCGTATCTTAAAAGAAAAAAACTGGTTAGATTGATCTATGCCGCAAACGATTAGTTTTTTGGTATTTTATGTGATTTCTGAATTGATCGCTTTTTTCGTGTTTCGACGGGTGAGGAAACATTTCCTGGGCCAATATGGCTCGACCCGCCCCATGTGGAACGGAATAATTGAGCGTTTCTTTTTATATCTCTGCATATTGACAGAAATCTATCATGGCTTTACGCTCTTTGGAGCCCTGAAAATCGGCACAAGGATTAAAGCAGACGAGAACAAAGTTTCAAATGATTATTTCCTGATTGGGAACATGATTTCGGTAAGCATGGTCTTGCTGACCACTTACCTCTATCAAAACTGGACTTAGTAAATGAGTGACGAAAATAAGATAGCAGACGGTGCGGACGAAAGTCTCCACACCTCGGTTCCGGTGACCGGAATGTACAAGGATTGGTTCTTGGATTATGCATCGTATGTGATTTTGGAGCGTGCTGTGCCTGCCATTGAGGATGGTTTGAAGCCTGTACAGCGCCGGATCATGCATGCGATGAAGGAGATGGACGACGGCAGGTTCAACAAAGTCGCCAATATCATCGGTCAGTCCATGCAGTACCATCCGCACGGGGACCGGTCTATCGGAGATGCGATCGTCAATCTAGGTCAAAAAGAGCTGCTCATCGAAACGCAGGGAAACTGGGGAGACGTGAGGACAGGCGACGGAGCTGCTGCCGCCCGATACATCGAGGCACGCTTGTCCAAGTTTGCGCTTGAAGTTGTTTTCAACCCTCAGACGACCGAATGGCAGCTTTCCTACGATGGGAGAAAGCGTGAACCGGTGACTCTTCCTGTCAAATTCCCGCTTTTGCTGGCGCAGGGAGTGGAAGGGATTGCGGTCGGACTTTCCACCAAGATTCTCCCGCACAACTTTATCGAGCTGATCGATGCCTCCATTGAGATCTTGAAAGGCAACAAATCCAACGTACTTCCTGACTTTATCACAGGTGGCTTGGCTGACTTTTCTGAGTACAACGAAGGGTATCGAGGCAGCAAAGTGAAAGTTCGGGCCCGAATTGAAGAAGAAGATAGTAAGACGCTTGTTATCAAGGAAATACCATACGGAGTTACGACCGACACCTTGATTGATTCGATCTTGAAAGCCAATGAAAAAGGTAAGATCAAGATCAAAAAAGTCGTTGACAATACGGCCAAAGATGTCGAAATCCAGATCCAGCTGACTCCTGGAGTTTCGCCGGATGTGACCATTGATGCGCTGTATGCTTTCACTGACTGCGAAGTTTCAATTTCGCCGAATGCCTGCGTGATTATAGAGGATAAGCCGGTTTTCCTGACTGTCAACCAGATCCTCGAATACAATACAAAGCAAACCAAGGAACTCCTTCGCAGAGAGCTGGAGATCCGCAAAGCGGAGTTGATGGAGAAATTGCTTTTCTCCTCACTCGAAAAAATATTCATAGAAAATCGGATCTACCGCGACATCGAAGAGTGTACGACTTGGGATGGGGTACTGGAAGCAATCGACAAGGGACTCGATCCCTACAAGCCGGATTTCTATCGCGAAATCACCCAAGAGGATCTGATCCGTCTCACCGAAATCAAGATCAAGCGAATCTCCAAATTTGACGCGTTTAAGGCCGATGAATTGATGAGACGTCTACAGGAAGAGCTTAAGGAGGTCAATTACAACCTGAAGCATCTGACGGAGTATTCGATCAAATACTATCAAAATCTACTGGACAAGTACAGCAAAGGCCGTGAGAGAAAGACCGAAATCCGCGCTCTTGATACGATCGAAGCGACCGTGGTCGCGGCCAACAATGCCAAACTCTATGTAAACAGGGCGGATGGCTTTGTGGGCTATGGCTTGAAAAAGGACGAGTTTATCTGTGATTGCTCGGATCTGGACGATGTGATCGCGATCCGTCGTGATGGGAAGTTTGTGGTGACTCGGATTCAGGAGAAGGCTTTCATGGGGAAAGATATCCTCTACGTCGGCATATTCCGAAAGAACGACGATCGCATGACCTACAATCTGATTTATCTCGATGGCACCTCGGGAAGGTCAATGGTGAAGCGATTCCAGGTCGGCGGGATCACCCGCGACAAGGAATACGACCTGACCAAAGGTACCAAAGGAACCAAAGTAACCTACCTGACGCACAACCCTAATGCAGAAGCCGAGACGGTGACGATCTATCTGACTCAGGGAGCGAAAGCCAGGGTCAAGGTTTTTGATTTTGATTTTGCTGACATTGAGATCAAAGGACGCGCGGCAGGGGGAAATATCCTGACCAAATATCCTGTGCGTAAGATACAGTTCAAGATGGAGGGTAAGTCCACATTGGGCGGATTGAACATCTACTATGATCAGGTAGTCGGCCGCCTGAACACAGATCAACGAGGGAGACACATCGGAAACTTCCTGGGCGACGACAAGATCTTGGTTTGCTACAAAAACGGAGACTACGAACTGACCAGTTTTGAACTGACCAATCGCTACGAGCCCGCTGATGTGGTTCTGATCGAGAAGTTTGACATCAAAAAGATCGTCTCAGCCATCTACCATGACGGAGCGACGAAGACTTACTTCGTGAAGCGGTTCCTGATCGAGACGACCACAGTCAACAAACGCTTTAACTTCATCTCGGACCATAAGCAGTCTAGTCTGAAGATCGTTTCGACCGCGGGTCAGCCGCAGGTTTCGGTGACTTTGATCAAAGGGCCAGTCGAAGAAGTGATGGAGTACGATCTCGATATGCTTATCGACGTCAAAGGTTGGAAAGCCATTGGCAATAAGCTGAGCACATATCCGGTTAAGGAAATTTCCCTTTTGCAATCTGAGAAAGTGGCTGAAGCAGAACCTGCTGAGGAGACCTCGGAGGAAGCCGATTCGGATCAAGAGCTGGATGTGGGGACTACTATTGACTTGACTCCAAAGAAAGACGACGAAGATCAACTGGGGCTATTCTGATAGCCCCTTTTTGCAATGAGCGAAGAGGAAGACACATTCGACCAGGGCCTGCTGGACTATCTCGGCCAGTACATTACCCCACATAAGAAATCTGTGATGGAGCGGGTTCTTGCAAAGCGGACACGGCACCTTACGGTAGTACTGGAGGATATTTTTAAGCCGCACAACGCCAGCGCCGTCATCCGGACCTGCGACTGTTTTGGCCTTCAGGACATCCACGTGATCGAGAAGACCGACCAATACAAAGTCAATCCTTATGTCACTCGCGGAGCGTCCCAATGGGTGGATTTGCATAAATACTACCAGGAAGGCAGCAGTTCGGTAGATACCTGCTTTGATTCCCTGCGGGAAAAAGGCTACAAAATCTACGGAACCAGTCCAAGTGCTGACGGGATTTCTATCTATGATTTACAGCCTGAGGAAAAACTGGCTTTGGTGTTTGGAAACGAGCACGAGGGAATATCCGGGGAAGTCAAATCCAAAGCCGATGGACTGGTACATATTCCAATGCTGGGCTTTACCGACAGTTTTAATATTTCCGTCTCAGCTTCGGTCTTTCTCTTTGATCTGGTGAGAAAAGCCGAGAAAATGGGCATCGAGAATTTCCATCTTTCCGAATCTGAGAAACAAGAGCTGAGAATGAAATGGTACCGGGCCATTGTCAAAAACTCGGATATCCACGAGAAGGTGTATCGAAAAAGCCTGACAGACGCAGGTTGATTAATTCTTTTTGAACAAGTTCGAAAAGGGCTTTTTTTGCTGACTCTTAGAGGCGTTTTTAGCCTTTTGGCGTTGTTTCTGCCGACGTTTTTGTTCTTTGCTTTTCACCAATACTGATCGGGCCGAAATCCCCACCTGGCCTCTGAAAAATTCCTCCCGTCCGCTAATATTGATGTTGGGCTTGTAGTCGAGGGAGATCACAGCATTCGCCAGTGTCAACTCGATTCCGGCGATCAGATCTACTCCAAATGTGCTGTTGCCATACGTATGGATGATTTCTTTCGTTCCGGGATTCTTCACAAAGCTTTCTTCGCTGCCAAAGGCAACACCGCCACCCAGATAATAGTTGAACCGTTTGGAAATGATCGGCCGGTGCCTTTCGGCGAGCAAAGAAAAAGTTGAATTCCGGTTAAAATCTGATTGGATGATTCCTTCCAGGGTGACTCGTTCTGTCAACCGTTGCTGCACGGTCACACCAAGTGTTCTGTTCAGATCGGAATTCCCAAACCGAAGTCCAAGTGCAGTGCCGTATCGCTGCGAAAAAGCCTGGAATGGAAGCTGGAGACAAAGAAGAAGCAGAATGGAAAGAAAGGATTTTGCCATGGTGAAGAGGTTCGGACGTTCCATTGGCAATTTCCATTCCAACCTAAAACCGCCTGGCAGCCGCTGGAGAATATGGTACTCATGGCCGAGTCCTGTCTGGACTCCTCTAAAACAGAAAATCCCTCAAAAGAGGGACTTTCTGTTTCGGGCTATTGTGATTAAGCTTCTGTTTCGCTGATGACAATCTTTTCGATCTTGTCGCCTGCCTTTATCGTGTCGATGACGTCCAAACCTTCTACGACCTTGCCAAAGCAAGTATGGTTTCTGTCCAAGTGCGCCGTGTTGGTACGGCTGTGGCAGATGAAAAACTGTGATCCGCCGGTATTTCTTCCGGCATGAGCCATCGAAAGAACGCCTCTGTCGTGATACTGATTTTCGCCATCCAGCTCACATTTGATCTTGTAGCCAGGTCCTCCAGCGCCATTGCCGATCGGGCAACCGCCTTGGATGACAAAGTTTGGAATCACACGATGGAAGGTGAGGCCATCGTAGAAACCTTTGTTGGAGAGGTCAATAAAGTTTTGAACAGCGAGAGGAGCGTCCTTTTCATAGAACTCTACCTTCATCGTTCCTTTTTCGGTAATAATTTCTGCTGTTTTCATCAGTTTAAAATTTCTGTTTTGTCCGACCCTTAGGTCAAAAGAATTTTGAATGGCAAAAATAGGATTTCCAGTTGGTACTTTGGTAATAAAAAAGACAAGGAGAACATGGTTCTCCTTGCCTTATTTCAGATTACCGCAATGGTGCCCCTTTGAGGATATTTTCATCCGCAAACTCCTTGAATTTTTCGAAATTAGTGATGAAAGCATTGGCCAGTTCGTTCGCGGTTCGATCGTAGTCTTCTGCATTTTTCCACGTATTTCTTGGGTTTAAAACTTCAAAAGGCACATTGGGGCAAATCTCCGGCACGCTGAATCCAAATATCGGGTCCTTCCTGAATGGAGCATACTCCAAACTCCCTTCCAACGCCGCTTTGATCATCGCCCGAGTGTGTGAAAGCTTCATCCTGGAGCCAGTTCCATAGGCTCCTCCAGTCCAACCTGTGTTGATCAGCCAGACATTCACTTCGTGTTTTTCCATCTTTTCGCCAAACAATTTGGCGTATTCTGTTGGATGGAGTGGAAGGAATGCCGCTCCGAAACATGCCGAAAATGTCAATTTAGGCTCAGTGACGCCCATTTCTGTACCAGCCACTTTTGCCGTATACCCCGAGATGAAGTGGTACATCGCCTGACTCTTGTTGAGCTTTGAGATAGGAGGAATCACTCCAAACGCATCTGCGGTCAGGAAGAAAATATTCTTTGGAATGCCTCCGATTGACGGAAGAACGGCATTTGGAATGTAATGAATCGGGTAGGCCGTGCGGGTATTTTCGGTGACTGATCTATTGGTAAAATCGATCTCCCGAGTTCCCGGCTTGAATCGGGTGTTTTCCACGATCGAACCAAATTTGATTGCATCAAATATTTCCGGCTCCTTTTCCCGCGTCAGATCCACCACTTTTGCGTAGCATCCCCCTTCAAAATTGAAAACGGAATCGCTCGTCCAGCCGTGTTCATCGTCTCCGATCAGCTGTCGGTCCGGATCTGCCGAGAGGGTGGTTTTCCCCGTACCAGATAATCCAAAGAAGATGGCTGTATCGCCGTCTTTTCCCTGGTTTGCAGAGCAATGCATGGAAAGGACGCCCTTCTCGTGGGGAAGAAGAAAATTCAAAACAGAGAAAATTCCCTTTTTCATCTCTCCTGCATAAGCAGTGCCTCCAATGAGAATCATCCTGCGGGACAGGTCCAAGATGGCAAAATTTGGGCTTTTGGTGCCATCTACCGCTGGATCCGCCTCGAAATCAGGCGCGCAGATGATCGTGAAATCGGACTGGAAAGATTTCAATTCGTCCTTGCTGGGCCGAAGAAACATGTTGTAGCAAAACAGGTTATGCCAAGCCAGCGTGTTGACGATCTTTAGCCTCATCTGATGGTTGGGATCTGCACCTGCAGATGCGTAGCGGACAAAGAGATCTTTGTCAGCAAGGTGATTTTTCATCTTGGCCAATAACTGGTCAAACTTCTCTTCGTCAAATGGGATATTGATCTCGCCCCACCAGACGGCGTCGGCCGTTTTCGCATCTCTCACGATATACCGATCCTGAGGAGAGCGACCGGTGAACTTACCGGTGTCCGCTACCAAGGCGCCGTTCGAAGAGAGAAATCCCTCTTTTCTGCGCAGGGCATGCTCGATCAATTCGGCGGGAGAGAGGTTGGAGAAGACTTTTCCGCTTGTGTCTGTATGTGGTTGCGGATAGGAGGGAAGGGTGGGGGTCAGAACTAGGTCCTGCATAACTATTTGGGTTTACAATTCTGGTTATTGTTGCCCCAAAATTAGGGAGAATATTCAAATTCAAAATAAAAAATCATCGAATTTTGGCTTTTCAATCGATTACGAAGAAAAATCAGAATAATATTTGACTTCTGTCAGGTTTCTGCCTTTGGATCAAAAAAATATAGATTTTTAACCCTTGGAAAGCTTGGTTTCTAGGAGGCATGGGTGTAAAATTTTTTAAACAAGAGCCAAAAAAGTTTATCATTGCAGTTCTGTTTCTTACCCTTAAAAATTGATTCTTGGAAAAACAACTTAACTCTGAATTTACCGGGCCAACCGCTTTCGGCCATCCGAAAGGGCTGATGACTTTGTTTTTCACAGAAATGTGGGAGCGTTTTAGCTACTATGGGATGCGGGCATTGCTGATCCTTTTTATGACCAAAGCCATTATCGACGGGGGGTTGGGATTTGATGACAAGACGGCTGGAGCGGTCTACGGACTTTACACCATGGGGGTTTATCTCTTGGCTCTGCCGGGCGGCTGGCTTGCGGATCGCCTTTTCGGCTTGAAGAAATCCGTCTGGTATGGCGGTATCATCATCGCGCTGGGCCACTTTATGATGGCTTTGCCCGGTATCGACTCTTGGATCAATGGAGCATCTGCTGCGAAAGACTCCTTGAGTTTCCTGGATACGACTTCGTTTTTCCTCGGATTGATCCTGATCGTAATGGGAACAGGATTATTGAAGCCCAACATCAGTTCGATCGTAGGTCAACTTTATCCAGCCGGCAGTTCCAAACGGGACGCAGGTTTCTCTATCTTCTACATGGGTATCAACTTGGGTGGATTTATCGCTCCGATAGCCTGCAGCACCGTCGCCGAGTTTGACATGCACCTGGGTTTCGGCCTTGCCGGATTGGGGATGGTCTTGGGTCTGATCCAATACCGACTCACTGCCGGCTCACTTGACGGATATGGAGAACCGCCCGTCGTGGTCACCCCGCAAGAGATTGCGTCTAGAAACAAACTGCGGTCCGTCTCGTCAGTGATCGGGCTAGTCGGCGCGGTAATCATCGCGATACTGTT
Source organism: Algoriphagus terrigena DSM 22685 (assembly GCF_000429445.1). GTDB lineage: Bacteria > Bacteroidota > Bacteroidia > Cytophagales > Cyclobacteriaceae > Algoriphagus > Algoriphagus terrigena. The sequence continues at coordinate 94,281 of NZ_AUBW01000007.1, forward strand.
CACTGGCGTGATTTCAATTGACGCTTCAGCGATTGCCGGAGCATCGGGGACTGTGATTGTAATTGTTGCTTTTGGTTATTTGGGATATGTGATCCTATTCGGAGGATTGGTCAACTCTGACAAGAAGAAGGTCGGAGCAATTGCGATCCTTTTTATATTCTCGGCGATGTTTTGGTCGGGATTTGAGCAGGCTGGATCGACACTGAACCTCTTCGCAGAGCGATTTACCGACCGGACGATCTTTGGATGGGAGATCCCAACTGGCTATTTCCAGTCCATCAATTCCCTCTTTATCATCATTTTTGCTCCAGTTTTCGCGGCTCTATGGGTCTGGCTGGGAAGAATCCATCTGGAGCCCAGCTCTCCATTGAAATTCACGTTCGGACTGTTGTTGCTTGGGCTTGGCTTTTTTGTGATGTACTTCGCGACCAAGATAGCCGCCTCAGGCGAGCTGGCAGCTCCAAGCTGGCTGATTATTACCTATATGCTCCACACCTTTGGCGAATTGAGCCTGTCGCCGGTTGGGCTCTCCGTTACAACCAAATTGGCACCGAAGGGATATGCAGGACAAATGATGGGGATTTGGTTTTTGTCCGTGGCCCTCGGAAATCTTTTTGCCGGAATCATTGCCGGAGAGGCGAGCGGTGGAACAGAGGAAGGCCTCGCCGCAATGCCGGACCAGTTTATGATGATCGTCTATACGGTGGTTGGATCGGCAGTGGTGCTCTTCTTGCTGAAGCCGGTACTCAAGAAGATGATGGGGGATGTGAACTGATTGATGTTGTTACCATCCTGGTAAAACCTGTCCTTTTGGACAGGTTTTTTTTTGCGTGTTCTGAAGTTTACTCATTCATTAATTTGATTTTTTCCTGAGCTGGCTCTTTTCTGATCCTGCGCCTGATTTCCGTATGCTAGTTTCGCTTATCAATCATTCAAAAAAACGGCAAACTATCATGAACAAAGAACTCGTCTTCCTCAGAACATTCGCAATAAGTACTGCTTTAGTTCTCTCCTTTTTGTTTTTTGGGTCTTTCAAGGGCGACAATTCCCAGCGGATGGAAACCCTAGATGTCTAGTAGATCAATGTGGTCGAAAATGACGGTACAGTCAAAGTGATCGTTACCAACGCGGGATTTAGCGGTTATTTTTCTTAAAAAATCTAGCGAAAAGTTGACGACCAGTCAAAGTGCCACCGCAGCCTTTCTTGATTGGATGGAGGAATAAGCTGGAAGGTTTTCTCCAAAATCATGAAAAAAGCCGCTTGACGGATCAAGCGGCTTGGATTATTTGGGTTATTATAATCGAAGTTATTGTACCGGAAGATCATTTCCCGGGATAGCATTTGGATTGATCAAGGGAATATTGGATCCCCATTTGGCATTGATGGCATTGATAAATTCATTGGCAATGAAGCCATGAGCACGGCCATTTGGATGGACTCCATCGACAGAGAATCCACCGTTTGGAGGGACGATAGAAGCTGTAAGCGCAGCACCGCCAAAATTAACCCCGCCTTGAAGAACTTGGCTCAAAAACGAATTGATATCCACCAAAACCAATCGCTGTGTGTTTGCTGTGACCGCAGTAGCTATCACACCGTTAAACGTGGTGATTTTGGCTTGAATTTCAGTTTGCTCGGCAGGAATTAGAACGAAAGCATCTTCCACCGGATAGCTTACGCCTCTTACCTGTTGAGGATTTCCTCCCACAGGCCGACCGAGTGCCTGTGACAGAGTTAGCGTTGCCTTATCGGTTGATTTACTTTGCCTGATTGATGGAAGTCCAAACTGAGTCAGATCAGTCAAGCTTTCGTCTGACATCAGAAATCCATTTTGTCCAGCTGCAAAACTTACAGTGCGAAGGGTTTTCTCAGCTTCGGTGATCAATCCCATCCCTTGCAACTGGGCCAAGCCTCCGTTGTAAGCAGCAAATCCTTGATTGACAGCACCGGCGGTAGCTGCATCCAGGGGAAGCGCATTCCAAGGAACCAGGTTAAAGTAGGGAAGAACATTCAAGTTTGGAATATTGGCGACAGCACCTTTAGCATCGGGATTGGCCTGAAGCATCGCACCCAAAGCTGCGCCGAACCTTTGACCGAAATCCGCATCTGAAGTGAGAATGGCAGGGTTGGAGGCTCCGCTGATCGCATAGCCTAAGACATCACTGCTTCCCAACCAGAATGAGAAGAAAGTTCCGCTTGTCCCCAAGGCTTGCGTAGCATCTCCAATGGGAGAAGAAACTCCGGGATTTGAAGCAAACCTCGCGTAGTAGGTATTGTATGCTGGATTTTGAGGAACATTTGGGCCGCCAGTTTGGGGAACCAATGCCAGTAAAAGTGACATATTTGGTACTGAAAAATTGTTCAGATCAGCTTTGTTTCCTGCAAAGGCTGTTGGCAATTCTCCTGGACCGATCGGAGCTGGAGCAGTGGATCCGCCTGTGGTTTTCAGGATCAATCTTCCCAAAATTGTATTATTTGGGCCCATGGCATAAAAGCCATTTACTGAATTGATCGATGGCTGATTAAAGCTCCCTCCATTGATCAGTTTCATCTGCTCAGATAGATGAACTGCGAATGAATTGCCTTGCCCTCTGTCGTATAATGCACCGTCCATAAATCCGGCTGCAATTCCGTCACCGATTGTGACCATTTTGGTGAAATCAGCCTCACCTGAGGTTGGTTCCTGGATATCTTCTACCGGAAAATCATAGGTACAAGATGCTGTGAATCCCAGAACTGGTATGACTATATATTTTAGAATGTTTTTCATGGGTGAATTAATTTAGCAACTCATCAAAGGTGATGGAGATATAATAAATCGCTCCAATCGTCGGACCTCCAAAATTATAGATGTACCTGTTATTGAGGATATTGGAGCCTCCCAGCTTGAGGATTGACTTGATGGAGCTGACTTTGTAACTCAACTGGGCATCAAAATTGGAAACTGCCGGTACATCTCCTCTGGCAAATGAGGATTCCCATCTAAACTCAGTCTGATATCTCCAAGCGACATTAAAGCCCAAATTTTTGGTAAGCCTTCTGTTACCAAAAACGATATTTCCCTTATGCTCCGGCGTATTGAAGTCATTGAGAAAACCTTCAGCAGGGGATGAAAGCAGCTTATTGTAATTGTAATTTCCTGAAAGGGTGTAGCTCTTCACCAAGTTAAAAGTAATTCCAAAAGCAGCGCCATGTGCTTTCACTGAACCTCCGGTAAAATTGGTGTAGGTCTGGAAGGTGTTTTCACTTCCGGGAGTTGTAATCGGAGTCAAAAGCGTAGGGGCATTGACTGCGTTGATCGCCAATTGGTCACCATTTGCAGGATTCGGATAGACGGGTCCAGGAGCCTTCCTTACCGCGTTCTGAGTGATGAAATTGTTGTAGATGTTGTAGTAATAGGCAAAGTCGATCATTATTTTGTTGTTGTTCAACAAACTCTTATACCCGACCTCAATTGATTTTACCTGTTCTGGACCTAACTCTGGAAAATCCTCTGCCGTCGCCGGCTGCAGCAGTGCGGTCGCTTCCGGGGCCACAGGGCTCGTACCTGATCCTACTTTTGCCACATATTGCTCCACCGACGCCATGGTGAAGGCATTGGTGAAGATGTCATATTTCTCCCGGTAATAAGGCAGGCCTCCAATCAATCGTGCTGAAACTACATTGAGATCGATATGCTGTCCCTGAGTAGTTGGCATACGGAAACCAGTCTGGTAAGAAAGTCTGATGTTATGGTTTTTTTGGGTCAAAACCCCTGAAATTCTTGGACTTAGCTGGCCTTCAAAATTTTCATTTTTGTCATATCTCAAGCTTCCGGAAATCTTCAATTTGTCATTCCAGACTTTTTTTCCTGCCTGTACAAACGCTCCGTACTCCGAAATCGTGATCTCATTTCCTTCCACATCTGCGAAAATTGTACCGTTGGATCTCAACTCATAAACCCGGTATTGACCACCCACCTGTAGATCCATAAAGTCGATTTCTTCCCGGAAATCATATTGACCTTCAGCCATGTACATCCGTGATTTATCATTGAAAAGTGAGCCCTCAGGGATAAACTTGCTTCGGACTTCTTTTGAGGCGTTTTCAAATTCAAGCGAACCTGGTTCATAGCGACCCTGCTCAGCAATTCCTCTGGCTGCTCCATGAGCATTTGCCTGTTGATCAGTTGTTCCTGGTGCTCCGGGTGCCACTCCCTGCTGAGCCAAAGCTCCCATGTAGCCGAGTGCATATTCTACAAACCAGGTTGAATTATCTTTCCACATGGAGTTGATGTTCACACCGGTCAAATCTGCAATGAAGGATTCCCCGGAGTTTTCTCGGGTGGTGTAGCCTCTGAGGAAGTAATTGGAGCCTCTCAGTTCAAGCTTGTGTTGAGTGATTTCGAAGTTTTTTAGAGAGTATCGCTGAGCGCCGGTATAGACCGAAGTTCCTGCACCATAGTTTAGGGTATAAGAAAGCTCAGATCGGTCACTTATCCTGTAATGGAGCGCACCGTTTACCTTATAGTTTTTGGCGCCGTAATCCACCAAGTATCTTTCGTCATAGCCAGTTCTGGACACGATCTGGTCTGGAATGCTGCCCAGATATCCGCCGATTCCCAGAGATTGGGCTATTTGTTGGACCGCTCCAACATTTCGTAGCAAGCCGATGTTATTGGATACTTCATCACCAAAGACATGGACTTTGTTTGCTCCCGGATTGAATGGTAAATCTCCCTGGGTGGAAGCGGCGAGATCAGTCTGGTCTGTACCGTACCAATCTTCCGCCTGCATAAATGAACCGTTGATCTTGAAGGCCCATTTGTTGTTAAATGCCTTAGCAAAACGGATTGACCCTTCGTACATCGGCTGGGGACTGGTTGGCTCGCCGGCCGTTCCACCGAAGTGATTGAATCCCTGCTTGTAAAAAGCGCTCAAACCTTGGTATTCAAAGGGACTTTTGCTGTTGACTAATAGGATACCATTGAAGGCATTGGGACCATAGAGTGCCGAAGCAGCTCCTGGAATGAACTCCACACTTTCTACATCCAGTTCAGAGGGTCCATTTAGATTTCCGATAGGGAAATTCAATGCTGGTGCCTGAGTATCCATACCGTCTGTGAGCTGGACAAAGCGGGTATTTCCTGTAGAATTAAATCCTCTGGCATTTATAATTTGAAAGTTGATGGAAGAAGAGGTTACGTCAACACCTTTGAGATTGGCGATAGCCTTATAATAGGTGTCCGAAGGAGTATCTCTAATGGCCAGTATGTCCATTTTTTCAATTGAGACTGGGGACTGCAAAATGCTTTCCTCAACTCTCGAGGCAGAAACGACCACTTCCTGACCAAGCATGGTTTGTTCAGCCAGTTCTACTTTCAAATTTGAGGTGTTTGCCTCGGAAATTTCTATTTCAAAAGGAGTATACCCCACCATGGAAAATACCAACGTAAATGGCGGTTGCTGCGCTACGTTGAGAGAAAACCCACCTTCCAGATCCGTGATCGTACCGATTACTTTTCCCTTCACGATGATGTTGACGCCCACTAGGGTCTCCTGGGTTTCCTTATCAGTGACGGTGCCAGATATGGTGGTCTGGGCGTACACTGCGGCAGTACCGAGGGAAACTACAAACATGAATGTGAGTAATGCCCTCCCGACTTGGGTTGTAAAATTTCGCATAGGCTAGTTTGTGTGTGGTTATTTGGGAGAAAGCTAAATGAGGTGATTAGCTGTTCAATTGATCGAAATTTATGCTAAAAACCGAATTAAAAATCTTTCGGTATTAAATAAACCAGTTGCTCGGGTTTTTGAAAAATTGCCCAAAAACGGAAACTGAGGGGCTTTTTAGAAAAATTTAGAATTTTTAAGGCGGAATATTAGAAATTCAGAACCTACCTTAACGTTTTATTGGAAATTCGAAAAATGAATTATTTTCTTTCTTCTCCGGACAAAAAAAAAGACGTACAATCCAGCACGTCTTTTTTAAGCATTTGACTAAAGAAATTAAGAGTTTCTCTTATTTTCTTCATTCACGTGCTTTACCAGTCGATCACAAAGTTCCTTCATTTCCTCGGAGAAATATTCATCACCCGTGCTGTTCAGCACCGTCTGGGCCATGCCGCCCAGGATATCGATGTAGAACCGCTTCATCTCGACCACAGACATCTCTTCTGTCCAAAGGTCAATCCGTAGCGTGGCGTGGTTTAGGTTGTCCCAGACATTGACGCTGATACTCTTTGTGGATTCCATGCCATGGGATTCCTTGTCAGAAGCATCCCATTGAATCGCTTTTGGGAGGTTATTTTCGTCCAGTTCGATCTGGAATTTGATGTCGGATTTTTTCATTTGTTTATAATTGTTTTTCAATGATCACCTAGCCTGTCTCGCATGTATTCCGACAGCTATCGGGGCATCCGGCGTGTGACGCTGGGAGCCATGCTCGATTTCATGGTGTAAATATTTATCGGGAAACCGGTGATTGCTTTTGCAAGTTCCCCACGGTCGGATTAATCGAAAGTCATCTCAGGGATTTCTCCTTCGATAATAAGTTTGCCTGCGGTTTTAGACTGGATTTCTTCGACAGATACGCCGGGTGCTCTTTCCTTTAGTATGAAACCTCCTTCGGGAGCAACTTCCAATACAGCCAGATCAGAAACGATCTTCCGGACACAGTTTATTCCGGTGATCGGAAGACTGCACTCCGGCAGCAGCTTGGATTCCCCGTCTTTGGAGCAATGCTGCATCGCGACGATGATATTGTCAGCCGACGCTACTAAGTCCATCGCTCCGCCCATCCCTTTCACCATTTTGCCAGGAATTTTCCAGTTGGCGATGTCGCCGTTTTCAGAGACTTCCATCGCCCCAAGAATCGTCAGGTGTACATGTCCGCCGCGGATCATCGCAAAGGACTCAGCAGAGTTGAACAGCGCAGAGCCTGGAAGCATGGTAATTGTTTGCTTTCCCGCATTGATCAAATCCGGGTCGACGTTTTCCTCGGTAGGGAAGGGGCCGATACCCAAAAGTCCATTCTCCGACTGCAAGACCACATCCAGATCCTTGGGAATGTAGTTAGCAACCAAAGTCGGGATTCCAATACCGAGATTGATATACTGTCCGGTCTTCACCTCTTTGGCGATTCGCTGTGCGATTTGTTCTTTGGTCAGCATGGGATCTAGCGGGTTACGGTTCGTTTCTCAATTCTTTTCTCGTAATCCTTTCCCTGGAAAATCCGCTGTACAAAGATTCCCGGCGTATGGACTTGGTTGGGATCCAGCTCACCGTCAGCGACCAATTCTTCCACTTCGGCAATGCAAATCTTGCCAGCCGTCGCCATGATCGGGTTAAAGTTTCTGGCCGTGCCCCGAAAAATCAAATTGCCGGAAGTGTCTCCTTTCCAAGCTTTCACAATGGAAAAGTCCGCCCGCAGCCAGCTCTCCATCAGGTATAGCTTTCCGTCAAACTCCCTAATTTCTTTTCCCTCAGCGACTTCTGTGCCAACTCCTGCGGGAGTGAAGAATGCCGGAATCCCTGCTCCTCCAGCTCTCACGCGCTCTGCAAGTGTCCCTTGGGGAATCAGGTCTACTTCCAACTCACCGCTTAGCAACTGTCTTTCAAATTCGGCATTTTCACCCACGTAGCTGGAGATCATCTTTTTGACCATCCGCTTTTGGAGTAGCAGGCCGATGCCGAAGTCATCTACACCGGCGTTGTTGGATACGATCGTGAGGCCTTTGATGTCCTTTTCCAGCAAAGCTTGGATGCAGTTTTCGGGGATGCCGCTGAGGCCAAATCCTCCCATCATCAGCATGCAGTCGCTGGGAATATCGGCGACGGCTTCCTGTGCATTTTTCACAGTCTTGTTTATCATGGACTATTTGGGTTTAAAGTAAAGATCTGGCGGTCTTCTGATCCTGAAACAGTTGATTCTTCAGCGCTTCCAGGCTGTCAAATTTACGCTCTTCTCTGAGGAATTCATGAAAGTAAACCGTGATCTGCTTGTCGTAGAGATCGCCTTGGAAATCAAACAAATTGGCTTCCACCGTTTTCTTGGTTCCATCTACCGTCGGGCGGTTGCCGATATTCAGCATCGCCTTGTACAGAGTGCCGTCCACGGAAGCTTCTACTGCGTAAACGCCGTCCTTCGGGATTAGTTTGTAATCGTTTGGAATATGGATGTTGGCGGTGGGGAATCCGATCGAGCGGCCGATCTGCTGACCTTTGATTACCAAGCCGTTCAGTTCATAAGGTCTCCCCAGGCAACTTTCAGCGGTTTTGACGTCTCCGGATTCGAGCGCTCTCCGGATTTTGGTGCTCGAGACAGCAATCTCTTCCACGTCTTGCCGCGAGATCTCCTCCAGATCAAACCCAAAATCCGAGCTGTTGGCTTTCAGGTATTCGAAGCTCCCTTCGCGGTTTTTCCCAAAGCGGTGATCGTAGCCAATCACCAGTTTCTTGGTTTGGATGGCATCGATGAGGACTTTCGCGATAAATTCGGCGGAGCTTATCTGAGAAAACTCCTGGGTAAAAGGAATCGTGATCAGATGATCAATCCCAAACTGACGAAGGAGCTTGGTCTTCTCTTCGAAAGTGCTGAGCAGTCTCAGGTTATGCTCGTTGGGATACAGTACCAGTCTCGGATGTGGCCAAAAAGTGATCAGGACCGTTTCTCCTTGGATTGACCGGGCGATTTCCCGGATTCGCGTCAGGATTTTTTGATGCCCCAAGTGAACTCCGTCAAAAGTTCCAGAGGTCACCACCGCGTTCTTTACCGGAGTAAAGCCCTCCAGTCCTTCATAGATTTTCATGAGGTCTGGCTTTGATTTCTTCGATCAACGAGGTCAATTCGTGGGCATCCGAAAGCAGAAAATTTCCGATTCGGGTTCTGCAAAGCGATTTCATATAAGCCCCCGTTCCCAGCAGTTCACCAAGATCTCGGGCAAGGCTTCTGATGTAAGTTCCTTTGGAACAAGAAATCCGAAAATCTATCTCATCTCCCTGAAACCGCGTGATTTCGAATTCACGAACCTGCGTAGGCCGTGCTTCCATCTGTACTTCGATCCCTTTTCTGGCCGATTCGTAGACGCGCTTTCCATCGACTTTGATGGCGGAGTGCATCGGAGGGACTTGAAGAATATCTCCGGTCAGTTGTGCCGCCGCTTTCAGTACGTCGTCGAGCTGGATGTGTGACGGATCAGCGACAGGGATGACGGGCTTTTCGAGATCAAAGGACTCGGTCGTCGCGCCGATCACAAATGTGCCGGTGTATTCCTTTTCCTGACCCATGTAGGTTTCAATCTGCTTGGTCTGCTTTCCCGCGCAAACAATCAATAGACCCGTAGCCAAAGGATCAAGGGTGCCGGCATGGCCGACCTTTTTGATACGAAGGGCATTTCTTACTTTTTTGACCACGTCAAATGAAGTCCATTCCCGTGGCTTGTCGATCAGAAATACTTCTCCGTAAGCTTCTTGCTGCATGTTTTTAAGTTAGGCAACCCTGCTTAACAGAGCTGAATGATACTGGTCTTAGCTTTTCTCTGCTTTGGCAAAGATCGCGTAAAACTCAAAGATAAAACCGGCCAGCGTCACGATCGGCCCAACCGTCAAGCCGAGCACTCCATTGCCGTGAGGCGCGCCGTCAAGACCGATGATGATGAATCCCAGGACAATGAGCCCAAGCCCAACCAGCATCAACTGGTAGTTCTTTTTGGCAAAAGGAAAAGGTGAGTTGCTCATGATTAATAAAGTTCGTCCAGAGACATGTTCAAGTATTTATTGACTGCACGCAGCGTGCTGAAGACAGAGAGGATACCTCCAATCACGATCAGCGTTAAGAAAAGCAGAATCAGCATTTCCTGGTTTTGCAACATGACAAACCCTTCAATATTCGCCTTGGTGTACTCGACCAACGCAAACAGGATCGCCGAGGCGACCGCACCCGCGATCATGCCAAACAGAAGCGCACGCTGTAAGAATGGCTTTCTAATAAAACCTCTCGTGGCTCCGACCAATTGCATCGAGCGGATCAGGAATCGCTGGGAAAAGAGCGCCAAGCGAATCGTATTATTGATCAACATGACCACCGTGATAATCAGGATCGAAATGAAACCGCCCAAGACTAAGCTCACTTTCAATAGGTTTTTGTTGATGGAGTCCACCAAATCCGTCATGTAGGAGACTTCAAAGACACCGGGGATTCCTTCGAGGTCTTTGGCGATGGTCTCCAACTGCTCGGAGGTCTGAAACTCCTCCGCCACGACGATTACAAAGCTGTCCCGCAAGGGGTTTTCCTCCAGAAATTCGGTGAAGTCTTCGCCTGTGTTTTCGATGAAGGTAGCGGCAGCTTCCTCGTCGGAGATAAACCGGAGTCCTACCGTATCCGCTTTGGTCAGGATAAAAGGCCGACCGGAAATGTTTTTGTCTATTTCAGCGAGTTGCTCTTCAGAAAGGCCTTTGTCGAGGAAGATCTGCACCTCAATATTTTCCCGGATCATCTTGGTCAGCGATCTTGCTTGGATCAAAATCACCCCAAAAAGGCCAACGATGAAAAGCGATAGGGTAGTGCTGAACAGCACACTGCCAAACTTGAAATGACCGAGTGTTTTTTTCTTGCGGGATGGGTTAGCCATAGTTGGTTAATTCGGTTCAAAAATAGGAAAGCCAAGCGGATTTAACCAATCGATGTGCCAGAAAGGACAGCGATGATTTTTTCGTTTGTAATTGCCCAGACCTTATCCTGCTTTTCGGGTCTCACTGGTGCCAAGCCGGTAAAATTTCCAAAGGCGGGAAGTAAAAGCTGGTTTTTGCTTTGGAAAAAGCAGGGAAGCAAAACCGATTGTCTCGCCTTACCGACCAGTCTCACGCCAGGATGAATATGCCCGAAGACATTCAATTGGCCTTCTTTTACGGTTTTCAGTGGTTCGTGGGACATGACTAACGGACCAACTTCAAATGGTTCTTTATGAATCCTCAAGACGGATTGTTGGTAGGCTTCGGCAGAAAGTACATCGTGATTACCCAAGACTAAGTGAAAATGCGTGTCTCCAAGCCCAGCCAAAAACTGGTTCAGATACGTCCACTGCTCGTTCCAGTCGGAATGAAAAAGATCGCCCAGAAAATAAGTATGCGCCGGGCGGAATTCTTCGTGGAGCTTTTGCAAGCGGATCAGGTCAAAGTCGTGGACAGGTTCCGGAATCGGGATGCCGGACTTCCGAAAATGCGCTGCTTTTCCAAAGTGCAGATCAGCGATCAAAAGTGAATTTAGAGACTCAATCCAAAGGGCTCTCTCAGGCAGCAAACCCAGAGAAATGCCCTCAAACTCTGAAATGAAAATACTGCGCTTTTGTGTTAAATTTTCTACCTCACTCATATCAGATTCAAATCTATCCGTATTTGGGGATAACAAAACTTAATTTTTATGAAAAACCGACAGTTTACTTCATTCCTTGTCTTCCTCTTTTTTGGGGCGGCCCTCAGTGCCCAAGCACAGTCAGAAGGCTCCATTTTGGGTAAATGGTACAACACTGAAAAAACAGCGCAAATTGAGATCAAGAAAATCGGTTCAGAATTTTTCGGAAGTATTGTCTGGTTAAAAGCCCCGACTTTGGACGGAAAGCCTATTACTGATCAGAAAAATTCGGATCCAAAATTGAGAAGTAGGCAGTTGGTGGGAATGGCACTTGTAGAAAGCTTGAAATTTGAAAATGGAATGTGGAAAGACGGAGAAATCTATGATCCATTCTCCGGGAAAACCTATTCCTGCGAAGCTAAACTCCAAACCATGGATGTCCTAGAAGTCAAAGGGTATATTGGGTTTTCCTTTGTGGGTAGAACGGTGGTATGGACGCGAGTTAAGTGAGATAGGTTATTCTGTAAATGCGTTGCAGACCGGGTAACAAAAAAAAATAATCGCGAAGTGACGCACAGTTATTTCACTGCAAAGGAAAAAGAAATCAGGATATGTTTATCTCCTTTTCCTCTTTGGTAAAAATGGTTATGGCAAAAGTCAACAACTATTTGTGATACACTGCATTTAAAAAAGAAATGGCGGGTCTAGCCCGCCATCTTTTACTGTTGCTCCAAGTAGTAAGATCTGAGAAAGTAAGCCAATTGCTCAAACTCGATCAAAAACGCATCGTGCCCGGCAGTAGAGTTGATCTCCTTGTATGTTCCCCGTTTGGACTTTTGACTGATGTATTGCGCCTCGTGTGGCAAAAACAACAGATCAGAATTGACACCAATAGTTAAGACTCGCGCTTCGATAGATCCTATTGCCGCGTCTATTCCCCCTCTATTTCTACCCAAATCATGGCTGTCCATGGCTTTGGAAAGCGTCCAATAGGAAAGGGCATTGAATCGCTTGACAAGTTTTTGACCCTGATATCGCAAATAGGAAGCAGCTCGGAATCCGTCCAATTTTTCTTCCTTATCGCTTTGCTTGATCAAGAGATCATCTGGATGCCGGTAGCTCAGCATGGCGATCGCGCGGGCAGTCTCGAGGCCTTTGGCTCCAGCGAGTTCGTGGCATTCGCCCCAGCTGCAGTCTGATTCGATTGCCATTCGCTGTGTTTCGTTAAAGCCAATTACCCATGGGGAGGTTTTGGAGGTTGAGGCTAAAATCACCGCATTTTTCAACTTTTGACCCAAAGTCACTGCCCACTCCAGGCCAACCTGCCCGCCCAAAGATCCGCCAATCAATGTATGAATATGATCGATCCCCAGTCCGACCCGAAGCCTCTCCAGACTTGCGGCGAGATCACGTGTCGTGACTTGGGGGAAATCATAGAAATACGGTTCGCCGGTCTCTGGATTTTCGCTGAACGGATTGGTAGACCCATAGCAGCTGCCAAGCAGATTGGCACAGATGATAAAGTGGTTGGCAGGGTCAAAGAACTTATCTTCTCCGATCAGGCCGTTCCACCATTCAGCTGCTTTGGAATCTCCGGTCAGGGCATGAATCACCCAGATTACGTTGTTTTTCTCAGGATTCAACTTTCCATAAGTGGTGTAGGCGAGGTCAAAATCTCTCAGGACTTCGCCGGATTCCAAGTGCAAAGGGTCAGTCGAGTGGAAAACTTCCTGAGTCATAGTCGGTTCAGCGTATTGGCTTGTCAAATTCATTGGGGTAATTAGATTTTTTCGAATGCTTGCTGCAAATCAGCTTTGATATCGTCGATGTGTTCGATGCCGAGAGAGATTCGGAGCATGGTTGGGGTGACTCCTGCCGCAAGTTGCTCGGCATCGGAAAGCTGCTGATGCGTCGTGGCAGAAGGTTGGATAATCAGTGTTTTGGCGTCGCCGACATTGGCGAGGTGTGAGATGAGTTGCAGATTGTTGATGAAAGCGGAAGTCTGTTCCTTGCTTCCCTTGATCTCAAAACTCAGCACACCGCCGAAGCCATTTTTGAGATATTTCTTACCCAACGCATGGTAAGGAGAGGAGGCAAGTCCAGGATAATTCACCTTGGAAACCTGCGGATGAGCTTCCAGCCATTTGGCAATTTCCAGCGCATTGTCTACGGTTCTTTGCACACGAAGCGAAAGCGTTTCGATCCCTTGGAGCAGCAGGAAGGAATTGAAAGGGCTGATTGCCGGGCCGAAGTCTCTTAGACCTTCAACTCTGGCACGGATGGCGAAAGCGATGTTTGGAAGTCCCAAAGGATTATTTTCACCGAAGACCTGCCAGAAATTCAAGCCGTGATATCCTTCGGAAGGCTCAGAGAATTGGGGGAATTTTCCATTTCCCCAATTGAAATTGCCTGCATCCACGATCACTCCACCGATAGAAGTACCGTGACCGCCAATCCATTTGGTAGCTGATGAAACGACGATATTTGCTCCGTGTGCGATAGGCTGGAAGAGGTACCCGCCAGCGCCGAAGGTGTTGTCCACGACCAAAGGGATGTCATGTATTTTGGCTAGGGCCGCGATGGCGTCGAAGTCAGGAATATTGAATTCCGGATTGCCGATCGTCTCTAGGTAGATCGCTTTTGTCTTGGAGTCGATGAGTTTTTCAAATGCTTCCGGAGAATTTCCTTTTGCGAAGCGGGCATCTATCCCCAGCCTCTTAAAAGCGACTTTGAACTGGTTGTAAGTGCCTCCATATAGGAACGTGGTGGAAACGAAATTGTCACCAGCTTCCATAATGTTGTTCAAAGCCAGAAACTGCGCTGCCTGACCTGAGCTGGTAGCGACGGCGGCAACTCCGCCTTCAAGCGCAGCAATTCTATTTTCAAAAACATCTGTCGTAGGATTCATGATCCTGGTGTAGATGTTTCCAAATTCTTTCAAGCCAAAAAGATTGGCTCCATGCTCCGCGCTGTTGAAGACGTAGGAGGTAGTTTGGTAGATGGGGACCGCTCTGGCATTGGTAGCGGAGTCTGGAGCTTGTCCGGCGTGAAGCTGGAGCGTTTCGAAGCGATAATTGGCAGACATAAAATTGAGGTTAGAGGGTTAGGAAAAAACTGAAAAGATCCCGAAAAACGAGGTCGGTATGTCTTGAATCAGACGCGAAGGCGCTAGATCCGAATAGAATGAATCCGAAATTGGATAGGAATTTTGGCCTGCGGCCGAAAGAAAAACAGAGAATAAATAGCTTGTGCATTTTGCAAAGAATTTATAGTTCCGAAAGAGAATAGCTCAGTCGGCAGGAATTGGCACCTTTCCGCTTCGGAAGGTTGCCAGAGGGTCGTAGAGCCTGTCTCTCGCCTCTTCTGTATAAATCCCAGCACTAAAAGTGAAAGGATGTGCAAAGAAAAACCCGGAAACTGACAAATCAAAATGCTTCTTCAGCTTCCGGGAAAAATTTCCATTATAATTCCTCCGAATTATATCGGAAGATAGGGTTGATCGCATCAAAGTCCGGCTTGATGTTCGTGAGCTCTTTCACCAATCCGTCCTTCAGTCCATAGGCCCAGCCGTGAATTTCTGGGGCTTGTCTGTATTTCCATGCTTTTTGGACGATTGAAGTCTTGATCAGATCCTGGCATTGCTCCATCACATTCAGTTCCACGAGTCTGTCGACCTTGCCGGTGTGCGTGTCGATCGCGTCTAGTTCGTCTTGATACATCTTGTAGACCTCCTTGATGTTTCGCAGCCATTTGTTGATCAATCCATAGCTTTTGTTAGTCAGTGCGGCCTCGACGCCACCGCAGCCATAGTGCCCGCATACGATGATGTGCTCAACCTCCAGCACCTGTACTGCATATTGCAGCACGGACAGTAGATTAAGATCCGTATGCACGACCATATTGGCGATGTTTCGGTGGACGAAGATTTCCCCGGGGTCCGTACCTGTCACTTCATTGGCGGGCACTCGGCTATCAGAGCATCCGATCCAGAGGAATTTCGGTTTTTGCTGTCCGGCTAAGCGGCTGAAGAAGTCCTTGTCCAGCTGGATCTTCTCTTCAGACCAGGCTTTATTTTGTAGCAATAGCTTTTCGTAGGGGTTCATGTAGGTTGTCGTACCGAGTTAGAAAATCCTTCAATTGTGATTTCGATGTTTTTGGATGGGGCGGTTGAGATGAAGTCGTTCAACACATCCTGGATGTCATGATCAATGAACCTGGCTTTCGCAGCGTTGAAAATGACATTACTTCCCGACGGAATAGCCGAAAGCTCTTTCATCAGCGGGGCTTTGTTGAGAAAGGAGACATCCTTTTGAAGTTTCACCAAGTAGTTACCGTTCAGTTGAGTTACCACAAGCGCACGCTGGTAGTTGGTCTTGATCACAAAGAATATCCCCACGACCATTCCGATCCCGATTCCCACCAGTAGATCAGTGAATAGGATCGCTATGACCGTCAGGAAAAACGGCAGAAACTGATCCAGGCCTTTCTGATATTCTTTGACAAAAATGGCCGGTTTTGCCAGCTTATATCCAACCTGAAACAACACCGCGGCAAGACAACTCAGTGGGATCTTGTTTAGTATTCCAGGAATTGTCAAGACCAAGATCAACAGTAAGAAACCGTGGAAAATCGCAGACATCTTGGTCCGCGCTCCTGACGTCACGTTGGCTGTGGTCCGCACAATCACCACCGTGACAGGCAGTCCGCCGATCAGTCCTGAGACAAGGTTACCCGTGCCCTGTGCTACCAGTTCCCGGCTTCCAGGGGAGATTCGCTTGTAAGGATCCAGTTTGTCACCAGCTTCCACACTGAGAAGCGATTCGATACTGGCGATGATGGCAATCGTCACAGCAATCAACCAAAAATCACCGTTCATAATCAACCCAAAATCGGGAAACGTCAAGAGGGAGGGGAGTTCGGAAATGCTGGCCAGCGTTGGGATACTTACCAGATGCTCGTCTACCAATTGCCACTCGGGTAGCCAAAATCCATAACCCACATTAATGAGAATACCCGATACAACCGCCCAAAGTGCGCCGGGTACTATACCGAGAATTTTATGTCTCTTGATCTTTGGACGCTCAAAAAAAATCAAAATACCCAGTGCAATCAGCACAATTGGGATCGCTCCGGGACTGTTGTAAACGAAAGCGTAGTAGATCTCTGTGAACGTATTGTGGTCATCCATCTGCAGGAAGGCCATGTCGCCGATGTGGTCTTTGTCATAGCCCAAGGCATGGGGGATTTGCTTGAGGATCAGGATTAGGCCGATCGCCGTCAGCATTCCTTTGATGACCGAGTGCGGAAAGTAGTAGCCCAAAACGCCAGCTTTCGCCAAACCCAGCAGGAGCTGGATCACTCCGGCGGCAACCAGTGCTCCAAGAAAAAGCGGGAAAGTTCCCAGACTCGCAATGGAATCCAACACAATCACCGTCAGTCCGGCAGCCGGCCCACTGACTCCAACGTGTGACCCCGAGATCGAGCCGACCACGATTCCTCCGACGATCCCCGCGATCAATCCGGCCATCGGAGGTGCTCCACTGGCAATCGCTATTCCCAAACAAAGTGGAAGCGCCACTAGAAATACCACCAAACTAGCTTTGAGGTCGTACTTTAAGTTTACTCCAAAAGGGACATTCATAAGCCTACTCTTAAGGTGAGTACTGTTGAATCTCAAACAATCTCCTTAAAAATAGATTTTTGCGTGGAATGTTTTTATTTTTTTGGACAGACGGATTGAAAAAAAATTTATCCGATCAACTTTTTATATGCAGCATCAATTTTCTGAAAATCAAACGCTTGGGTTGCTTGGTGCATCTTAGTTTGAATTTCGGTCAAAGACAAATTCCCGATGCTTCCTTCGTGGGTATGGTTGAGCTGATTTTGGTCTGGCGCAAACTGATCTGCTTCGATTTCATAACCCACTTCCTTGTATGCGTCACGAAAAGGGACTCCTTTCAAAACCAACTCATTGACCACTTCCACCGAGAAGACATGCTTGTAAAACGAGTCCTGAAGGATGTTCTGACGTATTTTGACGGACTTGAGCATAAAGGTGCTCATAGCTATGCAAGACTTCAGCTTGTCAAAAGCAGGAAAAATCTCCTCTTTCAGAAGCTGCATATCCCGGTGATAGCCAGTGCTCATATTTGTCAACAAGAAACTCACTGTAGTCGGCACGCCCTGAATCTGATTGGTTTTGGCACGGATCAGCTCAAAAACATCCGGGTTTTTCTTGTGAGGCATGATGCTGCTTCCGGTAGTCAAATCATCTGGAAAGGAAATAAAAGCGAAATGCTGATTCATGAACAGACAGACGTCCGTAGCAAGTTTATTAAGGGTTCCGGCGATTCCGGCCATTGCAAACGCCAGTGTCCGTTCAGTCTTGCCACGGCTGTTTTGCGCATTGATCACGTTGTGATGCATGTCTGCAAAACCCAAAAGTTCGGTCGTCAAGGTTCGGTTGAGTGGAAAACTTGATCCATATCCTGCAGCAGAGCCCAGTGGATTCTTATTGCTAAGGTCAAAAGCCGCCTTTAGCAAACCCAAATCTTCTGTCAAGCCTTCGGCAAATGATCCGAACCAAAGCCCAAAAGAAGATGGCATCGCCAGTTGGGTATGGGTATATCCGGGCATCAAGTCGCCTTTATGTTTTTCAGAAAGCTCGATCAACAAGTCAAACAATTCCTGACTTTCCTCCACCAACTCCCGAATAGCTGATCTGTAGAAAAGCTTCAGATCGACCAGAACTTGATCGTTTCGGCTGCGGCCGCTGTGAAGTTTTTTCCCAACCTCACCAAAACGCTCCGTGAGCAAAAACTCCACTTGCGAATGCACGTCCTCCACACCGGGAGCGATGCTGAACTTGCCTTCGCTGATCTCCGCATAGATTTCCTTCAAGCCTTTTTGTAGAGTCTGATTTTCGGCTGTGGTCAAAAGGCCGATTGTCTCCAGCATTGCCGCGTGAGCCATCGATCCGAGTACATCGAATGGAGCGAGAACGATATCGAATTCGGGATCTCTACCGATTGTGAAATGTTCGACTTCCTTTTTGCTGCCGATGTCTTTTTGCCAGAGTTTCATGATCGATTTCTTTAGCTGAGTTCCGCGTACTTGTTGATAATTGAGATGTAGCCCTGTATTCCACTTTTGATTTCCTGCAGGAAGATGAATTCGTCGGGGGTATGTGACCGGGCCGAGTCGCCCGGGCCAATCTTGACGGAAGGCCAAGGTATCAAAGCCTGGTCGGAGAGGGTAGGGCTTCCGAACTTTTCGAGTCCCAGCAGTGCCGCAACGCGATACATCATGTGGCTATCGGGGAGGTGTGAGGACTGCAACCGCATCGATCGCGGCGTGAGGTCTGCCTTCAGTTTGGATTCTAATTCCTGAAAAGCTTCCTCCAGGGTGTATGCATCGGTCACCCGTACGTCCAGGGTATATTCGCAGAGATCCGGAACTACATTGTGTTGGTGACCTGCCTTGATCACCGTCGCAGTTACCTTGGTTCTGCCCAAAAAAGGTGAGGATTTGAAAAACACAAAGTTGCGGATTTCATCCAAATCCTCCAGAGCTTGGTAAATGGCATTGACGCCCTCTTCTCTGGCGGCATGCCCAGCCTTCCCGTGAACCTTGGCATCGATGACCAGGAGGCCCTTTTCCGCAACAGCCAGACGCATCAGAGTCGGTTCACCTACGATGGCGATTTCCGCTTCAGGAAGTGTAGAGATTATAGAAGAAATCCCATTTATCCCGGAGATTTCTTCCTCGGCTGAGGCGATCATCAGCAGATTGAAAGGGAGTAGCTTGCCGATGAAGTGACAAAATGTAGCAATCAAACTAACCAACGGGCCTCCTGCGTCGTTGCTTCCCAAGCCGTAAAGTTTCCCGTCTTCCACGGTCGGAGTAAAAGGATCTTTTGTGTAGCCGTTATTAGGCTTCACTGTGTCATGGTGCGAGTTGAGCCAGACTGTAGGCAAAATCGGATTGTATTCGCTGGCAAAAGCCCAAACGTTGTTTCCTGATCGAGTGACCGCGACACCCTTGTCAACCAGATAGGCTTCAATCAAATCCGCGGTTTTGTTCTCTTCTTTGGAAAAGGAAGGGACCGCTATCAACTCTTTCAGCAGCTCGACCGCTTCGGTAAAAAGTAAATCGGGCTTTTCCATCAATAGAGATCGTATCGGTTTCGCTCGATGATTGTCCCAGAGAGTTTTCCTTTTGCTGCCAAAAGGAGGTTTTCGGCTTTCCCGATCCAGACGTTGTTTACGCCCTTTTCCAAGGCAGCAAAAGCATTGTCCAGCTTGGGAATCATGCCGGAGTGGATCACATTTTCTTTGCGGAGCTCAGAGTAGATGTCCTCGTTGATCAGAGGAATGATCGAGCTGTCGTTCTTCTCGTCTACCAAGACTCCGGCCTTGTTGAAGCAAAAATACAGGTTGACCTGATGCTCAGCTGCGAGACTAGTCGCTAAAGCAGAAGCGATAGAGTCGGCATTGGTGTTGAGTAGCTGTCCTTTTTTGTCGTGAGTAATCGCGTTGACTACCGGCTGCAAACCTGCTGTGAGCAAGGCGTCGATCAGCGACGTGTTGACCGCCTGAATATCCCCGACAAACCCATAGTCGATTCCTTTGACTGGGCGTTTGACGGATCGGATCAGATTACCGTCAGCGCCGGTCATGCCGATGGCATTGACCTTGAGCGCCTGGAGCTTAGCGACCAAGTTTTTATTGATCAATCCGGCATAGACCATGGTGACGATATCGAGTGTATCCTTGTCGGTAATCCGGCGTCCATCGACCATCTCCGGCATCACGCCCATCGATTCTCCAAATCGGGAAGCCATCACGCCACCACCGTGAACGAGGATTTTGTTGCCGGGGAATTTTGAAAAAAGCGTCAGAAACTCATCCAACTTCTCGGGGAAGTCAATGACGTTTCCGCCGATCTTAATTATTGAAATCTTCATAGGTTTGGTGGCTTAAAAAGGTACTAGCCCAAGATCGTACTGATCACAGCTTGGGCGGCATATATTCTATTTTCTGCCTGCTTTTGTACTAAAGAACGTGCCCCGTCCAGGATTTCGTCTGACAGTTCAAGATTCCTCCGTACAGGAAGGCAATGCATTACTTTGGCATCCTGGGCATGTTTGAGGTGTTTTTCGGTCAGCATCCAGGCAGGGTCGGTGCTGATGATTTTCCCATAGTCGTTGAATCCAGACCAGTTCTTAACATACACAAAATCAGCATCTTTCAGCGCTTCACTTTGATTGTATTCTATCGTCGCGCCTTTGGTAAATTTCTCGTCCAGTTCGTATCCGGCAGGATGCGTGATCGTCAGGTCATGGCCCATTCCGAGTGTCCATTCAGCAAAACTGTTGGCAACGGCATGAGGAATCGCCTTGATATGTGGACCCCAGGTGAGGACTACTTTTGGCTTTCTTTTTTCCATGGAAAACTCACTGATCGTGATCTGATCAGCCAAACTCTGGAGCGGATGGCGGATTGCAGACTCGAGGCTGATTACCGGCACGCCACAGTATTTCACAAATTGGCCAAATACAAAGTCATTGATATCTTCCTCCCGATTGGTGAGGGAAGGGAAGGCCCGAATGGCTAAAATATCGAAATAGGATCCCAAAACTCCAGCCGCATCCTTGATGTGCTCGACGGTTCCTTTGTTCATTACAGCGCCCTCTTTCATTTCCAGTGCCCAGCCTTCCTTGTCCATATTGAGGACGATTGCCTCCATCCCGAGATTTTGCGCCGCAATCTGCGTGCTGACGCGAGTCCTCAGAGACGGATTCAGAAAGATGCAGCCAACCCTTTTGCCCTGACCTTTTGCAAGGTCAAGGCGGGGATTGGCTTTATAGGCAAGTGCAAGGTCAATCAGTTCTTGACCAAGTTCTTTGGATTCAAATTGGGTGAAATGCTTCATTTCAAGTAATTGGGGAGAAAAAGCCTTAGCTACCGAGAATTTCTTTTAGGGCGATCAAGAACGAATTTAGCTGATTCCACTCGACCGACAAAGGTGGAAGGAGTCGGATCGTTTCCTTTTTACCAGCGGAGCCGCAAAACATCTGATACTTTTTCACCAGTTCAGAGCGTACCGGAGCAGCATCCCGATCCAGGTCAAACCCGATCATCAGGCCCTTTCCGCGAACGTCAATGACCCCTGGGATTAGCTTGAGTTCTGCGATCAGTTTCTCGCCGAGTTCGAGGGCTTTGGCTTGAAGCTTTTCACTTTCCAAAACTTCCAAAACCGCCAATCCCGCTGCGCAAGCGAGGTGATTGCCTCCGAAAGTAGTTCCGAGCAAACCGTGACTGGCTTTGAATTCCGGTGAAATCAACAGTCCGCCTACCGGGAAGCCGTTCCCCATTCCTTTGGCCATCGTGATCAAATCGGGTGAAACTCCCTTCGCCCATTGAAACGCGAAGAATTTTCCGGTTCGACCGTAGCCGGACTGGACCTCGTCGAGGATCAGTTTGGCTTCATATTTTTTGCAAAGGGAAGAAAGCTCCTGTAGAAAAGCGGCGGAAGGAACCTTGATTCCGCCCACGCCTTGGATGCCCTCAATGATAATTCCAGCAATAGTATTCGACTTCAGCACTTCTTCTACAGCATCGAGATCGCCCCAAGGAAGAATATGGAAATCCTCACGTGCGTTGCATGGAGCTATAATCTTTGGATTGTCGGTCAATGCTACCGCGCCGGAAGTTCTGCCATGAAAGGCTCCTGAGAAAGCGATGAATCCCGGTTTGCCAGTGGCAAAGGATGCCACTTTGATCGCGTTTTCATTCGCCTCAGCTCCTGAATTAACCAGAAAAAGACTGTAGTCCGGCAAGCCGGAAAGCTCCCCAAGCTTGGCCGCAAATTCCTGTTGAATCGGAATCCGGACGGAATTGGAATAGAATCCAATCAGGTCAAGCTGATCTTTCAGACGCTTGACGTAGTGAGGATGGGTATGACCAATAGAGATCACGGCATGGCCTCCATAGAGATCCAGGTATTCGGTCCCGTTTTCGTCCCAAAGTTTACAGCCTTGGGCTTTGGTCAAAGTGACAGGAATCAGGGGATATACGTCGAATAAATTCATGTTGAAGTACGATTTACGAAAGAGGAGATAGGATCGGTCGGATCTATCATCGTCTTTTTTAGTGAAAATGGATTGAAAAAAGCGGAATCAATTGGCTGAATCTAAGATCAAAAAGCGATGCTTTTGAGATTCAGCCCGGTCCTCTCTGCCAAACCAAATGCTAGGTTGTAATTCTGTACGGCTTGCCCCGAAGCGCCCTTTAGCAGGTTGTCAATGGCCGAATAGATC
This sequence comes from Algoriphagus terrigena DSM 22685, assembly GCF_000429445.1. GTDB lineage: Bacteria > Bacteroidota > Bacteroidia > Cytophagales > Cyclobacteriaceae > Algoriphagus > Algoriphagus terrigena. Next base: position 116,930 of record NZ_AUBW01000007.1, read on the forward strand.
ACCAATTGCCCAGCTTCTTTTTGGACGTGAATGATGCATTTGTTGGTATTCACAGCCTGCTTCATGTCGATATCCTGAACGGAAACATGGGTAAATGCCGCATCCTTGTAGAACTCCTGATAGGCTTCCGAAGCTTCGGTTTCAGTTCCTTCGAAAGGAAAATAAGCGGTCACCCAGATGCCTCGGGGAAAATTGCCGCGGTAAGGCACAAAAAGCAATTCTGAATCAAAGTCAGCATTCAATTGCTTGAAGGTCTGTTTGATCTCGTTGAGATGTTGGTGAGTGAAAAGCTTGTAAACAGACATGTTGCTGCTTCGGTAGCTGAAGTGGGACGTCTCACCGAGTTTTTTCCCGGCGCCGGTAGAGCCGGTGATTCCCGAAATATGTACCGAGCCTTTGGCCCAGCCTTTGGCAATTGCCGGAGCCAATGCCAATTGGATTCCCGTCGCAAAGCAACCGGGATTTGCGATCTTCTTCGCAGTCTTGATCTTCTCTTTGTTTACTTCCGGAAGTCCGTAAACAAAGCCGTTTGATTCGTTTCTGAAGTCCGTAGAGAGGTCAATAATGACCGTATCGGGAGAGAAAGGATGTGCCTCCAAAAATCCCTTGGTTTCGCCGTGAGGCAAGCCCAAGAAAACTGCATCCACACCATCTGTTGGCACTTCGTCGGTAAAAATCAAATCGCAATCACCGATCAGATCCGGATGAACTTGATCGACCCGTTTGCCTTTTTGACTGTTGGAATGCACGCAGACCAGCTCGCAATCAGGATGGTGAACCAAGAGGCGAAGTAACTCGCCTCCGGTATATCCTGCTGCGCCGATGATGGCGGTTTTGATCTTAGTCATGGCTGTTTACTTTGTGGAAGATGGCGGTTTGATTTCCCAGAATTCGGGTAAAACCTTTCACATCTTCGCCGGTGTAGCCCTTGTTCATCTCACCGTAGCTTCCAAACTTGGAAGACATCAGGTCATGGTCAGAGATAATTCCCAACAAGGTGAATCGATATGGCTGAAGTAAGACACGAACGTCGCCGCTCACAAACTCCTGTGTGCTGGCTAGAAAAGCTTCCATATTGCGCATCACCGGATCGAGGTAGTGACCTTCGTGCAGGTGATTTCCGTAGAATTCGGCTTGCTGATTTTTCCAGAACATCTGCCACTTGGTCAGCGTGTGCTTCTCCAGTAATTGGTGGGCTTTGATGATCACGATTGGTGCTGCAGCTTCGAAGCCAACACGGCCTTTGATCCCGATGATGGTATCTCCGACGTGGATGTCACGGCCGATGCCGTATGGCGCAGCCAAAGCCTGAACGGCTTGAATCGCATTGACAGGATTTTCAAAAGTCTCGCCGTTTACACCTTTCAGCTCGCCCTGAACAAAGGTCAATTTAATTTCCTTCGCCTCGGTCTCAGTCACTTGAGTTGGCCAGGCTGATTCCGGCAAAAAGTCAGAAGAAGTCAACGTCTCTTTTCCTCCCACGGAAGTGCCCCAGATTCCTTTGTTGATGGAGTAGGCAGCTTTCTCGAAGTTCATCTCGACACCGTGCTTTTTCAGGTAGTCGATTTCCTCCTGACGGGAAAGCTTCAGGTCACGGATAGGAGTGATGATCTCGATATCCGGCACGATGGTCTGGAAGATCATGTCAAACCGAACCTGGTCGTTTCCAGCTCCGGTCGAGCCGTGGGCGACCGCTTTCGCACCGATAGATTTGGCATATTCTGCCAAAGACTTGGCTTGAAGGATTCTTTCTGCAGAGACAGAAAGGGGATAGGTGGCGTTTTTCAGCACATTGCCAAAAACAAGGTACTTGATCACCTCTTGATAGTACGTGTCCAAAACCTCCAGAATATGGAAAGAAGCAACACCAAGTGTCTTGGCGCGAGCCTCTATAGTCGCTAATTCGTCCTTCGAAAATCCGCCGGTGTTCACAATTACCGCATGGACTTCATAGCCCAGATCTTTGGTCAGGTGAAGTGCGCAAAAGGTGGTATCCAAGCCCCCACTGTAGGCTAAAACAACTTTTTTCATAGCGTTGATTAGGTTTATTTCCTGCGGAAATAGATTAGAGGAAAATGCTCTTGACCGAATCCTTGGATTTGGTAAGCTTGAGCATGACATATTTTTTAAGACTGACCCATCGGTCAAAGAGTTTCAGATCTTTTTTGAAATCATCTCTCAAAGCTAAGTCTTCTGTGTGGTTCTTTTTAGCCTGCGGGTCATAAAGCATGGCTGTGCAGATGCAGTTCTGACGGTTTTTGGACATCAGAATCTCATAATTCACACAGCTTTGGCAGCCTTTCCAGAACTCCTGATCATCGGTCAAGTCGGAATAGGAGACGGGGATGTAGCCGAGTTCCGAGTTGATCTTCATCACTGCGGCACCGGTCGTCAAGCCGAAAATCTTGGAATCAGGGTATTTCTTTCTGCTGAGTTTAAAGATTTCCTGTTTGATTTTACGTGCCAAGCCGTACTTTCTGAATTCCGGAGAAACGATCAAACCTGAGTTGGCGACATATTTTCCATGCCCCCAAGCCTCGATGTAGCAGAATCCTGCCCATCTGCCATCGGTCGTCAATGCGATCACGGCCTTTCCTTCCTCCATCTTGGTTTCGATGTAAGCGGGACTTCGTTTCGCAATGCCGGTGCCTCGGGCTTTGGCGGAACTTTCCATCTCTTCGGTGATCTGAGAGGAGTAAGCCTTGTGAGAGGAGTCGGCTACAATGATTTTGAAAGAGATTTCTTCCATGAAAATTGCATGAGGTTACTTCAGTTTGTCTGAAGAGGTGGATAAGAAATATTGAATTGAGCGATTAGGCGAGATGAGTCCGCCAGGAGGCGGACAGAAAATAACATAGGGTCAAACCCTATAGGTAAACCTATCTCTCCTCAAGGGAGTAAAAAATGGCATAGCAACACTCACAAGTGTCACTTGGGTGACAGCTGGGAATTTTTGCGCTATGGAGATATTCTTTGTCATGCGAATCAGGTCGCAAATGTCATACCTGAGTAAATGAATTGCAAGAAAATTGTGTAAAAATTTACTGACCTCAACTGTTCCTCCTGCGGCCAAAGTTTAAACTTCCTTTAATTCCAGCGAAAGACTATTCACCAAATTTAATTTGGTAGCAAAATCATACCGCCATCTCCTTCAGGGCTTTTACGAGTTGGTCCAATTCCGAGGTAGAAGTAAAGACGTTGGGACAGACGCGGACACCTTTGACTCCAGCCCCGTCGATGGGTGCCGTATAGATCTTGTATTTTTCAAAAAGTACCTTTCCCATGTCCGCAGGGACCATTTTTTCGACCCAAACATTGCCGATTCCGCAGCAGCGTTCGGTTTCTTTTGGTGTGTTTACAGCAATTCCCGGGAACTCCCGGACTTGATCTGACCAATATTTTTGCAAAAATCTAAGCCGTTCTTCCTTCTTCTTTCCACCAATTCTGTTGTGAAAGTCAATGGCGTCTAAGACTGTCAGGTCAGTCGCCACAGGATGGGTTCCGATCTGATTGAGATACAGGATTGTCTTCAACTCCAAGTTGCCGGGAGCCAGGAGGGGTTGAATTTTGCTGATTTTGTCCTTTTTCACATACAGCATTCCACAGCCCAGGGGGACGCTCAGCCATTTGTGCAGGCTGCTGCCATAGTAATCGCAATCGAGGTCATGCAGGTCAAAGGTAAACTGACCCACAGCATGGGCTCCGTCGAGCATCACTTCGACGCCTTGGGCATGAGCCATGTCCGCGATCTTTCGGACGGGAAGGATGTGTCCGGTGATGTTTACGATGTGAGGGACCATGATCAGTTTGGTCTTTGTTGTGATTGCTTTGCGATACACGTCGACTACTTCCTCGTCGCTTTTCGGATGCATGGGAATGTCGATCTTGACGGTCTTTACACCCCATCTTTTTCCAGCCAATTCAAACATGGTCTGCATCGTTCCATAATCTTGATTGGCGTAGATCGCTTCGTCTCCGACGGTCCAAGGATAGCCCGAAATGATCAAATCGAGCGATTCGGTCGTGTTTCGCGTCAAGATCACCTCCTCAGGTGAGGCTCCCAAAAGCTCTGCTACGGCAGCGGCTGACTTGGCTTTGTTGTCAAACTGAACCGTCCGCATGTAGTAGGCAGCCTGGTAGTTGATGTCCCGGATGTGGGCCATGTACTTTTCGAGCGTCTCCTCCGGCAAGAAGCAATAGTTGCCGTTTTCAAGATTGATATAGTCCGGGTTTAGCCGATATCCCTTGCGGAGCTGATCCCAGATATCTTCTGCCGAAAAATCGAGAGAATCGAGTGAAAATGCTTTTGCTTCTTGGGGAACGAGGGAGGCTCCAAGGCCTGCGACTGCCAGAGATTTAAGAAATGATCGTTTGTTCATGTAAGGTCGTGGTTAAAGCAGGTAGGAAAGTAGCCAGACGATGACCAAAAAGATAGCCACCCATGTAATCCAGGGCGAGCGCTTTGGAAACTCAAATTTGCAGATGGGACAGACGGCCGCTTGGGCATCGATCTCCATTGCGCAGGAGGGGCATTCCTTCTTTTTCACTGGTTAGGCTTGAACTCTTTAGGGTAAAATCTGATTTGTCTTTTAAGTAAATTAAAAAAACCATGAAATCGAGCATAAATAATATCTCACAGAGGGATTATTATCAAAAATGCGAGATTCTCCCGAAGAAAAATGGGACAGGATATATGGCCGTTAAAAAACCAGTTATAATCATATGAAAATCGAAATTTGGTCAGACGTTGTATGTCCTTTTTGCTACATAGGAAAAAGGAAGATCGAAAAAGCACTGGATAAGTTTCCGTATAAGGACAAGGTGGAGATCGAATGGAAAAGCTTCCAACTCAATCCGGATCAAGAAACCAATCCCAACATCAGTACTTTAGAACATTTGGCTCAATCCAAAGGGTGGTCGATGGATCAAACCCGCGAGATAACCTCAAACGTGGTGAATATGGCTGCCGCACAAGGTCTGGAGTTTGACTTTGAAAAAGCGGTCGTGGCCAATACCAAAAATGCGCATCGTCTGATTCATTTGGCAAAAGAATCCGGAAAGGGTGGCGAGATGAAGGAGCGATTGCTCAGCGCGTACTTTTCGGAAGGGAAGAATGTCGACGACGCGGCAACCATAATTTCCCTTGGAAAAGAAGTCGGGTTGGCTGAGGAAGAAATCAAAGCGATGCTTGAATCAGATCTATTCGAACAAGCTGTGGATCAGGATATTTATGAGTCTATACAGATCGGAGTAAAAGGAGTTCCTTTCTTCGTGTTGGATCGAAAGTTTGGAATCTCGGGAGCTCAGGCCGATGCCGTCTTTGATCAGACCTTGGAAAAGGCTTGGGCAGAATATGCGAAGGAAAACCCTGTGCTAAAGATGGCTGGAGCTGCCGATGGCGAAAGCTGCGAGATCGACGGAAATTGCTAGAATTCTAAGACGATAGACGCTGGATACAAGACGCGAGAAGATAGAGCTAAGACGCTTAATCGCCCTTTATAAACTTTAAGTGGTGAAAGGTAAGTGCGGATGTTACCGCTCACTTATCTCTCACCACTTACTACTTTTTCCCAAATCCGACTCTAGAAATCGGAAATCATCGAGCATCCAATACCAAGCAAGTCTAATATCTTGTGTCTGGCGTCTAAAGTCTTACTTTTACCAAACTCCTCTATTCTTCATCTTCAGTGTATAGACTGAGCCCGAAGCGGTGATAAATAGGGTTTTCCTGTCTAAGGCACCGAAAACCACATTTGCGGTCCAGTTTTCCGGAACAGGTATATGCGCTATTTGCTCGCCGTTTTTATCAAAGACTGTGACGCCTTTTCCGGTCAAGTACACATTTCCACGCTCGTCAATGGTCATACCGTCAGAGCCCATTTCGCAGAAAAGCGTCTTGTTGGTCAGATATCCATCTTCCTGTACGTCGTATTTCCAGGTCTTTTTTGCTCCGATATCCGCCACATACAGCGTCTTTCCGTCGGGAGTTCCGACAATTCCATTGGGCTGGGTGAGATCTTCTGTCACCCGAAACAACTCGGTACGGTCTGCTGACAGGAAGTAGACATGTTGCCCGTCCTGTTGCATCTCCTTGTCGCGAATTCCTTCCCAATATGGACGAGGATATAACGGATCTGTAAAGTAAAGGCCTCCCTTTGGCCTTACCCAGACGTCATTGGGACCATTTAATTTCTTGCCTTTAAAGGACGTGACAAGAACTTTTTCCTCCCCAGTCTCCTGATCTATCTCCCAGAGTTCATTGTTAAGATCGGCAGCGGCGATCAGTTTCCCATCCAGTTGAAAATACAAGCCGTTGGATCGGCCAGCTCCTTCCCGAAACAGCGTGATCTGGCTGCTGTTGGAATTCCATCGGTAGATCTTGTCGTTGGGTTGATCGGTGAAAAAGACATCTCCCAAGCGGTTGATGGCGGGACCTTCGGTAAAGCTGAATCCGTCCTGGACCTTCGTCAATTCGGCACCTTTTGCAACGATCCCCTTTTTGTCCTCGATTTGCGCCATGACGGCCGAGGAGGCTAGGAGCAGGGCAGAAAAAGCCAGAGCATTCTTGAAATTCTTGTTCATTGGTAGTTAGGTTATTTGCGTTGCATGGTGACCACAAGCTTGTTCAGCTCAGGGCTGTAGGCCATGCGGGTGATGTTTTGGTGGGTGGAAGATTGAATTTTTCCGAGAAATTCCCATTCGGGGTCGGTTGTTTTTTTGCGATAGATGCCATTTCCCTGGGCCATCAGCAGGTAGTCCTGATCCAGCCAGATGAAGTCCAGTGAACCTGCCAATCCAAATCCCATTACCTCGGATTTTCCGCTTTCGATATCAAACGATCGAATCACCAACTCCAAACCGGCCAAGGTTTCCCTGGGAGATTTCATGGACAGATAGCCGATTTGGGATGTTTTGGGTCTTCGCTTGACCGATCTTCCGATCTGATCGTCGATCTCCAGAATATCCCCTTTTCCTCTGGCATAGATCAGTTTGTTAGGCTGTCCAAGCACAAACATCGCGGCTTTGTTGTCATACCAGTCGTAGTACCCCACCGGCGCAATGTCGTCGTAGAGCACTTCGGGCTCGCCCATGTTGGTTGGGTAAAGCCAGACCCGCTGCGTACTGTCCGGCTCCATGACTACTGCTGAGATGTATTGTTTGCAGTCAGTCAGCGTGGGAGAAAACTCGCTTCGGTCGGAGGTCTTCGATAGATTTGAAAAATTTCCTGTGCGAAAGCTGTACAGGATGATGTCGTGGTTTCCCTTTTCGTCCGCTGCGGAGAAAACCAATTCCGAGTCGTTGATAAAATTGGGCTGATTGTCGTATTCAGGTCGGTTGGTCAGCGGCTTTGCCGTCTCAGGCAGGATTTTAAGTTTTTTGCCCTTTCCCTCGGTATCCAAAACCCAGAGATCAAAACCTCCCTGAGCGACAGTTATTTGGCTTTGGAAGAAGAGAAAAAGAACAAGTGCGGAAAGGAGTCGGTACATGGAATCGGGTTCTAAGTCGTCCAAAATACAAAATGAAGGCAAGAATGGAGTGGGGAAACTTGATTTTCTGATTGTCGGTAGCCTATTGAGTGGGGGACGGGAGACCAGATGCTGAGGTCGCGTTAGGCTGTAAAAGTCAGTTGGCGGATAGGTTTTCTAAAATAGGCGGGGGAAGGCCTGTCCACTTGTGGACACTTTTTTGTTCGGTATTCAGGCAGACTTTTGACACATATGCCCAATGCAGCCAATTTACAGCACATTTTGCAGCTGGCACCTTTTTCGTACTTTGGGAGTCATGAAGCAATTCACCTCACTGCTTAATCGATTGCCACTGGAATTGGTCTTTTGGATCGGGAGCATAGTCGCTATCCTGATGCTGGAGCCCCAATTGGGAAGTCACCTGAGCCTTTGTCCGCTCGACCAGCTGGGTTTCGATTGGTGTCCGGGTTGCGGATTGGGAAGGTCGATGAATCTCCTGGCACGTGGGGAATTCAAGGCTTCCTGGTCCATGCATCCGCTCGCTATTCTGGCTTTTGGAGTGATCTTCCACAGGATTTGGAACCTTATTAGAAACTTAAAAACAACACACAATTATGGCTAATGTATTGAGACACCTTCCTGAACTGGAAGGCATGGAACTGGGCTACATCCAGGGATTGATGAAAAGCATGGATGAAGACCAAGCGTCGCTTTTTGCTCAGGTGTATCGGGCTAGAAGAAAAGACGCGCAGATGATATTGATTTTGACCTTGATCGGGTTCTTTGGATTTGCGGGCTTGCATCGCTTCATCCTCGGACAGATCGGCCTGGGTATCCTGTATATTCTGACCGTCGGATTGTGCTTCATCGGTACGATAGTCGATCTGGTCAATTACAAAAGCTTGGCTTACGAATACAACGTCAAGATGGCTCACGAAACTTTGGCTATGATCTCCAATCATTTTCCAAATATGGGCAACACAACCACTTAATTACTAACCACTTATAACAACCAAAAGCCTCGAGAAATCGGGGCTTTTTTCGTTTCACGCTTTAGCCAAAAACAAAGAGTTTACTGTGATGGAAATTTTTGGCGATTGTCTGGTTGAGGCTTGATTGCTACCAATTATCCTCCTCAGTTCTTCCAGATTCTCCAGAGTTCAATTCCCCCAGCGCATCTTTGCCCCGATCCGAAAGGATCAGATGAAACCGCTGAACCAGCGCTCCCGCAGCAATCAATTCCTCCAGCGATGCCTGTGCGATGTGAACAGGAAGCTCGATCAGGTCTTCATCCTTTTGGGAAAAGGGAGGGGAAACTTCTGAAGAAAAGTAAAAAGGCCACATCGTCTTTGCGCAGCTGATCCCCCAAATATCCATGGGAAATCTCTCCGAATAGGAGTTGAGTCGCTCGTTGATTTCTTCAAAAAACCGCTCCGTTTCAGCTAATCTGATACGGGAACCGGATCTGGATTTTCCTTTGGTTTTCAGGTATTTAATCTGCGAAACGCCCTGCTTTTGTCGGATCATATAAGCCCGAAATACCTTGTGATCGATCAGTTCGCCGAGATGAAAATATCCTGTGGCTGCCTGACCTGCACGAATCAACACCAGGGAGAAATGTGAATCGACTTTTGCCTTAAATCCTCCGGCTGCCGTCCAATCCGTGGTCCAGGGTAGATAGATCTTTGCCAGCCAGCCGAGTTCATCTTCGATCAGGAGCTGATGTTTCTTAGCTTGATAGATGACTTCAAGTTTTTGAGCTGCCGCCTCAGCGACCAGTTTCTCGGCCAGAGTCTGAGGGATGATTTGGGCCTGTGGAATATTCATTTGATGTGATGGTAGTCTGTCTCTAATTGGCCATCCTGATAGCTCCGGAGGAATCTCGTATGATTGAAGTTCTTGTTATTCGGGATTTCAGCGGGAAAACATTTCTATATCTTTGTGCAAAGAAATAAAAAAATCATGCAGGAAGATATTCAGAAGCTTTTTGACAGAATGTGCGATCCCAAAGAATCCGAAGCCTATCACTTTGCCGATAAGCTCGGCGGTGTAGCAGACGAAGAGGCAAAGAACAAACTGATCGAGCTCGTCAAAGGAGATGCATGGGAGGTCGCTTACCTGGCATGCAGAGCCCTGTCAAAGACAAAATATCAGGAAGAAGCCCTTGATGTGATTTTCGAGACGATTTTTGACAAAAAAAACAAATCCGTGCAAGGCGCGTTCGTGCAGATCTTGGAAGAATATAACCTCAGCGACCGGTTTGTGGATATCTTCAAAGTGTACCTTTTTGGAAATTTCAAAGCATCCACTCTGGCAAAAGACTATCTGGACAGCGTGGAATTTGACATCACACCCCGTACCCTTCGCAAGGCAGAAAAGCACTGGAATCACTACCTGCACAATCCTGAAGATGAGGGAAGTGTAGATCTGAAAAAGTCTGAAGTCGAGCCAATGTTTAAGGAAATGAAAGAGCTTTTTGACCAAGAGTAGTCGATAAACAAGGAACAGAAAAAGGGACTGGATTGATTTCCAGTCCCCTTTTTTTATTCTACTGATGCAATCTTAGATGTGCTCCTCATAGACTTATCTCGATTTGTCTGGTGAAAAAGCCGGGAATTGAAGTTCTATCTCAGAAAGGGATGTAATTATTCTTATTTGATAATACAACATTTTCAATTTTTTCGAGTTTTTAAAGTCATGAAGAGTCTGGAAGTTATTGAGTTGCATCATAAATTTTTTGAAGATTTTGAGTTTGAATTTCACTCAACCCAGTTGCTATATCATAAAAACTTTGCTCACGGACAGCAAGTTATCTTTGTCCACTATACCGAAAATCCCGACTGTTCTTATCTCGAGTATAGTTTTGGAATCCGAATTGACGCAGTAGAGCAGATCATTCACAAGTTTCTTCCCACGTTGAGCGATTATTCTGAGCGCTCCATTACGCTGATGGAGACGCCTGACAAGATTGATGCTCGGATGCCAAAGCGTTTTATTATCCATAACAACAGACAGCTGTCCGAATCGATAGGAGCTGCCGAAGAGTTTTTTGCCACTGCTGGATTCGCGTGGTTGGATGAGATGATCTTGCCTGAAAATATCGAGCTGACATTTGCCTCACACGCAGATTTGGGTTTTAAAACCCACAACTTCGTCTACAACTCATTTCGCGGCGTGACCCTCGCCAAATTGTACAACGAAGAAGATTATCCAATCCTCAGGAATGGCTACCTGGAACAGATCAAGCAACGGGAGATGACGCCCTTTACGATCGCTTCATTTCTTCAACTTTTGAATTACCTGGACCATTTGCAAGTTTGATGAGCAGCGACTTCCCCTAAAACAAAAACACCCGCCGATTGCTCAGCGGGTGTTTCTGTTTCTTGGCTTTTTGTCTTAGGACCCGATCTTGGCGTTAGCCACTCCGTATTCCCATCTGACTTCAAAGCTGTCAGGTTTTACTTCGTACACCAATCGCTCTTCCAAAGTTGAACCCTGTCCTGAAGGTACATCTACTCTCAACACGTCTTGTTTTGCATCATAGTCAAAAGCGCCCCATTGCTTGGCTACTTTGTTGAAAATGAAGGTAGACTGTCCTGATTCGCTCGGGATAATAAAGAAGCCGTAGGTTCCCGCAGGAAGTTTTTTCCCCTGAACCGTGATGTCCTTGGTTGTAGTGAATGTCGTGGCTTCGTTGGCACCAGCTCTCCAAACCTGCCCGAACGGAACGAGGTCACCCCAGATTGTCCGGCCTTTTACCGCAGGAGAGGAGTAGTTGATGGTGATCTTAGAACCGGCCACGGTTCCCTCTGCTACTTTGGCAGGGCTTGCTTTTTCCTGTGCAAAGCCCGCTACTACCACAAATGCGGTAAGCGCCATTGAAAAGATTGTTTTTCTGAAATTCATTGTTGTGATGGGTTTGTTAAAGGTAAATTAGTAATAATTGATTTAATCCATTCCTTAAAACTGAATTAAGATTGAAAGGTTGTAGCGAATTAAAAAAGCCTTTTCAAAATAAATCTGAAAAGGCTTTTGTTGTTTGCTTAGACAGTGACCCAAGCTTGTTTTTTATTGCTTTCAACGATTCGCTCTCCGATGATGAGTTCTCTTAAGCCACTCGCAAAGGTCGGATAGGAAGGATTCTCAGGTTGTTTACCTGCGGCCACCGCTGCGTAGACTTCTTTAAACATCTGCTTGGACGTGTCCGGGAAGCCTTCGTTATGACCTCCTGGAAAGCTGATCAAAGCAGATGCCTCCGGATGGAACAGCGATGGATCTTTCATTAGGTGTTCGTTGGCTTTTTCGCGCTTTCCGATCCACAGCTCATTTGGCCTTTCTGAATTGAATTCAAAATTGGACTTGGAGCCGGAGATTTCGATGTTGAGACGGTTTTTGCGGCCCGCGCTCACCTGAGATACGGTGACCGAACCTTTGGAACCGTTGTCAAAGCGAAGAAGCACGGTCGCGTGATCTTCGGTATTGATCGGAACTTCGGCATAATCGGAAGCTTCCAGCATCTTGCCGGAATAGGTTTCGATCGCTTTCAACGGCTTCAATCGGGTTTTGTGAACTGTTGAGAAATCTGCCATGACTTCGGTGATCTTCAGACCGGTCACATATTCGGTGATGTCCAGCAGGTGCGAACCGATGTCGGCAATTGCGCGGGAATCGCCGGATTTGTCAGGCTCCAATCTCCAGTTGTAATCGGTGTTGAGGTATAACCAATCCTGCAGATACGAACCCATGATGGAATATACTTCGCCGAGTTCGCCTTTTTCACGCATCGTCTTCATCTGGCGGACCATCGGATAGTAGCGGAGATTGAAGTGGACGGCATTCACAAGTCCTGTGGCAGAAGCAATCTTGACCAGCTCTTCAGCTTCGTGGATCTTTACTGCAAGAGGCTTTTCGCAGATCACATGTTTGTCAGCTTCCAAAACTGCTTTTGCCTGAGCATAATGCAGGAAATTTGGCGTACAAATATGTACCACATCGATGTCGTCCTGCTTGAGCATATCCTCGAAAATGTAGGCTCTTGGGATGCCCAGGGCTTTAGCCTTATCATTGGCAAGCTCCTGAGTGACTTCACAAAGGGCCACGACTTCGACATTGGGTAATCTTCTAAGTGCCTCGAGATGGGCCGGCCCGATAAATCCGGTACCGACGATGGCAGCTTTAATGGTTTGAGACATAGGTCTATTGATTTATTGTGCTTTGAAATTAGCTAAAATCGCGAAAAGTGGAAGCGATTTGTCCGAGAGTGTAGTGATAAAATATCCTAAAAGAACGCCGTCAAAACCTGATTTCTGGCTTTTGGACTTGCAAATCAGGGCTTAACCCACCAGGCTTCCTGAGTCTTCAGCTCCTGAGAAAGCTCGATAAACGCACCTATTTTCGGTACAAAGATCGGAGCATTCAACTCAGTCGATCTCTTGATAACCCGCTCCACCGGATCAGTCCAGGGATGAAATGCCAGTGAAAATGCCGCCCAATGGATTGGCATGAATACCTTCGCACGGACGTCCAGTGCCGCTTGCGCCGTGTCCTCAGGCATCATGTGGATGTCCTTCCAGTCTACGTTATATTGACCGCACTCCATCATTGCAAAGTCAAATGGGCCGTATTTCTCACCTATTTCCTTGAAATGGGAGCCATAGCCGCTGTCACCGCTGAAAAAGATCTTGTCTTCAGTGCCCTGAATCACCCAAGATCCCCAAAGCGTGGCAAATCGATCTCCGAGTCCCCTGCCTGAAAAGTGCCTGGCAGGAGTAAAGGCAAACTTCATTGAATCGACCTGGGTTTCCTCCCACCAGGCCAATTCCTGAATCGATTCTTTGGCTACACCCCAGCTTTGTAAGTGAGCGCCAACTCCAAGTGGAACAAGAAATTTTTCTGTTTTGGATGCCAGTTTTTGGATCGAACCATAGTCGAGATGATCGTAGTGGTCGTGAGAAATCAGGATGAGGTCGATCTTGGGCAGTTTCTCGATCTCGATCGGCAATTCTCTCGAAAATCTCTTTTTTCCAAAAAGCGGATTCGGGGCGGGAACATCCCCGAACATCGGATCGATTAGGATGTTTTTTCCGTCCATTTGAAGGAGAAAAGCCGAGTGTCCAAACCAGATCAAGCGGCCTGGAATCGAGTCAATGACCAGTTCGAGGCTGTCCCGCTTCTCTTGGGGAAGGTCAAAATCCGGAATGCGGATCGGATCATTTTTAAAGAATTTCGGAATCATCTGCATCGTCTTCACGATTCCCATTTCCATGCTGGTTGGAGTAAGGTTGGAGAATTTTCCCTTGGAGAAATAGGGGAGTTTCTGGAAAGCTTCCCGGCTTTGCTGATCAGGAGCAGCACCAAATTCGGGGCTGAATTTCACGAAAAGAACGCCGATGACGACTAGGAGGACTAGAATTGTCAGAAAGGTAAGCATGGAATATTTGATGAGTTTCAGGAAAACCTTTCCCATTAGAATGTCGGACAGATTGAAATTACAAAGGATTCTAACTTGTTCTGACTGAAAAAGGTGCGGGAAATTTCCGTCGTCAGCTGGATAAAATCCTATTTATCAAGTTCCCAAGCCGTTAGACATCTAATGCTGTTATCGCAAACATATTTTTTATACCTTAATTCCAACATAAATAACCCGTTAGCTATGCCAAATTATAACCTGAAAATCAATGGAAAGGCCCATACCGTTGATGTAGAAGACGATACTCCACTCTTATGGGTACTCCGCGATCACCTCGGGCTGGTCGGTACGAAGTTTTCCTGCGGCATCGCTCAGTGCGGTGCGTGCACGGTGCATCTGAATGGCAGTGCGACGTTTTCATGCGTCCTGCCGGTGTCAAGTATTGGTAAAGCCGAAGTGACAACCATCGAAGGGCTCTCTGAAGACGCGGATCATCCAGTTCAGAAAGCCTGGGCTGAAGTTGACGTCGCCCAATGCGGCTATTGCCAAGCGGGTCAGATCATGACTGCTGCGGCCTTTTTGGAAGAAAACCCAAAACCGACGATGGATGAAATCGACAATGCAATGAATCGGAATATCTGTCGCTGCGGTACCTATCACAAGATCCGTGAGGCAGTCGCTTTAGCCGCAAACACCAAGTAATCATGAGCACAGTCGTCAAAGCAAGCAGAAGAGACTTTCTGAAGATCGCCGGAACCTCCGTCGGCGGATTGGTCATCGGATTCAATTGGTTCAGTTGCGATTCTCCCAAAGCGGAAGTCATCAGCACCGAGGAAATCTTGGCACAGGCCAAGTCATTTAACAGCTATCTGTCCATCTCTCCGACGGGAGACGTGGTGATTTATTCCCCAAATCCAGAGTTGGGACAGAATATCAAGACTTCCTTCCCGATGGTCGTAGCCGAGGAATTGGAGGCAGACTGGGAAAAAGTACGGGTCGTCCAGGCGAATCTGGATACCGAAAGATACGATCGTCAACTCACAGGCGGATCGGGAGCGATGCCGCACAGCTGGGAAATCCTGAGAAAAGCAGGAGCCACCGCCAAGTTTGTTTTGGTGGCAGCCGCAGCAAAAACCTGGAACGTTCCCGTTGGGGAAATCACGGTCGAAAAAGGAATTATTTCCCACAAGGCCTCCGGCAAAAGTGGACATTTCGGTGAGTTTGTGGCTGAAGCTTCCACAATGACAGCACCAGAAGAAGTTACTTTGAAGGATAAAAAGGACTTCAAGATCATCGGCACTCCGGTCAAAAATGTCGACACCAAAGAGATGTACACCGGCAAACCTCTGTTCGGTCTGGACTTTTACCGCGAGGGGATGAAGCACGCGATGGTTCAGCGGGCACCATTTGGGATGAAGATCAAAACGGTGGACGACTCTGCTGCCAGGTCCGTCGCGGGCGTCACCGACGTGGTCACTTTTGGTACGAGTGTAGCGGTCGTCGGAACTTCCACCTGGCCACTCTTAAAGGCTAAAAAGTTACTGAAGGTCGAATACGAACCGGACGGGGCAGTGGAAAGCACGACCGATCACGACCGCATCTTCGCAGATCTCATGGCTAATGGAAAGGCTGAAGTCAAGCGCGAAGATGGTAATGTAAATCAGGCTTTTAAATCAGCTGCCAAAGTTGTGGTTGCGGAATATCAGTGCCCTTTCTTGGCGCATTCTCCGATGGAGCCGGAAAACTTCTTCGCCCATGTCCAGGCCGACAAAGTTGAGTTGATCGGACCAACCCAGACTCCAGGTCGTGCGAGAGACGCCGCCGCTGAGATCACAGGGATTCCAAAAGAAAACATAACCGTACAACTTACACGCTTGGGCGGAGGATTTGGTAGACGGCTGCGGGCGGACTACGCTGAAGAAGCCGTTCACATCTCCAAAGCGATCAATGGCCCGGTGAAAGTCACTTGGAGTAGGGAAGACGAGCTCACGGGCGGAGCCTATCGACCGGCTGTCAGGTATCGGTTTGAAGCAGCTTTGGATGCCGAAGGAACCATGGTAGGGTATAAGCTCAGGGGAGTCGGGATGAACGAGGCCAACTCCACGCGCCCAAATAACTTTCCGTGCGGAGCGGTCGAGAACGTGCTGATTGAAAACGTCGTGCATCCAACGCCGATCACCATCAACCCCTGGAGAGCTCCTGTTACCAATTTCCTGGCTTATGCCGAGCAGAGCTTTCTGGATGAGGTAGCTTTAGAAGCGGGAAAAGATCCTGTCCAATTGCGCCTGGAATTGTACGAAAAAGCAAAAACAAATCCAGTGGGAACGATGGATTACAACGTCAACCGGATGATCGCCGTCACCAAAGAAGTCGCCGAGAAATCAAATTGGGGCAAAAATCCGAATGTCAAACAAGGATTGAGCGTGTACTTTTCCCACCGCTCGTATGTCGCCCAAGTGGCGGATATAGAGATGGAAGGCGGCACGCCGACTTTGAAAAAGATCACTGCGGTGACAGATTGCGGGATGGTGGTGAATCCGATAGGAGCCAATCATCAGGTTAAAGGCGGAATCGTAGACGGCATGGGCCACGCGATGTACACCAATCTGACTTTTGAGAATGGCACACCCAAGCAGAAAAACTATGATTCGTATCGGCTGATCCGTATGAAAGAGGTTCCAGAAATAGATACCCATTTCCTGGATTCTGGATTTGATCCAACCGGATTGGGCGAACCGGCTTTACCGCCAACGGGAGGCGCGATCGCCAACGCGATCTTTGCAGCAACTGGCAGAAGACTTCGAAGTCAGCCTTTTATCGAACAAAAGGAATTTTCTGATATTAAGTTGGGGATCAAGAGAGGTTAGATAGATGTCAGTATCGCGAAGTTAGACTCAAGACTGACACATTTAGGCCAGACGATCAAGTAACCGAAACCTTCCAGAATTTCTGGAAGGTTTTGTGTTTACTAATCTGCCGATCTAAAGTTGTTTCTGCGTAAAAATATGGAGCCCTAGATCTCGTCCATGCCTCGCTCAGGCCAATATGGACCGACCAGTTTTAGCTTTTTATTGGTTTGGTCGATCTCAAAAGTCAGCTTCAATTCGTCCCGTTTTTGCTCGTGAATCGCCAGACAGGCATTGAAGTGTACCAAATCAAAGTCCAAGACCAACTTTCCATTCAGCGCATCCGCGAATTCCGGTTCGCCTTTGAGTCGGACTTTCTCAGCGAGAGCACCTTCTTTTTTGAAGTAGTAAGAGAGAAAAATGCCGAGTTCTTTTTGCTCTTTTTCAAGCGTTTGGATCAGCTGCTCCGGGGTAGTGTCAGTGTTGGGAAAATCAAAGGACCAGGTTTCTTGCATGGCTTTTTGGATCGATGTTGCCAAACTTAAACAGTACAATCCGCAAATCAGTTTCTCATCGCCACAATCCCTACAATCTGTTATCTTACTCCAATGAATTACCCGATTTACCTCGACTACAACGCTACCACACCTTGCGCTCCCCAAGTCATTGAGGCGATGCTGCTTTTTTTTGGAACCCACTTTGGAAATGCTGCCAGCAAAAGCCATCCTTTCGGCTGGATGGCTGAGAATGCCGTAGAAGAAGCTCGGGAGAAGATCGCTCAACTGATCGGCGCAAAGTCTAAGGAAATCGTTTTTACATCCGGCGCTACTGAGTCAATCAATCTGGGTATCAAGGGGATTTTTGAACACTATGCCGGAGAAAAACAACACTACATCACTTGCCAAACCGAGCATAAAGCGGTCTTGGACACTTTTTCCGAACTCCATAAAATGGGAGCGGAAGTAACAGTTTTGCCGGTCAGTTCACTGGGTGAAATCGATTTGGAAACGCTTGAAAAAGCCATTCTACCGTACACCAAGATGATTTGCCTAATGTGGGCAAATAACGAAACCGGGATCATTCATCCCGTCGAAAAAATCGCCGAAATCTGTGCAGAGCGAAACATCATCTTCTTCAGTGACGCGGTGCAGGCGGCCGGAAAGATACCGGTGAATGTAGCTGGCATCCATCTAATGGCGCTGTCGGCCCACAAGCTTTACGGCCCAAAAGGAGTCGGGGCTTTGTATGTCCGCCACAATCATGATTTGCCCAAGCCATTGGCACAGA
Source organism: Algoriphagus terrigena DSM 22685 (assembly GCF_000429445.1). Classification (GTDB taxonomy): domain Bacteria; phylum Bacteroidota; class Bacteroidia; order Cytophagales; family Cyclobacteriaceae; genus Algoriphagus; species Algoriphagus terrigena. Next base: position 134,938 of record NZ_AUBW01000007.1, read on the forward strand.
TTCATGGCGGAGGGCATGAGAAAGGAATGCGCAGTGGGACGCTGAATGTCCCGGCGATTGTCGGTTTTGGCAAAGCCGCAGAACTTCGGAGCGGGGAAATGGACACTGAGGCAAAGCGTCTGGAAATCCTCCGAGATAAGCTGGAAAGTGGACTTTTGCAGATTGGGGGTACCAGACCGAACGGAAGTCAAATTAGCCGATTGCCCCATGTTACCAACGTTGCTTTTGCCGGGGTAGAAGGAGAGGAGCTGCTTCGCAAAGTCAACTTGAAGGTAGCCGTAAGTTCCGGCTCGGCATGTACTTCGATCTCTCCCAAACCCAGTCACGTGCTGAAGGCGATGGGATTGGATGCAGATTTGGGAAGAGCCTCGATCCGGTTTAGCCTTGGGAAAGACACAACGGAGAAGGATGTCGAGTATGCGATTGAATGGGTGAAAAAGGTAGTCGTGGACTTGAAGAGTTCTTAACCATTTAACTCCTTCAAATCTTCCTCCGTATCGATATCAACCTTGCCTTTTGGAAAGGCAATAGTCGCCAAATCCTCCTCGTGCGCCAGTGCTATTTGTTTTGCACCTTCGTCACCTGTCAGCTCCATCAATTCCTTGAAATAGGCTTTGCCAAAGAGAATAGGCACTCCAACGGTCTTGGAATAGGCACAGGCAACGATGCCCTTTCCCTCTTTCTCTTGGGCCGCGATCAACTTATTCAAAAGCTTCGCATCCACAAACGGCTGATCACAAAGCATGATGATCACCTGATCAGGTTGGTCGAATCTGAGCATGTACTCCAAGCCAATCTTGATGCTGGTAGACATGCCTTTTTCGAAGTGCGGATTCGGGATATTTGGGATACTGGCTCCCGAAAAAGTCTTCTTGATCTCATCGCGATTTGCTCCAAGCACCACCACGCGCTTGTCGGCTTTACAGCCATTTGCAGCGTCTATGGCCAGCTGAAGCAAGGTTTTATCCTTGTATTTGGCGATTTGCTTTGGGTAGCCCAGTCTAGTTGATTCTCCTGCTGCGAGGATGATAATTCCTGTAGTCATGTGTTTATTAGTTGTTTTTAAACGGCGATCTAGACGAGGCTGCTATCCGGAAGAATCGCGCATTGCAGAAGTCCCTCTGTGTGTAATCAGCGAATGCCCGATTTCACTGGATTTTCTCGTGTATCGGACCGTTTTTATCCCGCAGAAAGATAGGTTGTTTCCGGTTCAAAACGGCCTTGATCTCCGCTAACACAGAAAGAGCAATTTCTTCGGATGTCTCAGCGCCAATTTCGATCCCTATTGGTGCATAGATATTGTCAGTATAGACTTGAATTCCTTTGGTTTCCAGCCGTTGGATCAGCTTTTCGGTCTTCCGCTTGGGACCCAAGATCCCAATGTACGGAATCATGCATGTTAGCAATTTTTCCAAAACCACCGCTTCGTACTCGAAATTATGCGTCATCAGCAAGGCAACTGTCTGTGGATCTGTCTCGATTTTCTCCACGACTTCTTCGGCTGTCCCGAGGATGATCCGCTTCGCAAAAGGAAATCGGGCAGGAGTGGCCTGATTCTTTCTTCCGTCGAATAGGATCAACTCAAAACCCAATATTTCGGCCATCTTGGCCAAAGGTTGTGTGTCATTTCCCGCCCCGAAAAGCAGGACTCTTGTGGTAGGTTTGAGTACTTCAAAAAACACCGAAATATCATCCTGATCAGGAAAGCTTCTGATCAAGCTGCCGGAGTCGAACCCAGCAATTTCCTTTTGAAGCAACGCCTTGAGTTCTGGATCAGTAATCCGTTTTTCCCAATTCCCCAGTTGTTGACCGCCTTTATCAAGGATCACAGTGCCGATCTGCTCAGACTTTGAATTTTTAACCGAAAAAAGCGTGAGTAATAGTCCAGCCTGCCGATCAGCAAAAGCGGCTTTGATCAGCTCAACCGGATTTGCGGAATCTTCAAAATCAATCGGCTCGATCAGGACGTGAATGATGCCGTTACAGCCGAGTCCGACGCCAAACTTCTGGTCGTCCTCATCGGTCGTGTCATAGGTGACAAGCATGGATTTTTGCTGAAAAATGACTGCCTGAGCCTTGCGAAGTGCGTCACCTTCCAGACATCCTCCGCTTATGGCGCCAGTCAGATTTCCCTCCTCGGACACCAGCATGCGTGCACCGGGCCTTCGATAGGCCGAGCCATCCACCTGAACGACGGTGGCGAGGGCTACCTGCTGTTTTTCGGATTTGTAAACTTCGTATGACTCGATAATCTGTTGAAATTCTTTCATTTAAAGTGATTTGTCTCAATCCGCGAGTTGAAGCTTTTCCTTCTTAACGGAAAACCAAACCGAAAGAAAAACAGAGACCAGCAGATATCCCATGAAAATATAGACAGCTCCAGGCAAAAGCTTACTCAATTCAAACCAATCTCCCGTCGACGCAATAAAATAAAAGGCATAAGCGGCCTTCAGGAGGTCCCAAGCCCAGGCATTGGGGTTGCGGTCCATCAGCTCGGTGAAGGCGTAGACGGATAGAAATATGTATCCTCCAAAATAGAAAATCCCCGGCATCCCGATGTCTGCGATATTTCCAAACAAATAACTCAACAGCAGCAACAAAACCATCAGTTGGGTAAAACTCCAAATGAGCATGCCTTTGGTCAGGGCCGGGTTGTATTTCTCAAAGTGATAGACATCCTGAATCTTAGCCACTGGATACTTTTGCGCGACGTCGGCAGGTCTCCAACCCAGCGGCATAAACCAGATTTTCAGCTTATCAGCCCATTTTTCAGCTCTCCAGGCATCCTGAATTAATAACCATAAATGTTGAAAATTGATCTTTATTGGGTTCCAAGTTTGTACCGGACGGGTGACGCCGTAGACTGGGGAAACTTCCGCCATCTCTTTCTGATACGTGCCAAACCATTTGTCCCAAAAGATGAAGATTTGCCCGTAGTTTTTGTCCAGATATTCGCGATTGATCGCGTGGTGAACCCGGTGATGAGAGGGGGTGACGATGATCTTTTCCAAGAAACCCATCCGACCAATATGCTGGGTGTGGTACCAAAACTGCGCAAAGAGATGCAGCGGAGCCACGACAGCGATCACCTCCGGAGGAACGCCCAAAATCGCCGCTGGAATCAGGAAAACCGCAAAGATCTTTACAATCTGAGAGATGCTTTGCCGCAGGGCACAGGCCAGATTAAACTCCTCGGAGCTGTGGTGGATGATGTGATTGTTCCAAAAGATGTTGTACTCGTGGGCTATGCGGTGCGTCCAGTATCCTGCAAAATCCAAGGCAAAAAAAGCAATGATATACACCAGCCAGGTTGCTTCGATGTGGAAAAACCCAAACTTTTCAGAGAGCCAGTCATACGAGATAACTACTAAGCTTAGCCCCAAGACATCTTTGGTGACATTGGTCATCCCGGAGCTCAGGCTGGAAATCATGTCGTTCATCGGCACGGTATCGTTGCCCTTCCAGATTCCCCAAAACTTTTCAAACAACACCAGCACGAAAAAGGCCGGCATGGCGATTAACAAGATCTGTCCGTAGGCTTCCATTTGGGTTTGTTTTCTGGGCTATTCGCACTAAACTTAAGACAAATCCGACTTTGTTTCAATAAGCATCAGGCCCTAAGTTTTTGGATTCTAGACAGGCTCAGTAGTCATTCTTTCTTTCAGACAGGGGAGGGTTTCGAATTCGGATTTTTGAGCTAATTTAAAAATCCGGTTTGCTGCGAATCCCGTCTGTTTTTGAGACGGATCCGGGTGCGTTCTTTCCGGGTTTAATAGTTTATAGATTACTTCATCATGGAAATCCCAAGTCTCGCCCAACTCAAAAAGGATCTCGCTTATCTCTCCGAAAAAGAACTCGTCCTGTTAGTTACCGACTTGGCTAAGTTTAGTCGGGACAACAAAGCCTTTCTGTATTTCAAGCTAAACGAACGGGATCAACCCACACTTTATGTAGAGTCAGTCAAGCAGGAATTGGACGAAGCGTTCCAATCGGCGAATACCAGAAACTATCATCTGGCGAAAAAAGCAGCGCAATCGATCCGAAGAAAACTCAACAAAGCGCTCAAACTAAGCAAAAACAAGGCGGATCAAGCCGACTTGATTCTGTATTTCTGCGAACAGATGAAGAACTTCGGCTACCTCGGTTTTAGATATTCTGTAATTGATAACATTTTTGCCACTCAGGTAGGAAAGGCGCAGAAGTTAATCGCCTCCCTTCACGAGGACCTTCAGAGTGATTATGGTTTTAGAATTGAAACACTTTTTGAAAATTAACCCGAACTCATGACCATCGACATTTCCCAAAATCCAGCAGAACTTGGCCAAAAGTCTGGAAAATCAGGCGCGGAACTCATCCGCGGAGCCATCCAAACCCAAGGCTTTGCAAACATCATCCTTGCCACCGGAACAAGCCAATTTGAAACGCTCGGCCAGCTTTTGGCTGAAAAAGACATCGACTGGAGCAAGGTCACGGTTTTCCATTTGGACGAGTACATCGGGCTGCCGATCACCCATCCGGCGAGCTTTCGAAAGTATCTGCTGGAGCGTTTTTTCAACCTTGTCCCAGATCTCAAAACTTATTATCTCATCGACGGGGAAAATGATCCTGAGGCAGAATGCGCGCACTTGTCTGAGCTCATTAGCCGACATCCAATCGATGTTGCTTTTGTCGGTATCGGGGAAAATGGCCATCTGGCTTTCAATGATCCCCCGGCGGATTTTGAGACGGAAAAGTCCTATCTGGTCGTCAATCTAGATCATGCCTGCCGCATGCAGCAGTTGGGCGAAGGCTGGTTTCCCGATCTAAAATCCGTTCCCAACCAGGCGATCAGCATGTCCATCCACCAAATACTGAAGTCCAAGTCAATCATCTGCTCGGTTCCGGATCTCAGAAAGGCACAAGCGGTCAAAGATTGCATCGAGGGTCGGGTCAGTAATCTGCAGCCCGCTTCCATCCTTCAAACTCACCCGGCCTGCGAAATGTACCTTGATGAGGCTTCTTCGTCCTTACTTTCGGGCCATTAGACCGAATCGCCTTGTAATCCTGAGATAAAATTTGGTTCTTAATACCATGACGACAAATCCGGATCTGTCGTCCTTTTCACCCAGATTCTTATGGCCAAAACCAGCGCGGCAGTGCGTGCAGATTCGCTCAGTCCCCGGGACACCTGGATATCCATCGGGATTATCGGGACACTTTTCTTCATCTTTGGTTTTGTCTCATGGGTCAATGCCATCCTGATTCCATACTTCAAGATCGCTTTTACACTCAGCAATTTTGACTCGTATCTGGTGGCCTTTGCCTTTTACATTTCCTATCTGGTGATGTCGGTTCCGTCTTCCTATCTGCTCAAAGCTGTAGGTTTCAAAAAGGGCATGATGGTTGGGTTCTTGGCGATGGCGGTTGGCGCTTACATCTTTATCCCTGCCGCATTGGGTCGAACCTACGAGGTGTTTTTGCTCGGTCTGTTTACCCTTGGAACTGGCCTCGCCGTACTCCAAACCGCTGCGAATCCGTATGTGACCGTCTTGGGACCCAAAGAGCGGGCCGCTCAGCGGATCAGCATCATGGGGATTTTCAACAAAGGCGCAGGCATCCTGGCTCCGATCATATTTGCAGCGGTCATCCTCAGAGTAGGAGATACCGATCTTTTTCAACAGTTGGAAACGATGGGGGAAGTGGAGAAAAACGCGGCTTTGGATGAGTTGATCCGGCGGGTGATTGTGCCCTATTCGGTCGTGGGGACGGTTTTGTTGACGCTCGGAATCTTGGTGCTCTTTTCGCCACTGCCGGAGATTGACACCGAGCATGAGAGCCCGGAAGTAGCCGAAGCCAATTCCGGCAAGACGTCAATCCTCCAATTTCCCCACCTGATTCTCGGCGCCGTCGCGATCTTTCTTCATGTCGGTACCCAAGTAATTGCAATCGACACAGTGATCGCCTACGCCAACTCGTTTGGCATCGGTCTGATGGAGGCCAAAGTCTTTCCTTCATACACGCTCGCTTTTACCATCGTCGGCTATCTAATCGGCATTTCGCTGATTCCCAAAGTCATCTCTCAGGTCAATATCCTGAGGATTTGCACGCTCTTGGGGACGGTTTTCACTTTATTGATTGTCTTCACCTCAGGCGAGGTGACGCTTATGGGGATCACATCGGATGTATCGATTTGGTTTGTGGTCTTGCTCGGTTTGGCTAATTCATTGGTGTGGGCGGGAATCTGGCCCTTGGCATTGGATGGACTTGGACGATTCACCAAGCTTGGCGCTTCGGTCATGATCATGGGGCTGTGTGGCAATGCCTTCATGCCTCTGATTTATGGCTATCTAGCCGATTTATACAACGTCCGAATGGCCTATTGGATCTTGTTTCCCTGCTACCTGTATTTGGTTTTTTACGCCGTGTATGGCCACAAAGTCAGAAGATGGAAGATTGCCTGACCCTTCACGGAAGATCCTATCGGGATGGGAAACCGATGGAAATAGAGATTTCCGGAGGCTTGATTACTTCGGTAAAATCCACTTCGAAAGAGCTTCCAGACGATATCTTCCTGGGACCGGGAATAACAGATATTCAGGTAAATGGGTATCTGGGCCAAGACTACAATTCTCTGACGGAGGATATTTTGGCTCTGGGTCAAATCTCCCAGGAATTGCTGAAAGCCGGTGTTACGACTCATTTTCCAACCCTCATCACCAACAGTCCGGATCAGATTTCGAAATTGATAAAGCAGGTTGTTTTGCTTCGAAAAAAGGATCCAACTGCCTTCCAAAGTATCGCTGGACTTCACATCGAGGGACCTTTTATCTCTTCGGAAGATGGCCCGAGAGGAGCGCATCCGAGGGAATTTGTACAGGCCCCGGATTGGAGTTTGTTCCAAAGTTGGATCGAGGAAAGTGAAGATTTGATCCGGATGGTGACGCTTTCACCGGAATGGGAAGGTTCGAGAGCTTTCATCAAAAAGTGCGTAGAAAATGGAATCTTGGTCTCCATCGGCCACACCAATGCGACTCACGAGCAGATTTCCGAAGCGGTGAAAGCCGGAGCGAGGCTTTCCACTCATCTCGGAAATGGAGCGCACCAGCTTTTGGCCCGGCATCCCAATTACCTCTGGTCACAGCTGGCGGAGGAAAAGCTATCCGCTACCGTTATCGCCGACGGTTTTCACCTTCCTGCTGAGGTTATTCAGGTTTTCAAAAAAGTAAAGGGCAAAAACCTCTTGCTCGTCAGCGACTCAACATCCTTGGCGGGAATGCCTCCGGGAGACTATGACCTGCATATTGGAGGTCAGGTAACGCTGACTTCGGAAGGGAAACTCCACATGCGATCCAACCCCAAGACGCTGGCAGGTTCGGCCATGAACTTGCTTCAGGGAGTAAATTTTCTGCTGAAGCATGAGCTAGCGACAATGAGCGAAGCCTGGGAAATGGCTTCGGTCAGGCCAATGATGCTTTTCAATCCAGATTTCGATCCCTTTCAGCCTGGGCAAATTGCGGATTTGATTTTGGTCAGAAAACTTGTTGACAATCAGCTCAAACTTGTAAAAACCATCAAGAACGGGAGAGAAGTTTATTCGCTTTGAACCCAAGTCAAAAACCTAAACGCCATGAAAAATAACCTCAATCGTCGCACATTCCTGAAAACTGCCACCACAGGAACACTTGGACTCAGCGCGATGTCTTCAGCTTTTTCATTCAATATACTCTCTGAATATCCGCTCAAAGACAAATACCGGGTAGCCGTCATCGGTGTCAACAGCCGGGGAGCTCAGCACGTCCAGGCATTTGCCAAGATTCCAAATGTGGAAATCGCCTACATCTGCGACGTGGATTCGAGGGCTCGGGAAAAGGGGATCGAACTGGCAAAAACTTCCGGCGCCCAAACGCTGCCCACCGGCTTGGTCGATTTCAGAAAAGCACTCGAAGACAAAAGCCTTGATGCGGTTTCGATAGCAATGCCTGACTTTTGGCACACTCCGGCGGCGATCCTGGCAATGCAAGCTGGCAAGCATGTCTATCTGGAAAAGCCAGGCTCGCACAATCCAGCCGAGTCCGAACTGCTGGTGGAAGCAACCAACAGATACGGAAAGATCGTCCAGATGGGCAACCAGCGTCGATCTTGGCCGCGGGTGCAGGAAGCGATGAAGGAACTTCACGGCGGTACGATAGGCCGGGTTTACTACGCCAGAGCCTGGTACACCAACACTCGGCAGAGCATCGGAACTGGTAAGACCGCCCCGATTCCGGATTGGCTGGACTACGAACTTTGGCAGGGACCGGCTCCGCGACAGGATTTCAAAGACAATCTCATTCATTACAACTGGCACTGGAAATGGCACTGGGGAACCGGCGAAATCGTCAACAACGGCGTCCATTTCCTGGATCTGGCGCGATGGGGACTTCAGGAAAACTATCCGATCAAAGCCTATTCCAGCGGTGGACGCTATCAATATCAGGACGATTGGGAGACTCCCGACACGCAGATCGCTTCTTTTGACTTTGCCGATGGCAAATCCATCCTCTGGGAAGGCCGCAGCTGCAACGCCCGAGATATCAATGCCATGGGTTCGGGTGTCTCTTTCCATGGGGAAAACGGGACTCTGGAACTCCTCAACAACTCCTACAAGATTTTTGACAACAAGAATCAATTGGTCAAATCCGCTGATCCAACGAGCAACACTGTGGTAGATCAGAGCGGAGCTGGATTCGATATGGATATCGCCCACTTCACCAATTTCGTCAACGCGATCGACAAAGGTGAGAGCCTGATTTCTCCCTATCCGGAAATCCAGAAAAGCGTGCTGCTATGTCATTTGGGTAATAATTCCTACCGCACAGGAAGAGCCTTAGAGATCGATCCGACTTCGGGAAGGATTGTGAAGGATAAAGGGGCGATGAAGCTTTGGAGTCGGGAATATCAAAAGGGTTGGGAACCAAAGCTTTAATCGAAAGCGACGAGAAGCGAGAGTCCAGAGACAAGAATCAAGAGGATTTACGATTTACGAAGTATCGGGTATGTCAGCGTTCAAAGCTGAAGTTAGCCGATGATATAAAACATTTATTTTCAACATATGAGATCATCCCGTCGATCATTTATAAAAAAAACATCCGCAATAGGGGCTGCGGCCAGCTTCGGTTCTTTGCCATTTTCTCTCCTCGCAAATGAACGAGCCGAGGTGATCCGGATCGGAATCATCGGCTTGGATACGTCGCATTCTCCGGCATTTACCAAGCTTTTCAACACAGAAAATCCAAAGCCCGAACTCGCGGGATTCCGTGTCGTAGCGGCCTATCCCCATGGAAGTCGGACGATCAAGTCCAGCTACGACCGCATCCCCGGATACATCGAGCAGGTCAAGGAATTGGGCGTGGAGATTACAGATTCGATTGAGTCGATGCTGGCAAAGGTTGATGTGGTCTTGTTGGAGACCAACGACGGGAATCGCAGATTGGAACAGGCTAGAAAAGTCATTGCAACTGGGAAGCCATTTTTCATCGACAAGCCTGTAGCTGCGAGTTTCAAAGACACCAAGACGATCTATCAGGAAGCCAAAGCTGCCGGAGTTCCGATCTTCTCGGCATCTTCGCTGCGATACATGAGCAACGCGCAAGCGGTCCGGTATGAAAACAAGATTGGTCAGGTGCTGGGATGTGACGCTTTTAGTCCAGCTGTTTTGGAACCCAGCCATCCGGACTTGTTTTGGTATGGCATTCACGGCGTCGAGATCCTGTTTACCGTGATGGGCCCGGGTTGCGAGTCTGTCACGAGGTTTTCAACCGCTGATACCGATGTGGTAGTTGGACATTGGAAAGACGGCCGAATCGGCACGTTCCGTGGAACCCGTGCCGGAAAGCATGAGTACGGTGGAACAGCTTTTGGCGTAGAAGGAAACTTGGTTTTAGGCCAATATGAGGGTTATGAACCCTTGGTAGTTCAGATTGCTGCCTTTTTCAAAACCAAGAAAAGCCCGGTGGAAGATGCAGAGACGCTGGAAATCTATGCCTTTATGGAAGCAGCCGATGAAAGCAAAAGGAGAGGAGGAGCGAAGGTGAATCTGGCGGATTTCGTTGGCTAGAGCTCAGGGTCTCCTGTTTTGCTTCTCCAAAAGCAAGGCAGCGCTCCCCTGACTTTTATAAAATGGAAGGACGCAATTCTGCCGTCAAAGTAATTACTTGCCGAATTGATCGGTTTTTTTTAGAATATTTGAAACCGAAGATCTACCCGTTTATTACTATTTCAATGAAATTTCAGCTTAGACTGCTCGCCACAATTTTCCTTTCCTTTCAGTCAATCCTGGCTTTTTCCCAGGAAAAATACACCCACGCTGACTCGCTTCGCGGAAGCATCACGCCAGAGCGGGCTTGGTGGGATTTGAAGCATTATGATTTAGCCGTGGAGATTTTCCCCGAAAACAAATCAATCAAAGGCTCAAACACAGTCCGGTATCAGGTAAAAAACGCCAGTCAGACCCTTCAGATCGACCTTCAAGAACCCTTGAAGATCATCTCTGTGACCCAGGATGGGGCAGATTTGAAAGTGAGGAAGGACGGCGCTGCGCATTTTGTCTCCCTTGAGAAGAAGCAGGTGCCCGGAGCCACCGAAGAGATTGTAGTCCGATACGAAGGCAAGCCTGTCGTGGCTGTGCGACCGCCTTGGGATGGTGGCATCACTTGGACCAAGGATTCGAATGGAAAGGACTATATCGCTTCCTCCAATCAGGGAATCGGGTCCAGTATCTGGTGGCCGACCAAAGATCACCCGGCAGATGAAGTGGACAGCCTCAAGATCAGCGTGACGGTGCCAAATGGCCTGATGGATGTATCCAACGGTCGATTGATCAAGACCGACAAAGGCGACAAAACCACCACTTACCACTGGGCGGTCAACAAACCGATCAACGACTACGGCGTCAATATCAACATCGGAGACTATGTGCATTTCGGCGAAAAATATGCCGGGGAAAAGGGTGAACTCGACATGGATTACTATGTCTTGAGAGAAAATCTGGAGAAAGCGAAGGTGCATTTCAAGGACGCCGGACGCATGATGAAAGCCTTTGAACATTGGTTTGGGCCGTATCCATTCTATGAAGACGGCTTCAAACTTGTGGACGCGCCCTATCTTGGCATGGAGCACCAGAGTTCGGTGACCTATGGCAACGGTTACCAAAACGGCTACCGCGGACGTGATCTCAGCGGTACGGGTTGGGGCTTGAAGTTCGACTTCATCATCATCCACGAGGCAGGTCATGAGTGGTTCGCCAACAACATTACTTACCAAGACGTGGCCGATATGTGGATTCACGAGAGCTTTACCAACTACTCAGAGAGTCTCTTTGTGGAGTATTACTATGGAAAAGACGCCGGACAGGAATACGTACGCGGCACCCGGATGGCCATCGCCAACGACATCCCCATCATCGGGAAATACGGCGTAAATCAGCGCGGGTCCGGCGACATGTACTACAAAGGCGGCAACATGCTCAACACGCTACGCGAAGTCCTAAACGACGACGACAAGTGGAGAGAAATGCTGCGTGGGCTGAACAGCGAGTTTTATCATCAAACTGTAACTACCCAGCAGGTCGAAGACTACATGGCGAAGGCTTTTGGGATGGATCTGCAGCCCATCTTTGATCAGTACTTGCGCGACGTGCGGATCCCGATCCTGGAATACTATTTCTCTGACGAAAAAACGATGAACTACCGCTGGATCAACAGCGTGGCTTCGTTTGATATGCCGGTGGATCTGATCTTGGGAGAAAAGAAAACCAGGGTCAAACCAACGACGAAATGGTCGAAGCTGGAAGTAGCCGGAAAGTCCGACGTGAAAGTGGATGAGGATTATTATGTGGGCATTTCTAAAATGAGATAAATATGAAGTTTCACGTCTTTAAAATCTGCACTGTAGCCGCTCTGTTGATGATATTTTCCAATGCATCGGCTCAGGAAGAACACAAGCAAATGGTACGTCTGGCAAATCTGGTGATCGACGAGGCTCATTTAGAGAGCTACAATGAATTTCTAAAAGAGGAAATCGAAACCTCCCTTCGCGTCGAACCGGGAGTGCTTACGCTCTATGCAGTAGCAGAGAAAGACAATCCCACACAAATCACAATCCTGGAGATCTACGCCAGCAAGGAAGCCTATCAGAGCCATATCCAGACTCCGCATTTTCTGAAATATAAAAACGGAACTCAGCACATGGTCAAATCTTTGACTTTGACGGAGACTACGCCGCTGATCCCAAATATGAAGATTAAGAGTAAAATAGAGTAGTGGACGTGCTGCTTCTGGAGAAGCGGCATAGCTGGTAAAATGGAATAGTGGCAGGGAAGCGAGAGGAAACCATCTCCTTGTGGAAACGTCAGCCAACCGGGTTAAATTATTCCATTAACTCAAAGTCTATCTCCAGAAATTCCTTCACATTCGGGATCCAAAAGTCCTGAACAAAGGAACTGTGGGAGGGATCGTTTTGATAAGCTTTATATGCCTGCGGGGAATCAAATTCCATCGACAAGCCATAGTCAAAATTATTCTTGGGGCTGACTTCAAGTAGACTTTCAAAGCGGTTTACACCCTCGATTGCCGCCAACTTTCGAGCCTCCTCAAAAAATGCTTTCGCCTCCGGAGATCCTTTGGGATGATTGAGTTTAAAAATGACGGAATGGCGAATTTTAAAATTCATAATAGGGAAAGGTTTGGTTGATCCAATTTGTAAGTATATCTGCTTTCTGCCAAAATAGGTAGGTTGAGTTGATTAATTGGAGTCCAGCTTCGGGAGAAGCAGGAAATCCCAACGATCACCCTACCGGGCTATTACAGGTCCTCCAGCTCATAGGTGACATAGGAGAATTTGGTGCTTTCTGCATTCCACGATGGTACATTGATCGTGCCTTGACCGCCGTAAAACTCCTCAGTCAGGTCCTTAAGCTCTTTTGTCTTCAGGTCCAATAGGCGCAGTTTCACCTGCCTACCAAACGGATGTGCCTGCTTCTGATCCTCCAGATAGGTGATGACCGTGGCCACCTCATTATTTGGTGCGATGTGTGCAAACCAATTGGAATGTGCGTCAAAAGTCATCTGCTCCAGCTCTGATCCGTTCGGCTTCATACGCCAGATCTGCATCATCCCTGACCGGTAGGAATTGAAATAGATGTATTTCCCGTCAGGAGAATATTCCGGGCCGTCATCCAAGCCTTCGGCGCTGGTCAGTCTGATCTCTTCGCCACCATCCACACTCATCTTATAGACATCGTAGTTTTCATTTCGCGGCGCGCAGTAGACAATGTCTTTTCCGTCAGGAGAGACACCATGCCAGTAAGATGGTGTAAGTGGCGTGATCAAAACAGGTTCCCCGCCGGTCGAAGAAACTTTGTAAATGAAGGAGCTATGGGTTTGTATTTCATTTTTTCCGCTGGAGATGAACAGCGTTTTCCCGTCAAGGGAATAGCCGTGATCATTGTTTGCTTTCTGGACATCCCCTGTATTTAAGACACCTAAATTCTTTCCATCCAGACTGATTTTCTCCAGCTTTCCCTGGCTGTTGATCAACAAATAGGTGCCGTCTGGAGACCAATTCGGAGCTTCAAAATGCCGGTTTTCCTTCAGGATCATTTCTGATTTTCCAGTTTGGAGATCGTAAATGTGGAGCGAGCTGATTACTTTCTTCCCCTCGGGGACTTGGGCGAAAAGGGAGCTGCTGACGCAGAAAAGGAGTAAAGTGAGGAGTTTCATGGATTGGGTAGGTTTTTGGGTTTTAGGGAAAGTAACCTATTTGCCTGACGATGACAACACAACATCCTGTGAAGCCGGTGAATACCGATATAAAAGGCCGTGATTCTTTCGGATTTCCCAAATCCGCCTACCTTCCAAATCTTCTATTTTCCTCCCAAAGGCTGCCTTGAAATATCATGTAACCGACAGTTGCAAGTCCGCATTTTTTAAGACAACTTCATCCAAACCCCATACCTTATGAGAAACTATCTTTACCTCATGCTGACGGTTGGCCTGCTGGCCTCCTGCGACAAACCGGAAGCTTCCGATGCCGAATCCAAAAGAGAATTCGTCGACGTAGCCGGCATCGATCCATCGATCAAGCCCGGAGACAACTTCTTCATGCATGTCAACGGCCGATGGTACGACACCGCCCGGATAGCAGACGATCAGGTAGGAGTGGGGTCATATTCTTTTTTGAACATTCCACAGCGGCAACTGTTGGAGAATATCCTGGAGGAAGTGTCCGCCGGATCCCATCCTGCCGGGAGCAATGAGCAAAAAGTGGGAGATTTCTACGCCTCCGGCATGGACACCGAAACGATCAATGTCCGCGGCTACGAGCCGATTCAGCCGGTTTTGGACGAGATTGAGGCGATCCAAGATGTACCGGGTTTGCTGGATTTTACTACCGCTCAGATAGCCAGAGGCAACAATTCCATCATCGGAATGAACGTGTCTCCAGATCAGGAGAACAGCGCCATCAACATCCTCCATTTTAGCCAGTCAGGATTGGGACTGCCGGACCGGGATTACTATTTCAAGACCGATTCCGCCACAGTCGGCATTCAAAATGCCTATAAGACTTATTTGGCCGCACTTTTTGAACTGACAGGATCCAATGCAGCTGATGCAGCAAAAAACGCTGAGGTCGTCTATGGAATTGAAAAGTCCTTGGCGGAATCCCACAAGACCCGGATCGAGCGACGGGTTGTCAAGGAAAACTATCATAAAATGGCGGTATCTGAACTGGATTCAAAACTACCGACGATCGGCTGGAGCAAGCTGCTGACCCAACTGGATCTATCCGCGGATTCGGTGGACGTACGTCAGCCCGCCTACTATACCAAGCTCAATGGCATGCTGAAATCGGTGCCAGTGTCCGACTGGAAGACTTATCTCAAAGCCAATTCTTTGGTCACCTATGCCAATGTATTGAGCGAACCTTTTGAAATGGCTGCTTTCGAGTACGAAAAAGTCCTGCTCGGACAATCCAAGCAACTCACCCGAGAGCAACAGATGGTCAGCAAAGTAGACCGTCAACTGGGCTTTGCTTTGGGGCAACTGTATGTGAAAAAGTATTTCAACGAGGATGCCAAAAAGCGGATTCTGGATTTGGTCAACAACCTGCAGAAGGCTTTTGAAACCCGCATCAACCAGCTCGACTGGATGAGCGACAGCACCAAGACCAAGGCCAAGGAGAAACTCTACGCCATCACCAAAAAGATCGGGTATCCGGATGTCTGGAGAACCTACGATGCAGTCAGCATTGACAGAGGAAAATACTTCGAAAACGTCGTGGCGCTGATGGAAGACAACTACCGGTACGAAGCTGCCAAACTCAACAAAGCGCCAAATAAAGACGAGTGGGGCACGACTCCTTCCACGGTGACGGCCTATTACAATCCCTCACTCAACGAGATCGTATTCCCTGCCGGAATCCTGCAGTATCCCTACTTTGACCTCTATGCCGACGATGCGATCAACTACGGTGGTATCGGCATGGTGATCGGGCACGAGCTGACACATGCGTTTGACGATCAGGGCGCGCAATATGACAAAGACGGAAATGTGAAAAACTGGTGGACTGAAGCCGACTACGCTAAGTTCAAGGAGAAAACCCAGCAACTCACGGATCGCTACGATAGCTTCACGGTGCTGGACAGCGTACCTGTGAAAGGCGCCATGACCATCGGAGAAAATACGGCGGACAACGGCGCACTCTACATCGCCTACGAAGCTTTCAAACTCACCGAGCAGGGTCAGGATACGACCAAGATTGATGGCTATACGCCGGATCAACGGTTTTGCCTGTCCATCGCCAGAATCTGGCGTGTCAAAACCCGCGATGAGTTCATGAGAAACTACGTAAACACCAATTCCCACTCTCCTGCGATGTGGCGGGTGAACGGCCCCCTGATGAACTTCGATCCGTTCTACAAGGCATTTGCCGTGCAGGAAGGTGACAAAAACTTCAAAGCTGAAGCGGATAGGATCAAAATTTGGTAACAAACCAGAGTCATAATCCTGGCAATGCACACTAAAATCCTCCAGTAAATTGGAGGATTTGAATAGTTTTGCCTCAGAATGACTTTTAAACTATATGAAGAAGATTTTGATCACCGGCGGAGCCGGATACATCGGTTCACATACCGCAGTTGAATTGTTGAAAGCAGGCATGGAGCCGATTATTTTGGATAATCTGTCCAATTCCGATGAGAAAGTGCTGGATCGTCTGGAAGAAATTACGGGGAAGCGCCTTACTTTTTACAAGGGCGACTGCAATGACAAATCCGTATTGGAATCTATTGCAAAAGACCACAAACTGGAAGGAGTGATTCACTTTGCTGCGTTCAAAGCAGTAGGAGAGAGCACTGCCCAGCCCTTGAAATACTACCGAAATAATGTCGGTTCCTTGCTCGTTTTGCTTGATTTCATGCAAGATCAAGGCATCAAGGACCTGGTCTTTTCCTCTTCCTGTACCGTCTATGGACAGCCGGAAGTACTGCCGGTGACAGAAGCTACACCGCGCCAAGATGCCGAAAGTCCCTATGGCAATACCAAGAAGATCTGCGAGGATATCCTGGTGGATTTTGTGAAAAGTAAACCTGGCATCCGCGTGGTTGCACTTCGCTATTTCAATCCAGTCGGAGCCCATCCAAGTGCGAAGATCGGCGAATTACCGCTGGGTGTTCCAGCCAATCTGGTGCCTTTTGTTACCCAAGTGGCGGCTGGAATACGGGAAAAACTGACGGTGTTCGGCGACGACTATGACACGGTTGACGGCAGCTGTGTGCGCGACTACATCCACGTGGTGGATTTGGCAGATGCGCATGTGAAGACGCTGAGCTTTCTGCAGGATCAGGAAGTCGACTTTTACGACGTATTTAATGTCGGAACAGGAAACGGAAACACCGTCTTGGAGGTAATCCACGCCTTCGAAAAAGTAAACGGAGTGAAAGTAAACTATGTGATTGGCCCGCGACGGCCGGGTGATGTGGTCAAAACCTGGGCGGATACCACCAAGATCAACAATGTACTGGGTTGGAAAGCCAATTATTCCTTGGAAGACTCCATGCGTGACAGCTGGAACTGGCAGAAGGGCTTGAAGTAAAGGAATCGAAACCGGGGTTATTGACTCCGGTTTTTTTTGTGAAAACCATGATCCGCCGAATTTGCAATTCCAAGGTGATGAAGTAGGATTCCGACTTATGCTGAGATCGGGGATTAATAATCCTTGGACGGGACTTCAGGATTCCAGAACCTGAAAAGCCAACAATCTATTTCCAAAACTCCTCCGTCAAATAGAAAACGGTATCAATAAAATATAATACTCCATTTCGTGTCAATACATTTTCGTCATGTAAATCTTCCAGAATTATCCCCAAGTCTGGACTGAAATAATCATTATTCCGAGTATTAAAAAAGCCATTAGAGCCCAGAAAGGATTTTATTTGGTTGAGGTCAGTAGGCTCGGTGATTGAGACAAACTCCTGTTGAACTACTGCAAAAAGGGAATCAGTTTCTTTTGTAAACCCCAGAAGCTCGTATGCAGTGTCAGGAAAGAAAAAATTATGGAGCAGAAGATTGTAAAAGTAGTCTTGCCAAGAACTGTAGTAAATAGCGTCGTTGAGTTTGATGACTCGATCAGAACCCTTTAAATAGACGCGTTGTTCGGCACCTTCGCTGACATATTTTGAAAGGTCCAAATCGGTTAGCCAGAGATTGTTTTTCGAAACAAATCTTTCTAAGTCCTCCGTTTCTTGTTTTCGGACTTGCTTTGAGATTTGAGATTTTGGGCTTGCTGCCTTGCCATGGCCAAGGTGACGGGAGGCTGCTTGGATAGCTGCTCCATGCCTAACTTGGCTCTTTCCTGAAATGATAGCTCTGATTTCATTTTTTAGCTGATTTTGCATCCTTTCAAAGATACATATTGGTGAGAACTTCAGAAAAACTTGAAGAGCTCGTTTTCAATCGCCCTCTTCTCAGTACACCTCTTGGATGTACTTTCTCTTGAGGAAATCTGCAATCTTCATTTCGAAGCGTTGATAGGGCGGGAGAATTGCACTTATGAAACCTATCAGGGCTGATACAAAAATGTTAGGGCAACAGGCATCAACGATGATCTCGTCTTTGTGAAGGCTGATTTGGGCGCCGATTACGCATGATTCTCGCACAATGATGCTTTTTTGAGGTTTGGAGTCAAAGGCATAAACGGAATAACCGGGGAATCGACTCTTCAAAGTTTGAAGCAAATCGCTGAAGTCAGGTACCTGCGTGGCTTGAACTATCATAGTTTTTTCGTCTGTCAAATCTCAAAATAGGGATAAATATTGGAGTAGCTGGAGGTAGTAGTAGAACGACTATAAACTGTCCAGCCTGTGAAACGGCAGTACCCTTACCTTATATCCGTCCTGATCAAATTCATCTTCCTGCCCAAGCGTAATCAAAATACCTTCTTTTTTGTCAAAAAACTTCATTGCTTCCCATAATCCATCGAGTTCCCTTTTGAGGTTCTCGGAATTTAACTCGTAGCAGACTTGCACTAACTCCACCAAACCCTGCCTTCCAAAAACGACCAAATCACATTCGTTTTTCTCAGAGAAATAATAGATTTCGGGATATGCTCTGCGGAAATGCAAAAAGACCATATTCTCAAATCTTCTTCCAAGATCTTCCGAAAATGATCTGGAATTGGACGTAACCAGCCCAGTATCAATGGAATAGACCTTTTTAGCATTGATCAGTTGCTTCCGTTGGGAATAGCTAAACTTGGGAATAAAGAAGAACAACCAGCTCTCCTCCAAGTAAGAGAAATATTCCATTACCGTGCTGGTTGCCTTGAATTCCAAAACCTTTCTTAGGTTATTGCCGGATACTAGTTTGGCTACATTGGATACCAGGTAGATCGCCAGATTCTGCAAAGATTTCACATCTCTTACGCCGTACCTGATTGCTATATCCCGCAGCAATAGATCATCAAATAATTGATGAAGTAATTCGGGTCTTCCGGTCTTCAAGTACTCCGGAAATCCACCTAAACTCAGATACTCGGAAGTACTTTTGGAGGACTTGGTCAGCTTTTGAAATTCACAGAATTGATCGTAAGAAAATGGGAAAAGTTCCGTGGAGAGATGTCTGCCGGTAAGTTTGGTGCCCAGTTCTTTGCTTAACAATGATGCATTGGAACCTGTAATTACGATCTTGAAATTCTCGAGGTCCAGTTTTTGGCGAACAAACCTTTCCCATCCTTCTACCACCTGAACTTCGTCCAAAAACAGGGAGGTTCGCTCCTGTTCGGTTACGAGTTTGTCTATTTTTTGAAAGTCCTCAACAGTAAAACCGTATAGCCTTGGGTCTTCAAAATTGAGATAGAAAGCATCTGGGTATTGATTTTTGAGTAATTGAATTAAAAGTGTGCTTTTTCCACACCGGCGAATTCCTGATATGATAAGCGCATGGCTTTGGATCAGAGAAATGCTGTTTA
Organism: Algoriphagus terrigena DSM 22685; assembly: GCF_000429445.1. GTDB lineage: Bacteria > Bacteroidota > Bacteroidia > Cytophagales > Cyclobacteriaceae > Algoriphagus > Algoriphagus terrigena. Next base: position 154,420 of record NZ_AUBW01000007.1, read on the forward strand.
GTTCCTTCCGGATTAATCCCAAGGATCTTTGCTGAAGATTTTCTTTTTGGCTCAAAGCCACTTCCTGAAGCAAGTCCTTGGATATCATAGCCAGTTTTTAATTCAAAGCTACAATAATGTTGTTTACCGAACAACATTATTATTGTTTAATAAACAACAATATGAAAGATCTTCCCGCCTATCAAAGCAAAAACACATACCTATATTCCACCCCTGAATAGTTCCTTATCCCATCATTTGACCGTCTTTGCGGGAACTGGAGGTTGCCATTAGGCTGAGGGCTTATCCTCTTCTGCGACGTTATCTGCTCCTTTCTCGACAATGATTTCTTTTTCGACCACCTTCATCGCAAAATCCTGAGGATGCATTTCGCTTTCATATTTCTCCGTATAGATTCTGGTAAATGCCGCCCCGAAGAATAGGATAAGGCAGGAATAGGATACCCAAAGTAGGATCAACACAACGGAACCGGCGGCACCATAGGCAGAATTGGGATTGGCAGCTCCAAAGTAGATACTCAGCAATATCTTGCCTAGGTTGAAAAAGAGCGAGGTCATAAATCCTCCCAGCCACACCGAACTCCACTTGATCTTCATATCGGGCATAAATCTGAAAATCAGAACAAACAAAAGCCCCAAGACGAAAGTCGACAAGCCAAACTCAAAGAATTGGGCTAAATACACCAGACCGGGTTCCCAAAGCCGGGAGAGAAATCCGCTCAAGACCGTCAGAGCTGTGGACACCACGAAACTGATAATCAGCAAAAAGGAAATGACCATCACGAAACCCAAACTCAGCGCCCGATCCTTGACCAGCTTCCAAATCCCGGCATTCGGGTCCACTTTGACACTCCAGATCTCATTCATCGAGATCTGAAGCTGGTAGAAAACACCGGTCGCCCCAAAGACCAGGATTGCTATTCCCATGATCGTAGCGAAAAGGGACTGGTCATCCTTTCGGGAATTCTCGATGATCTCCACCACCGAGTTGGCGGCATCCGGGCCAATAGCATCCGAAATCTGCTGTGTGATCTCGCCCTGCACGATCTCAGTGCCCCAAAAAGCACCGACCGAATTGATCACCACGATCAGCAAGCCAGGCAACGACAATACGGCGTAGTAGGCAACCACAGCGCCCAACCTCCAGGGATTGTTTTTGTTCCAAAGTGTAAAAGTCTCCTTAAAAAGCTTGGGAAGGTGTTTTACTTTGAATCCTTGTTTTCTTGCCATAAAAGTGATTTTTCAACTGTTTGCTGGGCAAAAAAGGAGCCAAGAAAGAGCGCTCAAAGAATTGATGGCGGCAGAGGAGTTGCGCTGAAAAATAAATGAGCCTCCAGGCTCAACAGTAGTATTTATGTCAATGGGAGTGGCGAGCACTTCGGATTTGTCGACATGCCGATTGTCTTAGTCTTAGTCCAGAAATCTGTCACCACTGTCGAAATGAATTGTTTCAATTTTCCAGTTTCTTTATCTCCTCCTGAAACCATTGCAAAGATTTGATCTCGGGAACAATTGGTCCAGTATACTTGGACTGAAGTACGCCGTTTTTTATAAAAAAATGAGTTGGCGATGATCTCACTCCATATGTTTCTTCAACTTCTTTCCGGCTCAAAGAGATGTTTGTGTATCCAATTTCCCCAAATTTTTCATGGTACCGCTTGATCTTATCAGGGCTGCTCATACAAAATCCCAAGAAAACTATGTTCTCATTTCCTTGATAAGACTCTGTGACTTTCTTTAAGTACGGCTCCTCCTGTCTGCAACCCGAGCAACCAACAAACCAGATATTCACGACGACGATTTTGTCAGCTAATTCGTCTGAACTGATTGAGTCACCATCAATAGTCACGTAGTCAAATTCCGGAAAAATAGAGTTGTCAGGAGGACCCTGAGGTTCAAATCCAGAACTTTGGCCGTAAGAATTGAAGCAAAAAATAAAAGCGAAAACAGTGAGGGATTTTCTAAGAGTCAAAACTATACTGACCATGTAAGGGATTGGATTTTCAAAATTTTACCTAAAATAGCAATTTTACTCCAAAACCCTCACCAGCAGCCTTTCTGACACTTTTTCGCTCAATGTCTCCTGAGAATGAGATTCGTAACTGACCACCAGACTCTGGTCGTAGGCCTCTCTGGAGAGGATCTTCAGCTGGGTTCCCAAGGCCAGCTTTCTGCTGTTCAGAAACTCCAAAAACTCAGTCGATGAATTGGTCAAAGCAGTAAGCTGAACAGTCTGGCCCGGCTTGCAGGTGGACAGCGGTGTGTAGGAAAACTCCTGCATCCGGCCCTGATTGTCAGGAATCGGGGATCCATGTGGATCAATGGTCGGATGTCCCAGCATCTCGTCCATCCGGTCAAAGAACTTCGGCGCGTGTATATGCTCGATCTGCTCGGCTACTTCATGCACTTCCTCCCAGCCAAAGCCCATCTTTTTGACCAAGAACATCTCCGTGAGTCGGTGTTTCCTAACGATGAGCGCTGCTTCTTTTTGGCCTTTTGGGGTCAGTGTGACCGGCTTATATTTTTCGTAAAGGACCCAATCGCTCTTCTGTAGGCTTTTTACCATGCTGTTTGCGGTAGGCATGCTGACGGCCAGACTATGGGCCAGATCGGAGATGCTGACTTCGCCATGGGAATTGGAAAGATTGTATAAGGCCTTGAGGTAATTTTCTTCTGTGAAGGAAGCCATGAGGTAAATTTTGATCCGGTCAAAAATACGACAACGTATATTAGAAAAACAAATTTGTTAGAATGATCTAACTTATTACTTTTGCATATCTAATATCATTCAGATGACCCTTCTATCAAGAACATACTTTTATAGTCAACGAACCGGAAAGGCCGGTAAGTGGATCTGCCGAATTCTTTTGACCGCCCTGATATACTTGTTCTTTTGGCCACAGGTTGCTTTTTCCCAACATAGCCTGAAAGGCAAAGTGCTTTCTCCGGCAGGCCCCTTGGAATTTGCCAACGTGGTGATTAAAGAGAAAGGAGTAGGAGCGATCACAGATAGTTTAGGGAGATTTGAGATTAAGGATCTGGAGGCAGGCGATTATCTCATCCAGGCGTCCATGATTGGATTTGCTTCGGAATCCAGACGTGTTTCGGTCCCAATCTCCAAAGGCGAGTTCATCTTTGAAATGAACTCACTGGATGGATCCCTGGACGAAGTGGTGGTCAGCGGGACGATGCAGGAAGTATCCAAGCTCGATAGCCCGGTGCCTGTGGATGTGTACAAATCGATCTTTTTCAAAGCCAATCCTACGCCTTCACTTTTTGAATCTCTACAAAATGTCAACGGGGTCAGACCCCAGATCAACTGCAACGTCTGCAATACCGGTGACATCCATATCAACGGCCTGGAGGGCCCCTACACGATGATCCTGATCGATGGGATGCCCATTGTCAGCGGCTTGGCGACTGTCTACGGCTTGACTGGCATTCCCCAGTCGCTGATTGATCGGATCGAGGTGGTCAAGGGGCCTGCGTCGACGCTTTATGGCTCAGAAGCAGTGGGAGGCTTGATCAATGTGATCACCAAAAGAACCGAGTTGGCGCCGGTGTTTTCGGCCGACGCATTCGCGTCGGGCTGGGGAGAAGTCAATACAGATCTAGGGGTGAAAAGCACTTTTGGAAAGAACGTCCAATCCCTGACCGGCGTGAATCTCTTTTGGTACGACAATCCGATTGACAACAACGGCGACGGCTTTACAGACCTGACCTTGCAACAGCGGGTTTCAATTTTTCAAAAATTCCAGATTCAGCGAAAAGCCGGGAGGGCTTTTACCATGGCTGGACGGTATGTGAATGAAGACCGCTGGGGAGGACAGATGGAATGGACCGAGCAGGATCGGGGAGGAGATCAAGTCTATGGCGAAAGTATCAGGACCCGTCGCTGGGAGACTTTTGGCGTCTACCAGCTGCCGGTGCCGGGCAATGTCAGTTTTCAATATTCAGTAAATGGACACAAGCAGGACTCGTACTACGGGGCGACTCAGTTTGTCGCAGATCAGAAGATCGCCTTTGGACAGCTTACCTGGATGAAAGAAAGCGGAAAAAACAATCTACTCCTTGGCACAGCCTATCGCTACACTTTTTACGATGACAATACGCCAGCCACGGCTCATAACGGAACAGAAAACTTTCCTTCGGAGATCCATCTCCCGGGCGCTTTTGCCCAAAATGAGTTCAAGATCAGCCCCAGCCAAAGCCTACTCGGAGGAATCCGCTACGACTATAACAGTCTGCACGGAAGTATTCTTTCTCCAAGGTTAAACTACAAGTTGGTCTCTGCCGACAAGAGCACGGTCTTTCGATTTTCCGTGGGAAATGGTTTCCGTGTGGCCAATGTCTTCACCGAGGACCATGCAGCCTTGACGGGAGCCAGGGAAGTGGTTTTTGCGGAAGAACTTGCTCCTGAAAGAAGCTGGAATACGAATCTGAATTTGGTGAAAAAGATCTATTCCGACAGAGGAAACTACTTCGGGCTGGACGGATCGGTGTTTTACACCTATTTCACCAACCGGATCGTGCCCGACTATGAGACGAATCCCAACCAAATCATCTATGCAAATTTGGATGGAAATGCGGTTTCCAAAGGCGTCTCGCTGAATCTGGACGCAGCCTGGAACTCCGGACTCAAGGTGATGGCGGGAGCCACGCTGATGGATGTGAGCTTGGATGAGGATGGGCAAAAAGTCCGTCAGCTGCTTACTGAGCGATTTTCAGGGGTGTGGACGATTGGATATGAGATTCAGAGTTTGGGATTGACCGTGGACTACACCGGCAATGTCTACAGCCCGATGCGTCTTCCGCTGTTGGGAGAATTGGACGATCGCGCGGAGTATTCACCTTGGTACAGCATTCAGAATATCCAGCTGACCAAAGCTTTTGGGGATCGGTGGGAAATCTACGGAGGTGTCAAAAACCTGCTGAATTTCACTCCTCCGGCCAACAGCATTGCCCGGGCATTTGACCCTTTTGACCAAGGAGTGGAGTTTGATTCAAATGGCCAGGTGATTCCAACGCCCGAAAACCCGAATGCGCTGACCTTTGATCCGACTTATGTGTTTGCTCCCAATCAGGGCATCAGGGGATTTTTTGGGGTGAGGTTTACGATTTTGTAAGTGGATAAGAGTCCCGTTGCGGCGACTCACCCTTAGGAGGATTGAAGTTTCATTTTGAGCAACTCCCCCTTTGTAAGGGGGAAGGGGGGATTTCTTAATTTGATCATGGATTCCGGCTCTTCCCAACTCAAAGAGCCTCCAGTTCTTATCCTTTTTCTTTTCATGGTTTACGTTTTGTGTAAACCTATTCTAGGACAAGACAGGCCCTCAAAATCTCCGAAATGGAGATTGAACTTCTATTCAGGCGACTCCTCCTTTTGAAAAGGCGTCGGATTCTATATAGCAAAAAAGAAAAAAGCCCGTGTCGAACGACACGGGCTTTTACAATTATCAGTGGTTAAGTTATTTCGCAGGGGTGGCCGGTTTGGCCGCAGCTTCCGCTTTCTTCACCAAATCTCCTTCTTTCAAATCCTTGCTCACGATGAAATACGGGCCCGAGATAATCTCATCGCCTTCCTTCAGGCCTTCCAGAATCTCGATGTTTTCATAGTCAGAGATTCCGGTTTTGACCGCTCTGACCTTCGCCACGCCGTTTTCGCTCACGAATACCAACTCTTTGTTTTTGGTGGTGCCACCGGCGAGTGTATCTACTTGTGTTTCGCGGGTAGTCACCGCAGCGAGTGGAATCGCCAAGGCGTCATTTTTGGAAGTGGTAAGAATCTCCACAGAGGCCGTCATCCCAGGACGGAAAGGATATTTATTTCCTTCCGCTACCAAGTCTTGGTATGAGCTATTGAGGATTCTGATCTTCACCTTGAACTCCGTTACCGCGTCTGCTGTGGTCTTGGTGTTAGCGGTATTGGCGATGCTGGTCACGACGCCCTTGAATTTTTTGCCCAAAGCAGAGTAGGAGTCCACGTCGATCAGGGTGGTGTCACCCAGACTGAGGCGTACAATGTCATTTTCGTTCACATCCACTCTGACTTCCATCTTCGAAAGATCGGCGATTGTCATCATCTCGGTACCGGCCATCTGCTGGGTTCCAACGACCCGTTCGCCTTGCTCTACCAAAAGACTGGAAACGATACCAGAAACTGGAGAATTGACGTTAGTCAGACGGAGATTTTCCGCAGCTTCGTTGACCGAGGCCTGGGAACTTTTGACGATGAATTCGGAAGCAACGACGTTTTGCTTGGCTGCTTCGAGATCTTTCTCGGCGGAGATGTAGTTTGCTCTGGCAGTTTCAAAATCGGCATCAGAGATTGCTTTTTCCTCATAGAGACGCTTCTGTCTGTTGAAGTTCAGCTCGGCTTGGGTAAACTGTGCCTCGGATCGCTGGAGCGCAGCTTTGGACTGAGACAGATTTGCCATTTGCTGGTTCAGGTTGGCGCGTGTTCGTTCCAAGGCTGACACGAAGTTGTCGGGGCGGATCTTCACCAGCAACTTGCCCATGGCGACGGAGTCACCTTCTGCCACGTTAAGCTCGATGATCTCACCCGCTACGTCTGGAGAAAGTTTGACTTCGACCTCAGGCTGGATTTCTCCGGAAGCACTGACTTTTTCGATGATCGAGGTCTTCTTCACCGTCGCAAATTCGACTTCTGTCTCTTTTGCCCCGCCGATCCATCCGGCAGACCTTCCGATGATTGCAATGACGATGATGAGTCCTACTGCTCCCAGCAGGTAATACAAGAGTTTGTTAGACTTTTTAGCAGCCATGATTTAGTTTAAGTTGATGGGGTTACCGAGATAAAAATCAAGCACTTTTACTCTGAAGATGTACGTATATTTTGCATTGAGCAAATCAGCCTGCGCATTGAACAGGTTGTTTTGCGCTACCTGGAAATCCACTGAATTGATCGCTCCCAAGTCAAAACGCTGCTGCGCGATGCGGAAGGTTTCCTGTAGACTATTCACTCGGATGACAGAGGCCTTGTAGGATAGATCTGCTGCCAGCGCACTGTTGTAGGCAGTTTCGACATTCTGACGCAGCAGGTTTTTGGCTTCCAAAGCTGCGACTTCCTGGATGGCCGTCTGCGCGCGGGCTCTCTGAAGTCCAGACTTGTTTGCAAAATTGGTGAAAATTGGAATGTTCAGACCGAAGTCTACACCTTGGGAAAGATTACTTTTAATCTGCGTGTTAAAGCTAGGAAGATCTGTTCCAAAAGCAGAATTGGCATAGTTGGTGAAGATGCTTCCTCTCAATGATAGGGTTGGGTAGTAAGCTCCCTTGGCAATCTTCTCCTGATATTTCGCGCTGAGGATATTTGCCTCTGCAGCTTTAATTTCTGGCATAATTCCCACAGCTGCTTCATAAATTTCCCTGCTGGTCTCGGCGGCCATCAATCCTTCCTCCATTTCGAATTCCGGCTCGATCACCGAAAAATCCTCTGTAAAGGGAATTTGCATCGATTGAGCTAAAGCAAGCTTTGCACTTCGATAGCTGTTCTGCGCATCGATTACTGCGAGTTGATTCGTAGCGTTTTGAGACTGAAGATCAAAATAGTCAGACATGGGAAGCGAGCCCGCGTCTACCAGCTTCTTGGTTCTTTGCATCTGCTCGGTAGTGGTGCTAAGTTGATTTTCGGCAATTTTTACCTGCTCACGATTGAATACCACATTGATGAAATTGTTGATCACCGTCAGGGTGATGTCGTTTCTGGTGGCTTCGAGATTGTGAAGACCTGCTTCCAAATCTACCTTAGATTTAGCAATGCTATTATGGATACGTAAGCCATTAAAAATCGGCACACTTGAGGCACCCTGAAAATTGATGACAGAAATCCGATTGTTTTCGTAAAGACTGGTTACGGGGTTGAGTGGCCGGCCCCAATTGACACCGTAGCTAGACCCAGTACTTAAAGACGGATATCGCTGGCCTTTACTTTGAAGCAAATCGGCTTCAGTTATTTGTTGATTTAACTCTGTTCTCTTCAAAGTCAAATTGTTGTTGATCGCGATATCTACTGCGGTCTGCAGATCGTAGGGGCCGGGAGGGAAACTGTCCTGGGCTCTTGAAGTAAGAAGCAGCCCAAAAAACATTAGAAATAGCGTAAAAATCTTTCTCATAGGGAGTAGTTGGTTTTTTGTCAGGGTTATTATTTGGTTTACAAGTCGATATCGGGGATGTAGATGAGCTGAGAGACCCAAGGCAGGGATCTCAGATATTGGGTAGTGATCTCCCGGATTCCAGAATCCATCTCGATCACATGGCAAGCTACGTCGTTTTTGCCTTTTCGGGAAACAGACATCGTCGCGATGTTGGTCTTTTCCTGGGCAATCACCCCGGAGATAAAAGCAATGGCACCAGAGATGTCTCCGGCTTTGATGATCAGCGTATGATTTTGGGCGGAAAAGTTGGCGGTAAAACCGTCCACTTCTGCGATGTTGATCACTCCGCCACCGAGACTCTCACCTACGACTTCAATCTGCGTTTCACCTTTTCTCAGGTTCAGCTTGATCGTGTTGGGATGGTGGATGGAGGAGTTGCCGATGGATTTGAATTTGTAATTCAGTCCAGTCTCGGCTGCGATCTCCAGCGCATTCTTGATCCGGGGATCGTCCGTCTTGAAATCCATCAATCCACCCAAGATCGCCCGGTCGCTTCCGTGACCTTCGTAGGTTCTCGCAAATGAATTGTAAAAGGTAACGCTTACCTCGTCGGGAACTCCACCCAAGATGCGGATGGCCGCGCGGGCGATTCTGACCACTCCGGCGGTATGAGAAGATGAGGGTCCGATCATCACCGGTCCGATCATATCAAATACACTACTTTTGTTTGCCATGGGGACTTTTTAACCAATTTTGGTGCTAACACTTTTCCTGACTCAAGAATAAGTTATTTTTTGTATTGTTTCGGCATTCCGGAGCGTTAAAGGAGCTTTTGTTTGCTACTTTTAACACCTTCTTTATTGAACAAATTTTATATCTGATCGAATCCGAACACTTTTATGAGCGAAACTGATACAGTTTACATCTCTGAGTCCAAGACGGGCATTTGGAGAGAAGCCTCCGAGTTTCCGATCCCCAACCGCGCGATGAATTTTGGTGACGGCTTGTTTGAGACGATGGTCTTTGATGGAGACAAGATTCGATTCTTTGACTTTCATTTGGACAGACTCAGACTTGGAATGGATACCTTAAAGATTGAGGGCTATTCCCCGGCATTTGCAAAGCTGGAGGACCGGATCAAAGATAAGTTTGCGGGTCAGCGCCTTCGAGTCCGATGGAACGTCTTTCGAAGTGGAGCTGGGAAGTTTACCCCGGAGAATAATGATTCAGTCCAGACGCTACACCTTCAGGATCTATCGCCTGTGCCTCTTGTCAAACAGCAGGCTTCATTTTCAGAGCAGATCGCGCTCTATCCGTATCCCTGGAGCTCCTGCAAGACACTCAATGCGTTGCAGTATGTGCTGGCGGCCCAGGAAAAGAAAGAGCGTGGCTTGGATGAATTGATCCTGATGGATTATAAGGGGAAAGTAGCCGAGGCGAGTATGGCCAATATCTTTTGGAGAAGGGGAAAGAAAGTCTTCACGCCAGCACTGGAATGCGGCTGCATTGCCGGAGTGGGTAGGAGGGCTATTCTGGAAAAAATCCCCCGACTGGTGACACAGGGAGTATTTGGGTCCAATGAGCTTCTGAGTGCCGATCAAGTCTGGGTTTCCAATGCAACGGGCATTAGTTATTTGGAAAAAATCAATTCTTTGGAATTTTCTACTGAGGCCTGGGAGCCACTCGAAGGAATTTTCGATTAAATCCAAACCTGTATATTTTTTTGGGCTGACCTTTAATTCAAACCCTTATATTTATCGACCTTAAAACGTAAATTTTAAACTACAAAACACTTAACATTACCCAAAAGCCACCATCTTAACCCTATTGTATGCTATTAGAACCCATTGACCTTGTTGTTTTCTTTGGCTATTGCTTCCTGATCATCGGGATGGGCCTTTTTGTCTCCCGCGAGAAGAAAGGCCACGTCAAGAATTCCTCCGATTACTTTCTTGCTTCCAAAGCTCTCCCATGGTGGGCCGTCGGCGCTTCCCTCATCGCTTCCAATATCTCGGCGGAGCAGTTCATCGGGATGTCAGGTTCGGGCTTTGCGCTTGGCCTCGCGATCTCTACCTATGAGTGGATGGCTGCGGCCACGCTATTGGTAGTAGCGATTTTCTTCCTTCCTGTGTATATCAAGAAGGGGATCTACACCATGCCGGGATTTCTCCTGGATCGTTACGATACCCGAGTCCGCACCACGATGGCTGTTTTCTGGCTGTTGCTGTACGTGTTCGTCAATTTGACCTCGGTCCTTTATCTCGGTGCCTTGAGTTTGAATACTATCCTGAACGTGCCGATGACCTATGGCATCGTGGGTTTGGCGTTGTTTGCGATGCTTTATTCCATCTATGGTGGATTGAAGGCGGTAGCTTGGACGGACGTAGTACAGGTGGTTTTCTTGATCGCCGGTGGATTGGCGACGACTTACATCGCCCTGCAAATGGTCGGAAGCGGCGACGCTTGGGAAGGTCTGGGTATCTTGAGAAGGGAAGTTCCCGGCCATTTTTCCATGATCTTGGACAAAGGTGAAATGATGATTCCTGACGGGAAAGGCGGCACAAGAGACGCCTATGGAGATTTGCCTGGTCTTTCTGTACTTGTTGGCGGGATGTGGATTACCAACTTGAGTTACTGGGGTTTCAACCAATACATTACCCAGCGTGCGCTGGCAGCAAAGAGCTTGGATGAAGCCCAAAAGGGGATGATCTTCGCAGGATTTCTAAAGCTCCTGATGCCCTTGATCGTGGTAATCCCGGGGATCGCCGCTTTGGTGATTGTCAACAACGGAATAGACACCGGATTTATCGATTCGATGAAGGACCCGGTGACCGGTATCATCAAGTCCGACCGTGCTTATCCTACATTGCTTCAGGTGTTGCCATCAGGTTTGAAAGGTTTGGCGTTCGCAGCATTGACTGCGGCAATCGTTTCTTCACTGGCATCCATGGCCAATAGCACCTCCACTATCTTCACCATGGATATTTACAGCAAGTATTTCGGTAAAAACGCCTCTGAATCCAAGCAGGTGAAGGTAGGCCGAATCACCGCGGTCGTGGCGTTTATCATCGCTGCGATTGTAGCCCCAGCATTGGGTCAATTAGATCAGGCGTTCCAGTTCATCCAGGAATACACCGGATTCATCAGCCCGGGAGTATTTGCGATTTTCTTTTTTGGGGTTTTCTGGAAAAAGACCACCTCAAACGCCGCCCTGGTCGGTGCAGCCTTGAGTATTCCGCTTTCTGTGGTGCTCAAGATCGCCTTGCCGGAACTGCCATTTATTGATCGAATGGGTTATGTCTTTTTGATCTTGGCAGCGTTGATGATCATCATCAGCTTGGTGGAAGGCAAAGGAAAAGACCATCCAAACAGCATTGACGTCAATGCGGACCTTTTCAAAACCAGCACGGGATTCAAGATCGGAGCGATCTTGATTGTAGGTATTATCGCAGCACTTTATACTATTTTCTGGTAAACAAAGAATGAGAAAACTATTACTGGGCCTTGACATAGGAAGTTCCTCTGTCAAGGCTTCGCTACTTGATGCGGGCACGGGTAAATCGATCGCCTCCAAAGCTTTTCCCGAAGAAGAAATGGGAATCAATGCGCCTGAAACCGGTTGGGCGGAGCAAGATCCCGAGATGTGGTGGAAGTACATCAAAGAGACTACTGCCTTTGTCCTCAAAAAAGCCGAGGTCAAGACCGGCGAACTCAAAGGAATCGGCATCGCCTATCAGATGCACGGACTCGTCTGTGTGGACAAGGACCAAAAGGTCCTGCGTCCTTCGATTATCTGGTGCGATAGTCGCGCAGTTCAGATCGGAGACAAAGCGTTTAAAGCCCTTGGCGAAGATTATTGTCTGCCGCACCTGCTGAATTCACCGGGAAACTTCACCGCTTCCAAACTTCGCTGGGTGATTGAAAACCAACCGGAGATCGCTGCCAAGATCCACAAGATCATGCTTCCGGGCGATTTCATTGCGATGAAGCTGAGCGGAGAAATCCTGACCTCTGAGACGGGACTTTCCGAAGGGATCTTTTGGGATTTCAAAGAAAACGGCCTGAGTGAGAAGCTTCTGAAGCAGATGGAAATTCCGAAGGAATGGATCCCTGAGGCAATGCCTTCTTTTTCCATTCAAGGAAAAGTCACAACGGCGGCGGCAAAGGAAACCGGCCTAGAGGCTGGCGTTCCTATTTCTTATCGGGCTGGCGACCAACCAAACAATGCATTTTCGCTGCAGGTATTGAAGCCTGGTGAATTGGCGACCACAGCGGGTACCTCAGGTACCGTCTATGGGGTTTGCGATACGCCGCTTTACGACCCACATTCCCGAGTCAACACCTTCGTGCACGTCAACCACTCAGAGAAAAAGCCTTCATATGGTGTATTACTTTGCGTAAATGGCACAGGTATCTTGAACTCCTGGCTGAAGAAGCTGATGGGCGGCAAATGGATTGCCTACGAAGAGATGAACGCGATCGGCATCGGCGCAGCGATCGGAGCTGAGGGGCTGGTATTCATTCCATTCGGAAATGGCGTGGAGCGGATCATGCAAAACAAACCCGTCGGCGCGCACATGGTCGGACTGGATCTCCTCAAGCATGACCGAAAGCATGTCGTACGCGCAGCCCAGGAAGGAATAGTGGCCTCCCTGACGTATGGATTTCGAATCATGAAAGATATGGGCATGAATCTCAAGACGGTAAAGGCTGGCCGCGCAAATATGTTCCTCAGTCCACTGTTCAGAAAGACATTTGTTCATATGAATCAGGTAAATTTGGAACTCTATGATACGGACGGCGCACAAGGTGCCGCAAGAGGAGCGGGGATCGGAGCTGGAGTTTTTTCCTCAGAAAGCGAGGCCTTCGAAGGCCTGGAACTGTTGGAAACGCTGGAACCCAATCCAATCTTCAGTCAACCGTATTTAGATGCCTATTCCCATTGGGAAAGCAAATTGAACGAAGTGCTCAAATCCGGACTCGTCGGATAACAAAACTGCAAACCTATTTTACCTATAAATAACCAATTAAATTATGTCCAAGACCTATTTCCCAAACATCGGCAAGATCAAGTTTGAAGGCCGAGAGAGCGAAAACCCATTAGCGTTCCGTTTTTACGACGAAAACCGCGTAGTAGCCGGCAAAACCATGAAGGAGCACTTCAAGTTTGCCATCGCTTACTGGCATTCTTTCTGCGCTACCGGCGCCGATCCCTTTGGCCCCGGCACGATCAACCACGCGTGGGATGCCGATCCAGATCCAATCCAAAGAGCGAAAGACAAGATGGACGCCGCTTTTGAATTTTTCTCCAAGATCGGAGTAGAATACTACTGCTTCCATGACATCGACTTGATCGACGACGCCGCTACTCTGGAAGAGTATGAATCCCGCATGAAGATCATCACCGACTACGCGTTGGAGAAGCAGAAAGCTACCGGCATGAAGTTGCTTTGGGGCACCGCCAATGTCTTCAGCAATCCGCGCTACATGAACGGGGCATCTACCAATCCAAACTTTGACGTGCTTGCTTTCGCAGGTACTCAGGTGAAAAATGCCATCGACGCGACCATCAAACTGGGCGGAGAAAACTACGTATTCTGGGGCGGTCGTGAAGGCTACATGTCTTTGCTCAATACCGACATGAAGCGTGAGAAAGACCACTTGGCGAGATTCCTCACCATGGCGAGAGATTACGCGCGTAAGAATGGGTTCAAAGGAACCTTCTTCATCGAGCCGAAGCCGATGGAACCGACCAAACACCAATATGACTACGATTCAGAAACGGTAATCGGCTTCCTTCGTCACTACGGACTGGACAAAGATTTCAAACTGAACATCGAAGTGAACCACGCGACCTTGGCGGGTCATACCTTCCAGCACGAGCTACAGGCAGCTGCTGATGCAGGAATGCTGGGCAGCATCGATGCCAACAGAGGTGACTACCAAAATGGATGGGATACGGATCAGTTTGCGCTCAACCTTCAGGAACTGGCCGAGTCTCAGCTGGTGATCCTGGCTGCTGGCGGCCTGCAAGGTGGCGGAGTAAACTTCGATGCAAAGATCCGCAGAAACTCCACCGACGTAGAAGATCTGTTCCTGGCGCACATCGGTTCCATGGATGCGTTTGCGAGAGGTTTGCTGATCGCTGCGGATATTATGGAAAAGTCCGACTACCTGGAAAGAAGAAAGACCCGCTATGCGAGCTATGACTCTGGCAAAGGAAAAGATTTTGAAGAAGGAAAGCTGACCCTGGAAGATCTGCGTAGCCATGCTTTTGCTTCCGGCGAGCCGGCAACCATCAGCGGCAAGCAGGAATACTTCGAAAATCTGGTCAACCGGTTTATCTGATTTTACTTGTTTTGATTTGGAATCCCGGGGTGAGAACTCCGGGATTTTTTTTGTTATGGAACTTAAGAGTCTTACTTCAATCTACGCTCGAGTATAGACACTGTGGACATGATATTAGAGAAAGAACTGGGACGCGTTATTCCCAAGAATATTATCTTTCCTGAGCCAAAATAAGAACACACCATGACCATCGAAAATATCCAAAGCTTCTGCCAGCAGATGCCTGCTGTCACCCAGGACATCAAATGGGAACACGATCTTGTATTCTCAGTCGGAGCCAAGATGTTTTGCGTGGTTGGCCTCGACCAAAGTCCGACTTCTGCATCATTCAAGGTGAAAGACGAAGAATTTGAAGAGATGTGCAACAGGCCAGGCTTTGGCCCGGCTCCCTATGTAGCACGGTACAAATGGGTGCTGATCGACGACATCCGAAAGATGCCACCGGCAGATTGGCAACGATACCTGACACAATCCTATGACTTAGTAAAAGATAAGCTCCCAACCAAGCTGAAGAAGCAGTTGGGGCTTATCTAGTTTTATTGACCGTACGGCTAGCTAGTCCATCTTTAAGGTATCGACCACCTTCGCCTTGGATACGCGGATCGTCTGGGACGAGATGGTCAATGCTCCCAAGATCAAGAGAACCAGTGATCCCAAAGCCACCGTTCCGATCCCGAATCCAACCCGGTTTGGGAAATTCTCCAGCCACATCGTGTTTACAAAATAACTCAGCGGAGCGCCGAGAATCACTGATATCACCAGCATTTGCAGGAAGCCTTTACTCAGGAGCAGCGTGATGCTGAAGTTGTCTGCACCGAGAAACTTGCGGATTCCCACTTCCTTGGTTTTGCGCTCAGCAGTATAGGTAGTCATGCCCAGCAGTCCCAGACAGGCTATGAAGATGGCCAAGAAGGAGATGAAGCCAAGGATAGACACCACATCGAAGATTCCTTTGTGGGTAGCTTCAATCTCCTGATCGAGAAACTCATAGCGGAAGGGATGCACCGGGTCCAGTTCCTTCCAGTGGCTTTCCAGTTCGCTGATTGTCTTCATCAGATCCGGAGAGGCGATTTTCACATTCACATATTGAAACTGTGTCGGATTGTAGCGCAGCATCATAGGCGAGATGGCATCTTCGTTCATCAGAAGTTTGTACCTGAAATCCTTCACCACTCCGGCTACCACCAAAAGCTCATCTCCCCATTTGGTTTCAAACTGGGTTCCAACCAGGGCGTCCGCAGAAGGGTAGCCCAAATCTTTGACCATTGTTTCGTTGACCAGGATCTGCGTGGCGGCGGATTGCTCATTGGCTGAGAAGTTTTCTCCGGCGACCAGTTCGATTCCCAGATTTTCTGGAAAATTCCGGTCGATGTTCAACACGCCGACAGCTGCAAACTCTGAAGTCTCGCCAAGGACCTTGAGCTCATTGTTGTTGTTGGTCCCCGTCGCCGGAATGATGTCGCAGGCCGAGATGGTGGATACGCCGGACACACGTTCGAGCTCGCCGCGGAGCTTTTGGTAGTCCATTCCTTGGAGCGGGATATTGACGATATTTTCGGATTGGAATCCATAGTCAAAAGCCATGTAGTGCTTGAACTGATTGTAGATCAGGATTGAAGTAGTGATGAAAAAAAGCGACACGACAAACTGGGACACACCCAATACTTTGCGAAGCCGTAGCTTCCCCGAGCCGCCGGCATCAGAGAGACTCTTCAATGCCTTGATCGGTTGATAGCCGGAGAGAAAAAGTGCGGGATAAATGCCAGCAATGATTCCCACGACGATAGCCAACAGGATAAATCCCAGAAAGAGCGAAGGAATAAACGGAAGGTCAAAGTTCAGGTATTGATTGACCCAGAGCCCCTTAAAAGAGGGAATCAGGGCCAGAAGCAATACAAAGGCAATCGTCAATGAGAGCAGAGCAGTCAACACAGATTCTGTAAGAAACTGAACCACGAGATTCTTACGGAGTGCGCCGGTGACTTTGCGGATGCCAATTTCTTTGGCTCGCGTCAGGGCTCTCGCTATCGAAAGGTTAGTATAGTTGAGACAGGCGGATGCGAGGATGACCAGTGCCAATCCGGCAAGAAAATAATAGGCAAACATCGGCAACCGGAAGTTGGTGTCGTTGTTGGCTAGTCCGAGGGCCACATCCGAGAGCGCCTGTGGATCCATCTTAAATCCACTGGTATGCTCGGACTTCATCTCGGTTTCCTTTCGTTTTACAATATCATTCAGCGCGTTCGCGAGATCATCGCTGGACTTGCCTTCCTGGAGCAGCGCGTAGGTGTAGGACTGGAAATAAAATTGCCAGTCCTCCCGGCGATCCTCGAGTTTCGCAGCCGTGATGAGTGAGGGCAGCGTACTGCTGGACGCCAATACATCAAAGGTGAGGTGAGAATCGTACTTGGAGACATCGATCACACCGGTAACCGTGAAATTCCCCCAATCAGTCGCCGGGGCAGCCGGAGCGTCACCGCCAAGCGGGAAGGGTACTTTGCGATCGGTAAATTGGATCGCCTTGCCGATTGGATCTTCGTTACCAAAAAGGAGTTCTGCTACTTCCTGACTGATCACCATCGAATAGGGCTGAGACAGTGCCGAAGCTGGATTGCCCGACTCCAACTCAAAGCTGAAGATGGAAAAGAACTCCGGATCTGTGAAGTATCCGCCGATTTGCTTGGTCTTCTCGTCATAGGAGGCGTCACCACCTATAGAAGGGATGAGTTTAGCGGTGGCCTCTACCGCGGGGTATTCAGCCAATGCCGCTGCCAGCGGTTGAGGAGAGGTGGCATAGTGATTTTTTGAACCCTCGTAATCTGACAGGACGCGGTAGATACGATCCTTCTTTTCGTGAAACTGATCGTAGCGGTTTTGATCTGCGAGCATCATCAGGATCAGCATACTGACCGACATGGCCAGAGCTAGTCCAAAGATGTTGATGAAAGAGAAAGTCTTGTATTTGAGGATGTTTCGGAATCCTATCTTGAAATAGTTGCGGTACATGGCGCTGTGGTTTAGGTTTGAAGAAAAGCCAAGGGGTCGGATGATGCCGGGACGAAACAGGAGAAGGACATCTTTTGAAAATCGAAGGTTTGCTTTCCGTTTTCCGATCGATGCGATGCGTTCACGGTGCAGTTCGATTAGGTCACCTTCGATAAAGTCACGAATCTGAGGGTCGCAAAAGGCTCGAAAGAATCGGAGTGGCAGGCGAGGAGGCAGATCAGGAGTGTCTTTCATGTGTTTACAATTGATTTTTATTGGCCACATAGCCTGTCTCGAACAGTTTTAATCATCTTCCTGTGTGTTGTCCGTGATATGCTCGATTTCATGGGATCAAAATGCGGTTTTCAGATTCCAGACCACGTCCGGTATTGCCTGCCAAAGTACTTCCCGGGTTTGGCGTGCATGTTCCAGCGCGCTCTTGCCATATTGAGATGGTAAAACCGCTTAGGGCGACCAGCTCGCTCCTGGGTTCCGGCTTCGTCAGAGGATTTTAGATATCCTTTTTTCTCAAGGCGTTGCAAGGCGGTTTGCAAGGCACCGACGCGGACTCCTCGTGTCAGGCGCTGTTCCATTTCTTTTTTGATTGCGACTCCGTAGGCTTCCTGGTAGAGGATGCCCACGGTGAGCAGGACCAGCTCTTCAAATTCCCCAAGTTGAAATTCTTTCATCCCCATGTAATTGATTCCTAATTGTAGTATTCAAATCCATGCCAACCAGTCAAATGAGGCAGGAGAGGCCAGGATGCGGGATGATGAAGAAATAGACTGTCCAAAAATGTACGCTTTGTGTCTGCTTGCGCTCAAGCGAGGTCTTGAGTTGGTATAAAAAGATCGGCCTAGAGGTCAATTGTTGACTTATATAACAGCATTCAATCTCCAATCTTCGGAGCACTTACTTTCATCGGGCAAAGTGGTTTTTTTGGACGTTGGGACTTGTTGGCGTTAGGGAATTTACTTCCAAACTGTTCTCCGAAAGCTACTTCCCATTCCTAATCAGCTCATGAATGAATCTCATCTTTTCGATCACGGGCGGACTGACAACAAATGGATAAGCGTCCGGTATTCCCATCGAGCGGTTTAGACTGTTGATAACAAAGGACACAGGCATCCATCGATCGAAGATTTTCTCAAATCTGGAGACCGTATACGGATCTTCGTCGATCGCGCCCCGAAGACTTTTTGAACTCAACTTAGGCTTGACGGAAACTCCAAAAAAGTGCGCAGTCTCGGCCATATCCATGATATGCAGGTAATGCGCCCAGCTCTCCGCCCAGTCTTCCCAGGGATGAGCGGTCGCGTACTCGCTGATGTATTGCTGCTGCCAATTGATCGGAGCTCCATTCTGATAGTAAGAGTTTAGCGCTTCTCCATAGTCCAAGCTCTCGTCGCCAAACAGTTTTTTAAATGCGTCAAGCTTTCGCGTGTCTGACGCCAGGAGCTGATCCCAGTAATAATGACCTACTTCGTGGCGGAAATGGCCGATCAGCGTTCGGTAAGGCTCTGACATTTGCGTTCTCATCAGCTCACGATGCACCGAATCTGCCTCTGACAGCAAGATGGTAACCACGCCATTCGCATGACCGGTCATGATATCGACGTCACCCTGCCGCGAGATAAAATCGAAACACAAGCCATTGGCTTCGTCGGTGATCTTGCTGGGCAAGGCAAGGTTTAGTCTTGCGAGCTGATAGACCAAGCGGTGCTTTGCCACTTCCAGCTTTTGCCATTTTTTGAAATTTTCGTCGTCCGAGAGATCAGGGATGGTCCGGTTGAGTGCGCAGGCTTCACAGAACTCCCGGTCATCTTCCGCAGGTATGAGCCAGTTGCAGACGCCGAATTGTTGGTTTTTACAGTAGTTATAGGGCCTCCTTTCCCGATCCGAAATCATTGAAACTTCTGTCGAGACAAAGCTCAACATCTTCAGATCTGTAACTGAAAATCCGCAAAAGTGTCCGCATTTTTCACAGCGGGTGTTTTCAAAAAACAGCGGGTTGGAGCAATTTCCGCATTCAAATATTTTCATGGAAGTTCAGATTGTTGGTATAAGCTTCTAAAAGATAGACACTTTTGCTTTCCCGTAGAGCTAAGCTAACAACGGTGAATAAAGTAGACCAGTCGGCTCAATTTGCCACATGTGGTAGGTGGCAAAACATGCGCCACGGAAATGCTCATTGGATCTTTAGCGATTACTTTTGACATAAATCAGCTAAAGTCCAGCCGGGTTTTCATTGGCCAGACTTTTTTGTTTCTTTTGGGATTGTACTGTGTATAAAAGAGATTGGCAAAATCCTAAAGAGAAAATATCGAGATTTGTCCGCCATTCAAAATAGCTATGAGAAGAATAGTGCAAGGTGTAGTAGTGGGGATTTGCTTGGGTTGGACTATGCTGTTTCATCCTGTCAGTGGCCAATCACAGTCGGAAGAGCTTGTATTTCGCAATCTGGACGAAGAGTTGGGCTTGTCCAATGCCAATGTACTGTCGATTATCAGGGACAGCGACGGAATGATGTGGTACGGGACGGCCTTCGGATTGTATCGCTATGATGGCACGCGTGTCAAGTCTTTTTTCAACAGCAAGGATACCACTTCCATTTCCCACAACACGATCATCAAACTCGCCGTTGGCCCGGACGAGAAGCTTTGGGTGAAAAATGTCAACGGGACTTACGACGTCTATGATCACGAAAGCGGGAAATTTACCCGCGGATCGGCGAAATTCACCAACCAATACCATCTGGCATCCGACACGATCGGTATGGTGATGCACGACCGCCAAGGCCGGTTTTGGTTTACCCATACCCAAAAGGGCATCAGCATCTTTGACCCCAGCACCAAGGAAACCCAATACCTCAGAGCGGGATCTACCAGCGGAAGTCTAGCCTCAGATCAGATCGCCGCCATCGCAGAATCTCCCGATGGGATGATCTGGGCGATCAACCAAAGCGGCATCATCGAACTGATCGACCCCAATCGTCTGATCGTCACCAAGACACTGAGACTTCCCAAAACCAAAATCCCTGCCTTGGGCAGTTATGAACTGGTAATGGATTCGGAGGGGGATGCATGGATATTTGATCCGGAGCGTGACTTGGGGGTATTTTGGGTAGATGGCATCAGTCACGAGATCATGGTCTGCCGGGAAAATGAAGGCCCACTTCAGCTGAACAACGACATGGTGAAGGCAGTGGTGGAAGTCAAAAAAGGCCAAATCTGGCTAGGCACCGATCACGGCGGCATCAACCAGATCAATAAAGAATCCAAGACAGTCCGGTTCTTTGACAACCAGGCCAATCCGGAATCATCGATGCCCCACAACGTCGTGTACGCTCTGTACAAGGATTCTGAGGAAATCGTCTGGATTGGAACCCACAAAAAAGGTGTGTCCTACTACCATCAGGGTCTGCTCAGATTCTCGCATGTACGAAAAAACTTTTCCGAACACAATTCCCTGCCATTCAATGACGTCAACGCATTCGTCGAGGATAGCTTGGGAAATCTCTACATCGGAACAAACGGCGGGGGGCTTTTCTATCACGACCGAAAAAACAACCGATACAAGCAATTCCGGCACAACCCAGAAGATCCTAAAAGCCTGACTGGCGATGTGATCGTGGATCTGATGCTGGATCACGAGGGAATTCTATGGATCGGAACCTACCTCAACGGTTTGGGGAAATTTGACGGCCATTCCTTCACCAATTTCCGCTACAAGCAGGGAGACACCAATGGACTTCCAGGGCCGAATATCTGGAAGCTTTTCGAAGACAGTAAACATCGAATCTGGATCGGAACACTGCGGTCTGGCATGTCGATGCTCTCGCCCGACCGCAGGACTTTTCACAATTATCCCGCCGGAAGTGAGCCTTTTAGGCTACACAATCAGTACATCACAGGCTTCGCAGAAGATTTGGCTGGAAATATCTGGATATCGGGAGGCAGTGGCCTGAATGTGATCAATTACGATAAAAACACCACTTCATATTATTCCGAGACGCAGGGCAATGGCCTTAGGGAAGCCAATTTCACCGAACTTTTCGCCGACGCGCAGGGAGTTATCTGGTTGACTACACAAAAGGGCCTGCATTATTTCGATCCTCAGGACAGCCTGTTTGTCCACTATGGACAGGAGGAAGGACTGCCCTCCAACTACTTGGTCGATGTCCTGGACGACGACCAGGGAAACCTCTGGATCAGCTCTCAAAACGGGCTGACCTATGCGCAGGTCAAGCGGCATTCCAGGCCGTTTCAGATTGTCTTTCAGAATTTTGATCAGAAAGACGGCTTGCAGGCCTCCCTTTTCAACAAGAACTCGGCGATCAAGACCAAGGCCGGCGAGTTCCTCTTTGGAGGGCCAAATGGCTACAATATCTTCAAGTCGGAGAATTTTGCCTTTGAGCAAAACAACCCGGCGGTGGTCTTCACCTATTTCCAACTGTTCAATGAGAACGTAGAGGTAGGAGAGGAAATCGGGAGTCGGGTCTTGCTGACCAAAACTCTTGAAAACACCGAAAAGCTGGTGCTCAAGCATGACGAGAACATGTTCAGCATCGGATTCAGCGCGCTTAACTTTCTCTACCCTGAGAAGAATAAGTACCGCTACAAGTTGATCGGATTTACCGATGACTGGATCTATCTCAACGACGAGTTGGCAAAAGTCACCTTTACAAACTTGGATCCAGGCAACTACACGCTGGTAGTGCAGCCGGGGACAGTTTTGGACGGCTGGAGCACTGATGAGTACAAGCTGGCAATCGTGATTCAAGCGCCTTTTTGGAGGACACCGATTGCGTATTTTCTGTATTTGGTGGTGCTGGCTACGCTGGCTTACTTTTTCAGAAATCAACTTCTCACCCGTCACAAAGAGAAGCTTGAGCGGGAAAATGCCATTCGGGAAGCCAAACGGGTGCAGGAACTGGACAAATTGAAAACCAAGTTTTTTACCAATCTCAGCCATGAATTCCGCACACCACTGTCGCTGATCCTGACTCCCGCGGAGCACTTGATTTCTATCTCTAAGGATTCGATGCTGACGGGTCAATACAAGATCATCCAGCGAAATGCTCGACGACTGCTCAAACTGATCAATCAGCTCTTGGACGTGAAAAACGTGGACAAAGGAGCCCTGGCTTTCCACCCGTCTGAGGGAGATATCGTTCAGTTTGTAAGAGAAAGCATAGCAGACTTCAATGAACTTTCTGAAAATCAGAATATTCAACTGCGATTCGAATCTGACCTGGAGGCCCAGCAGGCAATCTTTGACTCAGACAAGCTGGAAAAGATCATCTTTAACCTGCTTTCCAATACCTTCAAGTTTACACCTGAAGACGGCAAGATCACCGTCAAGTTAGATCTCCTTGTCGAGCACGAAGAGAAGGGTGTGTTGTCCTTGTCCGTGTCAGATACCGGAGTGGGCATCTCTGCGGAAGATCAAAAGAAAGTCTTTGACCGGTTCTTCACTACCGAAGGTCACGGCCACCAGCTGAACCAGGGAAGCGGAATCGGGCTCTCGCTGGCCCAGGATTTTGCCAAGATCATGGGAGGAGTCATCGAAGTAGAAAGTGAGCTGGGCAAGGGGTCGACTTTTACCCTGACGATGCCGATTGGGCTGATTCTACCGGAAGACTGGGACGAAAATACGCTGCCTGATGCGGCTTTTTCCCAATCGCAGAAAGACAGCATATTGATCGTCGAAGATCACCGCGAGTTTAGAAACTATCTAAAGGATTGCCTCTCCGAATCCTACCAGGTGCTGACTGCCGCCAACGGCATGCAGGCATGGGAAATCGCACAGGAGCAGATTCCGGATCTGGTGATTTCGGACTGGATGATGCCCATGATGGACGGCAAAGAACTCTGTCAGCGGATAAAGGGCGATATGATGACCTCGCACATTCCGGTGATCCTCCTGACTGCCAAGAAATCAGAGGAAAACCTGCTCAGGGGACTCGACAGCGGTTGCAACCTCTACCTCACCAAGCCTTTTAATCTGGAAGTTCTGCAGCTCAGTGTTAAAAACCTGCTGCGTGAACGGAAAATGATCCAGGAGCAAAACCGTAAAAAGATCGAGATTAACGCAACCGAGGTTGACGTCGTCTCGATGGATGATCTGCTGATCCAAAAAGCAGTAGAACTCGTGGAAAAACATCTGGACGACACTCAATTGTCCGTAGAATTCTTAAGTTCCGAACTGGGCATGAGCCGGGTTCACCTGTATAAAAAGCTGCAATCCCTCACGGGAAAGAGTCCGATTGAATTCATCCGTCTGATCCGGATGCAGCGGGCGGCGCAGCTGCTTACCAAAAGCCAGTTGAATGTCGCCGAAGTGGCCTATCGTGTAGGATATAACAACGCCAAATACTTTGCGAAGCATTTTAAAGCGGAATTTGAGGTGCTTCCATCGGAATATTCCTCCAGACAGTTGGCCGCGGTAGGCCGCGGTGATCAGTGAGTTGAGATGGGTCTGCTATAAACGGTGAGCGGCCAAAGGTAAGTAGCCACCTAGTTTCTCGCTTGTCCAAATCGACCTGTTACAAAGTCCATTTTACACCCTCTTGGACTGATTTGTTGTTTATACTTTTGAAAAAGTAAGTCTTATTCAAAGCTATATCTCATGGAAAATCAGGATTTTACAACAAGAATCGTAGTCGACGCCACACCTGAGCAGGTTTTTGCAGCCATAAACAATGTCCGTGGTTGGTGGTCAGAAAATATTGAAGGACCGACCGATCAGCTTGGTGGTGAGTTTTCATACCACTACGAAGATGTGCACCGCTGCAAGATGAAGATCATTGAGTTGGTCCCAGCCAAAAAAGTAGCTTGGAAGGTCCTTGACAACTATTTCAAATTCACAAAAGATCAGAGCGAATGGACGGGTGACACGATCCTTTTTGAGATCTCTTCGAAAGACGGAAAGACACAACTGGATTTTACACATCAGGGATTAGTGCCTGAATATGAATGCTTTAATATATGCCATGATGCATGGACACATTACATCCAAGGGAGTCTGAAAGATCTGACTATCAAAGGGAAGGGTAGCCCCACACCGAAAGAAGGCATCGCGGCAAGCAGCACTGCCAACAAAGAGGCTAAGGCTGAAGATTCAGCCACGAAAAGCATCTACCACCGCTTTCTTATAAAGGCGCCGGTGGAAACGGTCTTCGAGGCATTGACCAAGCAGGAAGGTTTGGCAGGTTGGTGGACTCCGCAAACGACAGCTACACCCGAGCTTGGAAGCATCGCTAGATTTCAGTTTGAGCCGGACTACTCCAAAGAAATGAAGATCGTAGAACTCCAGCCGTACAGCAAAGTAAAATGGGAATGCGTCAAAGGGTATGAAGACTGGATTGGAACTACCGTTTCCTTCGATCTGGAGCCACATGTCAAAGGATCGTGGCTCCTGTTTCGTCACGAGGGATGGGAGAGTTATTCACTCAGTTTTGCTTCGTGCAGCTTTGATTGGGCACTTTTCCTCCGAAGTCTAAGGCTACTTTGTGAAACGGGTAAAGGATTGCCGTATCCTGATTTCAACAAGTGACCCAAGCCATTGATTGCAGTAAAAAATACCCTGTCGCGGGTTGATTTGGACAATGCCCTTTTGTAAATTTAGAAAAAAGAGGATCATGAAGCATATCAGTATCTTAGTGCCGGAGGGGCAAAACAATCTCAGCAGTATCGTCGGCGCCTATAAAATCCTCAAAAGAGCAAATGCTTACGCGGCGGAACAAGGAAAATCGGAGCTATACGACATAGAATTGGTTGGGATTTCCAAGGAAGTGGACTTTCACGGAGGCTTGTTTACCGTCAAGCCGCAACGGCTGGTCACGGAAATTGAAAAGACCGATTTGATCATCATTCCTTCGCTCAATCATAATTACGAGGAAGCGATTAAAGGTAACAAACCCGTCATCGACTGGCTGGTCGCTCAAAATCGCGAAGGTGCGGAGATAGCGAGTGTTTGTACAGGTGCGTTTCTTTTGGCTGCATCCGGCTTGTTGGATGGGAAAAGTTGCTCTACACATTGGGCTTTTGCAGACCGGTTCAGAACGATGTTTCCTCATATCACCTTGCAGCCAGACAGACTGATTACTGATGAAAACGGGATATACACCAACGGGGGAGCCTATTCTTTTCTAAACCTGATGCTGTATCTGGTCGAGAAATACTTCGACAGGCAGACGGCGATATTTTGTTCGAAGGTCTTCCAAATCGAAATGGACAGAGAGAGCCAATCGGAATTCATCATCTTTCAGGGACAAAAGGCGCACGGTGACGAACTGATCAAAGAAGCACAGCAATACATCGAGCACCATCTCGAAGAGAAGATCTCCATCGAACGCCTGTCATCCAGTTTGGCTGTTGGTCGGCGGAATTTTGACCGGAGGTTTATCAAAGCCACAGGAAATTCACCTGTGGTATATACCCAGCGGGTAAAGATGGAAGCGGCGAAGAAGGCTTTTGAAACCAGCCGAAAGCAAATCAACGAAGTGATGTTTGAGGTGGGTTATTCAGATCCGAAGGCTTTTCGTGAGGTTTTCAGAAAAGTCACCGGCATGTCTCCGCTAGAGTACCGAACCAAGTATAACAAAGAGGCGGCGGTTGATTAAGACGATAGTATCAAGAAACTAGCATAAGTTCCGAATAGGCCCGAAGAAGCTGAAACACCCAGAATAGAAAATCGCTCGATGAATTGTTCAACGGGCGATTTCTTTTTACTGCAACTGAGACTGAATACTGATCACTTAGGCAGACCACTGGAAACTACCTTCGCTTCTTCGACCAGCTGCGCGTCCTCATCCGCCAATCCAGCTGCGATAAACGCCTCGATCTCAGCATTTCTCGCTTGACCTTTGTTCAGCAAAACTCCCAGGGTGATCATCGCGCCGATGCGGGTTCCTACTTTTTTGGCAGCGGTCTGAAATAGGGGCTCCAGTTCTTCGTAGCTCACTTCCTCCGCCAGTCTGGCGATGTCAGTCCTCGCAGCTTCGAGCTTATCTCCGGAGAGGTTGGTGTATTTCTTGGCGATCTTTTGAATCTCATTCAGCGCACTTCGCTGTCCCTGATCCTGTCCACCACCTTGATTGGTTGGCTTTGGTTGGCTGGCCTGTGGAGTTGGGGCAGGAGCGGGGTTCTGCTTGGCCCAAGAATCCCGCAAACCAACCGTTTTGTTAAACACCAACTTGTCCGCTGTAGAATCTTTATCCACGGTAAAGTAACCCAAGCGCTGAAACTGGAACTTATCGCCCACGCTGGCTTCTTTCAGAAAAGGCTCCAAATAGGCTTCGTTGATCACTTTCAGAGAATCAGGATTGACGAACTCCATGAAGTTCTTGTCCTCGTGGCTGTCTGGAGCTTCTTCCAGGAAAAGGCGATCGTACTCCCGAACTTCTGCTTTAATCGCGTGCGGTATCGACACCCAATGCAGGGTACCTTTCACTTTTCTAGTGCTGGCTTCTGTGCCGCTTCCTGACTTTGAATCCAAGTCAGCCGTGCAGTGAATCTCCAAAATAGTTCCATTGGTATCCTTCACCACAGATTCTCCTTTGATGATATAAGCACTTTTAAGACGAACTTCATTTCCCAAAGACAAGCGGAAAAACTTGTTCCCACCTTCCTCTTTGAAGTCTTCCCGCTCGATGTAGAGTTCGCCTGAAAAGGGAAGTTCATGCGTGCCCGAGTTTGGATCTTCTGGATTGTTTTCGGCTTCGAGTATCTCTGTCTTTCCGGCAGGATAGTTAGTAATGACCAACTTCACAGGATCCAAGACGGCCATCACACGGGTAGCTGTCTTGTTCAAATCCTCGCGGATGCAATATTCCAATAGCGACACATCTGTCACAGAGTCGCGCTTGGAGATCCCCGAAAGATCGCTAAAATGCCGGATCGACTCTGGCGTATAGCCTCTTCGTCTCAAGCCGGAGATCGTCGGCATCCGCGGATCGTCCCAACCGGTTACTGTTTTGCTTTCCACGAGCTGCAGAAGCTTCCGCTTGCTCATCACGGTATAGCTCAGGTTTCGACGAGCAAACTCCCGCTGTCTGGGTCTCAGAAGCGTCGGATCGATGATTTGATCCAAAAACCAATCGTACAGCTCACGGTGAGGCTTGAACTCCAGCGTACACAATGAATGGGAGATCTGCTCGATGTAATCCGACTCGCCATGCGTCCAGTCGTACATCGGATAGATCACCCAATCAGTGCCGGTGCGGTGGTGGGCCTTCTTCACAATCCGGTACAAGATCGGATCACGCATCAGCATATTCGGTGACGCCATGTCGATCTTGGCACGAAGCACATAGCTTCCCTGTTCAAATTCCCCGGCTTTCATCCGTTCGAATAAGTCAAGGTTTTCCTGTACTGTCCGATCACGGTGTGGGCCTGCAACTCCCGGAGTCGTTGGCGTACCTTTTTGGGCGGCCATTACCTCAGCGGACTGCTCATCCACATAAGCCTTCCCCTCTTTGATCAACTGGAGCGCCCAGTCATACAGCTGCTGAAAGTAGTCGGAAGAATACAATTCATTAGCCCACTGGAAGCCCAGCCACTGGATGTCTCGCTTGATGGCGTCGACGTATTCCTGCTCTTCTTTTGCGGGATTGGTATCGTCAAAGCGAAGATTTACAGGTGCTTGATGCTGCTCGCCGAGGCCAAAGTTCAGGCAAATGGATGCCGCGTGGCCGATATGTAGGTAGCCGTTTGGCTCAGGAGGAAAGCGAAAGCGGAGTTTCTCCGAGGGAAAGCCTGCAGCCAGATCGTCTGCGACGAGTTGTTCGATAAAATTTAAGGAGGCGGATTCTTCAGTCATAACTCAAAATTGGAACTCGAAATTAGTTCAAATGGATGTATTTGCAACGCGAAAATACAATTGAGTGAAGGCAATAAATCTGCAGCTGTGGGGTGGGGGATCGAATTTAGGTGCAAGGTCGACGATAACTTTTTCCCTTCGGATGTGTTCTTAAAGCAAAAAACCGATATGTTTTCCTTTTTCAAGAAAGATCCCATACAATCCCTTGAAGACAAGCGCAAAAGGCTACTTGAAGAGGCCATGCACGTGCAGCGATCCGGTGATTTGAAACTTTATTCAGCTAAGATGGAAGCCATCGACCGACTGGAAAGGGAAATAGACACACTGCGGAAAGGTGCGGACAAAGGTTAACTGGGGAAAGTGCAAACAAATTGATTACAAGGCTGTTTTTCCAGTATGGCAAATATTTTAATAATCGGCGCTTCCTCAGGAATTGGCCTATCACTTTCGAAAAAACTGATTGCTGACCGGCATCGCGTCTTTGGCACATTCAACAGAACAACGCTCGATAGCGATGGCTTCGCAAAGATCCAACAGGTCAATGTGCTGGACGAATCATTGGATTTGAGTCTTGCTCCAGACGAGTTGGATGGGCTGGTTTACTGCCCTGGTGCAGTCAACTTGAAGCCTTTCGCCCGGATCAAGCCGACGGATTTCATAACGGACTATCAGCTGCAGGTGCTCGGTGCGGTAAAGGTCATTCAAGCCTGTTTACCAAAACTGAAAAACGCCTCCAGTCCCTCAATCGTGCTATTTTCCACGGTAGCAGTACAGACTGGATTTAACTTTCACTCGTTAGTCGCGTCCTCCAAAGGCGCTATTGAGGGATTGACAAGGGCCTTGGCGGCGGAATTTGCCCCGAAAATCAGAGTCAACTGCATCGCACCGTCTATCACCGATACGCCACTGGCGGGCACACTTCTGAGCAGTGAAGAAAAGAAAGCGGCAAATGCTCAACGTCATCCACTCAAGCGTATCGGCAGTCCGGATGATTTGGCTGACCTCGCAGAATTTTTGATTTTAGAGAAATCGAGCTGGATCACCGGGCAGGTATTTCACGTAGACGGTGGCATGTCTAGCTTAAAGTTATAGACCATGTTTTCATGAAAATCCTACTCACAGGCTCAACAGGTTATATTGGAAGGCGGCTACTCCCTGTTTTAGTCGCAGAAAATCACCAAGTGGTATGCTTGGTTCGTGACCGCCGGAGATTTGATTGGGAAGACTTTACCGAAGAATTTTTAGAAAACGTGTCGGTGGTCGAAGTTGATCTGAACGATCCTGAGTCATTAAAAGAAGTAACGGCCGACATCGACGTCGCCTTTTACTTGGTCCACTCAATGAGTTCCTCCAATCCAAACTTCACTGATATGGAGGCCAGGTCAGCGGAGAATTTTGTTCAGTTTATCGATAGAACACGCTGCAAGCAACTTATCTATCTGAGCGGGATTGTAAATGATAGCGATCTGTCTGACCATCTGCTTTCCCGCAAGAATGTGGAAGATATTCTGCGAAAAGCCAAACCACCGCTTACAGTCTTGCGGGCGGCTATCATCATCGGTTCTGGCAGTGCTTCCTTTGAAATCATCCGTGATCTGGTCGAAAAACTTCCGGTGATGATCGCGCCAAGATGGCTCAACACAAGATGTCAGCCCATTGGCGTAAGAAACGTCGTCGAGTATCTAAGCGAGGTAATGCTGAAGGACGGAGCTCTGGGGCAGACCTTTGACATCGGTGGTACGGAAATCCTTACTTATAACGAGATGTTAATGGGATTTGCCAAGGTCAGAGGACTCAGGCGTTTTATCATAACGGTTCCCGTTTTGACGCCCAAACTTTCCTCGTTGTGGCTGCTACTGGTGACATCGACTACCTTTTCGCTGGCGAGGAGTTTGGTGAGTAGTATGAAAAATGAAGTAATATGTCAGGACAACCGAATCCTGGATATCGTACCCATCCGCCGGCTTGACTACACCGAAGCATTGCAACTCGCGTTTGATAAGATCAGCCAGAAAAGCGTCGTTTCCAGCTGGAAAGACGCCAGCTCACTTTTTGGAATGACGGGAAATTTCCCCGACAGGGTGCAGGTGCCCGAGAACGGCGTGTTTACAGACAAGCGTAGTACAACATTTGATCGCGACAAGGAGGAAGTCGTTGAAAATATATGGTCGATTGGAGGCAATCGGGGATGGTATTTTGGGAATTGGATGTGGGGCATTCGGGGTTTTTTGGATGTCCTGGTCGGTGGTGTTGGGCTTCGTCGGGGACGGCGAAGTGATAATCAGCTGAGGACGGGTGATGCGCTTGACTTTTGGCGGGTACTAGTGGCAGACAGAGCCGAGGGCCGCTTGCTTTTATATGCCGAGATGAAACTGCCGGGAGAGGCTTGGTTGGAATTCAAGATCAAAGAAAAGGACGGTAAAACAACTTTACTGCAAACCGCCACCTTCCGCCCGCTCGGTGTTTGGGGCAGATTCTACTGGTATTCGGTGTTGCCGTTTCATTGGTTGATTTTTCCGAAGATGGTTAAGAATATCGTAAGGAGATGATTGACAGGCGCATTACCCATCAATCACCTCTCATATGATCTACAGGATTGGCATTTGCCGCGCGGATGGTCTGTGAGAATATCGTGGTAAGGCCCAAGATCGCCAACAATAAGACGCTGACAACGATTTCTGAAACCCCAACGGAAACACTGTAATACTGCATTTGAACCAAAATCTTGGTAAACAGGAAGTAAACGATGGGGACGGTGACGATTGTCGCGATGAATATGAGCAGGAGAAAATCTTTTGAAAGCATGAATACGACGCTTTCTGTTGATGCGCCCATCACTTTTCGGATACTGACTTCCTTCAGCCGATTGCCGATGGTAAACGCGACAGTTCCGAGTAATCCAATGGACGCCACGGTAACGGCCAGCAATCCTAGGAAGCCCCAGAGTTTGATCACCACAAAGTAAAAACTATAAGCGTCACCGATTTCATCTGAGAAATACTGGGCCTTCACCTTGTGATTGCTGTCAAGTGCCTTCCAGGCGACTTCCATCTGCGTCAGATCGTCAAATCGGTTAGTCAATGGCATACTGAGATTTGCATATTGAAACTCGCTCGGATCAGAGGTAAAGAAAAATGCGCCGATGGGCTGCCGCAGACTCGTGTAATGAAAGTTCTTCACCACACCGAGGATCGACACTTCCTTGTCATCATTCAACAGCAGCGTTTTGCCGACTGCAGAGAATGCGTCGCCCAGGTTGAAGGCCTTGACCATCTCTTCGTTGATGATAATATGTCGCAGATTGCTGTTTTGGTCCGAACTGAAATTGCTGCCGGCGATCAAGTGAAGGCCAAAATTGTCAATGAAGTTGTCATCAATCGATATGGTGGCCACCGCAGTGGAATCCTGCTGACTTTCATCTTTGATGAACTTCACTGCGCTATAGTCCAGCCCTAGAATATTAGACGACATGGAGATCGATTGAACGGCAGCCAACTTTCCGAATTCATTCCTGAACAATTGTGGCTTGACGTCCTGCAAAGCGACATCGAGGATATTTTCCCGGCGAAAGCCAAAATCATAGTTCATTGAGTACCGGTACTGCTGAAGCATGATCACCACGGCCATGATAAATCCCAGTGACATCCCATATTGAACGGTAAGCATGATCTTGCGACCCGGCAGACGAAACTTCCGTGTCGGAATCGACACCATCGACTTTAGGGCGTTGAGTGGGTTGATTTTTGAAAAGTACAGAGCGGGCACAATTCCCGCCAAGACCCCAACCAAAAGCGCAAACCCTATGGAACAAATGAGGGTAATAAAATTGGGAGTCATGTCCATGGAGTCCGCTTCAGCCAGCATCTTGTGAAATTCACCCCGGATCAATTCGAAGAAAAAGTAGGACAAAAACAGCGCAATCATCATACTCAGCGTGGTTTCCACGATGAATTGAAAAAAGATCTGCCGTCGCTGACCGCCCATTACCTTGCGCACGCCGATCTCTTTCATCCTCTTGAGCGACTGCGAGATCGAGAGATTCACATAGTTGGCGCATGCGGGAATCAGGATGATCAGCGTCGTCAACGCTACCAATAAGATGGAAAGGTGGTCCCAGCTTGGTCCGATGGCATTGTAGACTTCGACTCCCGGTACGATGTCGTTTAGTCTTTGCACAGAAAAACTCGCCAGGAAATCGTCTTTCGGATATCGATCCTTGGCCAGCTGGCTCAGGAAGTTTTCGACCGCATCCGAAGAAGAGCCTTCCGGCAAAAGAAAATACACGTAAGAGTCGGTGAAATTCGTCCAAGAAGCCTCGCTGAGCTGCTGATTTTGTTGTCCGGCGCTGAGCAAGGTAGAATACGAAGCGAGCGCTCCAAAGGTCAGGTGGGAGTTTTTCGGGACGTCTTTCAAGACTCCAGTTACCGTCATCTCTCCGTAGGGCGGAATCGTCAGCACTTCTCCCACAGGGTCCTTGCTGCCAAAGATCTTTTCAGCCTCTTTTTCCGTGATCAAGATACTGTTGGGTTCCTTGAGAGCTGTGGCTGGATTGCCTTTCAAAAGTGGGAAATCGAACACTTCAAAGAATTCCGGTTCGGTGAAATATCCCCGCACCGGCATTTTCTTCTCCTCATAGTCCGCCTCACCATTTAAAGTGCCTTGAATAGAAACTACTTTTTCGATCCCGGGAAGTTCTTGCTCCAGCACATATCCGAGGTCAGCGGGTGTGGATGCGTAGATCGGATTATCCACGTCATCATGAACCTGTGTGATGACGCGGTAGATCTGGTCACGCTTGGTATGGAAATTATCATAGCGATAGATGAAGACCAGAATAGAGATAAACAACAGCGAGAGCGACATCCCAAGCGAGAGCCCGAAGATATTGAGGCCTGCATAGAACTTATTCTTGGCCAGATTGCGCACCGCCGTTTTGAAATAATTGGAAAGAATCGCAGTGTTAATGCCACTGGAATAGGGGTGATAGGCGGCTCTCCGCTTGCGCTGACGCAACGCATAGGAAAAAATCAGGGAAAAAATCCGCTGCCAGTACTTAAGCTTAGCTCTGAATAGTGAATGCTTTTCCAGATCCGCGTAGAAAAGTTCTTCCACATCGCCGTGAAGGTCCTCGACCGATGCACGCTCACAATACCAGAGGAAAAGACTGTCTGCAAGACGTGGGGGCTGAATTTTAGATTTCATGTGTTAAATAGTATTCTTTTCGTTAGGCACTGATCCTGTCTAGTGTTGCTTATTTTGTAAGAGATAGATTTTGGGCGGCTGCGACCCAGAGGTCGTCTCTGAGATTTTTCATCTGGTGCAATGCAAGCTTGCCCGTTTGTGTCACTTCGTAAAGGCGCTTGCTCCGTCCTCCGCGCTCCTGTGTCGGCTCGCCCAGGTGGGAAGACAGGTAACCTTTCTCTTCCAGGCGGGTGATCGTGGAGTGGAGTGCACCGATGCTGATCGACCGGGACGTGCGCTCATCGATGTAGGTCTTGATGCTTACACCATAGGCATTGTCCAGTAGGGAGGCGATGGTCAGCAGGACCAGCTCCTCAAATTCTCCAAGATATCCTTTCATTTGATTATCGTTTTTTCGGTTCTATGGAATCTCGCATGGCGGGTGAACATGTCATACTTGATTCGATACGATTGCGATTGAGCCTGCAATTACGGGATAACTTCTGTATATGTTTCTATTTTTAAGGTTAAATCATTTAGAGAATTTTTTGAGGAGACGGGAAGGGGAAAAAGATCAGTCGTATCAGAGGTTCCAGCAAGAGCCTCGGCATTGCAGAGTTCAAGAAGTCGAAAGCGAGTTTCCTCGATTGGTTTGGCGTCGAAATCTGAGAAGGTGTTGAAAAAAAGATGCGGACTGTTTTCAAGTAGAATTTATTTCGGAGAATAGTTTGTCAAAATTATTGGACGGGCTTTCTCAAAATGATTGAAACAGTTAAAGCTCGGCCTGAGCCACTTTGATCTATTGTGTTTTTTGTTGTATAATTTATATTATGTTAAATATACTTTTTAAGTCTTCCTTTTCCCAATTCTTTTTTATCTTCCCTGCCTAACCTCTCCAACCTGCTCTTAGCCCATCTATGAACAACTGGCTTCCGCGACTAGGGCTGTATCTTGGCCCTATAGCTTTTCTTTTCATTTATTTTTTTGCAGAATCTCCCGGTTTGAATCCTGAGGCAAAAGCTATGCTGGCGCTCACTGCATGGATGGCCGTGTGGTGGATAACAGAAGCGATCCCTATTGCCGGCACAGCGCTGTTGCCATTGATCCTGATGCCCTTACTGGGGATTCTCAAGATCGCGCCCGTATCGGCCAACTACATGCATCCCACCGTCTTGCTGTATATGGGCGGCTTCCTCCTCGCTACAGGAATCGAAAAGTGGGGCTTGCATCGTCGGATCGCACTTAACATAATAAACTTATTAGGAACAAATCTGCGCACGATCGTCTTGGGATTCATCGCGGCCACGGGCTTGCTGTCAATGTGGATCTCCAATTCCGCCACCGCACTGATGATGCTTCCCATCGGCCTCGCCGTCGTCAGCCAATTTAAAACTCAATTGGGTGAGCAAAACCAGGGTTTGGCAGATAACTTGGGCAAAAACATCATGCTGGGGATCGCTTATTCAGCTTCTATCGGCGGAATGGCCACGCTCATCGGCACGCCGACCAATGCCATCCTGTCGGCCGTGGTGAAGCAACTTTATGACTATGAAATTGCCTTCAATGAATGGATGCTTTTTGGGCTTCCTTTTTCGCTTATCCTATTGATTATCTGCTGGTACTACCTCGTTGCTTTTGGTAACAAATTACCCCAAGATTTCCAATTGAGCGAAGGGAAATCCGTCATTTCCACCCAGTTGCATGCCTTGGGAAAGATCACGTTCGAAGAGAAAACAGTGCTGATTGTGTTTGGCTTGGTTTGTTTTTCGTGGATTACCAGGAGTTTTTTGCTGGCGAATTTTATCCCGGCAATCGACGATACCATCATCGTCTTGATCGGGGTAGTATTGCTGCTGGTACTCCCCTCTTCTACTTCCGGCGAACGGATCCTGGACTGGAAAACAGCAGAAAAAATCCCCTGGGGTGTGTTGATCCTTTTTGGCGGCGGCTTGGCACTGGCGGAAGGATTTAAAGAAACCGGCTTGGCAGAGTGGCTAGGCCAGAAGTTTACTCTGATCGAGGGCGTGGGATTCTTTGTATTGCTTCTGATCATCATCGGTTCGGTCAACTTCCTGACGGAGGTAACTTCCAATGTGGCGACAGCTTCTATGCTTTTACCGATCCTGGCTTCGGTAGCGATCAAGCTCGACCTCCATCCATTTGGACTGATGGTCGGAGCTACGTTGGCTGCGAGCTGCGCCTTTATGCTTCCGGTAGCCACTCCGCCCAACGCGGTGGTTTTTGGTTCAGGTTACCTCCAAATGAAAGATATGGTCAAAGCGGGACTTTGGCTGAATATCATTTCGATCTTGATTATCACGCTAATGGTCTATTATATCCTTCCCTGGTTGTGGGGAATTGAGCTGCAGAAGTACCCTTTTTAGGGAAACGCCCTTTTTTGGCGGGATCTTTGGAGGGAGCAAAATGAACCTTCTACATTCATCCGACCATAGAGACCATTCGGATAAAATCGGAGGATCATAAGTACCCGGTCTTATAACTTGTCGCTTCAATCCCTTCAGTCTCCTAAACGTACAAAAGCGTTTCTTTTCTTCATGAATAAAACCACAGGAATCATTGTCTTCGCCTTTATCAGCCTTTTTTCGCTCGGAACACTGGCGATGGTCAGTTATCAACCAACTCTGAAAACGCAATTGACAGAAACCTATGAGAGTTTAACACAAGATAAGATTCAGACAGAGTACGTGGAGTTGCCTGAAGCGGCTCCTCTGGAGCCATCGACAGCGATTGAACTACCGGCGTTTTCAGGCAAACTTGCCAAAGACACCTACGAGGATCACCTCAGCGCTGCCGAGCTCAAAGGGATCGGATTAATTGAGGATGAAAAACATCTCCTCGGCCTGGTAGCCAATCGCAACTTGGTGGAAGTGAACTTTGGCGCTGGATACAAGGTGGACGAATTGACCCACAGTTATCCCTACGTCACACTGGAGTCCAAAAAAATCCTCGAAGAGCTCGGCCAAACCTTCGAGACGCTGGCTGGTCAGGGGGCCTACCTTACAGTGACGTCCGCCACACGCACCATGGAGCAGCAGAAGAAACTGAAGAGAAGGAATCGAAACGCGACGGACGGCAACAGCTCCCACTCCTACGGGGTCTCCTTTGACATCTCCTACATCAGATTTAATGGCAAAAAGGACTACAACCGGAAGTATCAAAAAGATCTGGAGGCGGTTTTAAAACACTTTCAAAAGGAAAACAAAATCTTTGTCATCAAGGAAAGAAGACAGGCCTGCTATCACGTCACGGTGAGGTGAGTTTCGGTCAACAGTCCATCTTAGAATGACATTGGCAAGCGAAGACTTGCAAAACACAAAAGACCGCTGCGAGGCGGTCTTTTGTGTTTCTATGTCCTAGTTGGGCTCCTCAATACCCCAACGTCTTCAGCATACTTTCCTCGGTTTGATCCTTGGCGAAAAGTCGGTGAGTGACATTGCCGTCTTCGTCCCGATCAATCAACACATGCTTTGGCGCAGGGATCAGACAATGCTGGATCCCACCATAGCCGCCCAGCGACTCCTGATATGCGCCCGTGTGGAAGAATCCGATGTACTGCTTTCTGCCGGTCTCAATCTTTGGCAAATAGATATTGAACTGGTGAGCTTCGGAGTTGTAGTAGTCCATGCTGTCACAGGTCAGGCCTCCGAGCGAGATTCCCTGATAGGTTTCATCCCAATTGTTCACGGCCAGCATGATGTATTTCTGGTTTAAGCCCCAGCTATCCGGGAGTTGGGTGATGAAGGATCCGTCGATCATGTACCACAATTCCTTGTCGTTTTGGAGCTTTTCCTCCAAGATCGAGTACAGCACCGCCCCACTCTCTCCGACAGTGTAACTACCAAATTCTGTAAAAATGTTCGGCTCCGTTGTGTTGTTTTTGGCGCACATCCACTTGATGTTTTTCACGATCTGATCGGCCATGTATTGATAGTCGTAGTCGAAAAACACGTTGGTCTTGATCGGCCAACCACCGCCGATATCCATCGTATCCAGACTCGGGGCGATCTTTTTCAAGTCCACATACTTTTGGATAAACCGGGTCAATTCCGACCAGTAATACGCCGTATCCTTGATGCCGGAGTTGATGAAGAAGTGAAGCATCTTCAGGCTTACCTGCGGATTGTTCTTGATTTTCTCCTCATACAGACTGAGGATATCATTGTATCTGACGCCCAGTCGGGAGGTATAGAAACCAAATTTTGGCTCCTCGTCCGCAGCGATTCTGATCCCTACTTGAAAGGGAACTTTCACGTGTTCCAAGTAGTAATCGATCTCCCCGAGGTTGTCCAGGATCGGCACACAGTTGTGAAAACCGTCATTCAGCAGCTCAGTGATGTATTGTTTGTACAATTCCCGCTTGAAGCCGTTGCAGACGATGTAGGTGTCCTTGGTGATCTTTCCTTTCGCATACAGGCTTCTGACCAATGGAATATCAAACGTCGAAGAAGTCTCGATGTGGATGTCATTTTTCAGCGCCTCGTCCAGCACAAAGCTGAAATGCGAAGACTTCGTGCAGTAGCAATAGGTGTATTTCCCCTGGTAGTCGTGCGTCTTGATCGCATTGTTGAAAAAGGACTTCGCACTCTGAATGTTCTCCGAAATCTTGGGCAAATAGGTCAGCTTCAGCGGTGTGCCATAGGTTTCGATGATCTCCATTAGATTGACTCCATTGAAAAAGAGCTCATTGTTTTCTACATGAAACTCTTTGGTCGGAAAGTCAAACGTCTGCTGGATCAGGTCGGTGTATCTATTCATTTACCGTGGGGTTAAATACATGAATTAAGGGTGCAAAAATTGCGCTTTTATCGGGGTAATTCAAATGCCCTCAAGAAAACTTCTCCCCTAAGGGAACGATTAGTAAGGGTATTCCGTGTGGCCGCTAAAAAATCAATTATAAACATATCAAATGAAAAAAGGGACAATCCCACGCTGGACTTGCCCCTTTTTACCAAAAGATAACGTTGCCTTAATCCCAGACAGCCGTGTGGAGCGCTGAGTTCAGTAGAGACTGTTCGGCGCGGAAGCGATTGTTATTTTCAATGACTTTGTCCAGGATCTCTTTGAACCTCACTTCCTTTTTGAGGAGTTCGATGATTTGATTGACGAATCGCACCGCTTCTCTTTTCTCTGTTTGAGAAAAAGTGAAGAAGGCCTGAGCTCTGTCAAAGTCATAGATCAGGCTCAACGACCGCGGCTTACCCAAGAGAATCAAGCCTCTGAAAAGCGGCAGCAGTTGCTCAAATCCCCGCTCGAAACGACACATCCCCTGCATCTGATTTCCTACTTCCTGAGAAAAAATCTTAAGGATAACCTCCTCGCCCACATTAAATTGAGCCAAGTCAGGTGAAGCGGTGACAGTCCATGAATTTGAATTCAATTCTGTGTGGAGGATTTGTGCTACAGCGCTCATGATAGTTCGTTTTGTGTTGGATGATGAGTCAAAGATAAAAGGCAAGATTCTATTTTCCTACTTTCCCTATAATTTTTATAGGTTTATAAAAGTCACGACCTATGAGCAATTTCCAGACGGTCGCATTTCCTGTTTTCAATCGTTCTATGGAAGCAATCCTGTCAATAAAACTCCCTGCAATGGATTGTCGAGCGTCATCCCGCGACAGATTATCCGTGAAAGAACAAAAGGCTAGCGGCAATTAATTGCATATTTGCGGTAAGTAGTAAACCCAAATACCAACTCAGAGATGAGAAATATAAAACTCGTGGAAGTCCGCTCCGAGATCGCCGCAGGTACGCGCGGAGCCAGCATGGGAATAGATGCCCTCAAGATCGCCAGTCTGGACAAGCAGTCCGCATTTTTCACCCACTTCGACCCCATCAACGTCCCTGACGCCAACAACTACCTGTGGAAAGGCAACAAGTATCCGCACGCCAAGTACATCGATGGAGTCTACCACGTTTTGAAGAATGTCTACTCCACGATTGAATCCCTTCGCTTAGAAAAGAAATTTCCAATCATCCTGGCCGGGGATCACAGTACGGCTGCCGGCACGATCATGGGTATCAAAGCCGCTCAGCCCGAGCAACGGCTCGGCGTAGTCTGGATCGATGCCCATGCGGACCTGCACACGCCCTTCACCACTCCGTCCGGCAACATGCACGGTATGCCGCTTGCCATCGCCGCCCAACTCGACAATATGGATTGTCAAGTCAATGATCCCGAATCCGAGACGCTTAGATATTGGGAAAAAATCAAGGACATCGGGGGGCATTTTCCAAAGATCGATCCGCAGGACATCGTATTCATCTCGGTCAGGGATACTGAGGAACCCGAGAACTTCCTGATTCAAAAATATGGAATTAAGAACTTCAGCACGCAGGAAGTAAGACATTTGGGCATTGAGCAAGTCGCCGGGCAGGCGTTGGAAATTCTGAAGGACTGTGAGCAAATCTACATCTCCTTTGACGTGGACAGTCTGGATAGCTCCATCTCTGTAGGAACTGGTACGCCCGTCCCAAATGGCCTGACCCTGGAGGAAGCGATCCAGCTCAACGTCCAGTTGATCCGAGACAAGCGGGTCTGCTGCTGGGAAATCGTCGAGGTCAACCCAACTCTTGATACCCAAAATACCATGGCCGAAGCAGCCTTTGAAGTCCTCGAGGCTACGACCAAGTCGCTGGTAGATAATTATTAATCTGTAGACTTACGGATATCTAACCAATAGGAAAATTCCCATACTTTTTGAGAGGAAGACTGATGCTCGTCGCGGGCTTTTTCGTCTTCAATGTCTTTGTTCTTTTCTAGCTCTGCAGTGTAGATCGGTGGATTTCCCTGCGGCATTTTTCCATTCCCCACCACCGAACAATCTGGCTTTCCAGCCCTGAAACCGGCTGTTTCGTCACATTTTTTTGATTGGCCCTCCGACTCACGGTAATCTTGGTAAAACTTCCAGTACGAAACTAAACCAACTCTTTTACGACATCCACTTACCAACCTATGCCTGCATCAGCAAAAAGGAATGCCCAAAAGCCAACCGTATTTTATCTCATCATCGCGGCGGCCCTGATCTACAACCTCTTCTTGCTTTTTGCCTCCAAAGGAACCCAACCCGCAAACTCCTCTTCCGAAAATGAATTCACTACATCAACCCTCACTAAATAGTCTATACCTTTCACCCATGAAATCCAAAAGCCTTGATTTCCGACAGATCGAATGGTGGATCGTCACCACTGCGTTTCTTTCGATCATTTTATTCAATTTGTTTGGCTTCAGCCCCAGTTTCCATGAAACTTCTGGATTTGAAATCTTCCGATTTGTCGCAAGATTGGCCATTCCCGTTACGCTATATGTGTCTTTCCACCTGATCCACATGGTGCTGATTCCCAAATATGAAAGGGAAAAAAAACCGGCTCTTCCGATCATCTTTACCTTCCTGATCGCTGCCGCATCGCTGCTCATTTGTGCAATTCTCGCCTATAATACAGAGCTGATTCATGCGCCATTTCCTAGCTTTTATCTTGGTGTGGTCGGGATCTATGCCTGCTACCTGATCGGAGCCTATATCCTCGAGCAGGCGCTCACCCCTCCCAAGCTCCGCGATTTCCAGATCTACAACATCGTCCGGTTGATTTTCATCTATCTGTTCACCATTCTGTTCTTGATTCAATTGCTGAGCCTTACCAATCCCGGTCCGCTGGTCGTACTCGGAATGGTGGTTCCTGGGCTGATTGTATTGGGTTTGTACTACTATTATTTCGTTTACAAAAACAGGGAAGGTGGTAAGGTCAAGCGTGCCCGCTGGTTTAATTGGGGACTTGCAGCATTGATCCTTTTTGTTTTTTTGGTGATTTCTGTTGAGAACAATGCGGAAGAAATCTTCTTTCTCGGTGGCATCCCGGTGGTTGCATTCCTACTCGTCATCGTTTTTCCCCTTGCCAATCTTATTTTCAAAAAATACGACTCGTATATGGGGAGAATCTTTACCCTGACCAATCAGGTAGATCGGGGGAATGCAGGCATGGACTTTCTTCGCTCCCAGATCAACCCTCATTTTCTTTTCAATGCGCTAAACACGCTTTATGCGAGCTCTTTGATCGAGAATGCGGATAAGACCGCCGATGGCATCCAAAAGCTTGGCGATATGATGCGCTTCATGCTGCACGAAAATCAGCTGCCACACATCCCGCTTTCGCGTGAAATTGATTACCTCCGCAACTATCTGGATCTTCAAATGCTTCGTTTCGGTTCCCAGACCAATCTCGAGTTGGAAATCAACATCCAGGACGGCAGCTGCCACGGTGACATCGCTCCGATGCTCCTGATTCCATTCGTCGAAAATGCCTTCAAACACGGCATCTCTACCAAAGAAAAATCCTGGATCCGCTTAAATTTGAGATGTATTGCCGGCTCGGTGCATCTGGATCTGGTCAATAGCATTCATCCCGACAAGCCGACCAGCGAAAAGTCCCGGGAAGAATCGGGGATCGGCCTCGAAAATGTAAAAAGTCGCTTAGCTCTCCTCTACCCCGATAGGCATCAGCTAAACATTGTCGCCAACGACTCCGATTATTTTGTGCACCTTTCCGTCCAAATCCACTCCTGATGATCAAGGCGATTGCCATCGATGACGAATCTCTTGCTCTGGAAGTCATCAAGTCACATGCTTCCAGAGTACCTTTTTTAGAACTCCAGGCCACTTTTACCGACGCCATACAGGGCTTGGAGTATCTGAAAAGCGATCCGGTTCAGCTCGTATTTCTGGATATCAATATGCCGGATATTTCTGGGATGGATCTAGCGGCGCTATTACCCAAGGAAACGCTGGTCGTCTTTACCACAGCCTATTCTGACTATGCGGTCAAGGGTTTTGAATTAAATGCGCTGGACTATCTGCTGAAACCCTTTAATCTGAGCCGCTTTCTGAAGGCTTGCCAAAAAGCCCAAGAATGGATCGATCTCCAACCTGAGAGCGAGCCTGCCTACCATTTCGTCAAAACCAGTGACGGACAGATCCGGGTTGATTTCAGCGAATTGGTTTACTGCGAGGCCACAGGGAATTATGTGACTTTCCAGCTAGAAACACAAAAGATCCTCAGTCGCTTGACGCTTGCTGAGACCGAGCGGCTGCTGCCCTCTTATTTTATCCGAACCCATCGATCCTTTTTGGCCAATAAAAACAAGGTCTCCAGAGCCGAGCGGCATCAGCTTCATGTCTTTGGATTCAAGGTTCCGGTCAGTGCTTCCTACTTGGATCAAGTGACCGAGAAGCTAAAGGCCTAATACCCGACACTCATCTGCAGTACTAAGTAAGCGACGGCCCGCTGCAGTTGGACTAGACAGGAAATGTCTTCAAAAACTCCTTTCTGTACTCAACGGGCGTCTTTTTGACCCGATCCTTGAAGAGCTTGTTGAAATTGGACAGGGTGAAAAAGCCACATTCATAGGAGATTTCGCTGATGTTGAGGTCAGTTTCATGCAGCAGTTTGCAGGCATGGGAAATTCGAACCTCGGTCAGAAAATCTGAGAAAGATTTGTTCACTCTGGATTTGAAAAACCGGCTAAAAGCCGAAACGGAAAGATTGGAAAGCTGGGCTGCCTCTTCCAGACTGACCTTGCCCTGGAAGTTGTGCGTCACATATTCGTAGACTTGGCCCATCCTGTCCTTTTCGGATTCTTTGTTGGTATTGATATAGGCTGCGTCGGCGATCAGCCTGCAATCTGCCGAATCGGCAATCGTCTGCAGGATTTTGAGTAGGTGGTTGATGCTTTTGACGCCCGTCATGTCCAGCAGCTCCATCATCATTTGTTTGACCTCTAGATTCGTTTTACCGACGATCTCCAGTCCGCGGATGGACTTCTTCAGCATGCTGGCGATCACCTCAAATTCCTCCAACTGAAACACCGAGTTGTTTAAAAAGTTGTCCGGCAAATAGATCACGATTCCGTGGGTCTCGAGCCGGTTTTCAGGCAGATGATAGGCTTTGTCATTTTTCCACAGATGAGGCAGATCCGGCCCGGTTAGGACCATATCCCCTTCCCGAAAATTCTGCATGTGATCTCCCACGAAACGGGTCCCCGTTCCCTTCAAAACGACAAACAACTGATATTCCGTATGAAAATGCCAGCTTACATCAAAAAACGGGGCTTTTAACTCCCTGATTAAAAAAGCCTTGCCTTCTGGAATTCTGGATTTTTGAAATGGGTTTTTCATTGAATTCTACCACTTTTGATCATTTCTGGATTGTAAATTGATCAAAAACAGTCATTATTCAAGGTAAATAAAAAGAAAATCACGGCCTGACTGGGGATTTTACGATGATGCTGATTTCGATTCGCTCCAAAATCTGGAATCAATGGCTTCGCTGAAAATCATAGCTGATAAACACATCAGGCACTCTTCAAAGCTCTCCTTTCCCGCGTTAAATGCAGAAAGGCAGCTTTGTAAAAAGCTGCCTTTCTTGTGTCTTGATTGGCGGTGGGTAAACAGATCTGTCGCCAACTACAGTCCTCCAGATTGAAAGTCTATTTCACCCGCTTAGCCTCAGCTGTAAACATCCCCATCAAGCTGCCGGAGGAGAAATCCTCATCAACCTTCTTAAGATCCATGGTGACGTCATAGCCGGAGATGGTAAAGGCCGCTGTCAAAGTTTCGCCTTCGATCGTAACCGAGCTC
The DNA here is from genome assembly GCF_000429445.1 of Algoriphagus terrigena DSM 22685. Taxonomy (GTDB): domain Bacteria; phylum Bacteroidota; class Bacteroidia; order Cytophagales; family Cyclobacteriaceae; genus Algoriphagus; species Algoriphagus terrigena. The sequence goes on from NZ_AUBW01000007.1 coordinate 198,523, forward strand.
ATCTTCAACTCTGTGCCGGACGCATCCTCTTGGAAATAACCAGTAGTCACGTCCTCAACAGTTTCAAAGCGCATCGGGATGACCGCATCGCCCTGCGGAGTGTCCTTGACCAGCACTTCCCATTTTCCTTCAAAGTAAGAGGCTCTGTAAGCCTCATTGAATGACAAAAATGAAGACCCAATCAGGGTCATAACTAGGGTGACGCTTGTAAATAGTAATTTCATGTTTTTTCAGGTTTGGTTTTGGAGAAAAATTAAGCAAAAATTCGCGTTATTAATTCAAGAGCTCAATTATTTGACAAATGCCAAAAAGCATTGAGTCCATCGCGCTATCCCGACTGCTGTAGCTAACGTCATTAAAAGCAAAAAGGGAAACATTTCTGTTTCCCTTTTCTGAGCCCCTTGCCGGGATCGAACCAGCGACCTACTGATTACAAGTCAGTTGCTCTACCAGCTGAGCTAAAGAGGCCTTCCTTTATTGTGGTGCAAATATAGGCCTTGAGGCCATTCACTCCAAACCCGCTCCCGAAGAAATTTCTATCTCTCAGATTTTGAGCGGGAAAAATTTAAAACTCCTTCAAGATCGTAAGCTTCTTTTTTAGCTTGTCGATTTCCTCCTCTGCCTTTTGAATTTTGACATCAAACTGATCCTTGAGTTTATCAGCGGTTTTGGATGCTGCAAAGAACTCGAGGTTGTTTCTCCAGAGTGTAATGCTGTTTTCCAAATCAGAGATCTGCTTACGGATACCGTGCTCTTTCTTGTTCAGGGTCTTCACCGCATTGGGATCAGACTGAATTCGGTTGAGATTCAATCTAAACAAGAAATCCTCCCGGCCAGTACCACTAGGATCCAACTTCTCCAAATAGCTGTCTACCGCTTCTTTGAACTGAGCTTGAACTTCTTTGATATTCTTGCGCGGGACAAATCCCAGTTCGTTGAACTCAGACACCCAAGTAGTGAGTGCGTCTTCGCTCAGTTCGTCGCCCTTGGAAGCATCCAAGATCTGACCGATCAGCTCCTGCTTTTTCTTGAGGTTCTGATCAAATTCAGTATGTGCCTGCTTGTTGGAATTTCTTCTGTTTTCGAAGAACCCATCGCAAGCAGCTTTAAACTTTCTGTAGAGCGAATCCCGGTTTTTCTCCGGAGTTGGACCTAGCTTTTTCCAGTCCTGCTGCAACTTCACCAGCTGGTTGGCGGTAGCTTGCCAGTCGGTATTTTCCTTCAGAGCCTCAGCCTGGGCGATGAGCTCTTCAGCTTTGCTTTGGTTGGTGGCACGGATCTCATCCAGCTCTTTGAAAAAGAGGTTCTTGTTGTGAAAGAAGTGCTTGAATGCCGCCCAAAACGCTTTGTTGATCTCTTTACCCGCTTCCTTCGGCACAGGTCCGATTTTCTCCCAGCTTTTCTGAATCTCCAAAATCTCTTTGGTTTTGGTATTCCAGTCCTTGATCCGGTCAGCTTTGAAATCCGCGAATGGCGCCAACAAAGCGATCAGAGATTCCTTTTCGGTCTGATTGACCTTGTAGACTTCTTTTTGCCCGTCAAAAAACTCTTTTCTTCGGTCATAGACGGCATCTGACGCAGCTTTGAAACGCTGCCATAGATTTTCCTGATCTTCTCTCGGGACGGGTCCTATGTGCTTGAATTCCTCGTGGAGTTCATTCAGGAGACGAATAGCTTCCTTCAACTCTTTGACGTCCTTGAGCTGCTCAGCTTTTTCGCAAAGTTCTGTCTTACTTACCAGATTTTTCTTTCTGTCCAGCTCTTTCAGCTCAAAGTAAATGCTGCGGTTGTCGTAGAATCGGTCCATCAGGGCATTGAAACTTGCCCAGAGGTTTTTGTTTTGCGCGGTCGGTACCGGGCCAATGGTTTTCCATTCTTCCTGAATGGCTTTGATCGTACCCATGCTCAGGGTAGTCTCTTCGCCATCCACCAGGTCACGCAGTTTATTGAGCAGGTCGGTCTTTGCCGTCAGATTCTTCTCTTTCTGCTTCTCGGCTTCTTTTCTGATGGAGTTGATCTGATAGCGGAAGTCATTGAATACTTTGAAGAATTCGCGCTCTTCTTCGTGCTGACGGTATTCAAAATCATCTTCGGCGCCGCCCTCCGCCTTGAATTTATTCAGTGCCTCCTCTTTGTCTTTGGATACCAATTCCTCAAAAGCAGCCTTGATCTCGTGGGCGACTTTGTCCAGTTTCAGGATTGGTGTGTGATTGATCTTATCCTTTAGAATTTTCAACAGTTGAATCTTAGACAGTCCAACCAGCTCGATATGTTCGTCTGAGTGATCTTCTTCTTCTGTATCCTCGGCTTCATCCTTGTCTGCCGCTTCATTTGGCGCAACCTCCTGAGAGACTGACTCAGCGACTGGCTCTTCGGTTTCTTCAATCGCGCTCTCCGTTTCATCTTCCGCAACTTCTGTCACGGTTTCCGAGTCTTCAATCTCAGCAATTGGGGTTTCTTCCTCGGCTACTTCTGCCTCTAACTCGGATACTTCCTCTTCGACAGATTCTGGAGTGGCTGGCGCTTCCTCCTCAGTGCTTTCCGCTTCTGCAGCAGCAGTCTCCGGCTCCTCTATTTTTGAATCTTCGGCAACAGCTTCTACTTCAGGTTGCTCCGTTTGATCTACATTTTCGATACCCTTTACTTCCTCTTCGGAAGCTTGGGTCACCTTGTCTTTTCCAGACAATTCGTTACTTTTCTCAGTCATAAAAACGATACTATTTCAAGGCAATATGGGCAAAAGTAGGGATTTTGCCTAATTTAATCTTGGGTCGAGGGGATAATTTGCGATTACCTTAAACTCCCCTCCCATCATTTTTAAAAGCAAACGCCACAGCTCGTCGGGCGTATTTTGAAGCAAATTGGGGCCCAGTTTGTGATCACAAATGATCCAGGTATTTTCGGCCAATTCATCGGAGAGCTGGCCGGCAGCCCAGCCGCTGTAGCCAATAAAAAACCTTACGTTTTGAGCATCCATCGTGCCGGTTTTTAAGCGTCCGACAAGACCCTCGAAGTCGCCGCCCCACCAGATTCCAGTGCCGATAGAGACGCTTCCCTCGAGGACTTTCTCACCAAAATAGATAAAGTGAAGCGTATTCTGCTCCACTGGTCCGCCCACGAAAACTTCGCTCTCCAAAAAGGACAATTCCTCAACCAATTCACTCAAGAGAAGTATCGAAGGTTTGTTCAGTACCAATCCAAAACTGCCTTCGGAATTGTGCTCACAAAGAAGAACCACAGAACGAACAAAATTTTCGTCCTGCAAAAAGGGTTCAGATATCAACAGATTGCCCGCCTGAGGTACTTTTGAAGGATCATTCTTCATACACTTGTCTTTCCTTTATGGTGAAAAATATAGGCTTAAATTTTAAAAATCCAATGCCTGTGGTACTTTTATCAATGATTTTTCAATCAATCTAAATAAACAATGAAGCTTTCTGAAATTCGTAAAGACTACACCTCCAAATCACTGGATATCAGTGATGTAAAAAAAGATCCTTTGCTTCAATTTCGGACTTGGCTAGATGAAGCAATCGATTCCGAAGTTCCGGAAGTCAATGCAATGTGTCTTTCGACCCTTGGCCTGGATGGCTTTCCAAATGGCCGAATTGTATTACTGAAAGAGCTGGATCTGGGGTTTGTCTTTTTCACCAACTACCAAAGTGAGAAAGGGCAGGAAATTGCCTCGAATCCTAAAGCTTCGCTTACCTTCTTCTGGCCAGAACTGGAGCGTCAGGTCAGAATAATGGGGACTTTGGAAAAGGTGAGCGGTGAAGAATCTGATACTTATTACCATTCGCGGCCGATGGGTTCACAGATCGGAGCCTGGGCTTCACCTCAAAGCAAACCGATCGCTGATCGAGAGGAGCTTGTAAGCAGGCAACAAGAGTTTGAGCAACGGTTTTCCTCCGAGCCTATCAGCAGACCGGCTCATTGGGGCGGTTACAGATTGATGCCAATGAAAATTGAGTTTTGGCAAGGACGTCCCAGCAGGCTGCACGATCGCATCTGCTACCAAAAAGACTCCGAAGAAGGCTGGAAAATCACGCGACTAGCTCCGTAATCACTTCAGATCAAACAGGTCATCTACGCCGATAAACCGTTCGACGGTAAATCCTTCTCCATACGTAGCCATGATCCGATGACCAAACTCTCTTGCTCTGGACTCTATGAATGGCAAAAATTCCGGAGAGGATATGAAGCTTGCAGGCTCATCATTGGCAGGATCGTAAAATTGGGACTTGAAGGCCATGATACTGGCAACTTTGGTGTCCCAATACTGTGATATGTCAAAGATAAAATCGGGCTCAATGTAATTGTTTTGGATGTAATGGTAGACAAATTTTGGTCTCCACGGCTCTTGACTTACTCCATCCTGGAAAGTCTCTATCTTCCTCAACCCACTCATAAAGCAGGCGTTTGTTGCTAGTGCAGAGCCTTTTCCATGATCCGGATGGCGATCCGTGACAGCGTTAGCTAACACAATATCGGGTTGGTACTTCCGAATGATACGAATAAGCTCGTGTTGGTGAGTTTCGTCGTCTTTGAAGTAAATGTCTTTGAAGCCCATATTTTCACGCGCGGAAAGCCCGAGGATTTTTGCTGCATCGTCAGACTCTTTCAGGCGGATCTCAGGTGTGCCTCTGGTACCCATCTCACCTTGAGTCAGATCTACAATGCCGACTTTATGGCCTTTTGCCACATGAGCAGCAATCGTACCCGAGCAACCCAATTCAGCATCGTCGGGATGAGCGGCCAAAACCAATATATCTAGTTTCATCTTGTCTTCTATTTTACCCTGAGGTTTTGACCCACCCTGAGAATTGATCGAGTACTGATTCCATTCAGTCTGGTAAGTTGGCTGATTGGCACTCCATATCTTCTCGCTATCGCACCCAAGTTTTCGCCTCTCTTTACGCGGTGATAGGTTGCGGCTCTGGCACTGGCGACGTGGGAAAAGAGGTCCTTCGTGATCAGCAGATCTTGGGTGGTCAGCTCTCCTTTGTCAAAGTCATAGACCTTCTCAGGGTCAAATGGTAAGCCTCTGTAGCGCATCTCATAGTGAAGGTGGGAACCTGTACTTCGACCGGTGCTTCCGCCCTTTCCGATGATATCCCCCGCTTTTATCTCATCTCCAACTTCGGCAATCTGTTTGGAAAGGTGGCCATACAAGGTTTCAATCCCATTTTTATGCCTTACCAAGACATAGTACCCCCATCCATAACGATCATAGGACCGCACGCGTACTATCCCATCAAAGGCCGAATAAACCGGATCTCCTGTGTCTAAGTCCAAGTCGGTTCCATAATGGCTCCTGCCCCATCGCGGGCCAAATACAGACGTCTTTTTGGATTCATCAAGAGGCAGTTTCCAATCCATGCCATAGCGCTGGTCATAAAGTCTCAGTTGCAGACTGTCTTGGAAATTACGGATATCAAGATTGTAGATATCCACTTTTTTGCTGTCCCAGGTAGAGTAGTATTCAAATGCAGTCACCCAGATGCTGTCGATTTGAACTTGCTCGGAGACTTTCACGAGTTGATTGGTTGGTGCCCAGGACAGCCCGCCCTGCTCCTCGCTGACAATTGATCTGATTCTGGCGAGGTTGACGTCGTATTGAAAAATCAAGGAATCAGTCTGAAAAGTAAGCGCTTTCAAATAAGACTCCTGGTCAAATTGTCTCAGCTCGATATTTCTTCTCTCCTGAGTATTAGCTGGGTTAGTCGTACTGTTTCTCTTAATAATCTTGGGAAAAACCTGAGCATTGGCTTCCGTAAAACCAATGCTCAGCATTATTCCCAATATTACTTTCAGAATGAAATTCCTCATCAATTGGATTTAATGATTCTCTTGTGCTGCCAGGAAGCGCTCCGCGTCCAATGCCGCCATACAGCCCGTTCCGGCCGCAGTGACTGCCTGTCTGTAAATGTTATCCTGAGCATCTCCGCAAGCAAAGACCCCTTCCACATTGGTTTTTGAAGTACCTGGAATCGTCTTGATGTAGCCGGAATGATCCATGTGGATAAAATCTTTAAAGATCTCCGTGTTTGGTTGATGTCCAATAGCAACAAAGAAGCCAGAAATTGCGATATCTCGCTTTTCTCCGGTTTTATTGTTAAGAATCCGGGCGCCGATGACCTCATCTTCTCCCAAGATTTCTTCGGTCTCAGAATTCCAGAGAATCTCAATCTTTGGATTGTTCATGACACGTGACTGCATGATCTGCGAAGCCCTCATTTCCTCCCGTCTGACGATCATATATACTTTCGAACAAATATTGGAAAGGTAGGTGGCTTCCTCACACGCGGTGTCTCCTGCTCCTACAATCGCGACTTCTTGCCCTTTGAAGAAAAAGCCGTCACAGACAGCACATGCCGAAACACCTTTACCATTCAGTTTGGTTTCACTTTCAATTCCGAGCCATTTTGCCGATGCTCCTGTGGAGATGATTGTAGTATCCGCGTGGATCGTCACCTGGCCATCTACCGTCACTACATGGGGACGGGAGGAAAAATCCACTTTGGTCACCATGCCGTACCGCACACTTGTGCCGAATCTTTCGGCTTGCTTCCTGAAATCCTCCATCATCTCAGGTCCCATGACTCCATCAGGGTACCCCGGATAATTTTCCACATCATTGGTGATCGTCAACTGACCTCCCGGCTGGCCTCCGGTGTACAATACGGGTGATAATCCAGCTCTTGAGGCGTAGATAGCGGCTGTGTAGCCAGCAGGGCCTGATCCGATGATCAATACTTGGACCCTTTCAATTTCCTGATTCATTAATAGCTTGTATTAAATCGGTTAAATTTTGTCATTTTTGGGTAGGCAACAAAACTCAGGGTAGTTAAAATTCCCTAAGCGAGGCCTTGTTACTTACTTTCAGAGATATAATTAGCTGTCTACGCTTTTCTGTCAGTAGATGAATCTTCTTTAGTAGCTTGGCTAGAAGACCACGACCGAAGTAGTGTGGTCACCAGCAGCGGGCCAATCGTATTTAATCTCTGATGAACGTAAAATAAAAAAGGGGCCTGAGCCCCTTTAGTTTTTTTATCCCAGGTAGGGTTTAAGCGTCTTGCTTCTGGAAGTGTGACGCAGCCTTCTGATAGCTTTTTCCTTGATCTGTCTTACCCGCTCACGGGTCAGATTGAACTTCTCACCGATTTCCTCTAGGGTCATCGCATGCTCACCGTTCAATCCAAAATAAAGGGTGATGACGTCAGCTTCTCTTTGGGTCAAAGTAGACAGCGCTCGCTGAACTTCTTTTCTCAAAGAGTCAGTCATCAGTCCATCATCCGGCTTCTCGTCGCCGTCATTTTCCAATACGTCCAAAAGGCTGTTTTCTTCCCCTTGTACAAACGGCGCATCCATGGATACATGACGACCGGAAATCTTCATGGTATCAACGACCTCAGAAGCAGTCACTTCAAGCACTTCTGCTAATTCTTCAGGAGAAGGCTCGCGCTCAAATTTTTGCTCCAGTTCGCTGAAGGTTTTGGAGATCTTGTTCAAAGAGCCTACTCTGTTCAATGGCAAGCGGACAATTCTCGACTGCTCGGCCAAGGCCTGCAGGATAGACTGTCTGATCCACCAAACTGCGTAGGAAATGAATTTGAAACCTCTGGTTTCGTCAAATCGCTGTGCGGCTTTGATCAAACCGAGGTTACCTTCATTGATCAAATCTCCAAGAGAAAGACCTTGATTTTGGTATTGTTTGGCAACAGATACCACAAATCGGAGGTTTGCTTTGGTGAGTTTTTCGAGAGCAAGCTGATCGCCTTCACGAATTCTCTTTGCCAAAACCACTTCTTCATCAGCTGTCAACAGGTCTACTTTACCAATTTCCTGTAAGTACTTGTCCAGTGATTGGGATTCTCTGTTGGTAATCTGTTTGCTAATTTTTAGCTGCCTCATTCAGGATAGAATTTGAGAAATTAATTTTTTAATGCAATAAGATAGTCAAATGTTTGATCAAGCTGGATCTTTGGCAGCAGGTTTTTCAGGCTTTGGCAAAAGAGCCTTTCTCGAAAGCTTGAATTTTCCGGTCTTTTTATCGACTTCGATCAATTTAACACTGATCTCTTCTCCTGGCTCGAGCACACCTTCCATACTTTCCAGTCGCTCCCACTTGATCTCTGAGATATGAAGTAAACCATCTTTGCCTGGCATAAATTCCACAAAAGCACCGAATGGCTGAATGTTTTTCACCTTGCCTGTGTACACTTCACCGATTTCAGGCTGAGCGACGATGGCTTTGATTCTCTTGATTGCAGCGTCCATGTTAGCCTGATTGGCTGAGAACACGTTGATCTTACCTTGATTTTCAACTTCTTCGATGATGATGGTAGCTCCGGTATCTTTTTGGATCTCCTGGATCACTTTTCCTCCTGGTCCGATCACGGCGCCGATCAGTTCTTTAGGAATCCACATCATGAATGAACGTGGAGTATGTGGCTTAAGGTCAGCTTTTGGCGCAGCCAAAGTCTTAGAAATTTCATTCAAAATGTGAAGACGACCGTCCTTGGCTTGGTACAACGCCTCTTTCAGCACAGAGTAATCCAATCCTTCTACCTTGAGATCCATCTGACAAGCAGTGATTCCTTTTTCGGTTCCGGTCACTTTGAAGTCCATATCGCCCAAGTGGTCTTCGTCTCCGAGGATATCGGAAAGAATTGCGTATCGGCCGGTCTTCGCATCGGAAATCATACCCATCGCGATACCTGTCACAGGTGCTTTGATCGGAATACCTGCATCCATCAACGCCAATGAGCCGGCACAAACAGTCGCCATCGAAGAAGAACCGTTGGATTCCAAGATGTCAGACACAATGCGGATGGTATATGGATTCTCTTCTACCGGAGGAAGTACTTTTTTCAAAGCTCTCATGGCAAGGTTGCCATGACCCACTTCTCTTCTTCCTGGGCCTCTGTTTGGCTTCACTTCGCCTGTAGAGAAACCTGGAAAATTGTAGTGCAAGTAGAACTTGTTGTATCCGGAAATCACCGCTCCGTCAATCATCTGCTCGTCCATCTTGGTACCGAGAGTACAAGTGGTGACAGATTGCGTTTCACCTCTGGTAAACACAGCAGAGCCGTGAGCTGAAGGAAGGTAATCTACGACAGACCAAATCGGTCTGATCTCATTCAACTCCCTGCCGTCCAATCTTTTCTTGGTTTCAAGAGTCAGATTCCGAGCAGCTTCTTTGTGAATTTTGTGAAAATATGGGCCAATCAGGCTTGCCTCGAATCCATGGTCAAGACCAAGATTTGCCACAAACTCATCCTTGATAGCTTTAATCAGGGCAGAACGCTCAGTTTTATTTGCGATTTGCTTGCTTACAGAAGCGAAAAGCTTGTCATACAACTCAGCCTTCATCTTGTCATAAAGTGCTGCGTCTGACTTCTCGTGACTGTAAGTTCTCTTCACTTCTTTACCTACCATGGCAGTCAGTTCGATCTGTGCCTGGCAATGTCTTTTGATTTCTTCGTGTGCAAACTGCATCGCCTCGAGCATTTCTTCCTCTGCGATTTCGTTTGCTTCGCCCTCTACCATCAGGATATAATCCAGTGACCCTGCCACGATGAATTCCAACGTTGCTTTCTCCAAAGACTTAGGGCTTGGGTTGATGACGAGTTTACCATCAATCTTGGCAACTCTAACTTCCGAAATCGGTCCGTTGAAAGGGATATCAGAAACAGACAAGGCTGCTGAAGCTGCAAGACCTGCCAGACAATCCGGCAATACTTCGCTGTCGTAAGACATCAAGGTGATCGCTACTTGGGTATCTGCGTGGTAATCATCCGGGAAAATTGGACGGATCGCACGATCGACGATTCTACTGATCAAGATTTCGTAATCGGACAATCTGCCTTCTCTTTTCAAAAATCCACCGGGGATTTTACCAGATGAAGCAAATTTTTCCTGATAGTCAACTGATAAAGGCAAAAAGTCTACTCCTTCCAAAGCGTCTTTTTTAGCAACGACAGTCGCTAATAGCATCGCTTTTCCCATCCGCACTACGACAGAACCGTCGGCCTGTTTGGCAAGTGCTCCGGTCTCGATAGTGATTTCTCTGCCATCCTGTAGTTGGATGGTCTTAGTGATCAAATTTGGTAACATAAATTGTTGTTAGTATAATTTCTTCGGTCTGAAAAATCCAGGCATCTAGCTTAAAAAGAAAAAAGTAAGGTTCTCAATTCTAGAGAACCTTACTAAAAGGATTATTTTCTGATTCCGAGCTCAGCAATGATTGCTCTGTAGCGCTCGATTTCTTTTTTGTGGAGGTAGTCAAGTAGGCTTCTTCTCTTACCTACAAGCTTCAACAGACCCAATCTAGTGGAGTGATCCTTTTTGTTTGACTTCAAATGCGCAGTCAAATGCTGGATTCTGTGTGTGAAGAGGGCAATCTGTGATTCAGGAGATCCTGTATCAGTAGCAGATTTTAACCGTCCATGATTCTGAAATAACTCTTGTTTTTTCTCTGATGTTAAATACATGTTTAGCTAAATTTTGTAAAACAATCACAAAGGTAAGACTATTATTCCGGAAAGTAAAAGATCAGCTGGACTTTACTGCCTTTTTGGGCAAAAAAGCGGACACTTTTTTCCAAATCCCAGTGTAGAAATCTGCCTCGAACAGTCTGGAATCTTTTCTCGCTTGTCTGAGGAAAAACAAGCCAAAGGGCAATAGGCACAGGTTAGAGAAAATGGTACCGAACAGCGGGTCTGTGAGTCCTTCTTTTGCCCACTTTTCACCGGTAATCGTGAGCATATAGAACAGAATGAAAAAGATGATAGATATCAGTACCGGCATGCCCAATCCTCCTTTTTTGATGATTGAGCCTAAGGGAGCCCCAATCAAAAACATCACAAAACAGGCAATCGCCTGCGAATATTTCTGGTACCAGGCGATCTCATATCTTCTGTATTCCCGTTCGTGATTATCTATCTGGGTTTCTTTTACATCAAATGTGTTTTTGAGGTTTCTCGAGTTATTGAGCGCCATGGTGTAGGCACTGGATAGGTAGCCGCGCTTGACCACCACCGAGTCAATCAGATATAGCTCTTTCTCAGTCAACGGGGCTGTTCGCCTGACTTTCTTGACTTCTTCTTGAGCTACCCCTACTGTATCCGCTGTTGCAATGGCTTTTGGTTCGGCATCGATAGAATCCCTTTTGGCTTTTCGTATGGCGACTTTTTCCCGAAAGATGGAGTCAGTTTTGGATATCTCCGGGCTTGCACTGACCACCAATCTCCTCTCTCCGGGTTGGATAGAATCTGTTTTTTTGTCAGCCTCTGCTTCTACTGTTTCTGAAAGGTTTTTCAAAGAGTCCTGTTCCTTCTTCTCAAGCTCCAGCCGTGCCTTTCTCAACTCATCGTCCCGTGTCTTTCTTTTCAATATCTCATCGGGAGGAATCAGTTTCCTATTTTTAGTGAAAAAAGGATAGGTGCTTTCCGTTTGATGATATCCTTGGAATTTCAGATCATTGACCAATGTATTGATCGAATCCAATCCCAACCTGATCTGCGCAATGTTTTTGATCGCCCGGTTGGTGGACCAGAGATCTTCGGGGGTTCGGCTTAGCTGGAAGGCATCCAGGTCAAATACAATCACGTTTTCGTCAAACTTCGTTCTTGAAAACTCCACGGGAGGCCCAGCTATTCCACGCGTTTGTCGCTCTTCTTTATAGTTTTGACCGTTGTACAAGGTCAATTTCAGATAACTGTCGCTGAAAAACGTCTCCATTCTTCCCGAATCAGCAAGTGTCACATTTAGATTTCCCTGCTGGTCTCCGTGGTTATAGATGATGATGTCCCTTAGTCTGATATCGTCCATCTTTTGGTTGACCTTGATACTATAGCCTGGGATACCGGCATAGAAGACGCCCTCTTTGATATCCAAAGCTGGAGATTTCATCCGGATATCATACAGCAAACTAAATGTCTTGAGATTGACCTTAGGAACGAGGTAATTGTTGGAGAGATACGCGGCGATCGTCAGTACAACCGCAAAAATACCAATTGGCCTCATGGCCCGGAGTAGGGAGATACCGCTGCTCTTGATCGCAGTCAGCTCAAAATGCTCTCCCAGATTGCCGAAAGTCATCAGGCTGGAAAGCAGAACCGCCAGCGGCAAAGCCATCGGGGAAATGCTGATCACGAAGTATCCGATCAGTTCAGCATAGATCCAAAATCCCAGTCCTTTTCCGAAAATCTCATCAAAATATTTGAGCATGTTGACGATCAACAAGATGAAGTCAACAACCAAAAAAGTCAGTAAAAACGGCCCTATAAAAGATCCTAAAATTAGCTTATCGAGTTTTTTCATTCGTGCAAACTTCCTCCGGCATGGAGTACGGTTAATCGATGCCAGAGTTCAAAGTTGGCAAATTGAAGGGAATTTATCCACCTATAATTTCCTTAAGCTTTGCAATCAGTCCATCCCAGATCGCGGCGAGTTCGTCTTCTTCGTATTCATTAGAATAATCGATCACCTTCAGAAAGAGCGATTGCGTCAGTTCATTTTCTTCCAACTTAAATTCAATGAAGGAGTGATCTGTTTCATTTTGGCTTTTAGGGTCAAAGAAATCAAATTTTACATGGAGGTTTGATCTCAGCGAAGTAAGTCGTGCGTGATGATCCTGGTTGTCAAAATTGAAAATGAAATTCTTGTCCTCGTCAATCCGGACTTCATCTGCGAACCACTCCTCTAATCCACTTGCAGAACTTAAATAATGAAAAACAATTTTCTTGGAAGCATTTATTTGATAATCAGCAACAAACTTATTTTTGACCATGATTCGTAATTTTAAAGGTGACTTTTTCACACTTTTTCTCAAAACTGAACTTGCATTTAAGAGTACAAGACCTCATATTTGCATTCCCTTTTGCAAGGGGCTCAAAACGGCCAAATTCACAAGGAAAGGCTAGATTTTCGAAATCCGATGATGGTTTAAGTTAGCCATTAATTTCAAAAATCAATACCGACGGAAATTTATAAAAATATTTGGCGTGGTATCCCGATGGCTATCGGGAGCAGGATTCATATCCGCCGCGGCGGACGGGAGTTCAAATCTCCCAAGAAGTAGAAATAGTGAGTAATAATAATATTCGGCGAGGTATCCCGATGGCTATCGGGAGCAGGATTCATATCCGCCGCGGCGGACGGGAGTTCAAATCTCCCAAGAAGTAGAAATAGTGAGTAATAATAATATTCGGCGAGGTAGCTCAGTTGGTTAGAGCGCAGGATTCATAACCCTGAGGTCGGGAGTTCAAATCTCCCTCTCGCTACAGAGGCTTTCGGAAACGGAAGCCTTTTTTTTTGCCTATCTTGAGCTACTCATTCCGATACTTGGAGTCCGAGTGCAGGATTCCTATCCGCCGCGGCGGACGGGAGTTCAAACCTCCTCCTGAAACCCTTCTTTCACAAACCCTTTTGATCCTTAATACAGCGGTTTTTGGCTATATTCCAGCCAATGAACCCAAAATCTGTCCAAGAACCGCCTGGTTCCTTTTTAAAAAAGCTACGCTTTCTAGGCCCGGGATTTATCCTATCTGCGTCCATAGTCGGTTCCGGTGAATTGATTGCCACGACCGTCTTGGGAGCTAAAGCCGGATTCATCACGTTTTGGGTCATCTTGGTCAGCTGTTTGATCAAAGTCGCAATTCAGCTGGAATTCGGGAAGAACGCCATCGTTTCCGGCAAGCCGCTCATGCAAGAGTTCAATCAACTGTCAGGCCCGGCATTTGGCAAAGCCAATTGGGCCGTGTGGTCTACTTTCGTGCTCACCTCTTTCAAAACACTCCAAATTGGGGGAATGATGGGCGGCTCGGCCATTGTCTTGAATTTGATCTTCCCTACCCTTCCGATCAACATTTGGCTGCTGTTGCTGGGAATCAGCCTCAGTTTGTTGATTTACAAAAACTACTATCGCCTGATCGAAAAAGCATCCACGCTGATGGTTTTTGGCTTTACACTTTTTACGATCGCATCACTCGTTGCGCTGTTTTACACTCCCTTTGCATTCACACTAGATGACGTCTTGTCCGGGTTAACCTTCAAGTTGCCGCAGGAGGTCATTTTCGTCGCTATCGCGGCATTCGGGATCACGGGGGTGGCGAGTGACGAGATCATCGCCTACACTTATTGGTGTCAGGAAAAGGGATATGCGGCCTACGTCGGTCCAAATGACGGCTCGGAATCCTGGAAAAAGCGGGCCCGTGGATGGATCAAGATCATGTACCTCGATGCTTTTTTGGCAATGATCGTCTACACCTTAGTCACGGCCGCTTTCTACTTGCTGGGTGCGTCAGTCCTTTATGGGCAGGGGCAAATACCCGATGGTAACGATCTGATCAACTATCTCGCGACGATCTACACCGAGTCCCTTGGGCCAGGAGCGAGATTTAGCTATTTGGCCGGAGCATTCTTCGCCTTGTATTCCAGCATTTTTGCCTCGCTGGCCTATTGGTCGAGGCTTTATCCGGACGTCTTTTGTGAGTTGGGATGGTTAAAAAGGGGCGACGAACCTGGAAGGAAAAGGTGGGTGGGAATCCTGGCCTGGGCTTTCCCGGCTATTTGGGTGATCACCTACTTATTTGTTAAGCTTCCGGGTTTTATGGTGCTTTCAGGAGGAATTGTGGCTTCTGTGTTGTTGCTCGTGGTCGTCGCCGCGGCGATCAAGTTTAGGGCAAAAAATAGAGAGCTAAGATTGACTTCCGGGTTTGGATCTGAGCTGATGTTTTGGCTGAGTGCCGTTGCGATTCTCTCTGTCTCTGCTTACGGGATCTGGAAGCTTTTTTGATTTGCAATTATAGAAATCAATAAATCTAGCCCGAAGTCAAAGAGAACGAATTACGAAGCGCGCTCCTTGGACTGCTACCCCGGAAACAAAAAAAGCCTCCCCAATGGGAAGGCTTTCCGCAAAATAAGGATGTGCCGACCTTATTTTACTCTTTCAACTACAGCTTTGAATGCTTCTGGATGGTTCATTGCCAAATCAGCCAAAACCTTACGGTTAAGTTCGATTTCTGCTTTCTTTAGCAAACCCATCAATTGAGAATAGGAAACACCGTGCATTCTTGCACCGGCGTTGATACGCTGAATCCACAAACCTCTGAATTCTCTCTTCTTCGCTTTACGATCTCTGTAAGCGTACTGAAGACCTTTCTCGTACTTGTTTTTCGCTACAGTCCATACGTTGCTACCTCTTCCGAAGTAACCTCTTGTGGCCTTTAGCACTTTTTTTCTTCTTGCTCTGGACGCTACCGCGTTTACCGATCTAGGCATAGTTTTTTAGTTTTTGACACTTGGTGTTCCGATCAATGCGGAATCTTGGTTACCAAAGTATCTGGTGAATTAATGAACCTTGTTATTTAAAAGAGTTAAGCTGGAGATCAGATCTTCAACATGTCTCTCACTCTGCCTTCGTCAGACACGTGCACCAAACCAGTCTTGGTCAGGTTGTGCTTACGCTTGGTAGATTTTTTTGTCAGGATGTGGCTTTTGAAAGCGTGTTTCCTTTTGATTTTACCGGTTCCTGTGAGGGAAAACCGCTTTTTTGCACTGGATTTGGTTTTTACTTTTGGCATTTTGCTGTATTTAAATTGGTTGAAATTACTTTTTACCCGCCTTCGGAGCGATAAAGATGCTCATCCGTTTTCCTTCCAACTTTGGCATCTGCTCCACCACTCCGTGGTCTTCGAGCTCCTGCGCAAATTTCAAAAGAAGCATCTCCCCTCTTTCTTTGAAAACAATCGATCGGCCGACGAAGTGAACGTAGGCTTTTACTTTTGCTCCTTCTTTCAGAAAGTTGATGGCGTGCTTCAGTTTGAAGTTGAAATCGTGATCATCGGTATTAGGTCCGAATCTGATTTCTTTTAAAACAACCTTGGCTGCATTGGCCTTGATCTCCTTTTGTTTCTTCTTCTGCTCGTATTTAAACTTCGCATAGTCGATGATCTTACATACGGGAGGTTCTGCATTCGGAGAAATTTCGACAAGATCAAGTTCATTGTCTTGGGCAAGTTTGATGGCTTTTTCGATAGACAATACGGCGTTTCCGCCCTCTACGAAGTCTCCTACTAATCTTACCTCACGGACTCTGATTTTATGATTGATCCGGTATGGCTCCTCTTGTCTTCCTCTTGGCTGCTGTGGTCTTTGATTCAAGTTAGCTACGGTTGTTTTAATTTGAAATTGCCTGCAAATATCGGAATTATTTCTAATTCTAAAAAGCAGAATAAAATATTACGTTTTTACTGCTTACTCAGGGATTCTGAAATAATCCCTTGAAAATACCCGATGAACTCCTCAATTGAGAAGCTTCCCAAGTCCCCTTGTCCGTGCTTTCTGACGGACACTTTCTGCTCTTCCTGTTCTTTTTCACCGACTATGAGCATGAAAGGCACTTTCTTAACCTCCGAATCACGAATCTTGCGACCGATCTTTTCATCCCGGTTGTCGATGTGCCCGGCTATGCCCGCTTCATCCAAGACAGCCTTCAACTCCGCTGCGTATTCGATATATTTTTCAGAAATAGGCAAAATATTAATCTGCTCCGGAGAAAGCCAAAGCGGAAAATCACCCGCGCAGTGCTCAATCAGCACGGCTACAAATCGCTCCAGCGAGCCAAATGGTGCCCGGTGTATCATCACTGGACGGTGTTTCTGATTGTCAGAACCGATGTATTCGAGCTGGAATCTATCTGGTAATTGGTAGTCCACCTGAATGGTTCCCAATTGCCATTTTCTTCCCAATGCATCTTTGACCATGAAGTCAAGCTTCGGTCCATAGAATGCCGCCTCGCCCAGTTCAGTCACAGTGACCAAACCTTTCTCAGCAGCCGCTTCGATGATGGCCGATTCTGCCTTTTGCCAGGCTTCATCGCCACCAATATATTTCTCCTTTTTCTCAGGATCTCTCAAAGAAATCTGTGCGGTATAGTCCTCAAAACCCAAGGCTTTGAACACATAGAGCACCAAGTCAATTACTTTGATAAACTCCTCCTTCACCTGATCCGGACGGCAGAAGATGTGTGCATCGTCTTGAGTAAATCCGCGAACGCGGGTCAAGCCATGCAATTCCCCGCTCTGCTCGTAGCGATACACGGTGCCAAATTCAGCATAGCGGATCGGCAAATCCTTGTAGGATCTTGGCTTGTGCTTGTAGATTTCGCAGTGATGCGGGCAGTTCATCGGCTTCAGCAGAAACGCCTCCCCTTCGTGCGGAGTGGTGATCGGTTGGAAGGAATCCTTCCCGTATTTCTCGTAGTGCCCCGAGGTTTCATAGAGAGCCTTGCTTCCGATATGCGGTGTAGTGACTTGCTGATAGCCGGATTTGTCCTGGGCTTTTTTCATAAAGCTGATCAGTCGCTCACGCAGCAAAGTGCCTTTTGGAAGCCATAACGGCAATCCCATCCCTACTTTTTCGGAGAAAGTGAACAACTCCAGCTCGCGGCCAATCTTGCGGTGATCACGTTTCTTGGCTTCTTCCAGTAGAGTCAGATAGTCTTTCAGCTCCTGAGCTTTTGGAAAAGTGACTCCGTAAATGCGGGTCAGCATCTTGCGCTTCTCATCCCCTCTCCAGTACGCTCCGGCGATGTTGGTCAGCTTGACAGCTTTGATAAATCCGGTATTCGGAATGTGCGGACCACGGCAAAGGTCAGTGAAGTTGCCCTGCTGGTAAAAGGTGATCGAGCCATCCTCCAGACCTTCCAAGAGATCGAGTTTGTATTCGTCTCCTTTTTCCTGAAAGAAAGCAACCGCTTCCTTCTTGCCCACATTTGTTCTAATAAACTCGCTTTTTTGCTTCGCAAGCTCAATCATCTTCTGCTCGATCTTCTCCAGCTCATCTCCTTCCAGCTTGTGGTCACCGAAGTCCACGTCGTAGTAGAAACCAGTCTCGATTGGAGGGCCGATACCGAACTTGGTGCCCGGATACAGGGCTTCCAGGGCCTCAGCCATCAAGTGGGCTGAAGAGTGCCAAAAGGTGTTTTTACCTTCCAGATCGTTCCAGGTGAGCAATTGCAGGGTGGAATCGGCGTCAATGGTCCGGGTAGCATCCCAAACCTGACCGTTTACTTTGGCGGCAAGGACATTTCGAGCCAAACCCTCGCTGATACTTGCAGCAATCTGTAGCCCGGAAGTTCCTTTTTCATACTCCTTCACGGAGCCATCCGGAAGGGTAATCTTAATTTGTTGTGACATTTGTTTTTGTTTTTCTGCCCATACAAACAGGCAAAGGGTTTAAGCTGCAAATATGCAAAACCGACCAGCAAAGGAAAAATTTAGGGGAAGGGAATGTGGAAATGAACCGCTATTTCTTCACGCTGTAAACAATAAGGACAGGATTTTCGGAATCTTTTGCCTGAAGCGCTATACGGGCAAAGTTTTTCCCCTTCCCCTTCACATATTCTTCAAACGCTTCCTGACCGAGTTCTTCTTTCCTATTCAGTAAAACATCGTATAGATCCCTACCGGGAACTTTAAATCCAACTTTAACATCTTCAAAGTGGTATAGAATAGAATAGGCATCAAAACTGCCGTCCAAATCATCCAAAATTCTTCCCTTCAGAATACTGGTTTTTTGATTTTTTCTGTCAAAAAACACATTATAAAAATTTTCCTCATACTTAAATGCTGAATAAAGTTGTGATTCAGTCAAATACCACTGATTAGGATGAAAGTACAGCTTTGCCTTTTTATTGATGAATTCAAGCTCCTGAAGCGGATCCAAATTCAGACTGTTCTTCTTCAATTCCTCAGTACTCTGGGCATACTTTCCAAAGTCAAAAACGAGTTTGGGATACATCTTTTTTTCTCCGAAAGACCAAATGGTGTCCTGAAAAGCTTTCCCTAAAAAGACCTCACCTCCATTCTTGATAAAATTGTCTCTAGACGGATAATTTCCGGTGTATCTGTCCTCTTGATAAAGTAAATATCTCAATGTGTCCTGAAAAGCGTCATCCACGCTAACTACATGGTATTCTCCAGGCTCACGAGTGCTCGAATAGAAATAAAATCGCTTTTCATTCTCAGAGTAAACACCCGAGCCAACAAACTGTTTCAGCTTTTCTTCCCTCAAAAATTTTCCATCTGAGGAGAACCACATCAATTTGGGCGGATAAACACCTAGTAGTAAAAGCTCTTCATTTACAATTGTCGCATCATCAAACTCCATGTATTTACCAGGTCCTTCCCCATAAGCACGAATTTTGGAAAGAAATTGTCCAGACTGATCAAAGATGTGAATGCATTTACAACCAAAAATATCCAGTGCAAGAATCTTGTCTCCATGAAAAAATATTTTTTGCAAACCGGCATTGAGCTGGGCATCTTCAGAATCATCCTTCAGCCAGATATATTCGATTTCCGGTTCAAAGAATTCTGAAAGTTTCCCTTCTCGGGCTTCTGAAAGGTCGATTTTGATAAGTTCCAGATCTCCATCCGCTTGTAGTGATTTTTTGTCGTTCTCCGGCGCACAGGAGGTTAAAAAGCCACAAAACAATATCGTAATCAAAAAATAGATTCGCTTCAAGAAATCCAGATTGTTGACACTCTTCCAGGTAGATTGAATCATCCTCAATTCTTTATTCTTCGATTAAAAACTCTTTCCAAAACTTACTCCTGCAAAAATTGGCGTAAAAACCCAATCTTCTCTTCCTCCGACAGGGAGATTAAAAAACGGAGTATATCCAATTCTATAGAAAAATCCTCCCCCGGGCTTCTGGTATCTGTAGCCCAACCGAAATGGAATGACCGCTCCAAAAGCAACTTTCGTACTCGTTTCGTAGGTGTCTAAATCTAATTCTACACCTTGATCCAAAAATGAAGTGAATCCAACTCCTGCTTCCAAATGATGGTTTGACCTGCCCCAAAGAGCTGAAAACTCCAACGGTATTACAGGAAGCCATTTTGTCGACGAAAAATCACGCATAGTTATAGAGGAACGCAACAAGGAGAATCCACCACTTACATTCAGCCTTAGCTTCCCTTTTTGATGAACTATTCTACTGTAATTCACCGCATATCGGCCGGAAGACCCACCAAATTCTACATACAGTGCATTTTTTGCCGAGAAGGATTGAATCTCTTTCTGGGCAAAAGTTTCTGAAGGCAGCGACAAAATAACAATTAAAGCACCTGGCAGGATCAATTTGAGACGTCTCAGGGCTATTGACATTTTATTTGGCTTTAGAATTATTCTATAACTTAAGAATCAATTCTCAGAAAGCCAACCGTTTATCAGTCTTTCAACTAATATTTTCAAAAAAAGTTAAAGAATAAACTGCGCACTCACCTTCACATGAAAAGGCTTGGCTCCGGGATTGTCCAAGTAGGTCATTCGGTGAAAAAAATCCACCCGGAAAAACTTAAAGATATTCTCCACTCCATAGCCCAGTTCCAGGTAAGGGTTTCCGAAATCCAGTCGACCAAAAGTATCCAGAGGATTTCCTTCTGGATCGACTGTAGGTACATTTTCCACATTGTAGTCCTTCACCGAGCCCCAGAGTACATTGGCATTTCCGACAAATCGCCATTTTAAGCGTTGAATCAGGGGGATGGAATTAAGCAAAAAGCCCTCAAATGACTGCCGATACCGGATGCTGAAATACTGGTCTGAGGTGAATTCCGTAAAATTCATGGTATTGAAAGCAGCCGTGGTGTAGAAGATGGTCTCGTTGCCTAAATGGTTTTTGAGGATCGGATACGGCACTTCTCCAAAGATCTTCCCGGCATCCAGTTCATATCTTCCCACTCCCAACAGCCCCATATTGATGCGCTGATACACGTAGAGACTCAGCTTTTGATACTCCAAGTCCCCGCCGAGCCAGTTCATTCCCCTTGCATAATTGACCTCGAAGATCGGCCATTTGATCGACCCCAGAGAAGATCGCTCGTTGTCGTTGATAATGACGATTTCATCACGGCCATAGCGGATTCCGGCTCGGATTTCCGTGGTTTCAAAGTTGGAGCGGTATTCTCGGGTGTCTTTTTCGAGATAATAGAAATCGTAAAGCGGGTCAAATTGACCGACGTTCACACCGGCTTTGACCAGAAAGCCTTTGAAAAACTCCCGTTGCACATTCAATCCGTGGTTGGTGCTGAAGTACGGACTGCGCAAAGTCCCAAACCTGCTGGCTGCGAGGAAAACGCTGTTGCTCTGCAGGTTTGCGATCTCCAAACCCACCTGATCGATTTCCTTATTGGAATAGACTTGGGCGGTAGTCCAGCGGCTTCTGTCTAAGATCCGCGTGGCGGACGCGGCATATTTCCACTCCTCGTCCCCAAAACCGTAAGCCAAGTATCCTTTCAGCTCCCACTTCTTGCTGAACTTGTAATTGGTTCGCAGTCCCATCCCAAGGCGGACACTTTCCACGTCGTTGTAGTTGAAAAAACCCGGCCAAGGCCCGATATCGATCTTTCCGATGGGTTTGTATCCGGTGGCAAAAAACTTCAATCCTTCGGAATAGAATCGGACTATAGGAATTTTTTTCAGCGTATCGACCATCTGCAGCACGGCGAGTTCCTCAGAACTCAGGCGGTCGGGTCTGTTTGCGACCCAATAATCTTCCTCCGCCATCCCAAAATCAGCCTGCAACTCCACCGCCTGATTGAAGAATTTGGTCTCTTTGGGCTGGTTGACGACAATGCTATCGGTCGCTGTGTAAAACTTCGCCAACAGTCCAGCCGAGTTATCCGTCACCTGGGCGATCTTGATCAAAACCCTTGTTTTGGACGGAATCAACGGGCCTGCAGAGCTTGGACCTAGTTCCTGTTGGATCTTGATTCTGTCCACGAAATTCAAGTTGGCGGCTTTGGGAATCGTCAAATCCACCTGCTTGAGGGAGTAGTCGTCCTTTTTAATCCAAATCGTCCCCGTAAATGCCAGATCCTGCTCCCGGCGGGGATAGACCTGCAGCTTGTAGCAAGTGTCCTGCCCCACTAACACAGAATCCAGCAGATCATAGTCGTAGAAAGCCTTCCAACTGTCAGAGATCGGTGAAATGAAGTCTTTATTCAGGATCGAAAGCCAGTTTTTGTAAAAGTTGTATTCCTGAAAGACCGAGCCCGTAATCTGCGAGGTGGTCGATCCGTCCGTAATTCCCACGCCTGTGACTTTGGATTTCTCAATGACTTCTTTCCGCAGTTCAGGATCGTTGCGATAGTAGAACTTGGACACGGTCTCTGAGAAAAATACCGGAAGGATTTTTTCACCTTCATCGTTGGTCAGTTGCTGGATACTGTCCAAAACCTGGGTTACCTTTTGCACGGATTTCCGCTGTCTAAAGTCCTCAGACAAGTTGTCAATATCAATCTCAATCTTGGTATAATTCTTTGTTTCGTAGGCACTTAAGGACCTTTTATCAAAGTCCTTTCGCCGCTCGGAAGCTCTTCGGACGATCTCAAAAGCCGGATTCTCTCCCGCTTCAAAGACAAAGGCATCCAATTCAAAATCGCTGGATCGCAGTTGGAAATTGAGGGTTTGCTCTGGCTGGCTGAGCAGCACCTTGGCCTGCCTGATGTATCCGAGATAGCTCACCACCAGACTGTCGCTCAGCGTCCGGGCTTGGATCAGGTAATTGCCCTCAAAATCCGTCGTGATCCCAGTCGTAGTTCCTTTCAGAATGACATTTGCAAATGCAATCGGATCGCCGGTTTCCGCGTCTGACACCTTGCCCTTGATGCTGTATTGAGCCCAAAGCGAAGTAGTAAAAAGAAAAAAAACCGCAGTAAAAAGGACTCGACGCATTGAAGATGTTCTCGCTGAAACTGATAAGCAGGCGCAAGATAAATTCAAACCTGCCCTAGTTGGTTCGGATCAGATGTGAATATTTCCAAATTGAATGCTTTTTCTTGAAAGTAAAATCCCCTTGGAATCACTTTCCCGCTTGTATATTTGAGCTCAAATTGATCTAGAGAATGACGTACGATGTAGTAATTGTCGGTGGTGGAATCGTGGGCTTGGCCACTGGCTTGAAGATTCAAAAAGCCAGGCCTGATCTGAAAATCGCGGTTTTGGAAAAAGAAGACCAACTCGCCAAGCACCAGACAGGCAACAATTCCGGGGTGATCCACTCGGGACTTTACTACAAACCCGGCTCACTGAAAGCGACCAATTGCATCAACGGCTACCACGAACTGATTCAGTTCTGCGAAGAAGAAAAAATACCCTACGAGATTACCGGCAAGGTGGTCGTGGCCACCCGTGAAGAACAAAAGTCGCTGTTGAAAACACTCCTCGACCGTGGCCTGGCCAACTGCCTGGACGGAAGCCGCTATATCACAATGGAGGAACTGAAGGAGTACGAACCCCACTGCGCGGGAGTTGCTGCCATTCATGTCCCTCAGACCGGGATCGTAGATTATTTTCAGGTCGCTTTGGCTTATGGGAGAAAAATCCTACAGGGCGGCGGTCAGATTTTCTTAAATCATAAAGTACTGAAAATAAGCCAAAAAGAAGGGGTCAATTACATCGAAACCTCAAACAATACTTTTGAAGCCAAGCTGGTAATCAATTGTGCAGGATTGTATTCTGACAAGGTCGCACAGATGAATGATCCGGCGATCGATGATGTGAAGATCATCCCGTTTCGCGGTGAATATTTTAAGCTCAAAAAAGAGAAAGAATACCTGGTCAAAAACCTGATCTATCCGGTTCCAGATCCAAATTTCCCATTTCTAGGAGTTCATTTTACCCGGATGAAAAAGGGCGGAGTCGAAGCCGGACCAAACGCGGTTTTGGCTTTCCGAAGGGAGGGATACAAAAAAAGCCAGATCAATTTAAGCGAACTGGCAGAGTCATTGGCCTGGCCTGGATTTCAAAAAGTCGCCGGCAAATACTGGAAAACAGGATTTGGAGAGATGTACCGATCTTTTTCAAAGGCGGCCTTTACCAAAGCACTTCAGGAGCTCATCCCTGAGATTCAGGAATCCGACCTTGTAGAAGGCGGTGCGGGTGTGCGGGCCCAAGCCTGTGACCGGACCGGCGGACTGTTGGATGACTTCGCGATCCGCGAGTCTCAGTATTCCATCAACGTTCTCAATGCTCCCTCTCCTGCCGCTACCAGCTCACTTTCTATTGGTGGGACAGTCGCTGAAATGGCCCTCAAAAGATTCTGAGAAGTTTTTAATCCAGGTGGTGTGCGACTGAATCCGGGAAAAACCGGTTTGCAAAATCCACCATCTCATCGCCCCTTACCAGATCGTGAACGTTCAACTGGGAGGTGTGTTCGTGCCCGGTCGCGCCAAGCAGTTCCTTGACGGCGTGGACTGTATTTTTGTGGAAATTATAGACCCGCTCGGATTTGTCAGTGACGACGAGACCTTTTTCCAGATGCTTGTCCTGGGTGGCGACACCAGTCGGACATGCGTTGGTATTGCAGCGGAGGGCCTGGATGCACCCCAGACTAAACATAAATCCTCTGGCCGAGTTGCACATATCCGCACCGAGGGCGAGATTTTTGACGATGGCAAATGCGCTGATCGCTTTTCCCGAGGCGATCAACTTGATTTTTTCCCTGATTCGGTATTTATCAAGAGTCAGTCTGGCAAAGATCAGCGCCGGCTCCAGCGGTAAACCCACACTGTCTGAAAACTCCAAAGGAGCCGCCCCGGTCCCACCTTCTGCCCCGTCGATCGTGATGAAATCAGGGAAAACACCGGCAGCTGTCATTGCTTTGCATACATCCTCAAACTCCTCTGTCTTTCCTATACAGAGTTTAAACCCGATCGGTTTTCCATCCGACAGATCACGGAGCCGCTTCACAAACTGTACGAGCTGATCAGGACTGGAAAAGGAAGAATGTGCAGGCGGAGACAGGATAGGGGTTCCCGGCACTACACCGCGGATCTTGGCTATTTCCAGGGTATTTTTAACTCCCGGCAGCACTCCCCCGTGGCCCGGTTTGGCACCTTGGGAGATCTTGATTTCGATCATCTTGACCTGCGGCCAAGCTGCCTTTTCCCTGAATTTCTCGTCATCAAAATGCCCGAGTTCATTTCTGCACCCAAAATATCCCGTGCCTATCTGCCAGCAGATATCCCCTCCCTCGAGGTGATAAGGCGATATACCGCCTTCGCCGGTATTATGGAAGAAGTTGCCCTTCCTCGCTCCTTTGTTCAGCGCCATGACGGCATTCCCGCTCAGAGAGCCAAAACTCATTGCAGAGATATTGAAGATAGAGGCGGAATACGGCTGCTTGCATTCGGGTCCGCCCACCACTACGCGAAGATCTTCCTCGCGCGGACTTTTAGCATAGATGGAATGCCGCAGCGCCACATAGTCTGCCATGTTGATGTCCCGTTGGGTTCCAAAAGGATGGGTGTCGTTCACACCTTTGGCGCGGCGGTACACCAGCGCCCGGAGGTTTCTGCTGAAGGGTCGCCCGCTGGTATTGGACTCGATGAAATATTGCTGAATCTCCGGACTGATGGATTCGAGCAGATATCGGAAATGTCCCGCCACCGGAAAATTCCGCAAGATGGCATGGGTCTTTTGGTTGACATCGTAGATTCCCAGGCAGGTAATTACAAAAATCAAAAACAGGATAACATAGCCGAAGCGGAACGATTCAAAGTCGTTGAGCCACATCAAGAACAAAGTCGCTGAAAAAAAACCTATCAGGACGACCAGCGCGAGCTTTCTCATAAAATGGAGGGATTATAATCGGAAAGTAACGATTCCCGATCAATCATACTTCATTCAAAAACTCTAAGATCCTAAATTCTCCAAAGGTGAATTCTTGCTCTTTGAGTAAAAAGCCGGTATGTCCTCCTCTCCTGGGCATCTCCAAAAAAATCGTTGACCTCGACTCCGCGAGCTTGGTGGGATAGCATTCAGGTCCCAAAAGAGGATCATTCAGCGCGTTGATGATCAAGGCGGGAATGGCAATCTCCCCCATCCAGTTGTCTGCGCTGACGCTTTTGTAAAAATCTGCGGCATCCTTAAAACCATGCAGCTTTGCGGTGAACTGCGTATCAAAGGTGTCAAAATCCTGCACGTTGCGCAGCAAATCCAAGTCAATCAAATCGGGAAACTGGACAGCTTTCGCCTCCAGTTTCTTCTTCAACTTACCCAGAAAGCGGTTTTTGTAGAAAAGATTGGAGCGAAGCTTAAGTGTCGCAGCGCTCGAAGCCAAGTTGCATGGCGCGGAGTACACTGCCGCCCGGGTGATCTGTATCGGAAGGTCCGTTCCCTTTTCGCCCAAGTACTTAAGCGTCTGCGCGCCTCCCATGCTCACGCCTGACAAGAATATCTCCCGGTAGCTACTTTGACCCAACACATGGCTTACCACCGTGTCGAGATCGTAGCTGGAGCCGTGATGGTAAAGAATCGGCTTCAGGTTTATCTCGCCACCGCAGGTGCGGTTGTTCCAGACCAAGACATCAATCCCCTGTTGATTGAAGATCTTGACAAGGCCTAAGGCATAGTGCCTTCTGGAGTCGCCCTCCAGCCCATGGGAAAGTATAAGCAGCTTTTCACCACCCACTTTTGACCAATCGAGATTCAGAAAATCCCCATCCGGGGTATGGATTTTTTCCCTTATGTAGTCTACTCCTGTGACTTTGCGGAGCAAGCTCGGGACGATTGTCTCCAGATGACCATTAAAAAGATACGCTGGCGGCCTCTGATAGGTACTGGGAAGGATTGGCATGAAATCAAAAATCTAAATCTTCACCCGAAGATAACATAGCCTTAACCAGCACCCAAAATCTGGCTCCTACCTTCGCAGGAGAATTTTTCTTCATAGGGTAAACAAGGTAAAATGGGAGCTGCGGGTGCATGCTCCTTTTTTATTTGGCAAGTCGACCGACTTCGTTCAGCGCTTCATCAGTCAGCTTCAGAAAAACCTGGAAATGAGCTTCAAAAGCGCTTCCAAATCCCTGTGACTCCAGTATTTCTTTCCCATGTTGGACAGTCTCGGCCAACTGGTCAAAGTCAAACATGGCAAGAGTAGGCTTGATCTTGTGGCGGATCTGCTGGATTTTTACTTCGTCCTTTTCCGCAAAACCAAGGGTGTACACTGATTTCAGCTCCGACAGACCGCTGTAAATAGCCGCGGTGAGTTCGATCCTGAAATCCTCATCGCCCTCGGCCATCTCCAGAATTCTTTGGCTCAATTCCGGGTAATAATTGCTCATAGTTTGCTTGCTTTAGCAGACTTTCCGGCTAAGAAACCAGTTGACCAAGCGGCTTGAAAGTTAAACCCACCTGTGATCCCATCAAGGTTCAGGACTTCGCCGGCAAAGTATAGATTAGGGTGATACTTACTTCGCATGCTCTCAGGGTCCACCTCATCCAAAGCGATGCCACCGGCGGTGACAAATTCCTCTTTGAAAGTAGTCTTCCCACTCACGGCTAAAATATAGCAAAAAAGGTTCTGCACGAGCTTGTTGAGACTCTTTTTTGTCAAGTTCCCAAAAAGGACGGTTTCTTCGATCTCTGCTTTTTCGCAAAGATGCTCCCAAAGCCTCGAAGGAACGTCAAACAAGGAGTGAGAATGGATCTTTCTGTTGGGATGAGCTTTGGTGTAATTTGTCAAATGCTCCAGGTAGTCGTTCTCTCCAAAACCCGCGTTCCAGTTGATAATTGCCCGGGCTTGATACTGATGCTCGTGAAGCCAGTCCGCGCCAAATGCGGACAGCTTCAACACCGCCGGACCGCTGATCCCCCAATGTGTCACCAACACCGGCCCGCGGTAGTTCAACTTCGTCCCCTCGATCTTCACCAAGCCATCAGGCACAGCGATCCCCATCAGCTCCCGGATGGGTTCGCCGGGAGTATTGAAAGTAAAAAGTGAAGGAATCGGATCATTTATCCTGTGATTAAGTGACTTAAGAAAATGATATCCGTCAGACTTAGCTTGTCCTCCCGAAGCGATGATGACTTTATCCACCCGAAAAACTCCCTTCTCTGTGATCAACTCAAAGCCCTTTTCCGTAGGATTCAGCTCCTTGATTCCGGTGGAAAGCTGAATCTTCACTTTCAGTTTTTCGGCCTCCCGCTGTAAGCAATCGATGATAGACTGGGAGGAATCACTGGTCGGAAAAACTCTCCCATCCGCCTCGATCTTGAGCTCTACTCCCCGGGACTGAAACCAGTCGAAGGTGTCAGGAACAGAAAAATGTTGAAATACCCGCTTCAGGAACTTCTCTCCACGTGGATAGTTTTTGATCAGTTTGGAGACCTCCATCGGACGATGCGTCACATTACATCTCCCGCCTCCGGACACCTTGACCTTGGAAAGCAGCTTTGGCGTCTTCTCAAAGATCGTCACTTCTATACCAAGGCCGCTCGTATGAATGGCTGCAAAATATCCTGCTGCTCCCCCTCCTATTACTGCTACTTTCAATTTTTATAACTAATTAATAAACAACTACTAAGTGCTATTTCCTTTTACCGGAAAATGAACCCAAAATACCCCGAGCCAATTCCCTGAATAGGGTGCGTCCCATCTGTCGGATCATCGTGTTTTTGCTGAGCTCTTCGATGAATGATTCGTCTTCCTTCGTACGTGTCGCTGCCCGACCGGCTGATGAAGGACCCGGTAGTTGGGCTTTTTCCTGAGTCTCCTGTACGCTTTGCATCTTGCGCTCCAGGATCTCAAAGGCACTGTCATGGTCGATTTCCTTGTTGTATTTGTACACCAAGTCTGAGGAAGCGACCAATTGATCGATCTCCGTGTCATTCAGGATGTCCATTCGGGTGATCGGAGCTCTCACCAGCGTATGGGCAAGCGGTGTGGGTATGCCTTTTTCATTCAAAGCCGTGACCAGCGCCTCTCCGATTCCCATCGCTGTCAATACCTCGGCGGTATCATAGAAGGGCGAATCCGGGTAGTTTTCAGCTGTTTTGGTGATCGCTTTGCGGTCTTTGGCCGTGAACGCCCTCAGGGCATGCTGTACTTTCAGGCCCAACTGTCCCAGCACATTTTCCGGGACATCTGTCGGGGTTTGGGTGCAAAAGAAGACCCCTACTCCTTTGGATCGGATAAGCTTGATGATTGCTTCGATCTTTTCGAGCAGATCCTTGGAAGCATTGCCAAAGACCAAATGCGCCTCGTCGATGAAGAGGCAAAGCTTCGGCTGGTCCGCATCTCCCTGCTCGGGAAAAGTCTCGTAGATCTCGGACAGCAAGCTCAGCATGAAGGTTGAAAACAACTTCGGACGGCTCTGAATATCCGTCAGGCGAATGACTGAGATCACGCCTTTCCCGTCCTTTGTTCGTACAAAATCTTCTACATCGAAGGAAAGTTCGCCAAAGAACCGCTCAGCGCCCTGCTGCTCCAGCTCGATGATCTTCCGCATGATGGTATTGACCGACGCAGATGACACCTGCCCAAACTCCTTTTCGATGGCTGACTTGCCTTCGTTGGTGATAAACTGAAGCACCCGCTTGAAGTCTTTCAAATCCAACAGAGGCAGATGATGGGTATCGCAATAGCGAAAAACCAAGGCTACGACGCCCTGCTGGGTGTCGTTCAATTCCATGATTTGGGAAAGCAGCACCGGTCCGAACTCAGAAACGGTCGCCTTGAGACGAACGCCTTTTTCATCGGAGATAGACATGAGCTCCACTGGCAGGCCTTCCGGGGCATAGTCCACTCCGATTGTTTGCGATCGGTTTAGGATAAAATCATTACTGGTACCCGGTCTGGCGAGGCCAGAGAGGTCACCCTTGAGATCCATCAATACAGAAGGGACACCCTTGAGCGAAAGCTGCTCGGCGATAACCTGGAGGGTTTTGGTTTTCCCGGTTCCGGTAGCACCTGCTATCAATCCATGTCGATTCATGGTTTTGAGCGGGACTTTTACCTGAGCCCCTGGCACCGGCTGCCCGTCCAAAATTCCTGAACCTAAGATGATGAAATCCTTTTTATATATCTGACCGTCTGCCAGATGTGTCTGAAACTGATCAATTTTGCTCATCGGGGAAAAAGTTTTGAAATCCAAACTACAAAAAAACCGGGAGTCTCCTCAAGGTTTTCGATGGCCGCAGACTTTGATCCTGGAATCAGTGAGTCCCAGTTGGGTCGAAAAAAGGACACTTGAACTCCAGATTCAGACTGTCAAACAAAATAGTCAAACCTTATTCCTCCCAAAAGGAAATCTACGACCGTCCAAACTGGCCGGCAGTAAATTTTAACTTTGAGTTAAAATGGGAGTTGAGTAGTTTTCGAAGAAATAAATCAACGTCACCTTGTCTGTCAAGTTCCGCATCCCTGTTTTCCTTTTCTTCGCATTTCTTCCACTTATTGGTATCAGTCAGGTAAATCTCGGTCAGACAGACCGGTGGATGAAAGGCGCCTTGGCAGCAATGGAACGAAATGACTATCCGACTGCAAATTCAATCTTCAGGAATCTGATAGATTCGGGCCTCCCGCTGCCGGATGAGATGCCGTATTACTTCTCCGAAACCCTCTTCGAATTGGGCCAATACGACAACAGTTCCAATTTTTTGAACAAGTACTTGGAGCTGACGGGGTTTAACGGCGAAAATTATCAGGGAGCAAAGGAACTGCAGGAGAAGCTAAAGACGCCGATTGCAGCGATCCAGTCCTGCCAGCTTTGCGACCGTCGGGGATATCGGTACGAGACCTGCTTTACCTGTGACGGATCCAAGCAGATCGAGCAGGCATGCGACTACTGCAAATCCAAGGGTGTGGTCGGATGCAGCCGCTGCTCCGCTTCAGGTATGATCAAAAAGGTGAATGTATTCAACATCGTCGAGTTCTTTGAATGCGAGCGATGCGCGGGAAAAGGCCGGCTTACTTGCCCTGAATGCAATGGCTCGGGCACCCAGGTCAGTGACTGTAAGACCTGCTCAGGTGCCGGCAAGATCACCTCGGACGCCCTCTGTGATCACAAGCCGCACGAGCATGATGCCGTGAGTGACAAATAAAACCCTCACGAATTAGGGATGTTTATCCAAGACGAGGGATATCCTACTGCTGCCGCTGGGACAAAAAAGGCGTGTTAGCCCGTGCCCTAACGACTGAACCGGAATCCGTCCACATCCGCAGGAATCAATCTAGACCTTCATAAAAAATCCCGCCAGAAGCGGGATTTGGATTATTTACAATATTTGTTGAAGGAGTCTTGTGCGCCCGGATAATTCAGGGCTGCGGCCAACTTAAAATCCTCACAGGACTGCTTGTTCCTTTTCAGAGCCACTTTCAACATCCCTCTGTTGAAGTAAGCCTGTCCAAAGTCTTTGTCTAGCTGAATGGCTGTTCCGTATGCTTTCAAGGCCTCCTCGGTCAGGCCCATTTGGTGCAAAGCCCTTCCTTTGAGCAGCGAAGCCATGGCCGGAGCACCCGGAGTCTCCTCCGCCTTGGTGGCATAAAGCAAGGCGCTGGCGTAGTTTTTTTCCTCAAGCTGAAGCGCCGACAAGCTCAATAGAACTTGAAAATTATTGGGGTCCTGGTCCAGCGCCGCTTCAAAGTCAACCTTTGCATCGGCAAGATTTCCCATTTCCTGAAAAGCCCTGCCTCTGTTATAAAGCATCTTGACATCGGTTGGCTTAAACTTCAGGTCTTCTGTATAGGTCTGGATAGCCAATTCATATTCCCCCTTTTCGAAATATTGATCCGCGGGATTTCTTTTGACTTCAGAGCAAGCCCAAAGTGACCCTGCCAACGCAGGGATCAGGAGGGCTTTGGAAATTAGTTTCATGTTTGTTTTTTTAGACTGCTACGCTGTTTTCCCGAAGGGCATCATTGAGCGATGTCTTGAGGTCGGTAGAAGCCTTACGCTGTCCGATGATCAATGCACAGGGAACCTGATACGTTCCTGCTGCGAATTGCTTGGACAGCGAACCTGGAATAACCACAGAACGAGGAGGCACGAAACCTTTGTATTCGACAGGTTCAGATCCGGTCACGTCGATGATCTTTGAACTTGCTGTCAAAGTCACGCCAGCACCGATCACGGCCTCTTTTCCGATCCGCACTCCTTCTACTATGATCGCACGGGAGCCGATGAAAGCACCGTCTTCCACAATCACAGGAGCTGCCTGCACTGGCTCCAATACTCCACCGATACCAACACCACCACTCAAATGAACGTTTTTGCCGATCTGCGCGCAAGAACCGACAGTAGCCCAGGTGTCAACCATCGTGCCACTGTCCACATATGCTCCGATATTAACATAACTTGGCATCATCACGACTCCGGAGGCCAAGAAGGCACCATACCGTGCTACAGCGTGAGGAACTACACGCACACCCTGCGCAGCGTAGTTGGTTTTCAGAGCCATCTTATCATGAAACTCAAATGGTCCCACCTCTATCGTTTGCATCTTCTGAATAGGGAAATAGAGAATCACCGCCTTTTTCACCCAATCATTTACCTTCCAGTTGCCATCCTCAGTTGGCTCCGCACATCGGAGTTGACCGGCATCCAATTGTGAGATAATCGCCTTGATGGCGTCTTGGGTTTCTGTTTGCTTCAACATTTCGCGGTTTTCCCACGCAGCTTCAATGATTGTCTTCAGTTCCATTATTTTTTTTAGTTTCGTCAATGAGTCAGTTTCCGGCCCAAAAGATCCCCGTATTGATTGCTTCAACTCTGAAACCGATCCGGGATGTCAGGGCATTTGAGAAGCTGGCCTTTTCACTTGGCGAAACAAATACATACGAGCTTAACATCATAGGCTTTTCTCCTAAAAAGCCCAAATCTGCGCCAGGAATCCGATTTTTTTCCTCTATGAGTCATTTCGATTCGCGGCTCGACAGAATCTTGGCTCAAGGGCGATTTCTGAAATGCCTGCTGCAAGTCAGGCCAAAAATCCTCGTCTGCTGCACCTATGAACTCCTTCCGATCGCTTCCTTTTTCAAATCGATCCTCGGATACAGATTGGTGTATGACGTCCAGGAAAACTATCGTGCAAACCTCGATCTGAATCCTGCACTCTCTGACCCTGCAAGAGTACGAGCAAGCAAGCTGATCGAAAAGGCAGAAGCGGTAGGCGGCATTGACCTATTTCTCTTGGCAGAAAAATGCTACAGGAAGGAGATGCCTGACAAGAGGCCGTTCTTGATTCTGGAGAATAAATTCCAGGGAGAAATCAGCCCAAGCAAGCCGCTGAATTTTCAAGGGAAAAAGGAGTTTCGCTTCTGCATCTCGGGTACGATCACACCGGCCTTTGGGACAATTGATGCCATCCAGTGGTTTCGGGAAATCCTGAAAAGCTATCCGGAATCAAGACTGGAGATTATAGGTCACTGTCCAGTCGAATCGCTCTGGGTAGAACTTACGCAATATGACAAAGAGATTCCACAGCTCACCTTGTTCATTGACCGGAATCCAGTCTCCCACGACGTTCTGATCGCTGCTTTGGAGCAGGCTGATTTTGCCCTTCTGCCCTATCGAAACCACCCGGCTATTGCCGGCAAGATGCCCACCAAACTTTTTGAGTGCGCGGCTCTCGGCATCCCGGTCCTCATCAGCGCCAATCCAATCTGGGAACAATTCCTGAGTGATTTTGACGGCGGCACTTCTATGGACTTTTTGAATCCATCCAAGGCTGCTGATCAATTGCGGGATGCTTTGGATCAAACTTACTTCACAACACTCCCTCCCAAGTCCATCCTGTGGACAACTGAAACGCCTCATTTACAGCAGGCTTTTCAAAATCTCTTCTCCTAATCACTCAAAAATTCCGCTACTGAGTGGACAACTCCCCGAAGTTATCCACTCAGTGCCCCGTTTGGACACCCGTTTTCTCCAAATGGAAACTGGAGATTTTGAGTCCAATGCAGCAAACTTCACGGTAGATGTTACAATTAAGTAACTGATATTATGCAAGTTGTGCTGATTTATTATTGTATCTAAATATATTTTTAGCCATACCTAAAACAGAAAACACAATTGAAATCGGGTTTTCCACAGGTGATTTAGCTTCCATGAAATTTATTTTTAGCTATATCTAAAATAATTTTTATATTTGACTCATTGTTAAAAAGTACAGCTATGGATCTGACGACTGCGGAAGAGAACTACCTCAAAGCCATCTACCACCTCTCCGATGGAGGAAAGAAAAGTGTAGCCACGAATGACATCGCAGCGGAGATGAAGAATAAGCCCGCGTCGGTGAGCGACATGCTACGCAAGCTGGGAGAAAAAGAAGTGATCGAATACCGGAAGTATTATGGGCTTCAGATGACCGAATCAGGAAAGCGATTTGCCCTGCAGACCATTCGGAAACACCGTCTCTGGGAAGTGTTTTTGGTTGAGAAGCTCAATTTCGCCTGGGACGAAGTCCATGAAGTGGCCGAGCAATTGGAGCACATCAACTCGGCCTTGTTGATACAGCGACTGGACTCCTATTTGAACTATCCCAAGTTTGACCCGCACGGCGATCCGATCCCGGACGAGTTTGGGGATGTCCGGGCCAGGCCGCGGGTGCATCTGAATGAGATGGAGATCAACCAAACCGGGCAGATCGTAGCTGTGAAGGATAGCTCAGCCGCCTTCCTCCGATACCTGGACAAGGTCGGCGCATACATCGGCGCCCGCATCAAGGTTCTCGACAAAGTAGAGTTTGACGGCTCGCTGGAGATCCTGGTAGACCAGAAGAAGACCCTGTTTATGTCCAAGGACGTGGCCGGCAACATATTGGTGCAGCAATCATGAGAGGTCTGTTAATCTTGCTTTTATTCACGGTCGTAGCACTGACATCCTGTAAGTCTGACTCCAAAGAACTTAGAGACAAACCGAGGATTGTAGCAACGACAAGCATCTTGGCGGATGGAATCAGAAATCTAGTCGGAGACGAGGCCGAAGTCGTGGCCTTGATGCCGGCCGGAGTTGATCCACACCTATACAAAGCCTCGGTCAGAGATTTGGATCTTTTGACCAATGCAGACTTGGTCATCTACCATGGATTGTTTCTGGAGGGGAAGATGACTGAGATCTTTGAAAAGTTGGCCCTTAGTCAGCCGTTGATCAACATCTCCGACGGACTTCCAAAAGATCGGCTCCTCCGCTCCGGTCCGGAAAGTCACAGCGTCGATCCCCATATTTGGTTTGACGTTAACCTTTGGTCAATGGCGTTGGAGTACACGGCCGAAGAATTAATCCACTGGAAGCCTGAATGGAAGTCATCTGTTGAACAGAATTCGAATAGTTATCTAGCTAAGCTTACCACCCTTGATTCCGAGGTTCGACTCAAGGTCAATGAACTCCGGTCAGCCGGTCAAGTCTTGGT
Source organism: Algoriphagus terrigena DSM 22685 (assembly GCF_000429445.1). Taxonomy (GTDB): domain Bacteria; phylum Bacteroidota; class Bacteroidia; order Cytophagales; family Cyclobacteriaceae; genus Algoriphagus; species Algoriphagus terrigena. The sequence goes on from NZ_AUBW01000007.1 coordinate 233,734, forward strand.
GACCGCCCACGATGCTTTTGCTTATTTCGGAAAAGCGTATCAACTCCCGGTCAAGTCTCTTCAGGGACTTTCGACACTCAGCGAACCGGGACTTCGCGATTTGACTGAACTGATTCAAGTCGTTGAAGAAAATAATGTAAAGGCAATCTTTGCGGAGCAGACCATCTCCCCAAAAGCAATCCGCGCCGTCGCTGCCGGAGCCGCAGAGAGAAACCACCAGGTCAAACTTGCCGGACCACTTTTCACAGACAGCTTGGACGCGGAGGGAACTCCCGCCGGAACCTATATCGGGATGGTCAACACCAACCTGCAAATCATCTACGAAAACCTATTGCAATGATCACACAAGTAGAAAATCCGATTCTTGAGATTCACGACCTTACGGTCAGCTATGATCAAAATCCCGTTTTGTGGAATGTGGATCTCAGCTTGCCAGCCGGCAACTTGGTAGGAATCTTGGGCCCAAATGGCGCGGGAAAATCCACCTTGATCAAGGCTATCATGGGCTTGATCACTCCTACCTCTGGCTATGTCAAGGTTTTTGACAAACCGATGAATGACGTCCGCGCCCGGATCAGCTATGTGCCCCAGCGGGAATCAGTCGACTGGAATTTCCCCGCTTCCGTCTTAGATGTGGTCATGATGGGAACGTATGGGAAACTTGGCCTTTTCCGCCGTCCGGGAAAAAAGGAAAAGGACCTCGCCATCAAATGTCTGGAGCAAGTCGGGATGAGCGGGTTTGTAGGTCGGCAGATCTCAGAACTTTCCGGCGGCCAGCAGCAGCGGGTTTTCATCGCAAGGGCGTTGGCACAGGAAGCGGATCTGTACCTGATGGATGAGCCGTTTGCCGGGGTCGATATGGCGACGGAGACTGCGATCTTTCAGCTGCTTCAGGAAATGACCGCAGCCGGCAAGACCGTCATTGTCGTACACCACGACATCCACTCCGCGATGAATTTCTTTGATTGGCTGATCATGCTCAACCTGCATTTGGTTGCTTCCGGACCAAAAGAAATTGTGATGAATGAAGAGATGCTCCGCAAAACCTACGGCGGCAAACTCAACCTGCTCACACGGGTCACCGACCTGATCCGGCAAAAAGATTTCAACCCATTGAAAGGCTGACATGGAAGATTTTCTCTACTTCTTTACGTTTCAGGATCCATCGATTGCTTGGGTGGTGTTGGGCATTACGCTGCTCGGAGTCGGATCGGCCTATGTCGGGACTTTTTCCTTTCTCGACAAAAAAGCCCTGCTGGGCGACGCCATTTCCCACGCGGTACTGCCAGGGATTTGTTTGGGTTTTATCATGGCGGGAGAAAAAAACCCGGTTTACATCGTTTCCGGAGCATTTCTGTCGGGAGCTGCGGCCACCTTTATGAGTTCGTGGTTGAGACGCAATACCAAGCTCAGCGATGATACCATCATCGCCACGATCCTTTCCGTCTTTTTTGGATTCGGAATTGTCCTCCTCACCGCCCTTCAAAAATCCGGAAATCCGGAAGTTGCCGGTTTGAACTCATTCATTTTCGGAAATGCCATCGGGATTTCCGAAAACGATCTGATGCTGTACGGCGGACTTTCGCTGGTCATCATCCTGGTGCTGACACTTCTTTTGAAGGAATTCCGATTGATGGTCTTCGATCCTGAATACGGCAAGGCCATCGGTTTTCCGATGAAATTCATCTCGTTCCTGTTCAATGTCCTGATGATCTTGGCCGTGGTCATCGGCATCCAGGCAATCGGTGTGGTGCTGATGGCAGCGCTACTGATCACGCCGGGAGCTGCTGCCAGATTCTGGACCGATCGGTTAAATCCGCTTTTGATCCTTGCTGCATTGTTCTCCGTGCTTTCCGGCATACTGGGCACCTACGTCTCCTTCGTACTGCCGAAGATGCCGACCGGCCCTTGGGTAGTCGTCTTTCTGTCGGTGTTTGCGATGATCTCATTTTTGATCTCTCCGAAAAGCGGGATCATCTTCCGGTATTTTGCACGAAAAAAATACCTTCGAAAAACCCACCGGGATCACCTGATGAAGGCGCTCTATAAAGCCAACGAGGAAGGCAAAACAGGCCTCAATATAGAAGAAATCTATCAGCTCTACCCCTACCAAAAAGTTGAAACCAACCAATCAATTCATGATTTAGTAATGGCGAACTTTATCACTAATAATCAGTCATTTATAAAATTGACAGAGACGGGAATTTCGGATGCTATGCGCATCGTCAGGCTTCACAGACTCTGGGAATTGTACCTCAATGAGTCAATGAATATCGCTCCCGATCACGTGCACGATTCTGCCGAGCAACTGGAGCATTTGATCACCCCGGAGCTGGAGGCTTTGTTGGAGAAGAGGCTCAACTATCCCATGCTCGATCCGCACCAGGAACCCATCCCAAGACCAAACAAGCAATGACCCGATTACCAACTTATTCTCCTTACTCTTACCTCTTGATTCTTTGCTTCGACTCCTGTCACACTGAGCGAAGTCGAAGTGTCAGCATGACAGAGATTCTTGATTCTTGGCTCTCGATTCTTGGCTCCTGACTCTTGATACCAGATACTTGTTACTTGATACTAACTATTAAAACATGACCTTCGACAGCAACGCATTTCTGATCATCTTCACAGGTTCACTGATCGCGATCTCCTGTGGGTTTCTGGGCGTCTTCATGATGCTTCGCAAGATGTCCATGACTGGCGACGCCATCTCCCATGCAGTTTTGCCGGGCATCGTCATCGGCTTTTTCGTCTCCGGAAGTCAACGAAGCCTCGAAGTAATCATCGGGGCTGGACTTTTGGGAATCTTGGCGACGCTGATGATCGACTGGCTACGCAAAAAAGCCCGGGTACAGCTGGACGCGTCCATCGGGATCACCTTCACCCTACTCTTTGCCATCGGCATTATCCTGATCAATCTACTCGCTTACAAAGTCGATTTGGATCAGGAATGTGTGCTGTATGGAGAGATCGCTTACCTGCCGATCGACAGTTGGATCACGAAAAACGGGATGAATCTTGGACCTAGGATCACTTGGCTGGCAGGCTTGAATTTCCTATTTGTCGTCGGTTTTATCTACCTGTTATTTAAGGAGTTGGTACTAACTAGCTTCGATGAGAACTTTAGCTCAGTGATGGGCATTCCCGCCAAGGGGATCAACCTTGCATTGATGAGTATCGTATCTTACACCACGGTAAGCAGCTTCGAATCTGTTGGCGCGATATTGGTAGTTGCCCTTTTGGTGGTGCCGCCTGCTACGGCTTTTCTATGGACCAAAAGCCTAATGCCGCTTTTGAAGCTCACCGCCGTGATGGGTGTTTTGATTGCACTGTTCGGTTACTATCTTGCCTACCTGATCGACAGTTCGATCGCGGGGATGATGGTGTTGGTTGCCGGGGTTTTCTTCGGCATAAGTGCTTTGATTCACAGCAAAAAGCCCAGTTGGATGGGACGAACTTCTTCAACAAGTCAACCGTTTGGAGTCTAAATGATTATGAAAATGAAACACCTGGTCACACTTGCGTTCGCGCTTTTGATAAGCTTTTCTGTCCAAGCGCAGGATCAGATCGAATGGATGAAATTTGAAGAGGCAATCGAAGCCAATAAAACCAATCCAAAGATGCTGCTCGTCGACGTCTATACCGACTGGTGTGGCTGGTGCAAGAAGATGGATAAGGAAACCTTCACGGATCCAAAGGTCATTGCACATATCAAGGCTAATTATTATGCCGTGAAGTTAAATGCTGAAAACACCCAACGGAGTTTCGATTTCATGGGCAAAACCTACAATGAAGCCCAGATGGCTGCGGCTATGAGAGTTCGCTCCTATCCCAATTTTGTGGTCATCGAACCCAAACTCCAAAACATCGCCCAGCTTCCGGGATACCGAAAGCCCGAAGAATTCCTGGCGGGACTGAATGATCTAGTCGACAAAGCATTTAAACAAAAACAATGAGTTTTTCGCTTTCTGAGCAAAACGATACCATCATCGCGTTGGCAACCCCGCAAGGTGTCGGCGCAATCGCAGTGATCCGGCTTTCCGGAAAAGACGCCATCTCGCTGACCAATGCTGTTTTCTTCGGCAAAAACTTAGAAAATCAAGCTTCCCACACCATTCACTTTGGTACCATTCGGGATGGAGAAAAGATCATCGACGAAGTCCTGGTCTCGCTTTTCATCGCTCCAACCTCGTTTACCAAGGAAAATGTCGTAGAAATCTCTACGCACGGCTCATCCTATATCGTCAATCAGGTCATCAAGCTTTTTATCCGCAAAGGAGCGCGCCCGGCAAAGCCCGGAGAATTCACTCAGCGCGCTTTCCTTAACGGTCAGTTCGATCTGGCGCAAGCTGAGGCCGTTGCTGATTTGATCCATGCAGATTCCGAAACCTCCCATCAGGCGGCCTTGAGTCAGATGCGCGGTGGATTTAGCTCTGAGATACAAGAGCTTAGAAGCCGGTTGATCCATTTTGCTTCCATGATCGAGTTGGAGTTGGACTTTGGTGAAGAAGATGTAGAGTTTGCCAGCCGCGAGGAATTAAGGACGCTCGTCGAGCGGCTTCTACGGGTCGTAGAGGAATTGATCTTGAGCTTCGATCTGGGAAATGTGATCAAAAACGGCGTTCCCACCGTGATAGCAGGCAAACCAAACGCGGGGAAATCCACGCTGCTCAATGCGCTGCTCAATGAAGAAAAAGCCATCGTCTCGGAGATTGCCGGTACGACGCGAGATTTCATCGAGGATGAAATCAATATCGGCGGGGTGATCTTTCGATTCATCGACACAGCCGGACTGCGGGAAACCACCGACACCATCGAGGCCATCGGCGTCAGCCGAACTCAGGAGAAGATGAAGACCGCTTCGCTGATTCTGTACCTTTTTGATCTGGGAGATACCGACCTGGTGGAGATCAACCGGGAGATCAACAAATTGGAAAATCAGGGAGTGCCTTTCCTGAAAGTTGCAAATAAGGTCGACAAGGCTAATTCAGAGTTGGTAAATGAGTTAACCAAGCAACATCCCGACACGATCTTCATCTCTGCGGGAAAAAAAGAGAACCTGGAAGGACTCAAAGCCAAGATCCTCGCGCTGGTCAATCTGGACAAATTCCGAACAGGAAATACGGTTGTGACCAACGTCCGCCACTACGATTCACTGGTCAAAACCCGCGAGTCCTTGTTGGACATCCTTGCTGGTTTGGACAATCAGGTCACCAATGATTTTGTTGCAATGGATATTCGCAGATCTCTTCACTTCCTTGGCACCATCACAGGTGAGATAACCACAGATGACTTGCTGGAGAACATCTTTAGGAATTTTTGCATCGGGAAGTAAAACGGTATAAACAGTTCTAAATTACTCTAAGTAAACACAAATAAAACCCTCTAATTGAACAAATTAGAGGGTTTTTCATTTTTGATTGTTTTTCATCAATTCTGAAAATTTACAGAATATTTGTACCGTATTTGTACCGTTTTTTGGCGGTACAAATTTTTTGCTAAATTGGGGGAGATTATGAAACAATGGGAAACAACCAGAAACAACTGGAAACAGTGGGAAACAACCAGAAACAAACTGACCGATTAATACAGCTATGAGTTCGAACATCAGAATAACCCGGATATGCCAGTTTTGCGGAGGTTCGTTTACGGCAAAGACCACTGTAACCAAGTATTGCGGCGATAACTGCTCGAAGAGGGCTTATAAACTGCGGATGAAAGAAGAGAAAATCCAGCAAAGCAATACTGAGACCGCAACCACCTTGAACCAAGCCTGGGTCAACGCCAGCCAAAAGGACTACTTAAATGTGAAGGAGACCTGCGTGTTTATGGGGATCAGCCGAACGACGCTTTGGCGATTGGTCAGCAAAGACTCGTTGAGCGCAAAAAGTATCGGAAGAAAGAGGATTTTCAGGAAATCTGAGCTAGAGACATTTTTGAACCAATAGCCACTATTCTATGAAAGCGATCAAAGTCACATTAAGGAAGCGTCCTCTGGAAAACAACAAAGTCAGCTTGTACTTGGACTTCTATCCTCCTATCGTAGATCCCCAATCAGGGCAGAAAAAAAGAAGGGACTATCTGGGGTTGCATATTTTCGCCAACCCGAAAACCCATACTGAAAAGGAGTTCAACCGGATCTGCCTCTTAAAGGCCGAAAGTATACGAAACCAAAAGGAAATCGAATTCCTAAACAGCAACTTTGGGTTTTATGACAAATTCAACCAAAAACGGAATTTCCTACAGTACTTTGTCGAAAAAGGAAGAGCCCATTCCACTTCCGATGGAAACCGGGGGAATTGGCAAAGCGCATTCGAGCACCTGAATATTTATACTGGGGGAACCTGCACATTCGCGGATGTTACCCCAGAATTTTGCCAGGGTTTTAAAGAATATCTCTCAAGAACAAAATCCATCGGGAGAAACCATAGGCTGTCAGCAAATACCCAACTCAGCTACTTTGCCAAACTTAGGGCTGCCCTGAAAGATGCGATTAAAGAGCGGCTTATTACGGCAGACCCTTGTATTGCGATCAGCAATATAAGAGCGGAAGGCAGCACTCGGGTCTACCTTACCCAAGCTGAAGTAAAGAAGCTCTACCAAACCCCATGTCCTGCACTACCCGCTTTGCGGATTGCGGCTCTTTTTTCCTGTCTCACCGGACTTCGATGGTCTGATATCGAGAAACTGACCTGGAGTGAAATCGAAGAAACGGACCAATCCAACATTTCATTGCTAAAGTATCGCCAGAAGAAGACCGGCAGATCGGAGTATTTGCCGATTTCCAGTCAGGCGAGGGGGATTTTGGGAGAAAGACAGCTTCAATCTGAACGCGTTTTTCCAAACTTGAAGTATTCGGCCACCAACAATACGATTTTGAAAAGCTGGGTTCTCAGTGCCGGTATTCTAAAAAATGTCACGTTTCACTGCTTTCGTCACACCTATGCTACGTTACAGTTGGCTGGTGGCACGGATATCTATGTGATCTCAGGCAATCTCGGCCATAGCCAACTCAAAACGACAGAGATCTACACCAAAATCACCAATGAGAAAAAGATAGAATCTGCCGACAAAATAAAGCTGTACTAACTAATTCAATATCATTACGAATAATTATTTTTATGGGTTGGAGCCCAAAACCTATCCAGTATTTGTCATTGATTTTTGGCTAACACAAAAAAAATAAAATTTTTTTGCGTCTATTTTTCAGAGTAATTCCTCCCATTGAGCGTATATAAATATATACACATATTCAGATATATACCCATTTATAAATAACAAACATTATTATTTAAAATACGTTTTAAAGCAAACAACCTTCATAAATTGGATTATTTAAATAATATATAACTATATCTATATTTAACTTTAAAAAACACAAGACTTGTCAAATGTTAACAAAAAACAGCTTTATAAGCTAAGCTATAATGTGCTGATTTTCTGATATTAATGAATCTTACTAATCTAATGAATAATGGACACAATATATCCACATATATAGATATAAACATATATGATCAGTTTTGAAAACTGTATTTTTTAACCAAATCCAACTTGATACAACCAATTCAATAAGCAGTTTTGTAGGCTTGTTTTACTGCTGAACATTTTTCTAAATTCCAACAACCAAAACAACAATGTCATGAAATCAGACAATCCATTTGAAGTCTTAAATAGTCGACTAGATGAAATATTCAATAGGCTAGATGAAATCCAAAATTTAAAAGAAGACTCTCGTGATGTAGAGGAATCCAAGATAATCTTGAACGTTAGGGAGGCGGCCGAACTGCTTAACCTGAGCGTCTATTCGATCTATGCAAAGACTTCCAAAAAAGAAATCCCATTTTCCAAGAGGGGAAGACACCTCTATTTTTTCAAGGGAGACCTAATCGACTGGCTAAGGAAAGCTGCCTTTAAGACAAAGGATGAAATTGAGCAGGAAGCACATGATGTGCTCTTGAACCAAAAGCATCGACCTGCCAAAAGATATAAGGTATGAACAGCGCTACAGACAAATACATCCGAGTTGGGACGTCTCTTTTTAAGCGAGTGAAGAAACCCATGATGAGCGGCAAGGATGAAGAAATGATGATTTCCTGGAACCTGGACACCATCAAGCAGGACTTTGCCAATTGGCGGGATGTGGTGAAAGGGATGGAACGGTACAACGGATTTTGTACCATACCGGAACATCTGGACTACCAGCGCAACTATCAAGGCTTCTACAATCTTTACGAACCCATCACCGTTTGCCCAGAGCCTGGAGAATGCCCCAACATTCTGCGCTTCGTGAAGCATATTTTTGGTGATCAGTACGAGATAGGACTAGACTATCTTCAACTGCTCTTCACCAAACCCAGTCAGCGTCTTCCGGTACTTTGTCTGGTCAGCAGTGAGGGAAACACAGGGAAAACCACCTTTTTGAATCTATTGAAGGCCATCTATGGCAATAACATGACCTTCAACACCAACTCGGATTTCAGAAGCAATTTCAATTCTGATTGGGTATCCAAGCTGATCATCGCAATAGACGAAGTGTTGCTGGACAGAAAGGAAGACAGCGAGAAAATCAAAAATCTGAGTACTGCCAAATCTTATAAAGCCGAAGCGAAGGGTAAAGACCGATTTGAGGTAGAGTTTTTTGGCAAGATCATCCTGTGCTCAAACAACGAGGATAATTTCATGGTCATCGGAGTTCAAGAGACCAGATATTGGGTGAGAAAGGTTCCCACGTTGGAAAAGCTGGATCCCGATTTTCTTTACAAGCTGGAAGCTGAGCTTCCCCACCTACTCCACTACTTGCTTCACCGAAAGCTTGCGACGGCCAAGAGTTCCAGGATGTGGTTTACTCCCGAGCAGATCTATACACCTGCACTTCGGAGGGTGAAATCCTATTCAGTAAACAAGGTGGAGCTTGAGCTTTTCGAGACTATCAAGGAAATCATGGAAAGTCGTGAGCTGTCTGAATTTTGCCTGACCAATACCCATGCAAAGAAATTATTGGAAAGATCCGGCTTCTCTGTCTCTCGATCTTACGTCCGAAAAATCCTGGAAGAAGTATGGAAGCTGAAGCAGTATCCCAACTCCTCCAACTTCACCGCTTACCAGTACGACTCAACGGGCAGCATCTACGAAAAAGAAGAGAAAGGAAGGTATTACAAAATCCTTCAACAGGAATTAGAGCGGATTTTCTCTGGAATGTTGACTAATTGACCTATACGTCTGAATATAAATCAATTACAAAGTCAACATTCAGTCAACATTTGGTAAACAATTGAAACAAATGTTGACTGGCGATCAACATACCACTAGGAATGTTGACTCGAAAGTTGACCAAATGTTTACCTCATATAACTCTGTATTTCAGATCACTAGACCGTAAAGTCAACAAATCAACATTTTATTGGGAGTTTTTCCGTGTTCCAAACCCAAGGAAGAAGTTGATAACTGATATTGACCACAAACTGGCGTCTTTTTCTTTTTGCTGTAAGCTCCGATTGATGACTTCAAAAGAAGCACAGTGCAGCTAAAAATCAGGATCCACAATAACGGGTCGCTTTGCGAAGCAAGCCATGTTTTGGTCAGACCAAAACGCTTGCTCGCACCACTCGAAAAACAAAAATTCACGCTGTTCCTTTTCCAAAATGGCAAGACCAAGAATACCACAAAAAGAAAAAAGAGAGATCAAGTTCACCTTCAAGATGAATGAGCGGGAAGTCAAGGCACTGGCCGAGATGGGCGAATACGCCAATCTCAGTTCCACAGAGGTAATTCGATCCTGCCTTTTCAAAAACAGGTTATTGAAAGCGCGAGTACCAAGCATCGACTTAAAAACCTATCTGGAGCTCAAGAAGATCGGAACCAACATCAACCAAATCGCAAAGCACTACAATTCAGGGAAGGAAGTCCCGCCAGAAAAGCTGAACGCCTTCATCTCTCTTCGCGACAAGCTGGACAACGTTTTAAAAAAACTTATCAATGATCGCTAAGCAATCCATCGGAACCTCTTTTCTAGGTGCGTTGAACTACAACCTCAAAAAGATGTATTCCCAAGCCCCCAGTCTACGAGCAGAACTGCTGGACACGAACTTTGTGAGTCTGAGGCAGGATCTGATCAAACGTGAGCTTTCCATCCTTAGAGACTTGAATCCCCGGCTTAAGCGAAATACCTACCATACCAGTTTGAATTTCGCCACCGGTGAAACTATCTCCAATCAAAAGATGCTAGAAATAGCACAGGAGTATATGGGAAAAATGGGCTTTGACAACAATGCCTACTTCATATTCCGACATCACGATTCCTCCCACCCACATTGTCATATTCTTTGTCTCAGAAATCGCTTCGACGGGACTGTTGTCAGCGACAGCAACAACTTCAAGCGCAGCGAGGAAATCGTCAGGGAACTGGAAAAGAAACACGGATTGACAATCGTCGAGGATAGTCTGAAAGCGAAGCTAAAAGCACCAAACAAGGACGAACTGGAAATGGTGATCCGAACAGGCAATGCTTCGCAGCGAATGCTGATGCAGGAAAAAGTGACTCAAGAGCTTAAGTGCTCTGCAAATCTCGCTGACTTGATCCAAAACTTGGAGAAGAAAGGAATCCACCTCCTTTTCAACCAAGCCAGTACTGGCCGGGTGTCTGGCATCACCTATCTGAGTAAGGATTTCAAAGCCAAAGGCCAAGCCCTAGGAAACCAGTTCAAATGGTCAAACATCGAAAAATCAATCAATTATGAGCAAGCTAGAGACTGCCAAGAAATTAGTGCGGCAAACCATCGAACAAAATCAATCTTCGGAGGATCTACAGGCACAGAGCAAAAATCAGATCCACTTTCTATTGACCCAACTGAACGAGATCATCCAAAAAACCCACTCTCTGAACAAGAGTCAAGACGCAATGGGAACGAGCTTACACCAAATCTCGCAGCAACAACAGCAGGAATTGGAATCGATCAAACACAGCATCCGACTGTTGATCAAGAGTCAACGCATGACGCGAACGATACTTCTACTCTTCTATCTCACACTTCTGATGCCCTTGCTGGCCTTGGTGAGCTGCTTGGGAATCTTTCGCCTTCTGGGAATCTAGCCCGGGACCGCAAAAAGAAAAAGAACCTTGACGAAGGGCTTAGCAGATAAACCAATGGAAAAAAGTTATCTCCGTAATTTTCCCAGGCCTTTGAGGGGGCCGGAAAATTCCAGAATAACTTTTCCGTACTTACACACTTAATTGAAGCTACCATGGAATTGTTGAAACCTGTAGCCTCAAATTTGTTTACGTGTTCCTTGCAATTTGTGTTTTTGTGACACAAATTCTCTCGAATTTGCCTCCCCAAACCGACTTACCTTTGGCGTTACCTGTTTAATACGGTATATCCAAAGGAGTTTAGAACCTCCCAACTCCGCTCACTTTTACAAGAGAATCGACTTAAGAAATTGAAAAGGATATGTCGGTATAGAGATATATTATTCCAAAAAATCTATTTACATATTTTTTTGGTTCTACCCTTAAGTTAGTGAGGATATAAGTTTAGGCCTCCATGGAAGAATAAAATAGCGCTTCTAAAGTTGGCGAATGTTCGATAGCCTTTTCCCACTGTTTTGAGTTCCTGTATTTTACCGTTTAGGCGTTCGGCCATTGCATTGTTTAGGTTGGTGAGTAATGCATTGACCACTCCGGAAACATGCCTGTTAAACATCTCTACGACCTTGTCTATTTCTTTGATTTTTCTTTGAGTCGCATCGGTACTCCATCGGTTAAACAACAGTCTGGCGAAAAGCTTTCCTACACTGAACAACTCCTTGAAGTTTTCCCGCACCTGCCAGGCTTTGCTCACCTCATAGTTGGCATCGGCGA